>NC_008709.1:0-1200000 GCF_000015285.1 Psychromonas ingrahamii 37
TTTATTTATTCAGAATAATAAGTTATTCATTATTTTTATACTGAAGTTTTTATACTTAGGTATTAATATAAGAGTAATTAGTTTTAGTCAGTTATATTGAGTCGCAGCGCAAGCTGCAAATTAAACTTTAAATTGAAGAGTTTGATCATGGCTCAGATTGAACGCTGGCGGCAGGCTTAACACATGCAAGTCGAACGGTAACAGAGAATAGCTTGCTATTTTGCTGACGAGTGGCGGACGGGTGAGTAATGCTTGGGAATTTGCCTTGTTGCGGGGGACAACAGTTGGAAACGACTGCTAATACCGCATAATGTCTCCGGACCAAAGGTGGCCTCTATTTATATGCTATCGCGACAAGATGAGCCCAAGTGGGATTAGCTAGTTGGTAAGGTAATGGCTTACCAAGGCGTCGATCCCTAGCTGGTCTTAGAGGATGACCAGCCACACTGGAACTGAGACACGGTCCAGACTCCTACGGGAGGCAGCAGTGGGGAATATTGCACAATGGAGGAAACTCTGATGCAGCCATGCCGCGTGTGTGAAGAAGGCTTTCGGGTTGTAAAGCACTTTCAGCGAGGAGGAAAGGGTAATGGTTAATATCCATTATCTGTGACGTTACTCGCAGAAGAAGCACCGGCTAACTCCGTGCCAGCAGCCGCGGTAATACGGAGGGTGCGAGCGTTAATCGGAATTACTGGGCGTAAAGCGCGCGTAGGCGGTTAATTAAGTCAGATGTGAAAGCCCAGGGCTCAACCTTGGAACTGCATTTGAAACTGGTTAACTAGAGTTTTGTAGAGGGTGGTAGAATTTCAGGTGTAGCGGTGAAATGCGTAGAGATCTGAAGGAATACCAGTGGCGAAGGCGGCCACCTGGACAAAGACTGACGCTGAGGCGCGAAGGCGTGGGGAGCAAACGGGATTAGATACCCCGGTAGTCCACGCAGTAAACGATGTCTATTAGAAGTTTGTGGCTATATGCCGTGGGTTTCAAAGCTAACGCATTAAATAGACCGCCTGGGGAGTACGGCCGCAAGGTTAAAACTCAAATGAATTGACGGGGGCCCGCACAAGCGGTGGAGCATGTGGTTTAATTCGATGCAACGCGAAGAACCTTACCATCCCTTGACATCCAGAGAATCTGTTAGAGATAGTAGAGTGCCTTCGGGAACTCTGAGACAGGTGCTGCATGGCTGTCGTCAGCTCGTGTTGTGAAATGTTGGGTTAAGTCCCGCAACGAGCGCAACCCTTATCCTTAGTTGCCAGCACGTAATGGTGGGAACTCTAGGGAGACTGCCGGTGATAAACCGGAGGAAGGTGGGGACGACGTCAAGTCATCATGGCCCTTACGGGATGGGCTACACACGTGCTACAATGGCAAATACAAAGGGTTGCTAGCCTGCGAAGGTATGCGAATCTCATAAAGTTTGTCGTAGTCCGGATCGGAGTCTGCAACTCGACTCCGTGAAGTTGGAATCGCTAGTAATCGTGGATCAGAATGCCACGGTGAATACGTTCCCGGGCCTTGTACACACCGCCCGTCACACCATGGGAGTGGGCTGCACCAGAAGTCATTAGCTTAACCTTTCGGGGATGGCGATGACCACGGTGTGGTTCATGACTGGGGTGAAGTCGTAACAAGGTAGCCCTAGGGGAACCTGGGGCTGGATCACCTCCTTACGTAAAGAAACAGATCGTCGGCAAATAGCAATATTTGGCGAAGCCGTTTAGTGAGAAAGCTTGCTTTCTTGTGATTCAGCTGCAATGAGTGCCTACACAGATTGTTTGATTAGAATGTATAGAGAGTATAGATAGACCTTATGCTGGGTCTGTAGCTCAGTTGGTTAGAGCGCACCCCTGATAAGGGTGAGGTCGGTAGTTCAAATCTACTCAGACCCACCAAATCGTTGATTTGGGAACGCATGACAGAGTCTATTTATACACAACATGTCGGGGCTATAGCTCAGTTGGGAGAGCGCCTGCCTTGCACGCAGGAGGTCTGCGGTTCGATCCCGCATAGCTCCACCACTTATTGTAATAATAAGTATCCGACATGAACCTCTTTTTGAGGAGAGGCTTAAGATAAATTATAAAATTTACCTTAAGCTTTTTTTTACTAAAAAGTTTGCTCTTTAACAATTAGGAAAGCTGATAAAAGTTCTTTTTATCACACAATAACAATGGCACTCAGGTGTTGATTGGTGTGATAAATTAAACGAAATTGTTCTCGATTATTTAAATTTATTTAAATAATCGTAATCAAGCAAAAATAAATGTTGTTCAAACTGATACTTTGGATAACGTACGTATCTACGAATTAATCGTTAAACATTAATTCTAGGTGCACGAAAAACGAATGTTGTTTTTTGTATTGTAAAATATGAGAAATCGCAAGCGTCTTGGAAACTAAAATAAATACAAAATCTAAATTTTGTTATCTTATGTGTTTTTTGAATGTTATTAACATTCATAAAAACGCTTAAAGTGACACCTTTTAGGTGTTGTATGGTTAAGTGAATAAGCGTGCACGGTGGATGCCTAGGCAATTAGAGGCGATGAAGGACGTGGTAATCTGCGATAAGTCCAGGGGAGTTGATAACAAGCGTTATATCCTGGAATTTCCGAATGGGGCAACCCGGCACTTAGTGTCATCGTTAAGTGAATACATAGCTTAACGAAGCGAACGAGGGGAACTGAAACATCTAAGTACCCTTAGGAAAAGAAATCAACCGAGATTCCGATAGTAGCGGCGAGCGAAATTGGAACAGCCCTTAAGCTGTTTAAAAGTTAGTGGAAGGCTCTGGAAAGTGCCGCGATACAGGGTGATAGCCCCGTACACAAAAACTTCTTTACAGTGAAAGCGAGTAGGTCGGGACACGAGAAATCCTGACTGAATATGGGGGGACCATCCTCCAAGGCTAAATACTCCTAATTGACCGATAGTGAACCAGTACCGTGAGGGAAAGGCGAAAAGAACCCCTGTGAGGGGAGTGAAATAGAACCTGAAACCGTGTACGTACAAGCAGTAGGAGCGGACATTGTGTTCCGTGACTGCGTACCTTTTGTATAATGGGTCAACGACTTAATTTCAGTAGCAAGGTTAACCAAATAGGGGAGCCGTAGGGAAACCGAGTCTTAACTGGGCGAATAGTTGCTGGGATTAGACCCGAAACTTGGTGATCTAGCCATGAGCAGGTTGAAGGTTGAGTAACATCAACTGGAGGACCGAACCCACTAATGTTGAAAAATTAGGGGATGACTTGTGGCTGGGGGTGAAAGGCCAATCAAACCAAGAGATAGCTGGTTCTCCTCGAAAGCTATTTAGGTAGCGCCTCGTGTATCACTGTTGGGGGTAGAGCACTGTTTGGGCTAGGGGGTCATCCCGACTTACCAACCCCATGCAAACTCCGAATACCAACAAGTGCAATCATGGGAGACACACGGCGGGTGCTAACGTCCGTCGTGGAAAGGGAAACAACCCAGACCGCCAGCTAAGGTCCCTAAGTATATGTTAAGTGGGAAACGATGTGGAAAGGCTCAGACAGCTAGGAAGTTGGCTTAGAAGCAGCCATCTTTTAAAGAAAGCGTAATAGCTCACTAGTCGAGTCGGTCTGCGCGGAAGATTTAACGGGGCTAAACATATCACCGAAGCTGCGGATGCTTATTTATAGGCATGGTAGAGGAGCGTTCTGTAAGCCGTCGAAGGGAAAGGTGTAAACCATCCTGGAGGTATCAGAAGTGCGAATGTTGACATGAGTAACGATAAGGGAGGTGAAAAACCTCCCCGCCGGAAGACCAAGGGTTCCTGTCCAACGTTAATCGGGGCAGGGTGAGTCGACCCCTAAGGCGAGGCCGAAAGGCGTAGTCGATGGGAAACGGGTTAATATTCCCGTACCCTTTATTATTGCGATGGGAGGACGGAGAAGGCTAGGTGGGCCTGGCGATGGTTGTCCAGGTTCAAGTGCGTAGGCGGGAGACTTAGGTAAATCCGGGTTTCTTTTAACGCTGAGACACGATGTCGAGTCACCAAGGTGATGAAGTCATTGATGCCATGCTTCCAGGAAAAGTCTCTAAGCTTCAGATAATAGAGGATCGTACCCCAAACCGACACAGGTGGTCAGGTAGAGAATACTAAGGCGCTTGAGAGAACTCGGGTGAAGGAACTAGGCAAAATGGTACCGTAACTTCGGGAGAAGGTACGCCTCCGACGGTGACGAGACTTGCTCTCTGAGCTGTTGGAGGCCGAAGATACCAGATGGCTGCAACTGTTTATTAAAAACACAGCACTCTGCTAAATCGTAAGATGACGTATAGGGTGTGACGCCTGCCCGGTGCCGGAAGGTTAATTGATGAGGTTAGACTCAGGTCGAAGCTTTTGATCGAAGCCCCGGTAAACGGCGGCCGTAACTATAACGGTCCTAAGGTAGCGAAATTCCTTGTCGGGTAAGTTCCGACCTGCACGAATGGCGTAATGATGGCCATGCTGTCTCCACCCGAGACTCAGTGAAGTTGAAATCGCAGTGAAGATGCTGCGTCCCCGCGGCTAGACGGAAAGACCCCGTGAACCTTTACTACAGCTTAGCAGTGAACTTAGAGCCTACATGTGTAGGATAGGTGGGAGGCTTTGAAGCGTTGTCGCTAGATGACGTGGAGCCAACCTTGAAATACCACCCTTGTATGTTTTGAGTTCTAACCATGGCCCCTGAATCGGGGTTTGGGACACTGTTTGGTGGGTAGTTTGACTGGGGCGGTCTCCTCCTAAAGAGTAACGGAGGAGTACGAAGGTTGGCTAATCACGGTCGGACATCGTGAGGTTAGTACAATGGTATAAGCCAGCTTAACTGCGAGACAGACACGTCGAGCAGGTACGAAAGTAGGTCATAGTGATCCGGTGGTTCTGAATGGAAGGGCCATCGCTCAACGGATAAAAGGTACTCCGGGGATAACAGGCTGATACCGCCCAAGAGTTCATATCGACGGCGGTGTTTGGCACCTCGATGTCGGCTCATCACATCCTGGGGCTGAAGTCGGTCCCAAGGGTATGGCTGTTCGCCATTTAAAGTGGTACGCGAGCTGGGTTTAGAACGTCGTGAGACAGTTCGGTCCCTATCTGCCGTGGGCGTTTGAGAATTGAGAGGAGCTGCTCCTAGTACGAGAGGACCGGAGTGGACGAACCGCTGGTGTTCGGGTTGTATCGCCAGATGCATTGCCCGGTAGCTACGTTCGGAATCGATAACCGCTGAAAGCATCTAAGCGGGAAGCGAGCCTCGAGATGAGTTCTCACTGGAGCTTTAAGCTCCCTAAAGGGCCGTTGGAGACTACAACGTTGATAGGCAAGGTGTGTAAGTACAGTAATGTATTGAGCTAACTTGTACTAATTACCCGTGAGGCTTAACCATACAACACCTAAAGCGTGTTGGACTGACCCAATAAGCTTAGAGCGTCAGAGAATGTTATTAACATTCTCTTTGAAAACTCAACGTGGGTTAGTGTGTGACCAAAAAAAAAATATGCTTGCGAAACATATTTTACAAATATCTATGATTGCTTGATAAAAACAACAATAAAACCAGCTTTTCTAATTAAATTTTAAAAAGACTTTAGATTGTTGCCTTACGGAAGATTAACAAAAACACGTTAATCTCCTACCGGCCAAAACAATTTAAAGCTAAAAAAAGCCTAAGCTTTAAAAAGTTTTTGCTTGGCGACCATAGCATTGTGGTACCACCTGATCCCATTCCGAACTCAGCAGTGAAACGCAATTGCGCCGATGGTAGTGTGGGGTCTCCCCATGTGAGAGTAGGTCATCGCCAAGCGCCTAATAAACGATAAATCCCCATCCTTCGAAAGAAGGGTGGGGATTTTTTCGTTTTAGCGCTTGATGCGATGACTACTCGAGCATGGGACATAAAGAGCAGCCACGCAGTGGCATTCAATCCTTGTGATAGTAGGGGGAGTATTGCGCGAGCAATGTGTCATGAGCGGGCTAAGCTCTGCGTGCCCTGTAGAATCAGGCGATAGCCTGGGGTATGAGCGGACGAGCTCTGCGAGTCCTGTTCCATCGCTAGTATTCCGCACAAGCTTGGCAATTAAATCTAGATAAATCCCTGTTGACTAACGTCAGCAGGGATTTTTTCGTTTAAGCGCTTAGGTCGATGAATACTCGTACATGGGACATAAAGAGCAACCACGCAGTGGCATTCAATCCATGTGATAGTCGGGGTGAGTTCAGCGATAGCTGAGTGTTACGAACGGGCTAAGTTTTACGTGCCCTGGATAATTTGGCGAGAGCCATGTTTATGAGCGGACTCGCCCACATTCCGCAGAAGCTAAGGCAATTTAATCCAGTAGGGTGTGCTTCGCGCACCGATTGCCGCTGGTTGCGGTGCATAGAATGCACCCTACTGATAACATAATACCCATTCCATTAATTAACTTATACCAATCCGCTTATTTAACTGATCAATGACATCCAATCCCTCGTACACATTTTTATCACTCTTTTGCTGTCACTTACAAAATCATTCCAAGCATCACAGACAGTTTCAACTATTGAATCATAACCACTGAAACATCTGTTTGCTAAGTGATGTTGTCGAAGCCAACTCCATACCTGTTCAATCGGATTTAGTTCGGGTGAATAGGGTGGCAGCTTTATGATTGTTAAATTCTTGAAGTCAGCGTCAATATCATCGCTATGCCAACCAGCACCACCCATGATGATAACGGCATGTCTATCAATTGGGGTTCTATCTGATATTTGTTGAAGATGCGTCATCATAATGTCTTTGTTTACATAAGGTACGACTAGTGCTTCTGAAGCGCCATTGGTAATACAGACAGATCCAAATAAATAGGCGTATTCGAATTGCTGTTGTTTTACTGCTCTTGGACGGCTACCTTTTTCAGCCCATAATTTGGTTGTTGTATTTTGCTGGCCAAATCGTGCTTCATCTTGTAGCCATATATCCACACGATCTAATGCAATATGACCAGGGATCTTAAAGATCGTTTTGAATTGGAATTTTTTTAAAATCCTCTTGCGCTTCAATTGATTGCTTAGGGTGCTTAGAACGGGATGTTATCCAAGAAAAACCTAACTTATGCAGTAACTTATAAACACTTGATAAATGGTAATGCACTGCAAAATTTTCTTCTATATAAAGTTGTATGTCTGAGCCATTTAATCGTCCACCAAGCTCACTTTTAGATGACTCAGTTACATAATGAATGAGTTGCTTATGTTGCTCGTTCGATAATCGAAAAGGCCTGCCAGTTGTTTTTTTATCGATTAAGCCATCCATTCCAAATTGGTGATACTGAGAGATCCATTTATTTATACTGGTTCGGCTGACCTTTAAAAATTTAGCGATAGCAGTGCGTGAATTACCTTCTTGGAAGTGTGCAAGTGCTAAAAAACGGAGCCTCATTCGAACGCTTTGATGCGTTTTAGCTAATGCAGTAAAGTCATGTTTTTTTGTAGTCATCAATAGCGTTTCATTATTTAATAATTGGAATACTATTAGATCGCATAATTAGTAGAATTGGTATTATCATGTCGATTCAATCTCTTGAAGGGAGTGGTTAAACTCTCTAGATCACTGATAAAAATATTCCACGCTCGGCTAGATTCATTAATACCAAAAGAAATAATTAAATGAGCATATTATAAAAAAATAAAGTATTAATATGTTGATTTAAATGGATATTATTCATTATAATTCTATTTTTTGGGGGATAAGCTCTACGTGCTCTGTTGTTGTAACTGAGTTTTATGACGGCTTATTACGCAGTTGATCTGCACGCGCCAGAAGTATAAAAAAGGATCCATATAGGATCCTTTTTTGTTTAATAACTTAATGTTTTATAAAATATATCGGCTTAAATCTTCATTTTCAAGCAAATCATCTAACGTATTAGCAACGTAATTTTCATCAATAGTAATTGATTCACCTTTCCGTTCTGAAGCTTCATAGGAAAGTTCATCAAGAATGCGTTCCATTAATGTGTGTAAACGACGTGCACCTATATTTTCGGTGGTTTCATTCACATGCCAGGCAGATTTAGCAATTTTATCTATACCATCTTTGCTAAATTGAAGCGTTATACCTTCGGTTGCTAACAGCGCTTTATACTGTTCACTTAAGGAAGCTTTAGGCTCAGTTAATATTTTTGCCAGATCTTCTTCTGTCAGTGCTTCTAACTCAACCCTAATTGGTAAGCGGCCCTGTAATTCGGGAATAAGATCTGAGGGTTTAGCAACTTGAAATGCACCCGATGCAATAAATAACATATGGTCAGTTTTCACCATCCCATGCTTAGTGCTGACGGTAGAACCTTCAATTAAAGGTAATAAATCACGCTGTACACCTTCTCTTGATACGTCAGGACCGGCACTATCACCACGCTTACAAATTTTATCTATTTCGTCGATAAATATAATACCGTTATTTTCTGCTGAAAAGAGTGCTTTTTCTTTAATGTCTTCTTCATTCACTAATTTTGCAGCTTCCGATTCGATCAGTACTTTCAACGCCTCTTTTATTTTCATTTTGCGTTTTTTAGTTTTATCTTTACCTGACATACTTTGAAACATGCCCTGCAATTGATTAGTCATTTCTTCCATGCCGGGAGGAGCCATTATTTCCACACCTATTTGTGGAGCAGGGAGATCTATCTCAACCTCTTTATCATCCAATTTACCTTCACGCAGTTTTTTACGGAAAGACTGCCTTGTCGCACTATCTTCTGTTTTTACAGTTTCCCAATCATTGCCTGTTTTAGCAGGTGGAATAAGGATATCTAAGATCCTATCCTCAGCTAAATCTTCTGCCTTATGGGCAACCTTTGCCATTTCTTCTTCGCGAGTCAGTTTAATGGCTACATCGACTAAATCACGAACGATAGATTCGACCTCTTTACCAACATACCCTACTTCTGTAAATTTAGTTGCTTCAACTTTGATAAAAGGAGCATTAGCGAGTTTTGCTAAACGGCGCGCAATCTCTGTTTTACCTACACCGGTAGGACCGATCATTAAAATATTCTTTGGGGTGACTTCTTGACGCATTTCTTTATCAAGCTGCATACGGCGCCAGCGATTACGAAGTGCAATAGCAACAGCTCGTTTGGCATTGTCTTGTCCAATGATATGGCGATCTAACTCATGTTTAATTTCTTTTGGTGTCATATTTGACATAGTTATATACCCTATTTTTTACTTTCAGTAGTAATTTCATCAGAGAAATCAATGCATTCAATAGTGTGAGTTTCATTAGTAAAAACACAAATATTGCCTGCTATAGCCAATGCTTTTTCGACAATTGTTTTCGCGTCTAAATCGGTATTTTCTAACAAGGCAATCGCTGCCGATTGTGCAAAATAACCACCAGAGCCGATCGCCATTAAATCATTTTCAGGTCTGACTACATCACCATTACCAGTAATAATATAAGAAGAGTTTTTATCCGCCACAGCTAATAGCGCTTCAAGTCTGCGCAACGATCGATCGGTACGCCAGTCTTTCGCTAATTCAACCGCTGCTCGTTCAAGATTACCCTGGTGTGCCTGAAGCTTAGCCTCAAAACGTTCTAACAGGGTAAATGCATCAGCTGTACCGCCAGCAAAACCAGCTATTACTTGATTGTTATAGAGTCTGTGTACTTTACGTGCGTTACCTTTCATAACCGTATTGCCAAGAGAAACTTGACCATCACCACCGACAACAACTTGGTTGCCACGACGTACTGAAACAATGGTAGTCATATTTTTACCTTAAAAGTGAGAAAGAGAATGGGCCGTAAAAAATAGGCACTTATATAGTTAATATATGTGGGGGATAATTTATTTTTCAAGGGAATAATGGCAATTCCAATAAATAGATATTTAATGGAATTGCCATTATTATATTTAGAGCAAAACAATAAAATTATAATAAGAATTTAAAGGAGGGAATACCCATTTAAATCAACAGTTAAAGGATTTATGCCTATTTTACAACATGATCGCTTAATGATTTATTTTGGTATTAGAAGATAAAAGGAATGGTTTTTAAAACACTTTTATCTTTAACGCCAGAACCAAATTTGGCAACCATTAATTTTAGCTCGCTGTAGTTTATGACGGTGTTTTTCTGCCAGTCTTTTACGTTCATAGGGCCCTAAAATAACCCGGTACCAATCACCTGTTTTTAATACTTCGCTATTTAAACCCTGAAATGCAATTTTAGCTTTGAGTGATTCTGCATCACCTCGTGCACGAAATGAAGCACACTGCATTTGATAAGGTCTTGTTTGTGCTTCCTTTTCAGGTATATCAACGGTTATTTTCTTGGTTTTAAGTGTTTTTTCATATTCCCAGATAGGTTGAGGTTTTTCTGGTAAAACGTCCTCTTTTTTCTGAACAGGTTTATTCACTCTTTGTGGCGCGGACGGTTTTTCAACCCCAAACATAAAAAAACCAATAAATCCGATGATCAATACAACAGCAGAAATAGCTAAGTAGGGAATCCCTTTTTTAGATGCTGTTTTTTTTACCGCCGTGCGTTTACGCACGACGGCTTTTTTTGGAGTAGCCGGTTTTCGTCTGTTTTCGGTTGCCATGGATTACATGCGCTCCAGCGTATTAATTCCCAGTAATGACAAACCTTGCTTAAGCGTTTTAGCGGTTAATCCAGCCAGTTTCAGGCGGCTCTGTTTTTGTGTTTCCGTTTCGGCAATCAAAATAGGGCAAGCCTCATAAAAGCTTGAAAAGAGTCCTGCTAATTCAAACAAGTATGAACATAAAAAGTGCGGCATACCTTGTTTAGCAACTTGATCAATAATATCATTAAATTGAATCAGTTTATTGGCCAAGTCTATTTCTTTCTCTTGGGTTAAAGAAACCGCTGCAGTGACACTGCCCATCTCAATTCCCGCTTTATTAAAGATACTAACAACACGGGTGTATGCATAAAGTAGATACGGCGCGGTATTACCTTCAAAACTTAACATGCTATCAAAACTAAAAGTGTAATCACTGGTACGATTTTTAGAAAGATCGGCATATTTAACCGAAGAGATACCCACCACGGAAGCGATATGACGAAGCTCTGGTTCAGACATCTCTTTGTTTTTTTCTTTTACTAATTCATAAGCACGCACTTCTGCTTCTGTTAATAAATCCGCTAATTTGGCAACCGCCCCTGAACGGGTTTTAAATGGGCGACCATCTTCTCCCATTACTGTCCCGAAGGGCATATGTTCAAGAGATGTTTTCTCATTAACAAAACCCGCTGAACGGGCAACTTCAAAAACCTGCTGGAAGTGTAAACCCTGGCGGGCATCTACAAAATAAAGAATGCGATCGGCATTAAGTTCATTCTGGCGATAACGCATCGCAGCGAGATCCGATGTTGCATAGAGGAAACCACCATCTTTCTTTTGAATAATAACAGGTAAAGGGTCGCCTTCTTTATTTTTAAAGTTATCCAAAAAGACACATTTAGCGCCTTGGCTTTGTTGTAATAAACCCTGTTTATCAAGATCTTCAACAACCACCGCTAACTGATCGTTATAACTACTTTCTCCCCGGACATCTGCACGGGTTAGGCTTACACCTAAACGCTGATAGGTTTCCTGGCAGTGTGAAAGACTGGTTTCATTAAATTTTGCCCACAGTTTTAAACAGTCTTTATTGCCACCCTGGAGTTTAACCACTAAATGTCGTGCACGGGTTGCAAAATCTTCTGATTCATCAAAACGTCCTTTTGCAGCACGATAAAAAATCTCTAAATTAGCCAGATTATTTTCAATGGGCTCACCTTTAGCTCGTAATTCTTCCATGTAAGCGAGCAACATACCAAACTGAGTGCCCCAATCACCGACATGGTTCTGACGGACAACGTTATTACCTTTAAATTCTAAGGTGCGCGCTACCGCATCACCAATAATAGATGAGCGCAGGTGACCAACATGCATCTCTTTGGCCAGATTTGGCGAGGAATAATCTATTACTATTGTTTGCGGATTGGCTTCTATCTGTACATTTAATCTTTTATCCAAATAAGCGCCATCAATCTGTTTTTCGAGGAAATTAGGATTAATAAAAAAGTTAATAAATCCAGGTCCCGCTATTTCCATTTTTATAACTAACGTCGATTCAGGTATGTTGGCAATAATCAGTTCAGCAAGATGGCGGGGATTTTGTTTGGCAGGTTTTGCTAACATTAATGCTAAATTATTTGCGTAGTCACCGTGGGACTTATCTTTGGTGCGATCAATATTGATGCGAGGCTGGATATCCGCAGGAATAATTTCTTGTTTTATAAGGCAAACGATAGCTTGCTCGAGTAGTTGCTGGATATGCACTTTCATAGATAAATCACCAATTAATACGGGCCAATAATAAGCGCAGATTCTACCGTTTATAAGCGATGAAGACTAGGGGAAGGGCTTTAAAATAAATACTTGAGAGAAATTATATTACCTGACTAAGCCCCTTATCAGGTTAAGTGTTAAAAAGAGCGTAAATATAAGATAACCTGAGTCAAGTCGATAAGGACATCAGGTGATTGACCGTAAGCGAATAGTTGTAAATTACATATATTCGAATTCATGGCGGGCCGTCACCACATGGTGTAAGGTTTCCTCTTCCTGATTGGCTAGCTTTCCAAGCGCTATTTCTGCCTTTATGGTGGGTGAACTATGGGCTGCGGTCTGCAGTAAATCTATAAGCTGTATGTCAAAGCGGATTGCCAAAGCGACAACATCATCAAGGGATAATTCAGCTTTTAATTCCATCTGCTGACATTTTATTGGAAAACTGTCATCAAATTCACTATCTAAGTCAGTTTCTAATAAACTGGGAGGTGCCTGCTGCGTATATTGATGAAGCTGCAGGCCAGATAGCTGCTCTTTTTTTTTCATAAAATCGAGTAACAATTTTACCTTCTCATTATTTTCCTCAAGGCTAAGTCTAAGATATAAATCAGCTAGCGCCTGATGACATTCTTCTATGTAGACAAGGAAATCCTTAATAGGTTTAGGGGGCATAATATATTCCTTAATATGATAGGTTCAGACCAACACCAATACTGAATTTATCAGCTTGGCGGAGTCATTTTTTAGCACCGTAATAACAGTTATATGAAGTTTAGTTAACCTTTTTTAATTTAAACATAAAAAAGGTTAAAATAGACCTATATTTTACCTAATGTTGACACTGCTACCTATACTGTCTCGAGACGAGCGTAAGCGGTCATTAACCATTTACTGCCTACTCCCATAAAATTCACTTGTAAGCGACTGTTTTCTCCGCTGCCCTCCTGCGCAATAACAGTGCCTTCTCCAAACTTAGGATGGGTTACTTGCTGGCCAATCCTAAAGCCTGAAATATCCTGATTTTCCCGGGTAAATGCGGGCTGCTTAACGGTAGGTTGCTGGACTCTTCGGACCTGGGTTTTAAGACGAATATATTCAATATCCTGTTCTGGCAGCTCGCTAATAAAACGAGAAGGAGAATGGAATTTCTCTTGTCCGTATAAACGGCGGCTTTCGGCATGACAAAGGGTTAGTTTTTGCATTGCTCTGGTCATACCAACATAACAAAGGCGACGTTCTTCGGCTAAGCGCACTTCATCGTCGGCAGATTGCTGTCCGGGAAACATGCCTTCTTCCACACCCACCATAAAGACTTGCGGGAACTCTAATCCTTTTGCCGCATGCATGGTCATTAGTTGTACTGCATCATCAAATTCATCGGCCTGGTTATCACCTGATTCCAGCGCTGCATAAGCTAAAAAGGCCGTGACCTCGCTCATTTCCTGCTCTTCGGGGGGGATCACAAAGGATTTAGTTGCAGAAACTAGCTCTTGTAAATTTTCTATACGGCTGCGTGATTTTTCACCTTTTTCATTTTCGAACATGCTATGCAAACCGGAGTGACGGATCACATGGTCAACCGTCTGAAACAAAGGCAGCTCAGAGGTTTCATTTTCAAAACGCTTTATTAATTCAATAAATCCGGATAATGAAATATTCGCACCCGCACTCAGTTGTTTTTGCTCAATTAAAAACAGACTCGCCTGCCACATGGTATAACCCTGCTCGCGGGCACAAAGTCGAATCTTATCAAGTGTGGTATTACCAATTTTACGTTTAGGTTTATTGATAATACGTTCAAATGCCGCATCATCTTGATGATTATTGATTAAGCGCAGATAGGCGATACTGTCTTTTAT
This sequence comes from Psychromonas ingrahamii 37, assembly GCF_000015285.1. Lineage (NCBI taxonomy): Bacteria > Pseudomonadati > Pseudomonadota > Gammaproteobacteria > Alteromonadales > Psychromonadaceae > Psychromonas > Psychromonas ingrahamii. The sequence goes on from NC_008709.1 coordinate 14,215, forward strand.
CTCTAAACGATCAAAGAAGCGCTGACCACCATAAATATGGTAGGGAATCTGTTGTGCCATTAACTGTTCTTCAAAAAGACGAGATTGTGCATTGCTACGGTATAAAATGGCACATTCAGCCAGCTTTTTACCACTATTTTGCCATAGTTTTAACTGCGAGGTAACATAACGTGTTTCATCATAATCATTAAATGCACTGTAAATGGCAATGGGTTGCCCATCTTCACCGCTGGTCCATAACTCTTTGCCTAATCTGTCACTATTATTTTTAATAAGCTGGTTAGAGGCATTTAATATATGTCCCGTTGATCGGTAGTTTTGCTCTAAGCAGACCGTCACCGGATTATCTTTTTCCCTTAAAAAACGTTGAATATTCTCAACGTCAGCGCCCCGCCAACCATAAATTGACTGGTCATCATCTCCGACTATGGTCAAATAACTGTTGTTCTCGGTAAGCAGGTTTAACCAGGCATATTGAAGTTTATTGGTATCCTGAAACTCATCGACCAACACATGGCGGAAACGTTGCTGATAATGTAATAACAGAGAAGGGTTATTTAATAACAATTCGTGGGCACGTAATAATAATTCTGCGAAATCAACTAATCCGGCAAGTTGGCAAGCCTCTTCGTAGGCTTGATAAACCTGCAGGCGTTGTTTTTCCTGCTGGCTATAACCAACCTGAATATGTTTTGCCCGTAAACCCTCATCTTTTTTATCGTTGATATACCACTGTAACTCTTTAGCAGGGTAATATTTTTCATCTAAATTAAGACTTTTGATAATACGTTTGACCATTTTTTTTTGATCATCGCTATCAATTATTTGAAACTGTTCAGGTAAATTAGCTTCTTGATAATGCAGGCGCAATAAGCGGTGGGCGGTGCCATGGAAAGTACCTATCCACATCCCGCCTATCTGTTGCGGGCAAATATCCGTAATACGGCCACGCATCTCCTTGGCGGCTTTATTGGTAAAGGTAACCGCCAAAATAGAATATGTTGGAATGTTTTCTACCTGCATCAACCATGCGATTCGATGCGTTAATACACGTGTTTTACCACTACCGGCACCGGCTAAAACCAGCATATTCTGCTCGGGTGCGGAAACAGCAGCACGCTGGTGATCATTTAAATCATCAATTAAGTAGGAAACATCCATAACAAAAGACCTGTTTATTTATTCAGTAAAAGAAAATTATAGCAGTTTATATAATTGATCTAAACGACTGATTTCCACGGTTGGTAATAACATCGCACCACTCAGAGACTGCTTATTGGGATTAAACCAAACGGCTTGTGCACCATTGTTTTGAGCACCATAAACATCACTAATTAAATGATCGCCGACATGTAAAATATCACTGACTTCAATATTTAAACGTCTGGCCGCTTCAATAAACAAATCACCTTCTGGTTTAGATTTAAAACCATTACCCGCTTTTAAAATAAACTTAAATTTATCATCAAGTTGGATTTTAAATTCATCAACATTACCATTAGTAATAGCTATTATCGGGTAAGTTTGTGCTAACTTATCTAATAGCGTTAAACTTGCTTCCGGGACTACAAAATCACTGCGCAGTTTTAAAAACTCAGAAAATGCACGTTGTGCATACTTTATGGCCTTAAACTCCGGGATCCCGTAAATGATCATTATTCGAGTCAGTGTTTGGGTTCGCCATAAAGAAACATCATGTTTTATTTCTGGAAATTCCGCCACTTCTATATCTTTGTATAATGACCACTGTTTTTCGGTCAATTCTGCCAGCTCAGGATAGGTTTGATTAAGGTGCTCAATAATCGATTGATTGGCTTTTTTGATGATATGGTGATTATCATAAAGCGTATCATCAAGATCAAAACTAATCGCTTTAAAAGGTTTAATTGCCCGGTAGTATTTCATAGTGATATATCCATTTCTGTAGTTATTTTGTAATTATTTTTTACGTTTAGCACGCGGGTGTGCCTGGTCATAAATTTTTGATAAATGCTGAAAATCCAGGTGGGTATAAATCTGCGTTGTGGCTAAATCTGCGTGGCCGAGCAAGGTTTGCACCGCACGCAGGTTACCACTTGATTCAAGCATATGGGTAGCAAAAGAGTGCCGTAATTTATGTGGATTTATATGGCCCGGTAAGGCTTGTTTTAAGCCCCATTTTTCCATTCTAGCCTGTACATTACGCGCTGATATACGTTTTTTTTGCTTAGAAACAAAGAGTGCTTTTTCGTCCTTTATACAAAATTCAGGACGGATTTTAAGCCAGATTTTTACAGTCGCAACCGCTCTATCGGTAATAGGTAATAATCGTTGCTTACTTCCCTTACCTGTTACCATTATCTCTTTTGCAGATAACTTTATATCTTGTAAGTTAATACCAACTAACTCACTAAGGCGTAATCCAGAGGAGTACATCAGTTCCATCATGCACTGATCACGGATACTAAGCGGATCTTTTTCATCTATATCAAGCAATTGAAACATATCATCAACGGACACATTTTTAGGCAGTGGCTTATCTAATTTGGGTGCTGCTATACCCTTTGCCGGATTGTTACTTAAAATATCAAACTGTACTAAATAGTCTAAAAAAGAGCGTAAAGCGGAAAGTTTGGTTGCAATAGAACGGGCTTTAAGGCCCTTTTTATGCAGCGTTTTAACCATTAAGCGCACCAATTGTCCATCAAGCTCTGTCCAACAGCCTACTTTATTTTCATTTAACAGGGCAACAAATTCAGCTAAATTACTTTGGTAGTTTGTGATGGTAACAGGGCTCAAACCACGCTGGCTGGCAATATGATTTAAGTAGGTATCGATAAGAGGTTGTAAAGCACTCATAGTTTTATTCCTGCCAAAATAAAAAGATTTAAGTCATCTTGGTTATTGGATAATGAAAGCGTTATTGCTGGTAATATCAATTTTCTTATTTATAACCGGATTAAACAAAAAATTCGACCTCTACGGTTTAATTTATTTTTTGAATAAATTGGCTATCGTTTATTGATCTTTAGTGCTGAATAATCGAATAATTCCCATTCTCAGATTTCAATAAGTGTTATTTTTAAGCGAATCAATAGATCAGTTCGTTTTTCATACAAAAAAACCGGATTTAGTTGTTTTTTCATACAGAAAAAGTGAGCATCTCCCGCCCGCATATCATAAATAGTTATTTTTATAGTCTCGTAATGTGACCAAACTCTATATATGAATAACTTGATATAAATATATGTTTCTTTTAATCCGTTATATGCTAATTTTTAAAAAGAAATGATATATTATATATTTATATAAAATATCATTTTCATGTCTTTTTGATATAACGAATTGCTTACTTTTTCTGTCACCTAAAGTTGCAGAAGTTAACATTATAATTTACTGGAGGATAATATGTCTATGAAAGACAAGCGCTCAGGTTCAGTTGCACCTAAAGAGCGTATTAATATATCTTATAAACCAGCGGTAGGTAACGCTAAAGAAGCCGTTGAACTCCCTTTTAAACTGCTAGTCTTAGGAGATTTCACCCAAAGTCAAATAGTTACTTCTCTGGAAGATAGAAAGTTAATTAATATAAATAAATATAATTTCTCCGATGTAATGGATAGCTTTGACCTTAAAGTTCAATTTAGTGTAGAAAATAAAATCAATAAAGGAAGTGATGAGCCAATTGATATATCTCTAAGTATAAAACAGTTAAGTGACTTTGAACCAGATAGTATTATCCAACAAGTTGATGAATTGAAAAAAGTTCTTGAGCTTCGAGAGGCATTAAAAGCACTGAAAGGCCCAATCGGTAATTCCCCTCAAATGCGTAAACAAATACGCAACCTTTTAATTGATGAAAAATCACGAAATGAATTAAAACTTGAGCTGGGTTTATCTGCTAATAAACAATAAGAATATGCATCTATAAAGTGTGAATGAAATTATTCTATTGCTTCTAGCCCTAAATATAAATGGCTTAGCAGATAATGACAGAACATTGGTGCCTCTTAGGAGTAAAAAATGGAAGCAATAAAAGAAGAATCATTAGTTGGAAGTATATTAGGTTTAAGCAAGCTTTTAAGTGACCCATATAGTTATGATATTGCAAGTCAAGGGATGCAAACGCTGCTCACTCAGGTACTTGAAGAAGATTGTGATTTTGATAATCTAAGAGTAGATAAACGTTATGTTGAATCTCTTATTGATGAGCTTGATGAAAAACTCAGTAAGCAAATGGATGAAATTATCCATAATAGTGTTTTTCAAGCACTAGAATCGCCATGGAGAAGTTTAAAACTGCTAACGGATAGAACAGATTTCAAAGAAAATATAAAAATTGAAATATTATCAGTATCCAAAAATGAGTTACTGGAAGATTTTGAAGATGCGGCTGATATAATTGAAACAGGTCTTTATCGTAAAGTTTACACCGATGAATTCGGACAATATGGTGGTGATCCCTATGGAGTGATTATTGGAAATTATTATATTTCCCCTTCAGTCCCCGATATGAATTTACTGAGTCATATGTCCAGTTTAAGTGCTATGACACATGCTCCATTTATAACAAGTGCAAGTGAAGAATTTTTTGGACTGGAAGATTTTGCAGAATTACCTGAGTTAAAACAATTAGAAGCTATGTTTGAAGGCCCGCAATATTTATCTTGGCGTAACTTTAGAAGCAGTGATGATGCCAGAAATGTCGGCCTCACTTTACCTCGATTTATGTTAAGGCGAACATATGGTGAAAATATTCCAGTAAGTGCTTTTAACTATAAAGAAAGTATTAACAACAAGTCAGAGTACCTATGGGGCAACGCAGCATTTGCTTATGCAACGCGATTAAATAACAGTTTTGCAAAATATCGTTGGTGTCCAAATATCATCGGTCCGCAATCAGGTGGTGAAGTCGCTGATTTACCTATTGATATCGTTGATGATAGCGGCACTGATAAAGTTTTTGGACCAGTAGAACTTAAAGTGTCAGATAGGAAAGAATTTGAATTATCTGAACTTGGTTTTATTCCTTTTACACTCCGAAAAGACTCTGACAGTGCAGTCTTTTTCTCATCTAATTCAACCCAATTGCCTAAAAAATTCACCAATGATGATGAAGGTAAACAGGCTGAAATTAATTACCGTTTAGGTACACAACTACCTTACTTATTTATAGTAAACAGGCTGGCTCACTATATTAAGGTATTACAACGCGAAAATTTGGGTAGTTGGAAGAGTAAAACAGAGCTAGAAACAGAGCTTAATAAATGGATCAGGCAATATGTTGCAGATCAAGATAATCCTTCCGCAGCAACAAGAAGTCAACGACCACTCAGAAAAGCTGCAATTTCAGTCAGTGACATTGATACTGAAGTAGGTTGGTATTCTGTCGGTATGGAAGTGACTCCTCACTTTAAATTTATGGGAGCAAGTTTCACACTCTCTCTAACCAGTATTTTAGAACGAGCTTAATCTTGTGCCATTTAAAAATATAAAGGAATAATTATGCCTACTGAAATTTATATGTCCATTAATGACCCTGAAGGGTGTTTAACAGAAGAATCTTGTTCAAAAGAAAGTATAGGTTCATTCTTTAAGGCCGATCATGAAGAAGAGTCATTAATTCTAGCTTACGATCATAAAGTAAGTGTGCCAACTAATTCATTAACGGGACAGGTGACAGGGACAAGGAAACATGAATATCTGGAGGTCAGTAAATTTATAGATAAAAGCTCCCCCTTATTGCTTAATACTGTGACCTCCCCATCGGAACTGGAAGTCATTTTGAGGTTCTTTAGAACCCCGGATGAAACCAGTGCAGGTGAACCTGTAGAGTATTACAACATCACTTTGCAGCGCGCTAAAATTGTGAGTATTAATACAATATCACCTAATATTTTAGATGAAGTAAATGACGGTTTAATGCCCTATGAAAAGGTCAGGTTTACTTATGGGCAAATTCAAGCGGATCATGTGGTTTGTGGAACAACTGCGATTGATGATTGGTCTGGGGAAGGCGGTTAGGTTATAAAGTATGAAAAATTTCATTTATAACTCAACAATATGGATACGCATCACTTGCATATCTATATTGCTGAGCGGTTGTAGTCTATTGCCTAATAGTCAGGTGGAAGTACAGAAAAAAGATAATATTGATTATTGGTCTGATAGCTCAGGGTCTTGGGAAAACTGGGATGAAAACCACCCCAGTAATGAACTTGTTGCTTGGACATATGATAAAGATGGCATTCAAGTCAATTTCGTTGCCCGTCCAGAATTAAATATATTTGGACAACGGTCCCACACTTTAGTCGTCAAAATTGTTCAGTTATCAGAAGTCTCAGGTATCAATACGCTTTTTCAGACCAACGAAGGGATTGCCGCTGCGTTAACGCAAGAAACTGAAATGATACCTAATGCCATATTTAGTGAATCATTTGTTTTGGGGCCAAAGCAAAACCTTATGTTCAGGCTAGCCCGCCAAGAAAATGCCAAGTATATCGCTATTATTGCAGGTTTTGCTGAGCTAGATAGGCGGCAAGCGGTACGCATTATTCCTATTTCTGTTAATACTACGTTACAAGAGCCGATCGATGCCGAGTGGACTACTTTGGACAAGATGACCTTTGGCTATTTTGTAAGTAAAGAGCCTCAACCCGATATTTTAAGACCCTCAAATATTAGGCTTAATATTGACTTTGGTGAAAACAGTATTACAAAGTTCAGCGCGACAGCTGAATAATTTGGAGATTGAGTAATGGATTCAATGAAGTCGATATATTGGAATCAGGGGCTATTTTTAAAACCTCAGCATTTTCAACAGTTAGATAGATATACATCCACTATGTCTAATCTATATTCTAAAGTTCGTAGCGGCGTAGAATCAGGTATTTCAGAATTAAAATTTGATCTTTCTGCTTTGAAAACAGGTTTATTAGTCATTGAAAAGTTGGAATGTATATTAGAAGACGGCAGTTTACTTTTATACCCGGGAAACTGTCAAATTCCACCATTAAGGTTAGACAAAGAGCAGTTTGATGACAGTGGGAATCTGAATATATTTATTGCTTTAGCACCCATTTCTGCAGAGCAAAATAATTTAGTTTCAAATTCATCACCCGATGCTCGCTTTAAGCTTGCCGCTGATATCAATAAAAAAGATCTATTTGATAATAATGAACAAGCAACGTTATCGATGTTAGATTTTAATTGTAATTTAGTTCCAAGCTATAATTTGAAAAGTACTGCGGGTTTATCTCTTCTTAAAGTAGCTGAAATATTTTTATCGGTTGATCAATGCACACCTTCAGAAACTTTTATTCCTAAGATAACGTTATTAAGCGGTTCTGAAGTACTTAAGAATTTAGTCAAATCAACTAAACAAAGTTTAGTCGGGCGATTTGAACAACTTCAAAATATAACCTCTTTTGAATCAGGACTTGTAAATAGCTCAAATAATTTATCTGTCGGTTTAGCGATGATGTCAATTAGTAATCATATTGCCACATTTATCCAGTTTGAAGAAAATCCATCAACACAAGTCTCTGATATTTATCTGGCTTATCGACAATTAATCTCACAATTGAGCATGTTTTCGACAGAAGTTTCAGTTATTGGTGAAACCCTTACTGAAGAAAATTCTATTATCCCGTTTAATCAAAATAATTTAAGCGATTGTTTTTCTAAAGTAAATAATCTGACAACTAAATTATTAAACGAGTTGACCGTTCAGCCTGAATTATTAGTTAATTTAATTTATCAGGGTGATTCAAAATTTGTAGCCCAATTATCGCGTGAATTTTTAGATCCCGGTTACCGGATTTATCTAAGAATTAGAACCAAAGAAAATGTCATTGATCATTTAGATAATATTCTTAATTTTCTAAAAGTTGGGGCCGATGGACAAGTTGATGTTTACTTGAAAAGAGCACTTCCGGGAGTTCAATTGTCGTATTTAGATAAAAAACCCCAAGGAGTTGCGACTGTCCCGAATAGCTATTATTTTGGTCTTGATAGGCAGTCCTTCCAATGGCAGAAAGTCATTGAGTTAAGCCGAATTGGTGTTATTTGGAGTGATTATATAGAAGACGTTGCTCTCGATTTGATCGCTGTTCAAGGATAAGTTATGAAACTAATAGATAAATTTATTCCTGTTTTTCAAGTAATTAAACATCTACCTCAAAACATATCTGATGATTCAGATATAACATTAATAGATCTCGAGCAACAATTTAAAACGTTATTATCTAATGTTAAGTGTTCTGGTTATTCAAAAGAGCAGAATCAACATGCTCTATTTTCAGTTTGCGCACTGGTTGATGAAATTATTTTAGATTCAGAGTGGAAGTATAGAAATGAATGGGCAAAATCCCCATTACAAAAAAAATATTTTGATACACATAAAGCAGGTACTCAGTTTTATGAAATTCTTGATACTTTAAATGAAAATGATATTAAAGACCAAGATGTAAGGGAAGTCTTTCTTTACTCATTAGTTCAAGGCTTTTCCGGTTGTTATTTTGAGAGTGGAGAAGAGAGTGTTAAGCAAGAAATTATTCAAGCAAATTATGCTCTTCTATCAAAAGATATAAAAATAAACTTATTTTCGCCACCGATTCCTATCCGTCGCCTTAATCAAATAAGTAACGCTAATAGAAAAAAACAAAAAGAGTTGCTCACAATATTTGGTCCAATAGGAGTTCTTCTTTTGTCGTATTTTTTATTGAGAAGCAATATTCTTGATAGTGTTTCCCAAATCTTAAGCCAGATATAAGTGGTATTCTAATAATGAAAAAATTCCTTAAGTTTTTACTCGTCGTTTTCATTTGGTTAGTCATATTTGGTGTTTGTGTGGCTGGATCTTTATTGTTAGGTGCCACTGAAGTTGAAGGTATACAAGTTTTCTTGGCTATTTTCATCGCCTGGTATGCTATTAAGTTTTGCATCTACCTTTATAAGCGCTGGCAAGCAAAACAACGAGTTGAAAAATTAATTAATATTGATGCGTCAACAAAGGAGAAAACAAAATTATCATTTTTTCAATTCTTATTTCCTAAATCCATTGATAAGCATATTAAACGCGTCCTAAAGAGAATTAACCACAACGTCAGTAGCGATGAAAATCAGCAGGAAGCTGATTTTATTATGCATATTAAAATGGATAATAAACATGCTGACTGGTTATACACTGAAACAGTCAATAGACCTCAAATAGCCGATCCAATTTTCAGTGAATATAAATATCTTCAATGGATTGTGCTAAATGATCTTGTGATTCTAGATGTTGACTCTTATTTAATTAAAAATGCTGATTCTGCCGCTAACAGTGAATGGCTGCAATTACTCAATGGCTTAGCATCAAGCGAAAAATCAAAATCCTTAGACGGATTATTAATATCGATTCATGTTGCTGATTTAGTTGATCCTGCAACGAGAAGCCAGATTGCAGATCAACTTCGAAAAAAATATGAAGAAATTAAAGAGTATTGTGGTGTAGAAGTTCCTGTGAATATTTCACTTCTTGGATTAGAAGAGCGAAAAGGAGTTGATGACTGGCTAGGACAACTGAGTAATGATTGGAAAAAGCAAACCTTAGGCGTTATTAACCAACAAAAAGAGCCGGTGAAAAATATTATCCAAAGCTGTTTTTCGAAAATTCAAGCTATTTTTAAACAAGGATCTTTAGATTATATTGTTAATCAAGGGTTCGATGAAACCGTTGCCAATCTGCCTCATAAAATCAAAGATATTCAAGACTCTGTCGAGTTATTCTGCTCGCGTTTATTTTCAAGCAATAGTTTTCAAGGCAAACCTGTTTGTTCAGGTCTGTTTCTTGTTATGGCAGAAAAGAACAAAGCTGTATTTGTTGATGATCTGTTAGAGCAATCAGCTTTATGTTGGTTGCCTGCTATATCAATGAATAAAAATACTGCCAGTGATATTGAAAAAAACAAACGGTTATGGACTTATTTATCTGCAACAACAGTGCTAGTTATTCTGTTGGGGACTTTGTATAACTCCGATAAAAATAATATTGAGCAAATATATCAAGATTACGAATCGCAACTTTCAAAGTCTGAAGATCAAGTCAAAGTTAGGGACAATCTTGAGAGTAGATATCAATTAATTACCAAACTAAATGACGTTAATATAAGTTATTGGCTACCCCTTTCAGAGAGTGTTTTTAATATACCTACATTAAAAGCTGAACTGGCTAATGATATTCAGGATGTTTTAATTTCTCCGGTCGATAAGTACTTTGAAGATAATATTAAACAATTATCGAATAAGAATATTGATAGTAAAGTTGATTATTTAAACATATTAATGCGCAGAATAAATGTGCTAAGTGCAGCAAGTAAAGGGGCTTCATTAACAGATTTAGCTGAATTGCCTCAGCCCTTTGACAGCGCGTATATTGATAACATGTCACCAGATATGATTGATGGATTAAACAGTTTATATATTAAAAGCTTGTTTATGATAAAGGATGCAAATGACGCAAGCTATCTCAAAAACTGGCAGCAGCAAATAACAAAATATCGTAATGATATTTCTACCTTATTATTATCTTCTAATGGAACAATGGACTGGTTAATTGACTGGGTTAATCATAATGGAAAAGTTGATTCGGTACAGCTGAGTGACTACTGGCAAGGTTCTAGGCATATCCAATCACCTATCTTAATTGAAGGTGCCTATACGTTAGCAGGTAAAACAATTATTGATGATTTTTCAGAGCAAATTTTATATGCTCTAGGAGAGGAACACCCGTTTTTGTTAAAATTTTTACCTGTATTTCAACAGCAATATCAGCATAATTATGTCGCAAAATGGGGGGCTTTCTTAAAAAATTTCCATACAGGAACGGCAACATTGAGTAGCCGATCAGAATGGTTAAATGTTATTAATAATTTGACCACCGGACGAAATATTTTTTTCAAGTTATTAAATGATGCGGATTACCAATTAGCTCCTTTTAATGATTTAGAGGATAAGCCCGATTGGTTTGATTTTTCCCTTTATTACCAAGATATGCTGGCCCTAGGTGAAGATGAAGCCCAATCTAACCCTGCAAAGAACAAAGTATTTACCAAGTTAGCGTTAAAGGTGGTGGGATCATTAGGTCCTGTTGGTAAGGCTATTTCAGGTTCTGGGAAAAAGGCGTTGAAAACCAAGAAAAAATTGGATAAAGCCAGTGGTTCTGGTCCAGGCCCTTCAGAAAGAGCGTTAAATTTACAAGAAGCCGGCAAAGGCTTGGATGAATATAAAGGGCTGATTGCGGATTTAGTGTTCAATATTGAACAGCAAAAAGAGTCGCACAAAAGCATTCGCGCATTTTTTGAGTTTGAAAATAACCCGATAGACGAAGGCACTGTTTTAGCAAATGCGAAACTTAACATCATGAACCTGCAGGGGTTAATAGGTAAAGCGGGTAATTCCACGGCATCATTTTGGAATGTGTACATTGGATCTATTTTAGTGCTAGAAAACTTTATGCTTGAAGAAAGTGCATGTTTGCTTGAAAAATCATGGGAAGAAGATTTTCTCTATGAATTAGAAGGGGTACCGGCCTATAAGCTAGATGAGTTTGCTTATGGGGAATCAGGTGTTTTATGGTCATTTTTTGATAAAACCTTACAACCTTTTATTCAAAATAAGCGCGGAGGGGGTTATAGTTTCAAAAAAGTGGTGGAGAAAAAAATTCCTTTGTCACCGGATTTATTAGATTACTTAATTCGAGCTAAAGACTTAAAAACACGTCAGAAGTTTAAATCCTTTGATTTATTTATGACGGCAAAACCAACAGATACAAATGCAAACTCACTATTATATGTATCAGAAACCGATATCAGCCTGATTTGTGAAGCAGAAACACAAACACTGGTAAATAAGAATTATATCGTCAATAAGCTTTTTAAATGGGATGAAACATGTCGTTCTGTTAGTTTAAAGCTAAAAGTGGGTAACAAGATACTTGAGAAAGTTTACAGTGGTGATGACGGTGTATTCAATTTCTTGGATGATTTTAAATCTGGTGTTAAACGCTTTGAATTGGAAGAGTTTCCCGTATATTTTTATGAATTAAACAGTTATCGAATTGAATACTTTGACGTTAAATTAAATATCAAAGGTGCCGATAGGTTAAGACAAGCGTTATCTATCAAACCACCACAACCGCCTGAATCAATCGCGCAATGTTGGATGTAAAGTATGCTTGATGTCAAAAATATTTCGTTTTTGCCAAAGCAGGGAGGGACGGTTCCTTTTAAAACATTAATCCTTGCTCCGCTTGGTGGCCATAATGCCATTGAGCAGTTGCTTGAACCAACTGAAATTAATATCCGTAATTTTGATACTGTTATTAAAGAGTTTTCACCGACTGTTGATGTAGATATAGCTAACTCTGGACTGTGCCAATTACTTAATGTCGATCAGCAAATAATCACCCTCAGTTATACTATTGATTGCTACGCAGACTTTAAACCAACAGCCATTATCAAAAAAGAACCTTCTTTACGGGAAGTTTCACACATTATTGATCTAATACATCAACAACTTCAGCTAGATGGAACTACTTTTAGTACCGCTCCCTTTGAGCTTCAGCACGTGAAAATCGCCGAGTTGGAAAAAGAGTCGGTCAAAAGGCATGAACTTGAATTAGTTGTTTGTGAATTAGAGTTAATTCTATCTCGAATATTAAACCAAATTCTGCATCAAGCCGATTGGCAGCAGCTTGAAGCATCTTGGCGCGGTATATATTGGCTATGCCAAACAGCAGAAAGCAGTCACTCTCTGATTATTGAATGTGCCAGTGCAACTAAGCAGTTACTTTGGGATGATCTTTTCACTAATACCGACTTACTCGATTCAAATTTATATCAGCAGGTTTACGTTGACAGTATCGGTCAATATGGCGCTGTTCCCTATGGTGTTTTATTAATTGATGATTACTTTTCTGGCGCGGGTTCAGATCTTACTTTGCTTAAAGCGATTACTGAGGTGTGCAGTAAAGCGCATTTACCTGTTGTCACGGGCGCAAATGCTCGGATGTTTGATGTTAATGACTTTAATACATTGCAGGATTCAGATTATATTTCTGAAATTCATGCCGGACACCGATATATAAAATGGCGTAATTTTATCTCAACAGAAGAAGCTAGTTTTCTCGCTTTAACCATGCCGAGATTATTATTTAGGAATGCCTATGGTAAAGGTGATTCGGCACTCAGTTGGTTTCAAGAAAACATAGGTGATAGTCACGAAGACTGCCTATGGGGCAACGCAAGTTTTGGATTTGTTGATAATTTGCTTAAAAGCTTTCAAGAAAGCGGTTTTTGTACTTTTATTTCCGGCATGGAAGGGGGGCGATTAAATTTATCGGCGTTGTTAAATAAGTCGCCTAATTTACCCATTGAAATTGCTTTTTCTGAAGAAAAAGAAGCCGAGTTAATAAAGTTAGGCTTTAATCCTGTCTGTACAAGGGCTTATCACAATATATTACTTTTTGAGTCAGCAAATTCTGTGCGTTGGGGTAATCTAAAACTTAATTACCGAACACAAAATATTGATACTATTGCCAGTGCCCAATTGCAGTATTTATTTATTGTTATGCGTATTATTCATTGTTTAAAAATCATATTCAGAGAAAGTGTTGGTGCGACGACCAACTCAACAGAGTTATCTCATATTTTAAATCGATGGATCAGACAATTTGTCTCAGATGTTGAAGCACCTTCTAAATCGTTACGCGCACAAAGACCCTTAAAAGATGCAAAAGTCCTGGTGGTAGAAACAAATAATATAGGATGGTTTGAGATTGAAATAGAGCTCAGCCCGCATATGAAATACTTAGGCAGTACTATCTCCATTAATACCCTTATTTTTATGAATGAAGAGGTCAGCTAATGGAATTTTCGGGTTATATGAAAATTGAAGGTGATATTCAGGGCGTTATTGAAGGCTCTTCAATTAGAAAAAATCGAGAAACGAGTATTGATCTTTTTTCATTTAAACATGAAATTAAATTACCCACTAATGTGCAGTCAGGTATGGGAAATGGTCCGGTTATTCATCAGCCAATTGTCTTATTAAAAGAGGTTGATAAAAGTACCCCAAAGCTATATCGCGCATTGGTTGAAAAAGAACGATTAAATACAGTTGAATTCGAATGGTTTCGATATACGGCGCAAGGTGAAGAGCTTGTTTATTATCGTATTGAATTAATAAATGCGCATATTATATCAATCTCTCCCTGGACGCCTGCATTAGAAAAAGCGGAGTCAGAATATTTACGTTTTATGGAAAATGTAACACTGGCCTATGAAGGTATTACTTGGAGTTGGGGGCCGGATGGTGATGTTACTTACCAAACCAATTGGCGGGGTGAGCAATAATGTTAAGGCTTTCTGAAAAGCTTAACTTGCTGACTGTCAAAAATGAATCAGCTAAACAGCTTGAATCATTAAATATTGCCACATCGATGCGCAATTATTTACAAAAAATACTCAATACACGTCAGGGTAGTGTACTTATTGCGCCTGATATGGGAATGCCTAAAATTGACCTTAGTGAAGGGATTGTCGAACAAGTTGATAAGCAAAATGTGCTTAATATGATCAAAATCTTACTTGAAAAGTATGATCCCAGAATAGAATCGCTACATACCGAATTAAAAGAAAACCATAATATAACGGTTATTTTGTCATTTCAATTATTGGTGACAACCCGATCAAAACATGTCGTTACTCTCTTTGGAAAATTACAATCTGATAGTACATTTGAACTGGAATTACAATAATGGATTTAGCAGACCTATACCAACAAGAGTTAAAACTTTTAAAAGAATCATCACAGGTTTTTAGTAAAGAATACCCTGCAATTACAGAAAGTTTAAATAGAGATATAGTTGACCCCGATGTTGATATGATCTTACAGGGTGTTTCCTATTTAACGGCGCAATTTAAAAAAGAGTTAGACGATCAGTTTCCGGTTGCACTGCAGGCCCTATCACAAGTATTAACACCCACCTTAATGCAGCCTATTCCGGCAGTCAGCATTCTATCATTAACGCCTAAAGCAAATTTAATCTCACCTTTAATGGTTAAAAAAGGGACTGGATTTGATTCTTCTCCTGCAAAACTCGATGAAGAGGGCCATGAACGGATAGCTTGCCGATTCAGCAGCGCTTGGGAGGTTGAAGTGTTGCCGGTGCGTGTTGCAACGTTAGTGATGCAGCAGGTTGAAAAAACAATTAACCAGGTACAACAGAAAGTGGTTGAACTCAATGTGGGGTTTACATCAGAAAAAAATGATCTCGCTAATTATAGCTTTGATAAACTGCGTTTTTATATTAATCAACCAGCAAGTGATGCTTGTATTTGGTTACAGATGTTTGCTCAAAAATTGCAGTCAATTAAAGTGACAAGCTCCGCTGGTGTTGCTGATATTTCAGTAAAAAATTTACAATTAACAGGCTATGGCGCAGAGCATAATATTTTTGATGCCGGCAATTCATCAAATCAGCATAGTCTTTTGCAGGAGTATTATACTGTTCCTGAAAAATTACAGTTTTTTGAAATTAACCTGCAGCAGTGGCAGCAGCGTAGTGGTGATCAATTTTCAATTGTTTTTGAATTTACCTCTCCTACCTGGAGCCTGCCTGAATTTAAAACCGATCACCTAAAACTATACTGTACACCGGTGATTAATGAATTTGAGCACTTTGCTGAGCCAATGGCGATGAATGGTATTCAACTTGAATTTCCATTAACCGCTCAACAGCGTAATTTATCGACTGAATTCGTTTTGCCTATTGTTGATGTTCTGACGGTTGAAAGTATCAAGCGAGAACGGGAAAAAAATAACCGTTATCAGAATATTATAATCCCCAGCAATACGAACAGTAAAACCGGTGGTTTTTATTATTTTAGAAAGCATGGCGTGCATGACGGGGACGTAGCAAATTGGTTAGCTCTGGAGTTTGAAGCCGGATCAAGACCTGAAAGTCGAGAAGTGTTACGTGTCAAAGTCAAATGTTGCCATGGTGAGCTTGCTGCTAAATTGCCTCCTAACGAGATTAATGTGCCAACCAGCAGTAGCCCTGAATTAGTTTCTTTTACTAACCTGACAACCAGCAGTGATTATCTGCCGGCGCAGATTATTTCCAATGAAGCTTGGCAGGTGGTATCAGATCAGGCATTAAGTTTACAAAATATAGAAAAAGCGGATCAGCTTAAGCAACTTCTGCGTCATCACCTTCCTGCGCAACTTAAAAACACCGCAAAATATAAAACCCTGGCGCATCGAATTGCTGCGATTAATGATATTAAAATAACCGCGAAAGATCATTTTGAAAAGGGATTATTGGTTCGAGGAGTGGAGTATTCAGTTCATATAAACAGTGATCATTTTATTAACCAGGGGGAAATATTTTTATTTTCAGCCTTGCTGAATCAGTTATTGGCATTACAAGTGCCCATTAATAGTTTCAGTCAATTAATTGTGACTGAATCCCGTACCGAGGAATCTCAACGCTGGGCAATTAATTTTGGCGGTATCGCTAAATGATCGAACAAGAGTTACTCCGCAATGCGACTCAATACAGTTTTATTGAAGTCTATAAGCTCTTATGCGAACTGGCGTTAAGCAATAAACTTAATCCGCTGCATGCTATACGCATCAGGCCGGTTTTAGGCTTACAACATGCGCGTACTCAAGTCGTTTCTGTGACTAAACAGGATCAACCGTCTTTATATTATCTGAACGTTAATCTACCTGGCCTTTACGGTAACGGCTCCCCCTTACCCAAGTTTTTTACCGAAGAGTTGATCCAGGCATCGCATAAAGACCAAAACCAAACCCGACTGTTTTTAGATATTATTCATCAGCGTCTTTATCAACTATTGTATGCGGCAAACACTCAGCAATCTCCGCATTATCTGGATCAAGGGCGTAAAAACGTTTATCAATTTATGCTTGCCATGATTGGGTTTAAAGAGGCATCCTGGTTAAAAGACTTCCCTGATCAAGCCTTTATTTTAAGAAATATTAATATTATTCGTCATCAAAAAAGCACCGTTGTTGGGCTGCAAAAGCTGCTGCAGAACCTATTTAAAAAAGCGCAGGTAAGCATTGAGCAGTGTGTTAACCGGGACGTCAGTATAGCAGAAGGGCAAAAACTGGCGTTAAACCAACAGGCGAATCAAATCAGTTTCAGTGCGGTGCTCGGCGGAAAAATGCAGGATATTCAATCTAAAATTATTGTCTCTATCTCCCCCCTGAGTGCGAAAGAATATAAACAATGGTGCTTAACACCTGAGTATTGGGATGCATTACAAAATATGATCAAGTATTTTATTGGCCAACCTTTGTTGGTGGACTTACAGATAGATGTGGTAGCCGATACTAAATTTAACCTAAGCTTAGTACCAGAAAATGAATTTTCTTTAGGCCGCAATGCCTGGTTAAAAAGCAGTAATACCAAGCAGCATATAACGGCTTCAATAAAACTCCTATAACAGTATTAAACTGTTTACTCAATAAAGGACCTCTGTGTATGAGCCAATATCATTTCAAATTCATCTATCAGGAAAATGGTTCGCAAAATAATGAGTTAACATTATTGAAATTTTCCGGGCAGGAAGGTATCTCCCAATTATTTAATTTTGAATTGGAGCTTAAATCCACCGATCTTAATTTAGATGAAGATAGCCTGTTAAACAAATCCTGCAGCATCGAAATTTATGATGGCAAGCAAGCTAAACCTATTCGTATTATCCATGGTTTAGTCAATAAATTTGAAGATATTAACTACCTGCCTGACTGCACCTTATACCGCGCTAATATTGTACCTAGAATCTGGCAGCTCGGATTGTTTGAAACCAATGAAGTATATTTAAACGAAACAATTGAGCGAACACTCAGCGCCATATTAGAGGAAGCTGGCTTTATTGAAGGGCAAGACTTCCGTTTTGAACTGAACCGCACTTACCGTAAATGGCCCTTCAGGCTGCAATATAACGAAACCCATTTAGATTATCTGCAGCGCATTATCGAGCGTGAGGGAATTTATTATTATTTCGAACAAAACGATAATGCCGAGGTGATTGTCTTTTGTGATAATAACCAGGCGTTGCCATCAATCGTCCAGCCCGACCAAAGCAAAAAAATTGTGTTTCAGGCCAATAGCGCTATTAATGTCGAAAGCAAGGCTTGCACAGTGACCAATATTATCTGTAAGCGCCAGACGCTGCCAAAAAAAGTGACATTACGTGATTTTAATGATGAGACCCCCTCCTTAGATATTCGTGGTGAATATATTATTGATAAGACTGGTATGGGGGAAATTAACCTCTACGGGCTAAATATAACCTCACCCGAAGAAGGTCAGCAATTGGCGGAAATACACGCTAATGCCTATTTAAGCCGTCAAAAATCCTATATTGGTGAAGGTGATGCGGCCACTATGGTCATAGGTCATACTTTTAAGCTTGCCAAACATCCCAGAGATAAGTTTAACCAGTTAACCTACTTATTAGAAAGTATTGATCATGAAGGTGCTAATTTAAATCAATATCAGGAATTGGACTTAAATACCGATGCCGTAGTGAACTACAGCAACAGCTTTACCGCGCTTTCAACTGAGCATCCATTTGCCCCGAAAAGACAAACGCTCGCCCCTGAAATTAACGGTACGCTGAATGCGGTTATCGATGCTGAAGCGGATTCCGGCTATGCGGAGCTCGATGAATTTGGCCGTTACAAAGTCAAACTGCCCTTTGACAGAAAAGATCGCAATGGCGGCAAGGCTTCTCATTGGGTACGTATGATGCAGCCCTATGGCGGCGCAAATGAGGGGATGCATTTTCCGCTGCGCAACGGTACGCGGGTATTATTAGGTTTTATTGGCGGCGATCCGGACAGACCCTTTATTAGCGGCACTATTAATGATAATGGCGAGCAGAAAAGTATTGTCACCGGTGAAAATCAAACCAATAATCTTATAAAAACTGCCTCGGGCAATAAAATAGAGCTGGAAGACAAAGAAGGTAAAAACCGCATTAAACTGCAGACGGGTGATAATAAAACCTATATGCATTTAGGCTCGCCCAATCATCCCGGCGATGGCTTTGTCGTGATGTCTAAGGGAATAGAACGTAAAGAGGTGACGGGAGGTAAGCAAATTACACGTGTTACTACAAACTTTGCGACTACTGCTTACCTTAATGATGATAATACCTTAGGAAGCTTCCATAACAGCTTCGATGAAGATACAAGTTCTGTTGAAAGTGAAGATTTGTTAGATGAACAAAATTATTTTTTATTTCCAATAAAAAGTCTCAAAGGTGATGGGGTAGCTGCTGCTGATGCTGTTCCGGAGGTTCCGGCTAAAGCTGCTCGTACTTCTCCTGATGTTGCTGCTGAAGCTGCTATCCCTGCTGTTGCTAGTACATTTACGGCTTCATCAGTTTTGAGTTTGCCTGCAGATAACTTGATGACAAGAAATGTTGAGTTATCTGGTTATTACCTTATAGAAAGAACGCTGGGTGATAAATATACTTTTGAGCAGGGAAATGAATATGAATTTAATTCGCCGGGGGATAAACGCTTTCAGTATGGTGCGGACAGAGAAATTATAGTGTGTCAAGATGATGCAAGTTTAGGTAAGAGTATTAAAGGCGAAGTTTATAATAAAGAAAATCACCTCAAAGAAAATCAAAACAAAAATCGTAATCTCGATGCAGGAAGCAGGTTATACAGGTCTCTTGTCGAGTTGTTGACCCTTAAACTTACAGGTTACCAAAGTTTTACTCAATCTCCCCTGGATGGGATCTGTAAGAGATTTCATAAAAAATTAACACCCGAAGAAGCCAACGACCTGTTAGATAACAAGTGTAATTTCAGAGTAGCCAGACACAATACCTTTAATATTCAGGAAGGTAATATTTTTGATTTTGGCGGTTATTGGAATTATGACTTGGGCAACAGTTATGCGGAAGTACATGGTACACAAGAGACTGAAATTAACAAATTATATTCTAAGGATATAGCCAAAAAAGCAGGCCCATGGTGGGAGAAAATCGAGGGTAAAAAGCTTAGTTTTGCTCAGAAAGATGAAGAACAGGTAGAAAAATCATATAACAACCAATATAGCTATACTAAGGGCAAGACAATCGAAGTACATAAGGGCGATGCAGAAAGTCAGCATTATGGTAATTCTTATGATTATCATACAGGTGATAGTTATGAAGAAGTTGATGGTCATTCTATTTCTCATGTTCGTGGTAGTTGTCATAGCACACATCATGGAGCGACTAATGAGATGTTTATGGGGGCAAAGAGTGAGTTTCTATTAGGAGTGTCTAGCTCTGTCGTTGTTGCAGCAGTTAATGATATGTTTGTAGGACCTAAAATTGAAATACAAGTCGCTCCAGGCTTTTACTTCAGTGCTGGTTCCAAAACGGAAATTGAATCTTTTAAATTTAAAAACGTGGCGACAGAAGCCGCAAATGCAGCTATTGATTTACAAGCTGCTATTGCCACAGTAGACAATGATATAACGATATTAATGAATAGTATCAACACTATACAAAGCTCAGTAAACACTGTTGTTACTAAAGCTAATGAAGTTGACTTTACGATGATAAAGTTATCATCGGGCGCAGTGAACATGCTGAATTAATTGAAGATATAAAAAAGTGAATATAATTAAACCCCTGCAACTTGCCGTACTGCATAAATCCTTTTCTTATTTAGAAAAGGATATTTTTGCGGTGTCCATTCCTATTGCTTTTTCCTTAACGGACGGCGAAATTTTACTTGAGCAAAAACTATGGGAAAGCGTAGGTGAACAAATCGGCAATAATATTTTTGATGCCGCCATGCCCAAAGCCTGTGCTGAAGTACTGGTTGCCGGTGATTTTATTGCGCCAAATAATAAAGCCGTCGCTGCCGGCTTGGTGCATTTGCAAGTGTCTCGTCAAGACCAGCGTGGCCAATGGCAAGACTTAGTGGATAAAGAGCTGCTGGTTTTTGGCGATCGAAACTGGTACAAACAATTAGGCGCGGGTCTTGCCAGCAGCTCCGCTGAGCTTATAACTACTATGACCATAAGCTATCAAAATGCTTATGGTGGTGAAGGTTATCAATTAAACCCCGAAGGAAAAGGCTTTAAACCGGTACAGACAGATACGGGTGAAAAGCAATTTTTACCCAACATTGAATATAAAAATCAATTGTTAACCTCATCGTCACAACAAGTGCCGCCTGCCAGTTTTGGCCGGGTTGATATGATGTGGCCGCAACGTTTATCCCTTGCCGGCACCTACGATCAGGCTTATCTTGATAACCAAATGCCGGGCCTCGCGAATGATATCGATTGGTTATATTTTAACGATGCCGCTAAAGATCAGTGGCTTGATGGTTTTTTTCAAGGTGACGAGCAGTATTTTATTAGCAATATGCATGCTGAGCATGCAGTGCTTAAAGGGCAATTACCGCCCATTTACGGCCGTGCCTTTGTAAATCAAAACGTGCCGCTAAAAGATAATAACCAGCAAATGACCGGGGAATACCAAAATGAGTTTAAAGAAATAAAAACTAAATTGGACACGCTGTGGTTATTTCCTAATGCCAATATGGGGGTGATGATCTATCGCGGTACTATTAAAGGTTATAGCGATGACGGCTGTGATATTACGGCGTTATTATTAGCTTGTGAAAACCGCAATGATACGCCTCGTCATTTACAGCATTATCAGGATCAACTCACTAAAAGGTTAGATCCTGATCACGGTTATAAATATATGCTGTTTTCATCCCCATTGATTGCCGAGGGCATGCGTTGTGGTTTTAAACAACTGCAGGATGATTTTGATTTCCCATTAGAAATGCTTGGTAAAGCCAATATGGATGAATTTGCTGATACTAAAAAAGCCGAGGCTATGTTGCAAGTCGACGATGCCAAGCTGCAAATTATTGAGCAATGTAAGGCCGCAGGCGTGGACCCAACACCCTATTTAGATAAAATTAACAACCCTGAAAAAGCCCCTGAGCAGTTAAAAATAGAAGCCTTAATGGAAAAAATGGCACCGGGTATAGTGACCGATCCGGAAAATATCGATATTTTTAATATTGATTTATCGGTGATGGATGAAATTAAAGCTTATACCGATGAAATGGCCGCGCAAAAAACAGCCGAAGCAAAAGCGCAAATCAAAGTGGAAGTCGAAAAATTAAAAAGTATGCCCGATGTCCATTTATTTGCTGATGCAATTGCAAAAATGGAAAATGCGATAAATGAAATAGATTTACCTCCAATGTGGCCACGTCCTGATATAAAAGGGCAATTGGTTGAAGTCAAAAAGCAAGTGGCAGAGACAGAAAAAAAAATAGCGGATCTTAGAGCGCAAGGCGTGTCTGAGGAACAGTTACCAAAAATAGATATTAATATTGAAAAGATAGAAAAACAATTGTTAGATGCTGAAGTTAAGTTAAAAGAAACCTATGCGATGGGCGCGCACTTAATGCCAACAAGCCGTTCACCGCACCCCGGGCAGGAAGCGCAAATCAAAGCGGATTTTTTACAAAAGTGGCGCACCGGGCAAGCGCTGACCAATGGCGATTATGCTTGTATTGATTTAAGCGGTGAAAACTTAGTGGGCATTGATTTAAGCGGCTGTTATCTTGAGGGCGTGAACTTTAGCCATTGTGATTTAAGCAATGCTAACTTAGAAAAATCCATATTGGCAGGGGCGAATTTAAGCAATGCGAAGCTGATTAATGCCAATTGCCAGGGGGCCAATATTGGCGCGGCTAATTTAAGCGATGCTGATTTTAGCGAAGCTAACTTAAGCAAAGCACAACTGGGCGGATCAAATTTCACCCGGACTCAACTGCTGCGCTGTGAAATGCCTGAAATTAACTTTTTAGATACCACCTTTGAACAGACCGTTTTTAATGGTGCGGTGCTTAAACAATGTAATTTTATTAACCCCATCTTTAATAACTGTGAGTTTATCGGCACTGATTTAACTCAAGTTAATATGGTAAAGCCGGTATTAGTGCAGGCCAATTTTAGCCAGGCGACCCTTGATGGCGCAAATTTTGTTGAAGCGCAAGCCAGTGAAAGTGATTTTAGCCAGGCTCAAATGATCAATAGCCGTTTTGTGGGTGGCTGTATATTAAATAACAGTAATTTTAGTCAGGTGAACTTAAGCAAGTCATGTTTACGTGAAAACCAGTTAAACCACTGTGACTTCTCTCATGCACAATTAGCGGAAGCCGATTTTAGTGGCGCAGAGCTGGCTGATAGTCAGTTTGTAGGGGCCAAAGCTCACCGGACACAATTTATGAAATCACAATGTCAAAATGCTGATATGCGCGAGCTGAATTTAATGGAAGGTTCGTTATATAAAGCCTATTTAGTGGGAGTGACGTTTGATCGAGCCAACTTATACTGCGTTAATTTTATTGATAGTACATTAGGTAATAATAGTTATAAAGACGCTAATCTTGATCAAACTATTTTAAAAAATTGGCGGCCATAAATGTTAAAAGATGAGTTAATAAAAGCTGTAAAAGGGGGCGAGCCCCTGATTCAAGGCAGCGATTTATCGGGTGGTGACTACCAAGGCGCTGATTTAGGTGGCGGTACCTTTGAGTCGGTAAATTTTTCGGGGGCTGATCTGACAGGTGCCAAATTAAAAGAATGTAATTTTATTAATTGCACTTTTACTAAGGCAAAACTGGATAGTGCAAATTTAATTTTAGCCAATTTTATTGAGCCCAATGGTGAGGGGATTAGTATAAAGGGCAGTGATTTACGGCTGGCTAATTTTATTGATGCCAATTTTGCTCAGGCGGATTTATCCGATGCCAATTTAGAAAATACCAGTTTTATTAATCCTAACCTTAAAGCGGCAAAATTGATTGGTGCAAAATTAACGCAGTGTCATTTTATTAACGCTAATTTAGAGCAGGCTGATTTTTCCAACGTTATTATGTTTCGCGCTAATTTTATTGAGGCACAAGTTCAGGGGATTGTATTTACCGGTGCGCACTTAGAGCTGCCTTTTTTTATGAAAGCTGACTTTACCGGTTATGATTTTACTAATATAAAGATGATCAAACCGCAGTTCCAAGAAAGCATTTTAGTGGAGGCAAATTTCAGCAATATGGACATCAGTCATGCAGGTTTTATGGAGGCGAATTTAAGTAAGGCGAATTTTTCCAATGTAATAGCCAAAGAAGCCAACTTTATTAAAGCGAACCTGCACCAGGCTAACTTTGTGAATGCCCAAATGCCCCGTGCGTTATTTCAAGAGGCAAACTTAACTAAAGCTTATTTTACTAATGTTTATGCTGAGCAAACGCTGATGGTTAAAACCGATTGTACGGGGGCTGTTTTTGCGGGCGCTGATTTCACTTACGCGGACTTCAGCCATGCAATCTTAACGGAAGCTGATATGTCGGGTACTCGGTTATTCTCAACAAATTTACACGAAATTATTGAACAGAAAACCAACTGGCAAAATGCCAGCAGGCAGCTTGCCAAAGAAACGGATGAAATGAAAAAAAAGGCCGAAAAATGGTAGTTAGTGGCAAAGTTGCCAATTGAATATAAGCCCATAATAGGCACTGTACTTATTAAATAAATTCAGACCAAGGGGGTCTAACCATGGCAAATGTATTACCAATACATCAACAAGCAACAGTAACAGAAAACGAATTGGCGACAATTCAAGGTGGTTTTGCTAATGATTACATGGTGTTATCAGAGCGTGGCGTTTTTCGTGCAAATAAAGCCTATAGCTGTTTAGTGCAGCCTATACCCGGAGATAAAGTGTTAATCGCTAATATTGCTGACGAACATTATATTTTAGCGATTATTGAACGGCCTGAGACTAATAATATGACGCTTTCCTTTCCCGGCGACGTTGCCTTTGAGGCAACTTCAGGTGCACTAAAATTAACCTCTGGCAAACAAATGTCACTGACGAGCGCAGAAAAGATCCAATCTACCTCGACTGAAATAGGGATCAATACCGCTAACATGAAAGTTCAAGCTAATGAATGTTCTGTGGTGGGTGATAAAGCCGTTAGCCAGTGGCGTGAGGTTAACTCCTTTAGCAGTGCCATGAATTTAGTCACCGATCGTTTAACACAGCGCATTAAAAACAGCTTTAAAACCGTTGAAGGCTTGGATCAACAAACCAGCTTGAATTTTTTACAAACCATAGGAAAAACTTTATCTATTCGTTCACGCGATGCAGTTATAACGGCAAGAAAAGACGTTAAAATTGACGGTGAACGAATTCATATGGGTTAACCTTTACACTAGGAGATAATAATGCCTTTTTGGACGACACAAATGTGCAGTATAAATTTTGCATTCCCCAATGTTTGTATAACCCCTATTCCTACACCTGTAGGGCCTATCCCAGTGCCTATTCCCTATCCGAGTATAGCAATAACTTGTACGGCTATTCCGTCACAGGTGAAGGTAATGGTTATGGCTATGTTCACTCACAATATGATGACCATTACGCCGATGAGTAATGGTGACAGTACCGGTGTATGGATGAATCCTTTATCCGGTATGATAATGGGACCACAAAAACAATTAATGGGCAGTATTAAGACCTTCGTTGGCGGTTTACCGGTTAACAAAATGTTAGGTTTGTCCGGGCAAAATGGCATGATGCCCGGCGCTTTTGGTCTGACCTTGAGCCCGTCACAAATTAAAGTAATGAGCATGGTTTAATAAATTAAACCCTTCTGCGGGAAAAACAGGGTGGCTTGATGCTGTTTTGCATTGGCAGCATTACTGGGCAGATGCTGCTTTTTTTTACTAGAATAGCAACACTAAGCAGCAGCTTCGATAAAATCATTTACTGGTAATAAAAGGTAATAAAAGGTAATAAAAAAGGACTTTGTGTATGAGCCAATATCATTTCAAATTCATCTGTCAGGGCCATGATTCGCAAGACAAGGATTCGCCAGACAGTGAGCTGACATTATTAAAATTTTCTGGTCAGGAAGGTATCTCCCGGTTATTTAATTTTACATTGGAGCTTAAATCCACTGATCTTAATTTAGATGAAGACAGCTTACTGGATAAACCCTGCCGAATAGAAATTTATGATGGCAAGCAAGCTAAACCTATTCGTATTATTCATGGTTTAGTCAATGAATTTGAAGATATTAACTACCTGCCTGACTGCACCTTATACCGCGCGACTATTGTCCCTAGAATCTGGCAGCTCGGATTGTTTGAAACCAATGAAGTGTATTTAAACGAAACCATTGAGCAGACACTGAGTGTTATATTAGAGGAAGCCGGCTTTATTGAAAATCAAGATTTTCGCTTTGAACTTGCCCGTACTTACCGTAAATGGCCCTTCAGGCTGCAATACAACGAAACCCATTTAGATTATCTGCAGCGCATTATTGAGCGTGAGGGAATTTATTATTATTTTGAGCAAAGCGACAGTGCCGAGGTGATTGTCTTTTGTGATAATAACCAGGCATTGCCGTCAATCGCCCAGCCCGACCAAAGCAGTAAAATTGTGTTTCAGGCCAATAGCGGTATTAATGTGGCAAGCAAAGCAAACACAGTGACCAATATTATCTGTAAACGCCATACGCTGCCGAAAAAAGTGACATTACGTGATTTTAATGACGAAACGCCCTCCTTAGATATTCGTGGGGAGCATATTATTAATAATCGCGGCAGGGGAGAAATTAACCTTTACGGATTAAATATTACTTCACCCGAAGAGGGGCAGCAATTGGCGGAAATACATGCCAATGCTTATTTAAGCCGTCAAAAAGTGTATATCGGTGAGAGTGATGCGGCGACTATGGTGATAGGTCATACTTTTAAGCTTAGCGAGCATCCTCGAGACAAGTTTAACCAGTTAACCTATTTATTAGAAAGTATTGACCATGAAGGTACTAATTTAAATCAATATCAGGAATTACACCCGGAAACAGATCTTGTGGTGAATTACAGCAACAGTTTTACCGCGCTTTCAACTGAGCATGACTTTGCCCCGAAAAGACAAACGCTCGCCCCTGAGATTAACGGTACATTGAATGCGGTTATCGATGCTGAAGCGGATTCCGGCTATGCGGAGCTCGATGCGTTCGGCCGTTACAAAGTCAAATTGCCCTTTGACCGAAAAGATCGGTATGGCGGCAAGGCTTCACATTGGGTACGTATGATGCAGCCCTATGGCGGCGCAAATGAAGGCATGCATTTTCCGCTGCGCAATAATACCCGGGTATTATTGGGCTTTATTGGCGGCGATCCGGATCGACCCTTTATCAGCGGCACTATTAATGACAGTGGCGACCAGCAGAGTATTGTCACCGCTGAAAATCAAACCAACAATGTTATAAAAACCGCCTCTGGTAATAAAATAGAGCTGGAAGATAAAGAGGGAAAAAACCGCATTAAACTGCAGACGGGGGATAATCAAACCTATATGCACTTAGGGGCACCCAATCATGATGGTTCGGGGTATGTGATGGTGACAGGGGGGATAGAGCGCAGAGATATTGGCGGTGGTCAGAGAGTAGATATTAGAACGGTACCGGAGACCTTAAATGCTCCTGCATATTCTTCAGACGAAACTTACAGTCTTGGAGATTTAGTTCGTCATAGTGGAAAATTTTATAAATGTAACACTGCAATTATTACAATTGAATCGTTTGCTAAGACAAAATGGGATTTTGTAGCGAATGTAGGGAACAGTGTAACTGCTTATTCGAATAGTAGTACTTATACTGTCGATGATATCGTTAGTCATAACGGTAAATCATACAAGTGTACTACCGCAATAGATCCTGCAGAGGGGTTTACCGCTTCAAAGTGGAGTGTGATTGGAAGTGTAGCTACTTATTTGAATACTAATACTTATGTTCTTAATGATATTGTTAGTCATAACGGTAAATCATACAAGTGTACTACCGCAATAAATTCGGGAGAGGAGTTTACCGCTTTAAAGTGGAGTGGAATACATTTATTTAGAGCTTCAGTGGACTCTGCTTCTGCATTCATTAGCCCCCATGATGAATATTCAGGTAAATATATTATTTCACGAATCAATGGAGAGCAACATAATTACAATGTAGGTAATAGATTTAATTATTATGCTACGGCTTCCGATGGTACAGGTGTTTTTACTCCGAATAGCGCTAATAAACACTTTTTCTTTGGTAATAATTGGGAAGTGCATCATTCGGCTCACGGTAGTATCGAAATTGATAGTCTTAGTACAATCATGGAGCAATATGGTCTGGCGGGGGTACTTGACTATGCAGGAAACCCTTTACCCGCGTCCGAACAAGCTGATATTGATAAGGCTCAAACCGCTGCAGATAATGCTCTAACTACAGCTCAATATAATCGAGATAACCCAGTATCTTCAGATAAAATTGCTGGTCTTGATAAGGCTGTTACTGCGGCTAAAAAAGCCGCAACAACAGATGCTGTTAACGCTACTGCCAAATGGTACAAATATTTAGAAAAAGGTCGCGTTAGTGTCGCGCAGCACGATACTTTCACTGCGCAAAACGGTAATATTTTCGATTTTGGTGGTTACTGGAATTATAATTTGGGTAATAGTTATGAGGAAAATACTATCACTCAAGGTAATACAGAAATTAATCGTGACAAGTTAGACTATGACTGGTGTGATATTGGAGGACCCAACTGGACGGTATTAACACCACCATCTGACGCATTTTCAAAATTTGGTAACCCTGACCTTACTGGTTTCATAGGTAGTACTAATATGGGAAAAAACATAGATGGTCATACCTATGATTACAGTACGAATACTCATGGTATTGAGATAAACCATAAATGTAATTCTTTCGAACTTTCTGTCGGAGGAGAAAGCAGAGAAGTTAAATATAACGGTGAGGGGAAGAAGACCTATGAGTCTAAGTCCGGCGCAGGAAAATCAGAAGAATGGAGCTGGACACCTGGAGGGGAGTGGGGTACTTATTCTAAAAGTGTTTTTACCGATGAAGATGGTAAGTATAATGAAAGTAAAAATTTTTTAAATTACACACAAACTTCTTATGAAACATCTAGCGAACCGGCACCGGGAGCTAAATTTAGTTTTAAAGCGGATTATTTACCAACGCTAGAAATGAAAATGGAAGTGGACGTAGGCGAAACGAAACTCTCTACACATATAGGTGTCATGTCAAATGAAGTTGATATAGACCTTACGGCTATCAGAAACGTTATCAAAGTTGAAGGCTTTTTATTAAATACCGAGAATATTTTAGCTCTAGAAACAAAATTCGATTATGGCGGAAAATATAAGAACTTTAGCTTGGTCGCCGATTTTAATCTGGATACTGTTAGGCTTCAACTTGAAAAAAGAGCCGCGGTTATTGAGATGGCAGTATATGAATTAAGTGTAAAACAAAATGCTAAAATTGCACTCAATGCAGGAAATATTGCAATAAATAAAAAGGATATAGAAGTAAACAAGAGTAGCATAAAAATAAACAGTACAGATATTATGCATCTTATTTTTTAACTAATTGGATATTCATTTAAAGAATGAAAAGTATTAAAAGCCTGCAGGCTTCATTATTAACCAATACTTTTAAGTATCAGCAGAAGCACTTTTTTGTTGCATCGACTTTATGGGGCTTCTATCTCGATTCGGGTGAGGCTGTCCTGGAGCAGACATTATGGCCCATTATCGCAGCTAATCTGGGTAAAGATAGTCTGTTTGATGAGGCGTTCAAGAAAGACGCCAGTGAATTTGTGGTGTTTGCCGATGCCTTTGCACCTCAGCTGCAACCCGCTCCTCGAGTGGATGTGTCAGTTAGTTTGGCCGAGATTACAAAAATCTTAAATGTCTATGGTGAGCGCTACTGGCAGGGTTTTGGGCCCTCTCCGGCAGATCCTTTTATGCAAATGCCGCTCAGTTATGAGCATGCCTATGGCGGACAAGCGCACCTTTATAATAAAGACGGAAAAGGCCTGCCCGGCAATGATTCGAATGAGGTTTTACGCTTTTTAGCCAACATTGAGCACCCTGATTTTCCTGTCATTTCGAAAAAAATTCCGGATAATAAAAGCGCCTATACCCCCCAGGGTTTTGCTGCTATTAATAGCGAGTGGCCACAGAGAAAAAATTTATATGGCACCTTTGATGATAATTATCTGCAAAACCATATGCCGGGCTTAGCGCCGGATATTAATTGGGATTATTTTCACACTGCGCCGCCGGATCAACGCTTTGACCGTTATTTAACCGGCAATGAACCCTTTTGCATAACCAATATGCATGAAACCATGGCTGAAATTAAAGGGAACTTACCCGGGGTTGTCGGTCGCTGTTTTATCGAGCAGGAACTCCCCTTAAACGCGCTTGAGCAAGGAGAGTTAGCTCAGTATTCAGATGCCCAAAAACGTGATGATAAATTGGTGCTTTTTAAGGAGATCCCCCTAAATCTAGACACGGTTTATTTTTTCCCCAATGACAATATCGGCATTGTTGTGCACCGCGGCACGATCGAAATTAATCATCCTCAGGCTAAAGATATTAAAAAGCTCTTAGTGGCGCATCAAAGTTTAACTGAACCGGCTAAACCCAGCGCTTTTTATCAGGATCAACTGCAGCTGCGCTGTGACCCTGAAGACGGGTTTAAGTATATGATGTATTCGGCGCCTTTAATCCCTGAAGATGTGACTTGCGGTTTTAAACAGCTTCTAGGCGATGAAGAATATAAGCAGGTCATGGGCGATAATCTGAGCGCCTTTGCTGAGGGAAAAAAACAGCAGGCCGAGCAGGAAATGGATGAGGCTATCGACAAACAAGTCGCGGAATTAAGAGCCAATGGCATGGACAAACAAGCCGATGAGTTATTAGATAAAATAAAAAATCCGCCTCAGGATATTGAATTGCCCGAAGATGCCAAAAAACTGCAGGCCTTAACCGATAAAATATTACCGGGTATAAGCGCTATGAAAGAGGCACCGAAACTTGATGATCTTGACCTGACCAAGCTAAATCTCAAAGCCATGGATGAAGTGCAGGCA
Organism: Psychromonas ingrahamii 37; assembly: GCF_000015285.1. Classification (NCBI taxonomy): domain Bacteria; kingdom Pseudomonadati; phylum Pseudomonadota; class Gammaproteobacteria; order Alteromonadales; family Psychromonadaceae; genus Psychromonas; species Psychromonas ingrahamii. Next base: position 45,272 of record NC_008709.1, read on the forward strand.
CATATGGAGGCGATGGCCGAAAAACAAAAAAAAGAAGCGTTATTAAAGGTCGAGCAGCAACTTGACGAATTAAAGCAGCAAGCCGCGCAGCAGCCTGAAATGGCAGAGCAGCTCGACCCGTCAATAAAACAGCTTGAAGAGATGTTGGCAAGTATTGATGCTATTCCGGTCTTAACCCGTCCCGATACTGTTGAGCAAGATACTCAGCTAAGTGCTCAGCTTGCACAAGCCGCAGAGCAGTTGACCGAGCAGAAAAAAATGATGGCGGAGCATAATATTGAGTTAAGCGCGGAGCAGCAACAGCAAATGACCGAGCTCGAGCAGCTGTTAGATAATAATGAAACGCTGTCGGCGCAAATGGCAGAGGCCAATGACTTTATTAATGACAGTTATTTAAAAGGGGCGCATTTTATAGCAGAGTCCAGCTCTCCCCATAAAGGTAAAGAGCCTGAGCTGGTGGCGGCGCTGTTAGATAGCTATAATGCAAAACAAGTGATCACCGCGAAAGATTTCGCCTTTTGTAAACTAACGCAGCAGAAATTCAAACAAATAGATTTAAACCATGGTTTTTTTGAATACAGTGAATTAACTCATATTGAATTTGAACAGGCTGATTTAACGGCCATTAATTTAGCTCATGCCAAATTATCGAATGTGAGCTTTGATAACTGTGCGATTGAAGGGGCAAATTTAGGCGCGGCAGAGCTAACCGCTTGCCAGTTTAAAAATATGAAGCTGATTGAGATTACTTTGGCGCATTCGAGTTTAATTGATTGTGAATTTACCGACTGTGAGTTTGGTGAGCGCATGGATATGCTCCTGGAAACCAAGCTGCTCCGTTGTAAATTTGTAAATTGCACCTTTTTGAAACTGAACTTTATTGAACTGGATTTAACCGGCTGTGAGTTTATTGATTGTGATTTAAGCGAATCTAATTTTATTAAACCTATTTTGACCGATGCTAGCTTTACAGGCTCGACCTTAAATGGCACCAACTTTGTAATAGCAGAGCTTAATAACAGCTGTTTTGAACGGGCAAGAATGAAAAATACCCGTTTTGTTGGCGGGTGTTTATTAAATGAGGCCTGTTTTAATTTTGCCACCATTAATGAAACCAATTTACGGGATTGCCAGTTAAACAACTGTGATTTTTCCGATGCGGATATCAGTAAAAGCGATTTTGGTGAATCGAGTATTAAAAACAGCCAATTCAACTGCACTATTGCCAGGCAAGTACAGTTTATCGACAGTAACTTGAATGGCAGCCAGTTTAAAAAAGCGGATTTTATGGAGGCTAATTTAATGCAGGCGGATATTCGCGGCTGTAATTTTTCAGGCGCGAATCTTTATGGTGCCAGTTTTTTAAATGCCACTCTGGGCAGTACTTCATTTTATGGCGCTATATTAGAAAACACCCTATTAAAAGACTGGAGACCCTAACGGATATGGCAAAGCAGACAAAACTTTCTAAACAAGCCTTACAAAATAGAATTAAAGGCTTAAGTGACGAACCGCCCGCGATAAGTGAGATTGATTTTTCGAATCAGGATTATCGTGGTATTGATCTTTCCGGCGGCGCTTTTAGCAAGGTTAATTTTACAGAATGTGATTTTAGCGGCGCTAACTTGCAACAAGCTACTTTTGTTGAATGTAATTTAAATAATGTGAACTTTAGCCGCAGTCAGCTTGCTGGTTGTAATTTTGTCAAGTGTACGGCTAATAAAGCACTTTTTCATTCGGCCATGGGTGAAGGGGTGAATATTATTGAAAGTGATTTTAGTCTGGCGGTATTTGATGGCTGGTTATGTAAACAGCTGAATGTGGTTGAAAGTAATTTGAAGGGAAGTCATTTTCAAGGCTGTCATCTCTTTGAAGCAAACTTTATCACCTGTCAGCTAAGCCGTTCTTATTGGGTAAACTCAGTGCATTATCGCAGTAACTATATTGACTGTGAATTTGATCAGGCTAATTTTGACCAAGCTGAACTGGAATTAGTCTTTTTTCAAAATGCTAACTTTGATAACTTTGATTTTACTAAGGTGGTCATTAAAATTTGTCAATTTAGAGAAAGCACCCTGCAAAATGCTAATTTTTCGCACTGTGATTTAACCCAGTGCGGCTTTATGGAAGCCAAGCTTAATAGAACCAATTTTAAGGGTGCTATTGCCAATAATGCCATGTTTATCAAAGCACAAATTAACAACAGTGATTTTAGAGATTGCCAGTTGGAACAAGCGTTGTTTAATGAGGCAACAGTCAGACAAAGTAATTTTGCAAAGGCAAAATTAGTGCAGGCACAGTTTACCGATGCGGATCTCTCACAAAGCAGTTTTGATGGCTGCGATTTAACCTATGCCGATTTTTCCAATGCAAATTTAAGTGGCGCTTTAATCAGTCATGCCAGCTTATTTCGAACTAACCTGCATTGTATTATTGAAGAAAAGACGAATTGGTTTGGCAGTAATAAAAGTCTCACATTAGCCACGGACAAAAAGAAACAGGCAGCTGAAAATTTTAGTAAGTAGTCAGTCTGTAAATATGTTATAAAAGATAACTAAGGAAATGATTATGCTTAATAATGTTATTTCAATGCATTCACCGACAACAGCTTCTCTGTTTTCCGGTCATGTGAAAAAAGAAGTAAAAGATGTGTTTATTGTGCAATCGGAGAGTGGTGTTTTTCCGGCTAAGCATGCCGCAAGCTGTTTGCTGCAACCCGAGGTGGATGACAAAGTATTGCTGAGTATGACCGATGGTGAGCTGTATATTCTTGCTATATTAGAAAAGTCATCACAGAAAAGTAAGCTTAAATTTAAAGGGGATGTCTGCTTGGAAAGTGATGCTGGCCTCTCGTTAAGCAGTGCTAAAGCGCTGCAATTAACATCGTTACAATCAGTTTCTCAAATCGCACCAGAAATAAATACATTATCAAAAAAACACACTTTAACCACAGAACAGTTATCGGCACACAGTCAAAAGATGACCGTTAAAAGTGAACAGGTGCAGGCGCATGTAAAAGAGCTGCATGGTATGTTTGAACGGGTTTACCAAAAAGCGGATCAGGTTATTCGCTGGGTTGAAACCATTGAAACCCTCAATATTGGCAACTGGGTGCAGAATATTAAAGGCACCTTGAATTCCCGCGCAAAAAATCAGGTGATCACCGCCAAAGGTGATATAAAAGTCGATGCCGAACGCATCCATATGGGGTAGGACAGTTTATGTTTGCAAAAACTCAAATGGGCGGACTGGACTTTGCCATGCCTGATGTATGTTTAACGCCGATTCCATCACCCGTGGGCCCTATTCCTGTTCCTATTCCCTACCCGAATATTTCAATACCCATGATGGCAATTCCTACTCAGTTTAAAGTATTGACCGTTTGTATGCCGAATCATAATTTAATGACGATGACCCCTATGTCAAATGGGGATAATAGTGGCCTGATGATGAATCCATTATCAGCCATGGTAATGGGGCCCAGTAGAAATTTAATCGGCAGTTTTAAAACCTTTATAGGCGGTATGCCGGCAACCACTATGCTTAAACCTACGGGACAAAATGGTGTTAGCCCGGGTGCCTTTGGCATGAGTTTAGCGCCTAGCCAGGTCAAACTTCTGATTATGGCGTAGTCCGTCATGTTCGTCATAATATTTAATAACAGTACGGAAGGACTTAATAAATGAAAACCTCTTTTGGGATAAAATTTGGCATATTGATGCTGTTTGCAATGACAGCATTGGTTGGCAGCATGCTGGTGTTTTTTTATCAATATAGCAATACCATGATGAAGAAAGATCTTCAGGATAAGATTCTTGATGTTACACGCACAGGCGCTTTTATTTTAAAAGAGGAAGATCGTGAGTTAATTGAGACGTTTCGGAATCAGGTATACACCCTTTTACCCGCTGATTATAAGGATCGAGTTGATCGTTATATTAATAAAGAAGGAAAAGGCGAGCTTTTAGATTCTGATGCTTATGAGCAACTGCAATATGAGGTTGATTTTCATTATATAGTGCAGTTGTTGCGACGTATTAAGGAAGGAAGCAAAGATCAAGTTAATAAGTTATCTCTATTGCCTCAAAAAAAAATTGATGAAGCAGGCGCTTCAAAAATAGCCTGGACTTATCTTTTGGTAAAAATCCCAGATATACCGGTTGAAAAATCGATGATGTTTCTTGCCTTGTCTTTTTATTTGGCAGATGATAATTATGCAGCAACTCCGATTAGCACATTATATACTCCCGATGATGCATCCTTAACGGCAATTAAAGGTAATATTGGTATTTCTAAAGATTGGTACGTAGGGGCTGAGTCTGGAAATACTGTTATGTCGGCGGTAATTCCACTGAAAAATGAACAGGGTGAAGTTATTGCAGCATTGGGGGTAGATTATCTTGTTGGTAGTTTTAGAGAGCGTATTGCTGAGCAGAAATTCGTTAGCATGATTGTGTTTGTTGTCGTAGTTGCTATTGCTCTGGTTTTGATTTTTTTTATAACAGCTTGGATTTCAATTCCACTATCAAAACTACGGATAGGTGCAGAGCAACTTTCTAAGCATGATTTTGAACACCGAGTGGATATCAAAAGTAATGATGAATTTGGCCTGCTGGCAGATACCTTTAATAAAGTGAGTGATGAGCTAGGGAAATTTACCCGGGATTTGGATGGCATCGTTAAGGCAAAAACAGCAGGATTAACCAAAGCAAGAGAAGAGGTGGTCGCGCTTAATAATATTCTTAATCAAGAAAATGCCCATCTTGGCGCAGAGGTGAAAAATCTTATTGCATTAAGAGAGCGTACTCTTCCTTACTTAAATCAAAAATTAAAAGTGAATAATTATGAAATCACTTTTAATTATCTGCCTTCTCAGGCCGTATGTGGTGATTTCTGGCAGGTTAAGAGTGATAAAGAGTGCACAGATATCTCCTTCGGCTTTATTTCTGGTTACGGCCTTGAAACAGCTATGATGGCAATGCAGATTCAAAGTTTATTTAAAGTCGCTGATGGGAATAATAGTAAGAGGTTAAGTGTAATTAATGACTTCTTGTTTGAGCAAGGGGACTCTATTAACCTGAAGCTGTTATGTAAGTTACTTTTACTTCAGATAAATGAAGATAATATAACTTTGTCGGGAAGTGGAGAGCCTCCCATAAGATTTTCACCCAATCAGCAGGCGTTTATTAAGCTTACTGGCTCATTGCCCCTAGGTGTGAATAGAGATATCACAATGGAGTCTGTGCAGCTTAGTCTGCACCGTGGTGAGGGGTTGTTGCTATATAGCGCTGGTTTCAAGCTGGCATTAGCTCACCTTGCCAAGTCAGAAGGTTATGAATTGCAGGCACAGGATATTATCCATCTGAGTGGGATTTTGGGTGAAAGTAGTGGAAATATAATGGATAAATTTACTGAACAGCCGTGGTTTGATGATTTTAACCAGGATATTAGCTTTATCCTTATTAATCGTAAAGGAAGCTAATGATGCATGCTTTATCAGTGAATGCTTGTTATCAATTTATTGAAGAAGAGCATAAGTTAGTTTTTAAAGCTGATGCGGGTTTGTTCCATTTAACGGATATTCAAAAAGCGCAACGATTTTTAAAATTTCTTAAGCGTAATAAAGTAACGATATTGCAACTGGAAATAGATAAACTGCAGACACTTGATTCCAATTGTGAGTCTTTCGTTTATCAGATAGGCTGCTATTTTGCAAAGAATAAGCAGAGCAGCTTTTTGATTCAGGCCAATGGTGATAACGAAACACAAAATAACTTAATTCGTAATTTGTTAGTCATAACTCCTGCTGCAAAAGTGACTTTTGTTGTAAGTTGAACAAGAATGTTTGTGTGCACCAATATTCTTTTAAGCTTTTTTGAGTCAAGTATTAGCTTTATTAATTGGTCGGGGCGCTTATAAGCCTAGAAAGATCTCATCTTTAGTGTGCTCAGTAAAGCGTTTTACAGTCGCAAAATAGTAGGATATGAATTTCATGAAAATGAGTGTGGAAAGTGGCTTGAGCTATTTAGGTCGCTTATAATAAGGTAAATTTTTAATGATATTGAAGTATAAAGAGGGAGTTAGAGGAAAATGAAAGTAACATTAAAAAAGCTAAAAATTTTTTGGGCTGCTTCAGCAATTATTGCTCTTTCGCTTACTCTTAATTTTCTTCTCAATATGTCGTCGTTTGAGGATGTTTATAAGAGCACTTTGATTTCGAAATACAAGCAGATAAACAGAAACTTAAATACAAAACTAGAAGCAGCCGTTAGTTATGGTAAACCTTTATATAAATTTAGTGGAATTGATGATCTTATAAATGAAATTATAAGCAAAGAAGAAGATGTAACAAATGTTTTTGTAACACTGAAATCAGGACAAGTTTTGTACAGTTTTGATAAAACATATATCGAAAAACATGTGCTAAATGAAATTATTCCCGGGGAAAAAGAGTTGAACTCCGAGGAGAAAGTAAGTGTTTTTAAAATAGAGAATAATTACTTTCTTGCTTCACCAATTTATTATGAAAATTCTGAGATAAAAGGTTTTTTATATATAGAATTTAATACAAAAGTAATTACCGATAAAGTAATGGTGGTGATTAAAGAGAGCATTAATTTTGTTGCTGTCGTTCTTATTATTTCAATGTGTTTACTGCTTGCTCTTATAATGCTGCTTGATATGAAAAGCAACAGGAAAAATTTTATAGTCATAATGGCAATTATTACTGTTTCACAGTTTTCTTATTCATATATAAATATTCAACATTTTGAAAACCGTTATCTGCTGCTTTTAAATCAGAATGTGTCAAATTTTGCAGAGAATATTGAAGACGAGATTGTTTATTTTAATAATTTGGGGCTTCCTATTCAGAGACTGAAAGGGTTTGAAAAGTACCTCGCAAAAGAAATTCAGGAAGTGCCTGGCTGTTTAGAGGTATACGTTACAGATAAAAATAACAACGAGCTTTTTTATGCTGATGCAAGCGGGGATAATAGAAGCAGGTACCAGAACAAACGGGGAGAAGTTTTTTACGATAAGAATCAGGCAAAGTATTACCAAACACTCAGGGTTGATCTTGCAGGCCAGGATAGTGGAAATATTATACTGCGATTAAATGATTCGCTTATCAATAAAAAAATAACAGAACAAATACTGGATGCTGTGACCATTTTTGTCATATCTCTTATTATAAGTTACAAGATTCTCCTGCTTGTTTCAATACAGAGAAAGCAGACTTTAGATGGAAGTGAGGAGGGAAAAACCAGTCCGACTTTAGATGGAAGTGAGCAGGAAAAAAACACTCCGAAAAAAGATACAAATGTTGTGATACAGCTTTTGGCATTTATTTTTTATTTTGGTGAAATGCTTCCAATCTCTTTTATTCCGTTGCTGGCTGCTGATATGTACAAAACAGAATCGCTGAGTTTCCTGGGAATGTCGGAAAGTATGATCATAGGACTTCCTATTACTACCTATATGTTGGGAGCGGCAATTTTTGTACTTGTTATTGGTTTCTTCGCAGGAAAAATCTCAGAGAAGAAAATATTTGTGGGTTGCTCTTTATTTCTTGTGATCGGTGCTTTTGGTGCGGCATTCTCAAATGACATAGGGCTACTATCGTTCTTCAGATTTATATCAGGGCTTGGATATGGTGGAATATCAATAAATGCCACTTCATTAATTCTTCGTATATTCAAAAAAAATGGAAATGTTGCAACAGGTTTTGGTTATTGGGCAAGCGGATATGGTGCAGCAGCAATATGTGCACTTCCAATCGGCGGAATCCTTGTATACAGATTTGGATTTTTTTATGCACTTGGAGTATCTGGAATTATTAGTGTAATTCTGATGTTATTTGCAATATTCTTTATACATTTTCAACAAACAGAAAAAACTGAACCTAGAATTGAGCCTAAAACTGAAAAAACCAAACTTCATCTAAATATATTTAATGATCGGAATGTATTTGCAAACTTTTTTTTCAGGCTGGTTCCTTTTCACCTTGTATTTATAGGAATATTTCAGTTTATCATGCCGCTTACTATGAATAAGGAAGGAATATCCGAGGCAAATATTGGAAGAATTCTGACAATATTTGGGTTGGTCTATCTGCTTATGCCCTTTGTGAGCAAATTAGTTAATAAAGTAAAAAATGATAGAATGTTTATTGCTTTTGGAAGTATGTTGATAGGTGTAGTACTCTTGACGCTCAAATTTTCGGATAATATTGTTGCATTTATATTTGTAGTTGCTGGGATATCACTTGGAAGTATGATCGCTGATGCAGCAGAAGAGTCATTTATTACTTCAACAAAGAAAGCAAAAGAGATTGGAGAAGTAAAATTTATGAGTATCTATAATTCCTATGAGAGACTTATAATGGTTTTTGCACCTTTACTCTGTAGCTTTGCTGTAACGCAAATAGGTTTTTCAGATAGTATCTTTGTTATTGGTTTGTTCACAATGGCATCATCTGTCGCTTATTTATTTATAAGTAAAAAAAATCCACAATAGGTTTAATTATTATGTCAGATAGCAGAATGAAAGTAGCAGTTGTTTTTGGTGGTAAATCTACAGAGCATGATGTGTCAATTATTTCTGCAGGACATATACTTGCAAATATTGATATGGAAAAATATTTTGTTGAACCATTTTATGTTAAGAAAGATGGGACATTTGCAGATCACCAAGAATTAACACTTTGCCTAGAAAATCTATTAAATGAGCATAGAGATAAAATCTTTCCAGCAATGAAAGAAGGTGAAATTGAGCTGAAAAAGTGGATAGCCAAAGGTACTTCTTCAGATTTTTTAGGCGGAATTGCTGGGAAAAAATTTGATATTGTGTTTCCTGTGCTTCACGGACTAAACGGAGAAGATGGAACCATTCAAGGAATGCTTGAATTCATGGGAGTACCTTATGTTGGCTGTGGTGTAAGTGCATCTGCTTTTTGTATAGATAAAGAAGCCACAAAGGTAATATGCCAGGTAAATGATATACCTGTGATGGATTATACTGCAGTAAAAAAATATGAGTGGGAAAATTCAACAGAAAATATAATCAATGATATTCAGAAAAAAATGAATTACCCGTTTTATGTAAAGCCTGCGAGACTCGGTTCTTCAATTGGTATTTCAAGAGCGGAAAATACTGTTGAACTTAAAACTTCACTTAAAGACGCATTTAAATATGACTGCAAAGTGGTAGTCGAGCAAGGAGTTGAGTCCCCTAGGGAGCTTACTGTTGGTGTGATGGGGATTGATGACCAAGTATCATTAAGTGCAATAGGTGAATTTAGCCGTGGGAGTAATTTGTATTTTAATTTTGATTCAAAATATGGCAAGACCGGCCATAAAGGGCTTGTGCCTGCTCCGCTGGAAGAAAATATACAAGAAATTATAGAAAAATATTCTCATCTGATTTTTAAAAAATTTGAGTTATCAGGTTTTGCAAGAATAGATTATTTTTTATGTGGTGACAAAGTGTACCTGAATGAGATCAATACGATGCCAGGATTTGAAACGGGTGATACTTTTATGCGAATATGGCAAAATAAAGGCGTGGATATGCAAAAATTTATTGATAAGGCAATAGAGTACGGGGTTTTAAGCTTTCATAGCAAATCAACAAGGTTATATGAAATAGAGATTAAGAGCTTAATAGAATAATACCGGGTTGGCTCTGCCTTGTATAAAGCACCCATAAATTGCTGCAAAAATGCACATAGTAGTTCGGCAACCATTTATGCATACATGAGACAGTAAATTGAATGCCCTATTTGACCCCTACGTAGGCAACGATCTCATGATTGTGGAAATAAGTATGTTCTAGGACTCAATTTTTTAGAAATGCTGGTCATCATGAATAGAGTGATGAACAGCATTTCATGAATTATGAGGGCTTAAGACATCAAGTATTTTCGAAGATCACTGGTATATTTCATCTGCACTTCTTATAATATCAACAGGCAGGTCATATCCTATTTTCTCTGTTGTTTTAAGGTTTATGGAAATTTTAGGCATTTTTTCATACCTCTGATCTAAAGTACTCGGTGTTTCCCCCTTTAAAATACGTGCAAGTTTTTTTGCATTGTAAAGGCCAGTTTCTTTCCCGGACACTCCTATCATTACACCTTTTTTTACAGCCTGAGCCCCTTCCATAGTAAAAGAAGGCAGCTTGTAATCAATCAGCTTATTTACAACATTGGGAAGGTTTTCAGGTTCTAGTCCGCCAGATATTCCAAGAAACATGGCTTCAACTTTTGGAGATACTCTGTCCATTGCTCTCAGGTACATGCCGTATGCTTGATGGTACTGTTGTTGTGTAGGTTCAGTCATTACATCGTTATCTACTACTAGCTTTATACCATTCTCTTCTGCTACTTTTTCCACATCATCCACAGCGGCATACCATCTGCCGTTTTCACTATTTTCATATATTATTCCCAAGCTTTTAAATCCGATCACTTTATAAAATAGCCTTACCTGTCTGATATACTGATTGGGATCAATTCTAGCGGTTAAGAAATCTTTTCCTGAGTTATCTATTGATTCAACAAACCCAGAACCAATAGGATCAGACACTGCATCCATTAAAGTTGCGGTGCTGTATTCCTTGTTCTCAAGCACCTTATGACTTGCAAGTGTCCCCAATAAAATAACTGCATCAAATTCTCCGTCTATTGCTCTTTGCATTACTTTTTTAAACTGCGGATCTGATGCATTATTTTCATCTGCTCGAAAACTAAAAAACGTGTCCGGAGAGAATTCTACATAGTCACTATAGTCTTTCCCATTTATCCCGTTAATAAGCTCTCTGTTGGAAGTGTAGTTATCTTTGACAACGACATTATTTTCTTTTATCCAGCCTGTAAGCTGCATCCCTTGGAGTATTGCGGTCAGTACTTCATAATATTCAGGATAGTCATCACTCTGTATGACAGCTATTTTATACTTTCCGCCACCCAATTTCTGTTCCGGACTAAAAGAGTCTTTCGTTTTATCTGTCTTTTTTATTTCAGTTTGGAATTTTGGGCTATCTTCTTTAAAAATAGATTTTATAGAGTCTTCCGAGTTGCAGCCAAATAAAAACACACAAAAAACTGTAAATAAAAGCTTTGTAAATTTATTCATTTTATTTTCTCTCTTTGCTTTGACGTTTTCTGCGTTCTGTGAGAAACCGTGTTTCTCACTTGCTTATCTTCTGATGTAAAAGGCTAGACTCTATTTTCCGTACTCTAAGCTCAGAACCTGGAACATAAAAAGTTGCGATGTAAATTTGACTAAGTTAGTGTAAAAAATAACTCTGTTATATATAGGTATGGAATACGGGTTATACCACTGATTGTTAATATGTTGCATATTTTCCCGTTTTTCTCTCATACTCTACTGTTTCCATAAGCTGTATTATAATGGCTCTGTTCCCATTAATTGTTATTATCATTGTAACCGCTTAAATTACAGTGTGTAGCATCAGCAGTATTTTCGTACGACTAGCACATTATAATCCCTACCATGTAAGGTTTGAGTAGGTATGTCTAATTTATTCGCTATTGTTACCCAAAAAAGCTAAAAATTCAGATTTTTTATCTATTTCGAATAGTTAATTTCATATGTTGTTTTGCTTCCAAAGTTGTTGTTGCGTGGTTATTTGAAAAATATAGTTTGTTTTTGTAATACGCGTGCCGTGGAAATTTTAATATAAGTTATTACACTATTTAGACATTACTAGAAGACGCTTAATTTATTCGCTTTGCAGGCTTTTCTTGCCCTTCATCATAAGTACTGTGAGCAATCGGCATCACAAAGCACAATAGGGTGTTTGGAAATTTCTTAGCTTCTTAATGATGTAAGTATCGATAACAGCGATTTACTTATCCAAAACTGATATTTATATCGTTGTTTTTTATTTTCAATGTATCTGTGCTGTCATTGACTATCTCAATCTCTCTTTCCCAAAAATATTGAAGATATTTGTTGTTATTATAAACAGGTATGACTTGTTTTAATTGCCAGCCTACTCCTTCTGGCCGAGGTAAATCGTAACTGCCAAACCCTTTATAATTATTGTCGTTACCCTTAATAGATGGGCTTTCCCCAATCGTCATTTTAGTTTCAAAATCCATTTTCAAGAAGTATCCCCTTTTGTTGATCTGTTAGAACACCAGATTATATCTGAATTTTCAATCTTTGTTGTTGATCCTTCCATTCTATCCTGAACACTGCGCACAGATATTCGTTTTTTACATTTAGAAACAATCAAGGCTTTTCATCTGCAATACAAAAATCAGGGCGAATTTTAAGCCAGAGCTTAATGGCTATAATGGCGCGCTCAGTGATAGGCAGCAGGCGCTGCTTGCTACTTTTACCTGTCACTATACCCTTTCACTGATAATTTCAGATCTGCCAAGTTAATACTCACTCACTAAGCCTTAATCTGGAAGAGCACATTAATTCGATCGCTATAAACACCCTGTTCAAGAGATTGAATCGACATGAAAAATTAATTAATGGAATTGGTCTATGTTATCGGTAGGGTGGGCTCCGCAAGAGGCAGAAATCGGTGCGTGGACCCCACTCTACGGGCTGTTCCATCGCCAATGTATTGCACAAGTCAGGTAATTAAATGCGATAATTTAGCCAATTTTGTATTTAAAGACGATGTACTTATAGTTAATCAGGTTAGTCGAGCATGGAATAATGTTAAGCATCAGGTCGAAAAGGTAAAAACACTCTGCCAAAGGGAGTGGGCAAATCTGATCACTTAATTAATGCCTTTGGTATAAGTCGCTCTTTTTTCTCAATCTCAGGCAGCTGGGATATCTCATCGACAGATATTTTTTAGGTAATGGGTTGTGTGTCAGATGTTCAAATTGTACTAATTAACTAATTAACTAACTAACTAACTAACTAACTAACTAACTAACTAACTAACTAACTAACTAACTAACTAACTAACTAACTAACTAACTTAGGAAATAGCGTAAAGCGGAGATTTTGGTGGTGATAGATCGTGTTTTAATGCCTTAACCAGCAAGCGTAAATGGTGACTGTCTAAATCGCACCCGTTATTGATCTGTTTTTTTTTAACAGAAAAATAAACTCGGCCAGATTGCATTGGTAATTTTTTATGGTGACTGGGCTTAAACCACTCACGGTCTTACTCCAGCCAAAAACAAAAAAGTGTAATTCATCACTAGCAGGGGAAAAATCACACTTTTAAGAATAACCAAGGCATCTCCATATGTGCTTTCTAGATCTGGAAATGCTTTGCCATATCGAGTGGCGACTAAATTTGAATCTGTCCATCAAAGACAAAATCAGCTGTGCCGGTCATTTTTACACTTTGTCCGGGTTGCCAAAATAAGCGCAGTTCACCGCCAGGTAATTCAATAGTACAGTGGGGATTTAATTTATCCTGTAATTGACCCACGACGGCCGCCGCACAAGCTCCAGTGCCACAGGCTAATGTTTCACCTACCCCTCGCTCCCAAACTCTTAAGCGGGCATGATCGCGACTTTTTATTTCTAAGAAACCCACATTGACCTTGTTGGGAAAACGTTCATGATTTTCTAATAACGGACCTAAGGTTTCAACCGGAGCGTTATCAATATCGTCAACCAACACCACACAATGTGGATTACCTATTGATACTACTCCGCATAGAACAGTATGGTCTTCTACACGGAGAATATAAGTTTTTTCCTCTTTCTGAGCTTCGAAAGGTACTTTTGCAGGCTCTAGAATAGGTTTACCCATATCCACAGTAATATTACCGTCATGCTCAATTTTGAGCTGAATTTTGCCCTTGGCGGTACTGACGTTAATAATCCGCTTTTGTGTCAAACCTTTCATTTTAACAAAACGGGCAAAACAACGCGCACCATTACCGCACTGCTCTACTTCACTGCCATCTGCGTTAAAAATACGATAATGAAAATCAAGCTCAGGATCATAGGGGGGCTCAATCATTAATAATTGGTCAAAACCAATACCAAAATTACGATCCGCCAAACGGCTGATCGTATCTTTAGAAAGGAATACATTTTGCGTGACGTTATCAATGACCATAAAGTCATTACCCAAGCCGTGCATTTTTGAAAATTGAATATTCATTATTTCTCGTTGTTGAAATTAAGCCAAAGCAGGTTTCACTTTGTTAAATCTATTATATTGGTAAAATGTGCTCTCCGCGCCATAAATCTTTAAGCTCTTCGCGTTCACGCACGATAAAGGCTTTTTCGCCATCGACTAATATTTCGGCAGCGCGGCAACGTGAGTTGTAGTTAGAGCTCATGGTTGAACCATAGGCGCCTGTACTGCGGATAACCAGATAATCACCTTCAGCTAAAGCAAGCTGACGTTCTTTGCCTAAAAAATCACCCGTTTCACAAATAGGACCAACAATGTCGTAGCTGCGTACGGGGCGATCTTGGCCATCCTGATAGTCCGTATTTAGCGGGATAATATTTTGCCATGCACTGTATAACGCCGGACGGATTAAATCGTTCATCGCTGCATCGACAATGGCAAAGTTTTTGTAGTCATTCAGTTTTAAAAATTCAACTTTAGTTACCAGTACACCCGCATTGGCCATAATAGCGCGGCCAGGTTCAAAAATAAGTTTGAGACTGCGACCGGCCATTCTATTAATGATTGCGGTCATATATTCAGCCGGCTCTGGTGGCGTTTCGTCATCATAAGGCACACCTAACCCACCTCCTAAATCCAGATGAGAGATAGTAATGCCTTTTTCCGCTAATAAATCGATTAAAATTAACAATTTGTCTAAGGCTTCAATAAAGGGCGCTATTTCAGTTAACTGCGAACCGATATGGCAATCTACGCCTTTTATTTCTAAAAATTCAAGATCGCTCGCTATTTTATAAACGTCTAGCGCTTGTTCAATTTCGATACCAAATTTATTCTCTTTTAAACCGGTAGAGATATAAGGATGAGTCCCTGCATCAATATTAGGATTAATGCGGATTGAGATGGGAGCTTTAACATTTAGCGCTTTGGCAACACTATTAATGCGGTACAGTTCCGAAATAGATTCAACATTAAAACACATAATATTTGCTTGCAGTGCCGCTGATATTTCGATTTCCGTTTTACCTACGCCTGAGAAGACGATTTTTTTCGGATCTCCACCGGCTTGAATCACCCGCATTAATTCACCGACAGAAACGATATCAAATCCGGATCCCATTCTAGCCATCAGGTTTAATACAGCCAAGTTAGAGTTTGCTTTAACGGCGTAACAGATTAGATGGGGGTGTTTTCCTGCTGCGCTATCAAAAGCTTGCCAATGACGCTCGATAGTTGCACGTGAGTAGATATAGGCAGGTGTCCCTGTTTTTTTAACAACTTGCTCTACAGGTAATCCTTCAACAAAAAGACGGCCATCATTTTGATAATTAAAGTGATCCAATTGTAAATCCTTTTTATTTACTTAAATATGTAAAATCAATGTATTAAAAAAGCAAGTTTCTTTTATTCGCTTGCATTGATTTTTGTGGTGTCGCTGTCAGCTATTTCGGGTGATGATTGTACATTTTGTTGTTTAACAGCAGTTGCAGGTTCAGGGGTTCTATACAGCGGCCCGGTTTTACCACAACCCGCTAATACCCCTGCAAAAAACAATGCTGTAATAAATAAATTAATGTTTTTCATGCTTTTTTCCCAGCGAGTCATTGTTGCGCCACCTTGATAATGATATTTTTGCACGCAAACGGCTTAAATAGTCTGATTCCTGCGTTTTTACGCAGTTTGCGTATATAATCGCATTTCATTGTTAAAAAGCAAAGGGGAAGTAATGTGAATGATAGTGAATTTATACAATTAGCAGATCAGCTCTACCAAAAGATAGAAGAGAAAATTGAAGAATCCGGTGCAGATGTAGATTATGACCAAAATGGTAGTTTATTAACACTTGAGTTTGAAAACCATACCAAGTTAATTATTAACCGTCAGCAACCTTTGCATCAAGTTTGGTTGGCGACATTAGAGAATGGTCATCATTACGACTACAATAATGGCAAATGGATAGATGATCGCAGTGGAGATGAGTTTTTAACCTTTTTATCCGCGGCTATTTTCAAACAATCAAAAGAAACCGTCGATTTTACCGAATAAAAGGCATTATTCTGCGGAATCTATTTAGAAATACCCCAATCATTACTGCGCAGTAGATTGTTATGCTTGTTAGATAAAATATAATCCGTATTGGGTTGTTTCTTTTATGTTTTTTTTGAAAGTAAATTTTCTCTTATACTTTCAATGGAGTAACCATGTTTAAATTGTTGTTTGTGTATCCCGTTGTAGCATTAATTATTTTTTGGCTTGCAAGTGATACTGAAGTCGGGGCTTCTGTGTATGTCCTCGAGGATAATTATATTAAGCTTGAATTTCCAAAGGAAAGTTTGCGCTCGGCCGACAATCCCGATCCTTGGTACAGCCTTTACTGGAATGCAGGTTCTGCTCGTGAAGGTTTAAATAAAATTAATGATGCTGTGGTTAAGTAAATACAACTAAGTAAATATAGTTAAGTAAATATAATAATGGTTGAATCAATATGAAAACAGTTGTTTTTCCCGGTTCATTTGATCCGGTCACATTAGGTCATATTGATCTGATCACCAGAGCCAGTAAACTAGCGGAAAGAGTTGTTATTGCTGTGGCGGTGAACACCAGTAAAAGAACTTTGTTTAATTTAAATGAGCGCTGTGATTTATTATCCGAAGCAACGGCTCATTTAAGCGGCATTGAAGTGATTCCTTTCTCGGGTTTATTGGCAGATTTTGCTAAAGAGCATAATGCACAAGCGCTTATTCGCGGGATACGTGGTACGACAGACGCTGATTATGAATTACAACTGGCGCAAGTGAATAAAGCATTAAACTCAGAATTAGAAACCATTTTGTTACCCGCCAATGCCGCAACCGGTTTTATCTCATCAACCGTAGTTAAAGAGGTGTTCAAGCATAATGGGGATATTGACCCGTTTGCGCCACCCTGTGTGAAACAAGCGTTATTGATAAAACACTCCGAGAATAGTTAATTCAATACACCGACCTGCCTTCGGTATTTTTTCTCCCTAGCACACTAAGCTTAGCCTGCTGATCATCCTAAGCTACCTAGCCAGTTTAGTTTGTTTGCAGGCTTTCGCTTATGGCTAATGGTTGAACTTTCATTGTTGGAGTTCCACCCTTGACCGCCTAACCTTTTTTTCACGCTCTGCATGATGGTCTTTGTAACGTTTTGGTTGTTTGTAAGTGTTCGCTTGTTAGCTGGAGGTGGAACCTTAGTTGTTGGTCTTCAGCCCCTGACGGCGTGTTAGATGATGAGAAACCGAAACGCAGTTTCGCAGTTCGAGAGAATCATGCTCTTTCAACAGCAAAAGAAAAGTAACCAAAAGAATGCCGTATACAGGGACGGCAGAGCCTGTCCCGCTCATAATCCTGAACTGGCGTTCAATTCGCCTAAACATTTTTTATTCTAATCCGCCCAATAACTTCTTAACGCACCAGCTCGGACAGCACACCCATGTGCAGAGCCGAGCTTAATGAAATCCTCCCTGATTTCATTTGCTAAAGTTATCGTTCGAATTAGAAAAACGTAATGGAAATTGCCTAACCGCTTTAGTTTTGTATTCTAATATATTGAATTTATTGAGACTAAAAGTGGCTGCTCTTCTTTTTATTTTTTACTTCTTTTTTGCTCATAAAAATTAACCTGACGGGCATCAAAATATTCAAATAAAATTATGGTGTTAATTTAAATAAATCGTAAGATAATTACGAGTGAATTTTAACCTGAAAATAAAAAAAGGAGTGTCATAATGAAAAAAATAATCACAAAAATGCTTGTAGTGACAGCTATTACAGGCATCTTCAGCCCTCTGGCTGTGGCGGGTACAACGACAGTTACGAGACAGACACACTCAGTAGAGGGTCTTGTTGGCGTTACGGCAAGCCAGACGTCAAACTCAATTTCATATACTCTAGGAGATAATTATAGTGTAGGGGATGAGATAACCTTTACTTTCCCGGTAGGAGCATTAACCCCTCAGAATTTCCCTCCTAATATTAGCTCAGCTAATCTTGATCTGACGTTAGTCTCAAATGATGGCTCCTCAATTCTTTACCAGGTTGATACTGTGACAGGCAATTCATCAGGAGATGTAATCGCTCTGGGGCAAGCAACAATCAACTCTACTTTCCTAAGTAGTAACAGAATCACCGTGACAGTATCATCACAACATCTTGGTGCTGCTTTTGATGCTGCGGGCACTCGTAGTTCAACGGTTGCTGAGGCTAAAAGTCAGTTCGGCACTGTTTCCATTAATCCAACCTTCGATAATACTATTGCCAATGATAATGAAAATGATCCCGATGGTGGTACTTTCTTTGCAAGTGCGGACGATACTATCACTTTTTCAGTGACGAACCCTGCCATCACGGGCTGGCTAAATATAGCTACAGTTAACAGCACTCAGGTAACACTTTCGGGCGAAGCGGGGAAAATGGCTGGTTTCAGTGCTTCAAACTTTAGTACTGCCGGTACTAAAACACTGACTGAAAATGAAGCGAAATTGGATATCTCTTATACTGGGTTGATAACCACTGATACTATTACTTTCACTCCAGATACAGCGCCTCTTTTGGCACAAACATTTAAGATGGATGTGATCTACAACTACCAGTCAGCAGGTGCAGTTTCAGGCTCGAAAAAGGTAGGCAATCAAGTGACTGCAGGTGCTTGGACATTATCGTACCCTAATGTAGCAAACGCTAGTGTTGTATTTAATCATCACAGCAACACCTTCAATGGTGCTTATTGTGATATCGATAATGTATTCGATGCCGGTGAAACCAGTATGCTCACGGTCACGCTTCCTGATGCAGATTGGGGGAGCGTATCATCTATCATAGCGACGGTAGAGAGCGCCGCCGACATTACCTTTGCAAATGAGGGTATTATTAATTTTGTGGATGGTACGTTGAGTGCTGGACTTGAAATGACGCTAAATACGGCGGGGACTAATGAGCAGATTGATATTGTAGTCAGCTTTACCTCGAATGATGCGAATCTTGCTTTACCTCAGCCTATTACCAGTACAATGAAGGTTAATTTTGATTATGAAGGCGCTACTCCAACCGTAGTCGCGGATTCTGGTGAATGTGTTAACAGGAAACCTGTGTTAGGCGATGTTACCGGATCTGGAAGTATTGTCGAAAGAGCAGAAGTTACTTTAACTGCACAGGCGATAGATCATGATTTTGATAACTTGACTTATACCTGGCTGCAGACAGCGGGCAAAACATTAGATGTTGATAGTACTAGCGCGACATTAATTTTTAATGCACCAGCAGTTGAAAATAATGAAACTTATACTTTTTCTGTTATAGCCAATGATGGTCATTTATCCTCGGATGCAAAAGAAGTATCATTTACTGTCACACCATCTAATTCAGGCGGCGGCAGCATGGGATTATTTTCCCTGTTACTGTTACCACTGTGTTTTCTTCGTCGTAAAAAACGCTAACCCGCTTTAAGCTTAAAAAGCCTGATACCTTTAGACGGGTATCAGGCTTTTTTTATTTACGGATTCTGTTAGCCTCAAATAGCTAAAAGACAAACCATAACAACCATACTGCTAACAACTATGCCACCTAACAACCATGCCACCTAACAACCATGCCACCCATTTTTCTAACCAATAAGTCCTTTTAAATCGCATTAACAAACCACCTTAAGATAGCGATTCTGGCATATTAATATGTAATACCAATTCGCATAAATATCTGACCTATCTTACTTGTTAAAATTAACGCTAGCTTCGTTGTTTTCAATCTCAATAGCCAGCTATTGCTCAATCAAACGTCTTGCTACCATTACTTTTTCCTTCGCAATTTTAGACCATTTACTTATGCGGGTTGGTATAAGTTAATTAAAGGGGGGCTTTCTAGCGTTGCTAGCCAGCAGACTACCAACCACTAAATTGATCTCGTTAGGGATGCTTAATTATTTTAAAGTTATCCCAAGCCTGAGAGGTTGGCATCACTTCTATACTGTTAATATTAATGTGAGCAGGCTGCTCTGCTATCCAGAATATAATATTAGCGATATCTTCAGGTTGTAGGGCATCAGCATTGTTATAAATTTGCTGGTATTTTTCTTTATCCCCTTTAAACCTTACCAGGCTAAATTCACTTTCAGATAAACCCGGTTCTAAACTGGTAACGCGTACGCCGGTCCCGGCAAAGTCACTGCGCAGATTTCTGGAAAATTGTGCCACAAATGCTTTGCTTGCACCATAAACATGGCTGCCCGGATAAGACCAATTAGCTGCTATGCTCGCAAGGTTAATAATACTGGCCGATGCTTGTTTACGTAATATAGGTAACAAACTGTGAGTCACATTGACCAGTCCCGTGACATTGGTATCTATCATTGTATGCCAGTCATCCAGTGATGCCTTATCTGCAGACTCTGTGCCCAAAGCAAGACCTGCATTATTGACCAATATTGATACCTGCTTAAAATTATCAGGAATAGCCTGAGTAAATGTTTTTATAGCCTCACTGTCACGTACATCTAACTGATAAAAAAAGACATCTGTTATTGGTGATAGTTGATCGCTGAGCTTCTGCAATCGTTCTTTTCTACGGCCAGTAATAATTAATGGATAACCATGTTGAGCAAATTTTTTCGCGGTTGCCAGCCCAAATCCAGATGTTGCTCCGGTGATTAAAACGGTGGGCATTAATTTTGTGTTCATAGAAAATTCCTTATTAGGTATTGTGCATTACGCGTTATTCTCCGTCTGTCTAATAAGCTACTGTTCAAGAGTTAAAAAAGTTAGAGCCAGATCTTAATATGATCAATACCAGCATTTTTAATGTGCAGGTTCCATACTTTAAATGGACGTCATCTTTTGAATTTAGTGTATGGTAAAAAATAAAGAAGGTCTTTGAGTTAACAGATTAAGTTTGTCTATTAAATACAGTCTATTTTATGAATGAGATGGATAAATCATTTATTCTTCAGTGTGTTAATCAGCTCTCCCAAAATGGCTAACCCTGGTAAAATCTTGTCGCCGCTAATCGCTGAAAATCCAAGTCTAATATAATTTTCAGGTGCATTTTCCTGCATAAAAAGACTATCGCCAGATTCGACTAAAATGCCCTGTTCGGCTGCAATATCGACTAATAAATGACTGTTAATACCTGCCGGTAAACCAATCCAGAAACAGAAACTGCCCGCGGTAGAGTGGATCTCGCAGTCACCGAGATGGCGCTCAATGCCTTGTTGCATCAGTAGCCACTTTTTTTCATAGGATTGACGCATCCGGCGAATATGGCTGTCATAATAACCCTGGCTGAGAAATAACGCTGTAATGCGCTGGTTATTGGATGGCGGATGACGGTAATGCAAGGCGCGCAATTTACGCAGTTCAGTAATTAATGAACTGTCTGCAACCAAATAACCTATCCGTATTCCTGGCGAGAGTGACTTGGATAAACTGCCCGTATAAATGACTCGACCGTCCTGATCAAAACTTTTCAGAGCCGGCAGTGGCTTTTCTATAAAATTAACTTCACTTTCGTAGTCATCTTCAATAACAATAAAGTCATCTTTACATGCTTGCTCAAGCAATGCTTTGCGGCGCTCTATTGTCATTGTTACCGTGGTTGGGTATTGATGGCTGGGTGTCACGCAGACATAATCACAAGCTTTGAGCTGTTCGCCTACCTGTACACCTTGATGATCAATTTTAAGCGCTTTAACGGGACTATCACATAATGAGATAACATGTCGTAGGTTGGCATAACCCGGATTTTCGACACCAAAAGTGACTGACTTATCAGCTAATAAGCTGGTTAATAAAAACAGCGAGTTTTGAGTGCCCAGAGTGATTAATACTTCATCTGTCTTAGCACTGATGCCACGTTTGGATAAAATTTGCTGGCGGATCTGCGAAACCAGCTGCGGGTCATCCATATCAATAAAACCTTCTACCCATTCATGCAATTTACCTTTGCTTTCCGCGATCCGAGAACACTCTCGCCATTGATAAAGGGGGAATTCATTGACATCTATATGTCCATAAATAAAGGGATAAGTGTACTTTATCCAATTTTCATCTTTGTTCAGTGTGGATAGCTTGCTGGGTTTTTTTTGTAATCGCTCGCACCAATTTGGCTGACGAGAAATCTTTTTAGGGTTAAGTTGCACCGTCTTGGGGAGCTGCTCCATGGATAAATCGGGATCAACAAAAAAACCACAACGTTCACGAGCAACAAGATAACCTTCATCAACCAGGCTTTCGTAGACCAATACAACGGTATTTCTTGATACGCCAAGCAGTTCAGCCATCTTCCGGCCGGAGGGGAGAGGCTTGTCACCAAAGGTGTCTTGAGTGATCAGCTGTACTAATTTTTCACGGATTTGTTGCTGATAAGTGCTGTTTTGATGGAGCTCAATATTTATTAAAAAATCAGCCATTAGACCACCTGTATAAAATATTGGAGTGTATTTTGCATGTGTTTTGCATATGTTTTTATTTCTCCGTGATAACAGTAAGCCTTCTCTTTTATTATTAAGCAACTTTCAAGCCAACATGTGGTTTTTAATAAGAGAATGAAACATAACAATAACAATCGTGGACTATTAATTTAATAAACTGGTTCTATACCTTATTTTTAGCAGCACGTAGTTTAATTAGGGAGAGCAACGTCGCATCAAAAAATCAGATCACTAAGGAACTTTAAGATGAAAAAATGTAAACCACTCAAAATAATGGCCGCAATGGCTGGACTATTTTTTGCTTCAACGTTAGCGGCAAAAGATGTCACTATCGGTTACATGGGGATGAATAACCCTTGGAAGCATGCGATTAACGAAAAGTTAATTGAGAAAGAAACGGGTTACAAGGTTGATTGGAGACGTTTTTACTCAGGATCAAAAGTGATCACTGCGATGGCATCAGGATCAATTGATATTGCTTCTGCGGGGTCTAGCCCAATTGCTGCGGCAGTAAGTCATGGTATCGAGATTGAATTAGTTTGGATTCTAGAAAACATTGCCGATGCAGAAGCGCTTGTTGTACGTAATGGTGCAGGGATCACCTCTCCATCAGATTTAAAAGGCAAGCGTATTGCGGTCCCTTTTGTATCAACCACTCACTTCCATACTTTGTTTGCTTTAGAGCAGTTTGGGCTGTCTGATGAAGACGTTAGATTAATCAATATGCAACCAAATACCATTGGTGCAGCATGGGAACGTGGTGATATTGACGGCGCGTTTATCTGGGATCCTGTACTGGGTAAAATCAAAAAAGACGGTAAAGTTTTAATCACTTCAAGAACCTTAAGTTCTTGGGGTAAGCCAACCTTTGATGGTTTGGTTGTCGATAAAAAATTCGGTAAAGAAAATGCAGATTTTATGGCTAAAGTACTGAAAATTGCCGCTGATCTTGACCAAGAGTACCGTAGTAATAAAGAGTCTTTTGATGCCACTCACCCAATTGCTAAATCAATTTCAAAAATTTCGGGTAGTGACGTTAACGACGTCGCCGGTGTGTTAGACCTATATGAATTCCCTGACTTTGCTACGCAACTATCATGCAACTGGCTTGGTTGTGGTATGGAAGGTGGTGCTGCTAAGTCACTTAAGTCAACGTCAGAGTTCCTGAAAAAAGGAAAGAAAATAAATGATTTAATGCCAGATTACAGTGTTTTTGTTAATCCTGAATACGCGCTTGCAGCCTCTAAATTATAAGTGCGGTATTAACTTCAATCTATCTATTTAGGAGCGTTGTAATGAACACATTAAAAATTTGTGATGTATCTGTTGTTTATCCGGGCTCAGAAGGCGGGGAGTCAGTGGCCGCATTGTCGAATGTTAATTTAGCCATGGAACAGGGCGATTTAGTGGTTGCTTTAGGAGCGTCGGGTTGCGGTAAAACCACTCTGCTTAATCTAATTGCAGGTTTTATCTCGCCAACTAAGGGGTACTTAACACTAGGTAATAGTACAGTCAAAGGTTATCCCAGGGTCGTTTGTGGGCAGGATATTGGTGATGAGATTACCGGACCTGACGCCGGCCGTGGTGTTGTGTTTCAGAAACATGCGCTCTTACCCTGGCTAAATGTGATTGAAAATACAGCGCTTGGTTTAAAGCTGCAGGGAATGGATAAGATAGCGCGTCGCCAACGTGCGGCTGAATATCTTAAACTTGTTGGTCTGGAAGATTTCCATCAACATAAGATATATCAGCTCTCCGGCGGTATGCAGCAGCGAGTAGGGATTGCTCGCGCACTTGCTAATGATCCCAAAATGTTGCTTCTTGATGAGCCATTGGGTGCTCTTGATGCACTGACTCGCGAGTCGTTACAAGAACTGCTGCTTGATGTCTGGCGTGAAACCAACAAGATGATGTTCTTCATCACACATAGTGTTGATGAAGCTTTGTTGTTAGCAACTCGACTAGTGGTTATGTCGCCTAGACCCGGGCGTATTACCCATCAATTTGATTTGGATTTTAATAAACAATTTTTAGATTGTCGGGATGCTCGAAAAGTTAAATCTAGCCCTGAGTTTATAGCAATGCGTGATCAAGTTTTAGCGATTATTCATGGTGATGAATTGGCGATAGCCTAAGGATATATTATGACTAATATTACTAAACCATTTGCGACAAGTGCCGCAGAACTGGGTATATCAAAGATAAAAGAGATCAACAGCAAGCCTGTCCCGGAACAAAAAATGGTAGACACTAAGGAGGAAAGAGCAACGGCAGCAGCGGCTGTTTCGTTTTTAGATAAGATCGAGCTTAAAATAAAAAAATTAACTGCGCCAAGTGCAGTACCAAGTGGTGAATATTTTGGCACTCCAGGTGTTGGAGACAGTCGTTTAATCAGTGTTTGCTCTACAATATTTTTTATTGCGATATGGGCAATCGCAACGGAAGGTGGTTTTATTAAACCCATCTTTTTACCATCCCCCTTTGATGTGGTTGAACGCCTAATTGATATTACCGTTGATGGCTTTGCAGGCGCAACGCTATTGGAACATCTTAATGCCAGTTTAGTACGCATTTTTGGTGCTTTTATATTAGCTTGTTTAATTGGTATTCCATTAGGTATTACTATCGGTTGTAACCGTGTTTTCCGCGGTATCTTTGATCCATTGATTGAGTTTTATCGCCCACTTCCTCCACTTGCTTATTTACCACTGATCATTATTTGGTTAGGTATTGATGAGTCCAGTAAAGTGACACTCATTTTCCTAGCGATGTTAGCTCCTATTGTATTAAGTGCACGTGCAGGAGTAACGTCAGTTCGAATTGAGCAAATCCAAGTCGCTTACTCAATGGGTGCCAGTCCATGGCAGGTAGTTACCCAAGTTATCGCTCGTGGTGCAATGCCGGACATAATGACCGGTATGCGTATCGCCATTGGATTTGGCTGGACAACCTTAGTGGCTGCTGAAATGGTGGCTGCAGAACAAGGTATCGGTTTTATGGTGCTTAATGCCTCGGAGTTTTTAGTAACGGATGTGGTTATCGCGGGTATTTTAGTGATCGGGATCATTGCCTACTGCTTTGATTTACTGATGCGTTATTTGGAAGCAAAACTGATCCCCTGGAAGGGTTACAACTAACCTAAATTATCTTTTATTGCCCACTACTGCCTTTGCAGTAGTGGGCTTTTTACTATGCTGACTGTTCCTATAAATAAGCCCTTTTTTAAGTCTGCTTTTTGACCTTGGTATTATGTTATCGGTAGGGTGCATTCTATGCACCACAAGTAACGGTAATAGGTCCGTGGAGCACACCCTACGGACTATGCGATTATTATCATGGGCTGTGCTAGTTGGCACGCCAATAAGACCATCATTTTTATCTCTTAATCCCGCTGATATTTATCTGTGCTGACTTGATTCAACTAACAGCATCAGTATCCCAATGTTTTTTAGGGAGCGTGCGTGGAATATTTTTATCAGTGATCTAGAAAGTGTAAACACCCTGTTAAAGAGATTGAATCGACATGGGAAGTTAATTAATGGAATGGGTATTATGTTATCGGTAGGGTGCATTCTATACACCACAAGTAGCGGTAATCGGTGCGCGGAGCACACCCTACGAACTTTGTTCAAGAGGTTAATTAATGGAATGGGTATTATGTTATCGGTAGGGTGCATTCTATGCACCATAAGTGCGGTAATCGGTGCGCGGAGCACACCCTGCAGAGTATGCGATTATTATTATGGATCGTGCCAGTTACCACGCCAATAAGACCGCCATTAAATCTGATCACTTGATTAAAGTAAAGCGCATTTAACGGTGCTTTAGTCTGTTTTTCAGGGCAGCTTTGTTATTAGAGCAACTAGGTGAAGGGCTTATCTCAGCAGAGTTAAAGTGGCATTGATGATACCAAACAATGCGACGGCTATCAGGACAGGTAAGGCAAAGCTTTTTAAAGATTGTGGTGGTTTGCGGTTAAATAAATATTGTCCAAAATGCACCGAAAAAAGCGTCGGGATAACAAGTATTAGCAGAGCGTTGGGTAGTGTACTGTCAACAACCCCTCCGGCAATAAGTGCAATGATGGTGAAGGCCTCACTGGCGATAAAAAACAAAATCATTGTCGCCCGCTGTGAGCTCGTGCTTAAGTTACTTGATAACATATAATATACAATCATAGGGCCACCAACCGAAGCACTTGCCGTTCCAGCACCAGAGGCCAGACCAAAACCGATTTTAGTGCCGGTTTTATCTGTATTAAAAGGTCTATACTCAGACAGTAAAAGCACACAGAAAAAAAGAATAGTAATACAAATTAGTATCTTAAGTATTTCTGTCGGCATTAACATTAACAAGGCGTAGCCTAGTGGAATACCTAATAATGATCCGCAAACAAGTCTTTTCAGGGTGGTGAAATCGGCTTGTTTTAACGCTTGCCGCCATAGGTTCATACTGCAGATAAGATCTAAAGATAATACAATGGCGACACTCTGCTGGGGTGCTAAAAAGACATTGAATCCAACGACTGCAATCGCAGCAAAACCAAATCCGCTAAAGCCTCGTACCACTGCCGCAAAAATAACCACAGGAATGAGCAACCAAATTTGTTCCACTTTTTATCCTTAACTGATTGTTGAATACAGCTGTCACTATTGCAATATTAGCTTACCGGCATAAGAGCCAATTAAAGGCAATTGTGGTTCCAAAAACCCAAATCAGCAGACTGGTAAAACCGCTGGCTCCATCAATTAAAGGGGCTGGTTCTAGGGAGGTCGCCGATTATTACGTTAGTGTTATTACATAGTAATTGGCACTTATTGCAGGAGATAATTATGGGTATCATGGCGTTACCAGCATCAGAGATAATAGAAAAAGACCGCAATCATGTATGGCATCACTTAAGCCAGCATAGCGTGTTAAAACATCAAGACCCGCTAGTAATGGTGAAAGGGGTGGGATCACGCGTCTGGGATGCAAAGGGTAACAGTTATCTTGACGCATCTTCCGGTGGTGTTTGGTGTGTGAATGTGGGTTATGGCCGAACAGAAATAGCAGATGCGATCCGCGATCAAGTACTCAAATTAAATTTTTTTGCCAGCACCGCAGGTACCGCGCCAGCTGCTGAATTCGCTGAA
This sequence comes from Psychromonas ingrahamii 37, assembly GCF_000015285.1. Lineage (NCBI taxonomy): Bacteria > Pseudomonadati > Pseudomonadota > Gammaproteobacteria > Alteromonadales > Psychromonadaceae > Psychromonas > Psychromonas ingrahamii. The sequence goes on from NC_008709.1 coordinate 72,943, forward strand.
AAATTATTAGAAAAAATGCCCGGAATGAGTCGTGTTTATTACGCCAGTTCAGGTTCGGAAGCAAATGAAAAAGCGTTTAAAATTGTGCGTCAAATTGCCCAGCAAAAGCATGGTGGTAAGAAACATAAAATATTGTATCGCGATCGGGATTATCACGGCACGACTATTGCGGCACTAAGTGCAACGGGCCAAGAAGAACGGCGTATGCATTATGGGCCATTTGTTCCAGGCTTTGTGGAGTTTCCTCATTGCTGCGAGTACAGAAGTCAGTTTGGTGATGTCAGCAACTATGGCGTTTTAGCCGCTAATGAGCTTGAAAAAGTTATTCTGCGTGAAGGACCGGACACGGTAGGTGCTGTTGTTTTTGAATCTATCACTGCTGGTGGAGGTGTGATTACTCCACCAGAAGGTTATTGGCCAGCTGTTATGGAAATTTGTAAAAAATACAATGTGCTTATACACATGGATGAAGTCGTTTGTGGAATGGGTCGAACGGGTAAATGGTTTGGTTATCAGCATTATGGCATTAAACCCGATATTGTAACCCTTGCTAAGGGGATAGCATCAAGCTATGCACCCATATCCTGTGTGGTTACCACAGAAGCCTTATTTGATGAGTTTATTGCCGATAGTAGTGACCGCGCAGCCTATTTTAGAGATGTCAGTACTTATGCAGGCTGTACAGCCGGACCCGCCGCTGCTTTAGCTAATTTGCAAATATTAGAACGAGAAAATCTTGTTAATAATAGTGCCCAAATGGGTGATTACTTGCTAAAACAGCTGGTTACTCTTAAGGACAAGTACTCTGTTATTGGTGATGTGCGTGGTAAAGGGTTGCTGCTTGGTATTGAGCTGATTAGTGATAGCAAAACAAAAAAACCGGTAGCTGAAGAAGTGGCTATAAAAATTGCAGGTATGTGTATGAAAAAAGGACTGATTATAGGCCGCACTAACCGTTCCTTCACACATTTTAATAATACCTTATGTTTGTGTCCGGTATTAACGTTAACCCAAAAAGAAGCTGACTTTATTGTGGCCACGCTTGATGCTGTTTTTAGGGAATTACTCGAGTCTGTTGATCTTTTGAGTTCAACTTTGGTTGAATCTTAAGGTGTTTTGAGCAAAGTATGATAAGAAAAACCCGAGTTTTTTAAGTGAGCGATAAATCAGCTGGTTTTTGTTAATGCTAATCCGTTAAGCATTTAATGCGACTAGTTCTTCTGGTTCTATATAAAGGTTTCTGAATTCATTTAGGAGCCTTTTTTTCACAATTAATTCCTTCCCTTTCTTTAACAAAATCAATTGATTAACCTAATGCTCTGTTAGAGCAGAATAACTTCTTAACGCACCAGCTTGGACTGTGCAGAGCCAAGTCTAGCAGAAAAAAAGTGCACGCAGAGCTTAGCCCGCTCATAAAACTAAACTGTCTTTCATAACATAATTATGCCACCCATTTTTCTAACCAATAGAATAGCTTCTTTCAATATTCATTGCGGTAGTCTTTGATGACGATTGATACACACCAATTGAACTTTTTTTTCAGTAAATGGGGTTGTAGATTATGAAATATGAGGAATATGGCTGTTTTAAACCAACAGAAGAAGCTTGATTTTAATCAAACGAGGGATGACTGACAGGTAATTGAAAAATAAAGCTTTAACCACACAACCAGCGTTGGCAGTTTGCTGCGCCGTGGCGTCGCTTTCGGTCTAAATGTTCACAGTATTCAGTTAATGCCGGTAAGGCACCTACCGCCCCTTTAAATAAATGACCAAATTCGATGGTGATTTTAAGCCAGTTATCTGCAGGAATGTTAAGTCTATTGAGGATATCTTGACTGTTTGAACTAATGGCACCGCGCTTATCTTCTCGTATGATTCGACCGGTATCTTCAACAAGCGCAATGTAATCCTTCACACTGAACATCAGCCCGTCGGGCATATTAAGGCATTCATCACCTACAAACGGCAGTAATTCTGCTGGTTGCTCACCTTTTATGGCGGAGTGAATTCGGCGTTGGATGCTGGTGTGATCTGAAGTTTCAGGTGTTGTCGCCATTTTGGCGCGAATGGGGTTTAAATCAACATATGCCATACAAGCTAATACGGCTGTTTCATCAAGTAATGCCTGGGATTTAAAGCGTCCTTCCCAGAATCTGCCGGTACAGCTATCTTCTTTGTTGGCCTGTCTGGCAATCGGCTCACTGAGTGATCGCATAAACCAACTGATGTCGATTAAGCGATGACGATATTCGGTAATGCACTCATTAACGGTTTTGAGCTCAAACGTACTAAGGTCTTCACCTTTAACAAACTTTTGCGTCAGTAACGTGCCCTTAAAGCCTTTATGCCACTGAACAAGCACTGCTTTATCAGACCAGTTTACGGCTTTATCGGCATTCACCTTAAGGACAACATGCAGGTGATTACTCATGACGGCATAAGAACAGATATCAATCGCAAAGATAGTGGCAAGCTCAATAATGCGAGCGTCAACCCACACTCGACGATGTTCATAGTTTTCACCTGTCGTGCTATCAATGCCACATAAGAATGCTTTACGAACAACACGTGAGCAACAATGATAGTAAGGAGTGTCATCTAAGCTCACTATTGTTTTTCTTGGTTGGGCCATCATTTATTACCTGCAGTAAATAAAGGTAACTAAAGATTAGACCAATGCGCAAATATTCGCCAATAATTATGGGTGGCTATGTTGTGGTTCCGTAAATAAAGGTAACTAAAGATTAGACCAATGCGCAAATATTCGCCAATAATTATGGGTGGCTATGTTGTGGTTTAGCTATGTTGTGGTTCCCCAACAATAAAAGTTTAACCATTAGCTATCAAGCGAAAGTTTATTACAAACCAATGCGGCTAGATATTTTAAGTTCACAGTCTCTTGCTGTTAAGGGGAAATAATTCCCTCGAAGTGCGAAACTGCGTTTAGGTTTCTCATCGTCTACACGCCGTCAGGGGCGAAATACTACTAATAAAAGTTAAGGTAAGCATCCGCAAGCGAAAGCTTACTGCAGGCCAATACGGCTCGTTTATGCTGGTATATTAGATGAAAACAATCAACAAGGAAGCTAGCTCTGGCATTCCGGACAATACACACTGGCTCTTGCGGCTAATTTAACAGCTTTTAAAGGGGTTTCGCAGCTAGGGCATTGCTGACCTGTTTTACCATAAACCTGTAGCGTCTGTTGAAAATAGCCAGGTTTACCATCACTACCGACAAAATCTTTCAGGGTGGTGCCGCCTTGTTTTATCGCTTGCTGTAAAATTTCTTTAATCTCAGTAACTAATATTTGATAGCGTTTTTCAGAGATATTGCCGGCCGCCCTTATTGGCGAGATGCCACTATTAAATAAGGCTTCCGTCGCATAGATATTACCCACACCCGTTACGACTTTTTGATCCATAATAAATTGTTTTACCGGCAGTTTTCGTTTAGTCGCCTGCTGGTATAAATACTTCGCATTAAAATCATCATTGAGCGGCTCAGGACCGAGTTTATTTAATAGAGGCGAGTCTTCCGGCGTTAAACCCAACCATAAAATGGCCCCGAAACGGCGTGGATCGGTATAGCGTAATAAACAATCTGCGAAAATAAGATCGGCATGGTCATGTTTTTTTGGCGGGCTATTCAATGGGCAAATTCGTAAACTGCCCGACATGCCCAGGTGAATTAACAAGGTGCCACTGGTGAAGTTGAACAGCAGGTATTTAGCACGGCGATCGATTGAAAGTAATATTTTATCTTTAATGTCCGATAATAAATCCTGCGGTATTTTCCAGCGTAATTGAGTATGCCGCAGCACAACATTCTGGACCGATTTATTAATAAGATGCGGGCTGATCCCTTTTCTGCTGGTTTCTACTTCCGGTAATTCTGGCATAAAAATTCTCTCTTTGAACTGATATTATCAGTGTACTGATTCCTTGGCTAAAATCTATGCTGTTTTATCTAGGTGGTCGGTCGTCTTAATTGCTTTGGTATTTAATCTGGATCAGGCAATCTCTATTTCCATGTCAGAAAACAGGAGTGAATGAGATCTTAAAATTAATCATTATCAAGACTATTTATGGAAGAGGGGTATAGTTTACAGAAGGTCGATTTGTCGCTTATTCTTTGAGATTTGAGCTTTTTTAGGTATAAAAAAACCCAGTATAAACTGGGTTTTTGCAGACTAAATCAAGATCACTTGATTTTGCCTTCTTTGTACATAACATGCTTACGTACAACAGGATCAAACTTTTTGATCTCAAACTTTTCAGGCATAGTCTTTTTATTTTTATCAGTAGTATAAAAATGGCCAGTACCAGCACTTGAATTTAAACGAATTTTATCACGCATTTTAAAGCTCCTTAAACTTTTTCACCCTTGGCACGGATATCAGTTAATACTGAATCAATACCTTTTTTATCGATGATACGCATCCCTTTAGTAGTTAGGCGTAGTTTCACAAAACGGTTTTCACTTTCTACCCAGAAACGGTGTGTTTGCAGGTTAGGTAAAAAACGACGTCTTGTCCGGTTCTTTGCGTGTGATACATTGTTACCAACAGCTGGACGCTTGCCTGTAACTTGACATACTCTAGACATGTCGTGATTCTCCAAATAATAGTTTTACTCGAGCAAAATAGTCGAACACCTTTTTTAGCCGTCGCCAAAGGCGTCGAGGGCGCATTTTATACATGATTGAGTATGAAAGATCAACAAAACTCTGAATTTATACCTTAAATCCATCCATTTTCTGCAAATGATGTACATTTTTTGTGCCCAACGACCAAATGATCTAAAACTCGGACGTCTATTAATTGCAGTGCAGAAACGATTTTTTGGGTGATCATTTTGTCCGCTTCGCTTGCTGACGGATCGCCGGAAGGATGATTATGGACCAGTATAATTGCCGCGGCATTTTCAGATAATACTTTTTGCGCAATGATTCGAGGGTGGACTGTTGCGCAGTCGATTGAACCAAAGAAAAACTCATGAAAGCGAATAATACGATGTTGTGTGTCTAATAATATGGCCGCAAATACCTCGTAGGGTAAATTGTGCATTTTAGCGATTAAGAAGGCTTTAGTTTGTGCGGCGCTGGTTAAGGCGTTACCTTTACTTAAGGGTTCTTGTAAATAGCGGCTGGACATTTCAAGGACGGCCTGTAATTGCACATATTTTGCCTGTCCTAGCCCTTTTTTTTCACAAAAATCTGATTCTGATGCAGCAAATAAAGCATGTAAGGAGCCGAATTGACTTAGCAGTTGTTTGGAGAGTGTGACGACGTCGACACCACGGCAACCCGTACGTAAAAATATAGCAAGCAGTTCAGCATCAGAAAGGGCCGCTGTGCCTTTTTGCAGCAATTTTTCTCTCGGTCTTTCCTGATTGGGCCAGTCTTTTAATTTTGTCATGATCTAATATTCCGATAATTAACTATTACGGCTATAGCTAAGTGGCAGTGAATACGGGAAAGGCAGTCAATAAATTGCTATTAAGCCAATTTTTGATAAGTATAGCGCAGCCATTAAATTGCGACTAAATCTCGTCGATTTATTCACATTTTGCTTAATTACTTTGCTATTCTATGTTCTTCTTATTTGTTATATTGAGTCTCGTAAATGTCTGAACATCATATTTTAAGCGGGAAAAAAATATTACTTGGTATTGCCGGTGGCATTGCTGCGTATAAATGTGCAGAATTAACGCGCCGTTTAAAAGATCAGGGGGCAGATGTCCGTATTGTAATGACCTCTTCGGCGAAAGCGTTTATCACACCACTCACTATGCAGGCTGTCTCCGGACACGCTGTCGCCGATGATTTGTTAGACCCCAATGCAGAATCCGGGATGGGGCATATCGAGTTGGCCAGATGGGCGGATCTTGTTTTGCTTGCGCCTGCCACTGCAAATTTAATCGCTCGATTACGTGCGGGCATGGCGGATGACTTATTAACGACGTTATGTGTAGCGACATCCTCTCCTATTGCCGTTTCGCCGGCAATGAATCAGCAAATGTACCTAGCACAGGCAACACAAGACAATATCAGCGTATTAAAGCAGCGTGGGGTGATGATTTGGGGGCCAGGACAAGGCGCGCAAGCCTGTGGCGATATAGGGCCCGGCAGAATGCTTAATCCGGCGGACCTTGTGGAAAAGGTGATGGATTATTTTAGTGATAAAAACAGCTATTTTACGGGTGTCAATATCACCATTACTGCAGGACCTACTCAGGAAGCATTAGATCCTGTGCGTTACATCAGTAACCATAGTTCCGGTAAAATGGGTTTTGCATTGGCTGAAGTGGCACAAAAAATTGGGGCAAATGTTACTTTAATTAGTGGCCCTGTGCAGTTGAGCACGCCGAACGGGGTGACTCGATTGAATGTGACAAGTGCATTAGAGATGCATCAGGCCAGTTTATCTGGCCTTAAGAACTGCGATATCTTTATTGCTTGTGCGGCTGTTGCCGACTATAGAGCAGAGACGGTCGCTGAGCAAAAAATGAAAAAACAGCCAGGTATTGATGAGTTAACTATTAAGTTAGTAAAAAATCCGGATATTATTAAAGATGTCTCAAATCATCAAAATCGTCCTTTCTGCGTGGCTTTTGCTGCGGAAACGCAGCATCTTGAAGTTTATGCAAAAGATAAATTAAAACGTAAAAATGTAGATTTAATTGCAGCAAATGATGTTGCAAAAAATGGCCAAGGTTTTAATAGTGAAAAAAATGCATTAAGCGTATTTTCTAGCGAAGAACGATTTGATATAACGCTTGCCGATAAAAAGGCGGTTGCCAGCCAGCTACTTAAAATAATAAGCCAACAATACGCTTTGAAAAATAAAGGATTTAAATAATGAAACAGATAGAGCTTAAAATTCTCGATCCTCGCATTGGTAAGGAATTCCCGCTTCCTGAGCATGCGACGGCGGGATCTGCTGGGATGGATTTGCGTGCTTGTATTGATCAGGCCTTAATTATTAAGCCTGGAGAAACACAACTAATTCCAACGGGTATTGCAATCCATATTAGCGATCCTGGACTTGCGGCTACCATTTTACCGCGCTCTGGATTGGGTCATAAGCATGGTATCGTTTTGGGAAATTTAGTGGGTTTAATTGATTCTGATTATCAAGGTCCGCTAATGGTTTCTTGTTGGAATCGCAGCACAGAAAGTTTCCGCCTTGAGCCGGGAGAGCGATTAGCGCAGTTGGTTTTTTTACCTGTTGTACAGGCAACATTCGAAATTGTTGATGAGTTTAAGAGCTCAGAACGAGGAGAGGGTGGATTTGGTCACTCAGGGAAACATTAATTTTAGTTTAAAACGACAAAGGAAGTTGTAGATTATGCTGGCAAAAACAACCAAAAAGAAAGTAAATCGCAAGGAAGATATTTTACACGCATTGGCTAAAATGCTTGAAAGTCAACCTGGTCAGCGTATTACAACTGCAAAATTAGCAGCTGAAGTTGGCGTTTCGGAAGCCGCGTTATATCGTCATTTTCCAAGTAAAGCGCGTATGTTCGAAGGGTTAATTGATTACATTGAATCAACTATTTTTACGCAAATAAATTTAATTAAAGAACAGCAAAAACAAACATTTGTACGTATTGAGCATATATTATATTTTTTATTAGGTTTTGCAGAGCAAAATCCGGGTATTACGCGCATTTTAACCGGGGATGCTTTATTAGGGGAGAATGAGCGCCTGCAGACCCGTATTGAACATGTTTTTTCAAAGTTAGAGTCACAACTTAAACTGATCCTGAGGGAAAAAGCAATTTTTGATGGCGGTAAACTGAGTATTGACGAGGCTATCGTCGCGAACTTATTACTTGCTTACGTTGAAGGGCGTATGAGCCAATTTGTACGTAGTCAATTTAAACAGAAACCAACCCAATATTTTAATACTCAATGGCCATTTTTATACAGGCAGCTGCAACAAAGTTAATCATAAATAAAGCGTTAAACTGCGTAGAAGCAGTGAATTGCAGGCTGATCATCTGCACAGTTTAATTTTCTATTTTTTCATTAACTTTTTAACGCTTTCCGGAATGCCTGTGGCTTGATTTTTATCAAGGTCCCCATCTTCCGGCAGCGGTTGTCCAGTGTACGCATGTAAGAATGCTTCACATAATAACTCACTGTTAGTGGCATGGCGCAAGTTATTTACTTGACGACGGGTGCGCTCGTCGGTCAATATTTTAAGGACTTTCGTGGGGATAGAGACTGTTATTTTTTTTACTTGCTCACTTTTTTTACCGTGTTCAGCATAAGGGCTGATATATTCACCATTCCATTTCGTCGACATCTTTATTACCCCATAAAACTAGAAAGGTTATTTTACCTTTTGTTGCTTATTTTGGCAATCTATACGTAAAGAGGGCTAGATGTCTATGGCTCATTTTCTTTAGTTGTACTGGTAAATGACGATAAAATAAGCTCTTTATTGTCGGATAATTCAATTTCATAAAACTGCGGTAAGTTGAAGTTGATTCTGTCATCCTGTTTGTTCATTTCATTGTTATTTGAAGCATAAAATCGATTTACGTTTTGTACCAAATCATCTTTACCGCCCGTAAAACTATGCAGTGTTTCTATCTCATTATCAGCATTGGCAATATAAACATTAAAACCATCATGGTAATTTTCAAAAAAGAACTGAACGATACCTTCACTGATATGTGAGCCAATAATGGAGACTGTTTTATCAAAATAGGTGTTTTTTAAATTAAGGGCACTATTGGATACTTTTTTATTGGAGATATGGCTGTAAATATCAACAAGGTTTTTTAAATGTTGTACTGAAACGCCAGTTTGTTCAAAGTAAAAGGCAAAATTTTCTTCGCCTGTTTTTAATGTTTGTACGGATCGCTGACTAAGAGAATCCAAACGTAACTGTATGTATTCATTTAGTTTTGATTTAAATGCCTGACTTATTTGCGCTTGAAACTGGCAACTGTAACAAAATAAGTCTATTTGCTCCGGAGGACATGCCCCTTGATGCATTTTCCCCAAAATAGTATGAAGGGCATCAATAACGGATTGATTACTATTAAAGTGTAAGGTGCGCACCTCATTCCAGGAGTTTCGATAAATAAGGTCAATACTGCCAATTAAACATTCTTTATCTTCGCCGTAAGAAAATATATCCCCCTGTTGATCATCTTCACTTTCAGAGGTACTTTCCCAGTGGCGAGTAGGATCCCTTTCAAGATTTAGAAAAATGGTTAAGTGTTTAATCTCACAAGGTCGGCTTAATGCATTGTTGCTTGCTTTGGGAATATAAATAGGAAAAACAGAGTAAAGATCTTGAATAAACTGGTTTAGTTTTTTATCAACAAGGTCAGACCCTTGATTATAGAGATGTAATTGCGTCTCTTCTTCGTACAATCCATTCATATGGCACCAGGCAACTAACTTGGCAATATATTTAGCATACATTAATGTTGGGGTGTTGATCAGGGTAAAGCTGTCGAGAGAGCAGTTATACAGGTACCACCCGGCCGCATTTTTTCTATTCTTAGGCACTTGAATAAAGCTTAGATCGGGCTCCGATAGATCCGGTGATATTTTAGGATTAATTAAGTCTACTTTACCCGGCAGACTTTCGTGTGCAGCATAAAGTTTGCGCGACAGTATACCCAAATCTTCCGCACTGATTGAACCTTCAATATTATTATCACGCGCGAAGCGGAGTAATTTGCTGTAACTTGCCATCAAAGTATCAAGCAATATATCTTTGGCGTTACTGACCGCTCTCACTTTCCATTTTTTTCGATTATCTAAGTCTGCAATATGATCCTTATTCCAGTCCCACCGATTAACAAATTTAGTTAACACTTGGCGCCGCCAGGTTGGAGGATTAAGAGTACAAATTTTTGAAAGATTTTCTTCCGTTTTTAGATAAAAACAAGCGCGTACCACTTCAAGGCGTTTAAAGTCGTTAATCTTATTTAAATACGAGGTGACTTTTTCCAACATTAAGCAATAGGGATCAAGATATTCAAGATCCGTCTGTTGTTCTTGAAAGCGTTTTTTATAATATAATGCAATCAGTTCAGTATTAGGGTATTCCCAAGAGTAAGCTTCCATAAGAATGGTTTTTAATACTGCTTTATAGGGCGTATCTATGCCCTTATAAAGTTGCCAAAGTGTTGCGCCAAAATATTCTTCAGCTGGGATACGGTCAAATCCGCCGAGATCTAGCCAGTCATCGGGATTTAATCCACCGTTATCATAGAGCTTTTTCACATATTCATTGTAATTTTTTTCATGTTCAAAGGGGACTTGCCACCATAAAATGCGTTTTCCAGCGATATGCAGTTCAGTGCGATAAAATTCATCAAGTAACAATAAATGCTGAGAAGTACCACAGGCATCCATGGTCATATCGGATTTATTATCAATGCGAAACTTGTTATCGGGAATTAAAAAAAAGTTAAGTTCAACCCCATAACCTTCAGCCCAATGGGTTATTAACCAAGATTTATTTTTTAATAGTTGGACACGTTGTTTATCCATCTGGTGGGGATAACAAATCCAAATATCCAGATCACTTTCGGAGGATTGACCTATTGAGGCTGTACTGCCCATCGCATATAAACCAATTAGATCTGCTTGCTGAGGTTTTTTTTGTGGTTCATCTTGAAATGATAATAAGTTATTAAGTTGTATTTTCAAGTCTGTGGGTTTTGTTATTAAGTTAGTTGCTTGCGCTTTTTTTTGTGGCTCTTCTTGATAGGGAAATAATTCAGCCAGTTGTTTTTTCTGTTTTTTATTGACATTAAATTGATGTATGCCAGTGGGAGTATCACCCTTGGTATATCCTGGAAGGCTGGGGTGATTATAATGCAATAAAAGAGGGAAAGTACGAAACACAGTAAGAGTGTCTGCATTCATCAATAATTCAGCTGATTGTATTCGCAGGCGAGTTAATTCGTCAGCTTTATCACGTAATCTTTTTATTTCTGGATTCAACAGAGAGCCTGCTACCCATTTCATCAATCAATGAACAAGGGAGTAAATGAAAGTGTGATAAGCTTAGCATTTTTTAGTGCGGTGGTAAATATCAATTTTTTATACACAATAGCAATTTAAAGTCAATTAGCTTGTGGGTAAGGCTTAAGAAGTAAACGCACAACAGTAATAAAAAAACATATTTCTTACCTGTTGTGCGTTTTAGCTGAGTTATTAATCGTCTATTTGATAGGGTAGAGGGGCATAATAAAGGGTTGAACCTTCTATACCTTGTATTTGATAAACACTCTCTGACTCACTGTTTTTTGGCAAAATGGCTAATACTTCGATATGTCCATCGCCGTATTGGCATCCGGATATGATAGTACCAACACGCTTCCAATTATTGTTTAATAAAACTTTTACATTTTGTCCTGCTTTGGGCGCTTCAGTTGCTCGGCCAGTGAGAATAAAGAGTGCCCGTTTGTTTGCTCCTCTGTATTTTGTCCGAGCAATGGTTTCTTGACCAATATAACAACCTTTAGTGAAACTGATACCATTAAGAGCCTGTAGATTGAGCATTTGAGGAATAAACAATCCAGATGTTTCTTCCTCGATAAAGGCGATGCCTGCAGCAATATTCATCGCATTCCATAAACTATCATCATAAACACTGGCCTGATCTTTTAGGTCTTCAGTTAACTGTGTTGCTTGCTGGTTTTTTACAATCATCAAATAACGTAATGATGGATAGGGTTGTTTGATGATAACGCCCTGATCATCATCTAGCAGGTGACTCTCTTCATGAGTGGCTGATATATTGAAATTCTTAGCAATATTTGCAGCAGATTTGCAGCCGGCTAAACCCAATAATTGGTATTCAGTTTCTTTTTTTATTTCAACTTTCGAAAAGGTCGCGTATTTTTGTAATTCAGGTAGCTGTTTTGCCGTTACTGATTTCGGCTGAATGAGTAAAATTCTATCATTTAAGACAACAACTCGAAAAATACTCCAAACTTTTCCCTGCGGGTTACACTGCGCGGCCAGTGTTTGCTCTCCTGGTTTTAAAATCGTCAAATCACATGTGAGCTGTCCTTGTAAGAAGGTGATACGATCTTCACCTGTTACGCTAAGTAAGTCCCAGCTAGTTAGCGGGCATAGGACTAAGTCGGGCAGCTGGCTAATATTATTGAGTTGACTAAGTTTAAACATTTTATGCCTCATCTCTATACGGTTATGATATTTTACTATGGTATAGCTCACAACATAATTTGTCAGTAGTTGCTGTTAATAATTTATTATTGTTATGATGTATACCTAAATTACTTGAAGATGCATTTTCAAGTAATTTGGGTATTTATACCCATGTTACTTCAACATGCTTTGTCAGGCGCAAGGTCTTCGATCAGACCAAGACGCAACATGAGGTAATGGTTATTCCCTTTTCGATTGGTGCAACGCAGCGCTGGTTTTTGACCTTGCGACCCTTAGGGCAAGGAAAATTGTGCCAATCTGCGTTGTTATAAAATCGCTATGTAGAATAACTATACTTCAATTTTATGCCTAGCATCTCAGCACAATTTTTCTTGCTGACTTTGCATTTTGAAGTACCATGGGCATATGCACTTTATTTTAAATAGGAAAGCAAAAAAATGGCTGAAGCCGTCAATAAATCGCGTTTATTATGGGCATGTCGCCGAGGTATGTTAGAGCTCGATGTGTTATTTATCCCTTTTGTGAAGGAAGCTTATGATGACTTATCTTATTCTGAGCAGCTGACTTTTGAACGTTTATTGACCAATGAAGATCCGGATTTATTTGCCTGGTTTATGGGCCATAAAAGCTGTCCCGATGCCGAACAGGCGAAGATCATCGATGTCATACTCAAGCGCGTTAAAGTATAATATTTCCGTAAACACCTCTATCTACCGAGGTGTTTTTGTTTTTACCTTGTACTCTTCCCTTATTCTATTATTACTGCTGGTTGTTGAATTAACTTGGCTAAGCATTACATTGTCTTTATTTTTACTGGTGATTGCGGCTTATGGCGGGAAAAAATCCTATGCCGATACTTACAATATAAAATTAAGTGATACAGGAAAAATGGAGGTTGTATTAGCGAATAAGCAGCTGATCAGCGCGGAAATTGGTGCCTCTTCCTTTTATAATGGTTTTTGCTTATTTATTCATTTGCAAAGCAGGCCTACTGATTTATCAAACTTAATCACCCAAAAAAAGCGCTCTAAGAAGTTTATTGTAATTTACAAAGATGCCGTTAAAGAAGATGAGTACCGGTTATTAGCCCGATTAATTAAAATCGGGCAGTAGTGATGGTTAACAGCTTTTTTCAGGAGTGAGAATAGTGGGTTTTGGATTGTCCAGTTGTTCAGGATAATCAAGATTGTAGTGTAAACCTCGGCTTTCTTTTCGTTTCATTGCACTTTTTATTATTATTTCAGCAACTTGTACTAAATTTCTAAGTTCCAGAAGGTTATTGCTTACTTTAAAGTTACCGTAATATTCATCAATTTCTTGCTGCAATAACTGCACCCTATGCAGAGCACGTTCTAGACGTTTGTCGGTTCGAACAATACCGACATAATCCCACATAAATAATCGCAGTTCATGCCAGTTGTGCTGAATGACCACTGCTTCATCTGAATCATCTACTTGACTCTCATCCCAGTCAGGAATTTTTGCAAATTTACGTTCTTTATAAAAAGGAATTCGGTTAATAATATCTTTGGCGCAGGCGTGTGCATAAACAATACACTCTAATAACGAATTAGAGGCCAAGCGGTTTGCGCCATGCAAGCCGGTATAAGAGACTTCTCCAATCGCATATAATCCATCTATATCCGTTTGTCCATGGTGATCGATCATTACTCCGCCACAACTATAATGGGCTGCGGGTACAATAGGTATTGGTTGCTCGGCCATATCAATACCCAGTGATAAGCAGCGATGATAAATAGTTGGAAAGTGTTTAACGATGAATTCTTTGGATTTATGGCTAATGTCTAAATACATACAATCTGCACCTAAACGTTTCATCTCATAATCTATTGCCCGTGCAACAATGTCACGGGGAGCGAGCTCTGCACGCTCATCAAAATCAAGCATAAAGCGAGTGCCATCGGGCCGCCGCAGATAAGCACCTTCTCCACGGAGCGCCTCACTTAACAAAAAGTTTTTAGCATCGGTATGGTATAAGCAGGTAGGATGAAACTGATTAAACTCCATATTGGCAATACGGCAGCCACTGCGCCAGGCTAAAGCAATACCATCACCGCTGGAGACATCGGGATTACTGGTATACTGATAAACTTTACTGGCACCGCCTGTTGCCAATGTTACAAAATTCGCCTTAATGATTTCAACTCGCTCGGCTTTACGGTTCCAGACATAAGCGCCTATAATGCGGTTTGCCGGTAGGTTTAATTGTCGGCTAGTGATTAAATCAACCGCATTATAACCCTCCATCAGGTTGATATTTTTATGTTTTTTGACGGCGCTGAGTAAAGTTGTTTCTATCTCTTTTCCCGTCGCATCAGCAGAGTGAAGAATACGGCGATGAGAATGCCCGCCTTCTCGCGTGAGGTGGTATTGTGCTTGTCCATCGTCATTAATTTCAGTATCAAAACCAACCCCGGTATCAATTAACCATTGAATGCTCTCTTTAGCATTACTGACGGTAAAGCGAACCGCTTCTTCATCACATAAATCAGCGCCTGCGATTAATGTGTCTTTGACGTGGGCTTCAATACTATCGTCATCGGAAAAAACAGCAGCAACGCCCCCTTGGGCGTATAAGGTTGAGCCTTCAGAAAGCTTACCTTTACTTAATACATTGATTCTGGCGTGCGGGGCGAGCTTTAGCGCTAATGAAAGCCCGGCAGCGCCAGCGCCAATAATCAGGACGTCACAAGTATGTTGCTTTTCACTTATTGATTTACTTTCTGTCATAGCGTTATATGCTCTGTTATTAAGATCGTTTTTTAGTATAAATTTAATTTTGATATCAGTCACTTTAAAATGAGAATCTATACTTTTCAACTACTTTAGGTATATTAAAGACGAAGTCAGTCCAAAAAATTAATTTTTTTCATTTTTTC
Organism: Psychromonas ingrahamii 37; assembly: GCF_000015285.1. Taxonomy (NCBI): domain Bacteria; kingdom Pseudomonadati; phylum Pseudomonadota; class Gammaproteobacteria; order Alteromonadales; family Psychromonadaceae; genus Psychromonas; species Psychromonas ingrahamii. The sequence continues at coordinate 88,020 of NC_008709.1, forward strand.
GGAACTTTATTTTTTATTCAAAGTCATAAGTGTGGGTGCTAATAGGGCTCACCAACATTATTAATAGGTAGAGAAGCCCTAATGAGTGAGCGAGATTTAGATTTACAACTGGTTCGGCGTATTCAGAACGGGGATCAAGTTGCTTTTACATTGTTAGTTAGAAAATACCAAACTCGAGTTGCAAATATTTTAACGCGTTATGTGCGCAATACTGGCGATATTGCAGACGTAGCACAAGAGGTATTTATCAAAGTGCACAACTCCCTCCCCTCTTTTCGTGGAGAGAGTGCCTTTTATACCTGGCTATATAGAATTACCGTTAATACAGCCAAAAATTATTTAACAAGTCAAAGCCGTCGACCGCCAGCATCTGATATCGATGCAATGGAGGCTGATAGTTTTGATGGTAGTGATGCGTTAAGGGAAGTTGACAGTCCTGAGGGAATATTAAGATCTCAGGAAGTAAAGAAAGTAATCTTAACAACTATTAATGAATTACCCTCAGAACTAAAAGCTGCGATTACGTTTAGGGAAATTGAGGGTATGAGTTATGAGCAAATAGCAATTATCGAAGATTGTCCTATCGGCACAGTTCGATCTCGTATTTTTAGAGCTCGTGAAATGATAGATAAGCATCTGAAACCTCTATTAGCAGAAGATTAATTGGGAAGCAAAATGAAAGATGTGAATGAACAACTGTCAGCGATTGTTGATAATGAATTTATTGATGAGAAGTTAATTGATGAACTACTGATTAATAAAGATAAACAGGAGCTATTTTCTCGTTATCATTTAATTGGTGATGTGATGCGTGGAGATATTACGGATCAATTCATTAATTTTGATATTAGTCAGCAAGTAATGGCTAAGATAGAACAGCCCACTAAAATAGCTGCTGTTGTGGAGCTTGATACTCCCACAGAAAAAAGTAAAAATAATGTTATCTCTTTTGTTAAACGTTTTGGACAATACGCGATCGCCGCATCTGTTGCAGGGGTAGTGGTGTTAGCAAGCCTTGTTACTTCTGAACCAACCTTTCAAAATAACAGTGCCGGGCTTGAAGTGTTAAAAACGGTGCCTCTGGGCGCTGCAAATCCGGTCAGTTTGCAAACAACTAAAAAACAATCGCAACAGGAAGTTAAAAAACATAATGACCGATTAGAAGCATTATTAAATGATCATCAATTACAGCTGCAAACACAACCCTAAGGTAGTGCTATTGAATACTTGTAGCTTATGTAAATGACATATAAAAATTTAAATAACCTAAAAAATACAGCTGCAAACACAACCCTAAGGTAGTGCTATTGAATACTTGCAGCTTATGTAAATGACATATAAAAATTTAATTAACCTAAAACATACAGCTGTAAACACAATCTTAAGGTAAATAATGAAACTGCTCTTCTATTCTAAAACATTAATTACGGCTGTGTTCATATTAATTGCTGGTGCCGCATTTTCTGTTCAAGCAACAGAGATGAGTAACGATCAAACAGTCAAAAAAGATAATATAACGGCCATTGAATACTTGCAGCTTATGCAAACAGCCTATAAAAATTTAAATTATGAAATATTATATTTAAATAACCTAAAAAATACAGTTGAACCGAAACAACTACTCCATGGTGTTATTAACCAGGAAGAAATTGCTTATTTTCGTTATTTAAACGGTGCAATGCGTGAGTCTTTACAATATTTGCAAAAAATAAGTTATTTCGAACAAGGCTCACAACCCTACACGTTACAATCTACTCGCAACCAAAGTGTTTTTGCGAATATTGCTAATTTTAATTATGACAAGGGGTTAGACTCATACGAGTATATTATTTTAGGAAAAGGGCGTATTGCGGGTAAAACTGCCATGGCAATACGGATGATAAGTAAAGATCAATATCGTTATAGTTATATTGTTTGGATAGATCTTGATACCCATTTGCCATTACGCTTAGATACGATTAATAGTTCAAATATTATTCTCGACCAGATAATGGTTGTTTCATTAAAGGTCAGTGAGCAAGTTAACCCATGGTTAGAAAGTTTAAGTAATCAAAAACTGCCTGAATTATTCCATTTATCGCAAACATCTAATCTTCAAGCATCTTTATGGAAAGTCGATTGGTTGCCTGCTGGTTTCAACATTGTGAAAGATGATCAACATAAATTAGTGATGTATGAAAACGAGCCTGTTTCCTACATAATGTTAAATGATGGTATTGTTTCTGTTTCTGTTTATATCTCAGCTAAAAAAACAACATCAGAGCAACAGCAAAAAACAATTCAACGCGGCGCAACGGTTTTATATACCGATCAAAAAAACAATTTCGAGATTAATGTGATTGGTGAAATACCAGTTGCCACTGCCAAGCGTTTAATAGAGTCAATTTCAATAGTGGAATAAAAAATGGTAGCTGAAAAAGGGAAAATAATAGCAATAGAAAAAAGTGAGGGTAAAACCCTTGCTCATATTGAATACATTTCAAAATCAGCTTGCTCCTCATGCCAAAATAATGATACCTGCGGTGTGGGTGTTGTATCAAAAACATTTTCAGATAAAGCACTTCAATTTACCATTCCTTATGCAAAGGAAATGGAAGTTGATAAGTTTGTTGAACTGAATATTAGCAATAATGATTTAATAAAAAGTGCCATGTTAGTCTACCTTGTCCCCCTGCTCTTTTTTATTACTAGTGCATTGATAGCGAAACAGTTTAATATAACCAATGAAGCCATCATTATATTAATCGCGATTAGCTGGGCGGCGGCTGGTTTTGTGATAACTCACTTCGTTACTAAAAAATTGTACCCTCAAAAATCTATAAACCAGCTAATCAGTAGTAAAACAATACAATAACGGCTAACTAAACAGCATTTTGCTTGTTAATTAATCGTTCGCGCATTTTATTGAAATAATCATCAATAAAGCCCTTGCCAAGGTTCATAAAATCTCTATAATGCGCCCCACGGAAACGGGAAAGACGCAAGTCAGTCCGGTTATTTAGAACGAAAGAGGTTAAGTTTTTAATAATGTATCACGTTGATTAAAAACATTAAAACTAACCCTTGACATCGTTTGCAGGTAGCGTAATATGCGCACCTCGCCGAAAGGCACGCTCTTTAACAATTTAATCAAACAATCTGTGTGGACACTTATTGTTGATGTGATTTCAAAAAAATCAAAGTCCTTTTGCTGCTTATGTAGCACAAGGCAGTAACTTTTCACTTCGTGAATAGATTGCTCATCAATAAAAGTGACACACGAATAAATTTATTTATTCAGAATAATAAGTTATTCATTGTTTTTGTACTTAGGTATGGAGATGAAGAGTAATTAGTTTTAGTCAGTTATATTGAGTCGCAGCGCAAGCTGCAAATTAAACTTTAAATTGAAGAGTTTGATCATGGCTCAGATTGAACGCTGGCGGCAGGCTTAACACATGCAAGTCGAACGGTAACAGAGAATAGCTTGCTATTTTGCTGACGAGTGGCGGACGGGTGAGTAATGCTTGGGAATTTGCCTTGTTGCGGGGGACAACAGTTGGAAACGACTGCTAATACCGCATAATGTCTCCGGACCAAAGGTGGCCTCTATTTATATGCTATCGCGACAAGATGAGCCCAAGTGGGATTAGCTAGTTGGTAAGGTAATGGCTTACCAAGGCGTCGATCCCTAGCTGGTCTTAGAGGATGACCAGCCACACTGGAACTGAGACACGGTCCAGACTCCTACGGGAGGCAGCAGTGGGGAATATTGCACAATGGAGGAAACTCTGATGCAGCCATGCCGCGTGTGTGAAGAAGGCTTTCGGGTTGTAAAGCACTTTCAGCGAGGAGGAAAGGGTAATGGTTAATATCCACTATCTGTGACGTTACTCGCAGAAGAAGCACCGGCTAACTCCGTGCCAGCAGCCGCGGTAATACGGAGGGTGCGAGCGTTAATCGGAATTACTGGGCGTAAAGCGCGCGTAGGCGGTTAATTAAGTCAGATGTGAAAGCCCAGGGCTCAACCTTGGAACTGCATTTGAAACTGGTTAACTAGAGTTTTGTAGAGGGTGGTAGAATTTCAGGTGTAGCGGTGAAATGCGTAGAGATCTGAAGGAATACCAGTGGCGAAGGCGGCCACCTGGACAAAGACTGACGCTGAGGCGCGAAGGCGTGGGGAGCAAACGGGATTAGATACCCCGGTAGTCCACGCAGTAAACGATGTCTATTAGAAGTTTGTGGCTATATGCCGTGGGTTTCAAAGCTAACGCATTAAATAGACCGCCTGGGGAGTACGGCCGCAAGGTTAAAACTCAAATGAATTGACGGGGGCCCGCACAAGCGGTGGAGCATGTGGTTTAATTCGATGCAACGCGAAGAACCTTACCATCCCTTGACATCCAGAGAATCTGTTAGAGATAGTAGAGTGCCTTCGGGAACTCTGAGACAGGTGCTGCATGGCTGTCGTCAGCTCGTGTTGTGAAATGTTGGGTTAAGTCCCGCAACGAGCGCAACCCTTATCCTTAGTTGCCAGCACGTAATGGTGGGAACTCTAGGGAGACTGCCGGTGATAAACCGGAGGAAGGTGGGGACGACGTCAAGTCATCATGGCCCTTACGGGATGGGCTACACACGTGCTACAATGGCAAATACAAAGGGTTGCTAGCCTGCGAAGGTATGCGAATCTCATAAAGTTTGTCGTAGTCCGGATCGGAGTCTGCAACTCGACTCCGTGAAGTTGGAATCGCTAGTAATCGTGGATCAGAATGCCACGGTGAATACGTTCCCGGGCCTTGTACACACCGCCCGTCACACCATGGGAGTGGGCTGCACCAGAAGTCATTAGCTTAACCTTTCGGGGATGGCGATGACCACGGTGTGGTTCATGACTGGGGTGAAGTCGTAACAAGGTAGCCCTAGGGGAACCTGGGGCTGGATCACCTCCTTACGTAAAGAGACACACATTAAGTATTTGCGTAGCAAAAACTTAAACCGCTAGTAGATTTGCGTAGCAAATGTACGTTAGGGACAATGAGTGTTCACACAGATTGTTTGATTAAAATGATAAAGCGCAAGTAGTTTCTATGTCCCCATCGTCTAGAGGCCTAGGACACCGCCCTTTCACGGCGGTAACAGGGGTTCAAATCCCCTTGGGGATACCACTTTTTATTTAAATAAATAAAAGTTATATTTGCTCCGCAAATTAATTTTCTGTATTTAAGAAAATTGAACCTGCTTATAATGACGCACTTATTAACTGTTCTTTATAAAGAATAATTAATAAGTGTTTTTTTAACACTGCTCTTTAACAATTAGGAAAGCTGATAAAAGTTCTTTTTATCACACAAAAACAATGGCACTCAGGTGTTGATTGGTGTGATAAATTAAACGAAAAGTTTGTATTTCACACAGTGAAATATAAACAGTTCTCGTTTATTAACACTTAGGTGTTAGTAAATGAATAAAGCAAAAATAAATATTATTCAAACTGATACTTTGGATAATATACGTATCTATTGAGTGATTGTTAATTCAATTATTCTTAGGTGCACGAAAAACGAATGTTGTTTTTTGTATTGTAAAATATGAGAAATCGCAAGCGTCTTGGAAACTCAAATAAATACAAAATCTAGATTTTGTTGTCTTATGTGTTTTTTGAATGTTATTAACATTCATAAAAACGCTTAAAGTGACACCTTTTAGGTGTTGTATGGTTAAGTGAATAAGCGTGCACGGTGGATGCCTAGGCAATTAGAGGCGATGAAGGACGTGGTAATCTGCGATAAGTCCAGGGGAGTTGATAACAAGCGTTATATCCTGGAATTTCCGAATGGGGCAACCCGGCACTTAGTGTCATCGTTAAGTGAATACATAGCTTAACGAAGCGAACGAGGGGAACTGAAACATCTAAGTACCCTTAGGAAAAGAAATCAACCGAGATTCCGATAGTAGCGGCGAGCGAAATTGGAACAGCCCTTAAGCTGTTTAAAAGTTAGTGGAAGGCTCTGGAAAGTGCCGCGATACAGGGTGATAGCCCCGTACACAAAAACTTCTTTACAGTGAAAGCGAGTAGGTCGGGACACGAGAAATCCTGACTGAATATGGGGGGACCATCCTCCAAGGCTAAATACTCCTAATTGACCGATAGTGAACCAGTACCGTGAGGGAAAGGCGAAAAGAACCCCTGTGAGGGGAGTGAAATAGAACCTGAAACCGTGTACGTACAAGCAGTAGGAGCGGACATTGTGTTCCGTGACTGCGTACCTTTTGTATAATGGGTCAACGACTTAATTTCAGTAGCAAGGTTAACCAAATAGGGGAGCCGTAGGGAAACCGAGTCTTAACTGGGCGAATAGTTGCTGGGATTAGACCCGAAACTTGGTGATCTAGCCATGAGCAGGTTGAAGGTTGAGTAACATCAACTGGAGGACCGAACCCACTAATGTTGAAAAATTAGGGGATGACTTGTGGCTGGGGGTGAAAGGCCAATCAAACCAAGAGATAGCTGGTTCTCCTCGAAAGCTATTTAGGTAGCGCCTCGTGTATCACTGTTGGGGGTAGAGCACTGTTTGGGCTAGGGGGTCATCCCGACTTACCAACCCCATGCAAACTCCGAATACCAACAAGTGCAATCACGGGAGACACACGGCGGGTGCTAACGTCCGTCGTGGAAAGGGAAACAACCCAGACCGCCAGCTAAGGTCCCTAAGTATATGTTAAGTGGGAAACGATGTGGAAAGGCTCAGACAGCTAGGAAGTTGGCTTAGAAGCAGCCATCTTTTAAAGAAAGCGTAATAGCTCACTAGTCGAGTCGGTCTGCGCGGAAGATTTAACGGGGCTAAACATATCACCGAAGCTGCGGATGCTTATTTATAGGCATGGTAGAGGAGCGTTCTGTAAGCCGTCGAAGGGAAAGGTGTAAACCATCCTGGAGGTATCAGAAGTGCGAATGTTGACATGAGTAACGATAAGGGAGGTGAAAAACCTCCCCGCCGGAAGACCAAGGGTTCCTGTCCAACGTTAATCGGGGCAGGGTGAGTCGACCCCTAAGGCGAGGCCGAAAGGCGTAGTCGATGGGAAACGGGTTAATATTCCCGTACCCTTTATTATTGCGATGGGAGGACGGAGAAGGCTAGGTGGGCCTGGCGATGGTTGTCCAGGTTCAAGTGCGTAGGCGGGAGACTTAGGTAAATCCGGGTTTCTTTTAACGCTGAGACACGATGTCGAGTCACCAAGGTGATGAAGTCATTGATGCCATGCTTCCAGGAAAAGTCTCTAAGCTTCAGATAATAGAGGATCGTACCCCAAACCGACACAGGTGGTCAGGTAGAGAATACTAAGGCGCTTGAGAGAACTCGGGTGAAGGAACTAGGCAAAATGGTACCGTAACTTCGGGAGAAGGTACGCCTCCGACGGTGACGAGACTTGCTCTCTGAGCTGTTGGAGGCCGAAGATACCAGATGGCTGCAACTGTTTATTAAAAACACAGCACTCTGCTAAATCGTAAGATGACGTATAGGGTGTGACGCCTGCCCGGTGCCGGAAGGTTAATTGATGAGGTTAGACTTAGGTCGAAGCTTTTGATCGAAGCCCCGGTAAACGGCGGCCGTAACTATAACGGTCCTAAGGTAGCGAAATTCCTTGTCGGGTAAGTTCCGACCTGCACGAATGGCGTAATGATGGCCATGCTGTCTCCACCCGAGACTCAGTGAAGTTGAAATCGCAGTGAAGATGCTGCGTCCCCGCGGCTAGACGGAAAGACCCCGTGAACCTTTACTACAGCTTAGCAGTGAACTTAGAGCCTACATGTGTAGGATAGGTGGGAGGCTTTGAAGCGTTGTCGCTAGATGACGTGGAGCCAACCTTGAAATACCACCCTTGTATGTTTTGAGTTCTAACCATGGCCCCTGAATCGGGGTTTGGGACACTGTTTGGTGGGTAGTTTGACTGGGGCGGTCTCCTCCTAAAGAGTAACGGAGGAGTACGAAGGTTGGCTAATCACGGTCGGACATCGTGAGGTTAGTACAATGGTATAAGCCAGCTTAACTGCGAGACAGACACGTCGAGCAGGTACGAAAGTAGGTCATAGTGATCCGGTGGTTCTGAATGGAAGGGCCATCGCTCAACGGATAAAAGGTACTCCGGGGATAACAGGCTGATACCGCCCAAGAGTTCATATCGACGGCGGTGTTTGGCACCTCGATGTCGGCTCATCACATCCTGGGGCTGAAGTCGGTCCCAAGGGTATGGCTGTTCGCCATTTAAAGTGGTACGCGAGCTGGGTTTAGAACGTCGTGAGACAGTTCGGTCCCTATCTGCCGTGGGCGTTTGAGAATTGAGAGGAGCTGCTCCTAGTACGAGAGGACCGGAGTGGACGAACCGCTGGTGTTCGGGTTGTATCGCCAGATGCATTGCCCGGTAGCTACGTTCGGAATCGATAACCGCTGAAAGCATCTAAGCGGGAAGCGAGCCTCGAGATGAGTTCTCACTGGAGCTTTAAGCTCCCTAAAGGGCCGTTGGAGACTACAACGTTGATAGGCAAGGTGTGTAAGTGCAGTAATGTATTGAGCTAACTTGTACTAATTACCCGTGAGGCTTAACCATACAACACCTAAGACGTGTTGAGTTGCAGTAGACGCATAGTGGGTCAGTGAATGTTATTAACATTCCCTCTGATTAAGCTAAGAGTTGAAACAACAGTATCCAAGACAAAAAAAAAATATGCTTGCGAAACATATTTTACAAAAATTAATGCTTGTATCAAAACACAGAACAATAAACAGCTTTTCTAATTAACTTTTTATGCTTGGCGACCATAGCATTGTGGTACCACCTGATCCCATTCCGAACTCAGCAGTGAAACGCAATTGCGCCGATGGTAGTGTGGGGTCTCCCCATGTGAGAGTAGGTCATCGCCAAGCGCCTAATAACGATAAATCCCAGTCCTTCGAAAGAAGGGCTGGGATTTTTTCGTTATTACGGCTTTGACGTGATGACCAACTCGAACATGGGAATTATAAAAAAGCATGCCGAAGGCATTCAGATCATGTGATAGTAGGGCGAATCAGGCGACAGCCTGGGTTTATGAGCGGAGGAGCTCTGCGAGTCCTGTTCCATCGCCCGCATCTCGCACAAGCTAAGCAATTAAATCCAGATAAATCCCTGTTGACTAATGTCAGCAGGGATTTTTTGTTTGAGTGCTTGAGATGATGACTACTCGAGCATCGGACATAAAGAGCAGCCACGGAGTGGCATTCAAGCCATGTGACAGTAGGGCGAATTTGGCGCCAGCCAAGGTTTATGAGCGGACGAGCTCTGCGAGTCCTGTTCCATCGCCAAGCGCCTAATTAAACCAACCCAGTAAGTCTTTTCTTACTGGTTTTTTTTAATTCTATCGATTGATGACTTACTCTCGAGTATGGAGGCGAATTTTGCATTAGCAAAGTGTCATGAGCGGGCTAAGCTCTGCGTGCCCTGTAGAATCACGCGTTAGCCAAGGTTTATGAGCGGACGAGCTCTGCGAGTCCTATTCCATGGCCAGTATCTCGCACAAGCTAGGTAACCTGAATTCGGGATAAGAATTAAAATAAATTGAACTTAATGCCTGTTCCACGATCTGATCTTTTAACTAAAAAAAATCAGATATAAAAAGGGACGGGCATGATTAATTTAACGGATACATTTTGTGATGTAGATGATTTTTGCAAAGCTTTTATCCCTGAGTGGGAAGCGCGTTTAATAACCAATGGTGAGATAAAAAGACGAAGGGTTAACCGCATGAGTAAAGCCGAAATAATGACAATTATCATTAGCTTTCATCAATCTCATTACAGAGATTTTAAAAATTATTACTTAGGATATGTAGCCAAATATTTAAAACCGTATTTCCCTGCGCTACTAAGCTACACAAGGTTTATAGAGGTTATGCCATCCGTCATCATTCCTTTGAATACCTATTTAACGACCTTGTTTGGCAAGCCAACGGGGATTGCTTTTATTGACTCCACAAAAATTGCAGTATGCCATATTATTAGAGCAAAACGTAACAAGGTTTTTAACGGAACGGCCAAGCATGGGAAAGGTACAATGGGGTGGTTCTTTGGCTTCAAACTACACCTCATAGTGAATCACCTTGGCGATATATTGAGTGTAAAAATAACAGAAGGTAATGTAGATGATCGTAACCCAGTTCCTGACATGGTTGGCGCTTTATCAGGCAAACTATATGGTGATAAAGGCTACTTAGGCAAAGCGTTAGCGAGTAAATTACAAGAAAAAGGTGTTGAACTGATAACAAATGTTCGAAAAAACATGAAAAAGGGAGTAATAAGCAAGTGGGATAAAGCGATGCTCAGCAAGCGTTATCTTATCGAAACAATCAATGATCAAGTAAAAAACATTTCATATGTAGAGCACACTCGACATCGCAGTATTACTGGCTTTGTTGCAAATATGTTGGGTGGTTTAATTGCCTATTGCCTACAAAAAGATAAGCCATCAATCAATTTAACACCCAATGAAAAAAATGTGATAATTGGTGAAAATATCATAATGGCTTAACCCGATCTCAGGTTAGGTAATTAAACACAGATAAATCCCAGTCCTTCTTTGAAGAGCTGGGATTTTTTCGTTGAAGCGTTTGAGACGATGACTACTCGAACATGGTGAAGGTTAACAGCATGCCGCAGTGAGAGTATCGCGGGAGCACTGGTTTACAAACGGGGGGAACTCTATCAGGACTGTTGATTTTGCAGAAGCTGAGTGTCACGAAGAGGCTAAGTTCTGCGAGCTCTGATTACTTGCCGGCAGGCAAGTGCCAAGAACTGGGACCCTGTCCCTGTCCCATTACCAGCGTCTGCAACTGAAAAAGGAGTTGGAGTGCAGGAGCTGAAAATTTGTGCACTTCTAGTATTATTTTTTAAATTAAGCCCCGTGCTTGTAATAAAGCTGTTTTAAAGTCATCTTTACAGTCTTTAGCAATGCCAGGTAGCATCTCATTAGCTTCGATTTGATCCATTTTGAGATGATAAATAATGACTTCATCATTCAGTTTTTCCAGAGGTTTATCAAATCCCGATTCTTGAGTCAGGCGCACTAAAGTTTCTATCAGACTTAACTCTTTATTTTTTAACCAGTAAGGTTTTAATAATTCTATTACTTTATTAATACGATCTGATTGCATATTTTTCTCTTTTTATGAATTAGCCTGCTTAGGCCAACTTTAGCGGCACTAACTTACGATTTAAAATTTCCTGATTACTTATAGCAAATCCAATAATTTGTTATCTATTTTTCTTTGTTCAAATAGAAGCTTCATTAACCAATTTGGTGTTATTTACTAAGTCGCTAAATGATGACGTAATTCATTTAACACTTGTTTCGCATCAGGCTTTACTCCACGCCAAATCGCAAAACTTTCTGCTGCTTGTCCAACTAACATACCCAACCCGTCAAGGATAAATTTTGCACCCTGCTCTTTTGCCCAGGCATTAAAGGGGGTTACTTGTGCGCTATACATCATGTCGTATATTGTAGTTTCAGGTCGAATCAATTTAGTACCGATTAGAGGCACTTCACCATGTAAACTCGCAGATGTTGAATTGATGATTAAATCGAACTCACCTGATAATTCTGAAAATTCACAAGCAGATATATTGCCTAGTTTTGTGAATATTGTTGTGAGGGTTTGTGCTTTTGAAAAGGTACGGTTCGCGATTATCAGCTCTTTTGGGTGTTCAGCTAATAACGGTCCACAGACTCCTCGAGCAGCTCCTCCTGCTCCAATTAACAAAATACGAGACCCCTTAAGCGTTACATTATTGTTCTTAAGATCTAATACCAATCCAGCGCCATCGGTATTATCCCCAATGATAATACCGTCATCGGTTAATTTCAAAGTATTTACCGCACCGGCCAATGCTGCCCGTTCTGTTAACTGTTGTGCGTATTGGTATGCCTGCTCTTTAAAGGGGGCTGTAATATTACAACCTTTTCCTTGTTCTAAAAAAAAGTCTTTTAAAGCAGTTTTAAAATCATCTGTTGCTGGTTCAATTGCACTGTAAACTATCTTTTCTTGTGTTTGCTGTGCAAATAAAGTGTGAATAAAGGGGGACTTACTTTGTTTAATTGGATTGCCAAAGACGGCATAGTTATCCATGTGGACTCCAAAATAGTTGATGATTTTTAAATAACAGATAATTTCACATTTTAAAATTACCAGTGAAAATTTACCGTGCACAAGACAGTTAGCTATCGCAACCGTTTTCCAGTCGATGCATGAAAAATTTGTGTTGGGGTTGATAGCCCAGAAACAGGGGCATCGATAACTAAGTTCAATAAGGTATTACTTTTGAACATTTTATTAACTTGCTGGCTACTTAAGGCGGCTTCTAAACTGGATAAATTGGCGCTGGTCGAGATGATTGGTTTATCAAATGCCAGACATATCTGCCTAACGATAGGGTGAGCGGTCACTCTTACCGCAACGCTTTCAAAGTCACCACTTATCAATTTTGAAAGGTTTTTTTGTGAAGGTACAATCCAGGTAATTGGGCCTGGCCATGTTTTTTTTATCACTGTCAGTTGCGCAGCAGTTAATAAAGAAAAATCAGCATATTTTTCTAATTGCTCAATACTGGCGGCTATTAAAATCAATCCCTTATAAGCGGGGCGTTGTTTTAATAAAAGAATTTTTTGAATGGCAGCTTCGCAGTCAGGATCGCACCCTAATCCAAAAACAGACTCAGTGGGGTATGCAATAACGCCTTGAGATTTAAGTATCTTCAGGGCGTCATTTAATTCACTTTGTTTCAACAAAAGTAACAAATCCGTTATAGGCTTGCTAATTTAAGCTGTAATGCAGCATCTTTTGCAATAACAGCTTGCGCATTTTCAGCACGATTTTCTTTGACGCGTTTTGCCAGCTCGTCATCGGCAACCGCAAGAATTTGCGCTGCAAGATAAGCTGCATTTTTTGCGCCTGCACTGCCAATTGCAACAGTTGCAACCGGTACACCGGCAGGCATCATTACCGTTGACAATAATGCATCTTGGCCGTTTAAGGGGCCACAGTCAATTGGCACGCCAATAATGGGTCGTGTTGTTATTCCAGCAACAGCGCCGGCTAAGTGCGCGGCAAGACCGGCGGCACAGATAAATACTTTACAACCACGATTTTCTGCATCGGTTACATATGCATGTGTCGCAGCTGGAGTACGGTGTGCTGAAGTTACTTTAACTTCAAAAGCGATAGAAAAAGATTTTAATATCTCAATCGTACCTTGCATAACAGGCAGATCAGAATCTGAGCCCATTAATATGGCTACAAAAGGTTTAGTCAAGGTTCTTCCCTCTTTGGGTTGTAGGTTAAAAATTTAGCGAAAAAACAATTATTATATAGGCTTGCCTCGGTAACCACATCCTTTTTTTGGACATATTATGCGAAATGTGCTGGCTGTTTTTCGCTCGACCAAAATTGGCCAGTGACAGTCTGGGCAAAATTGATTGACTGGTTTGTCATTAACCGCATATTTGCAGCTTGGGTAGTTATCACAGGCATAAAATATTTTTCCAAATCGAGAGTGGCGTTTAATTAAATGTCCATTTTTACATGACGGGCAAGGTACAGACTCTTTTTCATCTGCTATTTCTTTTTTTTCAGAAAGTTGTTCTGTATGCGAGCATTCAGGATAAGCACTACAGCCAATAAATAATCCATACTTACCTTGTTTTAGTACTTGTTCTTTTCCACAAAGCGCGCAACGGGTGCCTGGTAGGACTTTTTCTATTTCACTTTTTTCATGCAAAGGCCGCAAATATTTACACTCTGGATAGTTTGAGCAGCCGAGAAAAATACCCTGTTTACTATTGCGAATATGCAGTTCGCTAGCGCACTCCGGGCAGAGTTCTTTGGTTTTTTTATGATGGCTATGTAAACCTTCTTGGCTATTTGGCATATTAATGAATTAATCCATCTTCAAAATCAAGTAACATAGATTCAAGCTGCATAAAGGCATCTTCACTATTTGGATCGTTAAATAAGACCATTAATATTAACCACTTAAGATCAGAAAGTGTTAATTCATCCACATCTAAAGACATGACACAATCAATAACAACTTCTTGTGTGTGAGTATTTAATATGTCAGCTTGATTTAAGTAGGAGATAAACCCCTGACCGTCACAGCTTATTCTGTGCTGCTCAGCCGCACTGTAAATTCGATGTGAGGTTTCTTTTGCTAATTGCGTTTTACTCTCCGGATTCTGTTCATGTAAGCTAGTGAGGTTATCAAGCCATGCGAGTGCTTTTGAAATATCGTTCTTCTGAAAACCTTCTTCCAATAATTCATCAGTGATCTCCTGCGCATCTATTTCTGTGCTTTGATCAATTTGCATATAGCTTTCAAAAAGATACATTATTATTTCAAACATATTTAACCTTGTTTTTTAATGTTGGTGATAAAATGACAACCGCATCTAATTGCTTAACTTTATATAACCTTGGGTTGTGACTGTTATTCTACCAGTTATCTCAAGTTCTATTAACTGATTTTGTAAGGTCGCTACATCGAAACCGCTACGATTCAATAATTGCTCAAGGGTAGTGAGGTGAAAATCAATATGCTTTAAGAGAGGGTGGCAAGGTGTGGCAAGGGATGTTGTTTCTCCATCACTGCTTGAAAATGGGTCACATAAGTGGCTAAATTCATCACATATATCCTGAGTATTCATGACCAGTTTTGCACCCTGTTGAATCAGTTGATGGCAGCCCCAGGCCTCTGCATTATCAATTGAACCGGGCAGGGCAAAGACATCCCGATTTTGCTCTAATGCATAGCGTGCAGTGATTAATGATCCGCTACGTTTTGAAGCCTCAATCACTAACACGCCTAAACTTAAACCTGAAATAATGCGATTCCGTCTGGGGAAATTAGCAGGAAAGGCAGCTGCGTTTGGCCAAAACTCTGATACCAACAACCCCTTTTCTTTTATTTGCTGTGCAAGTTTAAGATGCCGCTTTGGATAAATGTTATTTAATCCGGTACCTAATACAGCAACAGTATGACCCTGTTTGTCAATAGCTCCTTGATGCGCAAGCCCATCAATGCCAATGGCTAAACCACTGGTAATGGTAAAACCTGAAGTACTTAATTGCTGTGCGAATTGATAAGCCTTTTCTTGCCCGTAGGGGGTACAGTTACGACTCCCTACTATCGCAATTTGAGGGGTGCTTAATAAACCAATATTGCCTTGTAAATAAAGTAATAATGGGGGGCTGCTTATTTCCCTTAATAATTGCGGGTAATGTGGGCTGTCGTAACAAATAATATGATTTTCTGGTGAGTTATCTAACCAGGACAGGTTACTTTCAATTAATTTTAGATTCGGTTTAAGCAGCGCTGCTATTTGATTGTCTTTTAATCCGTAGGCTTGCAGTTGATTTCGAGATAACTGTAATAACTGTTCAATTGAATGATAAGTCAGCAGTTTTAATAGCGTGCGTTTATGAAGCGTTGGGATGGCATCTAAAACCATCCAATAGCGACTATTATGTTCATTATTTTGTGGTGAAAATAAGTTAAATTGAATAGTTACCTGCCTTGTTACTATCTGACCCTAAAATTAATCGGGTTAGATAGTAACATGATATTAAAGAACTAAAACGCTAGGCCTTGTATTTTATAATTTGGGGCTATTACCTCGGTGCTGCGCATTATCATAGCGATACTTACTTTATCATAGACTCTAAATACCAATAGTTCACCAATACGCTCTGCGGGTATTTTAATATCAGGGCTTCCTATTTGGTCAAGTTTTGAAGCATACTTTTGATAAACAACGCTATTTTTATTAATTAAAATACCCGGTCCCGACCTTAAAATAGAAAACATAGAGCCTATTTGAACATTATCTCGCTGACCTTTGTTGATCACCACAATATCCCACTTACCAGCTGCTTTTGAATTGTTAAGTGCAGCAATAATCTGACCTTGCATTGTTTTTGGAACTGATTGGGGCAAAAAATAGGCTGGCAGTGTTTCATATTCCGGAATGGGTAATATTAAATCCCCCTGACGGGCTTCCCTTGAGCTGCTTATAAAATCATGCGGAGTGACCTGCTCGGTGCCGCTAACATTTGGGTTTTTAGAGACTTCTGAGAGGCCAATAAAAATCAGTTGCTTGCCTAAAAATTCTTTACTGACAGAATCTATATAGTCTTCACCTAAACGATAAACACCATACAACTTACCTTTATCGTATTGTCCCTGCCCATAAAAGATATCTCCTTCAAAGAAACGAGGAGTTGCCTTTCCATCGCCGAGTAAACGAGGTGCACCAGTCAATAACGCCGGATCAATGATATGGTCTCTTGATAAAAAAGAGGAGATAGAAGCTAAGGGAATCGTTGGGATGGCTGCCTGTTTTTCCTGTAATCTTGGTGTTGGTGATAATTTTTTTAATATCTTACGGGAAAGTTGAGGCTCTCCATCAACCCAAATCAAGGTTAATATATCACCGGGATAAATGAGGTCGGGATTTTTAATTTGACTGTTTTTTTGCCATAAACGTGGCCACAACCAGGGGGAGTTTAAAAAATGAGCAGAAATATCCCATAAAGTATCTCCTTTAACAACTTCATAGGTTTCGGGGTGATTATCTTTTAGAGTAAGGGTGTCGGCGATTGCCACAACAGAAACCACAATACCTATCAAGAAAGCTGTAATTAGGTTTAATTTCATAACAATCCTTGTCTGATGACTAATAAGACTTTTTTTTATATTCGGAAATGACTAGAATTAGAACTCTTTAATACTAACCAATAGGATTAGATAATATCATGGCTTTACTAGAAGTATTACGCTTTCCAGATAAACGTCTAAGAACGATTGCGAAACCTGTAGAACAGATCACGGTCGAACTTAAAAAAACAGCTGAAAACATGATTGAAACCATGTATGAGGAAGAGGGGGTTGGTCTTGCTGCCACGCAAGTAAATTTCCACCGACGTCTTGTCGTGATTGATGTTTCTGAGCAGCGCAATCAAGCAATGGTGATCATTAACCCCGTTATTGTCGAACATTCAGGAGAAGAGATATCGGAAGAGGGTTGCCTTTCCGTTCCTGAAACTAATGCAGAGGTTAAACGTGCCGAGTTTGTTACCTTAGAATACTTAGATATTGAAGGGAAGCAACAAGTATTAAAGGCTGATGGTTTGCTGGCCGTTTGTCTTCAGCATGAAATCGATCACCTGAATGGAAAATTATTCATTGACTATCTGTCACCCTTAAAACAAAAACGGATTAAAACAAAACTGGAAAAATTACAACGACATAACGTATAGGGTTGGCGATACTTTTTTCGGCTGATAATCAGAGTCGAATAGAGTGCAATATAACAACCAAAAAATATTTATCATTTTTACTTTAAGGTTTCTCTTGGAAAAACTAAATATAATTTTTGCCGGCACGCCTGATTTTGCAGCTAAGCATCTTAGTGCATTGATAAACTCCGAGCATAATGTGATTGCCGTTTATACACAACCGGATCGCCCGGCAGGACGCGGTAAAAGATTAACCGCGAGTGCCGTCAAAGAGCTTGCTATGGAGCAACAGATTCCTGTTTACCAGCCCGCTAACTTCAAAGAGGTTGACAGTACTAAGCAACTTGCCGCGTTAAATGCCGATCTTATGATTGTGGTTGCCTACGGTTTATTATTACCGCAATTGGTATTAGGGATACCTCGTTTGGGCTGTTTAAATGTACATGGCTCCTTATTGCCTCGCTGGCGGGGTGCTGCACCCATTCAGCGTGCAATTTGGGCGGGTGATACAGAGACGGGTGTGACTATCATGCAAATGGATGAAGGTCTGGATACCGGTGATATGTTAGCTAAAGTGAGTTGTCCAATTGAGAGAGATGAAACCAGTGCTTCGCTCTATGAAAAACTTGCCCTGCAAGCGCCTGATGTATTAGTTGATACTATTAATAAACTCGTTAAGGGGGAATTAAAGGCTGAAAAACAAGATCCGCAATTAGCCTGTTACGCTAAAAAATTGAGTAAAAGTGAGGCATTGATTGATTGGTCCAAGGATGCCGTCTTTATTGAGCGCTGTATCCGGGCATTTAATCCCTGGCCGGTCAGTTATTTTGTGCTTGACGATAAAGTCATAAAAGTGCGCCAGGCAGGTTTACTTGCGACCAAAAGTGAACAGACCGCGGGTACTATTATTACAGCGAGTAAAAATGGCATTCAAGTCGCCACGGGTGAAGGTATTATAAACCTTGAAGTGCTTCAGTTGGCGGGAAAAAAAGCGCTGCCGGTACAAGATATTTTAAATTCTCGTCGTGAATTGTTTGCGCAGGGTACTTTACTACAGCAAGGTTAATTACATGAATGTAAGAGCATTAGCAGCTAAAATTTTAAATCAAGTGGTAGAGCAGGGGCAATCATTATCCAATGTCTTACCCCCTGTCCAACAGGATCTTTCTCCTAAAGATAAAGCATTATTACAGGTACTTTGTTACGGCGTTTTACGTACTTTGCCGCGCTTAGATTTTTTCTGCCGTTCTCTGATGGACAAAGCATTAAAGGGCAAGCAGCGCGACCTGCACTTCCTTATTTTAGTCGGTTTTTACCAGTTACTGTATACCCGAATTCCCAGCCATGCCGCGGTTGGAGAAACAGTTAATGGGGCGAAAGAACTTAAAAAACAGGCATTAAAAGGCATGGTTAACGGTGTGTTACGGAATTTTTTACGTGAGCAGGAGAGCTTGGTAGAAAAAGCGAATAAACAACCGGCACTGGTTTATTGCCATCCAAGTTGGCTCGTAAAACGTTTACAAGCAGCCTATGGTGATGAGCTGGCCGCTCAGATTATGCACAATAATAATCAGCAGGCACCAATGTGGCTACGGGTAAATGCGCTTCATCATACTCGCGATCAATACCAGGTTCTGTTAAATGATGCCGGACTGCTCAGTTTTAGCTCGGAGTTTAATGATAATGCACTGCGTTTAGAAAAACCGACCGATGTTTACAAATTGCCTGGTTTTACCGAGGGCTGGGTTTCAGTGCAGGATGGCGCAGCACAGCTGGCGGCCCATTATTTAGATGCACAAGCCGGCGATCTGGTTTTAGATGCTTGTTCAGCACCTGGTGGTAAAACAGTGCATGTTCTGGAGCTGCAGAAAAATATAAAACAGATGGTGGCTGTTGATGCAGATGCTAAACGGTTACTGCGTGTTCAAGAGAATTTAGATCGTCTTAAACTTAAGGCAAGCGTTATTCACGGTGATGCATCACAACCGGGCAGTTGGTGGCATGGTGAGCTGTTTGATCGTATTCTTTGCGATGCACCCTGCAGTGCTACCGGTGTTATTCGTCGTCATCCGGACATCCGTTGGTTACGCCGAGAGAGTGATATTGCAGGTTTAGTGAGCTTACAAAAAAATATTTTGCATGCGTTATGGGATAAACTAAAACCCGGAGGTATTCTACTCTATGCAACTTGCTCTATTTTGCCCGATGAAAATGATTTACAAATTCAAGACTTTTTAGAAAGTAGGCAGGATGCCTCGTTAATACCCCTTATTGTGCAGGATAATCTCCAAAACAATATCCAAAATAAAGGACGGCAGATATTGCCTAATGAAGATGCGATGGATGGTTTTTATTATGCAAAATTGCAAAAGTCATTATAAAAGATGCTGCTAATGAGCAATTATGCAAGTCTGTTCATTTACTACTAAACTAAATGACATTTCTTAGCTTGTGGTTATTTGTGCTATCCATCGATCACTTAATTATGTTGTTATAAGTAAAGTCTGATGGCTTTTATTAAATATCTGGTAATAAAGCCATTGCAGCTGGTTTTTATTATCAACCAGATCATTGAAGGATAATAAGATCGCATGAAGATTATTATATTAGGCGCAGGGCAGGTGGGTGCTTCATTAGCAGAGAACCTTGTTGGTGAAAATAACGATATCACGGTGGTTGATTTATCGCCCGATAATTTACAAGAGTTACAAGACAGGTTTGATTTACGCGTTGTTCAGGGGAGTGCTTCAAGCCCGGTAATACTCGCTGAGGCAGGAGCCGAAGACGCGGACATGTTAATTGCCGTGACCAATTCTGACGAAGTCAATATGGTAGCCTGTCAAATTGCTTTTACGCTCTTTAATGTCCCTAAAAAAATAGCCCGTATCCGTTCACAAAGTTTTATTCAATACGAAAAAGAGTTATTTGGCAGTGGTGCTTTCCCGATCGATCATGTGATCGCCCCGGAAAAGTTAGTGAGTGATTACATTACTCAGTTAATTGATTATCCGGGCGCATTGCAAGTTGCCAACTTCGCCAATGGCAAAGTGAATTTAATGGCGATTAAAGCCTATTATGGTGGTTCGTTGGTGGGTAATGCTATTTCTACATTGAAACAGCACATGCCTAATATTGAAGCGCGGGTAGCGGCTATTTTCAGGCGTGGCAAAGCAATTCGTCCACGGGGTACCACTATTATTGAAGCGGATGATGAGGTGTTTTTTATCTCAGCAAGTCAACATATTCGTGCCATTATGAGTGAGATGCAAAAGCTTGAAAAACCTTACAAACGAATTATGATTGTAGGTGGCGGTTATATTGGTGAAAGCTTAGCTAAACGCCTAGAAAAAGACTGTTCAGTTAAATTAATTGAAAAAAATTTAAAACGGGCAGAATACCTTTCCGAAACACTTTCCAACACTATTGTCTTTTGTGGTGATTCATCGGATCAAGAATTATTGACCGAAGAGCACATTGATCAAATTGACCTTTTTATTACAGTTACCAATGATGATGAGGCTAATATTATGTCAGCAATGCTAGCTAAACGTATGGGGGCAAGGAAAGTCATGGTATTAATCCAGCGCAGTGCTTATCTTGACCTTGTACAGGGAGGTATTTTAGACATCGCTATTTCTCCGCAGCAGGCAACGCTTTCGGCCCTGTTAACCCATGTGCGTAAGGCTGATTTGAAGCACGTCTACTCTTTGCGAGAAGGACTCGCTGAAGCGATTGAAATTATTGCCCGTGGTGACAGCATGACTTCAAAAGTCGTCGGCAGAGAATTATGCCAACTTAAATTACCGCCAGGTACAAGTATCGGCGCAATAGTGAGAAATGAGACAGTGTTAATCGCCCATGATAATACTGTGCTTGAAACCGATGACCACGTTATATTATTTCTGGTGAATAAAAAGTTTATCAGCGATATTGAAAAATTATTTCAACCTAGTCCGTTCTTTTTGTAGCTCTGTCATCCTGTGGTTACTCGTCCCCTGCTCTTTATTACCGGATTGGTATTGTCAAAAATGGCAATATTTATGTATCCGCCCATGGTCTTCGCTTTTTATAATAATACCTTAGGTGGCGTAGAATTTTTATCCTCTATTATTATTACTCACCTGGCTTCTGCTCTTTTTATTTTTATGGGCAAAGAAAAAGAATTCTCTCGCTTAGGTGTAAGAGAGATGTTTTTATTAACCACCGGGGTGTGGGTTTTAGCCAGTATGTTTGCCGCATTACCTTTTGTGCTGATTGAACATATTAATTTTAGTAATGCTTTTTTTGAAACCATGTCGGGTATTACTACAACGGGCAGTACAGTACTTAATAATTTAGATACTATGCATCCGAGTATTTTATTGTGGCGCTCCATTTTACAATGGTTAGGTGGCGTTGGTTTTATCGTGATGGGGGTGGCTATTTTACCCTTTTTGAATGTCGGCGGGATGCGCCTCTTCCAGACAGAATCGTCAGACTGGTCAGATAAAGCTGAATCTAAAACGCGCAGTGTCGCAATCGATATTTTGTTGGTCTACATCTTCTTAAGCGTGTGCTGTTTTGTTGGCTATCGTCTTGCCGGTATGGGGAGTTTCGATGCAATAAATCATGCTATGACGACTATTTCGACGGGGGGATACTCAACTTCAGATCGTTCAATGGGAAATTTTTCCAATGCAGCACATTGGAATGCCATTATTTTTATGTTTTTGGGTGGGTTGCCATTTTTATTATTGATACGTGCCTTTAACCAACACAGTTTAGTCACTCTTTTCCGTGATGCTCAAGTCTTAGGCTTTATTAAAGTGGTCTTGTTCTTTACTTTAAGCTTAACCGCTTATTTAGTGTTCAGTGATCAATTCTCCCCGGCTAATGCCTTGCGATTAAGTTTATTTAATGTCGTTTCTGTGGTCACAACCACAGGCTTTGGGCTTGATGATTTTATTTCCTGGGGAGATTTTAGTCTTGTTGTTTTTTGGGGGTTAATGTTTTCTGGTGCTTGTTCCGGTTCAACCTCGGGTGGTATAAAAATATTCCGCTTTCAAATTGCCACCAGTATGCTTAAACGTCAGTTAATGATCTTAATTCACCCTCGTGGCATCTTTCCGCAACGTTACAATAATCGCACCGTAAGCGATGATATTCTACGCTCTTTAATTGCTTTTATTTTGGCCTATATGGGCACTATTGCAGTCTCAACCTTATTATTAGCACTGTTTGGCTCAACGGCTATTGTTGCTCTGTCTGCCTCCATTACTGCCGTTTCCAATGTTGGACCCGGCCTGGATCCGAGCATTGGTCCAAGCGGAAATTTTTCAGCTTTATCGGATCCTTCCAAATGGGTTTTAGCCATTGGTATGCTAATGGGACGATTAGAGATACTGACTGTGGTGGTCTTGTTTTTACCTCATTTTTGGCGCCGTTAGTACTGGCTTTTTTAGCCTTATACCGAACGCATTAATAAAGTGATCAGATTTACCATTCAAATTCATCCTGACGGCTTTGTGAGCGTAAATTTACCTTTCAAGAAAGTGATCATAAACTTAATGTTTTGGTATTAATGGAATTTCTATTATTTTGTCGGTAGGGTGCATTCTATGCACCGCAACCAGCCGCAATCGGTGCGCGGAGCGCACCCTACGAGCTGCTTTGCCTGCTGGTATGATCTTGTTTTAGCCTTATTTTCAGCACCGCTAGTCTTGGCTGTTTTTAGCGTGGAAAGCAGAATTCTCTAAATTAGTGCGTTCAACCAAGGTTTCAGGTAAAGGTTTAGTAACTGTTACGCCCATTTCTTTTAACTGTTCCGCTTGTTGAATAAGATTACCCCGACCCTGACTGAATTGCTTCAGTGCCCGATCATAACTGTTTTGTGCTTTATTCAGCTGTGAGCCAACATCCAACATATTTTCACTAAACAAGCGTAATTTGTCATATAATTTACCCGCCTGCTGGGCAATTAAACGACCATTTTGCTCCTGTTGCTCAAAGCGCCATAAGTTATCAATAGTACGTAACGCAATCATTAAGTTGGTTGGACTGGCGAGTAGTACATTGTTATCCAGTGCTAACTTAACCAACTCGGGGTCATGCTCCAGCGCGGTGATAAAAGCGGGTTCAACGGCCACAAATAATAAAACATAATCAAGGGTATTACTGCCAATCAAATTCTGATAATTCTTTTTTCCTAATCCTTTAATATGCTGACGAAGAGAGAGAGCATGTGCCTGTAATGCCTCTTTTTGGGTTTGCAGATCATCGGCATTAAAGAATCGCTCGTAGGCGACTAAAGATACTTTTGAATCAATAATAATATTTTTGTTTTGCGGTAATTGTACCACCACATCAGGCTGTAAACGCTGCCCCTGATCATTTTGAAAACTAACCTGGGTTTTGTATTCATGGCCCTCACGCAATCCGGACGACTCTAAAATTCGCTGTAAAATAATCTCCCCCCAATTACCCTGCTGCTTATTATCGCCTTTTAATGCATTGGTCAGATTATTAGTTTCCTGCTGCATTAATTCATTGAGTTTGGCCAGGTTAGAAATTTCATTCTGTAAATTATAACGTTCTTTACTCTCATTAACGTAACAATCAGTGACTTGCTTTTTAAAACTATCTAACTGGGTTTTTAAAGGGTCAAGTAGTTGACTGATACTGTCTTGGTTTAGTTGTTTAAACTGTGCGGATTTTTCGCTGAAAATACGTTGAGAAAGCAATTCGAATTGATTGCTCAGCTTCTGTTCATTTTCCTGCTGTTCTCTAAGGCGTTGAGTGGCGCTCTGCAAATGAACTTCTGTTTCTCTTAAACGTACAGTCAACTTGTTGCTTTGATGTTGCAAACTATCAATGAATGATTGTTTTTCCAGTAGTGTTTGGGATTTTTCAATATTTATATTTTGATTGTGCAGAAGTTCTTGAGCGGTTAATTTTTGCTCAATAAACAAGTGATCCCGTTGTTTTTTTAAACGTAATAAAGCCCAGGAAAAAATAATAATAAGGCTGAAAATTAATGAAGCACTGCTGACGAGAAGCATCAAAGGAGATAATAACATTATGAATATTCAAATTTTTTAAGGTAATTCTTAACTTTTCTGTTAAGACTTTTCCAAACTAATAGATAGATTATATAAACCACAACCACGACTCCTTTATGAATATTGCTGCCTTGGTCTAATTGCTGAAAAGTAAAGCTGTCAGTATAAAAAGTCATTAAGATCAGATAAAAATAGATAATGACTGGAAAAATGAATACTGTCGACAGTTTCCAACTTAATAACAAAAAAGAGATAAAATTACTTCGTAACATTACTTATCCAAAATAAAAAACTAGGGCCTGTTGACCATTTTGTAGCGTCACTGTCACAACATCAAAAACCTACTATACCGAAACTAAGTACTCTTACATAAATTTCCCGGCATTTTTGAGCAGTTTACTCAATAAAGACGCTTTTTAACATTAGAAAACTGTCGGGTGAGGTCTTAGCGGCTGATTCGATCATCTTTCAGTGCGCTAACGACTCCTTTATGATTAAGAGCATGACAGGCAGTATAAGCCGCTTAATGGCATAAATTTGTATCACTCAAATTGTTCTATTGATCAATATTTATCTTATCATTACGTATATCAATACAATTGTTATTGTGCATGTTTATGCGGTTTTCTAATCAAAATAGAATTTTTTTTAAAAAATAACATGCAAAACCACTAAACATGCACTAAAATGCATGGAAATACGATATTATGCATGTTTTGCCGTGATCGTTTTTTAAATACGTATTAATTTATTTTTGTTTATCAATATTGTTTGGAGTATAGCTATATGTGTGGAATCGTTGGTGCAGTAGCACAAAGAGATGTATCTGAAATCTTATTAGAAGGATTACAACGCTTAGAATATCGCGGTTATGATTCAGCAGGCCTTGCCGTTATTAGTGCTGATGGACAATTACAACGAACACGTCGTTTAGGAAAAGTAAAAGAATTAGCCAATGCGGTTGCCGCTAATCCTGTCAGCGGTGGAACCGGTATTGCACATACGCGCTGGGCAACACATGGAGAGCCCTCAGAAGCCAATGCACATCCTCATCTCTCCGGCGATAATATTGTTATCGTCCATAACGGTATTATTGAAAACTACGAAAGCTTACGCGAAACCCTGCGCGGGCGTGGTTATGAATTTCTTTCACAAACCGATACTGAAGTAATTTGCCATCTTGTTGAATGGGAATTACGCAGTGCAGAAACACTTTTAGAAGCCGTGCAAAAGACATTGCCTCAGCTGGAAGGTGCCTATGGCACTGTGGTCATGGATCGCCGTGATCCAAGTCGTTTAGTGGTCGCCCGTTCGGGGAGTCCACTGGTAATAGGCTTGGGAGTTGGGGAAAATTTTCTGGCATCGGACCAACTGGCTTTATTAAATGTAACACGTCGTTTTATCTTCTTAGAAGAAGGGGATGTTGCTGAAATTACCCGCCGAGACATTAATGTTTTTGATTTGAATGGCAAGGCGATTGAGCGTGAAGTTCACGAATCAACTATTGAGCAAGATGCAGCCGATAAAGGCAAGTACAGACACTTTATGCAAAAAGAAATTTTCGAGCAACCCAGCGCATTAATAAATGCAATGGAAGGTCGAATCAGTCATGACAGTGTATTAGTTGAGAGTATTGGTGTTGGTGCAAAAGATATCCTGAAAAATGTAGAGCATGTACAGATTATCGCCTGCGGTACATCTTATAACTCAGGCATGGCTGCCCGTTACTGGTTTGAGTCCCTCGCCGGCGTAAGCTGTGATGTGGAAATAGCTTCTGAATTCCGTTACCGAGATTTTGTCGTGCGTCCAAATAGCCTATTGCTGACTCTGTCACAATCGGGTGAAACTGCAGATACGCTGGCAGCGTTACGCTTAGCCAAGCAGAAAGGTTACATGTCGGCGATGTCTATCTGTAATGTTTCCGGGTCATCTTTGGTACGCGAATCGGATCTTGCTTTTATGACCCGCGCGGGTACTGAGATTGGTGTTGCATCCACCAAAGCATTTACAACGCAGCTGGCTGCCATGCTTATTTTGGTTACCGCTATTGGTAAAGAGCAGGGCACTATCAGCAAAGAAAAAGAAGCAAAGATTGTACGTGCATTGCATTCACTCCCAGCGCAAATTGAGAAAGCATTAGCCTTTGATAAACCGATTGAAGCCTTAGCAGAAGATTTTGCAGATAAAGAGCACACATTATTCTTAGGCCGGGGTGAATTTTACCCTATTGCCATGGAAGCGGCGCTTAAATTGAAAGAAATTTCATACATTCATGCTGAAGCTTATGCGGCAGGTGAGTTGAAGCATGGCCCATTAGCGCTAGTTGATGCAGATATGCCCGTTGTTGTGGTTGCACCAACCAATGACTTGCTTGAAAAAGTTAAATCAAATATTGAAGAGGTACGTGCACGTGGTGGTCAGTTGTATGTATTTGCAGATGAAAGCGCCGGGTTTGAAAGTTCTGAAGGTATGAAAATTATTACTTTACCCAGTGTAGATGAAATCATTGCTCCTATTTTTTACACTGTGCCAATGCAGTTATTGGCTTATCATGTGGCATTAATTAAAGGCACTGATGTGGATCAACCGCGTAATCTTGCAAAAGCGGTTACGGTTGAATAATCATTAAGTTGAGTAATGCTTGTTTTGTCCTATGACGATCAAGTTTTAAATGTTGCATAAAAATTTAAAACCTGGTTAAACTGATTAACAGTTGACCGGTTTTTTTTATGGAAAAATAAAATTATAGACTGAAAGTAACTCAGCTTAATGAGCGTCGTGGTTCAGGAAAGATCTTCGCCAGATTAAAGAGTATGAAAAAGATGATAGTTAGCTCTTCAGGTGAAACGGTAAGTTGAACCAAAGCCACTCATTTTCTGTTTACTCTTAATGTAAGGCAAAAAAAGCGGCTTATTAGCCGCTTTATGATGAAAACTGTTATAGAAGATCTGCAATCATGGTTTCAAGCTTACCCTGATCAACCGCAAAGTTTCGAATACCCTCAGCTAATTTTTCAACAGCCATCGGATCTTGATTATGCTGCCACAGAAAATCAGCATGAGTCATTTTTTCAGGAGATGCTTTGAGTAATACATCTTCCGTCAGTTTTTCAATAACGTCACCGCTGCTATCTTTTAGTTCCTGCAACAATTGCGGGCTGATTGTAAGGCGATCGCAACCGGCTAATTCCAGTATTTCATCTACATTTCGGAAGCTTGCACCCATCACAACTGTCTTATAACCATGCTCTTTGTAGTAGTTGTAAATATTAGAAACGGAGATAACACCAGGATCTTCAACGCCCGCAAAACTTTTTCCTTCTTTGGCCTTATACCAATCCATAATACGACCAACAAAGGGAGAGATAAGGAAAACCTCGGCTTCTGCACATGCGCGTGCCTGAGCGAAAGAGAATAAAAGTGTCAGATTACAATTAATTCCTTCTTTTTCAAGGATTTCACCAGCACGGATACCCTCCCAGGTGGAAGCGAGTTTGATTAAGATTCGGTCATTTTTTATACCTGCATCGTTATACATTTTAATTAACTGTCGTGCTTTAAGAACGCTTTTTTCAGTATCATAGGACAAACGCGCATCGACTTCCGTAGAGATACGTCCGGGTACTATTTTAAGAATTTCTTTACCAATATTAACTGCTAGCATGTCGCAAGTATCAACAATCTGTTGCGCTTTATCTGCACTCTTGGATTTTGCATAAGCGATCGATGAATCAATAAGGTATTTATAATCTGCTAGTTGTGCGGCTTTTAAAATTAAAGATGGGTTGGTTGTTGCATCCTCTGGCTGGTATTTAGCGATTTCTTCAACATCACCGGTATCGGCGACTACAGTAGTGAATTTACGAAGTTGATCTAATTTATTGCTCATTTTTATTCTGCCTTAATATTGTGCTTGGACTAGACTCAATAGGATTTACTGCAATAATAGCGATTTATTGTTATGCAGCCATCTGCTGGGAGGTTGAACATATGATTGTATAAAGAACATTTGTTTTACATATACTCATTTTTATACCATAAAATGTCAATATAAAAAGCGAAGAACAGGATCTGGATCACTTTTCAAGTCGGTTATTATTTATGTTAAGCAAAAAGAGGAATTTTGATGCGATAGCTAGCGGAGTTGGTATTTTTGTACTCTTCTATCTTATATCTCCTAATATATTGAATTTGTAAATTTTTTTGGAAAGTACCTTAAATCAGTCCTTATTTTTAGGATTAATCTTCCATATTTAATAACGTCATTGCACAACTTACGCTAGTGGCTAAGATATCTATACTGCCGGTACGCAGTGCACCTGCCAGAGCTAAGGATTTTCTTTCTTCGCTGGCAATGGCAATTACATTTGGAATACGGCGTAAATCCTCGGTGCCCAGACCAATCACCCGATCTCTTAACCGGGTGTTCGCTCTTTGGCCATTAGATTTAAAGAAATCAAAACCACCAATATCACCAATGATACCTTCATTGATGCGCGCCTCTGCAAACTCTTGCTTGGTAAACCATCCGAGTTTAATCATATGACTATTTTTATTCATATCACCGACACCCACCAGAGCATAATCTGCATTTCTAGCTTGTTTTAATGTTTCAGAAACCGTGTTATGAGCAATAAAAGCGTTGCGAGTCTCGGGATTATCAACATAGGCAGGTGCATACAAGGTTTCACTGGTACCGCCAAATTTTTTAGCAAGTTGACGACAGATATGGTCTGCATTAATGCTATCCCCACTGCGATGAGTACCACCAATAGCACAAACAAATCGTGCCTTGCGTTGTGTCACCAGGCCTACATGATCGGCAACGGCCGCGACATTTTGGCCTTGGCCAACCGCGACCGTACTATCGTCCTGCAGGTTGATAGCGAGAAAGGCTGAGACAAGCCCCGCGACCTGTTTGCGCTGCTCTTCGTTATTCGCTTGATCCAGCGCAATAAGGACACGTTTGAGATTGAATTTCTTGATTAAGCGTTTCTCAAGTTGGGCCGTATAGATGGGATGGTAACGTACATTAATCTCAACAACCCCCTCTTCTCGTGCTCTACGCAGCAGGCGTCCAATTTTAATTCTAGAGATAGAAAACTTTTTTGATATCTCTGCTTGAGTCGCACCTTCCTGATAATAGAGGATAGCAATCTCGGTCAACATTTCATGATCGTCAATACCGGGTGTGGTGGAAGTAGTCTTTACTTGAGACATCTAGATTACTCATTAGTTAATTAAATTAAGTGGTGTTCAAATGGTCATTAATCTTTCAGATGTTCCCATAATTTAGTGCTGTTTGGCAATAGACTAAGGTTATTAATATGTGCTTAATCATCTTCGTTTGTGGTTAGTTGATCTTTAATAAAATAAGATTCCAGAAAATATCGTTAGTTTATAAAATGGGCTCTGTTTGAAAATAAGCACTCAACCATTCCGTGTTTTATTGTGTAATAAAATTACAGTTTTTTTGTTTTGTAGTGATTTTAGGTTTTTTTTTGCGCGTATTTAACATGAAAATTCATGCGTAATGCCTATATTTTCATGTTGTCGTTTTGATTTTGTGATCTGTATCTTTTTTTATTGTCGCCTGATATTTTGGTTTGTGTGACTTATATCTCAATATATGGTTTGTATTAGCCTGTTTTATGTGTTTTGTTTTAATTTTACGGTAATATTTGTGATCTGTATCTGTTAAATATTTTGTTCTTATTGTTTTTTTGAGCTGACTGTCACGTATTGCTGTGTGCAGCATATGCTTTTGAAATAATATGGTAGATTCAGTGGAGAAAGTTTAACCTCATTAATTATTTCACCCATTTTAGGTGAAGAAAGACACTCGGAGCAAATTATGCTGTCATCACAATCCAAGATTAAAGTACAAAACTTTGGTCGCTTATTGTCAAATATGGTTATGCCAAATATTGGCGCCTTTATCGCATGGGGTTTAATTACCGCATTATTTATTCCAACGGGGTGGATACCTAACGAAACATTAGCCACCATGGTTGGGCCGATGATCAAATATATGCTGCCGCTCTTAATTGGTTATACCGGTGGTAAAATTATAGCCGGAGAGCGTGGTGCCGTTGTAGGTGCAATAGCGACAATGGGTGTGATTGTTGGTACAGATATTCCAATGTTTATGGGTGCGATGATTGTTGGTCCGTTAGGCGGCCTGGCAATTAAGAAATTTGATGCTGCCATTCACGGTAAAGTGAAAAGCGGTTTTGAAATGTTGGTTAACAACTTTTCATCCGGTATTATTGGTATGGTGCTAGCGATTATTGCTTACGTAGTGATTGGTCCTGCTGTTAAAATGTTATCGACAGCCCTTGCTGCTGGTGTTGATGTTTTAGTGGTCAATAACCTGCTTCCTTTGACTTCTATTTTTGTTGAACCGGCAAAGATTTTGTTCCTTAATAATGCGATTAACCATGGTATTTTTACGCCGCTGGGTATTGCGCAGTCAGAGTCTCTTGGTCAATCTGTTTTCTTCTTAATTGAAGCAAACCCAGGTCCAGGTTTAGGTCTTCTTTTAGCCTACATGGTGTTCGGTAAAGGTTCTGCAAAAGAAACAGCTCCTGGTGCCGTCATTATCCACTTCTTTGGTGGTATCCATGAAATTTACTTCCCTTATGTATTGATGAATCCGCGTCTTATCCTATCTGTTATTGCAGGTGGTATGACAGGCGTATTCGTTCTTACTCTATTCGATGCCGGTCTTATCTCTCCTGCATCTCCTGGTTCTATCTTTGCTGTTTTAGCCATGACGCCTAAAGGCGCATATATGGGTATTCTTCTATCTGTTGCTGCTGCTGCCGCTGTTTCTTTTGTTGTGGCATCTATTCTGATGAAAACACAAAAAACGGTTGCCGGTGATGAAGTTGCACTGGAAGAAGCTGCAAACCAAATGCGCGACATGAAGCAAAGCGCTAAAGGTCAAGCAACAGGAAATGACCGCGTTGATATGTCTGCCGTTAAAAAAATCATTGTTGCTTGTGATGCAGGTATGGGTTCAAGTGCAATGGGCGCAAGTCTATTACGCAAAAAAGTGCAAGCTGCAAATTTAAATATTGAAGTGATTAATACTGCGATCAATGATTTACCCGGTGATGTTGATATTGTTGTTACTCATAAAGATTTAACCGACAGAGCACGTAAGCATGCGCCCAATGCACAGCATATTTCATTAACTAATTTCTTAGATAATGCGATGTATGACAATTTGGTGAAAGATCTTAAATCTGCCGGTAATGCACCTGCTGCAAATGCACCAGAAGGTGATGCAAAAAAGTCTGAAGGTCCTTTGAAATTAACCGATAAAAATATCTTCTTAGGGCTTAAACCTGCAACCAAGGAAGAGGCGATTAAATTTGCTGGTGAGCAGTTGATTGCTTTGAATTATGTTGAGCCTGAATATCTACAGGGTATGTTTGATAGAGAAAAATTAGTATCAACTTATTTAGGTGAATCGATAGCGGTTCCTCACGGTACTATTGAGACAAAAAAACATGTTCTTAAAACCGGTATCGTATTTTGTCAGTACCCGGCAGGTATTCAGTGGGGTGAAGATGAAGACGATGTTGCAATTCTGGTTATTGGTATTGCAGCGCAGGGTGATCAACATATTCATGTGATCACCGCCATCACCAATGCACTTGATGATGAAGAAGCAATAGAATGTTTAAAAACAACAGTTAATAAAGAAGATGTACTGAAAATTTTAAATAACTAGAAGCTTCTTAAGGTAGCTGCTTCGATTGAGGTGGCCGATTAAATATTCGAGGCTAGATTTTCTAGCCTTTTTTAATTTTAGGGAAATATTTATTATGAAAGCGATACATTTTGGCGCGGGTAATATTGGCCGTGGTTTTATTGGTAAAGTTTTATCGGATGCAGGTATTAAAGTCACCTTTGCCGATGTCAATAAAACGGTTGTAAATGCCCTGATAGCGCGAAATGAATATGATGTAAATGTTGTTGGTGCAGACTGTGTGGTTGAAAAAGTAACTAATGTTACTGCTGTTAATTCGGCTGGTTCTGAGATTGTTAAATTGATTGCAGAGTCTGATTTAGTCACCACGGCGGTAGGCCCTACCGTATTGAATATTATTGCAAAAACAATTGCTGATGCTATCGAGCTGCGTTTAAACAGCGGCAATAAGTTTCCGTTAAATATTATTGCCTGTGAAAATATGGTTCGTGGTACCAGCCAGCTAAAAGCGCAGGTATTCAAATATCTACCCGAGTCTTTGCATGTTCAATCTGACCAGACTATTGGTTTTGTTGATTGTGCTGTTGATCGTATTGTACCGCCAGCTGAAGCGGGAGAAACGGATCCATTAGCAGTAACCGTTGAAACCTTTAGCGAATGGATTGTTGACCAAACACAATTTAAAGGTGAAATTCCAACTATTAAAGGGATGGAATGCACTGATAATTTAATGGCCTTTGTTGAGCGTAAATTATTTACGTTAAATACCGGGCATCTGATCACTGCATACTTAGGTGTGCTTGCCGGTTACGAGACTATTAAAGAATCAATTGAAGATGAGGCTATTCGATCCGATGTAACCGCTGCTATGCAGGAAAGCGGTGAAGTTTTAATACGTCGCTATGGTTTTGACCCACAAGCCCACGCGGCTTATATTCAAAAAATATTAGGTCGTTTTGCGAATCCCTATTTACGCGATGAGGTGGATCGTGTTGGTCGCCAGCCAATCCGTAAATTAAGTGCAAACGATCGTTTAATTAAGCCTCTTAACGGTACATTAGAGTATGGCTTACCTAATGGGCATTTAATTAAGGGGATTGCTGCAGCATTCCTATATAAAAATGATCAAGATCCTCAAGCCGTTGAGTTGCAGGCCATGTTCGCGGAAAAGGGGTTAGCTGCAACATTAGCACATTATTCCGGGCTGGCTGTTGACAGTGAAACTGTTAAACTGGTCGAACAAGCTTACCAAAGCCTAAAATGATGACTCAATTCCAGTGCCGCTTTTGCGGCACTTATTTATTTTATTAGAAAAATTATGACAAAATTTGCCCGTTTAAAATTTGATATTGATATTGTAGAAACGCTTTCTGAAGCAGAAACACCCTATGATTTTTTTACCGCCAGTTTTGATCTTTTTGAAGATGCTGTTGATATCTTAATTCAAAATGTTTTTAGAAAAGATGATTATGCAGTGAAATATGCTGTTGAACCCTTATTAAGCCGTGATGGTCCGTTGGCTCATTTACCTGTTCGTATCAAACTGTTATACGGATTGGGGCTGTTATCTCAGGGCTCCTATCAGGATATTGAGAAGTTTATTGGGTTAAAAGAATTTGTTCAGTCAGAAGGTGAATCAATAGAGTTTCTTTCACTTGCTCTCATTGAACGTTTAAATGCTATTCGTGCGGTGGCTAAAATACTGCCTCCCAACTTAGGTGATAATCAATTAGAAGAAAGCTCTCATTATATAGTGCAAATGAAACTGGAGCAGAATAGACAGGTCATTAAGTCCTCATTGATTCTGGCAATCACTGAAATCATCAAAGAACTGCATAGAGATACTCCCTTAAGCTAAATATCTTATATTGACCCAAATAATTTTAGACAGGGCAAAGAAAGCCTCTGTTGTTAGTGCTCATTAATACTCTAATCCCTTGATTATTTTAATGAAGTGATGGGAAATATTTTTAATTTTAATACTTTTTGTGGCGCTTCATTTTCCACAAAAACAGCAGCTGTCCAGATCGCTTCAATTACCCTTTGCAGCGCCAGCGCTTTGTTATGATCTAATGTTAGCGTTATAAACTCATCCGGTCATTAAGTTATCATATTGATAGTAAGTACATACTTTAAGCTTGACTGGGATCACTGCTGCCTACTATGCCCATAGTTTACTGATACTTTACAACTATTAATTAATGCTCAAATTTAACTTACTTCATTACCATTAGGTTTACCTGAAGCAAAACAGTTTAAGTTATCCAGGGTTGTTTGGGCAATACTGGTTAATGCTTCTCGGATTAAAAATGCTTATTGATGCCCGCTAAAATTTAACTCACTTCATTACCATTAGGTTTACTTGAAGCAAAACAGTTTAAGTTATCCAGGGTTGTTTGGGCAATACTGGTTAAGGCTTCTCGGGTTAAAAATGCTTGATGACCTGTAAAGATAACATTGTGACACGAAGATAAACGGCGAAACACATCATCGGTGATAATTTCATTGGAGTGATCGTCAAAAAAAAGAGAGTCTTCCTCTTCGTAAACATCCAAGCCTAATGCGCCTATTTTTTTACTTTTCAGCGCATCGATTGAATCTTTGGCATTTATTAAAGCGCCACGGCTGGTATTAATGATCATCACGCCCTCTTTCATTTGCGCAAAAGATTCTCTATTAAGCAGGTGGTAATTATCGTCAGTTAACGGGCAATGCAGGGTGATAGCATCACTTCGTGTAAATAACTCTGTTAATGAAACATAGTTAGCGCCAAGTTCAATTGCCTGTGCAGATGGGTAGGGATCATAAGCTAAAATCTCACAGCCAAATCCCTTTAGAATACGCATGGTTGCAAGACCAATTTTACCTGTGCCGATAACACCCATGGTTTTACCAAACATATTAAACCCAACTAATCCATCGAGTGAAAAATTGGCATCACGGGTGCGTTGATAAGCTTTATGAATACGTCTGTTTAAGGTCATCATTAATGCAATAGCGTGTTCGGCAACGGCTTCCGGTGAGTATGCCGGCACGCGCATGATAGTCAGGCCTAATTTTTTGCTAACCGCTAAATTTATATTGTTAAAACCGGCACAGCGCATCACGATAAGCTTAATGCCTAGGCTTGCGAGTTCAGTTAATACAGGACCTGCGAGATCATCGTTCACGAATGCACAGACCGCATCATAACCCTTAGCCAGTTGGCTGGTATGAATATCTAAGCGGGTATCAAAATACTTTATCTGTATTGATTCCTGCTGAACAGCTAATAGTGGATCGAAATGTTTAATATCATAATTGCGGGTACTGAACATGGCAACTTTCATAATAGAATTCCCAAGATTGATAAAAAAATAACATGCTTGTTTTATAACTGGTTTTAAAATAGGGAGAAAAAATTAATTATTAAAGGGGCTATATAACAGAAAAAATTAACCGCCTTTGTGAAAAAGAGTCTTATTTTCTGGTTACCCTGCCTGCAGACAGTGAGGCTGCTCTTTCTAATTTTTCATATGCAAAACCAATGTAAACACAGTGGTATACTTTATCTAACCATACTGCTTGAAATTTTATCTGTAAAGCTGTGAGCACCCTGCAACAGTGTTTTTTTTAATTTTTTTGCTGTTTTTTTAACAGTTTTAAATGGAGTTTTTTATGCATCTGTGTTTTTCGATAACCGCACATGGCTTTGGACATGCCGCAATTTCATGCGCTGTTATTAATCAAGTAAAAGAAAAATATCCTAATATAAAAATTACTGTGCTCAGTTTAGTTTCTAGAGTTTATTTGCAGTCACGCTTGACCTGTGAGTTTGAATTGATCCCGTTGGGGAATGATTTTGGTATGTTAATGGTTTCTCCCGTTGAGGTGGATGTACAAGCAAGTGCACTTAAATATTTATCTCTTTATGACAACTGGCAGAAGGCTGTTGAGCAAGAGAAGCTGATTTTAGAACAGATTAAACCTGACTGTCTGATTAGCAATATTTCACCTGTTAGTTTGGATGCGGCGATGCAGTTGAATATCCCTACGGCGTCGGTTGCACCTTTTAATTGGGCTCAAATTTATCAAGCCTATTGCCTTAAACCCGAGCAACCAGAAATAAATAAGGCAAAATCTATTTTTGATAAAATGGTCTCTATCTATGAGAAGGTTGATTTCATTTATAAACCTTTGCCCTCGGTGCCTTTTACTAAGGAAAAAGAAATACAGGTAGCTAGTATCTGTGATCACCCACCGCTCCCCTCTGTGCCGTTATTGCAAAAACTACCGGCCGGTACAGATAAAATTGGCTTAGTCGCATTGGGTGGTTTACCAATGCGACTGGATCTTGAAAATTGGCCTCACATAACAGGGTGGCATTGGCTGGTGGATCAGAATGCCGGTCAGTTGCGTGATGATATGAGTCAATTAACTGAGTTACCTTTCTCTTTTTTACAGTTACTTAGCTGCTCTGATCTGATTTTAACAAAACCTGGATATGGCACCTATTGTGAAATTGCGGCTATCGCCAAATATCAAAAAGTAAGGGTCATTAGTATCGAACGTCCAGATTGGCCAGAAACACCCTTTTTAAACCAGTTTTTAAGTGCACGGGTACCTTTTGTCGAAATAAAGCTTTCGCAGCTGAGCAACGATTCTTTAACAACGGTTATTAAGCAATTGGATCGGCTTGATTACCCACGGATTCAGGCTTGCGAAGATGGGGCAGTGCAGTTAGTCATCCATCTGCTTGGGCAGTTGAATAATGGGTAGAAGAGTCTATGATTGATATTTTAATTAAAAAAAAGCCAGTCAAGAGGGAACTTAACTGGCTTAGATTCAACCTTTTTTATAAATTAAACAAGTAGTTTGGTTAATTGTGGTCCTGCAGAAACAAGGGCTAGCCCTTCTGCTTTATCGGTATAACGGGCAAAGTTATTAATAAACAGATTTGATAATTCTTCTGCTTTTGTTTCCCACTCGGCAGGCGTTGCATAGGTATCGCGCGGATCAAGAATGTCGCTGCGAGCACCGGGTAAAGCTAATGGAACTTCCAGGTTAAAGTATGGGATTGTTTTAGTGGGTGCGTCTTCAATTGATCCATTTAAGATAGAGTCAATAATGGCACGAGTATCTTTGATTGAGATGCGCTTACCTGAGCCATTCCAACCTGTATTAACAAGGTATGCTTCTGCACCACTTGCTTCCATACGTTTAACTAGCTGCTCAGCATATTGTGTTGGGTGTAGCAGTAAAAATGCAGCTCCAAAACAAGCAGAGAAGGTCGGTGTTGGCTCGGTAATACCACGCTCAGTACCTGCTAATTTTGCGGTAAAGCCCGACAGGAAGTGATACTGCGCTTGCGCTTTAGTCAGTTTGGAAACTGGGGGTAAAACACCAAAAGCATCAGCAGTTAAGAAAATAACTTTCTTGGCATGGCCGCCTTTCGATACAGGTTTTACAATATTTTCAATATGATAAATAGGGTATGAAACACGTCCATTTTCAGTTTTACTTGCATCATCATAATCGACAACACCATCAGCGCCGACAACCACATTTTCAAGTAATGCATCGCGTCTAATCGCGTTAAAAATCTCAGGTTCAGCTTCTTCGCTTAAACGGACAGTTTTAGCGTAACAACCACCTTCAAAGTTAAATACACCGTCATCATCCCAGCCATGTTCATCATCACCAATTAATTTACGTTTTGGATCCGTTGACAGGGTGGTTTTACCGGTACCTGATAAACCAAAGAAAATCGCAGTATCGCCAGCTTCACCCACATTGGCTGAACAATGCATAGATGCCATGCCATTAAGGGGTAACAGGTAGTTCATCACTGAAAACAGCCCTTTTTTCATTTCACCGCCGTACCAGGTGCCACCGATCAATTGAATTTTTTCTGTAAGATTAAAAGCAACAAAGTTTTCAGAGTTTAATCCGTGAGATTTCCACTCTTGATTGGTTGTTTTAGAGCCATTCATTACAACAAAATCGGGTTCAAAATCAACAAGTTCATCTTGCGTAGGGCGGATGAACATATTGGTTACAAAATGTGCCTGCCAGGCAACTTCCATAATAAAACGAACTTTTAAGCGGGAGTTTTCATTTGCTCCGCAAAAAGCGTCAACCACAAAGAGTTGTTTAGTGGAAAGATCTTTGGCTACGATTTTTTTTAAATAATCCCAAGTCCCCTGATCGATAGCTTTATTATCATTTTTACCCTGGTCACTCCACCAAACTGTGTCGCGAGTAGTATCATCTTTAACAATATATTTATCTTTTGGGGAGCGGCCGGTAAAAATACCCGTATCAACCGCGATAGTACCATTTGAAGTGACGGTACATTTTTCAAATCCCTCTAAATTTTCTGCTATCTCTTCTTCATAGAGTTTGTCATAACTCGGATTGTAGATAACTTCTGGAATGTCTGTGATACCGTATTGACTTAATGTTTCAGCAGAAAATGTGTTCGTCGTAGCCATGTTCAATTTCCCTCAGGTAGTGTTTATTTAATGAATATTGCCTAGCCATTAAATTGTATAAAAATGAGACTTACAGGGTAAGGTATTAGAGGATGTATTTAGGAGATCTAGTTCAAATAATGAGAGATTTTTGTTAAAGAAAGGACATTTACATGAATATAATGCAACTGATTCTCGGTTTTTGTGTTACTCAGCTGCTTTTCTGGTTTAAAGCAGCTGCCCCTTGGGGATTTATTCTTAGTGTTGCAGGCCCTGTTCGTCATGCAATAATATTTGTAAATCATCCTTCTCAAAGTGATAATCACTCGCACAGTATTCACAGTGCATATCAATACTGCCCTGTTCATTCAACATTTCAAGGATCTCGTCTGCTGTGATTGAAGCTAGCGATGTTAAACAGCGTTCTTTTGAGCAGCTACATTTAAAGCTAATTGGTTGAATTTCAAATAATCGCACTTTTTCTTGATGATATAAACGATACAGTAATTCATCGTTTGATAAGGTATAGAGCTCTTCCTCTTTCACTGTAGAAGCTAATGCGGAAACATGCTGAAAATCCGCTTCATGGTTCTCATCAACAGCAGGTAAAGTTTGTAATAATAAACCTGCTGCTTGTGCTTTGTTTTTAACACTGGCATGTAAAATGATACGCGTTGCTAATTGCTCCGATTTAATAAAATAATCCTCTAAACATTCGCTTAACGAATCTTTCTCTAAAGCCACAATCCCTTGATAACGCTCACCCTCTTCAGGTGAGATAGTAATCATTAAGTGCCCTTTACCAACAAGTTGTTTAAAAGACAAACCCGTCGTGTCGCCGGTAACATTCGCGGTACCACGGATTTCCAGATTCTGATTGGCATTTATGACCGCCGTATTTAACGGCCCGTCACCCTGTAACTGCACTGTAATTTTACCATTGAATTTTAATGTTGCTGTTATTAGACTGGTCGCGATTAACAACTCACCAACAAGATTAGCGACTTCAGTACTATAATCATGTTTTTTAATGATGTCGTTAAAGCTATTATGGGCCTGGGCTATTTCACCCCGAATTTGGTAGGCATCAAAAATAAAGCGTTGTAGTTGGTCATTCATGATTTTTTACTCTCTGCACTGTTGTGCTGGTTTTATGCTGTGGGTTTATTAGTGTTCACAAATAGCTGTATAATATTAATCGAAGTTAGCTGTGTTACGCTCAATTTTGGCTTGGATTAACTCTCTACGCTGTTTTTTATCTGGTTTTTTATTAGGATGCGGTGCATTTTGTAAACTTAGTTTGCGTAATATTTGGTGTTCCTCACGTTTTTTTATACTGTCGCTTGTTTCTTTATATAAGGTTTCGGCAATAGGTGCGCCGCGGCGTTGCTCAGATAAAATTTCGACTGAAACGTGTTTTATCATCTCGCCTTGACGGATTGATAATACTGCACCAAGTTCTACTATTTTACTCGCTTTAGCACGTTGTCCATTAAAGCGTACTTTGCCGCCCTGGATCATCTCTCGCGCCGTGCTGCGTGTTTTGTAAAAACGGGCAGCCCATAACCACTTATCTAAACGAATCTTTTTATCAGTCATTTTTCAACCTCTATCGATAAATCTTGAGTATAACAAATTAGCATTTTTCACCATGATTTTTTTGCCTATTCTCAATAAATAAACCATATCTTACTTATTGAGGGTCACATTTGGTTTTTTTCTTATCTACAATGTTCCATTTATGTACTTGTCTGATATATAACGCTAACATGTCAAGGGTATGGGGTTTTAGTCATAACCTATGGGAATTAGTTTATTTAGGAGAGTTAGGTTCTTCTTCTAAATAAAAAAGTGAACAGGTATAACTATAACTATTACTTTTATCTGCTCCCTCTTTAATTAAAAATTCCAAATAAAACAGGATATTTTAGTGCCGTTATCTATTTTTTTACAAAAACTGCCAAACATAGTACTGCTCTTGTTAGTTGCTTTGTTAGCATACCAACTTGCCTTGTTTACCTGGTCGTTATTGCCTGTTGAAAAATCTGCAGGGCAGTGGGCTATGCCCGAAATAACCGGGCTAAATAGTGCTAATAATATTGATAGTGACAAGCTCAAAGGCCTGCAGCTTTTTGGGAAAACTGTCGCACCTGCTGCTAAGCCTAAAAAGCGATTGTTGCCCGAGACAATGAGTGCAACAAAACTGAATTTAACGTTGGCTGGTGTGGTTGCTGCCTCTGACCCGTTATATTCGAGTGCAATTATTGCCAATAATGGAAGGCAGGACAGTTATTTTATTAACTCTAAGATCGAAGGCACAAGTGCTTTCGTTTATGAAATTTATGAGGATCATATCGTTCTTGATGAAAATGGTACTTATCAGATCTTAATGTTGGATGGATTTGATACGGCTAATAATAGATCCTCCAAAGAAACGCCGACTCAAGCCCCAATGAAAGAAATCGCTTTAGACCGTAGCGAAATATTAAAAGATCCGAGTAAGTTAACTAACTACATTAATATTTCGCCCGTGCGAGAGGGAAGTGAAATTAAAGGTTACCGCCTCACTCCCGGTCGTGATCCGGCCTTATTTGAACAGGCCGGTTTAGAAAATGGAGATTTGGTCGTCGAGTTAAATGGCGTTGATCTCACGAATATGGCAGAGTCGATGTCTTTAATGCAAGAGTTCCCAACAATGACCGAGATTAGCTTAACAGTTGACCGCGAAGGTCAGTTATATGAGCTGTATTTTAGTATTCCATAGCTTACATGCATGGATGATGATTGCAGTAAACTATATTGTAGAGCGTAAATAGTTAATTTGCCGTGACAGTAATAATTTGGAGTTTTAATAAAGATGAATCTTTTCATGATACAAAAAAAATTATCTAAGCAATTAATTTTCAGTTTGTTGGTTTTATTGATTTGTGCGATTAATGCAGGGCGTGTATCTGCCACTGAATATTCGGCCAGTTTCAAAAATGCGGATATTAATGAGTTTATCAATATCGTTGGTAAAAATTTAAATAAAACTATTATATTAGATCCGTCGGTGCGTGGCAGCATCAATGTACGCAGTTACGATTTGTTAAATGAAAGACAGTATTATCAGTTTTTCTTAAATGTCTTAGAGGTTTATGGCTTCGCTACTGTTGAAATGGAGAATGGTATAGTCAAAGTAGTTAAAGCCAAGGACGCTAAAACAGCTGCTATCCCTGTTGTTGATGATGGCACAACCTATATCGGTGACCAAATGGTGACCCGGGTAGTCCCTGTTACTAACGTTTCCGTGCGTGAGTTAGCCCCTCTATTGCGGCAATTAAATGATAATGCCGGCGGGGGTAATGTGGTGCATTATGACCCTTCCAACGTCTTAATGATCACCGGCCGAGCTGCTGTTGTTAATCGTTTGGTAGAGATTGTTAATCGGGTCGATAAGGCAGGTGATCAGGAAGTTGATATCATTAAACTTAAATATGCCAGCGCGCTGGAGATGGTTAAAATTGTTGATGCGATTCAGGGATCGTCAAGCGGGGCAAAAAATATCAGCTCATCTGTTTTACAGCCTAAATTAGTGGCTGATGAACGTACTAACTCGGTTATTATCAGCGGCGAACCTAAATCGCGATCGCGCATTGTTAAGTTAATTAAATCATTAGATGCTGAACTGTTGAATGAGGGTAATACACAGGTTTTTTACCTTAAATATGCAAGTGCTCAGGAAGTAGTTGATGTATTAAAAGGGGTTAGTAAAAGTATTGATAGTCCCCAGGGAAATGCGGCAGG
This sequence comes from Psychromonas ingrahamii 37, assembly GCF_000015285.1. Lineage (NCBI taxonomy): Bacteria > Pseudomonadati > Pseudomonadota > Gammaproteobacteria > Alteromonadales > Psychromonadaceae > Psychromonas > Psychromonas ingrahamii. Next base: position 130,316 of record NC_008709.1, read on the forward strand.
CCAATCGGGCTCTGCTCAAGGGGGCCTCAGTATTGAAGCGCATGAAGGTACTAATGCGATTGTTGTTTCTGCACAACCGGCTCTGATGTCATCATTAACCAGTATTATTCGTCAATTAGATATTCGCCGTGCGCAAGTTTTAGTAGAAGCTATTATTGTCGAGGTTTCTGAAGGTGATGGTATTAATCTTAACGTTCAATGGGGAACCACCAATGGTGGCACACAATTCCAGGATAGTGCTGTCACGACTGGTAACATTGTAGCGGGTACACAGGACAATGATGCGGCTATTTCAGCAATAGGCAACATTTCCGGAGGAATCGCCGGTTATATAGGATCCAATTGGGGTGTTGTGCTGCAGGCATTAAGCAGCGCCACAACCTCTAATATATTAGCGACACCGAGCTTAACAACTTTGGATAATCAGGAAGCCAGTTTTATTGTCGGTGATGAAGTACCAGTTTTAACCGGCTCAACTTCCAGCGCAACTAATGATAACCCATTCCAAACCATTGAACGTAAAGAGATCGGCATTAAATTAAAGGTGACCCCGCAGATTAATGAAGGGGATTCAGTGCAAATGATCATTGAACAAGAGGTTTCAGATATTAAAAATGATACTTCCGCCGTGGATGTTATTTTTTCGACTCGTTCAGTTAAAACAACGGTATTAGCAAAGTCAGGTGAAACCATCGTAATTGGTGGTTTGATTGATGAAACTGTCAAAGAGACTGTTCAGAAAGTGCCTTTATTGGGGGATATTCCTTTGTTGGGATTCCTTTTCAGATCAACTCAAAGTAGCACAGAAAAACGCAATCTAATGATCTTCCTGCGCGCAACCATTATCCGGGATGATCAGACTATGATGAATCTTAGTACGCGGAAATATAGTTTAATTCGAGCTGTTCAGGAAAAACAGCGTGATACTGGTATTAATTTGATGCCTAACGCTACTCCTCCCATCCTGCCTGAATGGGGGCAAAGTTATGAAATTAATCCGGATCATTTCATCAAGTCAGAAAGTAAAATCAGAAAACCAACAACAGAAGGTGTGAACTAATGATCACGCCTGAGCAAGATACTTTGCAGGTGGTGGCGGCGCTCAATGAAGCTGAGCTTATTGAAGTCACGCCGGGTGGTCAGTTACCTTTCCCATTTTCAAAAAAACATGAGTTAGTGATTTTTTACGAAAATGAGAATGCACAGCTTTGTTACAAGAAAGCCCCGAGTGCTGATTTGATACTTGAAGTGCGTCGTGCGATCGGTTGTGAATTTACTTTAAAACAGGTAGATAATGTCCTTTTCGAGCAGTTAGTAACAACGGCTTATCAAACTTCTTCTTCTCAAGCACAACAATTGATGGAAGATATTGGCAGTGATGATCTTTTTACTCTGGTAGATGAATTGCCTCTGGATGAGGATTTATTAGAAACACAAGATGATGCCCCGATTATTAAATTAATTAATGCTATGTTGGGTGAGGCTATTAAAGAAGAAGCTTCCGATATTCATATCGAAACCTTTGAAAATAGTTTAGTTATTCGCTTCCGTATTGATGGTTTATTACGAGAAATTCTTAAACCACAACGTAAGTTGTCTAACTTATTGGTTTCTCGTATTAAAGTAATGGCGAAGTTAGATATTGCTGAAAAGCGGGTGCCACAGGATGGCCGTATTTCCGTACGTATTGGTGGTCGGGCGGTTGATGTGCGTGTTTCAACTATGCCTTCAAGTCATGGTGAGCGAGTTGTACTGCGTTTATTGGATAAGAATGTCATTAAATTAGACCTTGCAACCTTAGGTATGACAGAAGAAAATCACCAACTGGTGCGCGACCTTATTCATAAACCCCATGGCATTATTTTGGTCACAGGACCAACAGGTTCAGGTAAAAGTACGACCTTGTATGCCAGTTTATTAGAGATAAACTCGAAAGATCGTAATATCCTCACGGTTGAAGATCCTATTGAGTATGCCATTGATGGTGTCGGACAAACTCAGGTAAATACCAAAGTGGACATGACTTTTGCGCGGGGATTACGGGCAATTTTACGTCAGGATCCCGATGTTGTTATGATTGGTGAGATTCGTGATTTAGAAACCGCGCAGATTGCCGTACAAGCCAGTTTAACCGGACATCTGGTTTTATCAACCCTGCACACTAACAGTGCTGTGGGTGCGGTGACTCGTTTGCATGATATGGGAGTTGAGCCGTTTCTGTTATCTTCCAGTTTATTAGGGGTTTTAGCGCAACGATTAGTCAGGCGTTTATGCCCTGAATGTAGACAAACGCACACCACAACAGCACAAGAAAAGCAGATTTTAGGTTTGCAGGAAAAAGATAATGCGCGTATCTATAAAGCCAAAGGTTGCTCTCAATGCAATCAAACCGGCTATAGAGGGCGTACCGGTATCCATGAGTTATTAATCGTTGATGAGCAGGTTCGCGAATTAATTCATTCCGGAGCAGGAGAGCAGGCGGTCGAAAAATTAATTCGTCAGCGTACGCCCAGTATTCGCGATGATGGTCTAGCTAAAGTGTTAGCAGGAGTAACCACATTGGAAGAGGTTCTACGTGTAAGCAGAGAGGATTAACGTGGCAACATTTTCTTATAAAGCAATGGATGATCGAGGAAAACTGAAAAAAGGTACTGAAGAAGCTGATTCGGCACGCTTGTTGCGGCACCAGTTACGCACAGCGGGTTTAACTCCCCTTGAAATTGAAGTTGTTAGCAACGAGTCTCCAAAAAAAGGAGGCAGTCTATTCAGTAAAAAAATAAAAACCGCTGATTTAGCCTTAATTACGCGTCAATTATCGACTCTGGTTGCATCAGCCATTCCCCTTGAGGAATGTTTGCACGCAGTGGCTGAGCAGTGTGATAAACCCAACATAAAGGGCATGATTGTCTCGGTACGGGGCGGAGTGCTTGAAGGAAATAGCCTGGCAGACAGCATGCGCGCATTTCCATTGATTTTTGATAACCTGTTTTGCTCGATGGTTGCGGCGGGTGAAAAATCAGGACATCTTGATCAGGTACTGGATCGTTTGGCAGATTACGCAGAGCAACGCGAAGAGATGAAAAGCAAAATGACGCAGGCATTGATTTATCCGCTGATATTAACCTTAGTCGCCATTTCTGTTGTGGCTATTTTATTAACCTCAGTGGTGCCGCAAGTGGTTGGGCAGTTTGAACATATGAGCGCAGATCTACCCGCTTCAACTAAGTTTCTGATCGCCGCCAGCGATGGCTTAAACAGTTACGGATTAATTATTGTTATCCTTATTTTTGCTTCACTGTTTATTTTCAAAAGGTTACTTAGAAAACCTGCTAATCAGTTATTGTTTGATCAGAAACTGCTTAAATTTCCCGTTGTTGGGCGTGTCGCTAACGAACTGAATACTGCTCGTTTTGCCCGTACCTTGAGTATTCTAAATAGCAGTGCCGTGCCCTTATTAGAAGCACTGTCGATAGCCGGAAATGTATTAAGCAACCAATTTATACGTCTCAAAGTCAGTGAGGCGACGGAGCGTGTCCGAGAGGGCACAAGTCTAGGGCAAGCCTTAGACAGTACAAAATTGTTTCCTCCAATGATGTTACATATGATAAAAAGCGGGGAACGCAGTGGAGAAATAGGTAATATGCTTGAACGATCTGCTGATAATCAGGACAAACAGTTTGCGGCACAGGTAACCATTGCACTGGGTATTTTTGAACCCGCTTTGGTTATCTCCATGGCGGGTATCGTTTTATTTATCGTCATGGCAATATTACAACCCATTTTGCAGTTGAATAATATGGTGTCAGGTTAACGCGCGTATTGCCAAGGTGATAATCGCGTTAACCTGATGTTTGGCAAGTTTAAATTTGAATAACAAAATCTAGGGGCAAGATAGTGAAGAGAAACAAAAATCAACAAAAAGGTTTTACCTTACTTGAAATTATGGTGGTTATTGTCATTTTAGGAATATTAGCCTCCCTAGTAGTACCTAATTTGATGGGTAATAAGGACAAAGCCGATCGTCAAAAAGTGGTGTCGGATCTGGTTGCATTAGAAAATGCTTTAGATATGTATCGCTTAGATAACAGTTATTATCCCACTACAGATCAAGGATTAGATGCCTTGGTTGAAAAGCCGAGCGGCACACCCGCACCGCGTAATTATCGAGAAGAGGGTTACATCAGACGCCTTCCTCAGGATCCATGGGGCAATGATTATATACTGGTGAGCCCGGGAGAGCAGGGTAGAATTGATGTTTTTTCTGTTGGCCGCGATGGCGAGGAAGGCACCGATGATGATATAGGTAACTGGAACCTGGATGGGAAATAACCCCTATTTTACGCTATAAAAAGCATTTAAAAAATCCCCAGCAACACGGCTTTACTCTGCTGGAAGTGATGTTGGTGGTGTTATTAATTGGTTTGGCTTCGCTTGCGGTTGTGATGACTTTTCCTAATACTTTAAGCACTGAAAACAATGCCCGTTGGCAGGCGCAGCGTTTCGCAACGTTATTACAATTGGCCGAAGATGAGGCGCTTATTTCGGGTAATGAGCTCGGGTTAGTGATTGAAAAAAACAGTTACCAATTCGCTGTTTATGATTATTCAAAGCAACGTTGGCTAGCCGCTCGCGTGGGTGAAATAGAGGAAAAAGTCGAATTGCCTGAGCTTATCCGCCTTGAATATAGCCTGTCCGATTCGGTCTGGGGTGAAATAAGCAGCTCAGATCAGGACAGTTTTATTGAAGAATCGGAACGTGTTGATATTGAAGATGATAATAAACTAAAAACTTTAAATCCACCGATTTATGTGATGTCCAGTGGTGAGGTATCTCCTTTTTCATTGGTCTTTTCGAAGGCTGATAATGATCCTGAAAAACAATCAATAACAGTTTCCGTGAGTATGAATGGTGCGATTTCTCTCACAGAGTTGAGTAAAGAATGAAATCAGAACGAAACTCGGTTATGTATAAAGACAGCGGTATGACCTTACTTGAGGTTCTGCTGGCACTGGTTATTTTAGCGACAGCAGGACTCGCTGTTATGAACGCTGCTTCAGGTGCATTAAATAGCCAGGCTTATCTGCAGGATAAAACCTTTGCATTGTGGATTGCCAGCAATGGATTAGCGGAACTGAAGCTAGAGAACGAGTGGCCATCGAATACCTGGCGCTCCGATCAAGTTGATTTTGCTGGTAGTACTTGGTATTCACGTTACCAGGGGGTTGTCACCGTCGATGATAATTTTAAAGCGTTGGATATCGAAGTGAGTGATAAAAAAGACGGTAACGCGCTGGCTTACATTAGGACTTACATTGTCAAACCCTAATCGAACAGATAAAAAATCAATACAAGGCTTTACGCTACTGGAAGTCTTGATTGCGATCATCATTTTTGCAATGATGAGTTTGGCGGCTTATCAAGTATTGCAGGGGGTATTACGCAGTAGTGAAATAAGTAAAACACACAGCGAACGCTTAACAGAGCTGCAACGTGCGATGCTTATTATCGAGCAGGATTTCACCCAGATAGTGGCCCGAAAATCTCGCCAGGAAGGGGTAGATAAAGAAGAGTTACGCGCGTTAACTATCGGCAAAGGGTTATTCTCTTCGCAGGATCAGGGCATAGAATTTAACCGTCTGGGTTGGACAAATCCGTTAAATTTATTACCGCGCTCAAATATCTTAAGGGTCAGATACATACTGCAAGATGGGCAACTGCAGCGTTTGTATTTTCTTTATCCGGATACTGTTTCCGGACAACAGCCAGAAGTGCAAGTATTATTAAAGGATATCGAACAATTAAGCTTTCGTGTTTGGAGCAATGGCTGGAAAGAGAGTTGGTCACCGGCAGAAACACTGCCGCAAGGTATCGAAATTAATTTTACCAGCAAATATTTTGCGAATATCAGACGCGTTTTTTTAGTTTCATCTGGTGAGGTTATTGAGTGATGGCTTCGTCGTATAACAAAAAGCAACGTGGTGTTGCATTAATTACAGTATTAATGATTTTAGCCATTATGGTAACCGTTGCCGCAACAATGACCGGTCGGTTGACCATGAGTTTAAAACGCACCGAGGGGTTAATTTTTTCACAAAAAGTATATTGGTATGGTCAGGCGTCCGCGGAGCTTGGGAAAAAGATTTTAGATCAAAATTTTTCAGATAGCAGAGTGGTTAGTTTGGATCAACTGTGGGCAATCCCAAACATGGTTTTTCCTCTGGAAAACGGCAACATCGGAGGAAGAATGAGGGATTTACGCAGCTGTTTTAATGTCAATGCCCTGCAGTCGCCGGATAAGGAAGGTACCCCAGCTATCCCTTTGCGGCAATTCCAAAACTTACTGGCGGCGCTGGGTGTGAGTGAATATGGTGCGCAGATGATTGCCGAATCTACACGGGACTGGATTGACGAAGATGACAGCAACGACGCAGCTCTGGGGGCTGAAGATAGTTTTTATCAGGCAAAGAGGGTTCCACATTTAACGGCGGATAATTTAATGACCGATATCAGTGAGCTGCGCAGTATTCAGGGTGTTGGACCAAAAACATACGAAAAAATAGTGCCTTATTTGTGTGCCGTTCCAAGCCGTGTGCAGAAAATAAACGTTAATACGGTGGATATTGAACAAGCAGAAATACTCTATGCTTTATTTAAAGATGAGCTCAATATCAGTATTGATAATCTGCAAAATTTGCTTCAGAACAGACCGATAAGTGGCTGGGCAAATGTTGATGAATTTCTGGCTATGCCTCTCTTTCAGGGAGTGTCAATTTCGGCACCGCTAAAAACGCAATTAAGTGTTACCAGTGACTTTTTTCAATTAAGGGGCATTACAGAGTTTGCCGATCGACTACTTGCAATTGATCTGACCTTTCAGATCAAAGCACAACAAGCCAAGGTAATCCGCTATCAATCAGGCGGTCTTAAATGAATCTAATCTTAAATCAGATCTACAAAGCGTAAATTTAAAATGGAGAAATTTGGTGAATGAACGTTTAATTATTCGCTTAGCAAGCAGTGCTTCACAAAAAAATTATTGGCTGATATGGTCCGATAGTGAAAATGAAATTATTGCATCGGGTGAAGTGGATAATGCCGAGCAATTGAGCTTGCTGACGGAAAAAGCATTCCAACGACGGGTTATTTGTTTATTGCCGGGTGTGGATATCTGCATCAAAAAAGTGGTCATTAAAGGTGCTTTTAATCGTCAAATGCAACAGGCTTTGCCGTATTTAGTTGAAGAGGAGTTAGCCTCTGATGTGGAAAAGCTGCATTTTAATGTCATTGCCAAAGAGACTCATCTTGTGCATGTGGCTATTTGTGATAAACAAAAAATGTATGACTGGATTGACTGGTTGGAAAAAGCACAAATTAATTGTAAACAGTTTATTCCTGAAGGGCTAACTTTACCCTTACCTGAAGATGGCAAATGGCAGGCGATAAAGCTTGGAGAGCAGTGGTTAATAAGAGAAACTGCAAATATCGCCTGGAGTTGTGATCACTCTATGCTTAACACCATTTTAGAGAGCAAGTTAAAGAATTCAGCTGACGAGGATTTGGTGCCACGGATTGAAAGTTACAGTCCTGTTATTGAAGATTCAGTTGCAGAGTGGTCGAGTCATGACGCCATGTTACCGATGGAGTTGTTAGCCATTGGGACTAAAAACAACCCAGTCAATTTTCTGACCGCTGAATTTAAACCCGTAAAAGAAGTGAGCCCATATATTAAAAAATGGCGAATTCCAGCTGCTGCTGGCGTCCTGCTTTTTATCGTATCAGTGCTCAATATTTATAGCCACACCTTACAAGTTCAAGCTGAAACCGAGTTAATCCAGCAACAGGTCGAAACTATCTATAGCCAAGCATTTCCTCGGGAAAGTAAATTAAGATATGCGCGTATCAATTATAAACTCGATACAATGTTAAAAGAACTTCAAGGGAGTAGTGTGGAATTTGATTTTTTAACTGTTCTTGATGATCTTTCACCTGCACTTATGTCTCTTAAAGAATTCGAAATTTCCAGCTTGAAGTTTGACAGTAAAAAACAGGAGCTGCAGCTGGCACTGACTGCGCCAAGTTTTCAGGCCTTTGAAACATTTGCAGCTGAACTACCTGAGCATTTAAGCGCACAGCAAGGCGCGTTAAATAACAGTAAGTCGGGCGTTAGTGGCGTGCTCACGATAAGGAAAAAATAATGGTAGAGCGTTTTAACTTTTGTTGGAAAAGTATTAGTGACGTACTAATAAGAAGGAAAAAATAATGGTCGAGTGGTTTAACTTTTGTTGGGAAAGTATTAGTGACGTACTAATAAGAAGGGAAAAATAATGGTCGAGCGCCTTAACACCTGGTGGGAAAGTATTACTGAAAGAGAGCAGCAACTATCATTAGTTTCTGTATTGCTGATATTGATAGCCATTATTTACTGGGGCATATGGCAGCCGCTGTCTATCGGGCTTGATAATAGTGAAAATCAATTACAGCGAGCCCAGCAGACCTTATCCACCACCCAACAGCGCGCAACTCTTTTAGTTAGCGCGGGTGTAGGACAAGGATCCGCTGTGAGTGAAAACCAAAATGTTACCCAGATAGTCACCATCAGTGCGCAACAAAATGGTATTACTTTCTCCCGTATTATAAACCGCAATGAACAAGTTGAAGTGCAGGTAAGTAATGTTGAATTTGACCGTTTCATTAACTGGGTTTCCGTATTAAGCTCGCAATACTCAGTGTCGGTTCTCAATGCGGATATATCTCGTGCAGATGAAGAAGGTTATATTAAAGTCACTCGCCTTTCCCTTGGGTATTAAATCATGCCTTTAACTCTGCCAAAGAGATCCCATCTTCATGAAAATTAAGTTTATTATATTCTTTGTATCTTTTTATCTGGTCGCGTTGCTTGCCACCTTACCGGCAACTGCATTATTGCGTTTTATCCCTCAAAACACGGGGCTCCAGATTGCCGGTGTTTCCGGCTCTGCATGGCAGGGCGAAGCCGCGTTATTATCCTATAACAAAAAACTTAACCTGCAGCGCGTCTCATGGGATGTAGATTGGTTCGCATTGGCTGCTTTGCAGATTAAACTGAATGTTAAATTTAACAATGGTCAGAATGCCATGTCAGGAAAAGGTTTTGTTAAATTAGGTCTTTCCGGGCTGGCGATTGAAAATGTGTTGCTTGATTTAAGTGCTCAGGAATTGCTCTCCTATGCAGATTTACCCATTCCTGTTGAAGCATCGGGCGATATTACCCTGGTAATAAAAGAGGCATCACAGGGTGAACCCTATTGCGATACATTGGATGGTTTTTTTGTTTGGAAAAATGCTGGGATCAACAGTGATCTTGGTAAAATAGATTTAACCACTATGAACATTAATTTGAGTTGTGATAAGGGTAATGCAGTGGCTATTTTGCAGCAGGAATCAGAACAGCTAAGCAGCAACATTAATATCTTATTGCAGCAAGGTGGTGCTTACCGGCTAGTCGGAACAGTTAAAGGCAGTAATAAACTTAGTCCTGACATAAATCAGGCACTCTCCTTTTTGGGGCCAAAAGATGCTTCTGGTGCTACTGTAGTGCGCTTTAATGGCCGTTTGTAGAGATGCTTAAAGCAGGAAAAAATTATTTGTGATGGATTGACTCAAAAATATTGTTTGGAACTAGATTAACTCCATGTATGAATATACACTGTTCATGTTTACAGTTAAATTTAGCGTGGAGATTAAATAATGAAAGAGCTAACCAAGCGTCAAAATGAAGTATTGGATGTGATCAAAGATCAAATATTAAAGACGGGAATGCCTCCTACACGAGTTGAATTAGCTAAGATCCTTGGTTTTCGAAGCGCTAATGCAGCAGAAGAGCACCTTAAAGCTTTAGCGCGTAAAGGTGCGATTGAAATTTTAGCAGGCACATCTCGTGGAATCCGTCTTTTGGGTGAGCATCAACATAATGAAAAAGCGCACCAGGACGGATTGCCTCTTATTGGTCAAGTCGCTGCAGGTGAACCGATTTTAGCTCAGCAGCATATTGAAACCTATTATGATGTTGATCCTGCTTTATTTCACCCTAGTGCTGATTTTTTACTGCGAGTGCAGGGTGAAAGCATGAAAGATATCGGTATTATGGATGGTGATCTGCTGGCTGTACATAAAACCCAAGATATCAAAAACGGGCAAGTGGTCATCGCCCGTGTTGAAGATGATGTAACAGTCAAACGTTTTTATCGAGAAGGCCGCCAGGTGATATTAAAAGCAGAAAACAATGATTTTGGTCCGATTAAAATAGACCTTGCATATCAATCTTTTGATATCGAAGGGATAGCCGTTGGTGTCATTCGAACAGCAGATTGGATGTAATGTCAGCTGTTTTATTTACAGTCTGGCTGTAGTATGAATTGAGCACATTTACCCTCTTTAGATAAGATGATTTTTAATTTAACGGGTTATTGAAATGAAAAAAATATTACTCTTTATAATGCCGTTCTTTCTGTTGTTCTTTCTATTATTAGGACGAGCACAGTTTAAAAATGACTTAACTCAGAATGAATCTTTAATTTTATTTAAAGAAGGTAAAAGTTTAATCGATTTTTCCTTTGATGTGGCAGGAGGTGAACATTTTACTAATCAAGATTTACAAGGAAAATGGACACTTTTCTTTATTGGTTACACTTTTTGTCCTGATATCTGTCCAACGACCTTAGCGCATCTTGATAGTGTTTACCCAAAATTAACAGCACAACCCTATGACGATATACAAATTGTATTTGTCTCGGTTGATCCAAACCGTGATAAAGCCGAGGAATTAGCGGAATATGTACATTACTTTAATTCCGAATTTATAGGTGTGACGAGTACGCACAAACAGCTATGGCCTGTTGTACAAAATTTAGGGTTGATTTACAGCATTGTGGACCAGGGAGTGGGAGATCCCTATTATTTGGTGGATCACAGTGCTTCAATTGTATTAATTAATCCCAAAGGTGAGCATCACGCCTCTTTTCAAGCGACAATAAATGCAGAAGGCATCTTCAGTGTGAAGATGGACTTAATGGTAGAAAACATCCATCAAATGTATAAAAACTGGCATTAAAGCAAATCCACTGGGTAAGTGGTTTATCTTTCTAGCATTGAGTTTATGGATATAATTTTAATCTGAGTGATGCGGATAGCTGTTTTTATCTTTGCATGAGTTATGCAAAGCGCTCACTGTGTTTACAATTGAGTATTTTTATCATGATAAAATCCCCCCTTTTCAATTTAACTATCCACCAGAAAATATTCGCAATTGCATTTCCGATGATGATTTCAAATATTAGCGTGCCATTACTTGGCCTTGTTGATACGGCCGTGATTGGGCATATGCCGGAATCATACTACTTAGCGGGAGTCGCAGTAGGCTCGATGATTGTGACGCTTATTTTCTGGATGCTGGGTTTTTTAAGAATGTCGACCACCGGATTAGTCGCACAGGCTTATGGAGCGGGTGATCATCAGCAAATTATTCGCTTGTTGTTACAAGCTATTCTAGTCGCTTTGTTGTTAGCTATTGCCATTTTACTCTTACAAAAACCTTTGATTATATTGGCCTTAAAATTTATTGAGGGTAGTGAGCAAGTTCTTTTTTATGCACAGTTATATTTTAATATCCGTATTTGGAGCGCGCCAGCAGCTTTGATTAATATGGCGTTATTAGGTTGGTTACTGGGTATGCAAAATGCCAAAGTACCTATGTTTTTACTGATTATTAGCAATGCCATCAATATTGGTTTAGACGTATTATTTGTGGTGTTTTTGGATTGGGGAGTTGCAGGAGTGGCCTGGGCATCTCTATTCGCTGATTATATTTCTTTATTGTGCGGTTTATTACTTGTTAAAAATCACATTAAGCCTTTTTATAAACAGGGAGATTTACTTAAATTAAGTAAACAACTTAGCGATTTAAATTCTCTTAAAAAATTTATTTTATTGAACCGTGATATATTTATTCGCACTTTATGTATACAAGTCACCTTTGCGTTTATGACGATTCAGGGGGTTAAATTGGGAGATGCTGTTGTTTCTGCAAATTTAGTGTTGATGCATTTTCTATTACTTATCTCTTTTTCTATGGATGGTCTTGCTTATGCAGCCGAAGCACTTGTCGGGAAAAGTATCGGTACACGTTGTTTAATAAAATTAAAAGAAAGTGTTTATGTCACTTTATTTTGGTCGGTTATTTTTAGCTTATTGCAGCTCCTGTTATTTTACGTTTATGGGCAGTGGATTATTGCGCAGATAACATCGATTGAAAGTGTGCAAAAAGAGGCGCTCAGCTATTTGCCCTGGTTAGTTATTATTCCGATAACATCAGTATTAGGTTTTATTTTTGATGGGATTTTTATCGGTATGACACGTGCCAAGGAGATGCGTAATAGTCTTATTTTTTCTCTTTTGCTGGTCTATTTCCCCGTTTGGTTTCTATTTTCAGAACAGGGTAACCACGCCTTGTGGATAGCAATGAATGCTTTTATGCTTGCCCGCGGATTAAGCCTTGCATGGATTTATAGGCAACTTAGTAAAAAAGACCAACTAATACCAAAAGAACTAAAAAGGTGATTACTTTTGCTGGTTAAAATCATTGATCACTTCATTAATTCTTTTGGTATGATCCGCTAGCCCCTTTTAGCTTTTATTAAATCACAATGTCGAGCGGTTAGGGCTAGTTGAGCCATCAGTAATCTTTAATTTAAGCTTATTGTTAATATAAAGATTTAGTCCAAAACAGCGCACTGCCACATTTTGGATCTAGTACATAATCAGAGTAACCTAATTTGCTATAGGCATTTTTTGCAATAGTATTACCTTCTAACACCTCAAGAGTGATTTTACAGCAATCGCGAAGCTTTGCGATCTCCTCTATTTTTTTAAATAATAATGATGTTAGACCCTGCCCTCTAAAATCTTGATAGACAACAACATCATGGATATTAAAAAGTGGTTTACAAGCAAATGTTGAAAACCCCTCTATTGCCGTTAACAGTGCAGCGGGTTTATTGTTCGAAAATATTAATACAATAAAAATATCATTACGTTTTAATAAGGTTGGAATCAGGTTTTGTTTTGCAAAATTTGAAAGATCTTGACCTCCTCCCATTGGATCTGATGCGTAGTGTGACATCAAATGCAGATAAGCCTTGGCGTGTTCAGTGTGTGATAAATCAGCCTGTACAATATTAAACATTAGGACCCCTTGAATAATTTTTTTTTCTAGTGCGATAATATCATTTAGAAGGATTTTTTAGCAGTATTAATAAAATTAGTGTTAGACTTCTGGATGTCCAAATAAAAATATATTCTAATATGGGGTTTTAAAATTATGCCAATTCGTATTTCTGATGATCTGCCAGCTGCTGATATTTTAAGGTCAGAAAATATTTTTACTATGTCTGAATCGCGCGCTAGCCTTCAGAATATCCGTCCTTTACGTGTTTTGATTCTTAATTTGATGCCGAAAAAAATTGAAACAGAAACACAAATAATGCGTTTGTTATCTAATACACCATTACAAGTAAATGTTGAATTAATACGAGTAGATGCCCGCGCATCACGCAACACCCCGAAAGAGCACTTAGACAAATTTTACAGTGATTTTGACCGAGTCAAAAATCAAAAGTGGGATGGTTTTGTGATTACCGGGGCACCACTAGGACAGCTTCCCTTTGAAGATGTTTACTATTGGGAAAAGTTTGTCGAAATTGTTGAATGGTCACGCCATAATGTAACCTCAACACTCTTTTTGTGTTGGGCTGCGCAGGCTGCTTTAACCTATTTATATGGCTTAAAGAAAGAAACACGGGGAGATAAACTGTCTGGTATTTATTTACACCGTACCCATCACCATCATCACCCTCTAGTACGCGGATTTGATGATGAATTTTGGGCTCCATTATCTCGTTTTGCTGAATTTAATTCAGAGGTGGTCTCTGAAAATAGTGATTTAACTATTTTTGCAGATGCACCCAATGCGGGTATTTATTTGGCCGCCAGCCCGGATTGTCGTCAGGTTTATGTTACCGGGCACCCGGAATATGATGCGAGTACATTACATAATGAGTATTTACGCGATCTCGAAGAGGGGTTGGAGCCCAAACAGCCAGTGAATTATTATCCCGATAATGATCAGAATAAAACACCGCGGGCAATTTGGCGAAGTCATGGAAACTTATTATACAGCAACTGGTTAAACTATTGTGTTTATCAAGTGACACCCTATGACTTAGCCGATTTGATATAACAAGCCAATAAAAAATTGCCTTGGTAAATTTTTGATTATTTCAGTGGTGGTTTAATAGCACTACCAATAATAACTTCTACACTTTAAATGTTAGCGGTAGAAATTTTTATTTAGCTGACAGAAAATACAGAAAATAGTTGTTAGTCAATAGTCGTTAGTTAGTAAATAGGCTCAGCGAATCTTTAATATAGATTTTCGTTGATATCCCTAAGTAATATGGAGGGTTATATATTACCCATAGTATCAGTTTTTAGTGGGGCCATAACCTAATTAAGAGTTAGCAGTTGTAACTTGTTAGCCCGAAGGGCAGAGGGGGAGGTTTATTTATATTTAAGTTAAAAACTGGTTTTGGTTAGATCACTAACATGGAGGGACTACATATTATTATTTTGTATCAGTTTTTGAAAAGCAGTAATAGTATTTAGGAGTGAGCTATTTTGAGCCTCTCATTGCCAGTCCGGCGTTACTGTTGCTGTTTTTTGTGGCGTGATAGCCGATCATAGTTTAAATACAGATTTTTGGTTATGTTTCGACTTTTTCTTAACATCTGTCTACAAATAAACATTCTATTTTCCTCTGTTTATCTGGTGGTGTAGGAAAAGTAATAATTTAAGAATCCCTTTTATTTATTATGATGGCATTATAATTTTTAAAAAAGAACAGTATAAGTAAAAAGCGAACTACTCTTAGTTCGCTTTTTTATATCTGAAATTTATGATAGCTACTTTTTGACGTTTTTCTGCCTAAGTACTCTTACATAAGTACTCTTGCATAAATTTCCCGGTTTTTTTGAGCTCTTTACTCAATAAAAGCGCTCTTAAGATCAGAAAACTTTTGGGTGAGTACTTGGCTTATTATAACAAATCCACCTAAGTTCTCTTCATTTATAGAAGTCAAAATAAATGCTCGTCAGGGATAAAAATCACCATACCGTTAGGCTTACAACTTGAATTCAAATACTAACCAAGGTTGAATACTTTTTTAGTTTTAAGCGCACAGAATTTTTTGCTTTTTCAGTGCAAATTTATTTCATTATTTAGAAGAGAATATTTCAATCAAAGAGCATCTTTGATGCGTCAGTTTTAACTACTTTCATGCTAATATTCTAACCTATTATTCACAGCACCAAATATCAGGAAGTCCTATGGTAGTTAACGATCGAAGCGCACTTATTAAGGCGCAGCTAGAAAAGCATATCCTTCTTATTGATGGAGCCATGGGCACCATGATCCAGTCTTATAAATTTGAAGAAGAGGATTATCGTGGTGAACGTTTTGCTGATTGGTCCTGTGACGTTAAAGGCAATAATGATCTGTTGGTTTTATCTCAACCTCGAGTGATTGCGGATATTCACCGTGAATATTTAGATGCCGGGGCAGACATTCTTGAAACGAATACCTTTAATGCAACTACTATTGCCATGGCTGATTATCAAATGCAGTCATTATCAGCAGAAATAAATCGTGAAGCCGCCCGTTTAGCGCGTCAAGAGGCTGATCAAAAAACCGCAGAAACACCGGAACGCCCACGTTTTGTGGCTGGTGTTTTAGGCCCAACAAACCGTACCTGCTCAATCTCTCCGGATGTAAACGATCCTGCCTTTCGTAATGTCAGCTTTGATGAACTCGTTGAGGCGTACACTGAATCAACCCGCGCGTTAATTGAAGGCGGGTGTGACCTCATTTTAATTGAGACTATTTTTGATACGCTCAATGCCAAAGCAGCCGTTTTCGCGGTAAGTGGTGTTTTTGATGAGCTCGGTTATAAATTACCCGTTATGATCTCCGGCACAATAACTGATGCCTCCGGACGAACGCTTACCGGGCAAACAACCGAAGCTTTTTACAACTCATTACGCCATATTGAGCCTATCTCATTTGGTCTAAACTGTGCGCTTGGACCCGAGGAACTGCGCCAATATGTGCAGGAGATATCGAAGATTTCAGAAACATATGTTTCAGCACACCCGAATGCGGGTTTACCTAATGCCTTTGGTGAATATGATTTAGAAGCCGATGAAATGGCTGCGCATATTAAAGAGTGGGCAGAAAGTGGTTTCTTAAATTTAGTTGGTGGCTGTTGCGGCACGACGCCCGCGCATATTAAAGCAATGGCTGATGCTGTTGCCGGCGTAAAACCGCGCGCCCTGCCTGAGATTGAAATTGCCTGCCGATTAAGCGGATTAGAAGCATTAACTATCCGCAAAGATTCTCTCTTTCAAAATGTTGGCGAGCGGACCAATGTAACAGGCTCTGCCCGCTTTAAGCGCTTAATCATGGACGAGCTTTATGATCAGGCACTAGAGGTGGCACTTCATCAAGTGACAGCTGGCGCCAATATTATCGATATTAATATGGATGAAGCGATGCTTGATTCATTGTATGCGATGAAACGTTTTCTTAATTTATGTGCCTCTGAGCCGGATATTTCCAGAGTACCGATTATGATCGACTCGTCTAAATGGGAAATTTTAGAAGAGGGCATGAAGTGTGTGCAAGGTAAGGGGATTGTTAATTCGATCAGCATGAAAGAGGGCGTTGATAATTTTATTGCTCAGGCTAAGTTAATCCGCCGTTATGGTTTTGCTGTGATTGTAATGGCTTTTGATGAAGACGGGCAAGCCGATACGCGTGCCCGTAAATTTGATATTTGTAAACGTTCTTACGATATTCTGGTTAACCAGGTGGGGTTCCCGCCGGAAGATATTATTTTTGACCCCAATATTTTTGCTGTGGCCACGGGTATTTCCGATCATAACAATTATGCCGTTGATTTCATCGAAGCGGTTAAAGATATTAAAACCAATCTACCCCATGTGATGATCTCAGGTGGTGTTTCTAACGTTTCTTTCTCCTTTCGGGGCAATAACCCCGTTCGTGAAGCTATCCATGCTGTGTTTCTCTATCACTGTATCCAAAATGGCATGGACATGGGCATTGTTAATGCAGCACAACTGGCCATTTATGATGATATCCCAAAAGAGTTAAAAGAAGCCGTTGAAGCGATTATTTTAAATACCAGCCCGGATGCAACGGATAATTTACTGGAGCTGGCGGAAAAATACCGAGATTCCGGCAGTGAAAAAGTGGATGATGGCAAGTCCTTGGAATGGCGGAACCTGCCCGTTAACGAACGTATTGCCCATTCTTTAGTAAAAGGTATTACCGAGTTTATTGTGGAAGATACCGAAGAAGCACGCGTCAATGCTGAAATGCCCATAGACGTTATTGAAGGGCCATTAATGGATGGTATGAATATTGTTGGCGATCTCTTTGGTGACGGAAAAATGTTTTTACCACAAGTGGTTAAGTCGGCGCGTGTTATGAAACAGGCGGTGGCTTATCTCAACCCTTATATTGAAGAAACTAAAGCGGTTGGTGCGACCAACGGTAAAATCGTTATGGCCACGGTTAAAGGGGATGTCCACGATATTGGTAAAAATATTGTCGGTGTTATTTTACAGTGTAATAACTATGAAATTATCGATCTTGGTGTCATGGTGCCAACTGAAAAAATCATTAAAACGGCGATAGCAGAAAAGGCTGATATAATTGGTTTATCCGGCCTAATTACCCCCTCCTTAGATGAAATGGTGTATGTTGCCAAGGAGATGCAGCGTCAGGGTTTGAAATTGCCGTTATTAATCGGGGGAGCAACAACCTCTAAAGCCCATACCGCAGTAAAAATAGAGCAGAATTACGATCAGCCCGTGGTCTATGTGTCTAATGCATCCCGTGCAGTCGGGGTTTGTCAGAAATTATTAAATCCCGTTCATAAACTAGAATTTGTGAAAAAATTGGATGAAGATTATGTTAGGGTACGTGAACAATATGCTAATAGACGTCCTCGCAGCGCACCCGTTTCACTACAGCGAGCGCGTGCTAACGCCGCTAAAATTGATTGGGCTAATTACCAACCACCCGTACCAAATCAACTGGGTGTGCAGGTTATTAAAAAGATGTCGATTAAAATATTACGTGAATATATTGACTGGACTCCCTTCTTTTTGACTTGGGGACTAGCAGGCAAGTATCCGAGAATTCTTGAGGATGAAGTTGTTGGCGAAGAAGCTAAGCGTTTATTTGCTGATGCACTGGCAATGCTTGATGTCGTTGAAGCACAAGGGGAAATATCTGCCAGCGGTATGGTTGGCATTTTTCCTGCGAACAGTGTGGGTGATGATATCGAAATTTACACCGATCAAACGCGCAGTAAAATATTACAAATGAGTCATCATCTGCGCCAGCAAAGCGAGAAAAAACCGCCCTTTGTCAATCATTGTTTAGCCGACTACATTGCGCCTAAATCATTGGGTATTGCCGATTATATTGGCGCATTTGCTGTGACGGGAGGTATCGGTGAAAAGGAAGTTGCCGAGCGTTATAAAGCCGAACTTGATGATTACAATGCGATTCTGGTACAGGCTATTTGTGACCGTTTAGCCGAGGCCTTTGCTGAATATCTGCATCAGAAAACCCGCAAGGAATATTGGGGATTTGCAGCGAATGAAACCCTAGAGTGTGATGATTTGATTCGTGAAAAATACCAGGGTATTCGCCCGGCACCGGGTTATGCTGCCTGTCCTGAGCATACCGAAAAGCAAGTGATTTGGGACTTAATGGATGTAGAGCAACAGATTGGTATGCAGTTAACCAGCAGTTATGCGATGTTCCCGGGAGCTGCGGTCTCGGGATGGATTTTCTCGCATCCTGAAAGTCGTTATTTTGCCGTTGCACATATTCAGCAGGATCAGTTAGAGGATTACGCAGGGCGTAAAGGCTGGGATTTACTAACGGCAGAGCGCTGGTTAGGTCCTAACCTTTCATAAGGCTATAAATTATAGGTCAATAAATTGGGAGCTTAGGCTCCCTTTTTTGTTTTCCCAACAAAGCTGGTAAACCCACCTGCAGCTGCGACGCGGTATATCGGGTAAAAGCAAATTGCAGAACATGTAGCATAAAGACGGGGATTTATGGACTGCTGAAGAGTGATTGGATCCTCATTTATAATATTTTAAAGTAGCCATATCAAAAGCAAATAAATAATGGCTTTTGATATGTTCTGTCAGTGTATGCTGATTGAGTTTTATTCTTAATCTGTGCGTTTATTACAGTCTATATCATTAAATAATTTCAAACCGCACAGTAAAAATTAATGCCGATAGAGTGTTTACTAAGGTATCACTGACGGCTGTATTGTGCTAGCAACCCTTGAAATTGCTGATTTTAGGGTTATTTTTTCTGCTTAGTGGGAATAAATCTTTATTTATTGTCCTGTGACCTCTATCATTAATGATCCATTTTTTCAGTTGGTTAAATAGATGCCCAAAATCACTCCGCAAGACATTTCCACTAGTTTCGGCCGTAATATTATCGACCGTGGAACACGCTACTTTAAAGAAAGCAGAGTGTTATCTTGTGAATACGATGAGGATAAAAAGCAACTCCACGGCAGTGTTAAAGGATCATCAGAAACCCCTTACCAAACCAGTGCTTCAATTAAACCGTCTAATAAAGGCGGATTTATTATCCACAGCACTTGTACCTGCCCGGTCGGCTGGAACTGTAAACACGCAGTGGCTTTGTTGCTTGCTTATCAGGCGGACACTCCAAATTATAATATTGAGAATAGCTACCAGACTTGGTTTGAATTATTACAAAGTCAACTTTCTAAAAAGAAATCTATAACGGCACCTAGTGCTTATCAGGGTCATTTCCGCCTTTCATTTAATAAAAGTGCATATAATCATTCATTGCTCTATTTACAGGTGGAATACGGCTCAGTACGTTTTCTAAAAAGTGAAAATGCGAATGTCTTTGCCGCAAAAGATCTTATTTCTGTTGTAGAAAATGAATCTTGGATGGAAAGTTATAAATGGGTGCAAGAAGAAGACGTCTCTATTTTACAACTTTTATTAGCTAAAGAAGGGCGTGTACCCAAGCTTGAAAAAACCAGCATGCACACTGAAAATGACCTGCTTGCACTGCATAAAATATTAGCAACAGGGCGTTGTTTCTGGCGGAACTTGAATCTGCCTTTACAGGCCGGTGAGAAAAAACCGATACAACTTGAGTGGGTTGATGAGGAAGATTTAAAACAATTACAGGTGAGTCTTGAAAATACAGACAACTGGTTGTTAATTCCGACACCCACGCCTTTCTATATTGATACGGATCGCGGTTTAGTGGCTGAAATTGACAGTGTGTTTGATAGCGGTTGGATTTTGTCCTTATTAAAAACGCCACCACTTGGGGAACAACAGTGTGTCCATTTCACCGAGCAGGTATCGCTGCGTTTTCCTCAGGCTGTTTTACCCAATCCCATGGTTTATCAAACGCGTGAAATTTTGGATGAATTACAGGTCGTATTGAGTCTCAACGAAAAAGAGATCAAGGGCCAAAAGTTGTTTATCTCTCGTTTGTATTTTCGTTATGGTGATCTCGAATTAAATCCGGGTATCGTTGATGAGCCAGATCGTACTCAATTTATGTGCAACAATAAAATTGTCACTATTGATCGGGATCTTAATCAGGAACGCTTAGCGCTCAAACATTTTGAGCAGCTGTGCCTGTTAGATCTGTCGATGTACGATCCTAAACAGCCTGACACCGATCAGCTCTTGGGTATTTTACCGCCGGAGTTAGGGGGATCTCAGGAATTTCAGTGGTTATCATTATTAACGGCTCATAAAGCTCGCTTGGAAGTTATGGGCTGGCGCTTTGAAATTTCTTCGAATCTTGTCTTGCTGAGCGATCAGGTGAATAGCATTGATATTGAAGTTGAAGAGCAGGGGCAGTGGTTTGACCTTGGCGTATCTATTGAGATTGAAGGTAAACGTATTGAGTTATTACCGCTATTATTGGAATGGTTGCGTAATAATGAAGATTGGCAACAGCACCGCTTTGATATTTTATTAGCCCAACCCAACGGACGGCCATTACGTATTAAACGTGAATCTATTCAACCCATTTTATCAATATTGCAGGAGTTGGGTGAGGTCAATAATGATAATATTCACCTGCCGCAAAGTCAGGCGGCTTTATTAGCTCAATTACCTGAAATAAATAGTTGGGTTGGTGGATCACATGTTAAGGCATTAGCTGAAAAACTGAGTAATTTCACTGGAATTCAAGAAGTTACATTACCTGAAGGGCTGGATGCAACATTAAGAGATTATCAACATACGGGATTAAATTGGCTGGTATTTTTAAATGAATATGGGTTTTCAGGAGTGCTGGCCGATGACATGGGTTTGGGTAAAACCATTCAAACATTGGCCTATATACTTTATAAAAAACAGCATCAGCAATTAGTTCACCCGGCGTTGGTTATTTGCCCGACTTCATTGGTGGGCAACTGGTTAAATGAAACAACTAAGTTTACCCCAGATTTAAAAGTGCTGATATTACATGGTGCGGACAGGCATAAGTCTTTTGAGTATGTGCCTGATTATGATTTAGTGATCACCACTTATCCATTAGTTGGCCGCGATTTTACTCAGCTGGAAGCGTTTCAATTCTCAGATTTAATTCTTGATGAAGCACAAACCATTAAAAACCCTTTGGCAAAAATGACCAAAAGTATTAAACGTTTAAATGCAAAACAGCGTTTATGTTTAACGGGTACGCCAATGGAGAATCATTTAGGCGAATTATGGTCACTGTTTGACTTCTTAATGCCTGGATTTTTGGGTAGCTATGCGACTTTTAATCGCTTTTATCGTAAAGGAATTGAAGGCGAAGGAAATGCACAGGTACAGTCCTGGTTAATACAAAAAACTCATCCTTTTTTATTACGCCGGACCAAAGATGATGTGGCAAAAGAGCTGCCTGCCAAGACTGAAATTATCCAGAATATAGTGCTGCCTAATGACCAGCGTACCTTATATGAAAGCATCCGTGTCACTATGGAAGAAAAAGTCCGTGATTTACTTAAAGAAAAAGGCCTGGCAAGAAGCCGTATAGAGTTTTTGGATGCACTGCTTAAACTGCGTCAAGCCTGTTGTGATCCACGTTTAGTGAAACTTGAGCATGCAAAAAACATTAAAAGTTCGGCCAAGCTCGACTATTTGATGGGTG
This sequence comes from Psychromonas ingrahamii 37, assembly GCF_000015285.1. Classification (NCBI taxonomy): domain Bacteria; kingdom Pseudomonadati; phylum Pseudomonadota; class Gammaproteobacteria; order Alteromonadales; family Psychromonadaceae; genus Psychromonas; species Psychromonas ingrahamii. Next base: position 152,666 of record NC_008709.1, read on the forward strand.
TTTTACCGGAAATGATTGAAGAAGGCAGACGTATCCTTATCTTTTCTCAGTTTGCACAAATGTTAGGTTTGATTGAACAATCACTGCTGGCATCGGATATTGATTTTGTTAAGTTAACCGGGCAGACGCGTAATCGGAGTGAAGTGATTGATAAATTCCAAAATGGAAATGTGCCGATTTTCCTTATTTCCTTAAAGGCAGGTGGGGTTGGGCTTAACCTGACCGCTGCGGATACGGTTATCCATTATGATCCTTGGTGGAACCCTGCGGTAGAAAATCAAGCGACGGATCGTGCTTATCGAATTGGTCAGGATAAGCCAGTCTTTGTGTATAAATTAATTTGTGAGCATACCGTTGAAGAGCGTGTTCTCGCACTGCAAACGCGTAAGCAAAAGCTTGCGGATAGCGTTTATGGTAGTGAGCAAGAGGAAAAATTTGTACCTGATAATAGCGATACGTTATTGAAGTTATTTGAACGTTACTAATTCATTATAAAAAGAGCCTTTTTCAAAAGGCTCTTTTTTATTTTCCTTCTTCGATATTATTAATGGTTGATACTAATATCTGAGGTGGGGATACAACTGCAGGCAAGAATATACCCCTGCTCAATTTCTTCTTCACTTAATCCTTCATCATTAAGCACCTGCACTTCACCTTCGATTAATTTAACCTTGCAGCTACCACATTGCCCACCCCGGCAGGAGTACGGGATATCGATGCCTGCTTGTTCCGCTTGATCTAATAATAGTTGTTGATTATCCCCCTGAGTGGTTACGTTTGAGCCTTGATAATGTATTGCTAAGGTTTCTTTATTATTTTCCTGTTGATCGTCCTGAGCGCTATAAAATCGGGCCCCCTGGGCAATGATCACTTGTACCTCGTCACCTGCTCGAATCAAACCTTCATTAAGAGGAATCAAATTTTGCCCAAAATCGATATTTCCATGGGAATAACGAAATTTGGATAATGTTAGTAAAGGTTCACTTTGGTCAGCAATGCCGGTTTTAGGATCCACATTAATAAATATACAACGTGAGCAAGGTTTACTGACTTCAAATTCGACTTCTCCAATCTTAATGCGGGACCAGCTGTCTTCAACAAAAGGGAAATCACCTTTGACAACAATATTAGGACGAAAATGTAATGCGGTTACCGGCGTTGTTAAGCGCGCATTAAGTTGCTCTACGGATGTTTGATTAATCAATAATAACGGGTAACCATCGGCAAATGAAACCGGTGCGTTAGTATTTTTGACCAAGCGCTGAGTTTCTTCTGCAAAAAAGACCAGCTGGCATTTTTTTTGCAAAAAGGCTGAAAACCATTGGTCGTAATCCTCATGACAATGCAGTGCGTTAACATTATCAGACCACAGCTGTGCATTTTTAGTTTGCTGGCCAAAGTGCGCAGGATTAATGGTTAATGATGGCATATTGGGGGCGTTGACTATTAACGTTTTTTTTGAAAACTGCACCTCTATTTGGGTGAGTTGCGGGTAACTTCGACCGGTAATAAATTGCCCTTGTTGATCAATCAACATATAACGACGATCAAACTTTAAACCTGCTTTTTCAACTTTTGCAGCAGGTTGGTTAATCGCTTTGACTGATTTAATGGGATAAATATAAATATCTGTAAGTGTTTGCAAGTTAGAAGCCTTCTTAAGCGGGTGTTATTCAGTGCGTTCAGCCATGTAACCGAGGTAATCTGGAATACGCGTAGTGTAACTTTTTCCAATATGTAACGAATCGATAATAAAATCAGCAGTGGATATATTGGTAGCAACGGGGATGTTCCATACTGCAGAGATACGTAATAATGCTTTCACATCGGGATCATGCGGCACAGCATTCATCGGATCCCAAAAAAATATCAGCAGATCAATTTCACCTTCTGCTATTTTGGCGCCAAGTTGCAGATCACCTCCCATTGGTCCGGAGAGCAAACACTCAATGGGCAAACCTAATTTATTCGCCAATAAGCTGCCTGTGGTGCCCGTTGCATAGAGCTGGTGGTCTTTTAATACATTGATGCGTCTTTGTGACCAGTTTAATAGTTCTGTTTTCATATGGTCATGTGCAACGAGTGCGATCCGCTTATATTTAGGCAACTCGCGGGTTATATATTGCATTTTAGCTCCTTAAAAATGATCGTAAGGCTTAAGTATCTGGCTTGTCAGGTATCATGGTTCAGTTATTCGAAGATAGGTCCGTTTAAATACGCGGTGATTAAAGCCTCTTTCGATTTACAGCCGGCGTGTCAAATACTTTCCCGTATCCAGGATCAGTACAGAGATTAAATTTTAACCTATTGTAACGCAGTGATAGCTTGCTAGCCAGTCTCCTGCAATGAACATAGAGGTTGTAAAATTTAAAAGGTGGGAATACCCATTTAAATCAATAATTGAAGAATTTGTCCTGTTTTACAATATGATCACTTAGTGATTTATTTTGCTATAAAGAGATGATCAAATTTGCGGAGGGGATATAACGTCGACCCGTTATCCAGCTCGCTAATTTTTGTCTTAACCAAATTATAAAATAGGTTAAATATTTTATGGAAGGGTGTAAAAAAGAGGGTATCAACTTAGTTAATATCCTTTTTATTTACAATAAACTTTAAGCAGAATAGCGTTTGTCACCAAACATTAGTTTATAGATTAACCAGATGGTTAAAATCAGAGTTAATGTGACTGAAAATAAGTTTGACCCTAATTCAGGGTATTGTGTGCCAATAAAAGCAGAGTAAGAAAATATACCAATAAAAAAGGATACCCAAGCTGGGCGAATACTGATTTCATTATCGGGTTCTTTAATATAAAGACCATAAAAGTGATTCACAGAAAAGAACAGCGTAAGAAAGGCAAAAAAAGAAAACGGAACGGGTTCTTTGGTAAGCATTGAATAGCAGGCACTGAGTGAAAGCCCAATAATATAGGTGTAAACAAGCCATTTTAATGAAATAATAGGTTGATTCATAGAGTGTTTCCTCCGATAGGTTGAGATATTAACGTTAAAAATAGCATGATAAATCACTTAAATCCTCTTTTTATTTTTCATTTTCCCATCTGCAAAGTAAAACTTTTATATTTATTTTCTTTAACTATTGTATAGCGCACGATTTGTTGTTGGAATGTGTGACAAATGACAGTAATTTGTTAACATAATCTGTTTTTCGTCCACCCGAACCCGAGGTCCATCATGTCCACAGTAAAAGATACAACAGTTAAACCTAAACACGATCATTATGATGCTATTGTTATTGGTAGCGGTCCGGGTGGAGAGGGTGCTGCAATGAAGCTTGCTAAGGGAGGCTTGCGCGTTGCTATTGTAGAAAAATATAAAGATATCGGCGGGGGCTGTACCCATTGGGGAACCATTCCTTCCAAGGCGTTGCGTCACAGTGTCAGCCAACTTATTGAATTAAAGAAAAACCCATTATTTCTTACCAATTACCCTCAGAATAAAACATTTACTTTTAGAGACGTTTTGACTCATACACAAAGTGTGATTGCCAAGCAGGTAACGATGCGCAGTGGTTTTTATAATCGTAACAATTGCAGTTTATATTTTGGTGGTGCTAACTTTGTTGATAAAAACACTGTTTTAATTACCAAAGATGATGGCACAACAGAAACTATTACTGCCAAAGATATTATCATTGCCACGGGATCGCGCCCTTATCGCCCTGCAGACATTGACTTTACTGCGGCCAATATTTACGACAGTGATACCATTCTTGCCTTAGACCACCATCCGCAACACATTGTGATTTATGGGGCAGGTGTTGTGGGTTGTGAATATGCTTCGATATTCAACGGGTTAGGCGTCAAAACAGACTTAATTAATACTCGGGATAGTTTACTGTCATTTTTAGATACAGAAATGTCCGATGCACTTTCCTATCATTTTAGAAATTCAGGCATGATCCTGCGCCATGATGAAGAATATGAAAAAGTGGAAAGTACAGAGGAAGGGGTTGTGATCCACTTGAAGTCGGGTAAAAAGATGAAAGCTGACTGTCTGCTATATGCTAATGGACGCACGGGTAACACGGATAAATTAGCCTTAGAGAATATTGATCTAAAACCCGATCCCCGAGGACAGCTCACCGTCAACGAACATTATCAAACCGGGGTCGATAATATTTATGGACTTGGGGATATCATTGGTTATCCAAGCCTTGCCAGTGCCGCTTATGATCAGGGCCGGATTGCAGCCCACTTTATATTAACCCAAGAGGGTAAGAAAAAACTGATAAAAGATATTCCAACGGGTATTTATACTATTCCGGAAATTAGCTCCGTAGGTAAAACTGAACAGATGTTAACCCAGCAAAAAGTTCCCTATGAGGTGGGACGTGCACTGTTTAAAGATTTAGCACGTTCACAAATTTTAGGCTCAGAGGTAGGCAGTTTAAAAATACTCTTTCACCGCGAAACAAAAGAGATATTAGGAATTCATTGTTTTGGCGAGCGGGCAGCTGAAATTATTCATATTGGACAAGCTATCATGGAACAAAAAGGGGAAGGGAATACCATTGAGTATTTTGTTAAGACGACCTTTAACTATCCAACCATGGCAGAAGCTTACCGTGTGGCAGCTTTGAATGGTCTAAATAGATTGTTTTAGTGCTTCTTTCTGTCAATAACTTATTGTTATAGAAGCGCTTATAAATTATTTTAAAACCCATAAAGAATAATTATTTATGGGTTTTAATGCCCATCATCAGGCTTCGTTAAGCGCTTTTAAGGTCAATAATAACGCAGATATTCCTCGCGCCTCCTGAAAATCATCCCTGGCTAATAATTCATCTACTTTATTTAATGGCCATTTTATTACTTCTAACGGCTCTGGTTCGTCACCCTCGAGCTTTTCGGGGTAAAGATCAAATGCCATAAACAGGGTCATCTCACTGCTGAAATAACTGGGTGCCATGGTTACTGTTTTAAGTTTTTGTAACCTTTTAGCCCCAAAACCTATTTCCTCCTTTAATTCTCTATTCGCTGCTTGTTCAGCAGTTTCACCAGAATCGATAAGCCCTTTTGGAAAACCTATTTCATAGGAATGTGTGCCCGCAGCATATTCTCTTATAAGTAGAAGAGTTTGAGGATCGTAAAATGGAACAATCAGTACAGCGCCCTTATGGTAACCCTGCATACGTTCAAATTCTCGTTGCTGACCATTACTAAATTTCAGTTGCAGCGCTTCAATTTTAAAAAATCGACTACTCGCAACTAGACTGCGCTTGAGTATTTGAGGTAATGTTGGTGATGATTGACTCATGTAAACTCTCTTTAGCCAATGAATAAGATGTTATCTTACAAGTAACTGCCAATTAATTACAACCTATTGAGGTATTTTATGCATCTTGCACTAGAGGTCGACACAGTCTTACTAGACATGGATGGAACATCCCTCGGAACATGACTCTTAATTTTGTATGTTGGAGGTGGGACGTGAAAATAAACAAGTAAAAACAAAATGATAGAGTGAAATATGAATTATTAAAACATTCATTTTTAGCCATACACTTTTTCTTCCCGTTATTTTTGATTATTACCGAAAAATAACATACGAAATCCTTTCTATTTACACGCATTATCTTTGAGCTACACACTAATATTTAGTTGTTGGCTATTTCACTTTGGCTCATACCTATTTTATTTAAGGAGTATATCTGACATCGTTGTTCATAGGTTAGTTGTTTCTATGTTTGTAGTAGTCAAGTAAAATTAGCCACGGATTTGTAGGTTTCTAAATTGCTTTTGGGCGTTTGCGACTTAACTTTCTAGCTCGGTTTGGGGCACAAAGCGCCCTAGAGAAATTTACAGCTATACACAAAAGAGGCTACCATTTGGTAGCCTCTAAAAATGCATCTAACGGGTATTATGGTAAATGCAGAGATACGGATAAGGCGCTTTCGCCCCCATTGCGCCTTACAAATTAAAAAATAGTGACCAAATTTATTTGTCACTATTTAGCTCACTTCCGGGAATTAGCGTGCATAGGAATTTTTATTAGCAGAGGCACTTTGATGATAGAGGCCTGAGGAAATTATGGATAATAGTGATTTCAGAATCAGACAGACCACCTGGTTTTAGCCGTGTTTTTAATTCGGTACGGATTGATTCAATAAAAGGGGAACTTGGCATATTTACTCTCCTTATATATGGCTGTTTTTATATACAGATATAATTCATATAAAGGGTTTTGCCACTTTTATTGCACATGATATGAATACTTTATGCACAAGTTTCACATCATTAATACATTAACTTGTTGAAAAAAATCAGTTAATTTTTTTTAGTTTGCACTTATAGAGATCTCTATAAATGCAAATGCGTCATTTCTCGAACATTAAATGTCAATTTACAATCATGATCTGGGTCTATCTAACTGTTTTATAAGTCTGTTATTATATATTTAATATCAACAAATGAAATTTTAAATGTGTATTAGTGAGAATGCAGACTAATACACATTTAGCACTCAAAAAGGAAACGTACGTGATAGAAGAAGTGTTAGAAGAAATACAAAATCAGTATTTTGGATCTGGTAACTTTAATGGAATGCCTATCTATCGTTTAGCTGATAATTTTGATATTGAAAGTGATGGTTTTCGTTCTGCAATAAGAGCTGGAATTGAAAATGAAATAATTACCGCAACATTCCACGGAAATACCCATATCAGAGCGTTTTCAGGTTTTAAAAAAGAGCAACTCCTCGAATGGTTTGATAGTGAAAAGTATCCGGCTCATATTTGCCTATATCCTCATCAGAACGTGCTGAAAGGCAGCAAACTTCTAGATAAATATAAAGATTCACCTTATGAATTAGAACTAGCTAAAGGTGCCGGACAACTTGATTATCGAACATTTGATTTGTCTGTTCTTGAATATTATCGGAATGATCCGCGTTATTCATATGAGACAGACTTCATTCATGGTTCTATATCGATTGAAAGTGAATACTTTGAGTCTGAGTTGGTTCCTGAAAGTGATCAAATTCTATTAAAAACATTTGGTTTTGCTTACGACAAAGATTTTGGACGTTACGTTGCTGTTTTTATTAGATACTTATCTGACTTGAGTCCTGAACATCAAAAAGTGTGGGCTGCAAAAGAAATTAAAGGCGATATAAAGTTACATCCTGATTATTATGCTTCAAGCATCCAAGGCTCTTGGGGAACTAAAATATCGATATTTCAAGCTTTTGTTGAAGAGCTTGAATTGATAAATAAAATGAGCAAATTAATTGGCAAGCCAGAACTATTCAGAAATTCGTATTGTGCTCAAAGACCAGTAGAGTTTGGATTTTTATTGAGGCCAACTGTATCTGAATTTAATGATTTTGTGTTATTAATCGATAAGATGATGTCTGACAATATTAATAAAAAATTCTTTGAAGATGATGTACCTACCGAGTCAGATGAAGAAAGAGATGATGGTAAAATAATTGTTAGAGCAAAGGGCACGATCCAAATTTTAGAATCTTGGGTAAACAAGTACTTCCACCCTCAAGATCCAGAGCCAATTGATCAAATGATGATGACTTTCAAGAAAGTACGAAGATTACGGCAACAGCCTGCACATAAAGTGAATACAAATGTATTTGATCAGGGTATTTTTAAAAAGCAAAGAGAGCTTGTTATAGACGCTTATGATGCTGTAAGAACACTTCGTATGATTCTTGCGAATCACCCCAATGTTAAGAATAATCCGCCAGATATAAACGAAAGGTTATTTAAAGGCGAAATTTGGGATATATGAGTGCTAACAAGGCAATTAAATCGGACGTTTTGGTCTTGTCACTGTTTTTGCAAAAAGCCGCAAAAACACCGCCAATCCTAAACGCCGTTTATTGCTGGCGTTATGTTCTTCTGGAGTATATGTAATGAACGATGGAGTAGGCCGCAACCATTTGGGGGAACTCACAATAAATAATATTGTTCTGAAGTCATTTGATATTGTTCCAAATTCATTTACTGATATGCAACAAATGAATGAATCAAATAAAGTTAAAGTCCGATTATTTAACATCCAGAGTAATATTATTCGTAATGATGAAAGAATTGAATTAGAAATGATCAATTCAGTCAAGAATGAGACATTTCTAGTTGTATTTGGTGGATGGATACCTTGCGCATTTATCAAAAGCAACACGATACTATATGCGGATAGAAATGTTATAACTGAAATTACAACTAGATACAAAGGCGGAATAAAAAAAAGTGATAAAGCTCTCGATTATTTTGATAGCATTTTTTTACATAATAAGAGTGTAAGTATAGATATTTCAGCTTTTGTAATAGAGGCAAATGAACGTAAAATACCAACGAATGAATTAATTAATCAGCAAGTGGCGAGTGTAAAAGAGTCACTTAAACGGGCACTGCCAAATCTTAAAATTGCTAATTATCCTGGTGGGAATAGTTATTATCATGATTTGAAGGATTTATTAGAGCCAATCATGAAAAAACGAATGGCTTTTCTGCAAGAAGTTACACCTAAGCTGAATAGACAATTCACTGCAAAGTCGAGAAAAGAAGCTGTTAATGTTGTCTTTAAAGCTGCTAAGAAAGCCCAATTAAGTAAGAATGATCTAGTAATTGTTTTAGCATTACTAAGAGTTACAATGATTGGTAAAAAAACAGCTGCACAATTAGTGTTAAAGGATGCTCAAAATTACACTGAAGATATGGCTTATAATGCAGTCTGTGATTTGTCCACAATCGAAGTATTGATTAATATGCACAATTCCCATGAAAAAGAAGATAAAAGTAATTACAACGTAGCTTTAATCACAAAAGATAAAGGCTTGTCCTTATTTTCAGCTTTGCTTTCTAATACAAAAATTAATGGTAGTGATGGCGATAATCTACAAGTAACGGCAAAGTTAACTTCCTCCATATTTGGTGATGATGAAGATTTGCTGAATACTTATGAAAAGTGGCTAAAAGGAGAGTATTAAGGTTTCTAAATGAATCACACAAACATAACAAAGCACTTAAACGTAACTAAAACAGTGGATTACGTTTCGCTTCGCTCCACGTTATAACCCACGATTTTAGTCTGCTTAGTGCGGCGTTATAGGGCTGTTTCTCGCAGATAAGTACACTTCACATACTTCATTCTTCAATGCAATGGATCTTGAATGTTTGAATATAAATGGATGTTATATGACTGAAAAATCAGATTCAAAATTTTCGCCAAAATCATTCCTTAAATCTAGAAGGCCAGAACGTTTTTCTGATTCGGTGATAAGGGAAGTCGGAAGGCTGGATCGCTCAGCTTTGGAGCATCAGCTATCTACTCTCAATAAAAGAAATATGGAATTGGCATTTGAGGATTTTTCAAAGCAGCTTTGTGAAAAAATAATATGTCCAAATTTGCTCGAACAAACAGGTCCAGTTGCGGGTGGGGATGGAAAAGTTGATACGCAAACCTTTCCTGTATCAGAGCAAGCAAAAGTTCTTTGGTATCTTGGTCTTAATGAAAAGTCCGATGAAGAGCGTTGGGCTTTTGCTGTTAGTACACAAGAAAACTGGAAAGCAAAGTGTAGAAAAGATGTTAGAAAGATAAAGGCTACTGATCGTAATTACACAAAAGCCTTTTGTGTGACTAATATGTATGCAAAAGCAAATCAGCGCAGCGATCTAGAGGATTCCTTATCTGAAGAAACTGGCATTGATGTAAGAATATTAGATATATCCTGGATACTTGATCAAATTTTTAAAAATGGCTATGAAAAGTTAGCTATTGATACGCTATCCATTGATATAGATTGGCGAAGGGAAGTCGAGATTGGTGCTAGTGACTATTCAAAAAATCTTCGCTTACAAGAGCTTAAAAAGGATATCAGAGAAAAGGTTAATACCAGTAAAATTCTTCCTCATCAATTAGATTGGATACTTGAAGAAGCTGTTATTTCAAAAGAGCTTGAACATCCACCTATAGAAACACAAGGGCTTTTTGATAGAGCTGTCAGAGCGTCAAAACGACATGGAACGAAATACCACTTATTTGATGCACATTATCAATACGCATGGGCGTCTTATTGGTGGTATGAAGATATGGCGTTGTATGAGGAGAACTTACTAGAATGTATTGAAATAGCAAAGGATTTAGAGCAATCAGGGAAATGGGGTGATGTCGTTTCTCTACTTGGGCTTTATTCAGGTTATTATCGAGGTAATAAAGAAAAGTTCCAAAATATAGTGGCACCGATTCAGGTTGAAATTCAAAAAATTCTCTTAAAGCAATCTTTAAGAGATGAGCGACCAAGCAATTCTCTTATGTCTCGTGCTTATATTGAATTAATAAACTTACATGCAATTGAAAATATAAATGAAGCATCGGATATATTCTCTTCGCTTCTTTTAGTTATAAAAGAGAGTGGCTACCTTGTGGGCTTTCCATTCAACGAACTTTATAGCTTAGTAACTGAACTTGATGGTGTTTTCGGTGATATAGCTAGTTATGAGGCTTTGTTAGACTACTTTACCGAACAAGCATCCAGTCGTGATGGAGAGGCTAAAGGTGCATTGCTTTGGTTAAAAAGAGGCACGCGACGTTTGGAGTCTGGTGAGCCATATCAGGCTATAACACTTATTGGGAAATCGCTTGCTGGGCTTTACAAAAAGGAAACAAAGAAGGATCTTTATGCTGCTTTAAATGTTTTATCACAGGCTTATCAAGAAGTTGGCTTGCTTTGGGCTTCACGTGCCAATTTATTATTGGCAGCTTCAATTGTCACAGATGATTATTGGAGAAGTGGAGATCTTATTGTAGCTCAGGTTTATATTTATACCCGCCTAGCCAAAATTGAACTTCAACTTGGCCGATTAAATTATGCACTTGCATGGTGGAGACTGGCGTGTGTAATTGACGCCAATGTTGAGGAATCAGTTATATCAGAAAGAGAATCGCAAGGTTTTGATGGGTTCCTTTCTCAATGTTTTTTGAATACTAACCACGAGAGATTAAACCTATTTAGTAAATTACCTGATTTGTTAGATGACTACCAATTGTTTGTTAGCCGATTAATGTTATTACACGCTTTAGGTTATGAGGAGGTTGTTGAAAATGAATATGAACTAAATATTGACCAAGAATATCTTGATTACCTTAAAATCGTTAGGGATGCAGATTTAGGGGCCCTAGTGCCAAATCTTATAGTTTGTGAAGGTAGGTATAGTCATTTAAAAGGTTCTGTTATGGGTTGTAAAATAGAAATTTCCTTCCCTTTTCGAAGCCCATTGGTAGAGCTTGCAGAAACACTTCTCTCCGTAATAGAAGGATTCTTTTCAACCTGCATTGTCGGTCAAGCAATGGTTTTTGAGTCAAAGCTTCATATTGAAATTACAGCTGATGATGACGATGAAATAGCTGTATCTCACGAAATTGATACTTCTGGTTCAATTTTAAAGATGGAAGTACTCTGCTCTTCTTTTACGCCAGACATGCTAAATATTTTGGGGCAGAATGAAATACAAAAATGGCTTCACCATTTTGTGATTGAGGTATTTGCTCACATAATGAGGCCAAAAAATCCTGAAGTAACATTGGAGTCAATGCTGGGTAATGATAAAGCACTGGAGCGTTCAGTTTCTTTTGGTGCCTGTTTTGTAGGTTTACAGAATGTTATGGGTAATAGTGCGGTTAACGATATTAAGGAGCTTTTTTTAGATAAACAACTAAAAGATTATACTTTGAAACGCCCTGAGCCATGGGATAAAGACTTTCCAAAAGAAAGTGCTGTGAATAATTCATTTTCTGATTACAAACCTGGTAAAGGTGAGCCGCCAGAGGGATTAATTGATAATGAAAAGTTGTCACATAAGGATATGAAAGTTCAGAGTTTGATTAAAGTTAGGCTGTGGGACAGAACAACTTGGTGTGGAACGGGTTTCGCTATTTATCCAAATAGCACGCCTGAGCTAATTCTCTTATTTAAAGACGAAAAAGCAGCTCAATTAATTTTTGATGATCTTGAAATTGAAGTTGGAAAGGAGGATAAATCTAATAGACTTAAAATATCAATTGTTCGGCACATTGATAAAATGTCACCAGCGCATTATAGAGTCTGCATCAGTGAGAATCATTCATTTGATGAAAGTAAAATAATTCAAATGGTTGCTAGAAAAAACACTATGACGCCTTCAACTAGTGATAATCTTGATCGCTTTTTGGCGGCTTATAAAGCCTGCAACTATTTCATAATGAGTTATGGAATAGTTGAAAACGAAGTGCTTTTACCTCCTTCTTCAAATAATCGAAAAATGATCAAAAAGTTCGATATTACAGTTGTGGATGCATGGGAAGTTGGACCGAATGATATTGAAATAATGGCAATAGATAGAAACGATAATCCAATAATTCCTAAGGGAATAGAAAATCCTCCAATTTTAGAGGCTCTCAAGAGGAAATTCGTCTAATGAGTCCCTATAACAAGGCGCTGCTACGGAAAACTTACTCGCTTTCACTCTCAAATTTCCGCAGAGCGCAGCGTTAATGCAGTCTCTTACAAAAGCTAGTTATAAGGATAGATAGGTCTTTACGCTCGGTCTTGGGAGAAAGCGAGCGTAAATGGGGGGTGGTTTCAACAGATAAATAGTGCAAAAGCTCTAAGGCGCTATGTGCCCCTTTGCGACTTAGAAACCTGCAAATTTATAGCTCTTTGGATGTGCACAAAATACCTATTATGGTAAATAACGATTTTTTATCGTATAAATAACAGCTTCATTGATAAATAAGTATAAAACACTCAAAATAGACAACCAATCAATCGATATCCGCCTTAAAATCACAATCTAAAAATAATCATGGAATCGTGAATATTTAATGATTAACATGCTATTCTCATTTTGGCTCTTTTCCAAGACCAAATGGCTAAATGTTCCTATTTTCTTTCTTACTGGATTGTTTTTTGTGGATGTTAACAGGAGCGGTTTCTAAGGCGCTTCACGCCCTGAGGATTAGTTCAAGCTTTTCCTCAGTCTAATAATGGTGAACCACGATCTTTTAATGCCCTTAAATAACGTACTTCATTATATGGCTTGCTATCCTGCCAACACCTATAAACTATTCTGATCCATTTAAATGCAAGGGCGCGAACAGCCGCTTGATGTGAACTACCCAATTCTCTTTTGTTAAGATAAAAAATCTTAGCCCAATACGAACTATAAATTGAATGAGAAGCCCATTCGATAAATATTTGCCTTACAAACTTAGGCATTGCCAACGGCAATGTACCTATGATTTTTTACCACTATGCTCTGTGACTGGTGGTATTCCTGCATATTGTTGTAACTGTTGAGCAGAAGAGAATCTGTCTCTTTGCTCACCGAACGCGCTTAACAACCAGGCAGAAAGGCAAGCTCCTGCACCTGGTAGAGTAATAAATAATTTGGCGTCAGGCAGTATTTTCATTAACTCAGCGGTTTTATGATCGAACAGCTTTATGTTTTTCATTACACATATAATTCGCTCTGGTAAAGCGGTTATAAACATAGAATGAGTCTCAATAACCGCTTCATCCTCAGTAAGTGGCATTGCTTCTTTTATGGCATTGACGCGCTTAGTAATTTTTTGGGCATGACATAATAGTTGATACGAAAAAAGTCCTCTAGAGTATCTTTGTGGGCTCTCTGATCTTGCTGAATAGTAGGCCAACGAGTCATGAATCGACAAAATATACGGGAGTCTTTTTAGGGAACCATTCAACAGCTTGAGGAAAATACTGTTTTAATGTGTCGATAGTTTGGTTAACTGCTCGTTGCTTTTCATCTACTAATTTCCTTCTTTGTTCAACAAGATACGTAAGCTTTCGCATGTCAGTAGTTTGAGGCTTTAGCGGTTTGAATTTATCAGGATAGCGAAGCATTAATTCTAATGCGAGTTCTGCGTCAGTGGGATCATCTTTTGATCTACTAGGTTTAAAGGCGGTTCTATATTTAGCTAAAGTCGTCGGGTTAACTGGGATTAACACAATAAAATCATACTGTAGCAAAGCATAAACAATTGGGCCTTTTCTGAGTTCAACTGCAACTGCGATAGGGCCGCCAAATCGTTTTTTAAGATTGTTAGCCCATGTATCAATATTCTTAGGCTTGTGTTTGATAACGGAGAATTCTCGTTTGTTTGTAGCAAGCTATTGCAAAAAAATATCATGTTTATCATTTACCCAATCAATACCAACAAACGCACGATATAGATTTATTTCTAAATGAGTATTCATAGTACCTCCAAAAAGTGAAAGAAAGAGCATGCGTTCTCAAACTCTTCGAAGGCAATATAATGAGTATTGTTAGCAAGCCCTGAGTATTCGTTAGTGAGTTCATGTCTATATATCAGTATTAACCATATTTGTAGACAACTCATATTATATGGCGAGCTCAAATGGAAGATATATTGACACTTTATGCTGAACCCACCAATGCCTTATATCCAGTGGTTACAGAAGCGAGCAAAATATGTGTAGTTATGGATGATTTTGGCACGCATAAGCCAAGCGCGCTATATAAAGCTTATCCACCGGAGGAAGCGAGAAGAATACTCAATAAACTGGAATTTCATTACACGCTAAAGCACGCAAGCTGGTTTAATATGGTGGAAATAGAGATCGGAGTTATGAGCAAACAGTGTTTGGATCGGCGCATCCCGGACATGGATACGTTAAAGTTTGAATTATCTGCTTGGGAGTCAAAACGCAGTGAGGCAAAAGAAACGATAAACTGGATGTTCGATGTATGCCGCACGGTCAAAGCTTAACAAAGCGTACGGTAACGTCAGGGAATCAACTCATCAAAATTAATTGGAAGCTGTACTAGCTATCCGGAGGATAATGATATGTGCCAATATATTGAGTTCGGTTTTCCTGATTATTATAAGCTGGGCATTGTGACTAAATAAATTATTTTTTAGTGCTAATATTATATAAAAGGTATTCAACAGGTTATCTAAACTTTTTAGTCTTTTATCTTGTAAAGGGGGTAAATGCCAAACTGATCCGGTGTTGTTATAGAGAGTGATTAAGCCGTCGGATTAAAAGATGTTTTTTTATTAATAGGGTTAATTGTGAGGACGCTATGAGCTATAAGCATATATTAGTCGCTGTTGATTTATCTGAATCCAGCGAAAAAGTAATCAATAAAGCTGTCTCGTTAGCTAAAGATGCAAAGGCTAACCTTTCATTAATTTTTGTTGATGATATTGCTAACATAGGGGTTGTAACTATAGAAGTTGCACCTCTACCTTCGGTTGAGGAGAGAGAAAAAAAATTAAAAGGTGAATTGCAGGAATTAGCTGATAAGGCTGATTATCAGTTTGACAATATCATAGTTGTGACGGAGGATTTGAAGAATAAACTTGTAGCAACAGTTAAAAAAATGAATATTGATTTATTGGTTTGCGGCCATCACCGTGATTTCTGGAGTCGACTATTATCTTCTGTGCGTAAGCTGATCAATTCTGTGGCTGCTGATCTATTGATTGTTAATCTCGATGAATAAGTAGCAGATCTTGTTCTATTTTGATGTGTGGCGGCTGCGTTTCACTGTGAGTCATGAAATCAATAAAAACGGATATTGTTTTTTTTTCCTAAGAAAGCACGTTCATTTTATTTTTAATGATGACGATGCCAACAAAGATAACTGCGAGGTAATGCTGCTGGAGCATAGGAGTCGTATTGCCTAAAGCATTTGGTTCGGCTAAAACAGCTTAAAGTTTCTCTAGCTTCTGCAAGCTGTTTTTCCAATTCTTAAATATTGATCTTGATCCTATATTAATTGTATTTTGGTGGTGGTATATAATGTTCGCGTTCTATTCGTAAAGATACTTTTTAGTAATATTTTACTTTTTAAACCATCTAAGATTAATAGAGGTTACTTTGTTTAAAGGTAATTTAAATCGATAGGAAATTAGAAGAAAATATGAATCAGTATATTAATGAACTTACTTGGGGTGATCATAATATACCTCATCGCTTATGGGTTAAAAAATGTGATAAGGATGGTATTTGTTTGCACTTAAAGGTGATGAAAGATATTGAACCTGAAATCTTTTTTTAGATTTACCTGTCAGCCAGCAGCAAATAATGGAAGCTTGGCAGGGAAAAGTATCACCAATTTCCGATGAATTTAATGATAGAAGGCTGTATTCTCAAGTAAGAAGCTTACTTAATTTACCGCAAGGTTGTGTTATTTGTATTGTGAATTATATTCAGATGCCGAGCGGATAAAAATGTCGGCAGATAAATTGGCATTTATACCTGAAATGAAACAAGAACATGGTTTATTAGTTGCTATATAGGCATGTTTTTAATTTTTCGGCAATACATGTCCACATAAATAATATGGATATATTTGTGCATGTCACGTCTGTGATGACAATTCAGGCGGAGAGCTGTTTGGAAGTACGATACATTTTATAGGTGGTTAATATGTTCACCATAATAAAGGTCGCTTCCATCATGATGCCGCCAATCGAACCTAATAATAAATTATTTGTTAGCCAACAAAATGAATTAAATAGAATTAATAAACGCATATGAATACCTTGGGCTTTAAACAAAGCCCAGGTAGCGACTGAGGCTCCAAATATAGTCAATATTTCATAGCTATGCTCAACATTGGGTAATCCCATCAGCCATAATAATCCAATAAAAAACCACATTACGTGACTGGATTGCGTTCGAGTTGATACGTAACTACGTAGTGCACTTATTCCACAGCCAATGGCGGCAGTAACTGCACCCATTAAGATAAAATGGGAACAGAGAAAAATTTGAAAAAGAGTGAGATGCAGTCGAAACTTATGCCCATCTTTATGCAAAAATGCTGTCGCACCGATTGAAAAAGCGACAAGGCCTATAGCTTGTGGAAAATCTAATTCAGGCATGCAGCTTTACTCTCTTTACAAGATAACGAAGGCACATTTCAGGGCTGGTTAATATTTCAAAGGTGTTTTTATGACAATACTGAGCCGCAGGAGCCATAGACGCCTGCGCTAATATCACAATACCCGGTTTAGTGGTGATCGCATTAATATATGCCGCGATGGTTCTAGCATACATTTCTGTATTACCGGCTGCATAATAAGACCAGGCTTTAGGGACTAGTTCAGTGTGAATGACTGGCAGCTTCTTTGGTTGAGTTGTTGCTTGATCTGAATGATTGTCGATTTTTGTTGCAGTATTCACAGAGTGCAATAATTCACTGGTAGGTGTCAAGGTGCTAGAAAGAGCAGCAAGTACCAATATAGTGTTATGTTGCATAGCGACTTCTGCCATTGGTCGATCAACACGAATTATCTGGGGAGAAATATTGGGTGTTTTTTCAGCTAAATCACCAATGGTAGAACAGGTACAAATAATGATATCCGCATTACCTGCTGAAATTTCTGTGATGCTTTGCTGTACGTCAGTGGCGATCTGCTCGGTTAAGCCATCTTTTATGGCGTTTTGTAATAAACGTTCGTTGGTAAAATGAGAAACTGTTACAGGAAGGTATTTCAGATATTTATCAATATATTGCTTAAAAAGTACTTCGTTGGCTTTAAGAGTGTGAAGAAATGCGATATTCATTAGTGAAGCTCTCTCTATAAATGTGTTCAAGTAATACTACTGTGGAGTAGTTAATCGTTAGATACTTGTCTGATTGATATTATTTACTGTCAGCGCTTACTGCCGCTAAAAGAAAGGCCTCCGATGGAAGCCTTAATAAAACGATGGCTGCTGTATTAATTATTTCACTAATTCGACCGCTTCGCGGGTTAAGCGTCCAATCTCATCCCATTGGCCATTATCAATAAGCTTTTTATCCACCATCCAGCTACCGCCGCAGGCAATAACACGATCGATAGCGAGATAATCATTAATGTTTGCGCTGTTAATACCCCCGGTTGGCATGATCTGAATCTGCGTATAAGGCGCCAGGAGGGATTTGAGCATGTTAATCCCGCCAGAGGCTTCAGCGGGGAAAAATTTGACTGTTTTCAGCCCCATTTCCAGCGCCGCTTCAACCGTACTTGGATTATTGACCCCGGGAATGATCGGAATATCTAATGCTTGGCAGGCACGCACTGTATTGGCATTAAATCCGGGAGAAACGATAAAGGTTGCTCCTGCGTCCTTTGCCGCTTGCGCCTGCGCTTTATTTAACACTGTGCCGGCACCGATTAGCATGTCGGGATAGGCTCGACGTAATAAGCGAATCGCTTCAACCGCGGCATCTGAGCGGAAAGTTATCTCGGCAACGGGCAGGCCATTGTCATATAATGCCTTACCTAATAGGAGAATATCTTCAGCGCGTTCAAGTGCGATAACCGGGATAACTTTAAGCGCGGCTAGTTGTTTGACAAGATTGCTCATTGTGTTGTTTCCTTGTTTGAGTTATTTGTAGCATTATAATCAATCGATTCCGTCGCAGAGGTGGGGATAATTGCCCCTTTATGCTGTATAACGATGGCGGCTAATTGATGTCCCTGCAGGGCTGATTCTCTCGGGCTTTTATCTGTTAGGTAACCGGCTAAGAAGCCTGCGTTAAAGGAGTCACCCGCTGAAGTGGTATCGATAACGTTTGTCACTGGGGTAGTCTTTATAAGCTCGGGTGTTTCGCTATTAAAATCTGTATACAAACAGCCGATTTCCCCCATCTTTAATACCACTTGTTTAACACCACTTTTTTGCAGGCGTAACATTATCTGTTGCGAGGAAGTATCACCCCAAAGGGTTGCTTCGTCATCATCGGTGACCAGCGCCAGATCGGTGTATGTTAATATTTGCTGGTAACAGTCACGCGCCTCCTGCGCATCTTGCCAAAGAGCCGGTCGGTAATTAGAGTCAAAGGCGATTTCAACCCCTTTGCTTGCTAGTGTTTGTAACAAGTCGACTAACTGCTGCCTATCTGCTGCGGGCAAAATGGCGAGACTAATACCGCTGACGTAGACCATATCAACCTCTGATAGATGGTCTGCTACCAATGGAAATTCATTATGTTGTAAAAGATAACGTGCAGCCGACTGATTGCGCCAGTACAAAAAGGTTCTTTCACCTTGCGTATCTAGCTGAATAAGATACAACCCGGGTTGGCGTGTTACATCTTTTAATACATAACGGGTATTAACCCCTTCTGCTTGCCAACGATTTAACATGCCTTCGCTAATAGCGTCTGTTCCTAATGCAGATACATAGTCAATGTTAACCGATTTACCTGCCGTTCGCGCCAAATACACGGCCGTATTGAGAGAATCACCACCATAGGTCTGCTGCATTGCGCCGAATGGACTGCCACTTAGCTCAATCATGCATTCGCCAATAATTGCGAGACGTTTCATCACTGCTCCCCAGGTAACTTGAAGTAGGTTTTAGCGTTGTTAAAAGCAACATCTTGTATCAGCTTACCAAGCATTGCTATATCATTTGGCGCTTCACCGTCCTCTACCCACTGACCAACCATATTACATAAAATACGACGGAAATATTCATGGCGAGTATAAGATAAGAAGCTGCGGGAATCGGTTAACATACCCACAAACTTGCTGAGTAACCCTAATTGCGATAGCTGCTGCATTTGGCGCTGCATACCGTCCTTTTGATCGTTGAACCACCAACCTGAGCCGAATTGAATTTTTCCGGCAATACCGCCACCTTGGTAGTTACCCATCATGGTAGCCAGCATTTCGTTATCACGAGGGTTTAAGCAGTAAAGAATAGTTTTTGGCAACTCATTAGTGATATCCATGGCATCAAGTAAAGCGCCTAATTGTAATGCAAAGGGTCGATCCCCAATTGAGTCAAAACCACTATCTGGCCCTAACAGCTTAAACATGCGGGTATTATTATTACGTTGTGCACCAATGTGCAATTGCATTACCCAGCCACGTTTAGCATATTGAGTGCCCAACCAAATCTGAACAGCAGTTGTAAATTGATCTATCTCTTGTTCGGTCAGTGTTTGCTGACTTAGACGGCGAGTTAAAATAGAATCAAGCGTTGATTCTACTGGTACTGTAGCGTAACGAACCACTTCAATACCGTGATCTGCTGCACGGCAACCATGAGCCGAAAAGTGCTCAATACGCTGCTCTAATGCACTGAGGAGATCAGAAAATCTGCCGATTTCAATGTCAGTTACTTCGCCTAACAGGCGCATATATTCACTAAAGCCTTCGATCTCAATTTTAAAAGCGCGATCCGGACGCCAGCTTGGTGCCACTTCAATATCACAGGCTGGATCTTCGGCAATAGCTTTGTGGTGCTCTAGGGAGTGAATAGGATCATCAGTTGTGCCAGCCATTACCACGTTCATTTTTTTCATTATGCCGCGAGCTGAAAATTCTGGCGTGGCAAGCATTTCGTTACACTCATGCCAGATAACTTCAGCGGTGTCGGGATTAAATAATTTTCCCGTTATGCCAAAGGGACGGCGTAATTCTAGGTGTGTCCAATGGTATAGAGGATTACCAAGTGTTTGCGGTACTGTTTTTGCCCATGCCATGTATTTTTCAAAATCAGAGGTATCTTTGCCTGTGATTAATGATTCGCTGATGCCTGCTGTACGCATGCCTCGCCATTTGTAGTGATCGCCTTCGAGCCACATTTGTCCAAGGTTATCAAATTGACGGTTATCGGCAACTTCCTGCGCATTTAAATGACAGTGATAATCATAGATAGGCATGTCTTTCGCGAAGTCATGGTATAAACGACGTGCTACATTATTGTTGAGAAGAAAATCTTCACATAGAAAAGCTTTCATAGATGACTCCATAAAAAATATCCCCAACGCCAATCAGCAGCGTGGGGATATCAAATATTTAAAGTGATGCGACGGCAGCGCGCGCGCCTTTTGTTACAATAAGCTGGTAAGCTTGTGTGACTTGCTCAACAAACTCATTATTTTGAATAAGATCAGTAGAAAAGACAGCTTCGATCCCTAATAACGCTTTAATCACAGAATTATTTTTGCCGTGTTGCTTATAAATAGCCTGAAACTGTTCGCGCATCGGGTCGCGGACATCAATTGCTTGACTTTTTTCGTCTTCACCGCTGATATAAACCATCCAACCCGCAATCCCCATGGCCAGCCATTTATAATCACTGCCATTGGCTAAATGAAAACGTAGGGAGCCACCCATACGTTGCGGAATTTTCTGACTTCCATCCATCGCAATTTGCCAAGTTTGGTGTTTTAAGCTTGGGTTGGTGAAGCGGTCAATCAACAAATTCGCATAGCCTTCTAAATCCGCCCCTTCAGGCATCTTTAATGACGGTGCTTGTGCTTTCATCATCATATCAAAAGCGGCTTTACGGTAATCTTTATTGGTCATGGTATCTGAAATATGCGCATAACCACCCAGGTAACCTAAGTAAGCTAAGAAAGAATGGCTGCCGTTAAGCATGCGCAGTTTCATTTCTTCAAATGGCACAACATCAGGTACAAACTCTGCTCCTACAAGGTTCCATTCTGGGCGGCCATTAACAAAGTTGTCTTCGATAACCCACTGTCTGAAAGGTTCGCAGGCAATCCCGCAAGGATCGTTAACGCCCAGTAAAGCCGCTATTTCAGATAATGTTTCAGCGGTTACTGCAGGGACAATTCGATCAACCATAGTGGACGGAAAAGTCACGTTAGCTTCAATCCAAGCCGCCAGATCTTTATCGACCAAGGCAGCAAAACCGAGCACTGAGGCGCGGGCAACATGGCCATTTTCCTGGACGTTATCACAAGACATGACAGTAAAAGGTTTGATGCCGCGTTCTTTTCTCATTCGCAGGGCTTCAACGATGTAACCGATGGCAGAATTTGGCTCTGCTGGATGACTTAAATCTGCTTTAATAAGCGCATTGTTTGCGTCTAAACGTCCCGTTGCAGGATCGGCACAATAGCCTTTTTCTGTGATTGTCATCGATACAATCGCAACTTGTTCTTCGGCCATTTTTTCAAGAACCGCTTGCTGGCCATCGAGTGTCGGGTGGAGCGATTCAACGACAGATCCCGCTATTTTTACAAGGGTAGCATCAGCGCCTTTTTCGGCAACGCTAAAAAGGTGGTCTTGGGCCCTAAGCTGTTTTATAAGCTCCTCACCACCAAAGAGGTTTATTTCACAAATCCCCCAGTCGCTACCTGTTTCTTCCAACATCTCGCTGGTAAATAACGCTTGGTGGGCACGGTGGAAGGCACCAAATCCTAAATGAACAATACGGCTATTAAGGGCTGTTCGATTGTAATTAGGACGTATTACTTGAGCGTTTATTTCTGAATTCGCTATGTTTTTCATATTATCTTTCCTGTGTTTATCGCGCCGATATATTTTCGACGAGGCATATATAAATTTATTGTTGAACAGATGATTTTAGTCACCGTAACCTAGAAATAACCTGGGTAAGTAAAGGCTTAGCTCAGGAATAAAGGTAACGGCCATAAGCGCAACAATTAGAGCAGCGTAGAAGGGTAATAAGGGTTTAATGACTTTATCAATGGATATTTTTGCAACAGAACAACCAATGAATAGCGCGCTGCCTACGGGGGGGGTACAAAGACCGATAGCAAGGTTAAAGGTCATCATTATGCCGAAGTGCACAGGGTCGATACCTAAGTCTAATGCAATAGGTAAAAAGATAGGTGTAAAAATAAGCACTGCCGGTGTCATGTCCATGAAGATACCGATGATTAACAAAATAACGTTAATAATCAAAAGTATAATCAATGGGTCATCCGAAACAGCAAGTAGCGCATCAGCAATCATGTAAGGAATATCACCGTTAGCCATGGCCCATGACATGCCCATTGAAGCGCCGATCAATAATAAAACAATAGAGGTCGTCACTGCTGATTCTAAAATAATCTTTGGCAGCTCGCTCAATTTGGCTTCACGGTAAAAAACAAATGCCAGTAAAAAGGTATAAACCACCGCGATTGCCGATGCTTCTGTTGCCGTAAAAATACCGGCTATGATACCTCCCATGATAATAATAACGAGTGTTAAAGAAGGGAGGGCTTTTAATGTAGTGTCAATAACTTCAGATAAGGGTGCTCTCGGCGCGAGAGGGTAGCCACGACGCTTGGAAATAAACCCGGCGACGCACATTAAGCTTAACCCCATAATTAGCCCTGGAATATAACCCGCCAAGAAAAGCGCCGCGATAGATGTCCCGCCGGAAACTAATGAAAATACAATCAAGGTATTACTTGGGGGAATTAACAAACCTGTCGGGCAAGAAGTGATATTGACCGCTGCAGAAAAATGTTCATCATAACCCTCTTTCTTTTGCAGTGGCGCCATTGTTCCACCTACTGCCGCCGCGGAGGCGACGGCTGAACCTGAAATTGAACCAAACATCATGTTTGCAATGACGTTAACGTGTGCAAGTGAACCAGGTAAGCGCCCTCCAAGCACTTTAGCCAGGTTTATCAGGCGGGTAGCAATACCTCCCTGATTCATTATATTACCCGCTAAAATGAAAAATGGGATAGCTAACAGAGCAAAGCTATCTAACCCGCTTGCCATACGTTGTGCTATGACAGCAATGGCAGGACCTGCTGGAAGGCTTAGCATTATAGTTGCAAGTGAAGATAAACCAATCGCAAACGAAACCGGCACACCTATGACGAGGAGCACAGCAAAACTCCCAAAAAGAGTAAGAATGATTTGCCATTCCATAAAAATATTCCTTAGTATTAACAAACGATGAGTGTTTAGTGTGTTTTTCAGTAATTAATATATTAACTATTGCGCTGACGTAGAGAAAAGTTCTTTTATTTTGCCGCCAGCAAAAACGAAAGAATAAAAAACCATTAATAAGCCCGAAATGGGCAGGCAGAAGTAAACATACCCCATCTGCAAACCTAGTGCAGGTGTAACTTGCCCTACTGACAGTGTTTTCAAGGCAAGACCTGCGCCGCCATAAACTAAAACAACTATGGCAAATGTAGAAATTGCAATTTCTATTACTATTTCATTTATTATTTTTCTTTTCCCGGTTAACTTTCTAGTTAGCAAATCAATAGCTAAATGGCGCTTAGCACCACTTGTGTAAGCTGCACCAATAAGTGCTACCCACATGAATAAATAACGGGCTAACTCATCTGTTACTGTGCTTGGCTCGCCAATTACATAGCGCGAAAAAACTTGCCATATAACACAAAAAACTAAGAATGTTGATAGAAATATGGTAAAGGCCGCCAACCCCCGATTTATAAAAGTAATTACTTTGCCCATTTATTATCTTCCTGTTATTAATTTTATATTTTCGGTTAACCAATTTAAAGCGTTAACTCGAATATTCTAGATGACCCGTGAAGTAAGGAGCCTAATATAGATGATTGAGAGATAGCCTAATGTGACATAGGTCACGTCCCAGTTGGTCGACCAATCAAGGGGGTTTATTTGTGATATAGGTCAACCAATTTACATTTTTGGTTTGACTATAATATATTATCGGTAAATAATCATTTTGTCTTGGAGCCCCTGGGCGATAATTAAAATTATTATGGAGTAAATAAATGAATATTCGTAAAAATATACTAACGACGGTTATTGGAACAGCATTATTTATTGGTCTATCTGCATCATCTATAGCTGCGACAACCTTAAAGTTAAGCCATAATCATAATCGCGATCATGCCGTGCATAAAGCGATGACCGCAATGGCAACAGAAGTTAAAGCGGAAACAAAAGGTGAAGTGATAATTCGTATTTACCCAGATGCTCAATTAGGTACGCAGCGTGAATCAATGGAGTTATTGCAAAATGGTGCACTTGATTTAGTAAAAAGTAATGCGGCAGAGCTGGAAGCATTTTCATCTGACTACTCAGCATTCAACTTACCTTACTTATTCCGTGACAAACAGCATTTTTATAACGTGCAAGAAGGCGCTGTAGGTGAAGATATTCTGGAAGCTTCTCGGAGTAGTGGTTTTATTGGTTTGACTTATTATGATGCAGGAGCTCGAAGCTTTTACGCTGGTAAACCAATTAATAGCCCTGAAGACTTAAAAGGTCTAAAAGTTCGTGTTCAGCCTAGCCCTTCTGCAATTAACATGGTGACAGCGCTTGGCGGTAACCCAACTCCATTGGCATATGGTGAGTTATATACTGCACTGCAACAAGGAGTGGTGGATGCTGCTGAAAATAACATTCCATCATTTAGCTTAAGTGGTCATGCTGAAGTATCTAAATTTATGACCTTAGATGAGCACACAATGGTGCCTGATGTATTGGTTATTTCTACTAAAGCATTTGATGCAATGACACCAGAAAACCAAAAAATTGTTAAACAAGCAGCGCTTCACTCATCGCAATTAATGAAAACACTTTGGGCTGAATCAGAAACTAAAGAGCGTACTAAAGCAGAAAAAATGGGTGTTACATTCATTAACCCTGATAAAACACCGTTTATGGAGGCTGTTCAGCCGATATATCAGCAGTTAACTCCTGAAATAACCGCGTTAGTTGAGCGAATTAAAGCAGTTAAGTAAAAATATTTGCCAGTGATGGTTATCTATTTAACTCAAATCCAGTGCTTCTTACCGAACCGAAATAACATATAACTAAGTTTCGTGTAATAAGTGTTTTTAATTAATCGGCTGTCTCCTCAATAAATTTTTCTTGAGGAGAGCTGTTATAAATAATGAGGTAGTTGTAATGGAACAAACTTGGCGTTGGTATGGCCCAAATGATCCCGTATCGCTAAATGATATTCGTCAAGCAGGCGCAACGGGTATTGTTAATGGGTTGCATGATATCCCAAATGGGCAGGTGTGGGGTAAAAAAGCAATTTTAGCCCGTAAGGAAATTATTGAAGGAAGTAGTTTAACTTGGTCGGTGGTTGAAAGTGTCCCTGTACATGAAGAGATTAAAACGCGTACAGGTAATTATGCAACATGGATTGAAAATTATAAGCAAACGCTTATTAATTTAGCTGAATGTGGGATTGACACTGTTTGCTATAACTTTATGCCGGTGCTTGATTGGACACGGACTGATCTTGAATTTGAGATGGAAGATGGATCGCGCGCATTACGTTTTGATCAAATTGCTTTTGCTGCATTTGAATTGCATATTCTTAAGCGTCCGAATGCAGAAAATGATTACAGCGCAGATGAGCAGCTTCAAGCTAAAGTCTATTTTGATAATATGTCTGAGGCACAAATCGCCAAATTAACTGCGAATATTATTGCGGGTTTACCGGGTGCTGAAGAAGGTTACACACTTGAGGAGTTCCAGGCGCAATTAGATCGTTATAAAGACATAGATAAAGAGACATTACGTAATAATTTAGCCTTTTTTTTAAAAGAATTAATGCCAATTTGTGAATCATACGGGTTGAAATTGGCCATTCATCCAGATGATCCACCACGTCCTATTTTAGGCTTGCCACGTGTCGTTTCTACTATTGATGATATCAACTGGTTAACTACACAAGTACCAGAAAAAATGAACGGTATCACGATGTGTACGGGCTCTTACGGTGTACGTGGTGATAATGATTTAGTGAATATGATCAAGCAGCATGGCGATCGAATTTACTTCACGCATCTACGTTCGACACAAAGAGAAAAAAATCAAAAGAGTTTCCATGAAGCAGCGCACCTTGGCGGTGATGTGGACATGTATAACGTTGTGATGGAATTACTCAGAGAAGAGCAGCGCCGTGAAAAATCAGGTAATATCCGTTTGATTCCTATGCGTCCTGATCATGGTCACCAGATGCTTGATGATTTGAAAAAGAAAACCAATCCAGGTTATTCGGCTATAGGCCGTTTAAAGGGATTGGCTGAAGTACGTGGTTTGGAAGTCGGTTTGAAACGCGCTTTTTTTAATAAATAATTGCAAGTTATCTACCAATATAAATAAAAATCCGAACAAAGTCAGCCTCGGATTTTTATTTTCCTAGCAATCAATATAATCCTGTACTTATTCTGTTCTGATGATCATTCTTATTTATTCAAGCGACGATAAATAGGATTCATAAAGCAAGAGAATAAAGGTAGTAAATTTCAAATAAATCAATCAGTTGCATTAACTGTTAACTATTTTATTTAGAGGAATAATATGAGAAATGTCACAATCGACGAAATTAAAGTAGAGGGCTGTAAGTTAGGCGATCTACAAATTATTGAAACGCTGATGTCATTGGCGATTAAAAAAATGCTAGGAGAGCATGAACTAAAATTGAACTGTTTTTTAAAAGCGGTACTTGCAGAACGCCATGGACTATCTGAACTTGACCAGATTGAAAAGCAGATCTAAAATAAAATAATGGCTTAATTATAAGCTCATCTTTAATCAATAAAACCGATAATTTGTGCTGTAGATCTTCTGGCCATATTGGTATTTTCTATGAATAAGCGGTTGTTAGCTTATGCTGTCCATCCTTAACGTATTGTAAATATCGCAATTGAAGCTCTTTTTGTGTTTTTATAACACATTGTAATTGAAAGGATTATAGCGATAACAATGGTTAACTAGCGCATAGCCATTAAAAAATCCTGGCGGGTATTTTTTAGTCTTTTTATTGGTTGACCAAAGTATTGATCTGCTATCGATAAATGTTATGATAGTTGTCGGGTATGCCAATAGATGGAAGATTATTATGAATGCAGTTGTAACACCTCAAAAACGTCTTTACCAAAAGATTGGTCAAGGTTTAAAAGATCGCATCGTTAGTGGAGAATTCGTTGTCGGTGATCGCCTTCCTCCAGAAAGAGAAATTGCTGTGCAATGCCAAGTGAGTCGTTCAGTAGTACGGGAAGCTTTGATCATGCTGGAATTACAAGATGTAGTGGAAGTAAGGAAGGGCTCGGGTGTTTATATTATTAATCAACCAAAGGAAGATATTGATGCAAAAACCGGTACCAGTGAATCTGATGATGCAGGTCCCTTTGAAATGTTACAGGCGCGACAATTACTAGAAAGCCATATAGCAGAATTCGCGGCAACTCAAGTCACGAGAAATGATATTTTTCGTTTGCGTAAAGCGTTACAAATGGAGCGCCAGCAAATTGAAGGTGCAAGCTTCGATTATGATGGCGATAAAATGTTTCATATGGCGATTGCCGAAGCTACCCAAAATAAGGTGCTGGTAGATATGGTTGAAGATTTATGGGTACGTCGTCAAAACAGCTCGATGTGGCTCCAATTACATGCGCGTATTGTCAATCAAAATTACCGCAAAGCCTGGCTGGAAGATCATGAAAAAATATTGCTGGCTTTACAGCACCGAGACGCCAGTGCTGCAAGAGATGCGATGTGGCAACATCTTGAAAATGTTAAGCAAACATTACTGGAACTATCTGATGTGGATGACCCTCTATTTGATGGTTTTTTATTCAGCAATAATCCAGTGGTCTCGTTGGCTTAGCCCTCGCTAACAGAAACGATTGAACCTGATAAAGACAGATGATACTAAATTAACTGCTACTCATTGAGAAGTTATCTGGTATGTTGAGGAACACTTATTCAAAATATTGAATAATTCTGGCTTAAATATTTTAGATCAGCAGGAAGCAGATATTGAGACCCAATAATATTTATGCATCTTTCAGAGGAGCTCAATTAAACTCAGGTCAAGTGTGATAGGTCGGTAAATAAACAAGCGTGATATTTTTACTTTTCTCATTAACAGTCACTGTCCTAAACAATTTACTCCTATGTGTACTGGGATTCTCTCAAACAATATAAATTCGTTGCGAAAAATCCTGATCCTTATAAAAAAATCAACTATAACGAGCACATCTTTGTCGACGTGGGTTCGGAAGAATAAGCCCTTGTTTTCGAATTGAAAATCCAAGTAGATCAACCCATCTTACGGCAACCCAACGCGTCCTATCCTGTGGCTTTCTCGGTATCTTATCTACAATTTTTTGATATATAAGCGCAGTTCCAAGTCAAAGAAAAGGCATTAGGATGTGCACTAACTCTAGGTGTGCGCCTGATAACGCCTTGCTTGAAATGCCAAAATTCTTTGTTAAGGCGTATCTATTTTACTCATCCCCCTAGCGTAAAGAGAAGATAACCTCAACAGCTTCCATGCAGCCGCTCACCTTGCGGATCATGTTGATATGTATGGTAATGGCGGTATAAATCTTGCCGTTAGCCGCAGCGGACTTTATAGAGGAGATGCTGCTGACTCTAAAAGGGGTTTATCTAACCCACATTCCAAACCTGATTTTAAAAAAAATTTTGTTGTTAAAATGCTCAGCAAATGAAAAATAAAGCCTATTAAATCAATTGGTTATTTTTGGATAGGAGTCTAGGACATGAAATACCCAAGCTTAATTGGTTGACCTAATGCACGTGATTAAAATAATTTCCGTGATGAAGCACTTTAATTTGTAATTTTTATGATTAAACCTACCAGTTTAGATCAATTGATTGACCGGGATCGGTATATTAACAATAATTGGTTAACCAAATGTTTATTCTTGTGTATAGTCCAGCGCACAATCAATGATAGCAATACGGAGTTTTATCCATGAAGAATAAAATGAACAAAGTCTTCTCTGTTACCCCGATCGCTCTGGCAGTCTTTCTCGCCGGTTGCAACAACGATGTAATAGAGACCACGCAGGTCGTTAAGGCTGAGTTTGCACAGACCAAACTCGATGCGCGCGGAGTTGATCTTATCAGCACCGACGGTTACCAGTTTAAAGATCTTAATAAAAACGGAATATTGAATGTTTATGAAGATTGGCGTAAGACAGTAGATGAGCGGGTTGGCGATCTGGTTTCTCAGATGACGCTCGAAGAAAAAGTCGGCATGATGCTGATTGATACGATGAACGCTGCGGCTTATGGTTCGGTGAACGGCACTCACGTTGATTATATCGAGCAGCAGAAGATGACCCGCTTTATCTTCCGCAACGCGATCCTGCCTCAGAACGAGGTTGACGCTCTTCCTATTGGGGAGCGTGCGCCAGGAGGGGATATTGTCACAGGTCGCGCCAGCGCATCGATCAGCCCCTCGGAAGCCGCTCAATATATGAATATCGTGCAGGAGTTAAGCGAGTCTACCCGTCTGGGTATCCCGGCGCTGTTTAAATCCAATGCGCGTAACCATAACGATCCTAATGCCAGAGCCGGCATTAACGTTTCTGCCGGTGCCTTCTCCGAATGGCCGAAAGAGGCGGGTCTGGCTGCTACCCGAGATATGGAGCTGATCGGCGAGTTCGCCCAGATTATGCGCACCGAGTGGAATGCAATCGGTCTGCGCGGCATGTACGGTTATATGGCAGATCTCTCCACCGAGCCGCGCTGGTACCGGGTACATGAAACCTTTACTGAAGATTCTGATCTGGCTTCTGAAATTATGACGGTGCTGGTCAGTAACCTGCAGGGTAAGGAGGTGACCCCTAGCAGTGTCGTCCTGACCATGAAGCACTTTCCTGGCGGCGGTCCGCAGTTCCTAGGGTTAGATCCGCACTACATGGCGGGTCAGCATCAGAGCTATCCGACTGGCAATTTTGACTACCATGTTAAGCCCTTTAAAGCGGCGATCGATGCCGGTGTTGCGGCGCTGATGCCTTATTACGGTATTGTCGGTGGCGGCGAGTGGTCACTGAGTAATCCGGACGAGACTAACTTGGATGTGGGTGGCATACAACTTGCCGAGGTTGTCTCTGATCGTGTCCAAGATACAGTACGTGTCCCGTATAACGGATACAGCACGACCGAGGGGACGCCTGCCGGTAATGTCGGAATAGCCTTCTCCAAAGGAATTTTGTCGGATCTGCTGCGCAGGGATCTTGGCTTTAGCGGTGTGATTAACTCCGATACCGGTATTATCGGAGAGACCAACAACGGTCTGTCTGATACTGACACGATTCAAAACAACCGCGCCTGGGGTCTGCAGGACAAGGACAAGTCTGAACAGCTGGTTGTGGCTATCGAAGCGGGCACCGATGTGTTCTCCGGTTTCCACAGTAATTCTGAGGTTCGTACTCTGGTCGAGCAGGGCCTGGTTTCTGAAGCGCGTATTGACGAGTCGGTTAAACGTTTGCTGAAAGTGCAGTTTGAGTTGGGGCTGTTTGAAAATCCTTATGTGGATCCTGTACGTGCTAATGCCATTGTCGGTAACGCATCATTTCAGGAAAAAGCTCTGCTGGCACAACGTAAAGCCGTTGTACTGCTTGACAATAAAGTCGCGGAAGGTGCAGTAGAAGCAATTCTGCCGCTTCCTGCAGCCGCTAATCTCTATACTATGGGAATGGACAGCGGGGTCGTTGAAGGTTACGGCTATACTGTGACTAATGGTGATCTAGAAGGTGAACGTCCGAGCGCAGCAGAAAGTGATTATGCGCTGATCCGTGTACGGGTAACCAATAAAGACACCGGCTTGTTAGTGTTCGGTGGCGCGGACTTTAAAGAAGTCGATGTGCTGGACTTTACCGGTATGGCGGCTGCGGGAACCTGGGATATCACCCCGTCTCTGACAGATATCCAGGCGGTGATGGCCGAAGTTGGTGCCGAAAATACCGTGCTTTCGGTGTACTTCCGTCAGCCTTTTGTAATGGATGAAGCCAGCGGCCTGAAAGACGCCGGTGCTATTCTAGCGACTTTCGGCTCTAAGGATAATGCGCTGATGGACGTTGTTACTGGTGGGTTCAATCCAAGTGGCAAACTGCCGTTTGCACTGGCTAACAGCAGTCAGGCGATTATCGACCAGGCGTCTGACGCACCGGGTTATGCTGAAGCAGATACGCTGTATCCATTCGGTTTCGGTCTGAGCTACGAGTAACGAGTAACGCTGAAAGGTAAGCTTGTTTAATAACGGCGCCAGAAATGGCGCCGTTTTTTTTGCCCAGCGGAAGCTGGCAAACCCGCTCACTTACAAGATAGTGAGATCACCCTGACTAAGGGGAAGATAATAGGAATGGCAAGGGTGTTATTGGCCAACGATGGGCTGCCAGCCTAAGGAGTTGTTGCCAGAGTTCTACTTTGCAAGCTGTCCTTCATAGTTTGCAATAAAACTAATTTCGCCACCTAAAAACTCAACAAACTTATTGAAAAGAGATCGGATTTAGTGAGTTAATTTAATTGGATAATCGGACCTGAAATAGAAAATAACGGTTGATTTTTACACTTTCCCTGCACACACATTTCAATTTAACTTTTCCCGCTTACTTGTTCTGCGTAAACACCTCAACTTTCTAACATAGAAAGAGGCACATACATCGCCTTAGATCTTTCGCAATGATACTACCTCATTTGCGTTCGTTTTCTCCCAAAAAATCGTAAAGGCATCGGTGCTATGGTCCCTTAGAACTTTACACTTTACACTTTGTACTTTGTACTTTGTACTTTACAATACTGTAAAATGTAAAATGTAAAATGTAAAATGTAAAATGTAAAATGTAAAGTGCAAGGTGTATTATCCAATTTAATCACTATGAATCAACAAAATAAAAAACCCAGCACTTGGCTAGGTTTCGGGTAGATAGATGAATAAATCAGGTGTTTTAAGTCGGGGATTTAGAGTTTATGTCTCACTAGTTCCGGGCAGACAATACCGCTCTAAATGGTATTCCTGCATCGATTTTTTAGGAATCATTCATTATTGATAAGAACCGCTGAAAAGCTAATAACGCTTGAGCATCTGTTAAAGTGGACTTCTTCGATCAACAAATAAAAGAATTGGCTGTGCGGTTTAGGTGGAGTGGTTCACTTAGCACTTGGCTGGGTCGATAGTTTCTTTTCTAGTTCTTCAATTCGCTTCTTTGACTGCATTAAGTCATACTTAAGAGAAACCGTATTTACAACACTACCTTCATTTAGCATCTCGGAAGCCATTAGATAAAACTCTTCGACCGTTTTACCCTTGCTTTTTGTGATGCTCCTTTGATTAAACGATCTAATCTAATTATGGCAAACGTTGACGCCATTGGGGAGGGGCGTCCATCACATCACATAGCGCCTTACAAAAAAAGTGGCCAAATTCACTTAGGCACTACAACTCTCCCTTCACGGGGAAAAGCAAGCATAGTACGATCTAACTTTTACGCTACAGAAATCAAGAAAAAATGGCAGATAAGAACCCTCCATTTGGTAAGTCGCATTCAAGTAACGTGTAAAATACTGCTTATGGAATAGTAGTTACTTCTAAAAAACGGCCTTTAGAATCGAATACTGACCGCTGAGAGGTTTTAAGAAGCCTCCCTTTATGTTCACTAAATCCCTTAACAATTTCACAGCATGTCTCGTATAGCTTATAATTCACACATTGAATATTCAGTTGAAAAACATTATTTTTGATAAGAGGTTATCCAAGCTAAAGGATAGAATGGTAAATGCAGCGATATTAATACCTATTCTGAGAGCATAAAATAGCAATTTTGAAGTGTTGGGACACCAATACAAGAAATGAGGACTTTTTTATCAAAGGTTATAGAATCTGTTTTACTGTAAGTAATAATAAAATTTTTTAATAGATGATTGCAAGAAAATTAGGCAACAACAATACATTTAAAAAACGTATACATTACTTATAAATATGAAGGGTTAATATTATGAGTTTGGATGCCAATAAAAAACTGCTCTTTGAACATCAAAAGGCGGAAAAGCTGGCTGCTGAATTAGTCATTGCCAATAAAAAATTGTTATTTGAGCATGAGGAAAAAGAAAAACTGGCTGCTGAGTTAATCATTGCCCGTGAATTTCGTATTGCCGCCATCATATTTGAATCTCAAGAAGGTATGCTTGTCACAGATGCGAATAAACATATTCTTCGTGTGAATAAGGCCTTTCCCACATTCAACTTGGAAGTGCACCACATATTTCATTATAGATTTCAAAAGGTGTCTTGTAACCTAGGCACTTTCTTGGTCTTGAGTTTAGTATGTTTTCTATCTCTCCTATTCGCTTATGAGAGACTAAAGCAAAGTCAGTTCCTTTAGGTAGAAATCGCCTAATCAAACCATTCACTTGCTCTACAGCTCCTTTTTCCCAGCTATGGTAGGCTTGGCAAAAATAAGATTTACAGTCTAATTTTTCGTTAACTTTTAAGTGTCCGGCGTTTTCTGAACCATTATCATAGGTTACCGAGCAAACAAAATCATTAGGGTGATTTGCCAGTTTTTTTATCAGTGCATTTTTTGTGGCTAATGCTTTTTTAGAACTTAATTTTGTTATATGTGACATTCGAGTTACTCGCTCAACCACGACATTCAATGCAAGCTTTCGTCCCTTCGACTCTATAGAATCACTTTCCCAATGGCCGGGGATTGAGCGATTATCTATTTCTTCAGGGCGCTCTAATATACTGGTTTTTAAACTGGTTTTAGCCACGTATGCCCGACTTGGATATTTCATTCTACGACGCTTATGTTTCCTAGGGAGATAAATAATAAGCTCTTTAGCCTCTTTGTAGATATATTGATAGATAGACTCATGGCAGATATATTTCTCTTCGCCAGTTAGCTTTAAACGGCCTGAAATAAGCTCAGGAGTCCATCCTATTTTTAACTTATTAATCACATACTGTTTCGTTCCTTCATTGCTTAACCTCCCTTTAGTTACTCTTCTACGCATTCTCATTGCATAGTAACGCTGAGCTGAATGAGGGTAATAAGTAGGCACATAATACTGCGATTCATTTCTTTTGACTTCCCTGCTTATTGTCGTATGAGATCTGCTTAATAAATCTCCAATCTTTCGAATTGACATTTTTCTGTAATGAAACCAATTAAAAATTAACTTTCTTTCATGCAAGGATAGGTGTGAATATTTTTGTCCCATAATATGCCTCCAAATTAACTAAAGAATAGTTTAAGTGGTGCACTTCTATGTTGAACAAGGGTTTACTCGCATTTCAGGCTACAGTGCAGAAGAGGTTATTGGACAGACACCCAAGCTCTTTAGCTCAGGCCGACAAGACAAAGTGCTCTATAAGGCGATGTGGAACAGTATCAATACCACCGACGCATGGGAAGGTGAAATCTGGAATCGCCGCAAAAACGGTGACACCTATTTAGCGCATATGACTATTGCCTCAGTGAGAGACACGGGCAAGATGATCTCTAATTATGTTGCTACGATCACCGATATTACCCTAAACAAAGCCGCCTCAGAAAAAATCAATAACCTCGCCTACTTTGATCAAATCACTCAGTTACCAAATCGTCTTTTGTTAGTTGATAGGCTTAATCTCGCCCTAGCTGAAAGTGCGCACAGTAACCATCATGGTGCATTACTATTTATTGATTTAAACCAGCTTAAAATCATCAACAACACCCACGGGTACAGTGTGGGAAATTTACTGTTAAAAGAAGTAACTGCTCGCTTAACTCAGATTGTAAGAAAAGCTGATACCATCGCCCGATTAAGCGGTGATGAGTTTGTAATACTTTTAGAAAAATTGAGTGAGCGAGACATTGAAGCTAACACCGAAATCCAAAATATTGCTAAAAAAATTATTTTTTTATTAACTCAACCTTACCAGCTCAATATGCACAAATATCGTGGCACCATCAGTATCGGCGCAACAATATTCAATGGGAATGAATTTGCATCGGAAAAACTGTTAAAGCAAGCTGATATTGCTATGCATCAATCTAGGCTCGCAGGGCACAATCGCCTTTGTTTCTTTAATCAAACAATGCAAGAGGCTATTACAGCCCGTGCCGAGATGGAACATGAACTACGCGAAGCGATTGAACACAATCAATTTCAGCTATATTATCAAATACAGGTTAGCAGTTCTGGTCAAGCATTAGGGGCTGAAGCTTTAATCCGTTGGCAACATCCAGAAGATGGTTATATTTCCCCCTTTAACTTTATCCCTTTAGCCGAAGAAACAGGACTTATTTTACCAATAGGGGAATGGGTATTAAACACAGCCTGCGCTCAACTTAAAAAATGGCAAAAAAAACCACTGACACAAGATCTTGTACTCGCCGTTAATGTAAGTGCTCTACAAATTCATCAAGAAGACTTTGTAGAGCAACTAAAAAGCATCCTGCAAAAGCATGAAATCACCCCTGAACGACTTAAACTAGAACTAACTGAAAGTATGTTGGTAGAAAATGTCAGTGGCATTATTACCAAAATTAATACACTGAGAAAAATAGGTGTTTTATTCTCATTAGATGACTTTGGTACGGGTTATTCTTCTTTACAATATCTTAAAAAATTGCCCATCAATCAATTAAAAATAGACCAGTCATTTGTGCGTGACCTTCTCACGGATACCAATGACAGAGCGATTGTACGCACCATCATTACCATGTCACATAATTTAGGTATTAACGTTATTGCCGAGGGTGTAGAAACGGTAGAACAAAGACAATACTTGTTGAGTGAAGGCTGTATGAATTATCAAGGCTATCTATTTAGTAAGCCCGTACCAATTGATGAGTTTGAAGCGTTGATTTTTCGTTTAAGTGACACCTAATTTTAAACAGTGAGGGTTACCAATGTTACAGAAAGTCCAAACTCACTATTAAACAGCAATCACTATACGAAAGCGCAAGTTTACTCAATTGCTTGAGCATCCGGGGCCTAACCTAATTACCAAAAAATCAACAGAAAAGTTATCTGTAAAGAGTGCTTTTTAAACTTACCAGGGGTCGATTATAGAGACCATTTTTTGTTTTATAAGGCGCTTTGGGGGCGAAAGCGCCTCAGCGAAATAGTTTAAGCAGTGCATGAATATTCAATGACTTTGTTGGTAAGAGACTTTGATTTTTCTCCCAGATGTGAGAAAGCTGCCGCACAGTTGGTGACAAAAAGAATGGAACTCTCCAAATTTAACCACCGCCTCTAGTGTTTCTGGCAACTTTAGGTCGGTCATTTGAGAAACTGGGAAAAGAAGGGAATTTTAAAAGCACAGTTTTCAATTAATAACGGCGATCTAGGTTGCGTATGCTAAATAAATATAATATCTTTTTCTCAAATCAAACTAAATATAGATATGACAAAACATTTTTTAGATAATTCTAACGTAATCGAGTTCTTATGCGAAACTGCCAATAAATTTGTGGAAGAGAAATTCGGAGATGACGGTTACTGTGTTGATGAAGAAGGATCGGGTTACACCGAAGAAGCACAAGAATATTTCGACGATACATATGATAAAATTGAGGGTGACCTGAACGATATGTTGGGGGTTTATAGAATTGAGGACGATGAGTGAAGTATGTTTTATCTCATAATGCTCCTAAATTGAGAGAATGTTGCTTGGTGTTAACTGAGCATTGAAAAAAATACTCTTAATTTCACATAACCCCGTTATATAACACTTCAGAAGGCTACCTAAATGGTGGTTTTTTGTATCTACCCATACTGATCAACAATATATCTTAGGTATATCATGCCATTTGATTGTGTATTGCGGTGTTAAAAATTGTCGGCGCATAGCCCACTTTTCATCGATTCCTTGACTGGCGAGTAGCGCGGTATCAGTACCGTATTTTTGATTAATATTATCCAGCACTTTCACTAATCTATTATCACTTTTCTATTCGCTAGCAGCCAGTCGCATAGAGGATTCAATAATCATCAACTATATCGGGCTAAACGCTTCAATCAGTTTTTCTCTAAAGCCACCAAAAGATTCAAGATAAGCAGGGGTATAGTTTTTTTTATTTTCTGATGGTGCATCGTTTAAATTGTCCGAGAAAGCTCCATCATCGAATAATGACATCATTAATGGTGGTTTCAAGTCAGTTGAAGATGAAGCTGATTTTTTATTAGCAGTAGTTATATCAAATTGCTTAGCAATAGCATTACCGCGTACTAAGACATTAGAATCAGGCAATTCTTGATCTATTCGGTGGGCAAATATACTTAACTTTTCTTCAGCAAAAGTGAACAACCAAGCCTCCTGATTTACAGCCTCATTTACTCTTAAAATTCGACCTAAAACTTGTCTGAAATACAGCTCAGTTTTAACCCGGCTTAAATGGCAGCAAACCTGTAATCTGGGTATGTCCGTACCTTCTGCAACCATGCCAACACTGACAATCCACTCTGTATTACAGAAACGAAAATGTTTGATTCGTTCAGCTGCATCCGGCTCTTTATATGTCACAATAACGGCGGTTTGCTGGAACTGTTCAGTGAGCATTTTCAATATCTGCTGTGCATGTTCCACCGATGAAGCAACAATGAGTCCGCCTGCATCTTGGTTAAACTGCCTGATTTCAGCGAGTTTATTACAGCCTTTTTGCAAGATATATTGAATAACTACCTCATGACAGATTAAATCCTGATAAGAAATTAAAGGTGCTTTTAATAAATCATGCAGTGAGTTAAAGACTTTCGTTTCTTGCTCTTTGGTCGTCACTGATATTTCTTCGTTATCAATTAAAACGATTTTGGGGTTTCTGCAAACGCCATCATCGACAGCTTGTTGTAGTGAATAGGTGTAATCACATTGAATTTTATTATCGGGATCGCTGTAATTAGCAAGCGCAATGGGGATGAGATCCGATCGCCAAGGAGTCCCGGTTAGCGCTAAAGTATACGCAGCCTGTTCTTGAATGTGTTGCACTATATCCTGCCCCCAGGCGTTCGCATCATCAAATGAGGAGCCTGAGCAGTGATGGATCTCATCAAACACCACTAACACTCTATTATTCTTAATAATCTTCCAGTTGTCTTCGTTAAAAAACCGCATGTTCTGATAGGTATAAGAGCAACCAATAGCGCCAATAACACCATCGAAATTACAATTGAGTCGACGTGCAAAGGTATTCTTAATCCCTTCAGCCACAGTAATCGATGGCGAGAAACATAAAACAAAATCTATTTGCTTTGTGTCAAACAAATATCCTGCAACTTCAGCGGCTAATACGGTTTTCCCGGAAGCGGGTGTTGCTAAACATAAAAAGTGCTTACTGATTTCTAAATAATGATTTTTTGCTGTGGTTAAACATTCTTGTTGCCAAGCTCTTAGCATGGTTGATATCCCGTGACCGTATAACCCAGTAATTTTTGTAACGCATGCACTTTGCCAAGAAGTTGGACGGATTGATTTTTAGTTTGCAGTTGGTGCTGCTGAAGTTTTTCTTTTAATTCCGGAAAGCGACTAGAAAGGCGCTTGTATTCATTTACTTCTTCAATGCTTGCGTTTAAATCAATTTCATAAGTCATCAGCTCTTTTTCTAGCAAGGCTTTGTAATTGATGGTTTTAGGCGCTTGCTTAATGATTTTTGGAGAAGAACTTTTCTTTTGTTTATCACCCCGTTTCATCGGAACAATCGTAGAGGCAAAGAACTTCTCTGTTTTTGAATATAAAACATTTTTTATTCCGTCATCAACAAGGTCCGTTCGCTTTAATAGTCCTTTATCTACACCACGTAATAATTGACGGTAGATAAATTTTCTAGCCTCTGTTGAATCCGTAAATTCAGCATGTTCATGCAATAGAGCGTCTTTAGCTGCTATCACAGAGAAGTCATTCATTTGCTTTATCACCAAAAGAGAATGCAAAAAAACATTCATATTAACTTTCTGACTCATTATTAGACCTTTATTAAAACAAGCTGATTATTTCTTGTGTGACTGGATTGCTCTGCAAGCGGAGCAATTATTCATTAGTTACTCTGGAATATCAATAGTTAAAATCAGGGTAAATCCAGAAATCACAAGTCAGTTTTCATATTTCATCTTTAACCTTAAAGCATCTTCGTTAACTGCTTCTTGTTTCAGATATACGAAAAAAGTAGCTATATCTTTGTAAGTTATTCAGTACTAAGAATTAAATAATTATCATCTATCTTTAATTGCTCCTTAAGCGGAGCATTTTTTGCTCTGCGAGATGGGAAGATGACGCTCCACTAACGGAGCAGTAAATGAATACCATTGGTAAAAAAATTCGAGAAATTCGTAAGCAACGAGGATTAACACAAGAGCAGTTGGCTGCCGCATGCTGTTTGTTAGGTTTTGATCTTAGTCGTAGTACGTTAGCTAAAGTTGAATCTCAAAATAGGCAGGTAACAGATTATGAAATTAGATATTTTGCTCAAGCATTAAAAGTGAGTGAAGGAGATTTTTTTATAAATAGCGAGCAAAAATAGTTACACTGTAACTATTTTGTGGCGTA
Organism: Psychromonas ingrahamii 37; assembly: GCF_000015285.1. Lineage (NCBI taxonomy): Bacteria > Pseudomonadati > Pseudomonadota > Gammaproteobacteria > Alteromonadales > Psychromonadaceae > Psychromonas > Psychromonas ingrahamii. Next base: position 192,706 of record NC_008709.1, read on the forward strand.
GAAGTACCGATTTAACCCTTTTCTTAGTACTCCTCCAACTTCTGAAACTCCTCCAAATCAGCATTTGGTATCAAATATTTAATTATTTCTATTTTGGTTTCGCCTGATATTTTTTATTTTAAGTTTTGGTAAACAAACGACCCAATGTATTACACACCAATACATTGTCTGAAAACCTACAAGACATTCAACCCAGTAATCAACACAGCATAATACTGGCAAATCCACCCTTTGGCGGTAAAGAGCGCAAAGAAGTACAACAGAACTTTCCGATACAAACTGGAGAAACCGCATTTTTGTTTTTACAGCACTTTATTAAAATGCTGAAACCCGGTGGCCGCGCCGCCATTGTCATTAAAAACACCTTTTTAAGTAATACCGACAACGCCGCCATTGCCCTGCGTAAAGAACTATTGGAAAACTGTAATCTACATACGATACTCGACTGCCCTGGCGGCACTTTTATAGGTGCGGGTGTAAAAACCGTAGTGTTATTTTTTACCAAAGGTGAACCCACGTTAAACACATGGTTTTACGAGCTTAATGTAGGCCGTAATATGGGGAAAACTAATCCACTGAACGACAACGATTTAGCCGAATTTATTGAATTTCAAAAAAGTTTTGCTGATTCAGATAAATCTTGGTCATTAGCGGTGAGTGATATAAATCAAGCCACCTATGACTTGTCGGTTAAAAACCCAAATATAGAAGAAGCCGCACCATTACGTGAGCCTAAAGTCATTATTGAAAATATTATCGCGCTAGATAAAGAATCAGAGGCTATTTTAGCTAAGATTCAGGGATTACTGTAATGGAATGGAAAACAGAAAAACTGGGTAACGTTTGTGAAATTATTAAACGTGGTATTGCACCGAAATATGTTGATGAAGGTGGTATATGTGTAATTAACCAAAAGTGTATTAGAGATCATACTGTTAATTATTCATTAGCAAGGCGTCATAATCTAATCATAAAAAGTGTCAATGAAGAGCGATATGTTCAAGTTGGTGATGTATTAATTAATTCAACTGGAACAGGTACCCTAGGGCGAGTTGCTCAGGTGAGAAATATGCCTATAGAGCCTACAACTGTAGATACACATGTAACTATTGTAAGACCTAAAAACGGTTTATTTCATAACGACTTCTTTGGTTATATGCTCATTAAGATCGAGGAAGAGATTACTTCAGCTGGAGAAGGTGCAAGCGGTCAGACTGAATTAGCAAGAACTAAACTACAAAATGATTTTTTCGTTTCATACCCTGATTCAATCCAAGAACAAAAACGCATTGTGGTACTGCTCGACACCGTGTTTGCCGACTTAGAACAAACCCGCACAAAAACCGAACAAAACCTAAAAAATGCCCGCGAGTTATTCGACAGCTACTTACAACAATTATTCAGTAAAAAAAGCGAAGGATGGGTTGAGAAAACATTAAGTGAAATTGCACATGTAGGTACCGGGGGAACCCCGCTAAAATCAACAATTGGATTCTGGGGGGGAGACATTCCTTGGTATTCTTCTGGTGAGTTAAACGACACGTATACATTAGCTTCAAAAAATAAAATTACAGAAGTAGGGTTAAGCGGATCTAATGCGAAATTATTCCCAAAAGGCTCGTTGTTAATAGGTATGTATGACACAGCAGCTTTAAAAATGTCAATTTTAGATCGCGATGGGACATTTAACCAAGCTGTAGCGGGTGTTAAACCGAACCCCAAAATAAATTTAGAATTTATACTTCATTCAATTAACGTTATTAAGCCAGAGTTATTAAAGCTTAGAAGAGGCGTCCGTCAAAAAAATCTCAATCAAAGTAAAATTAAAAATATACCAATTAGGTTACCAACAATTGCAGAACAAATAAAAATTGTCGCTGAAATTAATGATCTAGAAGAAAAAACTAATTTATTGGTAAATATTTATAGTCAAAAAATAACTTCAATAGACGAACTCAAAAAATCGATCTTACAAAAAGCCTTTAGTGGAGAGTTAAGCACAGTGGCTAAGTAATCACCGGTAAATAATTTTATAACACAGGTAAGTGTCATGAATAGAAACGAATCTGAAACCCGCGCTGACTTAATCTCGCCAAAATTGGCCTTAGATGGCTGGGGAACCACTGAGCGCAGTATTATTCGCCGTGAGTTCGGCATTACCGCAGGCCGTATTTTAGGGGGTGGTAAACGAGCCTCAAGCCTGAGTAGTGATTATGTTTTAGAATTCCAAGGCCGAAAACTTGCCGCCGTTGAAGCTAAAAGAGAAAGCTTAAGTTATACAGAGGGTGTTCGCCAAGCGAAAGACTACGCTCAACGTTTACAATGCCGTTTTGCCTATGCCACCAACGGGCATGACATTTACCAAATAGATATGCTAACGGGTTTTGAGCAGTTAGTAGATAACTACCTAAGCCCAGCCGACATGTGGCGCTTGTGCTTCGAACCCGTCACTGGAAAAACAGAGCCTGACTATACTGCCACATGGCGGACACGTTTTGCACAAATACCCTTTGAATTTAAAGGTGACTGGCAACCTCGTTATTACCAAGAAAACGCCATTAACCAAGCATTAGAAGCCATAGCGTTAGGTAAAGACCGCATACTACTTGCTCTTGCTACAGGCACGGGTAAAACCTGTATTGCCTTTCAAACCGCATGGAAGTTATTTCACAGTCGTTGGAGTTTACAAGCGGCTAAAAACCCCAGTAATGCTAAAAAACGCCCTCGTATTTTATTTTTGGCTGACCGTAATATATTAACCAAACAAGCCTTTAATGACTTTGGTGCTTTTGGCGAAGATGCCGTGGTGCGTATTACCCCGAGTGAAATTAAAAAAGCCAAAGGTGTACCTAAAAACGCCAGTATCTTTATGGCTATTTTCCAAACCTTAATGACAGATTCGGCTAGCAACCCAACTAACGACAGTGATGAGGAAGAATTGCCGGAAGACGAAGACTACAGCCTACCTATAGTTACCGACACCAGTAATTGTAATTTCAGACAATACCCCGAAGACTTCTTCGATTTTATTATTATTGATGAATGTCACCGTGGCGGTGCCAATGACGAAAGCTCATGGCGCGATATTCTTAACTATTTTGCGCCTGCTGTGCAATTAGGTTTAACCGCGACACCAAAGCGTACTGACAATGTCGACAGCTATAAATACTTTGGTGAACCCGTTTACAGCTACACATTAAAAGAAGGGATCAACGACGGATTTTTAACGCCCTTTAAGGTGTATCCAATTGTCGGCACGATGGACGAATACCAATATACCCCGGGAGATGCGGTGACGTTTAAAGGCGAACCCGAAGCAGGCCGAGTATATAAAGAAGGTGACTTTAACCGCATCATCACTATGCCACAGCGCGAACAAAAACGTGTGCACTATTGGATGGATCACATCAACCCACATGATAAAACCATCGTATTTTGTGGCACACAAGAACACGCGGGCATGGTGCGTGATTATATTAATCAATACGCAGTGCAAAAGGGTTGGACAACCAACCCAACGTATTGTGTACGTATTACCGCTAACGATGGCGCGGCGGGTGAGAATGATTTAAGAACCTTCTGCGACAACGAAAAAACCATACCAACCATATTAACTACGTCGCGTAAGTTATCCACTGGCGTAGATGCTCGTAACGTACGTAACATCGTACTAATGCGGCCCTGTAATAACATGATTGAGTTTAAGCAGATTATTGGTCGTGGTACGCGACTGTACGACGGAAAATCATTTTTTACCGTGTATGATTTTGTAAAAGCACATCATAATTTTGCAGATCCAGAATGGGATGGTGAACCATTACCTCCTAAAGAAAAACCAGACGAACAACCTTGTGATATTTGTAATGTCAGCCCATGCATTTGCATCTGTGAGGTTTGTGGTTTTAACCCATGTAACTGTAAAGACGACACACCAAACGAACCCTGTGGCGAATGTAATCAATCTCCTTGCCAGTGTCTAACTGAGCCTTGTAATAACTGCGGTGATACACCTTGTAGCTGTAATACGGATGACGACGATGGGAATACGGGCAGACCAGATAAAATATTCATTACCCTAACCGACGGAAAAGTACGCCAAATACAACACATGAAAAGCGTATTGTTTATGGGTGCCGATGGTGAAATGCTCACCGCAAAACAATTTGTAGAACAACTGTTTGGTGACTTACCACGTTTTTTTGGTAACGAAGATGAATTACGCCAAATATGGAGCAATCCAAGCACACGCGAAAAGCTATTAACTGATTTGTATGAAGCGGGTTACGATGATGAAAAACTCGATAGCATGAAAGACATTATCGATGCCAAAGACAGCGACGTATATGACCTATTAGCCTTTGTAGCCTACGCAAAAGACACCCATACCCGTAAAGAACGTGTCGCAACGGCGAAACCGGGTATATCTAGTGAGTTCACCTACAAACAAGTCGAGTTTATCGAATTCATATTAGATAAATACATAGAAGACGGCGTACAAGAATTGGCAGCTAAAAAAATGCGCAGTTTGGTAGAACTTAAATACAACACCATAAGCGATGCCGCAGCAGAGTTTGGTTCACCGGCAGCAATACGTGACACGTTTATCGGCTTTCAGAAGCATTTGTATCAGTAGAAAAAGGCTGTAATGAAAACGGGTTTTAGAGAAGGGTATTATTTAAATATCAATGAAAAAGAAACACTGGCAATAAGAGATGCTCTGGTTGCAGTACTGAATGATATTAGCACCACCAGTGCCATACCAATTTAATATTGGACGGGGATAAGTTAATAATTTTAGAACCTTCAATAATAGAAAATGATTATGTAAAACTACTGCTATCTAATATCAGCCAGAATATGACGATAATCAGTAATAAATGGGTAGCCTTTTAGTTGTTCTTTTTGCAGGGGGGGGCGTTGAGAGTCTGGATTTGCAACTGCAAGGAGGTACTTAATACCGAAACTCTTAGCGCTGTCTAAAATGGTTAAACTATCATCTACAAATAAGGTGCTTTCACTATCAAAATTAAGATCAGCTTGTAGTTTCTTCCAAAGAGTTTGAGATTCTTTTGTTACACCATATTGATGAGTAGATATTAGGCGGTCAATATGGCTATCTAATGCGGTTTTTTCTACTTTCAGTGAGAGGCTATTAGGGTGTGCGTTAGTCACTAATACAACCTCTTTTTTAGCTGCTTTTAGTGCATCTAAAAATGGAATTGTATCAGGTCGTAATGATATTTTATCTTCAATTTCCCTCTTTAAGTCAGTAATAGGCAAACTTAGCTTTTCTTCCCAGTAATCTAGGCAGTACCATTCTATTTTCCCTGCTACATTATTGGTTTCATTTTTTAAATATGACTTTGCCTGAACCAGTGTAAGATTATGATATTCTGCGTAGCGCATAGGTAAGTGCTCACGCCAAAAAAATGAGTCAAAGTTAAGATCAAGCAATGTTCCATCCATGTCTAGCAACACTGTTTTAATGTTATTCCAATTTAATTCCATCTTTTATTCCATAGTCATTACAAGTAATTAATTATAAATTAAAATAAGCTTTTGAATATTAACTCTTTTCTTTTGTTACTATATCAACCCTAGCTTGCTCTTAACATCAAGTGACATGTTATCAAGAAGTCGCTGGTACACTCCATCTACAGTTTGAAGTTGAGTCTCTTCATGATTTTTCAATAGGTCTTTGTGTTCGTTAACTAAATCTTCTTTATTTCTACTCTGCAATCCATTTTTCACAGTTAGAATACGCTTTTCTTTAGCCTCTTCTAATTGCTTATTAAGTTGATTAAAAAATCTAAGTAATGATTCAGAGTAAGCAGTGGAGTGAAACAAGGGTTGAGCTGTCTTTCCTGTTGCTCGTGCCACTTCAGATTTTTTAATCTGATAGTTTGATTTTATAATGTATTGTGATTTTAGACCATGCTTTTTAATATAAGCCTTCTTTTTTTTATTTAGCAAGAGTAATGCATTGTAAGCATTAAGTGAGCTATTTTCGCTACTTACCCACTTGGGGATTTTCTCTTTTTCTACTTCCTCCAACGGCTCATTCGATAACTCATCTGCATCTAAAAATTGCTCTAGGTAACCATCATCCATCATTTCGCTCCATCTATAGTTTTTTGTGCAATATCTATGCTCTCTTGTAAGTGGTTGATGAACTTGTTGTACTTTTCGTCTTGGCTGTTATTTCGTAATTTTTTAATCTGTGAAATAGCTAATTGTAAAACAGGAAGGTGCTGTATTTTGATAAATGCAGGTAACTCAGGGTTACGACATGCGGCCACATCAATACTTGTGTAGACCACAATACCGATGTAATTTCCCTCAGTGATGTCTGCATTGATACACCCTAGGCATAACTTAGGGGATGCATTACGGCGTTGAGGGATCCCATTTTGCGAGCATTTAGCTCTTTCCTCTGTTCCAGATCTTAATAGGCATGTTACCCATGGATTTGGTTTTATAGAACCTATACGGTCGCTGATTTTTTGGGACATTTTAATGTAGTCTTCATTTGAAGCTATATTAGTTATATTAACGACTTTGTTCAAATAACTATCAAATCCACCGGTATAGTTTCGTTGGTCATCCTTGAGTGCAAGTAAGTGTTGACGGACAATATCGTTGATCACATTTCGTTGTGAAATTTCATACACGGCACTCATTTCTTTATCTCGTAGATATGCCATAAAAAAATCATCGTTTAAATGTTTAAAGTTAGCGCGTATAAACCTGCCAACATTACCACGGTAGCGACGTAATACCGCTTCAGCCCATATGTGGCGAAGTGCATGAGGGGTAGGATGAGTTGCACGTTGTAAAAATTCTTCTTTGATATGTTTTACTGTTGCTTGGTCCAGTGTAATTCCTGACTTGAGTGACATTTTAGTATCATCAGACAAGTATTTTTCCAGTAAAGCCCGCTCTTCTGTTTTAAGTGAACCTTCTCGGTAACCTTTAAGTTTTTTACCAAATGATTGTTGGTTGACTTGATTAGCCAAAAGGTAGCAAGGGAGTTCCTCACGCAATTGATCTCGTAAGCCCTGTAGTGCTTGAGTTTGGCTCTGTTGTAAGTTATGGTTTTTCGATAATTTCACTAGCTCGGATTGCTGATGATTCGAAAGTGTCGTGTCCTTTTGCAACACTATCAGTTTTTCTAATTCATCTAACTCTTCAAACAAGCTGTAATAATCAATAAAACCTTGCCAGATTCTACTGACCCGATTTGTAATAACCTTGTTAATCGAGGCCTTTTTCATTGCTGAATGCAAACAAGGCTTATTAATACCTGACTGATTTAATGTAGCTAATTGTGTCGCTAATAAATAGCCAGATAAAGTGATTTCACGGTTAAGAGGTGTATTTTTACTGGTTTTTGGTACTATCCATTTGACATGAAATTGATAGGGTGTGTAGGTGCTATCAAGAACATCTTTATTCACACTAATATGGATATTGTTGAGTGCGAAGCCAAATTCGGTGGCTCGCCACCCTGTTAATGCAACAAATAAGGTTACACCTGCTGATTCAACATTCATTAAAGCTCGTTCTAATTTTCTAACTCCGATAGTATGTGTAATTTTATTAAATCGTTGTAGCTTATCGCACATCGAATGGTGCTCTTTAAAGAAAGATACCACGCTATTGATATCAATTGGTGTAGTTTGAGTGACACTATCTACGATTCCATTAAAATCAGATTCAGACCACTGTGGTTTTAGCTTTGGATGCGTTGATCTTAATGATGCTATAAATTCCTTTATAATGTTTAAGCGTGATTTACCATTTTTACCATAGTAACGAGCAAATAACATTGATCTAACAAATTCTTGATTATCAAAACGGTTTTCTGGTAAACCTAATTTGACTATAATGCTATTAATAGTATCCAGTTTAAAGGCATTATTCTGTTGTATTACAGCATAATAATGCTTAAAAAAAAGGCAGTGTACAATCTCAACTATACCCTTTAGGGTTGGGAGAGATGTTTTTTTTATTTCCCTTCCTCTTATTTCATTACTAGGTATACCCATAAGAATTTCTGAGCATACTAGCTGAATAACATCGGTATATTTATACCCCATTTGCCTACTTACTTCAGTTGACATTTCACTCATGGTTAGCCGGCAAGCTGTCGCATAAGAAATCTGTTCTTCAAACGTTTGAGAGCAAAAATCAATATAATGACGGCCAGTGTCGAGACCGAGAAAATTAAATGACCCTCCTTTTTGATAATCAGAAAAAGTAATGCCTAATACATTTAAACATGAGTTGTTAATCGCATCTTTGTATTTATTATAATGTAACCGAGGTAATAGAGAGGGACAGCCATAAATTTTTAACGTTTGAAGCAAAAGTTTTATGTTTAAAAAGTGTAATCGAGTGCGATAAGCCGGTGGATAAAACCGTAAATTTAGTCCTTCCTGATTTAGGTTATAGCTTAGTAGGTATGTAAAAAAGTCCTCTAATTCACTTTCAGCAATATAGGTGATTTGTTTGTTTGCAAGGTAACTAAACAATAAAGATAATACATCTAAAATTTTTATTGACGATTGATAGGTTACTTTATCTTCGTGCTGAGATAGCCAGAGTAGCTTAGCAAACTCTTTTGTAGTTACACGTATTAAATCACTTTTAGAAGAAAGTGAAACTTCCCGTACAAACTCCGTGTAAGGGAGGTTGAAATGGTTGAAATTGATTGATATTTTTTTCTCTCGGTCGGTGAAAATCCATAGATCATCGGTAATAGTCACACTGTTAATCGGTGATAATTGCTGCAATAGATCATCTAGCATGTCCATAAAATTTTGATAGGCAGAAGTCTTAGCATGTAAATCAGTTTCTCTCATATTACATTCCTAAATGAGAAGTGAAATGGGGAGGAAGATGTGCGGCATATTTTAGATAAAGAGCCTTTCCCTTCTTCATGGATTCCATTGAAAATTTCTTTTCATGCAGTAATGTTGAAACATATTCAGCCATAGGTAGTACTGTAAATAATAAGAACTCAGGCGATTTCGATGCGAGTGACTTGTATTTTTTACTCACTTCTGCCTCGTAATGATAAAACTTCATCACTGTTTCAGGGGCATCAACTAAAAGTATCACATCAGCTAGTTCTGTATGATGGACCTTATTTGATTCTATAAACCCTAATTCATCTACGCGCCCACTCTTTTGTCCTGTTATTGTTTTAATCCGATTTAACAGATCGGTTTTGTGTGAATTTATTAACTCAGCAGCTTGCGTAAATTCACTATTATAAGACTGGATTTGTGCTTTAGATGGGCTGAACACATTAATATACATATCTTGCATTACAGCCCGTGTTACCCGCCCGCAGCTATTGAGCCATTGTAGGCTAGCCTCGGTCCGATAATTTTTTTGCTCAGTTTCATTAGAGTGAGAATTGTAGTTTTGCATCATTGTGGGGCTGAAAGAATCTGATCGAGCGTGAATAGCACTATTTTTAATTGCTGAAAGACCAAATATATTTTTATTACAGTAGGTCTCACACCTTTCCTGCCATTTCTCCCGGCTAGCCTCAGTAGTAGTACTAGATTTCCTACTTTGGTCAACACGGTATTTTTCATAATCGACACCGCTCCTTATAATAAGATTAAAAGCTTCAATAAAGACTGATGTTGTATTATGTTTTTGTAGCGCATGGTTTATGTCTAAATTGATGGTAGATGTTGCAAGCAACGAAATTAAAGGTGCTAATAATCCCTGTTGATATGTTGTCATACCGCCATCATTATATGATGTAGTTAAAGCACCTAAATCAATTTTCCTGTTCGCTGTATTGTCATTAATAAAACTCAATACAGCCTTCCCCATTGTGCTATTGGCTTTGATATCTTTTAGGTAATGCGTAGCTTGCGATCGGCCTTTAAAATAACTGCTAGATATATGTGTAATGATGCCATTCCTGCGTTTCAAAAAGTTAAAATCACTTAACTTTAGCTTTGCAATATCTGAAGGTTGAACACTTTGGTAGGCCATTAACCATTGAAATAGCAGATGCTCTGCCTTACAAACAGGCAAAATACCTTTTTTCTCGCTATGAGCATACTCTGAAATAGCATATAAAAATTGATGTGAGAACAGCCACGATTCAGTAATGCTAAAGCGATCCGTGTTTCGTTTGTCCTTATCTACTATAAACCTTTCAACGTATTGTTCTTTATGAAACCTAGCTAAGGAATCCCCAATAGAATTACTTTTACACCATGAATGAAGAATAATTTCAAATGCTATGCCTAAATATTTATTCTGGCAGGGGCTTTTTTTGTAAGTTTTTTGTAGGTAAGCCAATTGCTCAGTGATATGAGGGTAGATATAACAGAGCCAACGCTTACGTTTATCTTTAAATTCTTCAGCTGAAAAATCTGCTTTTTTGGGGGCTGGCATTGGAATCAGTATCTGATGAGTAGTTATATTATTCTCTTTAAAGAATTCGATTAGTGCGTATTTAGCCTGCTGTATACTGTAAAGTGCTACTTCAGCAGTAATACGGAGTGATAAACTTAATGCTTTCGGCGATGCCAATCTATTAAATAGCTCATTACCAATGCCTATATCATCTCTACGCAGCCAACTATGAAAAGAAAACCAGTCTGTTAGGGTATATGATTCTTGCTTCTCTGAGGGGGCTGCTTTTGTTTTATTAAGCACCCCAAGGTATTTATATTGTTCTGCACTTAATAGGTTAGAGAATGGCTCGTAGGCAATGCTAAAATAAATAAATTTTCTTATGCTTTTAAGACCGGTAGATTGAGGCTTTACTCCCATTTTTTTTACACGAAACTCTTCGTAATCTTTAAATATTCTAGTTCTGTTATTTTTGGTGATAGTTCTTTCATTGAGATATTCAATAAAACTTACTACAGTTCGACGGTATATAACGCGATTTGATATAGCCTCTCTGTCTGTGAAATATATAATATAAAAAGCAGTATAAAGAGCCGAAAAAATAAGTTTTTTATATTTACAATTTATATCACTTAACCTAACCGTTTTTGCGACGTTTTTCCTCATCGCGGGGATAGTGAATTGTGTGCTTTCTGGGATAAATAGAGGCCTAATGACACCTTGGTTATTATTCCACTCTGTAATAATTTGTTGGGACTTTATATCGTTTTCATCGGACCTAGTGGTGTCATCCATATCTGTAGTCATTTATTTCCTCGCTTGCTTCAAAGCTTTCTTTTATATGACAGCTACGAATATAGTTTTTTGTCGTTGTAGGGGCTGATTTACTCGACCCACTGTGTCCCAGTAGAGCCGCTACGGCAAGGTATACTTGAGATGTTGTAGTCACATTATCAATGGCGATATTCCACTGCTTTGAGAAAAAATAAAACTTATCAGTAGCAAAGCTATGTCTCAAAATATGATGAGTATGCCCTTTTTCTAGAAGCTGGCCATAAGCTGGTAACAATCCTTTTTCTTGGATTAACATTACTTTGTTACGCACAATGTTAAATATCTTAGTGGCTCGTGCGGCTGCGATAGGTTTGGCGCGTGTGGAATTGGAGTCGTTTAAGAAAAAACTATCACTATCGGATTCAGGGCGCTCCATTTCGTAATATTCTTTAAATCTCCTGAGTAAATCGCTGTGTATATATACTTTGCGAGAGCTTCCGCCGCTGTGTCGTTTTGCCTTTGAGAAACGCCCTTGCAAATAATATTCAAATTCGGATTTCTCTGGGTTATCTTCCATATCTTCAAACAGGGAAAGTAATCCTTTATGCGTTTTAGTTCCTATGCGGAAATCATTTAATAAGAAGCCTTGGTTTTCTTTAGATCGTAAACCGCATTCCCCTCCTGTACGTAATAATAATTCATCACGAATAGACTCTGTATTGTGATAAAGGATATTGCGTAATTCTGGCGTGAAATATTTAACACTAGTGCGTTTTTTGGTGTTGGAACGAGCTGTATTTCGAAGCGCAGGCCTAATGCGTAAGACTTTGGGATAAGGAATAATCCCTGTGTGATAGAGGTAATTATAGTATGAAGTTAATGCTTGAATACTCTGTTTTACAGATGCTTCGCCTAGGCTATTTTCCTCAATAAGGATGTTGTTAACATAGTTATTCAGCAATTCGCTAGGTAGGTTTTGATGGGTCTCTATAGAAACAAATTCACTCTGATTGGAATAGAACTCTAGCCAATGTAAAAACTGTTCTAGTCTATTTAAAATAGATGTGGATGTGGTTTTTTCAATTTGATTTTCAATAAGAATATTATTCTTATTTATCGCATAAACAATTAAATTTTTAGTTAAAAAATTAGAGAAAAAGCAAGGCAATACGATAGGGCTAAGATCGTCTTTAGTAAATAACTTGCAACCATGATGTATAGAACTAAAACTCAACATACAAAACCTATTTATTTTTCTTAGGTTAAAGAATAGTTGTAGAACATAATTAAGTCAATACGATTTTAACTATAAATATGTGGGGTAACTTTTGCTCGATTTACATTATGACAACCATTTCTGGATGGAGTATGTACCCAGTCAATATGCTAAGAAAGCGCATATTTCATTAGCACAAGCAGAGCATCATATGTCCGCGGAGTATGCAAAGGTTGCGGGAAGCTTAGATTGGTACTGTTATGATTATTGGAGTGCTACCCTAGGCTTAGATATCCATCAATTACAGTACCAAACAAAGCATAAAATTCAATTGCGCAGTGATACTCTGTGGTTTTTGGAATACCTGAAAAAGTTAAATAAACGGGTTATTATGTTAACCAATGCTCATCGTAGTGGCATAGCATTAAAGATGCAACAGTGTGAAATTACACATTACTTCGAAGCCATTGTTTCCAGTCATGATTATCAGATAGCGAAGGAAAACCGGACTTTTTGGCAAAAGGCTGCAGAGCAACATGGCGTCGATTTTAAGCAGTCTTTATTTATTGATGACAATGAAAAAATACTGCAGGTTGCACAGCAAGTTGGCGTTGCTTACTTACGCGGTATCAAAACGCCAGATAGCGAAAAACCTGCGCAAGAGATGCAATATTTTCAGAGTATTAACCTATTTTCTGAATTATTAATACAGGAATAACAGATAATACTACTACTATTGTTAAATTTTTCTCTCTGTTATCTTATCTAAAAAGGCCAGCACCGTTATACCCATGTTACTTCCAGATGCTTTGTCAGAGGCAAGCTCGGAGACCAGAGCAAGACGCAACATAATGATTATTCTCTTTTCGATTGGTGCAACGCAGCGCTGGCTTTCGAGCTTGCGCCCCGTAGGGCAAGGAAAATTGCGCTAATCTGCGTTGTTATAAAATCTCTATGTACAATAACGATACTTCAATTTTATGCCTAGCATTTCAGCACAATTTTCCTTGCTGACTTTGCATCTTGAAGTATCATGGGTATATACTGAAATGACTTAAAGATGCTGATTTCTGCATCTTTAAGTCAGTACTGGAATCTGTGCTAGAACAGTTCATCAACAGAAGTAGGGGCGTTGTAGGGTATATCCTGATTACCCTCTGTTTTGAAGACAGCCGTTCGATTCATATATTCAGTGGGGACAGAATCTGCTCTGAAATATTCAAACAATGTAGTGTGATCTGTCTCGTAAGTTAACAGTCCCGATTTTCGGTCGATACGTACGGTCGAAATCGTGGAGGGAGTGTCTACTGTTACCCGTGGGTTTGATAAAGCCGTTTCCTGCATAAATTCTATCCAGGCAGGTTGAGCTGTCCTTGCGCCATACTCACCCCCTGTGGCTTGATCTTTATCAAGATTATTGTTGTAGCTGGTTCTGCCTAAATCAAGATTGAAATCATCAAATCCAACCCATGATGTGGCTACAGTATTACCTGCAAAACCAGAAAACCAGGCATCTTTCGATCCGTTTGTGGTGCCTGTTTTTCCACCCATGTCATGGCGCTCCAAAGCCCGTCCAGCACGCCAGCCTGTACCATTCCAACCGCTATTATGTTGCCAGCTGCCTCCTCCCCAGATTGCTGTTTTTAATAATTCACGGGTTAAAAATGCATTTTCAGCGCTAATGACTGCCGATGCAATTTGATCTGCACTTACGGGTGAAATAGGGCAAATATTAGCGCTTTTGTCTAACTCTGTTTGTGTTGCGATAAATTGCTGGTTATCTCCCTGTTGCGCATAAAGCTCAGCACAATAAGAGCAAACAATTTTAGGATTAGCCTGATAAATAACGCTTCCATAAGCATCTTCAATACGCTCAATAATATAGGGCTCTATTTTAAAGCCTCCGTTGGCGATAATGGCATAACCTGTTGCGAGATTTAATGGCGAAATAGAGGCAGAGCCTAACGCTATGGTATTATTTTGGGGCAGATTCTCTCTCTCAAAACCATATTTTTCCAGCTGGTTGGTCACTTTTGTTAATCCGAGATCCTGTACCAGGCGAACGGAGACGACATTTTTAGATTGTCCGAGAGCTTGACGCAAGCGAATCGGGCCGGCATAAACCTCCGGCGAGTTTTTTGGTCTCCAGGCTGTACTTCCCGCCCATTCATTAATGGGGGCATCATTAACCAAAGTGGCTAACGTATAACCACTATCCAGTGCTGCAGAGTAGATAAATGGCTTGATATTGGAACCCACTTGACGCTGCGCTTGCGTCGCACGATTAAATTTACTCTGTTCAAAACTAAAACCACCAACCATAGAAGTAATAGCCCCATCCTGTGGATTAAGAGAAACAAATGCCGCGCTGACCGCGGGATATTGAGATAATTCTAATTTTTGTGCAATTTCACGAACCCATATTTGTTGGCCAACAGCAACAATGTCAGATGCTTTTTTAGGCTCTGTCCCTTGTCTGGAATTTGTGATGAAGGGTCTGGCCCATTTTAAACCATCCCAATCGATCTCTTGCAAGGCTCCCTGGCTATTTTTAGTGATCACTTTAATAGCCTGTTTGTTAACCTCGACAACTACTGCAGGCTGCAGATCGCCAGAGTCAGGTGTTTGGTTTAAACTTGAAACTATCGCCTTGGTACTCCAATTTTCTGCCGGCGCTTGCCATAACACTTTACTCGCACCGCGGTAACCATGACGTTTATCATAATCATGGAGGTTATTAAGTGTTGCTTTGTTAGCAGCTTGCTGGTCAATTTTATTGATCGTGGTATAAACATTAAAACCTTCGTTGTAACTGCGTTCGGATCCATATAGTTCAATTAACTTATTACGCGCTATTTCTGCAACATAATGGGCCGATAGTGTTATCTCAGCGCCATGGTATGTCGCTGTAATTGGGCTTGCTTTTGCAGTTTCGTATTGATCTTGAGTAATGTAGTTTTCGGATAACATACGGTATAAAACCACATTACGACGCATCTCTGCATTTTTAGGCGATGCGATCGGATTTAAATTCGAGGGTGCTTTTGGCAAGCCCGCCAGAAGGGCCATTTCTGCCAAAGTTAATTCTGAGACATTTTTGCCATAATAAACCTGAGCAGCTGCGCCAATACCATATGCTCGTTGTCCCAAAGCTATTTTATTCAAATAGAGCATCATAATTTCATCTTTAGTTAATATTTGTTCGAGCTGAACGGCAATAAAAACCTCTTTAATTTTACGGATGAATGTTTTGTCACGGGTTAAAAAGAAGTTACGTGCGACCTGCTGAGTAATAGTGCTGGCACCTTGCGTTGCTGAACCCGTTGAAGCCCATACAGTGGCTGCACGGATAATACCAATTGGATCGATCCCAAAATGTTGGTAAAAGCGACTGTCTTCTATCGCTATAAAAGCATTAGTAAGCATCTCTGGAATATCCTCTTTGGTGAGAGGAATACGGCGTTTTTCTCCAAACTGAGAAAGTAGTTCACCATCAATACTGTAAACTTTCATTGGCACCTGTAACTGAATCTCGGTAATAGTGGCAACATCAGGTAAATCAGATTTTACGTGATAATAAATTGCGACTATGGCTCCAATACCCATTAAGCCTGTGAAAATTGAAAATAATACCAAACGTTTAATCCATTGCATCATTTATACGTACCTTAGAATTTGTTGCCATTAATTGATTTAAATTGTTACTCGTTCGCAATAGATATCAGTATATAGTGATATTTGTGTAGTTAAAGAGGGAATTGTGACTTCACACCTTGGCACTTACTGATTTTAGAATTAATATCAGTCTAAACAACTAGTATTATTATCAACAGATTAAATTTATTTTAACAGGAATTTTATGTTTAAAGGTCTAAAAAAATCCAATCCAAGTGCTTTGATTGGGATTGACTTCGGTTCAAGTGCAATTAAAGCAATCGCACTGTCTAAGAGAAAGGGCACGTTTCAAATAGATGCGGTTGCTGAAATAGCGGTTGAAAAAGGTGTTATTGTTGATCATCGCTTTGAAAATATAGCCAAATTGACTGAAATTATTAAACAATTATGCAAAAAATTTCCCGCGTCATACCAAAATGTTGCAATTGCTGTTAGCGGTGCAGATGTTATTACCAAAGTTATCCCAATGAATACTAATTTAAATGATCAGTCTTTGGAATATCAAGTTGAAATTGAAGCCGAAAATAGTATTCCCTTCCCCTTAGATGAAATTTTTTTGGATTTTGAAATTATTCGTATCAATGCAAATAATCCGGACTTAAAAGATGTTTTAGTGAGTGCTGCGCGAAAAGATACTGTATTATCGCAAGTGCATTGTATTGAGGAAGCCGGATTACAGGTGAAAATTGTTGATATTGCAAGCCATACACTGGCACGCGCTTGTAATTTGCTCTTTTCAAGTGACGATTTCGAGAAAGGTATTGCGGTTGTTGATATTGGTGCATCAGAAATGACTTTAAACATATTGCATCAAGGCCAAGTTATATTTTCACGGACTAAAAATCATGGCGGGGCTGTCTGCACACAGATGATAGCT
Organism: Psychromonas ingrahamii 37; assembly: GCF_000015285.1. NCBI lineage: Bacteria > Pseudomonadati > Pseudomonadota > Gammaproteobacteria > Alteromonadales > Psychromonadaceae > Psychromonas > Psychromonas ingrahamii. The sequence continues at coordinate 209,637 of NC_008709.1, forward strand.
GATCGTTATGGTTTAAAGCTGGATGAAGCAGAAAAAATTAAAATTGAGCGTGAATGGCCGATCGATTGTGATATTGATGTCCTCGCACCCTTTATTACCATGACAGTGAATCATTTACGTTTTGATCTGCGCATGTTTACCAACGCACCCAAGAATATCGGCGTTGCGAAAATTATGCTGACTGGCGGGTGTCAATTACTGCCTGGATTAGCAGTTCAAATACAAGAGCAGCTCGACTTTGAGACTGAAATTGCCAATCCATTTCTCGAGTTTGAGTACAAAAATCCATCAGATAAAAGTTTGCTTCATCAGTTTTCCACCAAGTATATGATGGCCTTAGGGTTAGCATTAAGAGGGCAGGGTAATGTCTAATATTAATTTATTGCCATGGCGGGATGAGCTTAAAAAGAAAAAGAAAAAAATGTTTTTGATTTTTTTAGGTTTAAGTTCTATTTTGATCCTGGGAGTGTCTTATTTAGGGAAGTTATATGTTGATGCCTTAATTGGCGCACAAAACCAGCGTAATGAATACTTGCAGGTCCAAAATACCATCCTGGACAGGCGCATTGCAGATGTGCGTCAAATCAAAAAAGAAAAGGAGGAGCTTGAACGCCGTATTCTTCTCATTCAAAAATTAGAAGAGAAGCGCAATTATGCAACGCATCTCTTTAATATCTTGCCGCAAGTTGTCCCAACAGGTATTTATTTGAATAGTATCACATTTGCCAACGAACAAGTTGATGTTAGGGGGATGAGTGAGTCGAATAATCGCCTTGCTGAAATGACCCGAAATATTGATAATTCTGGTTGGTTGGGAGAAGCTTATATTAGCTCTATCATTTCTGGACCGACCGAACCTATAAAACTAAGTCAGTTCGTAATGAAATTTGTTGTCATTCCTGAAAGAAAAGGGGGAGAGTGATGGATTTAAATGACTTAGATTTTGAAACTGTAGGCAGTTGGCCGGCGCTACACAGAGTGGTATTTATTGCGTGTGTCTGTGCTGTATTAAGTGGTGTTTTTTTTTATTTTATCACTATGCCACAGATAAATAATCTAGCAAAGGTTGAAGAAAAAGAAATTGCTTTAAAAAACGAGTTTAAGACAAAGGCTGCATTATCTTCTCATTTAGAAGAGTACCGCACGCAAATGGTCGATATTAGGCTTGTTTTCAAGGGTCTGCTTAACAGGCTGCCGAGTAGTGCAGAGGTAGCTAGTTTACTTGATGATATTAGTTTTGTTGGTGCCGATAATGGTCTGCAATTTAAAAGCATTAACTGGGGAATTAAAACAGAAGGGGAGCTTTCTACTGAAGTGCCTATTAGTATTCAAGTTATTGGTCGTTATCAAGATCTCGGGAATTTTGCCGCAGATATTGCAGCGTTGCCGCGCATCGTCATTTTGGATAATCTAACATTGACGAAAGGTGAACAAGGTTTAATGACTTTAAATGTAATTGCTAAAACATATCGTTATAAGGAGAGTCAAAAATGAGGTTTTTTATCATTTTACTCATGACCTTTCCTTTATTCTCATGCGTGGATGCCGATATTGATGATTTAACTCGCTTTGTTGCTGAAACTAAAACAAAAAATTATCCGCTCGATGATAAAGTTCCTACTTTTAAGCAAATTAATCCCTTAACTTTTACGCAAGCAACTGGTCGTAATCCTTTTAGCGAACCTACGGCTGAAGAAGTTGCGATTGCTGTCATTAATGCACCTAAAAGCTGTCCTCAGCCTAATTTGAATCGCAAAAAACAAGCTCTGGAGATGTATTCGCTTGATAACTTAACTATGCGAGGAACGGTAATGGTCGATCAGGTACTCTGGGGACTGGTGCAGGTAACGGGAGGCGAGTTATACAAAATTAAACCCGGCTATTACTTGGGATTGAACCACGGTAAAGTCGTCAACATAGCAAAAGATAAAATTGATTTATTAGAGTTAGCCGTGGATCGGGATGGTTGCTGGCAAGAACGGATAACAAAAATAATGTTAAGCTCGTCCGAATAATCTTAAAACAGGGATGGAATAAGCGCCATGAACACATCATATTTAAAAACATTATTTAATATTTTTCCGCTGGTATTCTTGCTTTATTCCCCTATTGGATCGGCTGAATCACAACTTGGTAAGCTCGATATTAATCCTCTAGTGGACGGTAAATTTGAATTGAGGTTTGGATTCAACGAATCTATTAGTGGCTACCAAGATAAATTATATTATCGCCCGAACAAGTTAGTTATTGATATTAAAGACGCGAGTTCCGTTTTAGCGCTAAACCCGATTAAAATTGAAAAAGGGGGGATTAATAATGTTGCAACCAAGAGGACAGAAGAGGGGTTGCGTTTAACTATTACCCTTGACACTTTAATGCCCTATCGTGTTGTACAGGAAAATAGTCTTCTTTTTGTGCGTTTTGGTCATACCGGGGCTGATATCGCCGGGAGCGATAAACAGGAGCTTGCTCTGGCGTCCGCAGTTGTGCAAAATTCTGGCAGCCAAACAACAAAAACTGCAACGGAAAAGGTTAATGCATCAGCTCTATCCTCCAATCAGACAACCCCTAAGGGTTACGTTAACAGTATTCATTCACTTGACTTTAAGCGTGGCTTAGAGGGACAAGGCAAATTATTAGTGTACCTTGATAACTCCAGTATAGCTGTCGACATTCGTCGTCGTAATAATCAGTTGATCGCTGAATTTCAGAGTACTTATATACCCGACGAATTATTATATATTATGGACGTTGTTGATTTTGCGACTGCAGTAGAAAAAGTGGAAACCTTTAAAGAAGATGGGAAAACGCGCCTTATTTTTGATATTAAAGATCAATACAACTATCGTTATGACCAGTTAGATACCCTGTTTATGATTGAAATCTCTGAAAAACTTCAAGATCAAAAAGAAAGTGCCTATCAGGGAAAAGCCATCTCTTTAAACTTTCAGGATATCCCGGTGCGCACTGTGTTGCAGTTGATAGCGGATTTTAATGGTTTTAATTTAGTCATTACTGATTCCGTCAGTGGGAATATAACCTTGCGGCTTGATGATGTGCCCTGGGAACAGGCCCTGGACATTATTTTAAAAGTTAAAGGACTTGGCAAGAGTCTGGACGGTAACGTATTAATGATTGCTCCTGCTGTCGAGTTAGCCGCAAAAAAACGCGAGCAGTTAGAATCAGAAAATGCTGTGGCTAATTTAGCGCCTCTGTATTCTGAATTTATCCAAGTCAATTATGCTAAAGTAGCTGATATCTCTGCTATGTTATCGAGTGATAAAACCAGCTTATTGTCTGAACGTGGTGCTGTTAGTGTTGATAACCGTACTAATACCTTGTTAGTAAAAGATACTGCAGCTGTGATTGATGCGGTGAAAAAGATGATTCAAATATTGGATATACCGGTTCGCCAGGTGGTGATAGAAGCGCGTATGGTCACTGTTGATGACTCGGTGAGTGAAGAGTTAGGTGTCAAATGGGGTATGACGTCAACAAGTAGTAGTACGGTTGATAGTTTAAATGTTAATCTTCCTGCTACCGATGCTGCTGGTACTATTGCCTTTAAGCTCGCGAAATTTTCTAATGGTGATATCTTAGATTTAGAGCTTTCTGCATTGGAAAGCGAGAATAAAGCTGAAATTATTGCCAGTCCGCGGATCACCACGGCGAATCAGCAAACCGCCTATATCGAACAGGGTACAGAGATTCCTTATGTCGAGTCCGCTTCATCCGGAGCAACCTCCGTGGCTTTCAAAAAAGCAGTATTAAGTCTTACGGTGACACCACAAATTACACCCGATAACAAGGTGATCTTAGATTTGGAGATCACCCAAGATACCGTGGGTGAGACAGTTTCAGCCGGTACTGGTGAAGCTGTTGCTATTGATACGCAGAAAATTGGTACTCAGGTCTTAGTTGGTAACGGCGAAACATTGGTTTTAGGGGGTATTTATCAACAACGGAACTCAATAGCTGTGAGTAAAGTGCCTCTTCTGGGAGATATCCCTTATTTAGGTGCCTTATTTAGATCGACTAATGAGGAAAACACTAAGTCCGAGTTGTTGATTTTTGTCACACCAAGAATAGTCATGCAAACTAAATTCCGATAAAACGCCTTTCCCAACTGTTTTTGAGCAGCAATTTATAAGCCTGAAGGTAATCTTTGGGCTTATTTTACTTATGGGCTTGCAATGGCTTATTAACAATTGCGATAATATACAACACTTCTCTTTTTCTAAAGGGTGTTCCCAGTAATTAATCACTTGAGTAATAATTCAACATGGCAGAACAACGTAATATTTTCTTAATTGGCCCAATGGGCGCCGGCAAAAGCACAATTGGTCGTCATTTAGCACAAATGTTACACCTTGATTTTCTTGATTCTGATGCAGAGATTGAGAAAAAAACGGGTGCAGACATTGCGTGGGTTTTTGATGTAGAGGGCGAAGAGGGTTTCCGTAATCGCGAACAAAGCATGATTGATGAGCTGACACAAAAGCATGGTATCGTTTTAGCAACAGGTGGCGGAGCACTTATTCGCCCTGAAAATAGGATACATTTGTCGGCACGAGGTATTGTTGTTTACTTAAAAACCAGTGTAAATAAACAGTTAGCCCGGACATTAAAAGATAAACGCCGTCCCTTATTACAAACAGATGATCCACGAACGGTATTAGAAGCATTAGCTGAAAAACGTAATGAGTTTTATGATGAAGTAGCTGATTATACGATGGAAACAGATGAGCAAAGCGCGAAGGTTGTCGCTAGTCAAATCATTGCATTATTGGATTTCTAATGGAAAAAATAGTTGTAGCGCTGGGTAAGCGTAGTTATCCGATATCAATTGGTGAAGGTTTATTAACTCATGCTGAGTTATTCAAATCGGCAATCAAGGGCAAAAGGGTCATGATTGTCAGCAATGAAATCGTTGCGCCTTTGTATTTAGCTTGTTGTAAAGAGACTTTAATTGATTTTCAAATTGATGAAATTATTTTACCCGATGGTGAAAAGTTCAAAAATTTACATACTTTTGAAATCATTTTAACTGCTTTGCTGTCTAATAAACACGCACGTGATACGACTATTATTGCGCTGGGTGGTGGGGTTATCGGTGATATGGCTGGTTTTGCTGCCGCTTGTTATCAGCGAGGAGTACCCTTTATCCAAGTGCCAACAACCGTTTTATCACAAGTTGATTCTTCCGTTGGTGGAAAAACCGCGGTTAATCATCCTCTGGGTAAGAATATGATTGGCGCGTTTTATCAACCTCAGTCAGTTATTATTGATATAGATTGCCTTAAAACATTACCTGCACGTGAATTTTCAGCGGGAATGGCCGAAGTCATTAAATACGGCATTCTTTATGATCAGGCATTTTTTATCTGGCTTGAAGAAAATGTTACCGCGATTAAAACCTTACAACCCGCTGCTATTACCTATATGATTAAACGTTGCTGCGAAATTAAAGCTGAAATTGTCTCTCTGGATGAAAAAGAGGGTGGTATTCGCGCATTGTTGAATCTTGGACATACCTTTGGTCATGCGATAGAGGCTGAGCAAGGTTATGGTAATTGGCTGCATGGTGAAGCTGTTGCCTCAGGTATGGTACTGGCTGCAAAAACTGCTTTAAACCTTGGCCTCATTGAATCTGCACAAATTGAGCAAATTATATTATTAATTAAACAGTTTGATCTGCCCGTTAATGCACCAGAAAATATGCATTACGATCAGTTTTTCGATCATATGCAACTCGACAAAAAAGTATTAGATGGCAAGTTACGTTTGATTTTACCAACCTCGATCGGTCGCTGTGAAATATTTGATAATGTGAGTGAAACAGTTCTTCGCAGTGTTATAGAGTCTTAAATTGACGATGCTGAGTCTAATATAATCAGTTGGGTGAAAAGAATAAAAATCATATTTTATGAAATGTAGCAGCGAATAGGCTGATCTCTTTTTTTAGTAGATTATTTTTATTGATAGCTAGTGTGTAAAACACAGTCTTAATAAGAATCATATTATAAAACAATACGTTATCTATTAATAGAGTCATTTAATGAGCAGAAAATATGAGTACTAATTCTGGATATGATAAACAACCTTCATGGGTTAAAGAAAATTTATCTCAACTCTTATTATTACTTGCAATGTTGATGGTTGTTGTAAGTTTTACTGTTTATCTTTTTTCCAGTTCATTAAGCGAATTGATCGATCCAGTTGATCCCGATGCAGCACAAAAAAGGGTTGTGAATAAAGCACCCGAGACAGTCATTACTGAAAATTGGTATAAGGATCAGCAGGGTCCGATAGAAAATACGACGTACAAAGTTGGCGCTAGTGACCTTAGTGATCAGCGGGTGGTTATTTCTAAGGAGGAACTGATTGGCTTAGAACAACGTTATCGTATTGATCTTGTGGATATAGAAAAAGAGCCATTGCTGGATAAAATTGAAAATCAACAGCCTGCTGAAAATCAACTACCAACGGAAAGTCAACTACCAACAGAAAGTCAAAATCAACAGCCTACTAAAATGAGACCGGGCAATAATGATCAGCCAAACAGATCAATTATAAAGATGGATGATTCATCTGATTCGCAAATTGACGTTGTTAACGGAGAGGCCGAATTATTTTCATCGCTAGAAAAAAGTGATCATTTTCTAAAAGATGCCGGGCAATTCAATGAGCTTAATTTAATATTGAGGCCGGTAGAGAGTCTGCTTGCTAAGTCACCCTCTTTATTTACTCTAAGATTAGCTGATATGCCAACGAGGGAAAAACTGCAGGCCTTTGTAGTGCTACATGATCTGCTTAAAGAAAATATTTATGTTTACCGGAGCATTAGAAATAATAAACCTTGGTATGTTGTTCTGCTTGGCGAATATAGCAGTTTTAGCGCCGCAAAAATTGCCCAGCAAGATTTACCCGATGCTTCATCTGAGTTGAGATCACAAGTGTTCACCTACAAAGAGATCCAGCAGGATTTACAATTAAAAAATGACTAAAAAAAATCGTGCATTCCTAAAATGGGCAGGTGGTAAATTTACACTCACTGAACAAATCAACCAACGTTTGCCTGAAGGTAGACGTCTTATCGAACCCTTTGTCGGAGCGGGCTCTGTCTTCCTAAACAGTAACTTTGATGAATACCTGCTTAATGATATTAATCCTGATTTGATCGAGATGTATAAGATCGTCAAACGTAAACCGAAACAGTTTATCTGTGACGCCAAATACTATTTCCAGGATGCATTTAATAACGAGGCTATCTATTATCAACTGCGTAGTGAATTTAACAACTGCAAAGATGTTTATAAACGTTCATTATTATTCCTTTATCTGAATCGTTTTGGTTATAACGGGTTATGTCGTTATAATAAAAGTGGTGGTTTTAATGTGCCATTTGGACGCTATAAAAAGCCTTATTTTCCAGAAAAAGAGCTGCTTATTTTTTCTGAAAAATCTAAAAAAGCGACTTTTACCTGTAAACCCTATCAGAAATTATTTCAGTATTTACGTGATGATGATGTCTTATATTGCGATCCCCCCTATGTGGCGCTGAGTAAAAGTGCATCATTTACCAGCTATGCAAGTGATGGTTTTAGCTTGGATGATCAAGCTAATCTTGCCAAACTTGCGCGTGAGTCAAAGTGTAGCGTTTTAGTGAGTAACCACGACACTATTTTAACTCAGGAGCTCTATCGGGATGCTTTCTGCGACAAGATACAGGTCTCTCGAACCATCAGTAGTAAATCATCAACCCGTCAACCTGTGGGGGAGTTATTCGCACTGTTTGATGCACAACTTTCTACCCGCGTAAAATAAAAAATTGCTATTTAACAGTTGTTTCCGTTTTAACTATTTAAATTACAATGTGTTATAAAAAAATGACAATAAGTGTGATCTGAATATTTACAAGCTGTTAGGCATAAGTAAGAAAACTAACAACAATCATCTTGAATAGAGCCAATAAAAAATAGTTTGTTTGCTTTTGCTTCGGTAGAATACGCATTCACTTTAGCAAACGGAAACCTATCATGACCGATTATTTAATTGCCCCTTCAATCCTTTCTGCTGATTTTGCACGGTTGGGGGAAGATGTTGAAAAAGTATTAGACGCTGGTGCTGATGTAGTGCATTTTGACGTAATGGATAATCACTACGTGCCTAATTTAACCATTGGTCCGATGGTTTGTAAGGCCTTACGAGACTATGGTATTACAGCGCCAATCGATGTACATCTTATGGTAAAACCGGTCGATACTATGATAGTTGAGTTTGCAAAAGCAGGCGCATCGATTATTACCTTTCATCCTGAAGCCTCTGATCATGTGGATCGCTCCTTACAGTTAATTAAAGAACATGGTTGTAAAGCGGGTTTAGTGTTAAATCCAGCTACTTCATTAGAAGTATTAACCCATGTTATGGATAAACTCGACGTGGTGTTATTAATGTCGGTAAATCCAGGTTTTGGTGGCCAATCATTTATTCCGCACACCCTTGAAAAATTACGTCAGGTCAAAAAATTGATCACTACCAGCGGCCGCGATATTCGTTTACAGGTTGATGGTGGTGTTAAAACTGACAATATTAAAGAAATCGCAGAGGCAGGTGCAGATATGTTTGTGTCTGGCTCCGCCATTTTTAATCAGCCTGATTATAAGGTTGTCATTGATAAAATGCGCGGTGAGTTAGCTAATATTTAAGGATAGAAAAATGACTAAACCAATAGTTTTAAGCGGTTGCCAGCCTTCGGGATCGTTAACCATAGGCAACTATATGGGCGCGTTGCGTCAATGGGTTGAGATGCAGAAAACCCATGACTGCCTTTTTTGTCTGGTTGATTTACATGCGATTACTGTTCGCCAGGATCCACAAGCACTGCGCAAAGCAATTTATGATGGTTTAGCTATGTATCAGGCTGTGGGTATTGATCCACAAAAAAGTACTATGTTTATTCAGTCACAAGTGACGGAACATGCAGAACTTGCATGGATATTAAACTGTTATACGCAGATGGGTGAGTTAAACCGTATGACCCAGTTTAAGGATAAATCACAAAAGAATATTACTAATATTAATGTGGGATTATTCAGTTACCCGGTATTGATGGCTGCCGATATTCTTATTTATGGGCCTAAACATGTGCCTGTGGGCAGTGATCAAAAACAGCATCTTGAATTAGCACGTGATATTGCGATCCGTTTCAATAATGCCTATGGTGATACTTTTGTGGTGCCTGAGCCTGCTATTCCTGAACATGGAGCACGTATTATGAGCCTGCAGGAGCCAACTAAGAAAATGTCAAAGTCCGATGATAATGTTAAAAACTTTATTGGTTTGCTGGAAGATCCAAAAAAGATTTTGAAGAAAATTAAAAGTGCGGAGACAGACTCTGATCAGCAGGCGCGTATCTATTTTGATCCTGTTGAAAAGCCGGGTATTTCAAATTTACTCACCTTGCTTTCCTGCTCGACGGGTAAGTCTATTGAAAGCCTGATCCCTGAATATGAAGATAAAATGTATGGTCATCTAAAGAGCGATACTGCAGACGCCGTAGTGAATCTCTTAGAACCAATTCAAGCCCGCTTTAAAGAGTTGCGGAAAGATGAGACTGCATTACAAGCGATTGCGCGTGCCGGTGCACAGAAGGCGCGTGTACGTGCTGCTGATACATTAGCGAAGGTTTACGATAAAGTCGGTTTTTTACCAAAATAGCCTGTTTATTGAATAAAAATAAAAAGCGCAGTGTTTGTTAATAACAACCACTGCGTTTTTTTATGCAAAGTGCTTTATGACCCTGCACCCAAACCCTTGCCAGCGTCTTTTTTATTAATTAATTCGATCTGATAACCATCGGGATCCTTAACAAAAGCGATCACTGTTGTGCCGCCTTTAACCGGCCCTGCTTCACGGGTAACTTGACCGCCCATCTTTTTTATCATTTCACAGGTAGCGTAAATATCATCGGTTTCAATAGCGATATGTCCGTAAGCATTGCCTAAATCATATTCTGTTGTGCCCCAATTGTAAGTGAGCTCGAGTACAGTAGTATCAGACTCGTCCCCATAACCTAAAAATGCCAGCGTATATTTATAATCAGCATTTTCAGATTGACGCAGTAATTTCATCTGTAAAATATTGCTGTAAAAATCGATCGATTTTTGTAAATCTGCAACACGTAACATGGTATGTAATAAGCGCATTTTGAATTCCTATTTTTAATGTGGAGGTGCATAACAATAACCAGGTGCTATAAATATTGGCTATAAAAAAGCCACCTTACAGGTGGCTAAATTAGATAATTCATCTTACAGACTAAAGGCCAGCGGTTAAGAACGCAATAGTTGATGCTATTTCCTGTTCGCTACAGTCACCACATGTGCCTTTTGCAGGCATAGAATTATAGCCTTCTATCGCATGTTTTAGCATTATTTCAGCACCCTGTGCTATACGCGGTGCCCATGCGGCTGCATCGCCTTTTTTCGGTGAGCCAAGCACACCTGTCGCATGGCAGGCCATGCAGTAAGTGTTATAAATTTTCTCACCTGATCTTGGGCCTGCGGGTTCAGCTGAAACTGGACTTTGCTGGGCGGTCATTATTTCACCATCTAAATAAACGCTACCTACCGGTGCAATACGTTCAGCAATGGCTGCTTCAGAAAGATCTTGTGCAAAGCCTGCAGTGCTGAAGAGGCTTATTGTTAAGCCCATAAGCAGGGTAATACGTTTAATAAGGTTCACGGTAAACTCCATTTTTCTGTTGTGTAAGGATTTGTAGATATTATAAAAGTGCCAATTATAACGAGGTTGATTATAACTACCAACGCCTTTATTAGGATTATCGCTTCCAGTTCACTATTTTTTTCTCTTTCCCGCTAAAAATTCGGCGAATATTGCCGATATGGCGAAGCAGAATTAATATCGACAGCATACAAACGGATATTGTATATTCAGGATTTATCTGCTCGACAAAAAAGGGCGCCACAATAGCTACCACGATCGCCGCCAATGAAGCATAACCACTAACGGCAATAGTAAATAACCAAGTTAAAACCAATAACCCGGTTAAATCCATGCCTAAAGGCAATAAAGTACCTAAACCGGTGGCGACCGCTTTGCCGCCTTTAAATTGAAAATAGACCGGGAAAATATGCCCAAGGCAGGCTGCGATAGCAATCACACCAATCATAATAGGCGAATAACCCCAAAAATAAGCCAGGTAGACAGGAATAGTACCTTTTAACAGGTCAAAAATAAGCACAGCACTGGCAGCTTGAGCAGCATGTAAACGTAACATGTTCGTGGCCCCAGGATTTTTCGACCCTGCAGCGCGAGGATCTGGCCACCCTTTGACTTTACATAATAAAATCGCTCCGTTAAGCGAACCAAACAGGTAGGTACCCAGAATAAATATTAAAGTCATCAGGTTAATCATTTCTATATATTTCTCCCTGTTCAGGTAACATACGGTACAGCTATATTGATGCTCTTTATTTCTACGATAGTACGTGGATTTTTTGTTAAGTGGTAGCGTTTTAACTTATTCCGACAGGTTGCAAAATGGATATTATTTTTATTAAACAGTTAGAAGTCATTAGCTCAATTGGTGTATATGACTGGGAAAAATCGGTACAGCAAAAACTCTATTTTGATTTAGAGATGGCATTCGATAATAAACCCGCAGCAAGCAGTGATGATATTAAACTCGCACTTAATTATTTTAGTGTTTCAGAAGCGGTGACTAAATTTGCCCAAACGCATCAATTTGAGTTAATTGAAACCATGGCAGAATCCGTTGCTGCGCTTATTATGGCGGAGTTTGCAGTGCCCTGGGTTAAAGTGAGACTACATAAACCCGGGGCTTTGCCAAAGGCACAAAGTTTAGGGGTACAGATTGAGCGTGGTGTTCGTTAATGGCAGCCGTTTTTATTGGCGTCGGCTCCAGTATCAACCGATCTGAGAATATTCGTTTAGGTATTGCGGCATTACAAGCTGAGTTTGGTGAGTTACTGCTTTCTCCTCTTTACGAAAGTGAAGCTGTTGGTTTTTCAGGGGTTAATTTTTACAATTTAGTGGTTAAATTGCATACTGAGCAAAATATTGTCGAATTAATTAAAAAACTTAAAGGCATAGAGAAGCAGCATGGCCGCCCGGAAAAGTCATCTAAGTTTACCCCAAGAACCTTAGATTTAGATTTACTTTTATACGACCAGCAGATAGATCCTGATATTGATTTACCGCGCGGCGAAATTTTAAAAAATGCATTTGTATTAAAACCCTTATCCGAGTTAGCACCAACATTAAGACACCCTGTTCTGGGTGAAACCTATCAAGCCTTGTGGCGGAATTATCCGCAACAAAAGCAAAAATTGTGGAAAGTATCAAAACAGCTTCCCGATCATTATTGATCACTTTATTTTATATATGAGATAAAAATGTCCGAACTTCAAATTGTTGTATTAGCTTTAATTCAGGGATTAACTGAATTTTTACCTATTTCCAGCTCAGCTCATCTGATTTTACCATCACAACTCTTAGGTTGGCAGGATCAGGGTTTAGCCTTTGATTTAATACTTAACATTGGCACATTATCAGCGGTCTTAATCTATTTTCGGATGGAGGTCATTAATATGTCGAGAGCCTGGGTTGGCTCTCTGCGCGGTAAAGGAGAAACACAAGATAGTCGCCTTGCCTGGTGGATTCTTTGGTCGACAATACCAGCCGCTTTAATTGGTTTTTTTGGTAAATCACTGGTTGAAACCTATTTACGTAGTGGTTATGTGATTGCAGTAACAACCACTGTTTTTGGTTTACTGCTGTGGTGGGCTGATGCGAACGCCAAACAGGTAAAAACAGAATACCAAACGGGCTTGAAAGGGGCTTTATTTATTGGTTTTGCCCAAGTATTAGCCTTGATCCCAGGTACTTCTCGTTCAGGTATTACTATTACTGCAGGTTTAATGTTGGGTTTGACCCGCAATGGCGCTGCGCGTTTCTCCTTTTTAATGTCTATTCCGATTATTGCCATGGCCTCCGGATATGATTTGCTTAAATTTATTTTATCCGACGAATATGTTGACTGGGGTCCTTTGTTTTTAGGTGCGGGGATCTCCTTTGTCAGCGCTATTTTATGTATTCACGTATTTCTAATCCTGCTCAATAGAGTCGGCATGATGCCTTTTGTTATCTATCGTTTGCTGTTAGGTGGTTTTTTGTTTTATATTTTGTCGGGCACCTAGATTCAACAGGTTCAGTGGTTTAGCTTATATTTTGTCGGGAGCCTATGTTCAGCAGGTCTAGCGCTTTAGCTTATATCTTGTCGGGCACTTAGATTCAACAGGTCCAGTGCTTTAGCTTATATTTTGTCGGGCACCTAGTTTTAACCGGTCTAGTGCTTTAGCTTAAATTTGAGCAGGTTAAGTGATTGAGCTGTTATTTTTTATGGTGTTTTTATTAAGCACTAAAAAACAAGCCGAAGAAATGCCTGCCGAGGCAAAGACCATACACATCACTACTATTTGGTACCTTGCCGCAATAAAGGGGGAGGTACCGGATAAGATTTGTCCAGTCATCATGCCCGGTAAGGAGATCAATCCAACCGCAAATAACGCATTAATATTTGGGATCATTGAAGCATGAAATGCAGTTTTACGCGCATTAATATAATCTGCCTCACGCGACAACTCAGCATAAAAACGTTCTGCTGAAAGACTGACGCTATTCATACAGTTGGCAAAAATCATGCCCGCTAATGGGATCATGGTTTGTACCTGATACCAGGGCTGTAATGTTAAAACGCCCTGGGTAATAATTAATAAGGTAAAGCCACCGCCTATTGCAACGGATATCATCGTTCGTTTTAATAATGGCAAACGCAGCTCTTTAATATTGCCTAAGGCAATCCAACTGGAAAATAGGACCATCAGCATTAACAACAGCACAACAATCCAAGCATTAGCACCAGCAAAAAGATAATTAAGAAAATAACCGACTAACAGCAGTTGTACTAACATGCGAGAAAGTGCATAGAGAGCAAATTTTCCGTTTAGTGACCATTTAAATAAAATAACGATCACCAAGAAAACCGGAATAAAGGCAATAGCCAAGTTATGCAATGGGAGAATAGTCAGTGAATTAGACATTTTCCGCCTCTTTAAATTAAGTTGCGATCGTAATAAGTCAGTCGATTATACGCTGTGCTTCTGTTTATACTGTTCGACTGATCGAATACGTGCATGTTTTAACTGAGCTTTAATCTCTGCACCTTGATATCCTTGCTTAATAATTGGTTGTACATCAACTAACTGTGCCACTTGAAAAGCACGCCAAATATAATCTGCACTGGGGTAGTCTTTCTCTTCAAAACCGGTTCGGCCCTTAGAGTCGGCAACGCAGCACTGTAACATTTGCGAAAACCGTTCAGGCTTACGCCATGCATCGTTTTGATCCATTAATGTGATTAGGCTGTCTGCTTCTAACTCCAACCCCTTATGGATAAGCGTATGGTGCTCACTGACTAAACAGGCCAATTCTCTGCATTCATTGGGTATTTTAAGACGTTCACATAAGTTGTTAATCAGCTGCAAACCCAATTTCCCATGACCTTTATGGCTGGGCCAGAGTTCCTTGGGTGTTAGCGCCTTACCAAGGTCGTGTACCAGGCAGGCAAAACGAAACGCAAGTGAATCGGATAATTTTACTGATTGTTCTACAACCATTAAAGTATGTATGCCAGTATCAATTTCAGGATGCCATTTTTTAGGTGCAGGAACACCAAATAATGCTTCAATTTCGGGGAATAAAAGCGGCAGAGCACCACAGTCGCGTAACACCTGGAAATAGATCTGCGGGTTATTGGTTTTTAACGCATTTGCGGTTTCCTGCCAAACCCTTTCTGCGGTCAGATGATTTAACTCACCACTACTGCTTAAGCTGCGCATCAGATCGAGCGTTTCCGGGGCAATTTTGAAGCCTAAATCGTAAAAACGCGCAGCGAAGCGTGCAACGCGTAAAACGCGCAACGGATCTTCGCTAAATGCTGTCGATATATGACGCAGGGTTTTGGTCTGTATATCCTGCAGCCCGTGGTAGGGATCAATCAACTCTCCCTGTGGTGATTGTGCAATGGCATTAATGGTTAAATCTCGGCGTTTTAAGTCTTCCGTGAGAGTGACATCCAGGCCAGCGTAACATTCAAATCCATTATGACCGGAACCTTTTTTTCGCTCAGTGCGTGCGAGGGCATATTCATCACCCGTTTGAGGATGGATAAAAACGGGAAAATCTTTACCTACTTGCTGAAAACCTAACTTTAATAGTTTATCCGGGGTGGCTGCGATCACTACATAATCTCGATCTTTAACCTTAAGTTGTAATAATTGATCACGAACTGCGCCTCCAACTAAAAATATTTGCATTGTTTTTCCTCTTTATGTCTTAGTTAGTTATTATATGCAATAACTTCTCTTGTCACTATTTTCTTTGGATTTTGTTATGTATCAAGATTTTTTCTCTTTAAAAGAGCAACCCTTTTCGATCTCGCCTGATCCCGATTTTTTATTTTTGAGCAACCGTCATCAAGAGGCAATAGCCCATTTGCAATATGGTGTTCAAGGTAACGGCGGGTTCGTCTTATTAACTGGTGAAGTGGGTACGGGAAAAACCACTGTCTGCCGTAAATTATTGCAGGAGATCGGTGCAACCACCGATATCGCTTTTATTTTAAACCCGGCTTTAACTGATATTGAATTGCTGGCCACTGTCTGTGATGAATTTCATATTGATTATGAAAAAGATAAGATCAGTTTAAAATTATTATTTGACAGCTTAACCGCTTGGATGATGAATAACCATCATCAAGGACGGAGTGCGATTGTATTAATTGATGAAGCACAACATCTTAGCTTCTCGGTATTAGAGCAACTCCGTTTGCTCACCAATATTGAATCCAATAATAAAAAACCATTACAGGTCATTTTAATTGGCCAAACCGAGTTACAGCAAAAACTGAAGCAGCCTGAGTTGCGCCAATTGGCACAGCGAATTAGCGCACGTTACCATCTGATGCCTTTGACGGAGCAGGAAAGCGTCTATTATATCCAGCATCGATTGAATGTTGCGGGGGTAAGTTTTCCGATTTTTGAACACCGGGCAGTAAGAGAAGTTTTTAAGCGCAGTCAGGGAGTCCCGCGCTTAATTAATTTACTTTGTGATCGTAGCCTGCTCTGTGCATACACTCAAAATTCATTAAAAGTGACGGTGTTGATGGTAAAAAAAGCGAGTGATGAGATGGCGCTTTCACCACCTCAAACACTTTTTAATGCGATCTTCAAAAGCAGTTGGCGATTTATTGCTTTGAGCCTATTGGCTGTCTTCACTGCTTTTCAGGCTCCTGAACTGTTGAACCGCTTTAAAGAGGTCAAAGCACAACCGGCAGAATTAATCATACCAGCTATAGCTGCCACATTAGGTGAGTCTCTGCCAGAACTGATCGTGCCTCCGGAAGAACATATTACGCCTCTGCCAGAAAATATTGTGCCTCCCGAAGAGCTCATCGCGCCTCCCGCAGAATATACTGTGCCAACCGAATTGGAACAAGCCACCGAGGTTGGAGTATTACAGAAGAATGAATCTCCTGACTGGTTTGATAATTATGAGTTATTAGATATTTCCAATGCAACCTTTGCTAATGCCCTATTAAATTTATATGCTGTTTGGGGGTATCAGGTTGATCCCGAAACGGTTAATTGTGAACAGGGAAAAAGTGTGTTGTTATCCTGTTATTCGGAAAATACCAGCCTGAAAAAATTAAAGCAGTTGAATTACCCCAGTGTGGTTAGACTTGAAAGGGATAATTTAGAAAGTTTACATGCGGTGCTTTATGCCATTAATGACAGCTACCAATTATTGATTGACGGGCAAGTTATTGAGGTGTCAGAAACCTGGTTTAACACCTACTGGTCAGGGGAGCTAACGGTACTTTGGCAGGCACCCTTTGAATTACAGGGTAACCTTAAATTTGGCCAGCAAAGTGAGCAAATAGCCTGGCTGGCGAGGCAACTTAATAAGTTGCAGGGAATGCCGATTGAGAGTAAAAATCGCTTCGATTTGCCATTATTACAGCAAGTGATGCGTTTTCAGATAGAAAATGGCTTAAAAGATGATGGTATTGTGGGCGAGCGAACCTTAATACCACTAATGCAAATAGTTAATTCTCAGTTGCCACGACTACAACAGGAAGTAAATTAATGTCAACAATTCTAGCGGCACTGCAAAAGCAAAAATCATCACCAGGCGCTCATTTTATCCAACAACCAGAGGTTGAAAAAGGACTGTTTAAATGGCGAGTTACTTTATTAATATCCCTATTGGTTATCATCAGTTTATTAAGTGTATTACTTTATCTGCAACTTAACGGAGAGACGAATGGCATAAAGATAAAACAATCAATTGTGCTAGATAAAGTGGTAGATGTGCTTGAAGTTGATTCTGATATTATGGAAGTTGATTCTAATATTATTAAAGTTGATTCTGACATTATTGAAGTTACCCCGCCCGCTGTTAATGAAGTGCCTATTAAAATAATCAAAAAAGCGCCCAAAGCCGTTAAGGAAATGACTTTTGTAACCCAACCTTTACCCGAGGTTGAAAAGCCTGAGCCACCCATAAAGTTAGTCCCGGACGAATCAACCACAGATGCTGCCAATTTAACCAGCGAGCTTGATTATTCGGCTGTTTCTAATGAGTTACAACAACGTTTTGAGTTCGCCTTAGCCGACAGTAAAAAACAGAATAAATTATCTCCGATCGAGTTAAGCCATGATGGCAGAGACCTTTATGAGATGGCCGGTAACTTTCAGCAAAAAGTGCCAAGCATAAGATATGATACACATATCTATTCGAGCATTGTAGAAGAACGTTGGATTAAGATTAATGGCAACAAATTAAAGGAAGGGCAGTTTGACCCCCAAGGAAAAATACAGCTGCTGGAGATTCAGCCCAATCGTAGTATCTTTCGATTGGATCGGCAAAGTTTTAGTTTAGAGTCATTAACTGATTGGAAGGTTAACAGATAGTGCGACCCAAACGGCTTAAAGATCCATTTTCAAGCAGTTTGGGTATACAGTCTTACCAATTATTGTTGTTTTTCTTACGGCGTGGTAACGAAGGGATCAGCAAACCACACAGCAATCCAAAAAATAGCACACTGCCTCCATACAACATCCATTCCATTTTAACCCGTTCGTCCTTGGTATCCTGCAACAAGTCGAGTTCCAGATTAGTGGCTTTAAGCTCGATGATGTTTTCCTGCAAGCTGTTTTTCTCATTCTCTAGCGCTGCGATCAAGTTGTCTTTATCAATGATTGATTGCTTTTGTTGATTCAATATCTCACTGTTTTTCTGATCAATATTTTGTAGTTTTATTTGTGCTTCTTGGAGCTCTTTTTGGATTGCAGGTAGCAAATTTTTTGCTGGTAAAGTCGTTTGTAACTGATCGCCTTTTACCCAGGCGGTTTTACCATTAGCAGTTTTTACTTGATAAAAACCTGTCTTTTTATTATATGTTAAAGTTGTGACCGGACTGCCCACGTCAAGTGTGCCGATAATACGATATTCCCGGCTTGGTCCCGAATGCATATAAATGAAAATATCATCACTCACATAGCGGGTTTCTGCAGTCGCATTCATGCACAGCATCAGCGAAATAACAGTGGTAATATAGATGAATATTTTCAATTTCAGGATCCTATTTATTAAAGTAAAAATTTATATCAAAAGAATTAATGAAGAGATCAATGATTGCGAAGGAAAAAATTAACACTAAAGTTGCATTCGATCGTTGTTCTCAACTTCACAAAATCGCATAAAACGATTTTGAACAGCTTTAGCTAACCACAAAGTGGTGAAGAACAGGATGTTCTGAATAAAATTTACAACGCAGTTAGGGACAATTTTAACCAACAAGGGTGATCACTTTTTTATTTCTTTTGGTATTAGTCTATTTTAAAAGCAAAAACCACTAAGGAAAAGCCTTAGAGACAAAAAAAAGAGCCAGAGCTCTTTTTTTGTAATAACTACACCTATTCTACTTTAAAATGTTGATTTTTCATCCTGAGGTAGCATGAGTGTTAATCATTTATTTAGCTAAAAATAGCTTTCATCATATAGAAGAATATAATTGATAAACCAGCACCAATGGGTAGGGTTACTACCCATGAGATGACTATATTACGCACAACACCTAAGTTTAGTGCCGCAATACCTCGCGCCATACCAACGCCCAAGACAGCACCTACTAACGTTTGTGTTGTGGAGATGGGTAAACCAGTTCCCGATGCGATAACCACGGTTGCTGCAGCTGCAAGCTCTGCAGCAAAACCTCGGCTTGGCGTAAGGTGGGTAATACCTGTGCCAATGGTGGCCATAACACGCCTACCAAAAATAGCTAAACCAAGTACAATCCCTAAACCACCTAATGGCAATATCCACCACGCCAGTGCCGCTTTAGCCGCTATTTGGCCGTTGTTTTCAACAATGCTAACAACAGCAGCAAGTGGCCCGATCGCATTGGCGACATCGTTTGAACCATGTGCAAAAGCCATTGCACAAGCTGTCACTACCATCAATACGGCAAATATTTTTTCGACATTGGCAAAATGCATTTTTTTATCGGCTTTAGGATCGATTTTAATGCGGTTAATAAATATTTTACCAATCGCCGCAACAGAGATACCGACAATAGTGGCTAAGGCAAACGCTTCAAAGGTTGTAAAATGTAAACCAACATGTGATAGGCCTTTAGTAATAGTTACTAAAGAGAGCAGGAAACCCGCCAGAAACATATAAAATGGAACATAACGCTTGGCATTCTTAATCGGATCTTGAGTATCAAATATTAATTTTTGCGAACTCATAAAAATCATATAAGCAATAATACCCGAGATCAGCGGGGTTATCACCCAACTGCCAATAATACCCGTTACCTTGATCCAGACGACGCTGTCTACTCCTACTCCAACGGCAGAGAAACCAACGATTGCACCAACAATAGAGTGTGTTGTAGAAACTGGCCAACCAAAATAGGAGGCAATCATTAACCATACACCGGCGGCTAATAACGCCGACGTCATACCAAAGACTAATAATTCGGGTTGATCAACGTAGAAGCTGGCATCGATAATACCTTTACGTATTGTTGATGTTACTTCACCACCCGCTAAATAAGCGCCTGCAAATTCAAAGATCATGGCAATAATGATTGCCTGTTTGATGGTTAATGCTTTTGAGCCAACGGAGGTGCCCATTGCATTGGCAACATCGTTTGCACCTATACCCCAAGCCATAAGGAAACCAACAGCGCCCGCAAATAGTACAAGAATGCTTCCGTATGAAGTTAAAATATCCATAAAAATCCTTTAAGCGTTATGAACGCGCAATCATAAGTTCGAGTTGATCACCGATTGATTCAGAATGATCCGCAAGACGGCCTACCCATTCTAAAATTTGGTAAAGAAACATAACATCAACGGCATTGTAATGCTGTTCGACAGCAAAAAGATCTGCGCGAAGTTTAATCTGTAAAGAGTCTGTATCATCTTCAATCGCGTCAAGTTCAGCAAGCATCTTAGTGACTATATCCACTTCGCGACCTTTAAAACCGGTTTCTAATAATTCATCCAGTTCATTAATGGCTTTTTGGGCCTGCTGTACGGCATCTAAACAACGTTGTAGATAGACCATGAAATTTTTTTCTATTTCATGAGGTATTTGTAGCTTTCGGCCTAAAATCCGTCCCGCAATATCTTTTGCCGTATTGGCTATTTTGTCCTGACGGATAGCAAGCTCAATTAAATCACCACGTGCAATAGGCATAAATAAACCTTTTGGTAATCTCAAGTGGAGCTTTCGTTTTAAAGCATCCGCTTTTTTTTCAAGCATGGACAGCTCTTTTCTTATCTCTTCCGCTTTTATCCAATCCTGTTCATTACTCGCTTTAAAAAAAGGGATTAATAACTCACTGCAAGCCGCAACTTTATCAATATGCGTCAGAATGGGTTTAATTGGAGATTTGGCAAAAACTCCAAATATCGAGTTAATTGGCATAGGTGATCCTATTTATTAGGCCGTATTTAGCATACGAATGTTAAAATTCAATAAAATTTCGCGCATGGTAACTTTCTTTTGCACATAATTGAATCTGAATTTAGTATAATTAAGCAATTATGACGATTTTTTTTGATCAATTACATTAATTTTAGATAGGTTTTTTATAAATTATGGAAACGGAAATAGAAATTAAATTTTTTTTTAATTCAGAATTTGCCTTGGAATTGGATGAAAAAGTCAATTTTCATCATGTTATTTCTAGCAAAAGACAATTATTACATAATGTTTACTTTGATACGGATAAACGCTCATTACGCAAAATGGGGATGGGATTACGGATCCGCAGTTTTGATCAAAAATCAGAGCAAACCATAAAAACAGCAGGTCGAGTTATCGGCGGCTTACATCAGCGGCCGGAATATAATGAACCGATTGAAGGCTTGCACCCCGAATTAGCAAAGTTCCAACGTAAAATATGGCCGGCAGATTGTGATATTAAGCAGCTTGAAAATGAACTGCTGCCGATCTTCAGCACCGACTTTAATCGCCAAACATGGGTGATCGAAATGCCGGAGGAGACGTTAATTGAGGTGGCTTATGACAGTGGCTTTATTGAAACAGATTTGGGCAAAGAAGAGATTTGTGAAGTTGAGCTTGAACTGCTTAAAGGAGATGAAAATCAGCTCTTCGTGTTAGGTGAAAAAATAGTTGAATTACCACAGGTAAGATTAGGTAATATCAGTAAGGCACAGCGTGGTTATATGCTGGCAGAGGGTATTGATTTTAAAGCTAAAGCGCTTGCTCCTTCACCTTTAATAAAATCAATGTCAGTCGAGCAGGCATTGTTGATTAATCTGCAACATGGGCTACAGCATACCCAATATCATGAGCATTGTTATCTAGATTCTTTTGACGATGCCGCTTTATATCAATTATTACAAGGTATTAAGTTTTTACATCAAAACCTTAAATTATTTAAAAATGTGGTACCGCAAATATTAAATGCAGATTGGGTGGGAGAATTACACTGGCTGGCGCGCTCTTTTTCCTGTTTTGATGAACGTTTTATTTTGCAGAATATGTTGGAGGACAAGGGTTTTTACATCCGCAAATTACCTGATTTTAAATCATTAATTAAAAAATTAGAAAAGCAGTATAATGAACAACCGGACAGGCAAGCAATAAAGGATATTCTGACTTCAACACGTTATTGCCAATTTGTCCTAAAATTCACCAAATGGTTGATCCAATTTGAAAAAGAGCCCTTTTTCAGTCAAAAAACCAGCAGTATTGAGTCCTTCGCAACGGATTCATTAGAAGCAGGATGGCGAGAATTAAAACTGGCCAGTCACCATCAGCAGTTTTCCATTGTGCAACTTTTGTCATATCAAGGGTTATTGGAGTCAAACTTGTTATTAGGATTATGTCTGGGCAATCTTTTTCCAGCGCAAAAAAGTAACACTTTTCATTCCTCCTGGTTAGATATTAAACAGGGTATCAAAGAGTTGGCGATGGTTAATATTGTCGCAGAATATGCAGAATTTGAGACAGATAAGCGATTACAAGCAGAATATTTAAAATGGGTAACGCGTAAACAAAACTCATTATTACATGCACTGCAGCAATCTAAACAGCAAGCTATGTTAAAAAAGAGCTATTGGCAAAATGGCACTAACTAGTCATTTTTTATACAGGAAAATAAATCATTAGCACTTTAATCAGTGCTAATAGCTATTCCTCTTACCCTGCTGTGCTGCTCTTTTACTGTGCAGGGCGAGATCTTTTTGCAATAATCACTTAGGTTTGTCGTATTCACTCTGCTGTGCAAAGTGGGTTAACTCTTCAATAACTGATTTTTTTATCTCTAATTGCTGATCAGCGGGTATCTGGTAACGTTCACCCAGCTGCTGGTAATCTTGATCACTTAAACTGACGGTTAAACGCGGGCGTTTAGGTTTTTTGTTTGTTGGTAAAGCAAGCAAATAGCGAATTTGCTCCGAAGGGCTAATACCCTTATCCAGTGCACTACGACGAATACTGTATTGCAGTTGCGTATCCATGTCGAAGGCAATTTGTACTGCTTTTGCCACATTGGCTGATTGCTGCCATTTTTTAGGTAACTCGCCCTTTACCATGGTTATTCTCCTTTAATCCATAACTCTGTAATTTCATTGGCAGGTCTTAAAAAAGACAGGTAGACATCGGTATCGCCATTTTCAAAAATAAAGATCTCAATAAAGCGCTGCTCCTGATCCCCTGCTAATGAGTAAAACTCAAACTCACGGCCATGCCTTTCTTCATTAAACTGAGGAGGAGTACTGTCACGGTAATCTTCCTGATGAAAATAACCCGTAGTCATAAAATCCTGCTGAATATACTGCGCCGCAACCAACTCTGCATAGGGATGTTCGAAGGTGACTGGCTTTAAACATGCATTGCCAGGGGCTTCAAAAATATTAGAAAAATCTTCTAAATCAAATAACTCCCCGACATCCTTGCGGGTCAGTAATAAACTGTACTTTATCAATTTTTGCGGGTTTTTAGGAAAACTGATATAGACAGGTTGAGGATGCATACCCCGGCCTACAACCTGAATATAATGTTCATGTTTAAATTCGATTGTATTGATTTCGCTAACTTCAAGCTGCTGTTTACGCATGGCTTTTGGAAGTGCAAAACTATCACCAAAGCTGAATATGTCACCCGCTTGCAGTTCGCTTGGATGGTTTAAACTGCGCGTTGGCAGCGGTTGCTTTTTAGCAAACAGTGATTTAAAGAAACTCATTATTTTTCCCTATTTAAAAAGAAAAAAACGCATCAGGTTCACTGAGTCGTTTGGCTGTCTATTTTATTGGCATTTATTTGGTTTCTAAACGCGCTAGAATCGATTGAGCATTTGATTGCTGTGTGCCAATGCCCAACCCTTGGAGCTTACTTTTTAATGAAGCACTGCTATTTATTCTTTTCGCATTTATTTGGTTTTTAAACGCGCCAGAATCGATTGAGCATTTGATTGCTGTGCGCCAATGACCGACCCTTGCAGCTTACTTTTTAATGAAGCAATGCTGTCTATTCTGTTCACATTTATTTGGTTTTTAAACGTGCCAGAATCGATTTCGCATTTAATTGCTGTACGCCAATGCCAGCCCCTTGCAGCTTACTTTTTAATGAAGCACTGCTGTCTATTCTTTCTCATTTATTTGGTTTTTAAACGTGCCAGAATCGATTGAGCATTTGATTGCTGTGCGCCAATGCCAGCCCCTTGCAGCTTACTTTTTAATGAAGTATCGCTGTTTTCTGATTCAAGCTGCTCCGCGGCTTTTAATTTATCATCGAATAGGGTCTGTTTTTGTTTAATACGCTCCAATGAATCTTTTGCACTTAACAGTTTTGAGTTACTGGCAACAAAATTATCGGTGATGGCTGATGTTGCTTTTTGCACGCTTTGTGTTGTTTTAACCATGCTTAACTGACGTTTATAGTCTGTTAGTTGGCGTTCACTTTTTTTAATTAATACTTTTAAACGATCTGCACTTTTTAAGTAACTTTCATTTGTCTGCTGCTGATCCGCCGCACTGTTTTCAAGTTCGGCAATTTTTTCAGCAACCTCAATGGCTAATGCTTCATTGCCCTGGTTAAGCGCCTGCATAGCATAACCCTCATGCTCTTTAATACTTTCCTGTAATTGTGCCAGCTCTCTTGCTGCTTGCATCTGTTTGGCCATGACTTCTGTTAAATCACGTTTAGCGATGGTAACGTGTTTTTCTGAATCACGAATTTCCTGTTCAAAAATACGGGTTGAATTTGCATCAACAATAGCTTCACCCGTTTCGCGTACACCGCCACGTAAAGCGGTAATAATTTTTTTAAATATACTCATCTTTAATACTCCTAATTAATTTAAGTAGCTGCTCATTTCATTAATCACTTCAAGACTGTTATCACTTAATGTCACAATCTCCAATTCAATGTCATCAAGCGTTGAATTAATTGATAAAGCACCATTTAATACATATTTATCTTCAACTTTGGCAAATGAAGACAGTGGCATCGGAATATTCATTTCCAGCATCGCTTCCATCATATTGCCCCTTAGCTCTGGTTTCACTTCATTTTCACCCCAGAGGTAAGCGATACAAAGGATCTGGTTATCACTAATAGAGATAAAGATAGGAATCTCTTCCCGTCCAATAACTTCAACCTGTAATACATCAATTTCACCCTTAATAGGTGTACAGTCAAAATTAAAACCCGTTTCACTATTATCATCCAGCTGATTAAGATGGGTCGCAATATTGTGAATATTCATAATACTCCTTATGGCCATTGACATTTAATGTCTCATTGACTGTTAATTTAGATTGCTTGTCATTATATGTCAAGCAATACAGAATAGGTCTTGTTATTATTTATTTGACCTACTATTGCCTGTTCGGTTTTACTTTTCAATCATCAGGTCGATTTATTACTGAAAACTTGTAGCTATGGCTTATTTAAGTGTTTTTGCAAATACCAACTAGCGTGACATTTTTTCTTCAGTGTTAATAAGCTGATATTGATCTGTATTGGGTATATTAATGAGATTTTTTACATAATAGCTAATTTAGTAGTAATCTTTAGTTATCTTTAGTAATTTATCTTATTTATTTGAGAGGGTGATTTGTATGTCTTTATTAAACGATGCCGCGTTACATCATTTTGAAAATCTTAACAACCGGATAGATTTAAACTCTCTAAAGCTGTCACAGCATACTGAATTAATGAAGGTTTTAGGATTAAGTGATTTTGTTGCAGAATCTTTAATTAAACAGCCGGCATTATTAACGGATTTGTTAGACAATGAATTACTCTCTTTGGCAGATCGTAAAGAAGTTATTACGACTGAATTAGAAAGTGCCATAGCGAAAGTCAAAGACGAAGTAACATTACATCGAGTTTTACGCTTATTTCGGCGCAAACACATGGTGGTGATTGCATGGCGAGAACTGCTGGGTAAAGCCCACTTGGTCGAAAGTTTAGATCATATCTCTTATTTGGCAGATCAATTGATTTTACAATGCATGTCATGGCTATATAAAAAACAATGTGTTGAGCAAGGCATTCCGATGAATAACGAGGGAGTAAGACAACCTTTTTTTATTTTTGCGATGGGCAAACTGGGTGGAAAAGAGTTAAATTTTTCATCTGATATTGATCTTATCTTTACTTACCCTGAACGAGGTGAGACGCAAGGGGAACGGCGCCGTATTGATAACCAGTCCTTTTTTACTAAACTTGGGCAACGCATTATAGGCGCATTACATCAAACAACGGTTGACGGTTTTGTTTACCGTGTTGATATGCGCCTGCGTCCCTTTGGTGAGTCTGGTCCCTTAATAACCAATTTTGCATCCATAGAGGATTATTATCAAAGTCATGGCCGCGATTGGGAAAGGTATGCAATGATTAAGGCGCGGGTGATGGGTGAAGAGGGAGATTACAAAACAACCCTCGAAGCGTTATTGAAACCTTTTGTTTATCGCCGTTATATAGATTTTAGTGCGATTGAATCATTACGTAAAATGAAAGCCATGATCAGCTCCGAGGTGCGCAGAAAGGGGCTGAAAGATAATATCAAACTGGGTAAAGGTGGGATTCGGGAAATTGAATTTGTAGCACAAGCATTTCAATTGATTCGTGGAGGGCGCCGAGCAGAGTTGCAGTGTAAGGGACTGCGGGAAACCTTAAAAGTACTTGCTGAGATAGGCGAGGTGCCTAAGGAGCGAGTCCAAAGTCTGCTTGATGCTTATCATTTTTTACGTGCAGTAGAAAATGTTCTGCAGCAAATAGGCGATAAACAAACCCAGACATTACCCGATAACGAGCTTGATAAATTACGTTTAATCACTGTAATGGGGTATTCCAACTGGCAAGATTTTTATTCTAAATTAAATCAAGAGATGGATAATGTTCACGCTGAATTTAATTGGGTTATCGGTGATGATGAGGAGGCACATGACGAAGCCGATCAAGCATTATCTGAATTGTGGGCTTTACATTTAAGTCAGCAGGAAGCTACCCATTTGTTACATGAAAAGGGCTTGGATGAGTCGCTTGCCGCGCACTTTGCAACTGCGTTAAGCGCATTAAAAGAAGAGCTGAAAAAACGCCCGATCGGGCCACGTGGTCAAGCTACCTTAGATAAATTGATGCCGCGTATGATTGAGCTTATATGCGTCTACCCGGATCCCGTTGAGCTACTCAACCGTATTACCCAGTTATTATTAAAAATAATCAGTCGCACTGCCTATTTAGAATTATTAAATGAGAATGATGGGGCTCTAAAACAGCTCTTAAAGCTATGTAATGAAAGCACCAGAGTCGCCTCTCAACTCGCTCGTCACCCCATTTTATTAGATGAACTCTTAGATCCGCAGCAACTCTATAAGCCCACTCAATTAGACAATTACCGAACAGAGTTGCAGCTGTTTATGTTACGTATTCCCGAGGAGGATATGGAGCAGCAGATGGAAGCTCTGCGCCAGTTTAAGCAGATTCAATTTTTATATATTGCGGCAGCTGATATTGAAAAGTCCATTCAATTACCACAGGTCAGTGATCATCTCACTTATTTAAGTGAAGCGATCATGGATTATGTGGTACAGATTGCCTGGTTACAGATGGTCGACAAATTTGGTTTGCCGAGTAACGTGATCGGTTCTGATCGTAAAGGTTTTGCAGTTATTGGCTATGGAAAAATGGGCGGTATCGAGTTAGGTTATGGTTCTGACCTTGATGTGGTTTTTTTGCATGATGATAATATTAAAGGGGAAACAAACGGACGACGCAAAATAGATAATCAACTTTTTTATTTTCGTCTGGCGCAACGAATTATTCATTTATTTAGTGCACGCACCAATTCCGGAATTTTGTATGAGATAGATATGCGCCTGCGCCCATCTGGCGACTCAGGTATATTAGTGTCCAGCGTTGCAAGCTATAAAAAATATTTACAAAATAATGCATGGACCTGGGAACATCAGGCATTGGTACGCGCCCGTGCCGTCTTTTTCGATAAGTTAATATTGGCTAAATTTAATGAAGCCCGCGAAACGGTTCTATCGCAAGCGCGTAATAACAGTGCGTTAGCAACTGAGATTCGAGATATGCGGGCTAAGATGCGTAAACATTTAAGCCGGGAAAAAGAGGGACAGTTTGATTTAAAACAGTCTCCTGGAGGCATGGTTGATATCGAATTTTTTGCCCAATATTTAGTCTTAGCACATGCCTGTCACTGTGGTGAGGAGCTGTGTAAATGGTCCGATAATTTACGTATTTTCGAAACATGTCGAAAGTTGGGTTTATTAACGCTAGATGAAGAAAAAAAACTGACCGGGGCTTATTGTGCCTTGCGTGATGCTACGCACCGATTAACCCTGAATAAAAAAACCCGGATCATTAAAGGTGATCAATTTATTCAGGAAAGGCAGAATGTAATTAAAATATGGGAGAAATTCTTAGATTGATAAAGATCAAATTACCCAAATTATTTGAAGATGCTAAATCTGCATATTCAAATAATTTGGGTACAGTTACTGTGCTGTGATCTATTTTCAAAAGTAAATGACTCCTCTTTAATAGAAAGAGTCTTCGCCTTCCGGCCGTGTTTTAAAACGACGATGAACCCACATATATTGCTCATCACATTCTAAAATCATGTTTTCAATCTGCTGGTTGGTTTTTTGTGCATCGGCCACCAGATCTTTACTGGGAAAATTTTCTATCTTTGGATAAAAGACTAATTCATACCCCTGCAAACCAGGAAGGCGTTTTAAGAATGCCGGGATCACACAGCCCTTGCTTAATCGTGCGAGCGTGCTGGTACCTGATATTGTATTAGTATTCTGCACTGTAAAAAAAGGTGCAAAAACACTGCTTTTATGGCGTCCATAATCGTGATCCGGCGCATACCATAGGGGTGTGCCCCCTTTTAAGGTGCGTAACATGGCTTTAAAGTCGGAACGATCTAGCATCGCTTTATTTTCACGCATTCTGCCCCAGTAAAACCAGGAATCTAAGACGGGGTTACGGTGTTTGCGGTAAACTGCGGCAGAAGGTAGTTGCAAGCCCGTAGCGCGTCCGGTCATTTCTAGAGGGAGAAAATGCGCCCCCAAAAAAATAATGGGTTGATTGTGCATTCTGGCTTGTTCAATATGCTCAAGGCCGCTCACTTTTAATAATCCCCGCACCCGCCAACTCGGCCAAAACCATGCCATCCCTATCTCTAAGATCGCAATACCGGTATTTTCAAAATTTGTCTGCACTTTTGTAGTGATTTCACTCGGACTTAAGTTGGGAAAACATAACTCAATATTCCGGTAGGCAATTTTATATCTGGATTTGGCCATACGGGCTGTAATCTGGCCCAGAAATTTACCGATAGCAAGTAAATGACCATAGGGTAAAAAAGAGCTTAAAAAAAGCAGTAAAATGCCCAACCAGGTTAGCCAGTATTTAGGATGGCAGAAATTGAGTTGTAGTTTGTAAGAGCTCATAGGAGATTCACCGTAAAAAATAATAAAATTATTCTACCTAATTCTCTGCTAAATGCATATTTTACCGTCTTTTTTCTATAATGCCTTTTCTTATAAGGTCATGTTGTGGGCGACCTGAGCAATTACCTGCAGCTCTCTTAATGACACTTTAAGGCCTGTTTGCTCAGGCAGAGTAAAATAATGTACTGGCTGCTTATAACTGCTCAGTTTATCCTGCAGGTAAATCTGTAGTTGTTGTTGTTTAATCTTACCATTTTCCCAATCTATAAAAGCTGCCGGGCGCTCTCCAAAAACAGGATCCGTTACAGCAACAATATAAGCCTGTTTAATATGTGCAAAGTTTAACAGTATTGACTCCAGTTCTTCAGCCTGAATATTTTCGCCACCGGAGATAATTAACCTGTCTGTACGACCTAAAATACATAACTCATTGCCCATTAATGCGCCTAAATCTTTACTGGCAAACCATTGATCTTCAGGCAAACGACTGGAGTCTAAATGACCATTAAAATAGCCTGCAAAGCGCATTTTTCCACGTAAGCAGATCTCATTATTTATTATTTTTACCTGCTGACCGGGTAACAGGATCAATTTTTTACTGTTGGTGGAGGTGGCAACCTGTGAGCTCATCTCACTTAAACCATAACTTAAATGATACACAAACCCCCGTTGCCTGGTTTGCACCAACAACCGGTCAGAAAAAAGACTGCCACCCAGAAGAAGGTGTTTAATTGAGAGTTCCTTTTGCTGAAAATCTAAGCTGCTTAATAAACGATAAAGCTGTGTGGCAACCAAAGAAAGGTGGGTTATTTTCTCCTTTTTTAATAAACTAACACAGAGTTTTTCAGCGCTAACAACCAAGGTGGCTCCGGCTATCAATGTACGGATAACCGTTGCGAATCCACTGATATGGAACAGGGGCAATGACAAGAGATTTCTATCTTTTGCCCGTAATGCAATACCGTATTGTGAACCAATAGCACTATAATAATGATTGCTAAAACAGTGCATAACAGCCTTTGGCTGACCACTACTACCGGATGTGAAAATGATATTACAGACTTTTTGGGGATCTATTTTTAGCGGTGCAGGAGCCACTACCCCTTTAGGGTAAATTGAAAAGTCTATTGCAAGGCTGCTTAAATGCGAATGTTTTTGCGGATTGGCAAGCCAAATAAAGTCACTTTTCAGAACGTTTAAACGTTGCTCGATTTCAGCCGCACTAAAACGCGGATTTAAAGGACAGAAAATAAGCCCTAAGCGTATGCAGGTGAGCTGCAGTAAAATCACCTTAAGAGAATTTTCCGAGATACAGACTAACCTGTCTCCCGCTTTTAAATGTAGATTCAGCAGCTGTCTGCTTAATATGTTGAGTCTATTGTCTAACTGCTGGTAGGTGAGCGAGACCCCGTCAGACTCGATGGCTAGCGCATTCGCATTGATAATCGCCTGATGACGGACAGGGCAAAAACTCAGTTGCTTGTCCATAGACACTCCAAATGTTTAACTTGTTGATTAATAGGTGTTTTATTATCTAACTTTTTATCTGAATTTTTATTTAAGATGGCACTTTCAAAAAATTTTAGCGTATCCAATCCGCAGGAAATATCGACCTCTTTTGACCATTGGCTGGCAAGAAAAGCTAATTGACTTAAACCCAGCGGCGATTCAAATGAGGAGCTGATACTGACACTTAGATGAAATTTTTTGGCTGTTTTTATAAAATAATTTAGGCGCTCAAAGGAGCCGATCAGTGTCGGTTTTAAAATCAGAGCCTTGAAACATCGATGGTGCTGATACTGGAACTGCTTTTGCTGTAGGGTTTCATCCAAAGCAAGCTGCACCTCGTAACGCTCAGCCAGGTTGATATTATCGCTTAAGCTTGCTGTTGGCTCCTCAATATAATCAATCAATTGAGTATTAATATTGGCAAAAAACAGATCTGCTTGCGCAAAAGTCCAGCTCTGATTTGCATCACAACGTATCAATAAATTATTATTGAGGGCACTTAATGCTGAAAATAGGGTTATATCCTTCGCAACGGATTGCCTGCCTATTTTTAATTTGACGCTATTGGGCTTATTTAATTGCAGATACTGTTTAAGCACACTGTGGTTATCACCCTGCAATAGCGGGATGCTTTCCGCTGTTTTAAATAATTCTGAGATGGGTATGTTGTGTAAAATACAGTCAAGTGCAAATGCCACACTGGGGTATAACAGGATATCGCTTTGGCTGTTTAACGGAGGGGTGTTTAGCAGCGCTATTATTTGTGCTGTCGCCTGTTGCAGAGTCTCCTTGCTAAAACCGGGTAAAGGTGCGATTTCAGCAAAATTAAACTCACCCTTATCATTTTGTACCTGCAGGATCACTCCCTCGCGAGCGGTGAGCTTAATCCCTTTAAAGACAATCGGTATTTTAAAGGGAAGTTGATAGCGAAATAGTTTAGCCTGTTGAAATATGGGTTTATTAATCCCTTGTTGCATCTGCGGCCTGTTAATCACTCTTGGTAATGCAGGGTGACACGAGAGGTTAACTTGGTCACCAGTTCATAAGCGATAGTGCCTATCTTTTGTGCGACAATTTCTGCGGGTAATCCCTCGCCCCAGAGAGTCACATCATCACCCACTTTATCTTGATTCATTAAGCCTAAATCAATCGTCAGCATATCCATTGAGATACGACCGACAATCGGAACTATTCGTCCATTGACCAGTACAGGTGTACCCTCTGGTGCTAAACGCGGATAACCATCACCATAACCCATCGCTACCACCCCAAGTTGAGTATCATTTTGGGCTGTCCAATGAGCACCGTAACCGACACTTTCTCTCGCTTTATGGTCACGTATTGCAATCAAACTTGATTTTAAGGTCATCACCGGACGTAATTGTAAATCCTTTGCTAATCTATCGGCAAAAGGTGAAATACCATAGAGGGCTATTCCCGGACGGACAGCATCAAAATGCGTCTCGGGCCAGGCAAAAACAGCCGCTGAATTAGCCAGTGATTTTAAGCCGCTGCCTGCTTGAATATACTGCTTAAATAAAGACAGTTGTTGCGCCGTGGCATTGTTATTCACCTCTTCAGCAGAATGGAAATGGGTGAGAAAATTAATCGGTTTTTGAACATTTATCGAGCCCTCCAAGCGTTTATAAACGGCATCAAACTGCTCCGGATGAAAACCTAAGCGGTGCATACCCGTATCCAGTTTTAACCAAATTTTCAGGGGATTAGGTAATTTGGCCTGCATAATCGCAGCAACTTGCTCCTGCGAGTGCACCACGCACTGTAAATCTGCTGCACTTAATGTAGCCAGATCACCGTCCTTAAAAAAGCCTCCTAATAAAATAATTGGGTGCTTAATACCCGCGCTACGCAGTATTAATGCCTCACTTAACCGAGCCACGGCAAAAGCGTGCACATGTTGTAATTTTTGGGCTACTTTTACCATGCCGTGACCATAAGCATTGGCTTTAATCACTGCAATAATTTGGCTCTGTGGGGCCGTTTTCTGTAATACCTGAAAATTGTGCTGTAATGCCTTTAAGTTAATAACTGCGCGTATGGTATCCATAATTAAACTCTATTTATTATAAATTGGTTTAAGTAATTGCTTAACGGGCACCTGAGAAATGATCAATCTTCCCCATGGTAAGCTGTACCGGTATATTCATCAAATCGTGAATAACGGCCCTGGAAGGTCAAACGAACCTTTCCGATCGGGCCATTACGTTGTTTACCGATAATAATCTCTGCAATACCTTTATGCTCACTTGCTTCGTTATAAATTTCATCCCGATAGATAAACATAATTAAATCGGCATCCTGCTCAATCGCACCAGACTCACGCAGGTCGGAGTTAATGGGGCGTTTGTCTGCACGTTGTTCAAGGCCACGGTTTAGCTGTGAAAGGGCAATAACCGGACAGCGCAGCTCTTTGGCTAGGGCTTTTAATGAACGTGAAATTTCAGATATTTCTAAGGTCCGGTTTTCACTTAATGAAGGTACGCGCATCAGCTGAAGGTAATCGACCATGATTAAACTAACACCACCATGATCTCGAGCAATACGACGCGCTCGCGAGCGTAATTCCGTCGGCGTGAGGCCAGAACTATCATCAATAAACATATTCCCTTTTTGCAGCAGAATAGACATGGTCGATGATAGTGATGCCCAATCATTTTCATCCAGCTGACCGGTTCGTATTTTGCCCTGATCAATTCGCCCAAGGGAGGAGAGGATACGGTTCATTATCTGTTCTGCAGGCATCTCCAGTGAAAAAATAACCGTTGGTTTGTCGGCATTTAACGCTGCGTGTTCGGCAAGGTTCATGGCAAAGGTTGTTTTGCCCATGGAAGGACGGGCTGCCACAATAATTAAATCCCCAGCTTGGAATCCCGTCGTCATCTGATCTAAATCATTATAACCGGAAGATAAACCGGTTATACCATCGCGCGGGTTTTTGCATAAATCATCAATTTTTGCCACAGTCGCTTTTAAAATATCTTTAATTGCCTGTGGGCCTTCGCTTTTATTGCTGCGTGATTCAGCTATTTGGAAGACTCTCGTTTCAGCAAAATCAAGTAATTCATTACTATCTCGACCTTCTGTCTCATAACCCGCTTCGGCGATTTCATTGGCAACACCAATTAATTCGCGAACAATGGCGCGTTCTCGGACAATATCGGAATAGTTGTTAATATTAGCTGCACTGGGGGTGTTTTGCAGCAGCTCTGCAAGGTAGGCAATACCGCCGACTCCTTCCAGCTCTTTCTTATTTTCAAGATGTTCGGAGAGAGTGACCAAATCAACCGGTATATCTTCACTGCTCAGCCGTTCAATCATTGCAAAAATTTGACGGTGTGCTCTATGGTAAAAATCACGTTCAACAACCCGCTCGGCAACATCATTCCAAGCTTCATTATTAAGTAATAAACCACCAATTATTGCCTGCTCTGCCTCAAATGAATGGGGGACAGTTTTAATTGGCGTATTGATTTTGGGTTTCTGCTGCGAAAAGGGAGGTTTACCTGCCATTTTAAATCCTTAACTGAAAAGAATATTTACTATTAACGGGAACGGGTTCCCGTTAATAAATATAAGATAGGGAACTTTTTGAGTGATGCTTGCACTCGCAAGCTAATCTCTTTATAAAAAGATAATTTCAATCCAAATATAAGCTGTTAAACCTAAGGCGACAAACACAGCTGCAGATCCCATATCTTTTGCCCTGCCGGCAAGTTTATTATGTTCAATGCCGACGCGATCGACCACGGCTTCAATGGCAGAATTAACAATCTCCAGAATCATGACCAAGATAATAGGCGTAATTAATAAAATACGTTCGATTTGAGATACTTCTAAAAAGCAGGCGATCGGAATTAAAATAATAGCTAATAAAAGTTCCTGGCGAAACGCGGCTTCGTATTTAAAAGTACTTTTTAAGCCTTGCAGTGAATAGCCCATGGCTAAAATAATACGTTTGAGTCCGGTGTTTTTTTGCATGAAAGGATAACCTGTAAGCTGTTTTATTGGGGTGTTTAGTTTAACAAAACGCGAGGATAAGGTCACTTGCTCATTAGTCGCCGGAAGAATGATTTTTGTGCCTGTACTTTTATTGGCAATCTTGGGCTCTCTTATATTTTGTGGGGCAGTTGTCTTTTTTTGTAGTTATTTACGCTGTTTTTTGATATTAGTATCTCAGCCAATAATAATAGGGACTCTCTGTGCTGGTAAAAGGCTCAATCTTTCATCGTGTTATCAATAAGTATTGGGTTAGCAACCATTACGTACCAGTGAATCCTGTGGCAGAATTACAGCTTGATTTAAGTCGGCCTATTATTTATCTGGTCGCTCAGAATTGTGCAAGTGACCTACTCGCATTACAATCCTGCTGTTTACAGGCCGGGTTACCAGATCCTTATAGACCAATAAATGTCGATCAGGAAAATTTAAGTGCCACTATTTTTATTGATGATAGTGTTTTATCTTCGCCTAAAGCTCAGTTACAAGACGCAGCCTATTTAAGGCAGTATCAACAATTATTAACCCTGCATCGCAGGCTGCCAAATCTGAATATTCAGTTACTGCCTGTTACTTTTTACTGGGGAAGAAATCCCGGGAAACAGGGGAGAAGATCCTGCTTTGATAGGGTTGAGCAACGCTCGGTTGGTTCACTGCATAAAATAGGTATTGTACTGAAAAATGGCAAAGATCATCTGCTCCGCTTTAATAAACCTATTTCAATTGCGGCCCTTAGGCATCGACTCGATCCGCAAAAAAGTGATCAGCAAAAAAACAGTGATAGTAAGCAATCGGCGAATAAACTTGCAAAAATTGCGCTAACCTATTTTGCCAATCAAAAACGTTATAGTATCGGTCCTAAATTGCCAAATCGTAGTGCTATGATCGAGGCTGTGTTACAGCAACCGCTTTTACGTAAAACTATTCGTACTGCAGCGCTAAGAGAGCAATGCAGTGAACAACAGGTCGATCGACAATGTCGAAAATATTTACTTGAAATCAGTGCCAATTTTTCCTACCCGCTGTTACGTGTTTTTCGGCTTATTCTAAAAGGGCTCTGGAATCACCTTTACAGGGGGATTGAAGTTAATCACGCAGAGGCGGTAAGGCAGGCGAATCAAAGTGGTGCAGAAATTATCTATCTGCCCTGTCACCGCAGTCATATGGATTATTTATTACTTTCCTATCTGTTAGTGGAGCAGGGGTTAGTGGCACCGCACGTTGCAGCGGGTGTAAACCTGAGTTTCTTTCCGTTAGGTCCTATTTTCAGACGTTCCGGCGCTTTCTTTTTACGACGCACATTTAAAGGTGCTCCACTTTATGCTGCCATTTTTAATGCCTATTTTTCTATGTTATTTAAACAGGGTTATCCTATTGAATTTTTTAGTGAAGGTGGCCGCAGTCGCACCGGGCGTTTATTACCTCCCAAAACAGGACTTCTGGCGACCACATTACAAACCTATTTAAATCAACCTGAACGTAATGTGATACTCGTACCGATATATATCGGCTATGACCATATAATGGAAGTTAATACTTATATCAAGGAGTTGTCAGGGCAGAAAAAAGAGAAGGAAAGTGTTTGGCAACTATTAGCGGCCGTTAAACAGTTGGGTAATTTTGGTCGCGTTTTTGTCAATTTTGGAGTGCCAATTAATATAAAAAAACACTTCGATCAACAGACTCCAAATTGGCAAAAAGCAGGGGTCGATGACAGACAGTTCAAAATACAGGTGCAGCAAGTTGCCCGGCAAGTGATGGTTGGTATTAATCAGGCAACGGCGGTGAGCGCATTACCTTTATGCGCAGCCATTTTATTAGCCAGTAAAAACTTTCAATCTAAAAAAACAGTTTTTTTAGCGTTACTCGACAAGCACCAGCAATTGCTTGGATTAAAGAGTGAAAATAGTTCTCTTACCTATGCAAAAGAGAAAAATTGCTTAGTTTATCGGCAAGCGTTAAGTATGAATAAATTTGAGCAGGATGGAGAACGCGTTTTTTGTTCAAAAAATCAAGCTATGCAATTAAACTATTACCGTAACAATATTGTGCATGTTTTTGCTTTGCCAAGCCTGGTTTGTCATGTATTGGGCTACTTAATGCGGATCAATAAAACCTTAAGCTTTGACAATATCATTTATTATGGAGCAAAAG
Organism: Psychromonas ingrahamii 37; assembly: GCF_000015285.1. Taxonomy (NCBI): domain Bacteria; kingdom Pseudomonadati; phylum Pseudomonadota; class Gammaproteobacteria; order Alteromonadales; family Psychromonadaceae; genus Psychromonas; species Psychromonas ingrahamii. Next base: position 246,962 of record NC_008709.1, read on the forward strand.
TTTACCCCTTCTTAGCGGCGGACTATTTTTTAAAAATACCCGTTAATATAGCGCTACTATTAGAAAATGAATTATCACAGTTACGCGCTATTGGTGTGTTTAAGTTTGAGAAGGGCAGGTATAGTGTCGTCGACGCTGTTTTGTTTAATGTCTTAGCGCAACATTTACAGGAGACATTTTTGCGTTATCAGCAGTTATTTGTACTACTGTTGAGCTGCAAATATTGGTCGAATGTCGACCACCGCGCTATCTGTGTACAGGCGAAAGAAAATTGTCAGCCCTCGAGCATTGATTTTTTTGATGAAAAAGTAACGCATGTGTTTTTACAAACAATGCAAAATGAGTACCCTGATTTTGTAACGCAGGAGCAGGGTGAAATATTGCAGGATCTTTTTGCCCCATTCTGCTCAATCGATTTGCAGCCTATAGAGAAGGAAAAGAAATGCTAATAGACGGAAGAGAATTGGTCGAGTCATTACGCAGCCAAGTGCAAGAGATAAGTGCAGCACAATTGCATGACATACTGCATAAAATACCGCATGATGGCACGCAGGCCGTGCTGATTGATATTCGCGAAGTAGCGGAAATAGCTGCAGGCACTATCGCCAACGCTGTACTTATTCCCCGTGGCGTATTAGAGATGCAAATCAGCTCAGAAGAGAGTCTTAAGCGACGTTTTCCAACGCTTGAAATGCTGGCGGAGCAACCTGTTTATTTACTCTGCCGCTCCGGTGCGCGCTCTGTATTATCTGCAATCTCTCTGCAACAGATGGGATTTAAACATGTTTATTCCGTTGCTGGTGGATTTTTAGCCTGGCAGGCAGCGGGTTACGAGTGCACTAATAAAATATAAAAATCATCCTCAAAACTTTTGATTTATTAACTTTTTTATTTATTAACTTTTTTATTTATTAACCTGGGGAGCATTTGTGATGGAGCCGTATTTTATCCCGATGGAAAATTTATTTTTTCAGGAGGAGATAAAAAAAAGTCGTTTTATGACTTATGTAGCTCGTATAGAGGGAAAAGAGCAGGCGTTAACCTATGTACATGGGATTAAAAAATCACATCAGGCAGCATCTCACCATTGCTGGGCTTATATTGGTGCTGCTCCCGATAACGATATGTGTATGGGACGCAGTGATGATGGTGAGCCTAAAGGCACGGCAGGCAAGCCTATATTGAGTACGTTGCAGGGTAGTCAGATAGGTGAAATTATTGCCGTTGTGGTGCGCTATTCGGGTGGCATAAAGTTAGGTACCGGTGGTCTGGTACGCGCCTATTCGAACGGGGTACAGCAATTAATAAAACAGCTTATAACAACTGAGAAACGTTTTTATCAGCGCTACCAACTACACTGTGATTATGCGCAAATGGCACAAATAGAAAGTTTATTAGTGGTACTGTCGGGGCGCATTGTAGAAGTTGATTATTTGCAGTCTATTCAGGCGTTGATTGAAGTTGATCAACAGTTGTGTCAACAATTTATTGAAAAACTCGACTCCCTGACGCAGGGGCAAGTTATTGCCAAAAAAATTCCCATTACAGTGAGATAACTCAGTGGCATTTCGTTCCATAATCAGAATAGTTGGCATGTTAGTCGGCTTGTTTAGCTTGACCATGTTACCGCCTGCATTCATCTCAACCTTCTATGAAGGGGCGGCGGGTGAAGATGGAGGTAATTTTTTGGCTGCATTTGTGATGACTTTATTTATTGCTCTGCTGTTATGGATACCTAATAGGCATGTTAAGAAAGAGCTGAGAGTACGTGAAGGTTTTTTAATTGTGGTCCTCTTTTGGGTAACCCTGGGCAGTGTAGGAGCCATTCCCTTTATGATGAGTTCGAGCATCGAAATGGATGCCGCTTCCGCTTTTTTTGAATCTTTCTCGGGCTTAACCACGACCGGGGCAACGGTTATTGAACAGCTTGATACGCTCCCAAAATCGATCCTTTTTTACCGGCAAATGCTGCAATGGTTCGGTGGTATGGGGATCATTGTTTTGGCCGTTGCCGTTTTACCCATGTTAGGTATCGGCGGAATGCAGCTCTACCGGGCTGAAGCTCCCGGGCCGGTAAAAGACTCAAAAATGACACCGCGTATTGCCGAAACTGCCAAGGCATTGTGGAATGTTTATCTCTTTGTGACCGTTGCTTGTATGCTGGCATTTTGGCTTGCCGGCATGAGTTTGTTTGATGCCATCGGACATAGTTTTTCAACGGTTTCTATTGGTGGTTTTTCAACTTACAACGAGAGTATTGGCCATTTTGACAGCAATCTTATTAACCTTATCACTGTGTTGTTTCTGCTTATTTCCGGGGTCAATTATGCGCTGCATTTTAGTGCCTTTTCCAGCCGAAAATTCTCTTTTAATATTTATCGGCAAGATCCGGAACTACGTGCTTTTATTTTTATTCAAGTATTATTAACCACTGTCTGTTTTATTGGATTGATGGGTCATGAAGTTTATGATTCAATTGAAAATACTTTTTCTCAGGCATTATTTCAGGCTGTTTCTATTTCCACCACTGCGGGTTTTACAACCACTTCATTTCATGATTGGCCGGCGTTTTTTCCGATTTTATTGATTATGTCCAGCTTTATTGGTGGTTGTGCCGGGTCAACGGGCGGAGGTATGAAAGTTATTCGCATTTTATTGCTTAATTTACAGGGGATACGTGAGCTAAAGCGGCTGGTTCACCCCAAAGCGGTTTTTAAAATCAAATTAGCTAATAATGCGCTTCCGGACCGTGTTATTGAAGCTATTTGGGGATTCTTTTCAACTTATGCCCTGGTATTTGTTGTTTGTATGTTAGCGTTATTATTAACTGGTATGGATGAGCTGAGTTCCTTTTCTGCGACTGCCGCCATGCTCAATAACTTAGGCCCCGGGCTTGGAGCGGTGGCGCTTCATTTTAATGAAGTGAGTGCTGCTTCTAAATGGATAATGATCCTTGCTATGTTATTTGGCCGGTTAGAAATTTTTACATTATTAGTTTTATTCACTCCTATTTTTTGGAAAAATTAAAAGATGACAATTAAGACCCTTATATTATATTCATCCGTTGATGGACAAACACTGAAAATTATAAACCGGATCATTGAGTTAGTTGAAGGTGAAGTGACCTTGGTGAATATTGATGACAAGCCAATAATCGACTTTAGTCTTTACAATAAAGTGTTAATTGGCGCCTCGGTTCGTTATGGCAACTTCCGCAAAAATTTACTGAATTTTGTTAATCAGCATAAAACTGAACTGGATTCATTACCCAATGCATTCTTTGTGGTCTGTTTAACAGCGCGTAAGCCGGAAAAAGCGATCCCGGCCAATAATGCCTATATGAACAAGTTTGATCAATTATCTCAATGGCAGCCGCGTTTAAAAGGCGTCTTTGCCGGTGCTCTGCTCTATTCTCGTTATAACTGGTGGCAAACCTTGCTTATCCAAATGATTATGAAAATGACCGGAGGCAGTACCGATAGCAGTCGGGATATTGAATTAACGGATTGGTCCAAGGTCGATATTTTCAGTCAAGATTTTTCTGCTTTATAAATTGCTGGGTTATAACTTACCACGACTTATTAAGCTGATTTTTTTGGCTGTCTGAATTACACTAGGGGCTTGATACTCGGATTACCTGAAGATACATCTTCAGGTAATCCGAGTATCACTCAATTTCTTTAACTCAGGCAGCAGCATAGTGACTCAATCAAGCGCCGATAACGCGAAACAAATCTTACTCGATGTCTTTGGCTACAATGAGTTTCGCGAAGGGCAAGAACTGATTATTAATCAGCTTTGCGAAGGTCGCGATGCTTTAGTGGTTATGCCAACCGGGGGAGGGAAAAGTCTTTGTTTTCAGATCCCAGCATTAGTCAAACCGGGTATCTGCTTTGTTATTTCACCCTTGATCTCTTTAATGAAGGATCAGGTTGATGCCCTGCGAGCTTGTGGAGTTGCCGCTGCCTATTTAAATTCTAGCCTCTCTTATCAGCAACAAAATCAAGTTCTTAATGATATGCACAGTGGGCAGTTAAAGCTTGTTTATATGGCCCCCGAGCGTTTGCTGCGCCCGGACTTTCTGAGCCGCTTAGATAATCTCCCTATTAATTTGTTTGCGATTGATGAGGCACACTGTATTTCTCAATGGGGCCATGATTTTCGTCCTGAATATGCATTACTTGGACAATTAAAACAGCGCTTTCCTGATATTCCTCTCGTTGCTCTAACGGCAACAGCCGACTATGCAACACAGCAGGACATTTTAGCGCGTTTGCAGTTTAATGATCCATTAATTGCTATTCATAGTTTTGATCGCCCTAATATTGAATATCTTTTAATTGAAAAATATCGACCGTTAAATCAGTTGGCTAATTATTTAGATGAGCATAAAAATGAAAGTGGTATTATTTATTGTACCAGTCGCCGGCGCACCGAAGAGTTAGCAGAAAAACTGCGTGTAAAAGGGCTATCGGTGCGTTGTTACCATGCGGGAATGATGATTGAAGAACGCCAGTCAGTGCAGGATCTATTTATCAAAGATAAAGTTGATATTGTGGTTGCTACCGTTGCCTTCGGCATGGGCATTGATAAACCAAATGTACGTTTTGTTGTGCATTATGAAATACCTAAAAATATTGAATCCTATTATCAGGAAACAGGCCGTGCCGGACGCGACGGTTTACCTGCGCAGGCGATGTTATTTTATGATCCCGCTGACGCCGGGCGGGTGCGCTCAATGCTTGAGAAAAACACCAATGAACAACAGCAACGTATTGAATTACATAAATTAAATACTATGGTGGCATTTGCGGAGGCGCAGACTTGTCGGCGTCAGGTATTACTTAATTACTTTGGGGAATATAGCCATAAAAGCTGTGGCAACTGTGATGTCTGTCTGGATCCTCCAAAAAGTTATGATGCGACCGAAGATGCACAAAAGATTCTCTCTTGCGTTTATCGTACCGGACAACATTTTGGAATGGGTTATGTAGTTGAGGTGCTAAAAGGTGCTCAAACTGCACGGGTTAAGAGCTTAGGGCATGATAAGTTGTCTACTTTTGCAATTGGTAAGGATCAACCTGTTGAGTACTGGTTAAGCCTTTTAAGACAGTTGATCCATTGTGGTTTGCTGATGCAAAATTTAACACGTGGTTCTGCATTGCAGTTAACCGAAGCTGCAAGGCCCGTTTTGAAAGCGGAACAACCCCTTTATCTGGCAGTGCCACGTTTAAAACTGGTTAAATCTAAAGATAAAAAGCGACTTTTATCGAATTTTTCAGACAATAATTTGTTTGCTAAATTACGACAATTACGCAAAAAAATTGCAGATCGTCAAGATTTGCCGCCTTATATTATTTTCAGTGATGTTTCACTGTCTGAAATGAGCGAAATAATGCCAACCACTGAGTCTCAATTTTTGAATATCAGTGGTGTTGGCCAAATTAAACTTAAGAAATATGGGGCTGAGTTTTTAACCTTAATTAAACAATATGAAGAGCAGTTATAATAAAAGAGTCACGGCCAGCAAAATTCAAACATCAGCCAGCAACGGATTATGTGGATTATTTTAATTTAGTGTTATTTAAATTCATTAAGCCTTAATAGGGCTTTTTTTAATGTTATTGCTGGTAATTTTTCTGCAAGCTCAGCTAAATCATCTTCTTTAAATATTTCACTTAAAACAGCGCAGATACAGGTAAGAGGGGCATAGTTAAATAATTTTGGATTTCTTAAATAATCATTACCTCTTGTTTCCATCCAGATTTTATTATCCACATTGAGCATAAAACCTAATCGGCACAGGTCTTTTTTTAATTTCTCCAGTAAGTGCTGATAATTGAGGTTTTTTTGTTTAAGTTCATGGTGATAATCAGCTATTAAATCAATAGCATCTTGACTTGGTAAGTGCTCGAGACAATGTGTATTCTGCATTTTATGAGATGCCTATTTTAGAGAATAAAAGGTAAGACCAAGGCTAATTTTACTTTTTGTATTTCTTTTTAGTTCTTTTAGTATTGATCTTGCTTTACAAGATATAACCATTCCATTGACATGGTTTTTTGTGGTTATTCTAATGAATTTAAGTCAAATTAAAAGCTTTTAATAGTCAAAAAAAGAAGATTTCATTGTGAGTTGAGGCGGATCACATTTTTGATGTTTATTTAAGATTTGCCTTATGCGGGGCTTCTGATATTTTTAAGGTAGGCCTTAATTTACAGGGATAATTATGCTCTTAGATCAAATAGAGGTGGTCGGGTTTCGCGGTATTAATCGTTTGTCGATTAATGTTAAAAGTTTAAGTGCTTTTCTGGGAGAAAACAGCTGGGGTAAATCAAGTCTTTTTGATGCATTATCACTTTTTTTATCGGGCACTAAAAAAGCTTATAAATTTACTGGTGATGATTTTCACCGGCCTTCAATTTCTGATGTTAGCTGCAATAAGTTGATCCATCTGGTTTTTACTTTTAAAGAGCAGGCGAATGGTGAGTCATTACAAAGGCAGTATAAAAGTATTAGTGCCGCCTGGAATCTACCCAAAGGGGAGTGTAGTTATATTTATTACCAGGTAGATGGCAGTATCACGGAATCCGGTAATATCATCACTCAGCGTTATTTTTTAGATAATCATGGTCAAAAAAAATCATTCAAAAAAGACGTATTAGCTAATTTGGTGAATGAATTTATCTCCTTCGTGCCCGCACTGCGTATGGGTAGTGAGCGATCTCTGATGGTGACTGCAGAAGATACTGGGGATGTTGAATATTGCAGTAAAAGAGCGTCCTGTGAGGCAAGGATAAAACGTATTTTTAAACGCCTGAATAAGTCATCTCAGCAATTGTCCGAATCAGAAATGAAGATGGGTTATCAAGCTTTAGTTTATCTTTTTGACCATTATTTATTAAAACATTACGGGCGATCTCATTTTCACCGAGGTGATGCCCAGAATGATACCAAGGGGCAAATGCCTTTTTCTTTTCAGGCATTGACGCATTTTAATGATCTTTTAAAAACGGGTCACAAAAGTGATCGTGCTATGTTACTACTGGTACTTGGCGAGTTCTTGGAGGTGAGAGGTGAACATTTATTACGTCGCGGGGCGACGCCTATTTTGTTACTTGAAGAGCCGGAAAATAACCTTCACCCGGTTAATTTAGCGATCACCTGGCGTTTTTTTTCATTATTACCTATGCAAAAATTGGTCAGTACCAATTCAAGTCAGTTACTGTCATTTCTGCCATTAAGTTGTGTTCAGCGTTTAGTGCGTTGTACTGGTTTGACCCAGAGTTATTCATTAAATCTAAAACACTTTTCCCAGAACGATTTGCGTCGTGTTGCTTTTCATATTCGCATGACCAGACCGCAGAGCCTGTTTGCCCGTTCTTGGTTATTGGTTGAAGGGGAGACCGAAACGTGGTTATTGACGGAGTTATCGCGTTTATGCGGTTACAATCTTGTTGTCGAAGGTGTACAGATTCTTGAGTTTGCACAATGTGGTGTCGCGCCATTGATTAAGTTAGCACAAGACTTACACATTGAATGGTTTGTTTTAACCGACGGTGATGCCGCCGGACAAAAATATGCAGCACGGGTGGCAGAGATGTTATTGGTGAAGGATTCTTTAGTTAATCGTCTTGTGGTTTTACCCGCCTTGGATATTGAACACCTGTTTTTTGATCATGGTTTTGCCAATGTTTATCTTGAAGCTGCACACTATACTGAAAAAGATTTAGCACGTATTACAACCCATAAAATTATTGATAAAGCGGTCCATAAATATTCTAAACCAGAGTTAGGCTTAGCGATAGCCAATGCCGTTGAAGAGCGAGGCACTGATTCAATCCCACCTCTGCTAAAACGTCTTTTTTCGCGTCTGGTAGGGCTTGCAAGAAGCCAATCAGGATAAGATTTGCAGATTGTTTCAAAATCTACCTGTCAGCGCGATAGATAAGAGTGTGTTTTTGACCTGTAAGAGATAATCTATTGTTCGTGAAGTTAATTTCTGAGCGGTTATTCAACACACTGGAAACGATCATTTCTATCTCGTTCATTACCCCGGCACAAAGCATCCGTGTGCTGCCCATCTGATCAATCTTAAGCGTATTATCTTTTAATTCCAATCTGCCAAAAAAGTTATTGCAGGCAAGTCTCCCCGTTGCCTGCCTCTGTGGATCAATCGCTAAGGTTGAGCTTATCTCGGCACTAATAGGGGTGCCGTCAATGCTTTCTAATTGCCATTTTTTTTGGATCTGTGAGAACGCTGTATTTTGCAATACCCTGTTTTTCGAGATCATGTTTTTAGATGTCATGCTGTCAGCTGTTTTTAGACTGCAGGCGACAAGTGCCGTCGATATAAATAATAGCGAGAGTTGCTTAAACAATTTCAATTAATTTGCCTTTTTGATCTGTCCTTTTGATTACTGCGTTTAACACTTTTAACACTGGGTAGTTTTTTAATTTGACGCATTACTTTGGATAAATGGATCCGGTTAATAACCACTAGTGTTAAATTTATTAAATAGAGATGATCGGGTAATTCCGTTGTTTGTATCTCAACAACATTGGCATTACATTTGGAAATTAGATTAAATAGCTGGGCAAGGCCTGCTTTATGGTTAATCATCATAATAATCAGGTCACTAGAGTATTCAAACTGATTCATCACATTCATGTCCCACTCAACGGGAATATATTTATCCAGTTCATCTTCAAACCCAGTGACATTATGGCAATGCTTGGCATGAACAACTAAACCTCTGCCTGGACTGGTATGTGCAATAACGGCATCACCCGGTAAGGGTTTACAGCATTTTGCATAGGAAACCATCATTCCTTCTGTGCCTTTGATAGCACTTCTCCGGTTCTGTTGTTTGAGCTCAGATTCCGTTAATTCAGCGGCATTGCCACGTAAACGGCGGGCAACAATAATGCTCATCAATTTGCCGCTGCCTATTTCATTTAATAGGCTGTCAAAATCATTCAGGCGATGATCGGCAAGAAGTTTGTCGATATTTTCTTGCGGAATATCGGTTAAATTGGTACTACCAAGTGCCTGTTTTAATAAACGTCTGCCCTCTGGCACTGTATGCTCCTGAGGCAGTTGTTTCAGGTACTGGCGAATATTGAGGCGTGCTTTATGAGTGGCAACAAAATTTAACCAATCGCCACAGGGATGTTCTTCATCCGATGTGATGATCTCAATGGTTTGGCCGCTTTCCAATTTATTACTCAGCAGGGCAAACTCGTTATCCACTTTTGTACCTATACATCTGTGACCTATTTTGGTGTGCAGTGCATAGGCAAAATCAACGGGCGTTGCCTGTGCAGGCAAGACAATGATCTTACCCTGCGGAGTCAAAACATGTATTTCATTTTTGCCCAACTCTTGTTTTATATTTTCTAACATTAAAACTGAATTAGTTGTATGATCTTCCTGATCAGACAGGCCCTGGAACCAGTTGCGGGTTTGTAACTGCGCAGTCATATTCTGATTATTACTGCCCTCTTTATAACCCCAATGTGCCGCTATACCATATTTAGCCACTTCATCCATATCTTCAGTACGAATTTGAATTTCAATATTTACGCCATGATGAGTGAGCAGGGTAGTATGTATTGATTGATAACTATTGGCTTTAGGGATCGCGATATAATCTTTAAAGTGGCCTAATTTAGGTTGATAAAGATGGTGTACTTGGCCTAAAGCCCGATAACAACTATCAAGGTCTTTGACGATAATTCGAAAAGCATAGACATCCATCACATCATGAAACTGGCAACCTTTTTGACGCATTTTGGTATACAAACTGTAGAGGTCTTTTTGACGGCCAATTACTTTTGCTTCCATCGGCAGGGTTTGCAGTTTATCTGAAATCTCAGCACAAATATTTTGGATAAAGTCTTTACGATTCTTCTGTGCTTTATTAATTGCCTCTTTTAAGACATTATAACGTGCTCTGTTTTGTGCCTTAAAAGCTAAATGCTCTAATTCATTTTTGAGATTATGAAGACCCAATCGGTCGGCGATAGGCGTAAATATTTCAAATGTTTCCTGGGCGATACGGCGCCGTTTATCTTGTCGAAGTGAACCTAATGTGCGCATGTTATGGACGCGATCCGCAAGTTTAATCAACATCACGCGAAAATCTTTGGACATTGCGATCAGCATTTTGCGAATATTTTCGGCTTGAGCTTCTTTGTGGTTTCTAAAGTTTACTTTATCTAACTTGGTTACCCCTTCTACGAGTTCCGCTACGCTAGTATTAAATGCATCTGCGAGTTCTTGATAGGTTGCATCGGTATCTTCCAGAACATCATGCAGTAAAGCAGCTGCTATTGCTTCATGATCAAGGTGCATTCCTGCAAGAATTTCAGCGACAGCAACGGGATGAGTAATGTAAGGCTCGCCGCTGGCACGTTTAACACCTTCATGTGCAAGATAAGCAAAGCGATAGGCTCGTTCAATAAATGCACATTGCTCCGCTGAAAGGTAAGATTCAGTAAGATCTTTAAGTGGTTGAAATATTGACATCTTTTTCCTTTTTTAACTCACTGAGTGTGCCATGATGGTTGTTCAAGAATTAAGTATTAGTAAGTTTTATATAGAACCATAACATAAAGAGCAATCCTGCATTAAACAATATGTTGCAGTGATCTGGCTCGCAATTTATTATTATAATAATGAACACAGTTTGCAAGAGATAAAATATAACTTGTCGTTATTATTCGTAAATAAGATAACTATTAATCTTCAGGCTATGTGGCTACATTATGCCCATTTTTCCAATTGCTGTATTTCCTGGGGCCAAATATTGGGATGGGTTGTTTCTAACTGCAGTGGGATAGGCTCAAATCTATTGTCCTGCATAATATACCCATATTACTTCAAAATGCTTTGTTAGGCGCAAGGTCGGAGACCAGAGCAAGACGCAACATGACCTTTCGAGCGATTAACTGCGTTAACCCTCTAGCGGTAGATGTAAATGCAAGCATTTACATCTTAAATGGTTATTCCCTTTTCGATTGGTGCAACGCAGTGCTGGTTTTCGAGCTTGCGCCCCGTAGGGCAAGGAAAATGGTGCCAATCTGCGTTGTTATAAAATCGCTATGTAGAATAACTATACTTCAATTTTATGCCTAGCATCTCAGCACCATTTTCCTTGCTGACTTTGCATCTTGAAGTATCATGGGCATATATTTAAAACAACTCCAACCAATTTCCCCAGTACCTAAAGGAAGCATGGCGATCTACTTTGCCCGAGAGCGCTGCCTTGCTATCATTAATGTGCATGGCAGTTAGAAACTCAAAACCAACGATATTCGCAAAGGCTGTAAAAGTTTCTTCACAGGCTTGCCGGGTACGCAGATCATAACCGGCTATAAATGTGTGACAGATATCAATACACACAGCAATCCGTGTCTTATCTTCAATATGCTCAATTATCTTGCTAACTGCTCCAAGCTAGACCCTAAATGAGTACCCTGTCCCGCTGTATTTTCAATTACCAATTTCACCGAGGTAGTTTTCTGTAATGCCCAATTGCTCACAGCGCTGTATTTCATCTAAAAATGCATTTTTGGACTTTTCTAAAGCGGGCTGTTGTGGATGACCCATATTAATCAGATATAAAGCGTGCGGTAATATTTGCGGTGGCAGAAAATGATACAATAAACCGGCTGTTTTCAACTTATTAATAGTCTTTGTATCGAGTGGTTTTGCTTGCCAGCGGAGTTGATTTTTTGTAAGCAATGCAAATGCCGTCGCGCCAATATCATGAGCATTTTGGGGAGCGTTAAATACCTCCTAGAAGCACTCACATTTGTGCCAATGTATTTAATATCACTTTAATACCACCATTGAGTCTCTATCTTTGTACCATAGCGAATAAGTTAATGATCGACAAGCTTGGCATTCCCCTTTCAAGATGAGGGCTCAAGCCGCTTAAAATGGATTGGGTCTGATTCATTTTTGTCGTTGTTGGGACTCTTTAATCAAATCAGTTTGTACGTTTAACCCGGCATTTTCCACACTGGCAGTTTGTGGTGTTAATGCTTCAACATCATAAGAAATTTTAACTCCCTGCTGATAGGTTTTATGATGGTTAAAATCACTGGCAATTGTTTTAAAGGCTTGGGCAGGTTTTTTCTCGGAAAAATGGGTCACACCTCCGGCATCTTGCCAAGTGTAAATATCCGCCGATACAGAACAAGAAAATAAAAAGGTCAATAAAATTATCACCGAGGGCATATTCATTGCTCCATACTAAAAATAAGAACCATGGTAATAGGTTATATGTAACTTGACAATTAAAGATGAAAAACTAATCATAGAAATGTGATGGAGGATAGTTGGCTATTTTATAAGGCCTTAGCAATTCAAAATAAATAATATTATGGTCGGTATACACAGCCCAATAGCGCATCCCGCCGGGCACCTGTTACAGCTTTTAGCGGGATTGTATTTTCTAACAGACGTTGCTCAGCAAGCCAGGCAAAAGCGATTGCCTCTACAAACATCGGGTCAATATTCAAAGCCGCTGTATCACTGACCCAGTAGTCGGGCATTAAGGCTTGTAAGCGTTGCATTAATAGAGGGTTTAGTGCTCCTCCTCCACAAACAAATACAGCGCATGCAGCACTATGTAATTGTATCTGTTCGCTAATGGTGACGGCACTAAGCTCTAATAAAGTACGCTGAATATCCGCATTTGAGTTTAAGCCGCTATCAAGCTGTGCTAATCTTTTAGCTAACCACTGCAGGTTAAATTTTTCCCGCCCGGTGCTCTTGGGGGGAGATTGGCTGAAATAGGGCTCGCTAAGTAACAACTTTAATAAGGCCGGTAAAACCTCACCTTGGAAGGCAAATTCACCATTTTTATCATAGCACTCTCCATTTACTTTCTCGCACCAGGCGTCCATTAAGGTATTACCCGGACCGGTATCATAACCTAATACTTTGTTGTCAGATTCAAGAATAGTAATATTAGCAATACCGCCAATATTAAGGATAACTCTATTTTCCCCGGATTTGGCAAATAATGCCTGATGAAAAGCAGGCACTAAAGGCGCACCTTGTCCGCCATAGGCCATATCCATGCGCCTGAAATCGGCAACACAGGTAATGCCCGTTTTAGCGGCAATTAAATTGGCGTCTCCTATTTGCTGGGTAAAAGGAAAAGCGCCGTTTGGGGAGTGAAAAATAGTCTGTCCGTGGCTGCCAATCGCTTCGATCTGCGCAGCACTAAGTCGACTGTCCTCAAGCAGTTGATTAACCACATGTGCGCAAGCACAGGCAAATTGAAAATCGACTTCTCCCAGTGTTTGCAGTTCAACTTTTTTGTCTTGGCAGATAGTTAAAATTTGTTGGCGTAACTTATTATCCAGTGCGGGCGCTGCAGCGGCAATTTGTACAAAACCATGCCGGGTGCGCTGGGCAATAGCGACATCAATCCCATCCAGACTGGTACCGGACATAATGCCGATATAATAGTTGCCAATAATAGGATCAGATAACACGAGAAAACTGCTGCTGACGTGCTTTGTTGCGTAAATAAATATCAAAACACATACAGATATTACGAATCAGTAACCGTCCCTTGGCTAGGACTGTTATGCTGTCATCCGTCATTTCAATAAGCTTATCATCAATAAAACATTGTAATAATTTAATATCTTCAGAAAAATAATTTTTAAAGTTTAAATTGAACTGTTTCTCTATCTCAGAAACATCTAATTTAAAGTTACAAATCAGCTTTTTAATCACTTCCCGACGAATTAAATCATCCTCATTCAAACCAACACCGCGCCATTGCGCATGGCCTGATTGTTCAATTTGTTTATAATAGGTGGAAAGTTTTTTCTGGTTTTGTGAATAACTGTGACCAATTTGACTAATCGCTGACACGCCCATTCCTAAAAGATCTGCATCTTCCTGGGTGGTGTAGCCTTGAAAGTTACGATGTAAAACACCTTTTTGTTGCGCGATAGCAAGTTCATCTGTGGGTTTTGCAAAATGATCCATCCCGATGAACTGGTAACCCGCCTGAGTTAAAAATTCAATGGTATATTGTAGAATTTCCAGCTTTTCAGCAGGGCTGGGCATATCATCTTCATTGATTTTTCGCTGTGCCGGAAAAATACTCGGCATGTGAGCGTAATTGAAAATAGATAAACGCGCCGGATCAAGCTCGACTACTTTTTCTAAGGTATGAGCAAAATTTTGTTTTGTCTGCAGTGGTAAACCGTAGATCATATCCAGATTTGTTGATTGAAAACCTTGCTCTTTAGCACGCTTTAATAGCGCAACAATAAAGTCCTCGTCCTGATCACGATTGACCGCCTTTTGGACTTCTTTGTTAAAGTCTTGTACGCCAAGGCTGAGACGGTTAAAACCTTCGTTAGCAAGGTGATCTATGGTACTTAATTCAATTTCGCGCGGATCGACTTCAATACTTAATTCCGCATTCGGGTTAAAGCTGAAGTTTTCACGAAGCATGGTCATTAAACGGGTGATTTGAGCGGGTAATAAAAAGGTTGGCGTTCCCCCGCCCCAGTGTAACTGACTGACATGACGATTTTTAAAATGGAGGGCTTGTTGTTTGATTTCTTTTTCTAAATAATCGAGATAAATATCTGCTTTTTCCTGATGACGTGTAATTATTTTATTACAACCACAGAAGTAACAAATTTTATGACAAAAGGGGATATGGATATACAGAGAAAGCGATCGCTCGGGATAAACTTCAGTTGCCGCAATGGACTCCTGGTAAGTAAAAGCTTCGTCAAATTCTAAGGCAGTAGGATACGAGGTGTATCTTGGTCCACTGTAATTATATTTTTCGATTAATGCTTGATCCCAAACGAACTTATCCATGTTTTGGCCTTTATTGTTATACTGAAAAATTGGCGAGTTGTTGTGCTTCTGTCATTATTTGTTGTTCAAGTTCAGATTCCAATTTTTCACGTTTTTTATCCAATGCTTTGAGCTCTTTAACCGGCACTTTTTTACGCTCGTCATGGGTTGGCATGTCTTTTACTTTATCAAACATTTCAGACAAAGCGGGATAGCTATTAATAAGGTCAATGGGTTGCTCAAGCAATAAAGCTTCCAACAGGACTGTTAAACGGATTGCTGCTTCAGAAACATTACACTGTTTTTGCGCGGTAGCGAGTGCGATAACACGGATACTCTCACAAATTGTATCATTTCGTTGTTGTTGCCCGATGGTTTGTTGCTTTTTTTGCTCAGCGACCATTGCCAGCTTATTGGCCTTTTGCACTTTGATTTTGTAAAGCAAAATGACTACGTAAAAAGCTAAGCCAATAATGATCACAACCAAAAATATTGCTAATAAAACATTTAATTGCATTATAATTTCCCGTTTTTATTTAAATTCATTTAATGCAGAGCCTGCATCTTCAAATTGTTGAAGAAGATCTTCTTCACCTTCATCGTCTAACCAACCCAGCTCTTTCATCAACTGTTGATGACGCAGCATCTGTTTATCAATCCAGGATTGATCCGTTTTCGAAATCTTTTCACCATTATCAAGTTGTTCAAGCAGTTCATTCAGGCGTTGATCATTCTCAATTTCAACGATCTCCTGTTCAGGCGCTTGTTTTGCTTCAGGTGATGGTTTTACTTCAGCCGGGATTTTTACCACTTTGGTTTTTGGCTGAGGAGCCACTTTAGCAATATCAGCAGGTACTTCTTTAGCCACAGTTAAAGGTACCGCTTTTTGGCTGCCGATACGGTGATCATTTATCCCTTTTTTGGTATTTTGTTGTTGTTTTGACTCTATCGCATTACGGGCGCCGGCTTTATTACCTTTTAATTTAGACTGACGTTTATTTTCACGAGATACCTGCGATTGTGCAGAGGATTCTTTTCGTTGACCATCAAATTTTGCGTCTGAATTGCCTGCGGTGCGGGTTTTTTTAGTACGTGACATGACAATTTACCTTTAGCTGTTATTTTTTACAGGGTGTTTAAATAGGGAATTAATATATACGCAGAATAACAGATATGATCGTGTTTAAAAAGCAGATAGAAAAGCGTTTCTATGGGTTATAGAGAGACACAAAGGCTTTCATACCCAATCTAGCTCAAGATGTATTAACATCCTGAGCTAGATTGGGTATCGTTATCGATTTAAGATGTTGTGCTTAATGTAATGCTGAAATGTACTTAGAAAGTAACTCGATATCAGCGTCACTTAATTTAGCCGCTACATCATTCATCATGCCGTTTGGAGAATTCATACGCTCTTTACTGCGGAATTTTTCAAGCTGTGCTTTTATGTAAGCGGGATGTTGACTGGAAATTTTAGGAAAATTAGCCAGCTCCAAACCATTGCCACGGGGTCCGTGACAAGCAGTGCACGCAGCCATTTTCCGATCTGCTTTGCCAGCCATATAAAGTTTTTCTCCCGCTGTCACTATCTCGGGTGAAACCATTTCAGGCGTCATTGTATTACTTGCGTAATAGGCTGCCAAGTCTTGCATATCTTGCGTTGAAAGCACGCTGGCCATGCCCATCATTATTGCATTTGCTCTTTCGCCATTTTTAAACTGTTGCAGTTGTTTTTCTAAATAAGGTGCATGCTGCCCCGCTAATTTGGGATATAGATTTGATGCGCTATTTCCATCAGCACCATGGCAAGCGGCACATGTTGCAGACTTTGCCTTACCTGCTTCAATATTTCCTTGTGCTTGTACAAAGCTGGAGAAGCTCAGTACCGCAACGAATGCTATTAATAATTTATTCATAACTGTCCATTTTTTTATTAAAAGTATGTATTGGCCAAAACCATTTGCAAATCAGAATCCGTCACTCAACCCTAGAGATAACCTTAGCTGTCAATATTGTAACGTCAGTTAGCTTAACTGTTTAGTGATAATAGGGAAAAACGAGAGATAACTATCTTTGTTGTTGTATAAACGTCATCTCGCGTTGCTTAAGTGTTCTATTTTATTTTCTGATTTCCGCGTTTGCAAATGATTTGGGTATATGTTTAAGCATGCTATAATCCGCCCAAACAGTAGTTTACACAAATTTAATACAAGTAACAATTTTGCTACATGGCATAACGAGGCATATCTTGGAATTTCAAAAAATACATTTTCAAAAAGCGCATTTCTTAATCAGTGCGCCGGATATTCGTCATTTAGATAAGCACTTACCCCCAGAAAGTGGTATTGAAATTGCGTTTGCCGGGCGTTCAAACGCAGGTAAATCCAGTGCGCTTAACCGATTGACTCGTCAGAAAGGCTTAGCACGTACCAGTAAAACACCTGGTCGTACCCAATTAATCAATGTTTTTGAGATTGAAGAGGGCAAGCGTTTAATTGATTTGCCGGGATATGGTTTTGCTAAAGTGCCGCTCGCCATGAAGTTAAAATGGCAAAAATCTTTAGGGGAATATTTACAGGAGCGTGAATCATTAAAAGGTTTAGTTGTTTTAATGGATATTCGTCAACCCTTTAAAGAGCTTGACCAGCAATTGATTTATTGGGCGATTGATGCTGATATTCCAGTGTTAGCTTTATTAACTAAAGCTGATAAATTAAAACAGGGTGCACGTAAAACAACCTTGTTGAAAATGCGTGAAGAAGCTAAAAACTTTGAAGGCGATGTTCAGGTAGAGCTATTTTCCTCCTTAAAAGGGATTGGTCTGGAGATGTTAGAGCAAAAAGTGACATCCTGGTACGCACAGGGCGAAACCCCAAGTACAGCATTAGACGAGATCAGCATTTAAGCTGTATGCCGCCATAAGCAAGCGTCTCCTTAGCCGATTACCGATAAAACATTACCTGTAAATAGTGCCGAAATATATTGGCAATACTCATTCTGATAATGACCTCTGCAAAAGTGAACGTTGAATCTCTATTAGCAGAGGCTTGATTTCTTCATCAAATGCCCCTATCTCTCTATAATAATCTATATCCAAATTATTTGAAGACTGCATCTTTAAGTTGTTTGGATATAAAGCCGTAATTTTTTCTTTATATAGAAGACCGCTATGAATAATTCTGAAATATCAAGTATCAAGCAAACAGATGGTTTGCCTTCATTTAGCCAAATAACCCCGGATCAGATAGTACCGGCCGTGACTGAAGCGATCAGCAATAATAAAGCGCTAATAGAAGAGAAACTGCAAAGCTTAACGCATTTCACCTGGGATAATTTTGTTAATGTATTGGATGAAGCGGATGATCATCTCGGCAAGTTATGGTCACCGGTTGGACATATGAATGCCGTTGTTAGTAATGATTCGCTCCGTCAGGCACATGATGCCTGTCTACCTTTGTTTGCTGAATACGCAACTTTTGTGGGCCAGCATCAAGGTCTTTATGACGCTTACCTCAGTATTTCAAAAAGTGATGAATTTACAAATTTAAAAGAGGAACAGCAGAAGGTTATTAACAATGCGCTGCGTGATTTTAAATTATCCGGTATTGCTTTGCCTGAAGATAAAAAGCGACGTTATGGTGAGATCACCCAACAACTTTCGCAGTTGCAATCAGAGTTCAGTAATAATGTCATGGATGCGACGCTAGCCTGGAGTAAATTGATTTCCGATGTTAAGGAATTAGACGGTTTGCCTGAAAGTGCTTTGGCCGCTGCAAAACAAGCGGCTCAGGAAAAAGATCAGCAGGGCTATTTATTAACCTTGGATTTCCCAAGTTATTTACCGGTAATGACTTATGCAAAAAATCGCACATTACGCCACGAGGTCTACCAGGCTTTTGCAACGCGCGCATCGGATCAAGGTCCGCAGGCTGGTGAGTTTGATAATTCAGACATTATTGAAAAAATATTAGCGCTGCGCCACGAACTGGCTTTATTGTTAGGTTTTGATAATTTCGCTGATTACAGTTTAGCCACTAAAATGGCTGAAAGCCCGCTGCAGGTTATTAATTTCTTAACCGAGCTTGCTGAAAAATCTTATCCTCAAGGTCTGCGGGAGTGCGACGAGGTATTGGCCTTTGCTAAAGGCTTAGACGGGATTGAGCATTTAGAGTCTTGGGATTTAAGTTATTATGCCGAGCGCCTAAAGCAGCAGAAATATGCTATCTCCGATGAGGAACTGCGTCCCTATTTTCCTGAAAATAATGTGCTGAAGGGGTTATTTGAAGTTGTCCACCGTCTCTTTGGATTAACTATTAAGGAGATTCCAGGCGTTGATACTTGGCATGCGGATGTACACTTTTTTGAGATCTACGATCAACAGAAAAATCATCTGGGTAGTTTTTATCTGGATCTCTATGCGCGAGCCCATAAACGGGGTGGTGCATGGATGAACGATTGCCGGGTTCGTCGTCGTTTAGTTAATGGACAGCTGCAATTACCCGTTGCTTATTTGACTTGTAATTTTACTAAACCGGTTGGCGATCAACCAGCGTTATTTACTCATAACGAAGTCACTACTCTGTTTCACGAGTTTGGCCATGGTCTTCACCATATGCTGACCAAAATCGAATCCGCTTCGGTATCCGGCATTAATGGGGTGCCTTGGGATGCGGTTGAGTTACCCAGTCAGTTTTTAGAAAATTGGTGCTGGGAACCACAAGCATTAGCCCTAATTTCCGGGCATGTCAAAACAGGTGAAACCTTGCCAGCGGAGCTGCTTGAGAAAATGTTAGCCGCTAAAAACTACAACGGTGCATTAATGATGCTGCGTCAGATAGAGTTCTCTTTATTTGATTTTGTATTACATCATCAATACCAGCCAGAGAAAGGCTCGCAGGCGGAAAAAGTCTTGAATGACGTGCGCGATCAGGTAGCTGTTATTAGACCTCCATCCTTTAACCGTTTCCAGCATGGTTTTAGCCATATCTTTGCGGGCGGTTACGCGGCAGGTTATTACAGTTATAAATGGGCAGAAGTTTTATCTGCAGATGCTTTTTCCCGCTTTGAAGAGTTCGGTATTTTTGACGAGGAGACGGGTCGTGAGTTTCTTCAGGCGATTTTAGAAAAGGGCGGCAGTTCCGATCCAATGGAACTGTTTAAAAACTTTATGGGCCGTGAACCGAGTATTGAGGCTTTATTACGCCATTCTGGAATAGAATAGATATAAGGCTATAAGGCTATAAGGTTATAAGGTTATAAGGCTATAAGGCGGGAAGGTTAACAACCCGCTTTTAGCTTTCGGCTTTCAGCTTTCCAGCCTTTTTTCTACCATTCAATCCCGGGCTGCGCTTTTACGCCCGCTTTAAAAGCATGTTTTTCATCTAAAATATGGCTATAGGTATCCACCGCATCGATTAACTCCTGTTTGGGGCCTCGACCGGTTAAAATAACATTCATTTTTTCGGGACGATTTTTCAGTGCATCCAGCGTTGGCTGGAGTTCTAAATAGTTAAATTTGAACATATAGGTGATTTCATCAAGAATAACCAATTGGTATCTATCATCGGCCAATAAGGCTTCAGCTTTAGCCCAGGCTCTTTTTGCACTAGCAATATCCTGTTCTTTATTTTGAGTCTCCCAGGTAAAACCATCACCCATAGCATACCAATCAACATTATCTTGCTGGCTAAAAAACATCTCTTCCCCGGTCGACATCGCACCCTTTAAAAACTGTACCACTGCCACTTTATGACCGTGACCTAAGGAACGCGCTAACATACCAAAAGAGGAGCTGCTTTTACCTTTACCGGGTCCTGCCAGTAAAATGGTGACACCGCGCTCTTGATCCGCAGCTGCGATTTTTTGATCTTGTTTTTCTTTAATGGCTTTCATTCTTTTTAAGTGTTTTGGATCTGTGGTCATAAATAATTCCTGTTGTAAAAAAGCCTGCAAAAATAGCAGGTTTTGACTCATTAGATAATCTCTAACTATTTAATTTATTGTCTTTTTTGATAACCGGGGCGCTGATCAAAATCAGATAACCTACAATACCGGATATGATTGATGCTAACAGCACGGCAACTTTAGCGACAATCTTCTGCTCTGGCTCAGAGAAGGCCAGGTCGCTAATAAAGAGCGACATAGTAAACCCCATACCTGCTAAGAAACCGGTCCCGATAATATGCCTCCATGTGACACCCTCCGGGAGTTGGCCCAATTTTAAAAGGGTCAGAAGCTTAGCGAACAGAAAAATACCCAGAGGTTTACCAATAATAAGGCCGGCTGCAATGCCTAACACAATAGGGTTAGTTAACTCTGCCAGCATGCTGTCATCCACAATAACACCGGCATTACCCAGTGCGAATAATGGCACAATAAACAGGGCTGAAATAGGGTGCAGTGCTTCTTCTTTAAGTTGTAAAGGGTTCGATGCCTGATAACTTAAATCTCTGATTTCGCGTAAAGATGAAATGGCATTTTTAGTTAATACATCGGCTTTATTGTGGCGTTCCTTGTCCAAGCCGCTAAGTAACCCTTTAGCCGTAATTAAATAATTTCCCATGGATATTTCCCGGCGAGAAGGGATAGTAAACGCGACAGCAACGCCCGCAATAGTCGCATGGACCCCAGAAGCTAAAAAACTGATCCAGACAATGATTAAACCAATAGAGTAATAAACTAAGCGGTTGCGTACACCCATTTTATTGGCGACTGCCAGGACAATTAATCCTAAGAAACCAACCAGCAATTCATTAACAAAGATTTGCTCGGTATAGAAGATGGCAATAACCAATACTGCCATTAAATCATCACCGATCGCCAATGCCGATAGAAATATTTTTAAAGAAAGAGGGACACGACTGCCGACCATTGCCAGCACACCTAATGCAAAGGCAATATCCGTTGCCATTGGGATACCCCAGCCATTAACCGTATCAGTCCCTGCATTGAAAAAATAATAGATGCTGGCGGGAAGAACAACTCCCCCTAAGGCGGAAAATAATGGTAAAGCGGCTTTTTTAAGGGTAGAAAGGTCATCATCTAAGAGTTCACGTTTCATTTCTAAGCCAATGAAAAAGAAGAAAATCGCCATCAAGAATTCATTTACAATTTGATGGAGACTAATCGAATAGATAGTGGCGCTAAATCCTGAAGAAACCGAGAATAGAGCATCATGCCAAGCGTGATGGTAGAGAGAGGGGGCTAAATTTGCCCAGAACAGTGCAGTCGTTGCTGCAATAATTAAAAGAATACCACCTGTTATGGGGCTGTGTAACCAGGACCATTTACCGCGAGAACTCATTGTTACTCCTAAAAAAATAATGCTGCCAATCCAGAAAAATATCCAATCAAGCCTGTTAACCGTCATTTTTTTGTTATTGATTTTACGGTGTTATTTCAGGCGAATCTCCCGAAGGGCAAGGTGATAAACGACGATCTTCGTTGTTAGAAAGCTTTGATTTAGAATAACTAGATCATCAGCCTTCTGCCTAGAATTTCATCATTTATCGTCTTGCTGATTCTTGCATCTTCAAATAATTTGGGTATATACATCTGAATGTTGGCATTAGGGCGTTTTAATTTTAAATAATACTGATTTACATAAAAAAGAAAAGATTAATTCGACTTACGAAGTGAAAAATAGAAATTGCCTGATTTAAAAAAGAAATATTTTGCAAACCAATATTTTATAAAGAGACAGGCTTAAAAGATTATCACCATCATTTACAAACGTAAAAAAGGATTGCTTGCTTTCTCTTTGCCAATAGTAGTAGTGGGTCCATGCCCCGGATAAACCGTTGTTTCAGGCGGTAGTGTTAATAATTTTTCTTTAATGCCACTGACAAGTAAGGAGCGATTACCACGCGGGAAATCAAAACGACCAATGCCGCCGTTGAATAAGATATCACCAACAATAACCTGTTTGCTTTGCTTATCATACAGGGCAATATGGCCAGGTGTATGGCCTGGTATACGCAGTACTTTTAGTTTTATTTTACCGACTTCCAGCACTTCTCCTTCTGTCAACCATCGGTTTGGAGAAAAACTTTCCGTTGTGGGTAAACCAAAACGCCGACTTTGCGCTTCTAATTGCTCTAACCAGAATAGATCTTCTTTTTCTGGGCCGATCACTGGTACATTCAATTTGCCAGCAACGGCCTGAGTGCCACCGACATGGTCTAAATGACCATGAGTTAATATAATTTTATCAACTTTAACACCTTGTTTTTCAACAATATTTAAAATACGCAACGGATCGCCCCCGGGATCAACGATGGCGGCAATTTTTGTTTCCTCACAAATAATCAGACTGCAGTTTTGCTGATAGGGAGTAACGGGTATAACTATAATTTTCATGCTGTTATTACTCATAGAAATAAAAAAAGGCAACCCATTGGTTACCTTATGAATTCGCAAATCATCTGAAACTATATACCCAAACTACTTAATGGTTCTTATGACGGCATTCTCAAGTAATTTGAGTATCATTAAACCTGATCAATATGAATAAGCTGTTCTTTTTCGATGGCAACGGCTTTTGCCAAATGGATATGATTCATAACATGCACCATCGCTTTAGTAGATGATTCTATAATATCCGTTGATAAGCCTAAACCGTGAAATTTCTGACCGTTGTAGGTGGCGACAATATCGACCTGGCCAAGTGCATCTTTACCGGCACCTTTTGCATTAATATGGTAATCATCCATATTAATATCTAAACCTGAAATCCGCATTAGACATTGGTATGCAGCATCAATAGGCCCATTCCCAGTAGCTGCTTCAACTACTTTTTTATCCTCACCAATACTCATCACAATGGTGGCCGTCGCAACTAATCCTGAACCGGACTGGACATTAATACTTTCCAGTCTGTAGTGCTGCGGATCCGAATCGACTTTATTAAAGAACATTAAGGCTTCTAAATCATAATCGAAGACTTGTCCTTTTTTATCTGCGAGTTCTACAAAACTAGCATACAACTGTTCCAGGTCATAATCTGTATCACGGTAGCCTAATTCCTGCATACGATGCTGGATAACATGGCGGCCGGAGCGGGAAGTTAAATTTAACTTATTGGTTGAAATACCGACACTTTCAGGGGTCATAATCTCATAGGTATTCTGTGATTTTAGAACACCATCCTGGTGAATACCCGAGGAGTGTGAAAACGCATTAGCACCGACAATCGCCTTGTTTGCTTGAATGGGCATATTACACAGTTGGCTGACCAGCTGGCTGGTACGCGAAATTTCCATGGGATTGACATTGGTAGTAAATCCCAACTTATCTTTGCGGGTCTGTAAAATCATGGCCACTTCTTCAAGTGAGCAGTTCCCTGCACGTTCACCAAGACCATTCATAGTGCATTCAATTTGACGCGCACCATTTTCAACCGCGGTAATCGAGTTGGCCACGGACATACCTAAATCGTCATGACAATGCACTGAAATAATGGCTTGATCTATATTAGGTACGCGATTAAATAAGGTTTTGATAATGCCGCCAAATTCACTCGGATAGGTATAACCCACGGTATCCGGAATGTTAATGGTGGTTGCGCCCGCTTTAATGGCTTCCTCCACGATCCGGCATAAGTTGTCGATTGGGGTACGACCGGCATCTTCACAGGAAAATTCAACATCATCGGTATAATTACGTGCATGTTTTACTGCATTAATACCCATCTCTAAGACCGCATCAAAGGTGCGTTTTAATTTATTTTCTACATGAATAGTGGACGTTGAAATAAAAGTATGGATACGGAAGGCATCCGCCCCTTTTAATGCATTCCACGCAGCATCAATATCTTTTGGCAATGCCCGGGATAATCCACAGACACGGCTATTTTTAATTTCTCTGGCAATGGTTTTTACCGACTCAAAATCACCGGGTGAGGAGATCGGAAAACCAACCTCCATTACATCAACACCTAAACGTTCGAGAGCAAATGCGATCTGTAGTTTTTCTTTAACGGTCAGGCTAGCACTTAATGCCTGCTCTCCATCACGAAGTGTCGTGTCGAAAATTATTACTTGATCGGACATAAAATATCCCTCTTTTTATTAATATTATGTAGTTATTATGGATATAAAAAAACCCGCGCAGGGCACGGGTTTTTGGAAATTTAACTGATTTTATTCAGCCACCGATCACCCGTACGCATTTTGCATCAGGAGTAAGGATAGCAGGATAGGGCAGAACAATTTCATCAGTTAGTCTCAAAAATTAGTTTATCTATATCAGAAAGTAAATTAGTACCGTTTTTTATTATATTCGTCAAGCAGTTCTTAACAATAAGTTTACAAATTAAGCTGGAGTTTTGATATTATTTGATCAGTACCGCTAAACGTAATTTGGGTATATACCCATGATACTTCAAGATGCAAAGTCAGTAAGGCAAATTGTGCCGAGATGCTAGGCATAAAATTGAAGTATAGTTATTCTACATAGAGATTTTATAACAACGCAGATGGGTACAATTCGCCTTACCCTACGGGGCGCTAGCTCGAAAACCAGCGCTGCGTTGCACCAATCGCAAAGGGAATAACCATTACCTCATGTTGCGTCTTGCTCTGGTCTCCGATCTTGCGCCTGACAAAGCATCTTGAAGTAACATGGGTATTAATAATGATCACAATGATAATGAAGGTGAAAAATGACTGACTATAAAAAACCAGATGAGCAAAAGTTACGCGAACAATTAAATAACGTTCAGTATCAAGTGACTCAGCAAGACGCTACGGAGCCACCTTTTGATAATGACTATTGGGACAATCATGCTGCTGGCATTTATGTTGATATTGTTTCTGGAGAGCCTCTATTTAGCTCGCTAGATAAATTTGATGCACACTGCGGATGGCCTAGTTTTACGCAACCCCTGCAACCAAAAAAAGTGCTAGAAAAGGTCGACACACAATTATTTGCCACACGAACGGAAGTGCGCAGTGCTATTGCGGATTCACATTTAGGGCATGTTTTTGACGATGGCCCCGCACCCGGTGGATTGCGTTATTGTATCAATTCGGCCTCACTGCGTTTTATTAAGCTTGAGGATATGGCCGAACAGGGTTATCAAGAATTTCTTTATCTTTTTGATAAATAATATAAATTTATTGATATCAGCCCCCGATAGGCAGTTTTTCTTAGGTAATAGACTGACTGCTGAGTGAGGCTCAGCTTGATAACCCTGTTTTTGTGGTTATAAAGGGCAGACTATTTTTTGAATCGCGGCAGGTGTTTTTATCTGCTGCGGTAGCATTAAACCAAGCTGTCAATGAGATGTTTTCACCCACTCTGTTTTCTCTCTGGTTATTATTGTCGCGTGAGCATTTTGTTTGAACGACAGGTATAAGGTAAACTCAGTGGAGATACCTAAACGACTTGAAGATGCCGATGCCTGCTTCTTTCATAATTTGTATCTTCAGGGTTTACACTTCACATAGCGGGATAATGATGATCGAAACTAATACTTCTCTCAAGGCTTTTAATACTTTTTCTATTGATGTTAACGCACAAATATTATTTCATTTTAACAATCTTAAACAGATTCCCGAACTGTTAGACTTGGTGAAAACTACCCGCGCGGACAATAAGCCTGTCTTAATTTTAGGCGGCGGCAGTAATATATTGTTCTGTGAAGATTTTACAGGCTTAGTGATTAAGGTTGATTTGTCGGGCGTTGATATAACTGAATCTGCTGATAGTTATTTATTAAAAGTCGCAGCGGGGGAGAACTGGCATAAGTTAGTCGCCGACTGTATTGATAAAGGCATCAATGGATTGGAAAACTTAGCCTTGATCCCAGGGGTTGTTGGCGCCGCACCGGTGCAAAATATCGGTGCCTATGGCACAGAATTTAAAGATTTTTGTGAGTCGGTTGAATATCTTGATTTGAATTCGGGCGCATTACATTGTTTGAGCGCCAAAGAGTGTTTATTTGCCTACCGTGACAGTATTTTTAAAACACTAAAAATGCAGGATGCATTAATCACCAGAGTAACCCTTAAATTGACTAAGGACTGGCAAGCGCAGAATCAATATGGCCGTTTGAAAAATGCAGCCGAATCGGCTCAAAAACTGAGTGCAAAACAGATTTTTACCTCTGTCTGTCAAATTCGCAGTGAAAAATTACCCGATCCCGCCAAGTTGGGTAATGCAGGCAGTTTTTTTAAAAATCCATTAGTAACAGCGCCGCAAGCAGAGCAGTTACTGGCTTTATATCCGCATATGCCCCATTACCCGCAGCCGGATGGGCAAGTAAAATTAGCGGCAGGGTGGCTTATCGAGCAGGCCAATCTAAAAGGCGCTCATATTGGTGGTGCGGCTGTGCATCAGCAGCAAGCCTTGGTATTAATTAACCAAAACAATGCCTGCGCTGCAGATGTTATTCAATTGGCAAATTTAGTGCGGACAACAGTAAAAGAAAAATTTAATATAAACTTAGAACACGAAGTGCGCTTTATCTGCGCGATGGGCGAGAGCAACTTAACAGAGGCGGTTAACAAATGTCGGAACTGAATGAACAGGGTAATATTCTTTTAACGTTACTTGCCGATGGAGAGTTTCATTCGGGTGAAAAAATAGGCGAACTTCTAGGTGTTTCGCGTACCTCGGTTAATAACTATATCAAAGGGTTACAAGGGATTGGCGTTGATATTTATAAAGTCCCCGGGCGTGGTTATCAAAGTGCTACGCTGATTAAATTATTAAATGAGCAGAAAATTCGCCAACTTTGTGGGTATGACAATATAAAAGTTGAGCAAATTGTTGATTCGACAAATCAAATTTTATTAGATCAAATCCCTCATTTAGAAAATGGGCAAACATGTATTGCTGAATATCAGTTAGCAGGAAGGGGAAGGCGAGGCCGTACTTGGGTTTCACCCTTTGCTTCTCATCTGTATTTTTCATTTTATTGGTATTTCGATTCGGGTATAGATAAAATCTCGGGGCTGAGTTTACTGGTGGGTATCGCAGTAGTTAATACGCTGGAAAAAATGGGCATACAGGGCGTTTCATTAAAGTGGCCAAACGATATTTATTACCAGGGAAAAAAATTGGCGGGTATTTTAATTGAGTTAAATGCCCAGGCAACAGCCGCTTGCCACTGCGTGATAGGGATCGGTATTAATATCAAAATGCCGCCTGAGCAGGCGAAATTAATAAACCAACCCTGGGCTGATTTAAATGCATTAATACCAACGGGTGTGGATCGCAACGAATTAAGTGCCATTTTAATTAAAGAGCTGCAATATTTATTACCCCGTTATGAAAAATCTGGTTTAACGCCCTATTTATCCCGCTGGTTTGAATTAGATTGTTTTTTAGATAAAAAAGTCAACTTACTGATTGCAGACACCATCACTATGGGCATCTGCCGCGGTGTTAATAGACATGGCGCGCTGTTATTGGAAATAGAGGGTCAAGTTAAAGAGTTCATCGGTGGAGAGATTTCTTTACGTTTGGCAAATTAACCGAGTTGGTTTTGATCCCCTTGAAAAGTCAGTATGTACAATGATCAGGGATTTTTATCACTTGCTGTTTTGCCCTGCTGCCTGAATATAATTATTTTATCTTTAAGGCGAATGGTTTTAACCCTTTTTTTAGCCCGTTGAGCAGAGAAGCCCAAGTTTATATAACGTTGCCATAAAATCAAACTGACCGGAAAACAGGAGGTTGTTTGATTTGTAAACGAAAAGAGGCATTGTTGATTTTTTTTTAAGCAAACAGTCAATAAATGCCAAGTATTTCCAAGAAAGGCTTGCAAGCCTTGCCCAACTTCTCTATTATTCGCACCACTTAGACGGAGCCGACTTAGCTCAGTTGGTAGAGCAACTGACTTGTAATCAGTAGGTCACCAGTTCGATTCCGGTAGTCGGCACCATTTAAGTCTAGGAGGGGTTCCCGAGCGGCCAAAGGGAGCAGATTGTAAATCTGCCGCGAAAGCTTCGATGGTTCGAATCCGTCCCCCTCCACCATATTTATTTCACAAGGCCGCATTGTGAAAAGCAGCGCATTTACGCACTGCAACGTAAAATACAATGCTTGGCATTGTTTTTTACTATTTGGAATACAATTTAAAATATTATGCGGGCATCGTATAATGGCTATTACTCCAGCCTTCCAAGCTGATAATGCGGGTTCGATTCCCGCTGCCCGCTCCAATTATTCTTAGTAATAAGAATCTTAAAAATCAACCTTGCATGGTTGATTTTTGCGTTTTAGCCTCCTTGAAAAATACCCGTAAAATAATGTTAGTAACCAAACGCTGTCCAACCCATTTTTGGGTTCATAGAATTTGGGTGCATGGAAACTGCTGGTGGAATTACAGCCGCTAAAATTCTGACCTTCGGTTTTTATTCGCAAGCTGATAAAATTTCCCTCTTTAACATTCCCATAGCATGGCAACAGAACTCTCAGCTTAACACTGACGAATTGCCGCAAATGTTGATCAATATTGAACGATAGGGGGACTTTGATAGTGATTTAAATTATCTGGATTTGATTGCTTAACCTCTTATTTTACTTAGTTTTCCTAGCAGTTATTCACCCTTATTTATCCTTTAAGTAGGTGTAAAGTTAAGATATAACAGCCCTAGGCTTGTCGTTTTGATTTCATTTGTATCACCTGATGCTGTTTGTCATACAGCCAGTCTTTGAGCTCGCTTAAGGGCATAGGTTTAGCAAAATAATAACCTTGAATCTGGGAGCAGCCTAAATCCATTAATCTATCCAGCTCGACTTGGGTCTCGACGCCTTCTGCAATAATATTCAGACCCAATTCGTTGCCTATGTTGATAATATTTCTAGCCATAATATCATCACCCATGCCTAGCGAAGTCACAAAGCTGCGATCGATTTTTAGCGTATCAAAAGGCAGATTATTGAGACGATCGAGCGAAGAATATCCTGTGCCAAAGTCATCTAAGTGAAATTTTAAACCATGCTCAACCAGTTTTTGCATCATAGGTAAAATATCTGTTTCCGTCTCCACTACCATACTTTCGGTCAGCTCTAAATGGAAAGCCGACGTGGGCAACTGATATTTATTTAGGCAGGAGGTGATCTCGGTAAATAAATTCCTATCCCTGAATTGTTTGACCGATAGGTTAATATTGCATTGAAGATTCGGATGTTCTACCCGTAACTCCTGCAGAGCGCAGCCCACCTTGTCGAATAATTGTTGCCCCAGTGGTATAATCATTCCTGTTATTTCAGCAATATTAATAAACTCTTCCGGTGGCACAAATTCTCCGGCAAGTGACCAGCGTGATAGCGCCTCCATATTTACCACCTCCCCGCTGTTCAAATCAACTATCGGTTGAAACCACACTTCAAGCTGATCATCATTAAGTGCGGAATGGAGTGCCTGTTCTAACAGCACCCGGCGGGAAACCGTATCGAGCAGAGCCATTTTAAAAATGGTCACTTGTCCCTTACCACGTCGTTTAGCTTCGTACATCGCTAAATCAGCATATCTGATCAGATTTTCTTTGCAGAGGCCATTATTGACTGCCGTTAGCCCGATCGAAGCCCTTAAGATCAAGTCTTGACCGTTTTGTTTGAAGGGCTGAGTGATTGTGTCCAGCAGTCGCTCGGCAAAAGATTGTGCCATCTCCAGTCCAACGCCATCGAGCAGGATAGCGAACTCATCACCGCCTAAGCGAACAACCGTATCGTAATTGCGTACTTGTGAGAGCATGCGCAGGGACATAAGTTTAAGAATATCGTCTCCCGCATTGTGTCCCAGTCCATCATTGAGTAATTTGAATTCATCGAGATCAATAAGTAAAAGAGTACTGATAAAAGTTGGATGGCGTTTCTGCCGGTTTATATTGGCATCGAGTTGTGCCATCAATAAGCGTCGGTTACCTAATCCCGTAAGGGGATCATGGTCTGCAAGAAAACTCATCTCTTTATGCCTCACTTCCACTTCAGACATTAACTCATTCAAAGCAAAAGCAAGATTATCAAGTTCATCGTTATTTTTAATCGGCCAACGTACAGGCTGTTGTGGTGACAATCGATGCTTATCCGCAAGCTGAGAAAAAATATGCAGCCTTTTTAGAATCCTAAAATGAAGGCATAGATAAATACCCAGCAATGAAAAGAGTGTCAAGCCCGCAACACTGCTCCCCAATAATACAAAGCTCATGTAACGTTCTTTTTTTAAATGTGTTGTCCCCTGTATTTCAATCATAGCGGGTAAATTTTTCAGGTTTTTGCTGACTACCCAGGCTGGCTCGTCCAAGTCTGATAAATACTGCACCTTAAAGTTTGCTTTATTGTTTTCAAGCTGCGGCAGTAAAGTAAAATCGACCGAGGTTAAAGATCTGAATCCATCTAATATAGCGCTATCAAAATGACGAAAAAACAACAGATAACCGCTTGGGGGTCTTGATTCATTAGAATCTGTGATGGTCACGCCAGAAACAAAAGTGGCTTGATCATTAAGCCAAAATAGCGCCGTGTTGGCTGTCGGTTTATCGGCAGTCATTAAAGCTGGTAACAAAGGAGACAATACCGATCTCATCTTTGCGGGCATGGGAATAAGAGCATCATCGGAAAGTATCATGGGGGGAGCCGCAAAGGAGCCATCCAGTCTGGCAATAAGATAGCCGCTGATCTTATTGTTCGCGAGCGATATTGGGGTAAAGTTTTCTTCTATATAAACAGGATAGTCGCCTGATACGAATGCTTCTGTATCATCCCAATGGGCATAGTCTTTTATTTGCAGTTCGAATGAGAGTTGATTCTGTTTTAGCACTCCGGCAACTCTTTTTAATTCGTTTTCATAATAGCTAACGTCAAAAGCATCGAAGCTTGTGGCGAGCTGGCTATATGCTCCCCACCAAAATAATGTTCCAATACTGACTAATAACCCCGTCATAAAAATTAACATGCAGCGACCCAGGCTGGTTTGATCTATCTTGCGAGATTTTAAAATTCGATCCATGGATTTAGTCCTTAGGTTCAATCGCTGATATTCAAAATTGAACAATATGCTCAATGTGACAGAAGAAATAAGCCAGTTAACTATATTTTTGTGATTTTATCACTTTTTTATAATTATTTTTCCGTGCCTTATTCCGATTATGTGAAGTAAAATAGTTAATTTGTCAGTTCCATTTACTGTTGTTCCCCCCCTGTGCCTGAAAATATCAGCATATAAAATATTAAAGTGGTTTTATTTAACTAAGTATTATTTTCCAGTTCTCTTTTAGCAAAAATGCTCTCTTTAGAGGGATGTAAAAATATTCTAAGGTACTATATGCCCTAAATAACCTCGGCTAATGTCAGCGATGCTCGCTTATTCTCGGAAACGAGCATTAATAGTTCATGCTTAAATTCTTTCAATAGCGAACGTAACACATGCCCCTTTTCGGGAATCTAATGGTGAATGGTGAATGGTGAATGCGGAGTGGCGGGCGTATTACTTGGTTCACAATAGTGAAAAGTTAAAATAAAGCCTGGATTAGGCCAAAGGCTGATCCCTAGTATCAAGTAAATATAAACTGCCTTGATTTTTTTAAGCTGAGAAGCTGGAAATGAGAATTTCTACAGCTGAGTTGGGTAGCCAACCTGAAATTGAACAGTTATTATCTAAGTTCAACCGGGAAGTAAGGACGACCTCAGCGACCTATCCAATTCAGGGGACAGCCTCATATATAAGGTTAACTATATGGTTTGGTTAATCCTTTTTATTGCTGTAAATATTGTACTTTTAGGTTTTTCGTTGAGAATCTTACTGTTAAGTCTGTAGAGTGGTATAGAGACTTTTGCCGCGCGGCGTTATAGTTGTGGTTATGGTTGGCTGGCGTTAAGTTTTTATAAGTAGCGAGCTCTTAGCCGGACCTTAGGTTCGATATAATGAACCTTCGAATCGTTTATCTGCGCAGCTTAAATATACAAGGGCTTACTAAAATGACCGATGACAAAAATAATTTACTGCACCGTGGCCTTGATAATATTCAGCCTCCTTTTTCAAACTTTATCCGCGCGCAGGCAACGGCCAGTGTGTTTCTTCTGGTTGCAACGATTACTGCTCTGTGGTGGGCAAATTCAGATTATTCATCTACCTATCAGATGCTAAAGCATATGCAGATTGGTTTTTTTCTGGGCGATATCGAGCTGCAGGCTTCACTTAAACATATTATTAATGATGGTTTGATGGTTATCTTTTTCTTCTTTATCGGGCTTGAGATAAAACGTGAAGTGCTCGCCGGGGATCTCGCTATCGCAGAAAATCGGCGCATGTTGATTCTTTGTGCTCTCGGTGGGATGATTTGTCCGGCTGTTATCTATTCATTATTTAACTGGTCACTTGATTCTCAGATTGGCTGGGGGATCCCGATGGCAACCGATACGGCATTTGCATTAGGTGCGCTGACCCTAGTTAGAAAACATATTCCCATCAGTTTGTTAGCTTTTCTCGTTGGCCTTGCCATTGTAGACGATGTTGGTGCGATAGTCGTGATTGCATTATTCTATACACAGGAGATATCTGTCATTTTCCTGTCGATCTCATTTTCCCTGATCGCGTTTTTGGCCATCGCTAATTATGCTGGTGTCCTCCGGCCAATTTTCTATATTCTGATCGGGATTGCCGCTTGGTGGACGATGCTTAAATCTGGCGTTCATCCCACTTTTGCCGGCGTCGCCATTGCTTTAACCGTACCCGCACGACCCATGTTACCGCCAGATGAATTACTCTCTAAGGTGAAAGCTAAAATTACAGCAATGAAGAAGAACAAAGGTCATCAACTCGATGCGCTTGCTAATCGAGAGGATCATGAACAAGTGCTGGATGTTCGTGATTTTGCAGAACATGGCAGTGCTCCCCTGCGCCGCTGGGAAGATGCATTGGACTTACCCGTCTCATTATTTGTCCTGCCACTGTTTGCTCTGGTTAATGCCGGTGTGGAAGTTAGCTTCAGTTCACTTATCGAAACCCTTCAGCATTCAGTTGGGTTGGGTATTGTGATTGGGTTGGTTATTGGTAAATTTGTTGGCATTTCCGGTGCATGCTGGCTTGGTCTGCGCTACAAAATAGGGAGTTTACCGGAGGGCATTAATATGCAGCACGTGATAGGTATGTCACTGATAGCCGGTATTGGCTTTACCATGTCGACATTTATAGCCACACTGGGCTTTGACTCGCAACCTGAATATCTTCAAAGCGCCAAAGGATCTATTTTGTTCGCCTCACTTCTTTCTGCCATTCTGGGTCTGTTATATCTCCGGATTATTGCTGCAAAAAAAGCACCCAATTCTGCATCAAAAAACGGAGAGAATTAGCCGCAATCTTATGTTAAGGAGTCCAGTGACTTATATTAAGATTTTAAAGGCAGCAATAGGAGTGCAGATAAAATATCACTATAATCGAACCGTCAAAGGTGTACGGTTCGTGAAAATTAAAAGAAATACATAGGTTAGAGAAGAGCATATTGGAGAGGGGATCGATTTTGGGCTCTTTAAATAAAGAACTTATCGATGGGGGCCTGCAATGGTAGGCAATTAGCACAATTTAGGCTAGTACAATCCTAAGGGGATGCCCGAGTCACTCTCCCGGGCTTTTAATTTCTTTTTTAGTTTTGACTATTCCAGCTCAACCATAGGACGGCAAGTCAATTCATGGATCACGACATCGATGGGATTGCTGAGTAATTGGCTAACCAGTGTTGCTACGCTCGCAGGCTGCATATATTGCGGACGTTCCTGCTCGCGGAAGGCGGTATTCATTCCTCCGGGGTAAACGGCAGTTACTTTGATACCATGGGGCTGTGCTTCTTTCATTAAGACATTATTCAACCCGGCAAATCCCTGTTTCATTGCGCTATAAATACTCATGGTTGGATTACTGCGTTTAGCTGCCGTACTGACAATATTGATAATATAACCATGCTCTTTAGGTAACATCTGCTGCATTGCTTCCCGGCAAAGTAAATAAGGCGCACGTAAATTGACTGCATACTGTTGTTCAAACTCTTCTAATGTTGTCTCGGCTAATTCGCATTTTCGTGAATTCATGCCGGCATTATTAATAAGCACATCAATATGGCCCAGCGCTTTTGTGGCTTTCTGAAAAATTTCAACTGCAGCTTCTGCTTGGCTGAGGTCGCAACTGACCCCTAAGCAGCCTGTTTGCTGCATAAGTTGCTGCAGCTGAGTTTCATCACGTCCGGTTGCAAAGACTTTATATCCTTTGCTGCAAAGATCTATTACTAGTGCTCGACCTAGGCCCTTTGTAGCACCAGTAATAAATACCGTTTGATAATTCATGTTTTTGCTTCCTTAGGTTAATTAGCAATTAAAAGCATCAGCCGTGATGCGTTACCTTTTTAATAGAGCAACAAACGGCTAAGTACTTTGCGCAGCGCTTAAAGTTATTTTGTAACAGAATCATACCCCTGTGCTGCCATTAAGGAAATATTAATGCATTCTAGGTGTTTTATTTTAAGCCAAAAGAGGGGGATTTAAGTGAATATTAATTTTATGAACGGGCTCGGGCTGTAGAAAAATAGTTAATCTGCTTGCTCTAAATCAGATAAGTCTAGAATATCCTGACCTAGGGGTTAGCGTATTAACATAATCGCGGTGGTTTTTATATTGCCAAGTAAAGCATTAATGATTATCAATGCCTTACTTATTGGAAGTATTGATTTAAAAAATATCCTTTAATTGGACATAAATTTTTTGAAATTTTTCGCGCTTCAGTGCATAAGCCGCATGCTTTCCAATATTGGGAAGATGAGTTTGAATCAGTCTTGGAACGGGGCAAACTTCTGAAAGTTTTTCTTGTCCTGCTAACCCTAGGCGAGCAAGTCGCGCAGCACCTAATGCGGGTCCCACATCCCCACCAACTCGATAAGCGAGCTTTTTATTGAAAATATCAGCTAACATTTGGCGCCAATAAGCACTTTGTGCGCCGCCACCAATTAATGAAATCTCTTCCGGCTCGACGCCTGTTGCATGGAGTGCATCTAAGCCATCAGCTAAAGCAAAACCAACCCCTTCTAAGACGGCTTGAGCTAACTCTGCACGTTTAGTCGCGTGTGTCATACCAAAAAATACACCTTTAGCATCAGGGTTGTTATGCGGTGTACGCTCTCCAGACAGATAAGGAAGAAAAATCACTTCTGAATTTAGATCAGCATCCGCTTCAACCTCGGCAATCATCTCAGGAACACTTGATGCTCCCGTTAATTCTGCGACCCAGGTTAAACAAGAAGCGGCACTTAATATCACGGACATTGTGTGCCATGTTGCTGGTAAGGCATGGCAGAAGCTATGTAATGCTGATTCTGGGTTTGCGCTGAAACCATCACTAACGGCAAAATATACCCCGGATGTTCCAAGTGAAAGCATCGCTTGTCTGGGCTGGGTAATACCCACTCCAATTGCGCCCGCAGCATTATCACCAGCCCCTGCAACGACGGGGACACAAGGCATCCCCCATTCATTAGCAAGCTCTTTTGATAAGGTGCCTGTGATTTGGCTACCTTCATATAATTTAGGCATTTGCTGACGGGTTAACCCTGTTGCCGCTAGTAGTTGAGCATTCCAATCCCGTTTTGCCACATCAAGCCACATAGTGCCTGCCGCATCCGACATGTCGGATGCAAAATCTCCCGTCATGCAGTAGCGCAGATAATCTTTTGGCAGTAATACCTTCGCTATCTTAGCGAAGCATTCCGGCTCGTTTTTTTGTACCCATTTTAATTTAGGGGCGGTAAATCCCGGCATCATAATATTGCCGGTAATATCCCTGCTTGTTGGTACTAACTGCTCCATTTCGAGGCATTCTTCCGCGCATCGTCCATCATTCCATAAAATAGCAGGACGAAGGACTTTGCCATTGTCATCCAGTAATGCAGCACCGTGCATTTGTCCTGCTAATCCAATCGCACTAACATTAGATAAGCTGATATCTTTGGCGAGTGCTTTAATTGCTTGATTGGTTGCGCTCCACCATTCTGCCGGATCCTGCTCTGACCATAGTGGTGCAGGTCGTGACACCGATATTGAGACAGTTTTTGTTCCTAAAATAAGTCCACTTTGATCAACTAAAATGACTTTTACTCCAGACGTTCCAAGATCAATACCAATAAACATACAAGGTTCCTTTTCTATATAATATAAAATTGCTTCATTTTATATTATTTATAAAGCGAAGAATGAGTCTTTATATGAGAAAGACGATCTCTCTGCTTGGAATTTTCTCGCTTATCCTAGGATTCTACAATTATGTTTTTGATAGGGTCTTTCACTGATTTGATAATTGAGTCATCGATCACAAACTAAGTCGAGGTCCATGCGTTAGGCTTCGTTTTGTATTGATAAAACATTGTGGTACAAAATTGCCATAGTGCTGCCTCAACGTAATATAGAATCTGAGATATGTTAACAGCCCGAGGTATTAATGACTTTGGGCTTTTTTTATAGGATAACTTTTAATATTCAGTATAAGCACTAGTCAATAAGCTCCACTATTTTGCTGCATAGTGAATAAAATTCATGCCTATCAAACTGCCTAAACAGTCAGCGAGATCCTCCGCTAGTATCATTTCCTACACAAAATCAGCTCTATTATCATCCGATCACTAAAAATTTGATTTTTGGCTGTTTTGTTAAGAATAATTTAAAAAATGGGGGCAATGTGTAATAACCAACAACGAATAATTAAATCACATAATTGACCTGAGATCGGGTTAATTATTTAGCTGTTCAAGCACTAGGAGAATGAGATAACTAACGGAACAATAAGGTTGCTCTAGTCTTGTTTTAAAGCCACTTAGTATTTAAGGAATCTAAGCGCCTTTACGGATTAAATAGCGATAGGGTGCTTGTTGGATGTCAGCTTCAACTAAAGTGTGATCCATAAACCGGCAAAAACTGGGGATGTCTCGAGTCGTTGCCGGATCATCGGCAATAACGCTTAATAATTCTCCTTCCTGCATCTTTCTAACGGTCTTGCGGAGCATCATAACAGGCTCTGGGCAGCGTAAGCCTAGGGTATTTAATGCCTGTGTTTTCTCTTCGCTCATTGCAACTCTCTTGTTCAAGGGATTTTGTGTTAACTGTAAAATGCGCTAAATAGCGCACGGGGTATTATTATACCTGATAGCAGGGTGATAAATAAATAACTGTATTAACACTTATCTTATCAGGCAAAGAGCAGAAGGTGCTGGCCTTTAGCCTGCACCTTTTTTATTGCTTAACCTGTATTACGAAGTCCTGCGGCAATACCGGCAATAGTGACCATCAGTGCCTGGTCGACCACCGGACAAATTTCATCACCATTTTCACGTGAACGGTAAAGGAGCTCTGCTTGTAACATGTTGAGCGGATCAACATAAGGGTTACGCAGTGAAATAGACTCCTTAATCCAAGGCTGTTCCTGCATCAATTGATGATCCGGAATAGTTTCTAAAACAGTCTCTCGAGTGAGTGTGAGGTTATCACGTAAACGTTGTCCAAGTGGCCATAATTCTTTCGGCACAAGGCGTTCTTCGTAGAATTTAGTGAGTTCCTCATCCGCTTTTAAAAATACCATTTCAAACATTTCTAAACGGGTGTGGAAAAATGGCCAGTGTTGATACATCTCCTGAAGCAGCGGTTTTTTTCCTTCATTCAATAATGTTTTTAGTGAGGTACCTGCCCCAAGCCATGCTGGCAACATTAAACGATTTTGACTCCAGGCGAAAATCCACGGAATAGCGCGCAAGCTTTCTATACCACCGCTTGGTTTGCGCTTAGAAGGACGACTGCCTAGCGCTAATTTACCCAGTTCCACTTCCGGGGTTACGCTGCGGAAGTAGGGGACAAAATCTGGCTCTTCGCGCACAAAATGGCGGTATTCCTGACAAGACTGATCTGAAAACTGTTGCATTACATCACGCCATTCCTGTTTTGGCGCAGGTGGCGGCAGCAGGTTAGCCTCTAATACCGCAGCGGCATATTGGTTTAAACTTTGCACCGCAACTTTTGGTAAACCAAATTTAAAGCGGATCATCTCACCCTGTTCAGTGACCCGTAAGCCACCTTTTAAAGATCCCGGCGGTTGTGATAATAAGGCTTGGCGAGCCGGCGCACCACCACGACCTATTGTGCCGCCACGTCCGTGGAATAAAACCAGATTGATATCATTTTCAGCACTGAGTTTAACCAATGCCTCCTGCGATGTATATTGTGCCCAGTTGGCGGCTATCACCCCCGCATCTTTGGCTGAGTCGGAGTAACCTATCATGACATGCTGAATACCATTGATATAACCACGATACCAATCGATAGCAAACAAGCGTTTCATCACTGCTGCCGAGTTATTCAAATCGTCAAGCGTTTCGAATAATGGCGCAACAGGAATACGGAACGGACAGCCCACTTCTTTTAATATTAACTGTACAGCCAGTACATCGGATGCCTGGCGTGCCATAGAGATAATATAGATACCTAAAGCTTCAGGATCTGTTTGCGCAACAACTTTACAGGTATCTAATACTTCCTGTACTTCTGCAGATGGGTTCCACTGAGAGGGGAAGAGTGGTCGCTTATTGTTAAGTTCCTGCAGTAAAAAGGCCTGCTTGTCTTCTTCATTCCAGGCATTGTAATCACCAATGCCTAAGTAGCGGGTTAATTCCGATAATGTATTGCCGTGGCGTTCAGCATCTTGACGGATATCCAGTTTTAACAGGTTGATACCAAAACAGTTGAGGCGGCGTAAAATATCTAAAATTAAACCATTGGCAATGGAGTTCATCCCCATATTCTTAAGGGAGTGATAACATAAAAGCAGTGGTTCTTTTAACTGTTTGCTGGTGGTGATAATATCTTTTTCATCACTGCGCTGATTCTGCAAAGTGGCACTTAAAGATGCTAAAGTTTCTTTTAATTCCGAGCGCAATTTGCGTAAAATAGCACGGTAAGGTTCAGCCGCATTATCTCCAACCACTGATCGAAGAGCTGGATCGCAGTTATCCATTGATAACTCATCGGTGAGTTGGCTAATATCTTTAAGGTATAAACTAACCGCGACCCAACGGCTGGATAATAATACTTCCTGGGTTACTTTGGCGGTTACAAAGGGGTTGCCATCTCGGTCGCCGCCCATCCATGAGGTAAAGGTGATGGGGGACGCTTCAAGGGGTAATGATAAACCTAAACCGCTTTGTAATTCACTTTCCAGATCGCGAATAAATTGCGGAACAGCCTGCCATAAACTTTTTTCAATGGTCGCAAATCCCCATTTAGCTTCATCTACCGGAGTCGGACGCTTTTGGCGAATATCATTGGTATGCCAGGCTTGGGTGATTAACTGCTCTAAACGATTTAACAAAAGGTCGCGTTCTTTATCAGAAATATCGCTAATTTCTAAATAACTCAGACAGTCATTAATGGCGATATGCTTATGGATAAGTGTGCGCCGCGTTATTTCGGTAGGGTGAGCGGTCAGTACCATCTCCATTTTTAATTCATTAACGCTCTGCTGCATTTCCTGCTGCGATAAATTGGAATTTTTAAATTTGCTTATTAAATCTTTGATTGGCTCCGGTGCACAGACCCCACTGTCGCAGTGGCGAGAAATGCCATGAAACTGCTCAGCGATATTTGCCAGGTTTAGAAAGTGGGTAAAAGCACGCGCAACAGGGACTAATTCATCATCGGAAAGATGGGTCAACATGTCGATCAGTGCGACACCATCCTGTTGATTACCCGCACGGGAGGATTTGGATAGTTGACGGATAGTTTCTATTTTATCCAGAAACTCTTCACCGAGATGACCACCAATGCTTTTACCAAGCAGCTGTCCTAATAAACTGACGTTACTGCGTAAATTTGAATATTCTTCTGTCATATGCCCTCCGAATTAGTAATAAAACTACATAAAATCACATAAAAAAATAAAGTAACAACAATAAACTATCAGATTAAGGTCAGCAGTCAACGATCCATCACAAAATAAAGGTCTTTATTGGATCTAAAAACCTCATTAAGTAATTAAATTACACAATAGTGATTAATTAATTTTTTAATCACTTCTTTGGTTGGTTTGACAAAGGAAAGATCTAAATACTCATTTGGCTGGTGGGCCTGGCTTATGTGTCCCGGTCCTAAAATAATGGTATCGCAGCCGAGCTGTTGAATAAAAGGGGCCTCGGTACAGTAATTAGCGCTCTGTGCCGGGTTGCCGGTGAAAATTTCAGCGTTATTAATCAAGTCTGAATGCGCCGGGCATTGATATGAAGGAATGGGCTCATGCAAATGGTAAATCTCTACACTCTTCGGGTAGCGCTTTTCAATTTCAGACAAGGCCTGTTTGACGGTAATAAATAGCTCACTGGTGGTAATACCCGGAATAGGACGCATATCAATGTGCAGCTCACAGCAGCCACAAATTCGGTTGGGGCTATCGCCTCCACTGATTGCCCCAAAATTAAGAGTTGGATAGGGCACATCAAAGTGGGGATTGTGGTATTTTTCTTTAAACTGTTGCTGTACTTTTTTTAATTCCCCAATCACCAGATGCATTATTTCAATGGCGTTTAGGCCTTTATCCGGATCTGAGCTGTGTCCACTTCGGCCGGTAATGCGTATACCCTCGGACATATGGCCTTTATGCATGGTAACAGGCGCCATTCCCGTTGGCTCGCCAATCACGGCATAATCCGGGCGAAAAGTTTTTTGTTCGGCTATTTCCTGCGCACCGGCCATAGTGGTTTCTTCATCTGCGGTTGCTAAAATGCGCAGGGGTTTATTCAGCTTATTGATATCGATCTCTTTTAACACTTCAATAACAAAGGCAAAAAAACCTTTCATATCAATGCTGCCCAGACCATATAAGCGATTGTCTTTCTCCGTCAAGGTAAAAGGGTCGGTTGTCCACTTACCCGCGTCGTAGGGGACGGTATCCGTATGACCTGCGAGTAATAAACCCCCATCACCCTCACCGAGTGTGGCGATTAAATTGTATTTACCGGGCGCACTGCGGACAGCTTGTATCTCACTTTTAAAGCCCAACTCTTCTAACCAGCTGGCAAGCTGATTAATGACGTTTAAGTTACTTTGATCCCAGGATGGATCCGTTGAACTAATGGACGGTATCTTAATAAGATCTTTGTAGAGGTTTAAAAAAGTAGGTAAAGCCATAAGAGCACCTTTTAAAAAATAAAGAAAAGAGAGAGTAAGCTAACAGAAAAATATATTACACCCAAAGAATCATGAATGTTAAGAAAGTATTAATGTAATGACTCAGTACCTTTAATTAAGGTTAAGAGATAATGCAGTTGTCCTGCCAGAACTGAATTTGGGTTGATGCACTAAATAATACTTAGCTTTATTGTTAATTAGTTGCCAGAACACTATCATACAAAAATAAAATTTAGATATTATCAACCTGTCAATAATTAAAGTGACCAACAGCTATCAGGTTATTTCTTTCTCTATATTTTTCTGCTGTGTTTATTGGTCATTATATTTTATGGAGTAGCATTTATTACTGCTTTAATAAGCTATTTTTTTGGCTGCAAGGTTTAAAGTACAATACTAGTTAAGTAAGTATTCATTATTATTGCATAAATAATCAAATGTAATTAAAATGTCTTTCTCTCGGGAATATTTCTATTTATACTATTTTCCCTTTTTTTAATACCGCAAATGAAATGGAACTTCTTATGTTAAAAGCCATTATAGTGGGCGCAAGTGGTTATACGGGCGCCGAATTAGCAAATTTTTTAGTACGTCATCCGCATATTGAATTGGCTGGTTTGTATGTGTCGCCGGGCAGTCTTGATAAAGGCAAAAAGTTATCTGCACTTTACGGGCATTTATTAGGTGTGGTGGATTTACCTCTGCAGCCTTTGGGCAATGCTGATATTAAAACAGTATGTGCTGATATAGATATCGTTATTTTGGCAACGGCGCATGAAGTAAGTCATGATTTAGTGCCGCTTTTTCTTGCTCAAAATACTGCGGTCTTTGATCTCTCTGGTGCATTTCGTGTTCAAGAAGCCGGTTTTTACGATAAATTTTATGGCTTTACGCACCAGTATCCTGCGTTATTAGAAAAAGCCGTTTACGGTTTAGC
This sequence comes from Psychromonas ingrahamii 37, assembly GCF_000015285.1. Lineage (NCBI taxonomy): Bacteria > Pseudomonadati > Pseudomonadota > Gammaproteobacteria > Alteromonadales > Psychromonadaceae > Psychromonas > Psychromonas ingrahamii. The sequence continues at coordinate 289,900 of NC_008709.1, forward strand.
TGAATGGAATTTTGAAGCCGTTAAGAAAACCGATTTAATCGCGGTACCGGGCTGTTACACCACCGCCTCTTTAACAGCATTAAAACCTCTGGTCGAAGCGGGATTAATTAAAGATAATACAAAACCCACTATTAATGCCACTAGTGGTGCCAGTGGCACTGGGCGTAAAGCGAGCCTCGCCAGTAGTTTTTGTGAGGTGAGTTTGCAGCCTTATGGGGTTTTTACCCACCGTCATAAACCTGAAATTGATCAGCATTTGGGGATGCCGGTGGTATTTACACCGCATTTAGGCAGCTTTAAACGCGGTATATTAGCCAGTATTAATGTGCAGCTAAAAGCGGGTGTGACCGCGCAGCAGGTTAATCAGGCTTACCAGAATGCCTATGCGGATAAGCCCCTTGTGCGTTTGATGGACGGGACTTATCCTGCCCTTAAAAACGTGGTGGGTACTCCTTTCTGTGATTTAGGTTGGGCTGTGGACGGGGAAGATCTGGTCGCTTTCAGTGCTATCGATAACCTTCTAAAAGGTGCTTCATCGCAGGCAATACAATGTATTAATTTACGTTTTGGTTTTGCTATCACCACTTCCCTTTTGTAAGCAGGATTTTTAAACATGACTCAAGCATTAAAACCTTTATTAATTAAGCTTGGTGGTGCAGTACTTGAAAATGAGCAGGCATTAGAAAATTTATTTTCAGCATTAACCGTTTATTTGCAAACTGAGCAACGACCTCTTCTTATTGTGCATGGTGGAGGTGTGATTGTTGAAGATGTGTTAAAGAAAATGAACATCGTTAGTTACAAAAAAGAGGGCTTACGCATTACCCCATTTGAGCAAATTCCTTATGTGGCCGGTGCTCTAGCGGGCACTTCAAATAAACTGTTGATGGCCAAAGCATTAAAGGCAGGTCTTTCTGCTGTCGGTTTATCGCTTGCGGATGGTTTTAGCTGTAAAGTCACTCAGCTTGATCCTGATTTAGGCGCGGTCGGTATTTGCAGTCCTAATAACCCTGCCCTGTTAAATACTTTATTAAAAGAGGGCTACTTGCCCGTTATTTCATCTATCGCTATTGGTGATGATGGACGCTTGTACAATGTCAATGCTGATCAGGCTGCGATAACGATTTGTGAACTGGTGGGCGCCGAGTTGCTTTTTTTATCCGATGTTGATGGCGTCTGGGATGCGCACAAGCAAGTTATTCCCGAGCTAAACACGCAATTAGCTGATAGACTTATTGCCGAAAAGGTAATCCAGGATGGGATGGCAGTTAAAGTGAAGGCTGCGCTGCAAGCTGCTGAGCAATTAGGTTATGTGATGCTGGCAAGTTGGAAAAATCCTGAAAATTTAGTATCATTGCTTGCTGGTCAGGCCGTGGGCACAAAGGTCGTGAAGTAGATCCTTTAAGTAGAGAGTCAGATATGAAAAATTTGCTAACAGGTATGGAAATGACTCAGCAACAGGCGTTAGATCTGATTGCTTTGGGAAAAGATTTAAAAGCTAATCCGGCTAAATACAGTCAAGCATTAGCGGGTAAAAGTGTTGTTACTTTATTTGAAAAACAATCTTTAAGAACACGTGTTACTTTTGATATTGGGGTTAATAAATTAGGCGGCCACGTTGTTTATTTAGATCAATCTAACGGTGAAATGGGCAGTCGTGAAGATGTTAAAGATTTTGCTGCCAATATTTCTCGCTGGGCTGACTGTATTGTAGCGCGTGTTTTTGACCACAAGACCTTAGTTGAAATGCAGGCTCATTCAAGTGTGCCGGTGATTAACTCATTATGTGATTTGTATCATCCATGCCAGGCCATGGCTGATTTTTTAACTATCGCTCAGCAGTATGACGATCTCTCTAAAGTGAAAATTGCTTATATTGGTGATGGCAATAATGTCACTCATTCGCTGTTTATTGCCGGGGCTATTTTAGGTGCTACCGTGACCGCGGTTTGTCCGGTCGGCCATAGCCCGGATGCGCAAATATTAAAAATGAGCGAGGAGATTGCCGCTAAAAATGGTGGTAGCATCCACGTCACTGATAATATTGAAGATATCAAAGGTTATGATGTGGTTTATGGTGATACTTGGCTTTCAATGGGTGATGATACACCGCTTGAACAGATCAAAGCTAAATTTATGCCATACCAAATCAATCAAGCATTATTAGATTTAACTGGTATTAAACACGTATTACATTGCCAACCAGCCCATCGTGGTTTAGATATCACCTCTGATGTGATGGATGGCCCTGCTTCGTTAATTTTTGACCAGGCAGAAAATAGAATGCACATTCAAAACGCTATTATGCTTACCTTAATTAACAAATAAATGCAGACGAAAGGAAAATAATCAATGAGTAAAGTTAAAAAAGTGGTACTCGCATATTCAGGTGGCCTGGATACTTCGGCAATCATTCCATGGTTAAAAGAGACCTATGATGATTGTGAAATCATCGCTTTTTGTGCCGATGTTGGTCAGGGCGCTGAAGAGTTAGTGGGATTAGAGGAAAAAGCATTAGCATCGGGCGCTTCTGAGTGCCATATTGTTGATCTGAAAGAAGAGTTTGTTAAGGATTATATCTATCCGACTATGGCATCGGGTGCTGTTTATGAGGGTACTTACCTGTTAGGCACCGCAATGGCGCGCCCAATTATTGCTAAAGCGCAGGTTGAAGTGGCACTTAAAGTCGGTGCTGACGCGTTATGTCATGGTTGTACCGGTAAAGGTAATGACCAAATCCGTTTTGAAAGCTGTTTTGCCGCATTGGCCCCTGAGTTGCAGGTGATTGCTCCTTGGCGTGAATGGGAAATGGAATCGCGTGAAGATTTACTTGATTACCTTGCCGAGCGTAATATCGAAACAACAGCAAGTGCGACTAAAATCTATAGTCGTGACGCCAATGCATGGCATATTTCTCACGAAGGTGGTGAGCTGGAAAATCCATGGAATGCACCAAGCAAAGGCGTTTGGACATTAACCGTTGATCCTGAAGACGCACCTGATAAACCTGAATACTTAACTATTAAAGTTGAAAATGCCCGTGTTGTTGCCGTTGACGGTGTTGAGCTTTCTCCCTATGACGCACTGATGCTGTTAAATGAAAAAGCGGCAGCGCATGGTGTAGGTCGTGTTGATATCACTGAGAACCGTACTGTTGGTATGAAGTCTCGTGGTTGTTACGAAACGCCTGGAGGTACCGTGATGGTAGCTGCGCTGCGCGGTATCGATGAACTCGTTCATGACAAACCAGCCCGCAAATGGCGCGACCAAGTGGGTCAGGAATTCACTCACTTAGTCTATGACGGGCGTTGGTTTACACCACTTTGCGGCTCTTTATTAGCCGCTTCTGAAGCATTGGCAAAAGATGTTAATGGTGAAGTCGTTGTTAAAATGTATAAAGGTCAAGTGACGGCAGAGCAAAAACGCTCTCCAAACAGCTTATATTCTGAAGAGTTTGCGACATTTGGTGATGATAACGTTTATAATCAAAAACATGCAGAAGGTTTTATCCGTTTATATTCACTTTCAAGCCGTATCCGTACCTTGAACAGTAAAAAATAAGCATTAAATCTGACATATTACAATTCCCGTCCTGTATTTTCACAGGGCGGGAATTTCTATTTTTATCTGTTTTTTTTTAAAGTATATAAAAATAGATTCTAAAAAATAGCTACAACAAACCAAGAAAGTGATGGAGCATCAAAATGGCATTATGGGGCGGACGTTTTAGCCACGCGGCAGACGTAAAATTTAAATTGTTTAATGATTCATTAAGATTCGATTATCGTCTTGCGGAACAAGACATTATTGGTTCAATAGCTTGGTCAAAAGCGTTACAAACAGTTGATGTATTAACCAATGATGAACAAAAACGCTTAGAAGCTGCGTTAAATGAATTATTAGTATCAGTTAAAGATAATCCTGAGCTGGTATTACAATCCGATGCCGAAGATATCCATTCTTGGACAGAAGGACAACTGATTAATAAAATCGGTGACTTAGGTAAAAAATTACATACGGGTCGTAGTCGTAATGATCAGGTTGCAACGGATTTAAAGCTTTGGTGTAAAAAAAGAGCACAGGAATTAGTTGTCCATCTGGATGCATTGGAAGCCAAGCTCATCGAACTGGCACGTATTCACCAGGGGGTTGTTCTACCGGGTTATACACATTTACAACGCGCACAACCGGTGACATTTTCGCACTGGTGTTTAGCCTATTTAGAAATGTTAGAGCGTGACCATGATCGTTTGGAAGGCTGCCTTGAACGCCTTGATACTTGTCCTTTGGGCAGTGGCGCATTGGCAGGAACAGGCTATGCAATAGATCGCACCGCATTAGCACACTCTCTTGGATTTAAACGTGCGACGCGCAACAGCTTAGATGCTGTTTCCGACCGCGACCATGTTGTTGAGTTGATGAGCTGTGCAACGATGTCCATGATGCATATGTCGCGCATGGCAGAAGATCTGATCTTCTATAACAGTGGTGAGTCAGGATTTATTGAGATGTCTGATTTAGTGACGTCCGGATCATCATTAATGCCGCAAAAGAAAAATCCTGATGCAATGGAATTGATTCGTGGCAGAACCGGCCGTGTATTTGGCTCATTAGCGGCTATGTTAATGACGCTTAAAGGTCTGCCGCTTGCTTATAACAAAGATATGCAGGAAGACAAAGAAGGTTTATTCGACTCTCTGGACACTTGGGGAGACTGTTTAGAAATGGCAGCAATGGCCTTAACCGATCTTAAAGTGAACGAAGAACGCACCAAAGAAGCAGCCCAGGGCGGGTATTCAAACGCCACTGAACTTGCTGATTACCTGGTTGCTAAAGGCATTCCATTCCGTGAAGCACACCATATTGTAGGTGTTGCCGTTGTCGGGGCGATTGAGAAGGGCATACCACTGGAAGATTTAACGGTCACCCAATTTAAAGAGTTTTCTTCTGTGATTGAAGATGACGTTTATCCGGTATTGACGCTCGAAGCAACACTTGCCGCACGTAAAGCACTCGGTGGTGTTTCACCTGAGCAGATTGAATATGCACTAACGGAAGCAGAACAACGCTTAGCAGATCGTGATACATCGGGCATTGTGATAAGAGCGGCTCGTTTAACAGACATCGATCGTATTGAAGCAATGGTTAACCACTTGGCTGATACAGGCGAAAACCTTCGAAGAGATAAGACCGACTTAGCGGAGTCAGTGGCTGAATTTGCAGTAGCTGAAATAGATGGCAAAGTCACGGCCTGTGCTTCAGTGCATATCTATGATACCGGTTTAGCCGAAATTCGCTCATTAGGTGTAGAGCCTGGTTTTGAACGCCGTGGTCAAGGTAGCGCATTAGTGGATTTCTTAGTTAAACGTACAGAAAAACAAGCGATCAAGCGTCTATTCGTATTAACACGCATGCCAGACTTCTTTATGAAGCTTGGTTTTAGTCCCGAAAGTAAGACTACGATGCCGGAAAAAGTCTTAAAAGATTGTTCAATGTTTGTGAGTGAACATGCAAGTGATGAAAAGGCACTAGAGTTGAATTACAAAACAAGTATGTTGCTCCATAAAGGAATGAGCAAAATTTAAAATAACCTATCTATTTGTTCCCACGTTTCTGCGTGGGAACAAATAATGTTAACCCTGAGCAATATACTCATTTTTTAGTGTGACATAATGCGCTGCAGAACGTGGCAGAAAGGCAAGTTCATCATCAGTTAATTTACGCGCCGCTTTAGCGGGAGAGCCGATATAAAGGTAACCTGATTCAAGATGCTTATTTGGCGGAACTAATGCACCGGCGGCTAAAATAACATCATCATCAATTTGTGCATTATCTAATACTATAGCGCCCATACCAATTAAAACCCGATTACCAATCCTGCAGGCATGTAACATAGCTTTGTGACCGACGGTGACATCGTCCCCAATGATTAAAGGATATCCATCAATGCTTGCTTCACCTGCGCGGGCGACATGTAATATCGATCCATCCTGAATATTGCTGCGTTTACCTATCGTTATAAAGTTAACATCTCCCCTTACAACGCACATTGGCCAAATATTGACATCATCACCTAAAGTGACATCGCCAATAATAGAAGAAAAAGGATCAATATAAACAGAATCGCCAAGAACAGGAAAAGAATTTTTGTAACCGCGTAATACAGGAAGCATAATAAACCTCAATAAATAAATAAGAAAACAAACTATACGGCAAAATCATGTGGGTAATAAAGCAAAGTTTGTGGATAAGTTGTTTGTAAGGCGTGTATAAAAACTAATTGCAAAAACAGGCTGTTTTATGCAAATAAACCCTTGCCAACGTTAACAAAATCCCTATAATGCGCCCCACGGAAACGGGAAAGACGCAAGTCAAACCGGTTACTTAGAACGAAAGAGATTAAGTTTTTAATAACGTTAAACGTTGATTAAAAACATTAAAAATAATCATTGACATCGTTTGCAGGTAGCGTAATATATGCACCTCGCCGAAAGGCACGCTCTTTAACAATTTAATCAAACAATCTGTGTGGACACTTATTGTTGATGTGATTTCAAAAAAATCAAAGTCCTTTCTTGTAAAGGCAGTAACTTTTTACTTCGTAAATAGCTTACTCATCAATAAAAGTGACACACGAATAAATTTATTTATTCAGAATAATAAGTTATTCATTATTTTTATACTGAAGTTTTTATACTTAGGTGTTGAGATAATAGTAATTAGTTTTAGTCAGTTATATTGAGTCGCAGCGCAAGCTGCAAATTAAACTTTAAATTGAAGAGTTTGATCATGGCTCAGATTGAACGCTGGCGGCAGGCTTAACACATGCAAGTCGAACGGTAACAGAGAATAGCTTGCTATTTTGCTGACGAGTGGCGGACGGGTGAGTAATGCTTGGGAATTTGCCTTGTTGCGGGGGACAACAGTTGGAAACGACTGCTAATACCGCATAATGTCTACGGACCAAAGGTGGCCTCTATTTATATGCTATCGCGACAAGATGAGCCCAAGTGGGATTAGCTAGTTGGTAAGGTAATGGCTTACCAAGGCGTCGATCCCTAGCTGGTCTTAGAGGATGACCAGCCACACTGGAACTGAGACACGGTCCAGACTCCTACGGGAGGCAGCAGTGGGGAATATTGCACAATGGAGGAAACTCTGATGCAGCCATGCCGCGTGTGTGAAGAAGGCTTTCGGGTTGTAAAGCACTTTCAGCGAGGAGGAAAGGGTATTGGTTAATATCCAATATCTGTGACGTTACTCGCAGAAGAAGCACCGGCTAACTCCGTGCCAGCAGCCGCGGTAATACGGAGGGTGCGAGCGTTAATCGGAATTACTGGGCGTAAAGCGCGCGTAGGCGGTTAATTAAGTCAGATGTGAAAGCCCAGGGCTCAACCTTGGAACTGCATTTGAAACTGGTTAACTAGAGTTTTGTAGAGGGTGGTAGAATTTCAGGTGTAGCGGTGAAATGCGTAGAGATCTGAAGGAATACCAGTGGCGAAGGCGGCCACCTGGACAAAGACTGACGCTGAGGCGCGAAGGCGTGGGGAGCAAACGGGATTAGATACCCCGGTAGTCCACGCAGTAAACGATGTCTATTAGAAGTTTGTGGCTATATGCCGTGGGTTTCAAAGCTAACGCATTAAATAGACCGCCTGGGGAGTACGGCCGCAAGGTTAAAACTCAAATGAATTGACGGGGGCCCGCACAAGCGGTGGAGCATGTGGTTTAATTCGATGCAACGCGAAGAACCTTACCATCCCTTGACATCCAGAGAATCTGTTAGAGATAGTAGAGTGCCTTCGGGAACTCTGAGACAGGTGCTGCATGGCTGTCGTCAGCTCGTGTTGTGAAATGTTGGGTTAAGTCCCGCAACGAGCGCAACCCTTATCCTTAGTTGCCAGCACGTAATGGTGGGAACTCTAGGGAGACTGCCGGTGATAAACCGGAGGAAGGTGGGGACGACGTCAAGTCATCATGGCCCTTACGGGATGGGCTACACACGTGCTACAATGGCAAATACAAAGGGTTGCTAGCCTGCGAAGGTATGCGAATCTCATAAAGTTTGTCGTAGTCCGGATCGGAGTCTGCAACTCGACTCCGTGAAGTTGGAATCGCTAGTAATCGTGGATCAGAATGCCACGGTGAATACGTTCCCGGGCCTTGTACACACCGCCCGTCACACCATGGGAGTGGGCTGCACCAGAAGTCATTAGCTTAACCCTTCGGGGATGGCGATGACCACGGTGTGGTTCATGACTGGGGTGAAGTCGTAACAAGGTAGCCCTAGGGGAACCTGGGGCTGGATCACCTCCTTACGTAAAGAGACACATCAGTTAATTCGCTTGCGGATTGACACATTAGAGACTTGCTTGCAAGTGCTCTGCAGTACAAGCCTTTCGGCGATTTTGCTTTGCAAATTCACCTTCCGGCTCAAGTTTTTGCTTTGCAAATACTTGATGAGTGTTCACACAGATTGTTTGATTAGAATGTATAGAGAGTATAGATAGACCTTATGCTGGGTCTGTAGCTCAGTTGGTTAGAGCGCACCCCTGATAAGGGTGAGGTCGGTAGTTCAAATCTACTCAGACCCACCAAATCGTTGATTTGGGAACGCATGACAGAGTCTATTTATACACAACATGTCGGGGCTATAGCTCAGTTGGGAGAGCGCCTGCCTTGCACGCAGGAGGTCTGCGGTTCGATCCCGCATAGCTCCACCACTTATTTTAAAAAATAAGTATCCGACATGAACCTCTTTTTGAGGAGAGGCTTAAGATAAATTATAAAATTTACCTTAAGCTTTTTTTTACTAAAAAGTTTGCTCTTTAACAATTAGGAAAGCTGATAAAAGTTCTTTTTATCACACAAAAACAATGGCACTCAAGTGTTGATTGGTGTGATAAATTAAACGAAAAGTTTGTATTTCACACAGTGAAATATAAACAGTTCTCGTTTATTAACACTTAGGTGTTAGTAAATGAATCAAGCAAAAATAAATATTATTCAAACTGATACTTTGGATAATATACGTATCTATTGAGTGATTGTTAATTCAATTATTCTTAGGTGCACGAAAAACGAATGTTGTTTTTTGTATTGTAAAATATGAGAAATCGCAAGCGTCTTGGAAACTCAAATAAATACAAAATCTAGATTTTGTTGTCTTATGTGTTTTTTGAATGTTATTAACATTCATAAAAACGCTTAAAGTGACACCTTTTAGGTGTTGTATGGTTAAGTGAATAAGCGTGCACGGTGGATGCCTAGGCAATTAGAGGCGATGAAGGACGTGGTAATCTGCGATAAGTCCAGGGGAGTTGATAACAAGCGTTATATCCTGGAATTTCCGAATGGGGCAACCCGGCACTTAGTGTCATCGTTAAGTGAATACATAGCTTAACGAAGCGAACGAGGGGAACTGAAACATCTAAGTACCCTTAGGAAAAGAAATCAACCGAGATTCCGATAGTAGCGGCGAGCGAAATTGGAACAGCCCTTAAGCTGTTTAAAAGTTAGTGGAAGGCTCTGGAAAGTGCCGCGATACAGGGTGATAGCCCCGTACACAAAAACTTCTTTACAGTGAAAGCGAGTAGGTCGGGACACGAGAAATCCTGACTGAATATGGGGGGACCATCCTCCAAGGCTAAATACTCCTAATTGACCGATAGTGAACCAGTACCGTGAGGGAAAGGCGAAAAGAACCCCTGTGAGGGGAGTGAAATAGAACCTGAAACCGTGTACGTACAAGCAGTAGGAGCGGACATTGTGTTCCGTGACTGCGTACCTTTTGTATAATGGGTCAACGACTTAATTTCAGTAGCAAGGTTAACCAAATAGGGGAGCCGTAGGGAAACCGAGTCTTAACTGGGCGAATAGTTGCTGGGATTAGACCCGAAACTTGGTGATCTAGCCATGAGCAGGTTGAAGGTTGAGTAACATCAACTGGAGGACCGAACCCACTAATGTTGAAAAATTAGGGGATGACTTGTGGCTGGGGGTGAAAGGCCAATCAAACCAAGAGATAGCTGGTTCTCCTCGAAAGCTATTTAGGTAGCGCCTCGTGTATCACTGTTGGGGGTAGAGCACTGTTTGGGCTAGGGGGTCATCCCGACTTACCAACCCCATGCAAACTCCGAATACCAACAAGTGCAATCACGGGAGACACACGGCGGGTGCTAACGTCCGTCGTGGAAAGGGAAACAACCCAGACCGCCAGCTAAGGTCCCTAAGTATATGTTAAGTGGGAAACGATGTGGAAAGGCTCAGACAGCTAGGAAGTTGGCTTAGAAGCAGCCATCTTTTAAAGAAAGCGTAATAGCTCACTAGTCGAGTCGGTCTGCGCGGAAGATTTAACGGGGCTAAACATATCACCGAAGCTGCGGATGCTTATTTATAGGCATGGTAGAGGAGCGTTCTGTAAGCCGTCGAAGGGAAAGGTGTAAACCATCCTGGAGGTATCAGAAGTGCGAATGTTGACATGAGTAACGATAAGGGAGGTGAAAAACCTCCCCGCCGGAAGACCAAGGGTTCCTGTCCAACGTTAATCGGGGCAGGGTGAGTCGACCCCTAAGGCGAGGCCGAAAGGCGTAGTCGATGGGAAACGGGTTAATATTCCCGTACCCTTTATTATTGCGATGGGAGGACGGAGAAGGCTAGGTGGGCCTGGCGATGGTTGTCCAGGTTCAAGTGCGTAGGCGGGAGACTTAGGTAAATCCGGGTTTCTTTTAACGCTGAGACACGATGTCGAGTCACCAAGGTGATGAAGTCATTGATGCCATGCTTCCAGGAAAAGTCTCTAAGCTTCAGATAATAGAGGATCGTACCCCAAACCGACACAGGTGGTCAGGTAGAGAATACTAAGGCGCTTGAGAGAACTCGGGTGAAGGAACTAGGCAAAATGGTACCGTAACTTCGGGAGAAGGTACGCCTCCGACGGTGACGAGACTTGCTCTCTAAGCTGTTGGAGGCCGAAGATACCAGATGGCTGCAACTGTTTATTAAAAACACAGCACTCTGCTAAATCGTAAGATGACGTATAGGGTGTGACGCCTGCCCGGTGCCGGAAGGTTAATTGATGAGGTTAGACTTAGGTCGAAGCTTTTGATCGAAGCCCCGGTAAACGGCGGCCGTAACTATAACGGTCCTAAGGTAGCGAAATTCCTTGTCGGGTAAGTTCCGACCTGCACGAATGGCGTAATGATGGCCATGCTGTCTCCACCCGAGACTCAGTGAAGTTGAAATCGCAGTGAAGATGCTGCGTCCCCGCGGCTAGACGGAAAGACCCCGTGAACCTTTACTACAGCTTAGCAGTGAACTTAGAGCCTACATGTGTAGGATAGGTGGGAGGCTTTGAAGCGTTGTCGCTAGATGACGTGGAGCCAACCTTGAAATACCACCCTTGTATGTTTTGAGTTCTAACCATGGCCCCTGAATCGGGGTTTGGGACACTGTTTGGTGGGTAGTTTGACTGGGGCGGTCTCCTCCTAAAGAGTAACGGAGGAGTACGAAGGTTGGCTAATCACGGTCGGACATCGTGAGGTTAGTACAATGGTATAAGCCAGCTTAACTGCGAGACAGACACGTCGAGCAGGTACGAAAGTAGGTCATAGTGATCCGGTGGTTCTGAATGGAAGGGCCATCGCTCAACGGATAAAAGGTACTCCGGGGATAACAGGCTGATACCGCCCAAGAGTTCATATCGACGGCGGTGTTTGGCACCTCGATGTCGGCTCATCACATCCTGGGGCTGAAGTCGGTCCCAAGGGTATGGCTGTTCGCCATTTAAAGTGGTACGCGAGCTGGGTTTAGAACGTCGTGAGACAGTTCGGTCCCTATCTGCCGTGGGCGTTTGAGAATTGAGAGGAGCTGCTCCTAGTACGAGAGGACCGGAGTGGACGAACCGCTGGTGTTCGGGTTGTATCGCCAGATGCATTGCCCGGTAGCTACGTTCGGAATCGATAACCGCTGAAAGCATCTAAGCGGGAAGCGAGCCTCGAGATGAGTTCTCACTGGAGCTTTAAGCTCCCTAAAGGGCCGTTGGAGACTACAACGTTGATAGGCAAGGTGTGTAAGTGCAGTAATGTATTGAGCTAACTTGTACTAATTACCCGTGAGGCTTAACCATACAACACCTAAGACGTGTTGAGTTGCAGTAGACGCATAGTGGGTCAGTGAATGTTATTAACATTCCCTCTGATTAAGCTAAGAGTTGAAACAACAGTATCCAAGACAAAGAAAAAATATGCTTGCGAAACATATTTTACAAAAATTAATGCTTGTATCAAAACACAGAACAATAAACAGCTTTTCTAATTAACTTTTTATGCTTGGCGACCATAGCATTGTGGTACCACCTGATCCCATTCCGAACTCAGCAGTGAAACGCAATTGCGCCGATGGTAGTGTGGGGTCTCCCCATGTGAGAGTAGGTCATCGCCAAGCGCCTAATTCTTTTGAAGAATAGAAACCTCAGTTATAAACTGGGGTTTTCTAATTTATAATTATAATAATTTTAAGATTTTTTTCTGATGACAATAGCGCTGTGGTACCACCTGATCCCATTCCGAACTCAGTAGTGAAACGCAGTTGCGCCGATGGTAGTGTGGGGTCTCCCCATGTGAGAGTAGGTCATCATCAGATCCCCTTTTGCTGATATGGCTCAGTTGGTAGAGCGCACCCTTGGTAAGGGTGAGGTCGGCGGTTCGAATCCGCCTATCAGCACCATAACTTCTTTTTTGACATCCCACAACGTCCCAGCAAGTTTTTAAATCCATTATTTATTAATAACTTACCTCAACTTGAGCATTTTAGTGTCCCGTAGCGTCTCTAATAGTACCGTGACATCTACTGTTTAAAGTAATACCATAACTAATACCACTCAAACCCAAAAAATGCTGGTATTACTTCATGGCTAAAACCACACCACTTTCAGACACCCAGATTAGATTAACCAAAGCTAGCGATAAGGTAATTACTTTATCTGACGGTGGCGGCTTACAGCTGAGAATCAAACCAAATGGTTCTAAGCTGTGGCAGTTACGTTTTAATAAGCCGATTGAGAAAAAACCTGCATTGATGGGTTTTGGTGCTTATCCCGCTATTTCGTTAGCTAATGCTAGAAAGTTACGCGAGGCTGCCAATGAGTTATTAGCACAAGGTATTAATCCCAAAGCTCAGCGTGATAGTGAAATTAAAGAAAAAGAACTAATTCTAAACAATACATTTGAAATGGTTACGGCTGCTTGGATAAAGCTTAAAGCGTCAGAAGTAAAGCCGGATTCATTAAAAACTATTTCTACCACGCTTACTAATCATATCCTGCCTCGTATTGGTAAATGCCCAATAACAGAAATTACAGCGCCTATGGCCATTGAAGCGCTTAGACCGATAGAAGCCAAAGGTAACCACGAAGTTATTGCGAGAGCTTGTCAATACCTCAACCAGATCATGCGCTATGCAACTAATCTTGGCATGATCCATTCCAACCCTTTAACTGGTATTAAAGGGGTATTTATGACTAAAAAGATCACGAACAACCCACATGTAAAGCCTGAAGAACTTCCACAGTTACTAATGGCTATTGCTACTGCCAATATTAAGAAAATAACACGCAACCTAATTCTGTGGCAGTTGCATACAATGACTAGACCCGCTGAAACTGCACTAGCACAGTGGAATGAAATAGATTACGAAAATAATTTGTGGATTATTCCTGGTGAGCGGATTAAAACAGGTATGACTCATCAGATCCCACTCACTGTACAGACATTGGCGATACTTGAAGCTTGCAAGGTGATTAGTGGTAATTCGGACTATATTTTCCCTGCAGATAGAAACCCTAATGCTCATGCAAATAAAGCCAGTGCAAACATGGCATTTAAACGTATGGGCTATCAAGGTAGACAGACAGCACACGGTTTGCGTGGTTTAGCGAGGACAACACTTAGTGATAAAGGCGTCGCATACGAGCCTTCCGAGGCTTGTTTGTCACATAAAGTAGGTAATTCAGTTAGCCAGTCCTACAATCACTCCACGTACCTTAATCAACGAATAAAAATAATGGCGTGGTGGAGTAATTACATTGAAGAAGCTTCTTATGGAAATATTTCAATGGCAGGCAGCAAAGGCGTGAAGGTTGTTGGGACTGATCAAACATGATGTACATATATTAATATTAAAAAATACCTGTAAATCTCGTTTTTATTTCTCATTCAGTGGCATGAAACCTGAGTCGCTAAGGGGCACATTGCGCCTTAGAGTTTTTGCACTTTTTATCTGTTGAGATCACCCCATTTACGGTCGCTTTCTCCCAATACCGAGCGTAAAGGCCTATCCATCTTATAACTAGACTTTGTTCCGTTTGAGCGCCTTGTATGACCATTTACTCATGATAATGGACAAAATCATTTGCACGACTATGACACACACTTAATGATACAAGCCTATTTGAAAAAACAACACCATATCTAAACACGAGAGACTTATGGACTGCATTTACATTATCAATGCCTAGATCAAGTTCAATTACTTCACCTTGCATTGACTTCTTGATGTTATTACTCTCTAATTTTCCATTAACCATTAATTGGATGATTTCTAATTCAGGAGCACAGAAAATAATTTGATTGTTTGCTGTTGCTAAAAAATAACCTTCTACCCATTCCCATTCAATGTCAATTTCTCCATCATTAACACAGTCTCTTCCGTTAATAGATGAAGCGAACTCATTAGCATTTTTGTGATAAAAAATGAAAGGATCAGTTCCCAGATAAGTTATATCGTAACTTTTAACTTTATCGTTGCGTTTCCAGTTATTTCCTTTGTCTGGTGTCACAACACACTTATCTTTTAGATATGTAGAAATCTCATCCAAATTAAGCTTCAGATAAAATACAGTCAACTTTCCTTGAATATCTTTCTTTTTCTTCGAAAACATATTGAATCCCATTGGGTCTAACGCCTACATAAACGGCGCTCGTAGGGTGTCCAGCCAGCTTACTGGCGATGGTTGATGCACTTGTTAGGCACTTAGGACTCCGATATCACATAGTTCCCTAGCGCCGCGATTAATCCATTCATTGAAGCCCTCGTTAACAAACTTGAATTTTGCATCTGGAAGATGCCGACTAATCTCACTGGAAACTTTTTCAGCTTGCTCTCTGTTTGGATTAACCAGTAGCCAATTTGAACTTGCTACTGGCATTTCTGATCCGCAACGACCTAATGCTACTAAGGTATACCTATCGATTACACACTCAAAGGACATTCCGACGACCACGAAAATACTAGATTCTAAAATAATATTAAAAGCTTCGTTACTCTCAAACCACATCTCCCTTAGCTCAGGCTCGTCAGATTCAAGTAATATCTTTGATCTTAAATCTTCAGGTGTATCTTCGACTGTGCCATTCAAGTGATAAACATGTGAATTCATACCAAATGCATCAGGCACAGCTGCTTTAGACTCACACAAACTCGACAATTCATTTTGCAGTAGGCAATCCCAGTTTGTAGTTACAAAACGATGGAAATATTTGCTAGTAGTACGCTTCTCTAAAATACGAACCAACTTACTATAGGGCTCAGAGTTAACTTTTTTCATAGCCTGCGGTAACTTTTCTTTAATTATCGATATTTGAGATTCTCTATTGAGCTTTCCTTCGGAGTTACTAAGATCCCAATCTAGACCGCAAGCGATCGATGCACCTCGACCAATCAGCCATACCACTTTTGATTGCACGTGCTCTCCCTTTTTCCTAAGCCCTTGTTAACTTGCAAAAAATTGTGGGCTAAAATGTGGAGCGAAGCGAAACTGAGCCAACGGTTTTAGTTCCGTTTAAATTGACTTATAGTTTAATCATAAAACTGAAATACATACAAACCAATTAGAAATAAACCAACAGAAAGAGGTACTTGATCAACTAACTCCCAAAGTCCAATCCAGTCTGTGGGATTCTTAGCCCACTCAAACCCAATAGTAGAAAAACCATCTATTACAGATAGAGGTAACCACACTCCAGATTTTAAGTAAGTATATGTTTGAAAAACAAACACACATACAGCAGAAATAACAATGATAAAAGCAATTAATAAATGAATCGATTTACCTATTTTAGATTCAATTTTATTAACCTTTTCTTCTCCTACAACACTCTCATAAATTCCATAATATATTGGTAATGATATAAGTAAGAGCGTTACCAAAAGTAGTAACCAAATACTATATCCAGTGTATAAATATGTGGTTATGAACACCACTTTACCAACAACAAGTAAACATGTTAGAAACATTTCGAGAGTGAACCACATGGTTAATTTCATCTATCGCCACTCCTCTTGTGATATTAATTGTAGGCAAAACATAACACCGTTTATGGCCTTGTTAGCTTTTTGCTAGTTAATACTCTATTTATTCCAATCTCTCGCTCGCACTCTACCTGTTTGGTAATACGTGGACACAAGCTCGATGTAGTCTTTAAAATCAGCGTTTTCAACTAAAATTCTATTAACAGATTGCCAATCAACGTCTGCTCTGGATTTAGCTGGCAACATCATTTCACTTTCAGTCGGATTTTCAGGATTAAGGAGAATTACACCGATTCCATGAAGAGCAGAAAGCATTCTTAACTCCTGTTCAACACTGCTATCTGAAATAGAAGTGGCGACTAAATACCCTTCATTAGCCCAACTTGAATTACTTACAGCCTGAAAGAAGCTTTTTCTAGCATTTGAACCTGTTAATTCCTTTTTAACTTCAAAAGACCACAATCGGACACTTTGGCCTGCACCTTTTTTAACGCAGCTTCGTATTAGTTCATCCCACTCTTTATCTACTGGTTGCATCGCAACTATATCTGGGTGCAACCATTGATTTCCGCCGCTACCCCGTGAGTTTTTAGAGCGTTTTTCGTCTATACGTTGGCAATATAGTTTTAACTCTGTTTTTAAATAATCAATAAGTATTGGGTATAAATCGTGTTCGGAGAAAACTGTTTCAGCTATGGTTGAAATTACAAGGTTTTCATCTTCACTTTCATCTAGTTCGGGACCTATTTCACCAACTATTTTTTCGGGGTTATACCAATAAACTCTAGGCCGTGGCTTATCTTGCCAAAAAACATGACTATCGTTTTTTACGATCTGATCTTTCTGCGAACCAATTTCTGCTACTACTTGAGATATAAATGCTTTTTCATCAGCAAATCTAGGGTTTTGTCTTTTGTCTCTATAATCTTCGGGGTGAGACTCCACAATCTGTTCTGCTATTTGTCGAGCATTAAATTTTTGATTTGGATTTACTTTAAGCAACTCAACGATTTTTTGTGATTGTGACAGTCTAGACACTTATTATTCCTTTTTATTGCCACCTAGGCTTCGATTGATGATGAAAGCTAACGCCTTGCTAAGGGGAAAATAATGGTTGGCTATAATCGCGAAGCGATGGCCAACTGTTATTTTCCCGTTTAAGCAACTTGTTAAATTGCTACTTAGCTATAACTGATAATAAGAACGAACCAATAGTTGCAATACTACCAGCATGAGGTAAAGCTGCTAATAATGTATCAACTACGGCCTTACTTGGTTTTTCAGAGGTCAACTGACTCTCAATTGCATCTACAACATCAAGTGCATCCGCTTTCTGTTGTTCCCCTTTAATAAGACGGCTGACTTCAGATTTTAATAGTTCAATATGCTCTGTTATTTCAGTTGCTGAATTAACATTATTGGTTGAGTTATCGACTGAATCATTATTTACTCGTGCGTTGTCACCATGGAAGTTATATGTGATATTTTTAACTTCAGCTTCTGCTTCAGGAATACCTAACTTTTTATATGTCACTTTATACCCTGAAGAAATACGACCCATACCCTGGTAAAACCCCGGGTCGATTATTTTAAATGTATCTTCTAGTCCATTAGGCAATTTTCTAACCAACAAATCTCCAGATTCAATTTGTACGTCATGGCGCTCCGTAACGATGAAATTTGGTGTTACTGCGGCCTTGATGCCTTCAACGATTTCACTATTTTGTTTTTTTAAAACTAACTGATCATTCATCATACTTGAAAATGACATACCGGTACCTCCATGCAATTTAACGCCGCAATATGCGGTGAGTAATAGTTGGCTAAAATGGAGCGAAGCGGAACGGCCAACTGTTACGAATCCGACTTAATTGCCTTGTTATATTTTTATTACCATCTGAAGCTAGTATCCGATAATTCCACCCCAGCTTTACAGTCTTTAATATTATTTGTAAGTACATCCTCAGCAGAAATTTTTGCAAGTAGCGCTCTTGAACCAGGTGCAACAGCTACTTGAAAAATAGATTTTTCAGGAAATTTTAAGTAAATATATGGTACTAATAACCCATTACAGTTCCTAATATTAAGTTCATTTCCTTGGGGATATGTCACGACATACCGCCATTCTGACTCTTCCGAAAATGATTTATGTTTGAGCAGTGTAGCTAATGCTCTTATTGTTCCTACCAAACCTTTTAAACAGTTATCTAGATGATGTTCAATCACGGCTTGAGGTTGATTGGTAGTTGCCGTTTCAAATTTATTTTGATGCCATTCGATGCAGTTATTAACTTTTACTGATAGGTCTTCTTTTGAATATATACATTCAGCGAGATAATGATTTGCTAAATAGCCAATAGCTTTAAATAGGTCTGTTCTGAACTTGATTGAATATCCCCCATTTTCAGAGTACGCACGCCATTGGCTTAGAAGGTTTTCTTTGCTAGACATTGATAACACTGCAATTCGACCATTAGCCCCTTTTAGTAGTACAGAGGCTTTTTGAATCAAATCACTAGATTTATATTTTGAAGAATTAATACATTCTCCCGCTACTTCCAAGCCTCCAATATACTCTGATGAATCGTTTAAATAACGACTATCTGAAGCCCACATTTGGAAAGAATTATCCTTGTTAGACTGGATAATACCCAAGAAGCCAGCTGCAGTTGTGTAGTGATATAGATAATGAGGTGGTTGACTATCAACTATTAATTTACGTCTAAAATCTAAAGTATCATAATAAAATGGTTCAAATTCCAATTGCTCACCTCTAACTACTCATAGTTGCATTGTAAATATAACGCGTATTAAACCGAAAAACTCTATATTTACGGTGGGAATACGGAATATATCAATTTGTTAAAATTGATATAACAATACATTTATAAACCATAGAATCAAACAATTAAGATAGTTAATCAAATAATCATCATGTGGATAGATGGAAAAAGTCCATATTAACGACAGAAACAAAGAATAACGCCCAAACTGTATATAAAATCAGGAAAGAAACACAAAAGAAATAAATGACATATCCATTTTAAATGCCGTAGCAGAAAGTACGCGTGTTAAATTCAAGGCATTGATTGTTACTATAGCTGCATAAATCAGCTGTTACTCCACAAATTCTGAGCTCGATTTTTCCCAGAATAGTGCTTCATAGTCGTCAAGTTAATTTGGTCACTAATTTATAGTTTCTAAGGCGATGTATGGACTCCACAACTCTAGCAACTAGCCTAGAGTTACGGTAACTATCAAGGAGATCATACAATGTTGAAATCTAATATCATCGGAATCGATTTAGCTAAAAATATTCTTCAAATTTGCCATATCAGTAAATACGGTGAGTTAATCAGTAATAAAGCAGTTAGCCGACAAAAACTAAAACAGATCCTAGCGAATCAGCAACCTGCGGTTGTTGCTATTGAAGGCTGTGGTAGTAGCCATTATTGGGGCCGGTACGCAGAACAGTTTGGTCATGATGTGCGAGTCATTAGCCCTAAAAAAGTAAAATGTTTTTTACAAGGCCACAAAACTGACGCTAATGATGCTTTGGCCATTGCAAATGCATCGTTACAGATAGGGTTAAAAACAAGTAAGCCCAAAAGTGAAGAACAGCAAACTTTACAAACATTAGACACAAGCCGACTGTTCCTATCACGCAGTATTACTGCCCTAGGCAACCATCTGCGTGCAATGCTATATGAATATGGCATTGTCAGTACTGTCGGTGTCAAAGGGTTAACTAAAGCCGTACTGGAAACGCTTGAAGCTAGCTTATTACCAGAGTGTTTACGGTCAACCGTCAATCAACTTTGGGTAACATATTTAAACTTAAAAACAGAGTTAGCCCAGTTAATCAAAACCAAAAACGGTCTGGTTCGTCAATTACAGCCCTGTAAAGCATTAATGGATTTAGAAGGTGTTGCTGAAGTATGTGCAGGTATGCTGTATTCATCAATTGGTGATGGGAAGCAGTTTAAAAGTGGGCGGGAGGCATCGGCTTTTGTAGGGTTAACACCTAAACAACATAGCTCAGGGGGTAAAGTATTTATGACAGGAATTGATCGAGCTGGCGGAATTAAAGAATTGAGATCGGCTTTATACCAAGGCGCACTTTCTTATATATGCCGATTGCCAGATGAACCCAAAACGGCCAAACAAGCATGGTTGATAAAACTGGTTCAACGCGCGGGTATTAAACGATCCTGTATTGCTTTGGCGAATAAAACAGTTAGAACCGCCTGGGCAATGCTACGTTATGAGAATCAATATAAGCAACAATCACTATTAGTAATATAGTAAACACGATAAAGAACAACAATAAGCAAAATTTTTACAATAATGATGAAGCATAAACGGTAAGACCAACCTGTTAAAAACCTGTCCAAAGCGAAAGTCATTAAGACTGTTAAGGCGAAGAGGATAACGGGTGCGCAAACATCATAGGCTAGAAAGTAGCTCTTTCATTAAAAGCCGTATATACGACCGCATCTTAATGTTTATGAAAAGTCATATTGTAAAATACGTGGAGTCCATATACGCTTTGGGGGCGAAAGCGCCTTAGCTGAAGTCTTCAAGAAGTACATGATTATGCAAATCGGCTTTACCAGAAAACAATTTTTATTTTGTTCGTTACTGGGCTAAAACGAGCTAAAGGGGTCGTCTCAACAGATAAGTAGAGCAAAATTTATAAGTCAGTTTGTGGCCCAAAGATTTAAAAATATTGATCTAAAATAGCCCCTCTAAGTACATTGTTAATCTATAAATTTGCGTTTTAGGGAATCTCACATTATAAATATCAATTTTAATTTAGTGGTAATATCGAGCGGATTGGAATAAAAAGAAGAGAAGTGTTTTTAACACTGTCGCGCTAAGCGCGTTAGGGGCTTATTTTTCAGTATTTTTTTAAAATTAACTATAAAATCAATGCCTATAAGCGTTGTTGGTTTTAGAGTCTAGTGCCTAAACCTTGTGCCAAGGTTGACAGTAATAAATTATTTTTATTTCTCATTTATACCGTCCTAAGTAGGGGGCTATAGAGGGACATTAAGATGAATTGGGATAAAAAGGGATTGCCAACGGGAAAAAAGGAGTATACGATTTCCCCCATCGTAGAAGCTATGCCTGTTAGGGCATGGCTTTTTTTGTGCCTGTTGAAAAATTAATAACAAATAAAAATGTTGGGTGTGGTGTTGTTTTCCTGATCTAGTACCTAAATATGCGCCAATATGGACAGTGATAAATTATTTTCATATCTCGTTTTTACTCCCTAATTAGAAAGTAACATCGAGCACCTTTAAGATGGGTGGGATAAAAGGGGTTGCAAACGGGAAAAAACAAGCCTACGATTCCCGTAATGTTTAGTGCTGTCGTTTATTTAGTGCCGGATTTTTTTATGTCTGTCGAAAATTAATAATAAAATAATCAGATATAATTCTTATATTGAGAGAAAGCTGTGCCCCTTGTTTGGGGTGCAGCTTTTTTTATGCCTGTTGAAAATTAATAACAATATGTAAAAACTAAAGGGCTACTTTCAGCTCTAATGATTTTCAATAACACAAAAAACCTATCAACTTGTTGATGGGTTTTTTTTTACCTAAAGGAAAGGAAATTTATGAAATTTATCCGAATCAAAGAAGTCCTCAATCGTACGGGATTATCTCGTTCGGTTCTGTACGCAAAGGTTGCCGCCCAGACTTTTCCGCAGTCTTTCACGTTGTCAGGATCTACCGTCGCCTGGTTAGAATCTGAGATTGAAGAGTGGATTGAATCTCGTATTCAAGAACGAGATCAACGGGTAAAAATCAACTCAAAAGGTGGTGTATGAGAAGGTATTCTGCACCAAGTCCGTTATATCCAACATCAGTCGTTGCCAAAATGTTAAACATGAGTGTTACCACAATTCGCAATAAGGCCAAACAAGACAGTACCTTTCCACAACCTATCAAAAATAATGGAAAAACACTTGGTTGGATACCCAATCAGCTTAATGCATGGATTAAACAACATTAAATCATAATTATTTATTTCAGAGGCTGCAATTTAATTGCGGCCTTTTTTTTGTCAATTTTTACCGGGCAGAGTCCAAACTAAGCCCCACTTGGAGATATACATGAAAATATTACGCTTAGCAGACGTTGTTAAGAAAACCGGACTTTCACGTGCGATGCTATACAAATTAATGAAAGACGGACGTTTTCCATTAAACCTTCACATCTCCATGAGATCTGTTGGTTGGGTTGATTCTGAAGTAGAAATTTGGATGGAAAATAGACTTGAAATGCGTGCTACAAAAGAGGGGAAAGTAACAGCAGGAGGGGATGTATGTTTGCAATGAATTGGAGACTATCACTTAAAACCCTGTTTTGTTGTTGCTTCAGTGCTAATGAAAACAGGTCGAAGCCCTTGGTCTGCTTCAACTTTCCGCATCCGAGGAACACATTATCCCGAGGGTATTTACTAATATCTACTGCGGTTTATTTAGATATCACTGGGGGCTAATAAGTGAGTAAGTCAGTAAGTATACAACCCTATTATCGATATGGAGATCTGCTCTGGAAAGTGAATGCCGGAGAATATACACCGATATACCCCTCGCATCTCCGTAAAATTATTGAACAAATTTATATGATGAGGAAAACCTATCGCCGAACATTCGTAACATTCTTTGATTTACACATGCCTACAAACGCTGAAACAAACACTTTGGTTACTAATTTCCTGAGGAGGCTAAGAACAAAACTAAAGTCTGTTTATAAAATAAGTAAATTTGGTTTCTCTTGGTGCCGAGAACAAAACACTGCCGAAAATCCCCACTACCATTTTATGCTGATGGTTAATGGATCAGCCATACGTTATCCAGATAAATTAATGAGGTTAATTAAAAGTTTATGGAGTGATATTTGTAATGGAACGGCTCGTCAATCTAAAAATGGTTATTACATGATTTTTAGAGAAGATGAAGAAATCATGGCTGAAGTGATTTACAGAGCGTCATACCAAGCGAAATTACTCAGCAAAAGTAATAGACCAATTCAAACCAAAACATATGGAACCAGCCGATTGAAGTCGGAAAAATAGTTTCAGGAGGAACACAAATAACTATCAGCGCTGAGTGATTTTTAAGGAAATAATGTTTGAATGAATTAATTCACTAATAATCAGAAACAAAGTGGAGGCCACATGGCTAACGACTGGAACCGATTAAACCAACAATTTATGAACGAATATGCACTGACAAAAATATCGGTGAAAGAGTGGTGCGAAAAGAATAATTTAATTTACAACACGGCTCGTCGATATATAAAAATAATCCCTAAACTTGCGCAGCTAAGGGGAGATGCACTCAGCAGTGAAGATGTAAAAAATGCGCAGGAATCGTTTATATCAAAGTCGAATAAGGATCAAATTCAATCGCTTAGAGAAAGTGAAGAGGACGAAGTTATATACGATAACTCTGCTGAAATCCCGGGCTCAAAGAAACGAGTTAAGTCACTGGGTAATCAAAATGCGCGTACCTATGGGCATTACAGCGAATTTATTAGTACAGACCAAGATGCCCAGCGATATTCCTCGGCTATATTGGCAACATTACAAGATGAGCTTAATTTAATGCGTATGCAGCTATCTAATTTAATGGTTGTGATCAAAAAGGTTGAAGCCGATCTTCGTAGTGAGCTCACCGCTGAACAAAAAGTACGACTGTATAAATCATATGCTAAATATCAAGATATTTTAAATGTGAAAATTGCACGTATCGAGTCATTAGCGAATTCTCTTATGAGCCAAGCAAAAATGAAAGCTGACATAGAAAAAAGTAACGCTTTAACGCATAAGACGCAATTGGAGGCAGATAAATTAGGCCGGGACTCGGGCGATAGCAAAACCCCGCTTGATGAAATATATAACGATATTTTGAATATGGACAATAACGGTATGATGAATACCTAATTAGTAAATGCTTTAGCGACTATGACGCAAGTTTATAAGATACAAACGTCAAAGTTGACTGTTCATTATGTTGTAACTTAATGCACAGTCCTCCTAATAGGTATAATTGTGTTCATATAATCCTTGATTTATTTAATGTTCATGTCCATTATTAATTGATATGTTTATGTACACTTATAAAGGTAATGGTTATGAAAATTGGATATGCCCGTGTCAGTACGCAGGAACAGACGCTTGAGGTTCAGATTGAACAATTGAACAATATTAAGTGTGAGGCAATTTATAAAGAACATGCGAGTGGTAAATCGTCCGATAGGAAGCAACTAAACTTACTCATAGATTTTGCTAGAAAAGGGGATGTTGTGCACGTGATGAAGGTTGACCGTTTAGCTCGTAATACTATTGATGCACTTCAACTTGCTGATAAGTTAGCAAATAAAGGTGTTGGTCTGGTATGTCATGATCTTGCAGACCTTGATATCAATAGCGATATTGGAAGAGTTATTTATACCACCATTTCTGCTTTTGCTGAAATGGAACGGAAACGTATTTTACAACGTTGTAATGAAGGTCGAGAAAAAGCCAAAGAAGATGGTAAGCATTTAGGTCGTTTTCCTGACCATGATCTGCACGAACAGATACATAATCTTGCAGGGCAGGGTCGTAATAAACACGCAATCAGTAAAGAGCTGGGTTGCAGTCGCACTACCGTTTATAAGGTATTGGGATAAAATAGGGAATTAGCGGCATAGTTGAATTGATCGCAACGATAGATTAGCAGGAGTAATTATTAAAGTATCTAGCTCGGATTTAGCTGTTCAGTCTGCGAGGATCAACTTAATCTGACAAACCTTCGCTTGCTAACTCCCATGAAGCGCGCGTAAAAGCCAATTTCTCCTTTAATTAGATATATTATAACGATGAGACGCTTTAGCCCCATTATAGTCTGAGGAAAAAGGCAAGACGAGGCGGCATCAATTTGGATTGAATACGTTGATGTAATGCCGTTAACTGTCTTTTGGCATTTGCTTGGAAGTCATACCACCCCATATTATTGCTTTAGTAAGCATCGTGAAGTTGAGATGGTTAAACAGGTTGTTGTATTTTTCCATTTCCCCTAGTCGATCGAAACAAGGTCGCAATCCTTCCATGCTTCACCCCTCTTATTTACGTTTGTTTGATGTTATATTAATTTTTTGTTTGGTAAGGTATTGAGCGCAATTTAGAATTGAGCGATCAAGTAAATGTAAATAAATCATAAGAATTAAAATAATATTTTTGGCTAGTGTGTTTGTTTTATTGTTAAAGTCAGCCTACGTTGAAGATATACGAAACCCAGTAAAAAAAAGTGATACAGCATCATTAGCTCAAGCATCCCTTGTGAATTCGCTTAATAATGAAGCATCAAAAGCAATCCCCACTGCTGAAGGTCTAGTACAAAATACTGCAAATAACTATAAATTAAATTTTGCTTATCAGGCCCTCAACCGCAAGCATTATGATGTTGCTTTCAGCTACTGTTTTGATAAGTAGAGAAAACATACTCAGTAATAAAAATAGATTAAATAAGGATTTAATTATGCGAAAAGGAATTCAGATTCAAAAATTTTTATCTGTCTTATGTTTCTTCTTTGTGGCTTTACTGAGTACGCATGCCCAGGCCAGTAGCACTATTAGTGGTACGGTTTATGGTGGTCCTGCTGTATTAGAAGGTGCGAGCGTCGGTTTGCTTGATGAAAATCAAGAGGCTATTGAAAGCATTACGGCAGATATAACTGATAGCCAAGGGCTTTATCATTTTCCCATGCTTGCCGATGGCACTTATTATTTAACGGTTACCCCGCCACAATCCAGCGGTTTTCCTTCATCTTCTGCAGAGCAAATTGTTATTGCTGGAAATGACGTACAGCATAATGTAGTGTTGCTTGGTAGTGCAGTCAAGCTCAGTGGTTACTTAAAAGACAGTCAAGGCCGAGTGATTGATAATACTCAAATTACTTTACACGGTCAGGAAAGTAGTGACCAAATAGGTAATCCCGTTTATACCGATAGCACTGGCTATTATGAATTTTCAGTGGCACCTGGGGAGTATAAGCTAAAGCCATACTTGTCGCCTTATGGCTGGTATGAGAGTGGTTTTGGCAGCCACTTCCCCGATTATCCCGTACCGGATTCTGCGAGAATTTACTATCTTCCACAACACATCATTGTTTCGGCAGATACCGTGCAAGATGCGATATTACCTTTGGTTTGGTTAAGTGGAAAAACGGTTGATGCTAATGGCGTAGCAGTACCAGGCGTTCAACTGAAAATCAGTCATTATTTTTCTGATTACTCCACCACACCATCCACTTATTATAGTCTTGATAATAGGGGAACTAATACCAATTCCAATGCTATTTCCGATGAGAATGGTGACTATCAGTTTGCTGTTTTTGCTAATCAAGCCATGGATATTATTGTTACACCACCAGTAGAACGTGCCGATTTAGCTGTCACGACGATTTTTGACGTCGATATAACTAATGATACCTCCATGGATTTAGCGATGGTGCCATCAGTCAAGCTCAGCGGTTACTTAAAAGACAGTCAAGGCCGAGTGATTGATAATACTCAAATTACTTTACACGGTCAGGAAAGTAGTGACCAAATAGGTAATCCCGTTTATACCGATAGCACTGGCTATTATGAATTTTCAGTAGCGCCTGGGGAGTATAAGCTAAGGCCATACTTGTCGCCTTATGGCTGGTATGAGAGTGGTTTTGGCAGCCACTTCCCCGATTATCCCGTACCGGATTCTGCGAGAATTTACTATCTTCCACAACACATCATTGTTTCGGCAGATACCGTGCAAGATGCGATATTACCTTGGGTTTGGTTAAGTGGAAAAACGGTTGATGCTAATGGCGTAGCAGTACCAGGCGTTCAACTGAAAATCAGTCATTATTTTTCTGATTACTCCACCACACCATCCACTTATTATAGTCTTGATAATAGGGGAACTAATACCAATTCCAATGCTATTTCCGATGAGAATGGTGACTATCAGTTTGCTGTTTTTGCTAATCAAGCCATGGATATTATTGTTACACCACCAGTAGAACGTGCCGATTTAGCTGTCACGACGATTTTTGACGTCGATATAACTAATGATACCTCCATGGATTTAGCGATGGTGCCATCAGTCAAGCTCAGCGGTTACTTAAAAGACAGTCAAGGCCGAGTGATTGATAATACTCAAATTACTTTACACGGTCAGGAAAGTAGTGACCAAATAGGTAATCCCGTTTATACCGATAGCACTGGCTATTATGAATTTTCAGTAGCGCCTGGGGAGTATAAGCTAAGGCCATACTTGTCGCCTTATGGCTGGTATGAGAGTGGTTTTGGCAGCCACTTCCCCGATTATCCCGTACCGGATTCTGCGAGAATTTACTATCTTCCACAACACATCATTGTTTCGGCAGATACCGTGCAAGATGCGATATTACCTTTGGTTTGGTTAAGTGGAAAAACGGTTGATGCTAATGGCGTAGCAGTACCAGGCGTTCAACTAAAAATCAGTCATTATTTTTCTGATTACTCCACCACACCATCCACTTATTATAGTCTTGATAATAGGGGAACTAATACCAACTCCAATGCTATTTCCGATGAGAATGGTGACTATCAGTTTGCTATTTTTGCTCATCAAGCAATAGATATTGCGATTAATCCTCCAGAAGGAAGTGGCTTTGCTATTACACCTATTAGCGGCATAACGTTAACGGGTGATACTTCGATGACGATAGTGCTCGATTTTGTTGATACTGAAGCTCCGTTAATCCTCAACGGCCCCATGATTCGTGATGTCACTTCATCATCTGCGGTAATTGAATGGACGACCGATGAGCCAACAAACAGTGTTGTCAGTATTGGCGGACAGACTATTAACGATACCGATTTTGTCACTTATCATGTAGTACCACTCTCAGGCCTGAGTTCCAACACTCCCTATACAGTGACGGTAAAATCGACTGATGCACAGGGTAATGGCCCAGCAACTGGCTCCAGTAGTTTTACGAGACTGGCGCAGCTCGATACACAAGCGCCTGTCATCATCAGTGGGCCGCTGGTTGAGCAGTTGACCCATAACAGCGCGGTCGTTAAGTTTGAAACAGATGAAGTGGCTAATGGTGTGGTGAGGCTTTATCAAAGCGATGTGTTAGTGCGCGAATTGAGCAGCGCCGCAGGCACTATGCATGAAGTTAAAATTAATAGCTTAAGCGCTAACACCCAATATTCGGTGCGGGTTGAAGCCACCGATGCCCTAGGTAATGGCCCAACAGTTTCACTGCAAGTGGAATTGGTGACCTTGTCAGCCCCGGATTTGACGGCACCAGTTATCTTATCTGGCCCGTTGTTAATCGATGTTACCAGTCATGAAGCTACGGTACTTTGGACTACTGATGAACCCGCTATTAGTGGCGTCTCATATAATGACAATACTGTTTATGATGTTCTAAGTGATGAAGCCTTGGTTACCGAGCATCGCATGCGTTTGACTGGTTTGAAGAGCGGCGTTGAATATTTCATCACGGTTTCTTCTGAAGATGCTAACGGCAATGGTCCAACTTTAGCCGGACCTGTATCTGTCACGACCCTCCTCACAGACGATATTAACGCACCGATACTACTCGGTGCTCCGCTGCTACATGAGATAAATCAAAACCATATTGGTCTGTTTGTTCACACTGATGAATCGGCCGTCGTGGAAGTGCTTTATGGTACCGATCAGAGCAACCTGAACCTGACTGCTGGTCGCGCAGCTCCGGGTACCAAGACCAAGGTTAATCTTCAGCACTTAGAAGCGGCAACCCGTTACTATTTCCAGCTAAGGCTGACCGATGAGGTAGGTAACACTGTACTATTGCCGGAGATACACAGTGTTATAACCGCTAATAATCAGAAAAATCGCACCTTGAGTTTTGCTATTCCTCCTACTGTGGATTATACCTCAAAGTCAATTATGGTGGTGAACTGGCGTACCCATCAGCAGACCGAAGGCACTCTTCGCTGTGTTGATGACAGCGGAAATACTTATTCAGTTTCAAGTCGGGTAATGGACAACGATAACGGAAGCCGCAACAAAGGGTTGCGTCATCAAGCCTCGCTGACAGGAATGACTGCCGGTGAATATTATAGTTGTTCGGTGGTCGCTTATACGGCGAAAGACGGCGCGATTGAAATGGCAGTTGAACAGCAGCAGCTTACGGCATCAACTCAAAATATTTCGATGGTGAGTAGTGGCACTGTATCCATGGCGAACAGTATTGATAATAGTGCGCCGATGTTTCTAATTGAGCCAACTGCGAGCTATCTTAACAACAACCTTGCCATCATCGGATGGGAAACCGATGAACTCGCGAATGCTTCAATTTTGTATTGGGCCCAGAATAACGATCAACGATACTCTTCTGGACGTACAGACCATCTGGCATCACAGCAAATTGTGTTGAGTGGATTAAGCTCTGCCACTCACTATGAATATCAAGTAACTTCTACTGATCTTGCGGGTAATCAATTAGTGTCTGCTGTTAAAACACTAACTACCAATAGCTCCGCAGATAACAATAATCCTAGCTTTACAGAAGTACCCCAAAGCAGTGATATACAGTTAACCTCTCTAAAATTAACCTTTTTGAGTGATGAATTGGCCACGGCTCAGATCAGATATGGCTTAGCGGCTGATCGCTTTGATAACCAAGCAGCGTCTGAACTGTTTACAACTAACCATGCTGTTGTGTTAACGGGTTTAGAGCAAGGAAGCCGTTATTATGTCGAAATAGTTATCAATGATCCTGCGGGAAACTCATCAGTCACAGAGACGTTGCAGGTGACGACGACTGGTGTGCCTTCTGTCGACGAAACAGACACAGACAATGACGGTGTGTTAGATGTAAATGATGCGTTTGCTGGAAATGCAGCAGCGAGTACCGATACTGATTCTGATGGACAACCGGATAACTTCAATGAAAACTGTACTGAGACTTGTGTTGCTAATTCAGGCTTAGAGTTAGACCTAGATGATGATAACGATGGTTATTCTGATGTTGATGAATTGGCTAATGAAACCGATAGTTTGTCAGCCGAGTCTTTACCAAGTGATAACGACGGTGATTTTGTTTCAGATCTAACAGACACCGATGACGACAATGACGGTGTGTTAGATGTAAATGATGCGTTTGCTGGAAATGCAGCAGCGAGTATCGATACTGATTCTGATGGACAACCGGATAGCTTCAATGAAAACTGTGCTGAGACTTGTGTCGCTGAATCAGGCTTGGTGCTTGATGTCGATGACGATAACGATGGTGCCCTTGATACTGAAGATGCTTTCCCGTTAGATGCAGCGGAGTCTGTTGATACTGATGGCGATTTAATTGGTAACAATACTGATACTGATGATGATGGTGATTTAATTGAAGATACTAGCGACACCTGTCCATTAAATTCAGGGTTAAGTAGTGTTAATGATTCAACTGGTGATATACAGTTTTTTCAATACTGCCTTAGTAATGATGCAGTACCACAAATTCATTTTGAGCTTGAATTATCTGACAGTTTCTCTTCTTCACAATCATTTAAACTTCTGTATTGGTTAAAAGATAACGAGCAACACTGGATTACCCTCACGAGAGATTCAACTACCGGTATTTTTATTGCCAATATTGAATTAAATCAATATACGGCTTCTGGATTGTATAACGTCAGGGCAATTAACCTTATTGATAATCAAGGTAATGAGGTTAATTTAAATGAGAACCAGTTAAACCTTCTTGGATTTACTACAAGTGTAAGTTTTGATAACCCCATTGCAGATACTATTAAACCTTCACCCAAAATTTTAACGTCATCTGGTTGGCTTATAAATGAAGAAGGGCAGCCTCAAGTTAACTTCTCTTTGGTCGTTGAAGATAACTTAAGTGGTGTACAAGAGAGAATAGTATTAGAACTTAACTCACCCACTGGAGTCTCACTTCAAGAGTACGGTACAAAAGTTGATGTTGATACGTATCACTTCGATTTTGCTCTAAACAAATATGCAAACTCAGGTGAATATACAATTAACACCATACGTCTATACGACAATGCTGGAAATTCAAATAACTCTCAAAGCTGGATTTTAGAAAATACAGAGGCCTACGCCTTAACCAATCCTAATTCTGATTCGACACTTTCATCTCTAAGTTATATCAATATTGATGTTAAGTTTGATGAGCTGAGCGACCGTCCTATTTTAATGGCCAATGGATTAGTTACCGATGATGTTTCAGGGGTTCAAAGTGTATATTTGAGATTAACCCGTCCGAACAATGGAAATTTAGATAAATGGCAAGAATTAGAAGTCGATACAAATAAGCTGAATTTAACCTTTTCTAGTGAGATAGCTCTCCCACAAATTTATGAAAATGGCGAGTATAAGATTGACTTTGTAAGGTTGATTGACTTTGCTGAAAATGAAAACTATTTATACAAAGAAAATATTGAGCAAGTTAATCAAAATTCAGTTACTTCAATCAATCTTTATTATCCTGATGATGATACTTCTAATTCTTATGACATAGATGGATCTACGGGTGACGACTTTGTTTTTGGCGCTAATCGCAGTGATGATTATTTAGTTGGTTTGTCAGGAAATGATTATATTTTCGCTGGTAATGGTGATGATCATGTTGTTGCTGGAGAGGGAAATGATCTTGTGATTGGTGGTTCAGGGCAAGGAAATGATAATTATGAAGGTGATGCTGGAGTTGATACCTTAAAGTATACGTCTGCTGAACTACCAATTATTGTTGATTTTATAAGCGGCACAGCTTCAGGTGTGGATATTGATAACGACATATTTAGTGGTTTTGAGAAAATAATAGCAGGCCAAAATAATGATGTAATAATTACTGATGCAAATCCTAATATTGTTTATGGATATGATGGCGACGATATTATTGTTACCAGTGAAGGGGCAGATGAGTTAACCGGAGGCAATGGTAAAGATGAATTTATTTTCAATGATCTCTCCAAAACCAGATTATCTAGCTTTACAACAATAGTCGATTACCAAGTGGAGGATACACTTGTAATTAATGGCTACACCTCAATGAGTACTCTTGCTTGGAGTAATAATTTAAATGATTCAATCATAGCCATTCCCAATGAAAGTCAGCTGTATTTTACTACAGATGGTAATGATGGTTATCTGATAACAGTATTAGATATTAATGCTAAAGAAAATTCGTCTGTTTTGAAATTATCCGGAGTTAATGATCTGAATAATCTATCTGTAGTGAATAAGTCTAGTAAAGACAACGATGGTGACGGTAGTTATAATTATTTCGATACCGATGATGACAACGACGGTATCGAAGATACGTTGGATGCATTCATCAATAATGTGACGGCCAGTATTGATACTGACTTAGATGGACAACCTGATAGCTTCCACTCAAACTGTGATGAGACTTGTGTTGCTGAATCTGGTTTAACACTTGATTTAGACGATGATAATGATGGCTATTCTGATGTTGATGAATTGGCTAATGACACCAATAGGTTGTCAGCCGAGTCCTTACCAAGTGATAACGACGGTGACTTTGTTTCAGATCTAACAGACACCGATGATGATAATGACGGTGTGTTAGATGTAAATGATGCGTTTACTGGAAATGCAGCTGCGAGTATCGATACTGATTCTGATGGACAACCGGATAACTTCAATGAAAACTGTACTGAGACTTGTGTTGCTAATTCAGACTTGGTGCTTGATGTCGATGACGATAACGATGGTGTGTTAGATGTCGTAGATAATTATCCTGTAGATAATTCAGAATCAATAGATACTGATGGGGACTTGATTGGTAACAACGCGGATACAGATGATGATGCGGATGGGATTATTGATTTAAATGATAATGAGCCATTAAACGCTGCCGTGGGTGATGAGGAACTGCCAACATTCCCAACGCTTGACGACGTTACTGTTGAAGCAACAGGAGCTAATACAGTTATTAAATTAGCTGTGCCTGATGTTACCGATAATAATTTAAACTCAGCGATAGTTAGCTCTGATTATACTGATGCGCTCTCTTTAGGAGATCATGAAATTACGTGGACTGCAACCGACTTTGCAGGCAATAAGTCAACAGCGATTCAATTAGTGCACATTGTCGATACAACAGCACCAAGCTTTGGTGAAATGCAAATTCAAACTATTGATGCTCGTGGTTTACGCACTAATATCGCTAATGACATAACAATACTTGCACACGACCTTGTTGATGGTGATATCGAAGCTAAGGTAAATGGGGATGGTTTATACTCTTCAGGTGTACACATTGTCGCTGTTTCAGCTCAAGACGCTTCTGGAAATAAAAAGGAAACAGAAGTTGAAATTCATATTAATCCACAAGCCGAATTGAGTAAGAATCGTAAAGTTGAACCAGGAGCTACAATTGATATTCCAGTGCATTTGACGGGTAATGCAGCTAATTACCCTGTAACTATAAATTATGAGGTGACAGGTGTGAATTTGGTGGTAGAAACTGCACAAATAACTATTAATGAAGGAGTTAATGGTTTATTGCAAGTTACTATCCCAAGCGATGCCGTAAATGGTGAAATAGTGAAAATATCACTTAAATCAGCTGCTAATGCTATTTTAGGTGATGTATTTACAATGGTATTAGCGGTTGATGTGAAAAATTATTCACCTAGATTACACATAAGCATTGAGCAAAATGATAAGCCTATCAGCATTGTAGATACTCAAGGGGGTAGGGTTACTATCACTGCCGTCATTGATGATATGAATATTCTAGATACACATGATCTCACTTGGAATACTGGCGATGACTGGTTAGTTGATTTAAATGCTGACGCTATGGTGACTACGTTTGAATTAGCTCCTGAACGGCTAGCTGCTGATACCTATAGTTTATCTGTTAAAGTGAAGGAAAATAATACTACTGAACTATACGAAATTACTATCGATGTTGATTTAGTGGTAAATACTGCTTTGGATGCATTAAGTGCAGAATTCGACAATGACAATGATGGTATTTCTGATTTTGATGAAGGTTATGCTGATAGTGATCAAGATGGTATTTCTGATTATTTAGATACCGATGATAACCCTAGCCACCTTCCTATTGGTGAAGGTATGGCACCAATGCAAACAATTAATGGCTTAAGTTTAAGTTTAGGTGATGTTGTAAGTTCATCAAGAGGGGCTAATGCTCAAACGGCTTCTGTCGATATAAACGATATTGCAGTGAATGGTGGATATAAGGGCAGTGCAGTTGATAACTATGTCGATAGTCAATTTACAAGACTATCAAACATTACCAATTTTAATTTATCAGGCCTATCTAACGTTGGAGATATAGTACCCGTTGTTATTCCCCTTGCAGAAGGGAGATATATTCCAGAAGCCGCTATATATCGTAAGTATAATGCTGTGAAGGGTTGGTTTGATTTTATTGTAGATGATGATAACGCGCTACTTTCAGCGTTCAAAGACAGTGATGGTAATTGTCCTGCTCCTTTATCATCTGAATACGAAAAAGGACTGATTGCTGGAGATAATTGTATTCAATTACTGATAAAAGATGGCAGTAATAATGATGCCGATGGACTTGTTAATGGTGTGATAAAAGATCCTGGCGTGTTGGCTATAAAAATAGTAAATCAGGCTCCTGTTATCAATATAAATACTCGCATGGAAGTGAATGAAGAAAGTGATACGAGTATTGATGCATCAGGTACTACGGATGCGGAAAACGATACTTTGACATATCAATGGTCACAAGTGGATGGAACCTTAGTAACACTTACAGGAGAATATAGTGCGATTCTTTCTTTTACTACACCTTCGGTTAGTTCAGATGAATTGTTAACTTTTGAGTTAGAAGTGAATGATGGCCAAAGCAGTACAACAGAAAATATCGAAGTATTAGTTACTCAAGTAAATCAGATTCCTTCTGTTACTATTGGCTCGCATGATGCGTCATTTAATGAAGGCACCTCTCTAACATTAAGCTCGCAAGGTTTAGATGCTGATGATAATAGCTTAAGTTATCTATGGGAGCAGATATCCGGTCCATCAATAACTATTTCTGACGCAACATTAGCCAATGTTACTTTCACGACACCTCAAGTATCGAATGACCAAACAATAGAACTGAAAGTTACTGTATCTGACGGTATAGAAGCTGTTTCTACCATAACTTCCATTGAGGTTAAAAATGTTGTCGCAACAACGGCAGCTAAAGAAAGTAGCAGCGGTGCAGGTGCAGGTGCAGGTGGCGGCTCTATGGGGTGGTGGTTTATTTTACTTGGTTTTGCGGCTTTAGGAAAAAGATCTTTTAAACAAGCGGCCTGATTAACTACAGCTAAAGGAGATATATGATGAGTGGCATATCTCTTTTTTTGTAATTTGATCGCTTAGTCATGATCCATGTCCCGAGACTCAATGCAGAGTCCCCCATGGTTTTGAATCAATTTGGATCATAATCGTAAAAGAAGTGGGTTTAATGGTGGGTGTTTGATTTTCATGTCTGGGCAGGCTGAGCAACCGAGGCATTATTCAATTCTAAGATTAGTTGGTTTGGCTATGACTGTGTGTGCGTTAGCACATAGTTGGAGCGGCTTTGTTTGTCGTAGTGCAGTATTTGTCGACAGGGTCACAATTATTATCAAAATAGGTAATAGTTGCGAAAGTAATTATTTAAAGTAATACCATAAGTAATACTGGGTTAAATAATAACCCGTGAATATAGCATAATGCTTTGTTTTTAATGAAGTTATATTTTTAGGTTCGAAGATGCCTATCGACCAATTTCCTGTTTTAAAACATTTTTTAACTTTCAAATCCCCAATAAAACCCCACTAAATACGGTCTTCTAGAGCCATTTAGCGTTCTATTATCCCGATTTTAAGTAACCCTTATGGAAACACTGTCCAAGTGTTATTCAAACGATGTTACTGCAGTGATAAAAACCTTCCCCTTGACTGATACCCAGATAAAAAAATACCAATCCAAAACCAAATAATATAATCTTGTCGATACTTTTAAGCTAAATGGTGTCAATGCCAACATGTAGTTTCGTTTTAAAGCCCTCGTTTTAGCTATGTGCACAAACACACACACTAAGCTTGAATGTAAAAAGTAGGAACTTACTATACGATTATCAGGTCTGCGTTTTTAGGCAAAAGACAATACCCTAATGGTTAAAAAGCAAAAAGAAGCCCCTGAGCTATCCAATTTTTTTGATTGACAATAATGAAGTTATATTCGAATATTAACTGAATATTTTTAGATTATATCGATCATAATCTTCAACCAACAGTGGATCAAAACACATGCTAGTGCGTTATTTATTATTATTTTTTATCATATCATCGGGTAGTGTGCAGAGCGTCTTCGCCGCCACAAATGTCGATCCCATTATGGATAAGCTGAGGGAAATCGATGCCAACGTATTATTTATACGCCATGCTATTGCTCCAGGTTTTGGTGATCCTGATAATTTTGTTATTAACCAGTGCAATACACAGCGAAATCTGGATGCTGCTGGCCGAAGTCAAGCTATCGCATTAGGGCAGAAATTAAAGCAGTCGAATATAGTGGTTGATAAAGTTTATTCAAGCTATTGGTGTCGTTGCCTCGAAACCGCCAAACTTTTACAACTTGGCGTAGTTGTAAAATTTGCTGGACTTAACTCATTTTTTGAAGAGCATGCTGATCGTAATCAAACACTCAAGTTGCTCCAAGAAAAGCTTTCAGAACTCGACCAAAATAGTCTTACACTGATGGTTACACATCAAGTGGTGATCCAGGCGGTGTCTGGGATTGGGGTTTCGTCTGGAGGAGGGGTTGCCTATAACACTCGAACGCGCAAGGCAGTTAGAGTTGCGATCGAATGATGCTCTACATGCGTTAAAAATATTCTCAGTGTGGAATAATCAATAGAGTAATGAAGATGACAGTCTGCTGTCATATATCCCATGTCTCAGTAGGTTATCAATAACCTGCGCCATGATGTTATCCGTTTCATCTTTAATTGAAAAAATGCTGTTGTTTGAATGTAAGTTAATGCCAACATATAGTTTCGTTTTAAAGCCCGCGTTTTAGCTATACGTATAACATACACGCTTGAGCGTGAAACATAGGAACTTACTATCTGATTATCAGGTCTTGCGTTTTTAGGTAAAAGACAAGACCTGAATGGTTAAAGGCAAAAAAAGAGCTGAACCCTGTGAGCTTTCTTTATTCATCTAAGATAGTGATATCTATTTCTAATAGCTTAGCCAACCTGTTAGCTTCAGTCTTCGACAATTTTATGGATGCCATGTAGCCTAAACTTCCTAAAATTAATTTATAAAAATCTCCACCATATTCAATAGAAACATCTCCTATTTTAAATGCAATCTCAATGCGTCCTGTACGAACGTTTATGAGGTCTTTACCGATCTCTGAACCCGTTGCATCGGTAAGCATCACGATTAGGTTCTCTACTTTAAACTGCGCGTCATCCCATAACTTATCCATTGTTCTTTATCTCCTGTATTAATTAACTGTAAATTTATCATTCATGGCGTGATTATTTCACTCCGAATAACTACTTACTCCAAATAATATATTAGCATACGGGCAATAACATACAGATATGTGCCTTTGCTACCACTTTTATAGTAAGTCACCAAGCTGTTCTAATGGCTTTAAACTATACGTGGCGTTCATAATTATCCATTTTTTATCTAATCTAAAATGGATAAGTAGCCGCAGCAGTTTTCACGATCCTAGGCTTGAATATGAATCGTAGGAACTTGCTATATGATTATCAGGTCTTGCGTTTTTTGTCCTAGTTTAATGACTTCTTAGCTGTGCTGTGCTTTGTTTTGCTGAACAGGCTAGGTATTCGAACTGCTGCAATAAATGAGGCAGCAAATACAACGCCAACATATGCAAACCAAGATATCTGGTATAAGCCTAATAAATAACTTAGGGTATGAGAGACTAAGAATACTAAGGTTGCTGAGAATGCTAAGTGCTTTATAGCTAACGACTCTTTAGCTGTACGTTGCCCTAAATAAAAACCAGCACCGCCAATTAAACCTGCAATTAATACACTTACAGCAATACTCAGAAAATTAATCTCTATACCTAAGTTATAAACAGAGTAATAACGAAGAATAAAACCGAAAATAATCAGAAATACGGTAAATAGGCTTGATTGTTTGATAATGCTCAATGGAACTCCTTTTAGAGCTAACGCCAGCCACAAAGATCAGCTTTTTTATGTCCGATTTAATGGCCTTGTTAGCTGGTTGTGAGATGTTTGCTTGTTGCCTACATATCACGCTTGGCTAATATTGGTTTTAACTTGAAACGACAAACCAACTCATTTAATACAGTAATTTAACAATCTATTACCCAATTGCAAGCAGGGAAACTTAATACTCCAACGCAACTCTCAGGATAAATTGATCTAACCCGTTTAGCACAAATTGAAGCGCTGGAATTACCCCTTTTCAAATATAAAATGCACTGTGCCGATTACAACTTTCAATGCAGACTGAAGAATTAACATAGGAATTAACATAGGAATTAACATGGTCACCCAAGATTATTAAAAGGTTATCTAAACACGTAAGAATGGGTGGCTTGGTTAGTTTTTTTAGCAAAAACCGTGACAACTGTATCGAGTCCGCGTGCAGCAATTTGTTATGTTTATATACTTACATTGCGCGCTATCATTAAAACTTCATCAGCTGAATAAAGATTTTTAATGGTTGTTTCGATTTCAGCGCCCAATGTTTTTTTGTAAAGTTGCTGCGCAAAATTATCCGCACGTGTTGTCACCAGAATGTGCTTTAGCGTCGAACCATTCAATAACAACTGACCTTTGACTAAGGGAAGTGATTCATTAATCAATTTACGACCAATACCCTGTCCTTGAAAATTTGGCAATACCGCTAGTTGCTCAAGTTCAATAACGGCTTCAGGACGGAAACCACTTTTTTGAACCCAAGTTATATAGCCAACAACTTCTCCTTTTTTTTCAGCAACAAAGTTCAAGAACCGAGGAAATGCGTTAAAGTTGCATTGTATCCATTCGAATGAGTTTTTCTGTCTTATAAAGGCTAATTTATGGATGCTAGCTGCACCTTCTAAATCAGCTTTTTTCATGAATCTAATTTTCATATAAGCCCCTACCTAGGAATAAACATAACAGTGTATTAGTCTGCATTCTTACTAATACACATTTAAAATTTTATTTATTAATAAGAATTATATAATAACAGATCTATAAAGCAGTCAGATAGAATCACACATGATTGTAAATTGATGTTTTATGCTGGGGGAATGATGCATTTCCATTTATAGAGACCTCAATAAATGCAGACCATAAAAAATTAACTTATTATATTGAGGAATATAAGACCTTAGAACGGATACAAATTATTGAAAAAGGCAAAAAAACCAGACCCTAGTACACTTTTGATTGGGTAAAAAATTTTTTTATTGCTTAATCTTTGAAGTTATCCCCGAGCATTTTTATCGGGGACTTTACGCGAATTACCACCATACAATAGGGTTTGAGTATAGCAGATAGCGTCTTAGTAATGTGATAATTCCAACATCGCGTTGGTGGCATTGAGTAAGTGATGCTTAGTTTCAGGTTCAACCGAGGCATGACCTGCGGTTTTACTGATCACTAATTGCGAGTTAGGCAGTTGTTGATGCAAAAGCCACGCGTTATCAAAGGGGCAAACAATGTCATAACGGCCATGAACAAGTACAGTAGGAATATTGGCTATTTTATCACAATTTTTCAAAATTTGATTATCCGTTAAGAAGCACTTATTGACCATGTAATGGGCTTCATGGCGTGCTAGCGTCCAGCAACTATCATCAGAAGTTGCGGCGCTGACAAATTCATCATTGGGCTCTAGGGTACAACAACGCATTTCCCAGTTAGCCCAGGCTTGTGCTACTTTTTCAGCGGCATCTTTGTCGTTGCCAGTCATAATGTCGTAAGCGACTTTGACATGATTATGTTGACTAAGTATAGCTGCGGGCAGGGTAGCTAAATATTCTTGCCAATAATCAGCAAAAATACGCGAGCCACCACCGCCAGCAAAAGTCCACTCAGTATCTTGCACCCGACCTAAAAATATTCCTCTGAGCACCAAACTGAGCACCTGTTCAGCATGAGTCTGAGCATAGACCAATGCGAGGGTTGATCCCCATGAACCTCCAAATACATGCCATTTATCAAGCTGAAGATGGTTGCGTATTTTCTCAAGATCAGCGACTAACTGCACGGTAGTATTGTCTGCTAAGCTGCCATAAGGAGTCGATCGTCCACAACCTCGTTGATCAAATAAAATAATATGATATTTTTCAGGGTCGAAAAAACGTCGGTCATTAGCGGAGGAACCTGCACCGGGCCCACCGTGAATAAAGATGACTGGCTGGCCGTTAACGTTACCACATTGTTCTACGTACAGCTGGTGCTGGCAGCCAACGTCTAAGAGAAAATCATTAAAGGGCTCAATTTCAGGGTATAATTCGTTCATTATAAGGTGCTACTCCGTTCATTGCTGGTGGGTGATGGTCGCTATTTTTAGTGGACAAAGCTCAATGCAGAGCCATTCATACGCGACTGATTAATCTTAAAAAAGAAAAAAGAAAGACTCTGAAATTCTGAATTATATGTCAGATTTTCTGGATGCGACTATATGTTGTAATATTAACTTTTAGTTGATTATGGTATTTATTTTAATCTGATGATTTAAAAGAATACAAGGTATGGATGTCCTGCCTTTACCTTATCCTGCCTTTCATTGTTTGAATAAACATAAGTTGATCATAAATAAAAGCAATATGCAGAGCTGGTTTGCATAACAGAGGAGGCCCTTTTTTACTTGTCATTTTGTCTAAACAGTAAAATAATGCGTTAGGAGTGTCTGACTTTAACTCCCTCATTGATCTGAAAAAGAATATTTATCCAACCTATACGTACATCGCATACACCCCATTAATAAGGCTTTTTAAACATGAAAGATAATAAAAGATCATCAGAGTACATAAGAATTACATAATAAATAAACCAAATCCAGAGCAATGAGCCTCTCCGTACTGTATTGATAGTGAATATGTTATTATTTGCAGCATCAAATGAATTCTGGGAAAAAAACTGTGCTATCACATCGTTCAAATGAAAAAGAAATTCTCGATTTAGGTCCGGACTACTACACCGAGGAAGAATTTACTCATTGTCAAAAAATGCTATATCGCATCAATAAAATTCTCGGATTCTTTCACGGAACAGTGAATGTTTTAAAGACAGGTGGGGAAAAAGCACATGTGGTGGACGTTGGTTGTGGCGCAGGCTTATTTATTCTTAATCTCAGTCGTTATTTTCCAAAGATGACATTCCATGGTATTGATATCTCGTCTGAAGCGATTAATATGGCCAATTATGAGAAGTCTGTCTTTAGATCAGATACCTCCAACGTGAAATTTGAAAAAATGGCTGAGCCAAAATTAACATTTGGCGAAAACAGTGTTGATGTCATTTTGGCAACAATGGTTTGCCACCACATGAGCAATGAAGAAATTATTGCCTTTTTCAAACAAGCACTATATACCACAAAAGATAAAGTCATCATTAATGATTTGCACCGCAATAGCATTGCCTATTGGTTTTATCGCCTTTTCAGTCAAATCTTATTTAGCAGTAGGCTCATTACCTATGATGGGCTTATCTCCATCAAACGCGGTTTTATCCGTCAAGAATTAATCACACTGTTAGAACAAGCTGGCATGAAACACTACCAAGTTAAATGGTGTTTCCCATTTCGTTGGAGGGTTATCATTTGGAAGAAGTAGTGATTATCGGCGGTGGCGTTGCTGGACTATCGTGCCTAAATGCATTGTTGGATCAAGGTATATCGGCGCTTTTAATCGAAGGCTCAACCATCGGCACGCCTAAAATGTGTGGCGAATTCTTAGCACCGATTGCGGCACAGCAACTAC
The DNA here is from genome assembly GCF_000015285.1 of Psychromonas ingrahamii 37. NCBI lineage: Bacteria > Pseudomonadati > Pseudomonadota > Gammaproteobacteria > Alteromonadales > Psychromonadaceae > Psychromonas > Psychromonas ingrahamii. Next base: position 332,246 of record NC_008709.1, read on the forward strand.
AGCGTTGGGACGTTGATCCTCTTATCCCCATTCCTCATGCCGCCTTTTATGCTGGCATTAGGCAATTAGATATTCACTTCACCAAGCCCTCTGCTGCCATATCAAGAAGTGACGTTGAGCTAAAGTTAGCTGCACGAGCGCGCAGACTAGGTGGACGCATACGCGAAAACACATCTCTCGAGCACACAACACCTGCCACCGAGAGAACGCCATTTTATTTCAAATTATCCACGGGTGAAATCATTGAGGCTAAAAGTGCTTTTTTTGCAACGGGTAAGTTTGGAAACAACAAAGACAATAAAAAAATTGCGCTACCCTATTTTGGATTTAAATTGCATTTTTCCCATACTGAAAACGATCAGAGTCTTAAGATGTTCAGTCTGGATAAAGCTTATTTGGGCATTGTTCCGATCACCGAGACAATAAGTAACTGTGCCTGTTTGGCAAAACGAGAAGCGGTGGATGCTGCAACTTCGCCGAATGAATACTTTCAGCATCTGACAAAATCTCATCCGGTGCTTAAAAAAATATTCACCCCGCTTGATCTTAGCTCTATTGATATTCTGTCGGGTCGCGCTCCTGCATTTACTCAAAAAAATCCGCCTAACTGGCCTAACAGCTACTGGATAGGTGATACATTAGCGTCGCTTTACCCTGCTATTGGCTCTGGATTTGCACATAGCGTTGATAGCGCTATTCAAGCTGTGCAGTTTTACTTAAAACAACAACCTAAGCTGTATCGTACCAATTATTCGAAATCGATTAAAACAAAAGTACTATTAGGGAACGTATTTAACACTGCATTACTGCACCCAAAAGTGGGTCAATTGGCTCTTCCTTTACTGAAACGATCCCCTAAGCTGGTTAACCTTGTACTCAAAAAGCTTGATTATGTTTAATGCGGCTGGTTTATCTTAAGTAACATTGATTCTAAGGTTAATCCCGGTCCAAAAGCGCAACTAAAAATAGTTTCTTGATGATTATTAACCGTCAAATGGGTCATCAATTCTTTCAAAACAAACAAAATGGTGGCTGATGACATATTTCCATACTCACGCATCACATGATAAGCATGCTTGTTTTTGTCTTTTGTAATATTCAAGGCCGTTTCACAGGCTTGTAGTATTTTCATACCGCCTGGATGAATGGCATAGTGATTAACTTCGGTGATCGCTTCCTGTCTCAATAGTTTATCCATAAACTCTGCGATCCCTGACTCAATCACTTCTGGGATGTAGGATTTTAAAACAATATCAAATCCTGAATCTCCTATATGCCATGCCATATCTTCGCTGGTCTGTGGTAATAAATCACAATTGAAGGCCTCTATCGATAGGCTTTTTTGATTCTCTGCCATCGGCTGAATAAGAGCCGCTGCGGCACCATCTGCAAAAATCGCATTTGAAAGTAAGTGATCCAAATCTTCATCATTTTGAAAATGCAGACTGCAAAGTTCAACACTCACAATTAAAACAACAGCCCCTTTATTCGCGCGACAGATATCATCTGCCACTTTCAACGCGTTGAAGGCGCCATAACATCCCATGAAATTGATTGCCGTGCGTTTAGCATTGGTGCGCAGCTTTAATTGCTGCACAATTTCAATATCTAATCCGGGGGCATACATGCCTGTACAACTGACTGTAATCACATGTGTGATATCGGCGAATGTGGCATCGGATTGATCCATACATTGCTTGATAGCAGAAATGGCTAACGGCAGCGCATGCTCTTTATAAAGAGCCATACGGCCTGCTGTGCTTAAATCAGGTGATGATATGTCACTTCTGGAATTTGAGAGATGCCCCATATCGCTGATCACACTATGCCGCGATTCAATACCCGTCGCTTTATAAATGGACCTAAGCATTCTTTTTTTTGCGGGACTCAATTGCAGCCGTTCTGAAATGAGCGCTGCGGCTTCACTTTGCTTGAATTTGTGTTGTGGCACTGCGGTTCCAATTGCGCTAATACTGCTTTTCATCCTAGCATCCTGCTTTATAAGAATTGAATAACAATATTACATGCTTTATTGCCACCAAGCCTATTAAAATACAAATACTATACATTTGCCATGAAAATGGCTGGTACAAAATAACTGGACAGATGTGCAGCGTTCATATGTGTTCAGCCTTTTTTCTTCTGAAATCAAGTCAACAGTGATTAATGAACATGAACGCTTAAATAAAAAAGAGTGTTTACTCCTCCAACTCTGTACTTACTTTACTATACTTTTCTTACCTTGTTTTTTGCACAATATTTAAAAAGTGAAGGCGCAAAATGAGTAGGAAATAGCGCCATACTATCGACTTACCGGGGCCGTATAAATCTCGGGTAACAAAAGACTTTTACTTATAGAAGAGAGGTAAACGTTATGAATGACAACAACAGCCCGGACGAAAATAATGTCTGGCGTATTGATAAAACACCTAACTTACTCCATCGATGTTTTATTTCAGAACAGTTGTGTGTCGAGGAAAGAAAAATTTGTAAGTATTGGGAGGAAAGACAAAGTGGCAAGAATACACCTCAAGCATTTGTGGTCATGGCCTTTAATTTCCGTAACAACATGCTATACGAACGACAAATTAAACCTATGCTGGCCAATCTAGATGAACCTCTGCTCCCTTGCCGTGCAGATACTCTTATACGTACGGGTTATATTGTGTGCAGAAAGGTTTGCCAGCCGATTCTTGAGTCCGACTTAGTGGTGGTGGAATTAACCATACTCAATAAAAACGTCACTTACGAACTTGGACTGAGCTTGGCACTGGAGCGTAAAATATTATTAATGGTTCAGGAGCAAGAGCCGGAAGAAAAAATAGATTTATCGAATGACGTTAATAATCTGTTCAGAAGATTAGATATTAAAGAATCCGAATTATTTCGCTACAAGCCATTTGGCTTTATCACAACAAGTGCGCAAGAGTTACAAAATTCCCTTTGGAAGGGAGCCGATAAAGAATTGCGACAAACAGATAGCCTGCAATGCAGGATAGGAGTTCTCGGCGCGGATCATCTGGTGCCATTATCAACTTCAAATATAGATTTTCAGATACCGTTACCAAATTCAAATATAGAAACTCAACCTAAAAGTCAATTAACAGATGCCCTCAGATGCCACCTAGGGAATGTCATTCGTGATGCAGTATGTAATATACTTGGTTATGAATCAGAAAAAGAATATGAAGAATACCTTAAAAGCCGGGGGAATAGTAAACAAAAAAAAGAAGACAAAGTCGATGTTGATAAGTGCAAGGAGCGCAACGATTTTCTTGGAAACTACACGGCGACTCAAGGCAAAAAGTTTAGCGATATATCTGCACAAGAATACAACAAAAAGAAATATTACCCATGGATGCATTTACAGTCGATGCGAACTGATAAAAAATCATTCACTGAAATAGTTGATTTTATTGATAGTCGAGAGTGTTTGGCCATTGATTTAACCAAAACAGGCAATAATCTCAATGATGCAATCAATCTGTTCTGGCTCGGATATGCACACGGTAAAGGCAAAACAGTGATCCCTGTCTATGCTTATAGCTCAGATAAGGAACAAGCCGAATTAGGTCATAGTAACTTTGACGTTCAGGGGCTCTATTTTCTTGGTTATGATATAAGAAACCCAAAAGCGATCGATGATGATTTAATGGCCATGTTTAAGGACATATTAGAAAGCACAGAAACAGAAAGATCGCGAAACAAACTGTGGAAGCCTATTTTTGAAGGAGCGGATTTACAAATATCGGTAGGAGCAACAGTACATAAAGGCAGCGAAAAATACTCTTTGATAGAATGGGATCATATGGTCTTAGCTGAATTGCACAGTTTCATCTCAGAAAAAAGGTCAACACTACACTACAAAATAAGTTACCCGACCTATCAACAACCGGACACAGTGAACAAAAAACTCATAGAGGGTGTTTGTTTAGATAAATTTTTGCAAGGAAAAATAGAGAAGCAAAATGTAATAATCATTGGCTCCCCTGATGTCAATATCATCACAGAATTAGTGCTGGCAAAGGCAAAGGGCATTGCACCATTCAGTCCAGAAAAAATAACAAAGGAAAGTCAAAAATTTTTCGAAGGGTTAGTCTCAGTGAAAAGTAACAATAATAATACACGAGGAATTAGATACTATTATAAAGACAGCAAGGACAAAGAAGAAGATAAATATGAATCTAGTTATAATTATAGGTTCTTAGATAAACCTGATAATTCAGAGCAATCTGACGATAAAGTTGTCAGTTCTAATCAATATACTTTTTTTCAAAATGAAGATGAAGATGAAGATGAAGATAAAGACAAAGAAGAAAAAGAAAAAGAAAAAAAAGGAGAAAAAGCAAAAAAAGATAAAGGCTCAACAGGCTTTACTAAATTTCATCGTTCCTATGGGCATATCGCCATCTTCGAAAATCCTTATTCAGAAGGAAAAAGAATAATAGTTCTATCTGGCATTAGCGGGCCTGCAACTCTGGCATTGGCGCAGATGCTAACCGGCTGTATAAATGAAGAAACAAACTACCAGCTGCAATATAGAGTAGATAAAGAAAAGATTAAAGTAGATGAAAGAAAGATCCATATTTTAGGAGGAGTAGCTGAAAATGAAAATGAAAATGAAAATGATAAAAGTAAAACGGAGTCTTTTATAGCGGATTTATTTTATGAACACCAAGACCAAGAAGATTTAAGATCTATATTTAAAGGAGTTAAAGAAGATAACAAAACTGAAGAAGTTAAAAAGAAAATAAAATATGAAACTGACTCAGGAAAACAGAAGGGTTATAGACCGTTAAAGATCGACCTTTCCAAAAAATCACTAGAGATGCTTGAGAAAATAAATACAGAAATAACTGAAGGTTATAAACAACAAACTAAAAATAAAAAACAGACTAATAATAATTTTATGGTCGAAGCTGTCGTCGAGGTCTTACTGACAGAAAATGTGGAACATGAGGATAAGAATACGGTCATTCATTGGCAAGATCCTAGAAAGGTTGTTGCCTGGCGGTTCGCCAAGGACCCATTCAGGACTAAGACTCCATTAAAGGACATCAGTTCTGATCTGCATTTCCCTAAAAGCGAGAAACAACAGTAACAAGCAGTGACGGTACTGTTTGTATCAGTAGTTGCAGTTAGACGCAGCGCTTTAACTCGTTGTCGACAAGGTAACAGTCGGTTTTGATATAAATATCCGACTGCCCAATAAAAAAGGGCCATCCGTTTTCTGTATGGCCCTTTGCTGTTTCAACTTTCCCAGTTAAGTCTTCAGCCGATAAACCAGCGATCAGCAAAGGCGATAGACTAAGACTTATTGATCTCTTCCTTCGAAGGTTCCAAATTTTCAAACGAGTGACGGGTTTCTGATTTGATGAGAAAACCTTCCTTCCTCAGCTTTGGATCACTGGCATTGTCCATTCTGAAGACGTTCTTGTCGACGCAACGGTGCAGTTGAATTTCCACATAAAAAGTTTCATTAGGTTTTATCAAATCATTAATATTAAGGCCATTCGCACGGTACTCAACAACATGATAGAACACGAATCCATCGGCGGGGCGTGCAATAACACGGAATCCTGTGAGTTTATTTTTGATCACCAGATCATAATCAACGTAATAAATAAGATGATTGGGGTGCGCCGCATTTTGTTGTCGATCGACAAAAAAGCCCTTGGTAAGCTTATTTGGATTGTGACTATCACCCCCCAAAAGTAACAGGTCGTAATCGTTAACCGGGTCGCCCTGATCATCTTTTATAATAAAGACTAGCATGACATAACGATGCGTTCCCTTCTGGCTTTCTTGAGTCAATATTTCCAATTCTTTGCCACGGTTAGTATAATCTGCTTGGTTATTGACGGTCAGGCATTTTAATATTTCCGTAACCTGGGGCTTGTTCTTTGATTTTGCAGACAGCACACTGCGCATAATTCCCTTGTCTTTACCGGAATGGCTGGCACCCGGGATAACACCGAAAGGAGCTAACGAGGGACGTTGTAATTCTCCCTCTACTTCAAGAAGTCGAGCCTTTTTTTCATCAGAGTCGTGAGCAACCTTCTCTTCCACTAGCTTAATCATGCTGTAGTTGAGATTGGCACAGGCAACCCGAACAACCCCATCGGATCCCGCCTCTACCAAATAATTGTTAACAAAGTCATATAACTTTTTGTCAATCGTCTGCCCGGTTAGAACAAAAGGAAAAAACTTATTTTCAGCAGGTTTATATGTGAGGTAAGACTGTGCTAAAGCAATCTGCTGATGACTGCCGAGCGACAACCAATCAAGAATCCGTTGCCCGGGCTCTACTCCGGAAAACCATGCTTTAATCCGCCCAACCCGTTGCTTGCCGAGGGCTGCCAGCGGGGAGCCATGATTGGCAGGTGCAAGCATGACCAGATGACGCAACGGCGATTGTGAAAGTAGGGAACCCATATAGAAGCGATTAAGCCATTCGCGCACAACGGGTCCACCCGTTGAGTGGGTAATGCACGAAAAATCAGCTATTCCACCAACGCCATTGGGTATCTGGTCATGCAATGCGTCGTGAAATGCCCGTGCAACATCAGCTACGCTGACTTCGTCGTTAAAACTAATATAACGGCCAAGCCAGATATGCTTGATCTCAATTTTAAGCTTGTACTGATCAGCCTGTTCTGCCAACGCCTCGGGCAATAAACCATAGGCACTGGTATCGACAACACTCCAACCATGAATAAAAATCACTAACATACAAATTTCTCCTTCGTCCTTTTATAGGGTGCCGTAATGATCCAATCTGGAAAGGTTTATTTTCCCTTCTATAATTTAATCAGTAACCCTATGATCAAATGTAGAAAATTTCTTGAAATAACCCGCACTGTGGCGCTTTTTGTTGGATCTGCTGAGAATAACCATTGCGTCTTCCATTTCTATTTAATCTTAGTTCCTTTCCTAAGTATTTCTATTATCCCAAGCTGGTACTTTCACAATTTAAAAAGTATTTCAGGCAGAAAGCAGATCTTGGTTCTCATACTTGATGACGGGGATAATGGCGGGTATTTTATTGGCTTTTCTGATTTTTTACTGATCAATCGAAGTGATAAATTGATTTAGCTTGGATTTGATAGGGCTGTAATGAAGTCACTATGAGATCTGACATTTTTATTATATTGGGAAAAACAAATCATTAGTGCTAATGGTCAGGTGCTGAATGCGATCGATAAAAGGTTTGTCCCCACTTTCTTCTCTTTTGCAGGGCTGGGGCATTATTATATGTTTATTAAATAAAGGAGGGAATTGTGAAAATGTTCTTTTTTCGTAAAGCTTACGCATATCGAATAGGTATGAATCAGGAAGTGATTTTGCTTAATCAGCTGGTGGCTTTTATTTACCCATTATAATAAGTGGATTTAAGCCATTGTATTTATTTTTTCGAAGATATTATCACTTGGAATAAAGAGCTTGTTAATCAAGCAAGCTGTTCAACCCGGTTTCGGCCATTTTCTTTTGCCAGATAAAGTGCCTTATCGGCTCTTTTTAATGCTTCATCTAATGATTCGCTTTTTATATCTATACTAGTGACACCAAAACATGCGGTGATCTTTACCGGCTGGTTATCAATAATTATCTCTACTTTTTCGATGCCTAGTCTAAGCCGTTGCGCCAGTTCAGTTGCAATCTCCAGATCAGCATGGGGAATTATTACCGCAAACTCTTCTCCTCCTATCCGTCCAATGATATCCACATTACGTATCATCGCTTTTAATGTATTAGCAACGGATAACAGAGCATTATCACCAGCAGCATGACCATAGTTATCATTGATGGATTTGAAGTGATCGAGATCGATCATCATAATAGCCAGCGATGATTTATAGCGTAAACTACGTTTAATTTCTACTGAACCACACTCAAAAAAGGCGCGACGATTTAACATGTTAGTTAGGGGATCGGTTCGTGCTAATAACTCTGCTCGATCTTTTGCTTGCTCCAGTTCTTCGGTACGTTCGGTGACAAGTTGCTCCAGTAGTTGCTGATCGTTTTTTAGATGCTCAATATGAATTAATTCAATTTCTTCTTTTTCGTTCCTGAGTTGGTTAAACCGGTCTGCAAGGGCAAAGGAAAGAAGAGCTGCTTCAATAGAAAAACACAGTCCAGTGGATAAATCAGAGTATAGCGTTACTGGAATCATGCCGATATGCTGTAATACTGCCAAAATCATACCCAAAGACCAAATACTCCATCCCAAAATATAAAAACGGGCATATGACCTGCCTTTTAAATAGATGACCCAACCGATAACCGGGAAAAAAATAGAAGTTAACATGCTAAGAAGACCTAAAATAACGGCATAGTCACGATAACCTATTAAGCTGAAAAAAATGGAAAGTCCAGCTACAACAAATATTAATTGTAGTAGCCTGTCGATATTCACTGATTCAGTTGCAGTATTCAAAAATGAGCGGGTAAACTGAGTGGCCATTATCATCACTAAGGCAATGAAAAAAACAGGAGAAAAATCGCTAAACCAGTTTGAATTTGACCAGAGGTAGCGATAGCCAAATCCTTTATCAGTCAAGAAAGCTAAAAGTGCGCTAATAATGTATCCGCTATACCAAAGAAATTGGGGCAAGCGAGTGGAATAGCCAATAAATAGATTATAAAAAAACAGTATTATGCCTAAACCAAACATGGCTCCAATAATAAAATATCGGTTTGCATAATACTGACTATATTCTTTTACTGTCCATAGTCGAATCTGTGTTTCAGCTTGGCCTGCTTGTTCATAAGAAAAATGAATCAATAATTGTTGTTCAGCCTTTACAGCGGTAGTTATTTCAAAGACATTGTTTTCAGATGCAAAAGCACGTTGTGTAAAGGGGATATGATCGCCGGCATAAAATTTTTTTTCTCCGTTAATATATAAGTTCACATGATCCCATTGCTGATGAACTATCTCTAGTAACCATAACAAATCTGTATCGTCAGTATTTCTCACTATTATTTTAAGCCAGTAGTCTGAGGAACTGATACCAAAACTACTTTTTCCATTAGGCAGGGGCTGAAATTTTGAGAATAAGGGGGCTGATTGTAATTGATCAATGTTATAACTTTTTTCTGGGTCTTCTAAATAATAAATACTTAAATCAGTGCTTTGTCCTTGCATCACTTGCTTTAGGCTAATAGTTGATTCAGCAAGAGAAAAGCGAGTAGACAGCAAGAAAAATAACAAAACCAGCAAAGATGTAAATAGGAATGTTAACGTACGATAGGCTGGTTTTGTAGAATTTTTATGATAAGGCATTAGATAAATACTCCTTATTTTATGAAAAAAGACAAATCAACCCATTGCAAAAAATGATAAATTTTAATTAAAATCTTCTTAAACATAGCATCCTTCTATTCAAATAATAAGTGAATAATCTGAATAGATATAAAAGCGATCAGCTGGCTATATGCTAAGCGCTTAGGGCGATTCTCTAATAATGAGCTTCACTAAGATAGTCTGAGTCTTGCCAAATTGGGCCGCGATAAATACGCAATCAGTAAAGAATTGAGTTGCAGTCGCCCAACTGTTTATAAAGTGCATTGAATAATGAAGGCTCTGACCACGTCAGACATTGTCTAAATATTAAAGCTATGTGTAAAGTTCAATATAAACACGACAGCATTCCTTTTAAATAAAAATTAACCCGTCACTGATCTCATGAGTAACAGCTTTAAGTGGGGTGCAGGCTTTAATGCTTGCCAGAATGAAGCGTCCGTTAAAAATAGAGGGTCACGTTTATTTACCGGCAAGCTTAGCTCGTTGATTATCTCTAAACCAACGTCAGGAAAACATTACGTTTTACTGCTTGTTAAAGAAGACTTTAAACTGCTACCAGCGGTTAACAAAACAGTTTGGATTGATGTTGGCATTAAAGATTTAGCCATTTGCTCTGACGACACCAAATTTAACAACCCTCGTCTAACGGTAAAGTATGCAGCAAAGTTAGCGAAGGCCTCACGCAGGTTAGCCAAAATAAAGAAAGGATCTAATTATTTCAACAAGCAGAAAGAAGCTGGTTATTGCTTAAATCCACAAAAAAATAACCCACTCACGCAAAGATTTTACCCACAAGATGACCTCAAAACTTATAAACAAAAACAAAATGATCGGTATTGAGTCATTAAAAGTCAAAAACAGGGTTAAGAACCTTAAAATTTCTCCTCCTTAGTTAGCGGCAGATGCTTTATTGCAATTATTTTCTTCTGATAAAAAACCAGCTATTAGTGCGTAGATGCAGTTCTTGGAAGAGGGCGTAAATGCAACAATACCAAGAAAAATTCAAGTGCCGTGATGCGGCTATAATATTTGCATATTAAAAGCATGTGGAGAGTATTTTGGATTTTCATTATTACCGATTGAGCAGTATTGTGGCAAAAGGCAATGCCTGACACTTTAATTTCTTTCTCAACGCTTAATTTTCAGAAAATTTTACAATTTGCATATGGAGGTCAGCAATAAAATGTAAAAGAGCCAATTTCACCCATATTTCACCATCAATTATCTAATAAAAATTCACTCATTTGCATTTTTTTAAACTCCTTAAAATAATTTATAGAGTTAAAAATAGCGTTAATAAAAAAAGGCTTGCTAAGTGAATTTTAATGGCAAAAACAATGCTCTCAATCACAAAAACAAAGCTGTAGCCCGCTTCTGTGATGGAGCGCCCAATTTTAATTCGATAAAGTATGATCCAGCTCTTTGTCTCAGGGTACTAAAATAATGTATTTAACATGGCTTTAACATACCATAGCAGCGTGCTTATTTGATAAGAAAATTATTGTTTAAGCCATAAGATAAGTGAATAAAAGTGAATGCTTATTCTTTGTTTAATGAATGTTTAAATTAAATACCAAAAGTAAGTGTTTACTTTAAATCTCTTCCTCATTAAGACCATTAAGGAGAATGACAGTGAGTTTTGAAGACAAAAGTAAAGCAGATCAATATTGGCAGGAGAATATTAATTTAGTCATCAGACTATTAATTATTTGGGCCGTCGTTTCCTTTGGCTTTGGTATTTTGCTCGTAGATGTACTAAATGAAGTCACCTTTATGGGATTCAAATTAGGTTTCTGGTTTGCACAACAGGGCGCGATATATGTGTTTCTTTTCTTGATTTTTTATTATAGAGCAAAAGCAAACAAACTCGATGAAAAATACGGTGTTCAAGAAGACTAAGGATTAGCATAATGGATGTTCAAACTTTAACTTATACAATTGTAGGCATGACGTTTGCCCTTTATATTGTTATTGCAATATGGAGCCGAGCAGGCTCTACTAAAGAATTTTACGTAGCAGGCGGCGGTGTACACCCCATTGTCAACGGCATGGCGACAGCAGCAGACTGGATGTCTGCAGCATCATTCATCTCATTAGCAGGTATCGTTTCATTTGTTGGTTATGATGGTTCGGTATATATAATGGGCTGGACCGGTGGTTATGTATTACTTGCACTCCTAATGGCGCCTTACTTACGTAAATTTGGTAAATTTACTGTGCCTGACTTTGTTGGTGATCGCTACTACTCTCAAACTGCGCGTACTGTCGCTGTTATATGTGCACTTGTGGTCAGTTTCACTTATATTGCAGGCCAAATGCGTGGTACAGGTGTTGTATTTTCACGTTTCTTGGAAGTAGATATTGATACTGGTGTTTATATCGGTATGGCCGTTGTTTTCTTCTACTCTGTATTAGGTGGTATGAAAGGCATCACTTATACGCAAGTTGCTCAATACTGTGTAATGATTTTTGCATTCATGGTGCCAGCTATTTTCTTATCAATCATGATGACCGGCCATGTGTTCCCACAGATTGGTTTCGGTTCTGAATTACTTGATGCCGCTGGTAATAATTCAGGCGTATATCTGCTTGATAAATTAGATGGATTGTCTACCCAACTCGGTTTTGCCGAATATACAGTCGGTACAAAAGATACGATTGATGTGTTCTTCATCTGTGGTGCATTAATGTTTGGTACTGCCGGTTTACCGCATGTTATCGTACGTTTCTTTACCGTTCCACGGGTTAAAGATGCACGTACTTCTGCAGGTTGGACATTAGTATTTATTGCCATTCTGTACACTACCATTCCTGCCTTAGCCGCTTTCTCTCGTGTAAATATGATTGAAACAATCAATGGCCCCGAAGGGAAAGGTGTTTCTCATGCAGAAGCGCCAAGCTGGATCAATAGCTGGGAAAAAACCGGTTTGATCGCATGGGATGATAAAAACGGCGATGGTAAAATGTATTATGCTAAAGGCGAAGCTAATGAGATGAAGATCGATCGCGATATCATCGTATTAGCAACACCTGAAATAGCTAACTTACCAGCTTGGGTTATCGCATTGATCGCTGCCGGTGGTTTAGCTGCTGCACTGTCAACCTCTGCCGGATTATTACTGGTTATCTCAACTTCTGTTTCACATGATTTACTGAAGAAAAATATGATGCCGGATATCTCCGATAAGAGGGAGTTACTGTATGCACGAATGGCAGCTGGTGTAGGTGTCCTTATTGCAGGTTACTTTGGTGTTAACCCTCCAGGTTTTGTAGCCGCAGTGGTTGCCATCGCGTTCGGGCTTGCCGCATCGTCTTTATTCCCTGCAATAACAATGGGTATCTTCTCTAAGAAGATGAATAAAGAAGGCGCTATTTCAGGTATGGCTGCAGGTTTACTGTTTTCAATAGCTTATATTGTTTACTTTAAATTTGTAAATCCAGCTGGGAACATTTCTGAGAACTGGTTATTTGGTATTTCACCAGAAGGTATCGGTTTAGTGGGTATGTGTCTTAACTTTATTGTTGCTATCATTGTTTGTCGCATGACAGCACCAGTACCTCAAGATGTACAAGATATGGTTGAAGCCATTCGTTTCCCTAAAGGATCAGGTGAAGCATCAGATCATTAATATAATGATGTAATTAAAAAAAGCGCTTCGGCGCTTTTTTTTAATGCTTTTTTAGCCACATATCTATACTCGCAATACCCTCACCACCCTAAAAACCCTCAACCTATAGTCAGGTGCATATGGATAATAGTGAATTACAGCCAATTGTTGATTTCATGGGTAAATTAGCCCCTTTTGATTCATTGCCTGAACATATCATCAAGCAATGCTGCCAAATATTAACTATTGCCTATTACAGTAAACAACAGAAATTAGTATCAGTAGACAGTAATGCTCCACAACTCTATATTGTTCGCAGTGGTGCTTTTGAAGTAACGACGGAAGATGGAGAACTAATTGATAGAGTGGGTGAAGGCCAATACTTTGGATTTAGCGGTTTGCTATCGGGAGAAAAAGTTGTTAACCAAATACATATTTTAGAAGATGGTTTGGTTTATCACCTGCCTGCTAAAATGTTCGACCAACTACGTGCCAACAGCCATTCGTTTGATCGTTTCTTTAATCAAGCCTTTGCCAAACGTTTACGTAATCAAGGCACACTTCAACATGATAATATTAGCACTGCGCGTATTACTCATATAATGTCTAAAGATCTTACCACGATCACAGCTGATGCGAGTATTCATCAAGCAGCACTTTTAATGTCTAAAAAGCGTCTTTCCTCTCTGGTGGTGGTCGATCAAGAAAAACTGTGTGGTATCTTAACCGATCGTGATTTACGCAATCGCGTGTTAGCAAAAGGACTCAATGGCGATCTATTAGTAGGACAAATAATGACGAAGGATCCCGTTATCATCGAACCTAATGCATTGATGTTTGAAGCCATGTTAAAAATGAGCGAAAATAATATCCATCATTTACCTGTGGTGCGTGAAGGCAGACCAATAGGGATCATTACCAGCACTGACTTGATCCGCAGTCAAAGCTCTCAACCATTGTTGTTAATTGGTCAAATAGAGCGCCAAAATAGTTTAGAAGCGCTTATTAAAGTTAGCCAAAAAATACCTGATCTACTACACAATTTAATCAGCAGCGATGCTAAAGCTATTGAAATTGGACGGATTCTTACCTCAGTCACCGACTCATTAACACGGCGTTTAATTACCTTAAAACAGAAACAATTAGGTCCGGCGCCAATGGGATTTTGTTGGTTAGCTTTTGGATCACAAGGCCGCCAGGATCAAATGGCAGGCTCTGATCAAGATAACGCATTGATCTTAGCAAGAGACACCACAGCGGCAGAAAAAGACTACTTTAAACAATTGTCAGAGTATGTATGCAGTGCTTTAAATGAGTGCGGCTTTCCATTTTGCCCGGGTAATATCATGGCTCAAAATCCGCAATGGCAATTAACATTACAGCAATGGCAACAACAGTTTTCAAGTTGGGTTAAAACGCCAAAACCGAGTGCATTATTAAACGCGACTATCTTTTTTGATATGCGTGGAGTATTTGGTGATTTAGCATTATTTAACACTCTGCAATTAAGCGTATTAAAAAATACCAAAAATAACGATATATTTATCGCTGCGCTTAGCCAGAACGCCCTGCAATCAACACCACCAATCGGTTTTTTCCGCAGCTTTGTTATTGAACGCGATGGCAGTGAAGTAAAAGGAATAGACTTAAAACATAAAGGCAATGCATTAATCAATGATATTGTCAGGATCTATGCGCTAGCAGCAGGTATCAAGGAAGTAAATACGACTAAACGCCTTGAAAGTTTAATGGCCAAATCTAAGATAGATAAAGATATTGCAATGAGTTTGTTAGATTCCTGGGAGTTTATCGCCCATAAACGGCTTATCAATCAGGGGCGGCAATTTAACAATACGGAGCCGGTCTCTAACTATATTTTACCCGACAGCCTCTCTTCATTGGTGCGTCATCAGCTAAAGGATGCCTTTAAAGTTATCCATGAAGCACAAGACACCGTTAGGCTAAAATTCTTAAGGCAATTTTGATGTTTAAACAATGGTGGTTACAGTACAAATTAAAACGGCTGATTAAAAATAGCAAACTCGCCGCGCTAAAAGCACATTATCAGTATCTGTTAACACAGCTTAATCGGCCGATTGCTGAAGCTACGTTATTAGCATTAGATATTGAAATGACAGGCTTAGATCCTAAAAAAGATCAGATGGTCAGTATTGGAATTATCCCTATTATCAATGCTAAGATTCAACCTGAATTTGCACAGCATAAATTAATAAAAATACAGGGTAGTGTTGGACAAAGTGCTGTTATACACGGTGTTTTAGATAAAGATCTGGCTGATGCATTACCACTAGAAGAAGCCCTGCAATGGTTGTTCGAGCAATGTAAAGATAAAGTATTAGTCGCGCATCATGCTCAATTAGATTTACAATTTCTGCAACAATCATTATCAAAATCCGGAGCACATTCCTTTTCTATGTTAGCCATAGATACCTTAATCATTGAGAAGGAGCGGGAACTGCGCAAGCACCAGGTTTTAAAAACAGGGAGTTTACGTTTGAACGCATGTAGAGATCGTTATAATTTACCTATTTATAATGCACATAATGCATTAACCGATGCATTAGCTTGCGCTGAATTATTATTAGCGCAATTAAATCAGATGGGTGGCTTAGATAATATCACTTTAGTGCAATTGCTCACTAAGCGATAATAGTAATGCTAAGGAAATTTAGACTGTGAAAAATGGGTGGCATGATTGTTTTTTGTGGAATGGTTGTTTTTTGAAAACAGTCATACATCTAAGGTTACTGATTCAAACACTTCCCACCATTCTTTCTGCCTGGAAAAAGAGTATCCAATTTTAACTTCAAATCATTCCATTGGGATGCCATGGTGTTTGCTTGTTGCTGTGTGAGTACAGCGCCAAATTTTTTTTTTCGTTGTTCTTCAATATAGGTGTAGTGAATCGCGGTTAGATCAACATCACTCTCACTTTTAAAGCTTTGACTCATATCAGTAATGTTATTTTCGGAGTCGTCTACAAAGACGATGGCATCAAAATGACGTTCAGTTAGATTGAGCAGGTATTTTAATGAATCTCCTTTATGCAGGCCTGTGGTCATCATGATACCGCTCATGTAACTCACTTCACGGGTTTGATTATCTATGGTTACCATTGCCCGATAAACAGGTGATTTCTCACCAATAGGGGCGACGGCTGAACCGGAAAAGTTGATGCTCCTGCGTGTAAGTGCTCGCTCTGTCGGTGGCCTGACATTCGGCGGCCTAGCGGTTAATGCAATCACATTATGGCCGTTTAGTTGCCACTGGCTAATAAGTGAAGGTACCTGTGCTTCTGTTGGCACCATCGTGCCCAGTTTGTAGAGCAGACCAATAGCATCTTCAAACAGACAGGGAACAATCTGTGCTTTTGTTGGTTTTATCTCAAGCTTGCCTGTCTGCCATTGATACCAGATATCACCACCGAGATCGACATTGCTTGTTAGTAGCGTATTGTCGATATCAAAAACGATGAGGGTGTTTTTTACGCCATATTGTTGTGCTTTTTTTGCGACGGTATTAGAGACCTGATTAAATGAGTCTGTTTCTATGATGGATACATTGGCATTGGCGATAAGTGTAAATAGAGAGAGTGAAAAAGCCGTTATCAGTTTTATGTGTTTCATTGTTAACTCCTTTTATCCAAAATTTTCTGGCCCACATGGCACAAAAAAATGCAGGTTTACCTATCTATGTAAGGTCAGAATTCGAAGAATACCTTAAATGTGGCCAACTAAATCATGAATTTTACTTGTATGCTGTGAAGTCTGTTATAACCAGTTTGTGGTCGCATTCAGTTATAAGTGTAGGGTTTTTTACCCGAGTTGTGGCGCACGACGAATGGCAGAAAGTGCAGCCTTATTGGTGGGTTAAATTCTGCCATATGGGCCTATACGACAATGGGTATTGAGCTTTCCTTTTTTAGCATAGGTTTCTGTTTGCAGTGAGCCTCAGATCATCATAATAAAAAGGGGTGGCATGGTTAGTCATAAAAAATAAAAGTCACAGGTTCAATATTAAATACTTGATCCTGATGCTGTGCTTTCTTTAATCAAGTTAGTTTTCCTATCCTGTTTGTTTACAATCCTTTATGCTCGACTTACTTTGTAAAAAATAAATAACTAATTAAAAAAGGAAATGCTATGCGTATCACCGCTAATTTTGATTCAGGTAATATCGACGTTATTAATTTGAAGGATAAAAAAGATATCCAATTGTCTATTCGTCCGGACTTCGGGGGCGAATTTTTTCAGTGGTTTAACTTTCGACTGGAAGGTGAGGTTGGTCAGCAATATATCCTTAATATCCTTAATGCGGGTGAAGCCTCCTATCTTGAAGGATGGGAAAATTATCAAGCCGTGGCTTCTTATGATCGTAAGCATTGGTTCCGACTGCCAACATTTTATAAAGAGGGGAAATTAACTATCGTGGCGGATCTGGATTGTGAAACAATCCAAATTGCCTACTTTGCGCCTTATAGTTATGAACGCCATCAAGACTTACTTGCGGCTGTGCAAACACATCCGCTGGTGAGTTTAGAGCACTTAGGTGAAACCCTTGATCAACGTGATTTAACTTTGGTTAAAATTGGCGATGGTGATACTAATAAACGCAATATTTGGATCACGGCTCGCCAGCATCCCGGTGAAACGATGGCTGAATGGTTAGTGGATGGATTAATGGATAGTTTACTTGATAGTAATAATCCTACGGGAAAATTATTATTGGATAAAGCTAACTTTTATATTGTGCCTAATATGAATCCCGATGGCAGTGCGCGCGGACATCTTCGCACTAATGCGGCAGGCGTTAATTTGAACCGTGAATGGTTGAATCCAAGTTTAGAAAAAAGCCCTGAAGTTTTTCATGTGATCAATAAAATGGAAGAGACGGGTGTTGATTTATTTTATGATGTGCATGGCGATGAGGCATTACCCTTTGTTTTTCTGGCGGGTTCAGAAGGTACGCCGAGTTATAACAATCGACTTGCGGGTTTACGTAAGCGCTTTTCAGAAGTACTTATGTTAGCGAGTGCAGACTTTCAGTCTGAATTTGGTTATGACGTTGATGCGCCCGGTGAAGCGAATATGACTCTGGCAACAAATTGGGTTGCGGAACGATTTGATTGTCTTGCTAATACATTAGAGATGCCATTTAAAGACAACGATAATTTACCCGATCCTATGATGGGATGGTCACCGGAACGCTCGCTTAAGTTAGGTGAAGCATCATTAGTTGCTATGCTCGCTGTGGTTGATGATTTACGTTAGTTTATAAAGCACTTAACCTTTAAAGAAAAACATTTAAATAAATGCCAATCAAAAAGCCTGACTTGTCAGGCTTTTTGATTTTGGCGCTATTTAAACTGTTATAGCTATGCTGCTACTTGTGCTTTTACAATAAAATAACGGGTGATGCTATAATTTATCGGTTAGCTAACTAACCACTGCATATCCATGCTGAATTATTGATTGCCATCCCACATCACATTGCATTTTTCCTCGGCTGCAGCTCTTAGTAATTCGATCAAGGGCAAGGCCCGATGCGACAGGCTGATGGCCGGTTCGTCATTCTCGTCATTCTCATCATCCTCCTGTTTTATCGGTGTTATTGGTTCTGGTGACGGCTTGGTGGCAGTCTCCAGGCTCAGCAGAGCGGCCTGCACATCTTCTGCACCGATAGCACCGGGTACTGTACCGCTGTGCCCCATTATTTTAAGTAGTTTGATCGCCACGTCACCGAACATCGTTATGTCTGCATAGGCAGGACATGAAAAAGTTACTAGCATAATTACTTCCTCTTTATTAAGTCTTTCACTTATTGGGCTCTATTTATCCCTTGAATTTTTTTTACTCCCAAAGGATATGCAAGAGAAATAAGGCAATTGTATCGCCTTTATCTTTTGATATCATCCTCAGTAATCCAGACCCCTGAAGTTATCCTGTCAATATGGAGAAGCGACTACTTATCAGTAAAACGGCAGAAAGAATCCTCCTATCATCCAGACCTTATCAAGTAATACTGCCACTGCTTATTGTAGTTATTAGGGTGAATATACTAGCACAATAACACTTTAATCGTTTTATCATCAACATCTTATCAAGTTAAAGTTATAAGGCAATCCAAGTTAAAGTAGAGCATTCCCCTTATTAGTTGCATTGATTTTATCGACATCGGGTTTTGCTGCAGGTTGTTGAGAAGTTCAATTAACTTTTAATAACATACTGTTATTAAAAGTTAATTGGTTACAAATAGTCATAATATGGCGGTCAGAAGGGCTGCTTATTCAGCGCAAAATATTGCTCAGCGCTACCGCCTGTTTCTGCCTCCCAATCTTTTTTCTGCAAATTGGCTTTTACTAAGCTTACGTTAAGTAAGGTTAACTATAATAGATTTATTGCCAATTATCGTTTCGAGTTATTTCTCTGCAGCAGAGCTGATTTTAGGGTGTAAAAAAGATGCAATGGTAAAGAAGAAACCGCCCAGTAGGTATTTGAGCGGGTCAAAAAACCATATTTTAAATTAACTAAACAAGTTAGTGGAGGGCAGTTCAAGATGAATAAAAAAGGGTTAAAAATCTTTACCGTATTATCTCTGTGCAGTGCAGTGGCTCAAGCCGAGGTGGAGTGCCGCGATCCTGTTGATAAGTGGCAACCACAGCAACAACTTCGCCAGAGACTGGAACAAAAAGGCTGGCAGGTTAAACGCATTAAAGTGGATGATAACTGCTATGAAGTAAAAGCATTAGATCATCAGGGGAATAAAATAGAGGCGCGATTTGGGCCTGCTGAGCTGGATATTTTAGAACTTGAGGTAGAGATTGTCGGTACGGAGAAAATTGAGAAGTTCTTGGAAAATCACGGCGAGGCGCAACCGTTGCCAGCCATCAAACATAAAAACAGTAAGGAGATTATTAAATGAACAGATTGATAATGTTAGCATTTTTTGTTTCATCACTTATTTTTGCGACATCGTCTCAGGCGCGCATGATTAACTTTACCACTGAAATGACCAATTATAGCGGCGATGGTGCCTATCTGGTGTTATATCTTACTGACGCTAACGGTCGCTATGAAGATACCCTCTGGGTAGCGGGGGAGAAGTCAAAATACTACAAACATTTAAGAGGATGGGCACGCAGCGGTGCTAATAATGGTAGCAGATATGACGGCTTAACCGGAGCGAGTAGAGGAAATGGGGAGACATTCACAATTACAGTTGACGTTGCTGATAATTTGATCGACACCGGATACCTGCTCAGAATGGATACTGCCGTTGAAGATATGCGTGAAAATCGTGATGATGTGGTTGTGCCGCTTAGTAGTGAAGGAGCTGGTAAAGCAGTATCCGGTCGCGGTTATGTGAAAAGCTTCACTTATACTTTTAATTAATAGGTTAGGAATCTGATTTTGCTACGTAAACTGCACTCTTATTTAGGTTTGGCGGCCAGTATATTGGTCGTTCTGTTGGCTATCAGCGGCGCTGTTCTGGCGATAAATCCCGCTCTGGATCGCGCTCAAGCTAAGGTATCCGGCACTGACCAAATTAGCGTGGCGGATGTGGCGGCTAATATTGCCCGTTTCTACCCAAATGTAGAACAGCTGCAGCGTAAGGCTTCGGGCGGTCTTATTGTTTATTACAGTAATGCTAATAAGGCGGGTGCGGATCTTGTTGATCCTTTTACGGGAGAAAAAATTGCAGCCTACTCCCTTTCTCCTTTTAAGCGCTGGGTGCAAAATTTTCATCGATCGTTTTTGCTTGATACTCCCGGACGCGCGGCTGGCGGTATCGGTGCGCTGCTGATGGTTGTTTTGAGTATTTCCGGCTTGTTTATGCTGCGTACACGGCAGGGCGGCTGGCGGAAAATTTTCCGGTCGATGCCGGGTTCGATTAAGCAGGATCTGCATGGTCACTTCTCGCGCTTTGCAGTATTGGGGTTAGTCCTTTCGGCCATTACTGGCGGTTATATGTCAGCGAACCGATTCGAGCTGATACCTGTCTATCAGCAGGTTGATCCTGCCTTTCCAGAAACAGTTAATGGCGGTAAACCCGCTGCTGTTGATGCGCTGCCTGCATTACAAGACATTGCATTTTCAGATCTTCGAGAGTTGGTTTATCCCTATGCGGGCGACATCCGTGATGTTTATTCACTGCGCACTGATCAGGGTGTGGGGTTTATTGATCAGGCTACCGGAGAGCTGCTCTCTTATCAGATGTACGGGACGCCACAGAAAATTTATGAATTTATTTATATGCTACACACTGGCGAAGGGCTTTGGTGGCTGGCTTTATTAGTTGGCCTCGCTTCATTCAGTGTGCCTTTGCTTGCCGTCACCGGCCTGCAAATATTTATGAAACGTCGACGCAGTATTATACGGATTAAGAATAATGCCACGGCAAACAGTGCCGATATAGTGATTTTAGTGGGCAGTGAAAGCAACAGTACCTGGGGATTTGCGAAGACACTGCATGATGCCCTGAGTTTGTCGGGTTATCGCGTTCATAGTAACAGCATGAATAACATTGCCAGTACTTACCCTAAAGCTAAGCAGATGTTTATTTTAACTTCTACTTATGGTGATGGTGACGCGCCCGCATCCGCGAAGTTATTTATGAATAAAATCAAGCGGTTTGCCAATAACCCTAACTTCCAGTTTTGCGTATTGGGATTTGGCGATCGTACGTTTGATAGTTATGGCCAATTTGCGCTTGATGTTAATAATGTATTGCTTAACAAGGGCTGGAATCCACTTACAAACATCGATATTATTGATAAACAATCAACACAGGCCTTTAATCGTTGGGGGACAGTGGTGGGATCCTTAATGGGCTTAGATCTTGACCTTATTTATTGTCCTGTTCATCTTAATACGCAGTTATTACAGCTGGTGGATCGTGTCGATTACGGTGCTGAGGTTAATGCGCCAACTGCTATCCTGCGTTTTATCCCGGCGGAGAAAAAAACCGCTACATTTTTTAACAAAATACGCCGTAAACCCCGATTACCTCAATTTTCTGCCGGAGATCTGGTGGGTATTTTACCGACAGAGTCAGACGGCGCGCGCTTTTATTCACTTGCCAGCGCATCGAAAAATCGTCAGCTGGAAATTTGTGTGCATCAACATCCGCAGGGGATCTGTTCTAACTATCTTCATAAGCTGCAATTAGGCGAGTGTATTAAAGGATTTATCCGGGAGAACCCCACTTTTCGTCCACGTCTCGAGCAAAGCTCTATTATTTTAATTGGGGCGGGTACGGGGATCGCACCGCTGATTGGATTTATAAGGAATAATCACACTTGTCATCCAATGCGCCTGTATTGGGGAGGACGGGATCCAAACTCTGATTTTCTCTATCGGGCCGAGCTTGAACAATATTTGCAGGATAAGCGTTTAACCGAGTTAGTCACCGCATTTTCGCGCACTGAAGAGTCTTGTTATGTTCAGGATAAAGTGCTTGCCGACGCGCCAAAAATACAGGCATTAATTAGTGAAGGAGCACAAATACTGGTGTGCGGTGGCCGGCCAATGAGTAAATGTGTCGCTGCTGCGATTACGAGGGTGATCTCACCATTGCAGATCACCTTACAAGATCTGAAAGAGCAGGGCCGTTATCTGGAAGATGTTTATTAAGTTCACCGGGATGTTTATAGCAATTTTACTTATCAGGTGATCTGTTTTTAAGGGGATGCCGATTAGAATATGGCGATCGGTATATTCCAAAAGAACTAAAAGATGATCATCCTTGCTGGTTAAAATCATCGCTCACTGCGTTGCGAGTTTTATTCAAAGCATCCTGTTCTTCACCACGTTGTGGTCAGCTAAAGCTGTTCAAAATCGTTCCATAGGATTTTGTGAAGGAGAATAACGACCGAATGTAACTTAAGTACTCATTTTTCCTTAGCAATCATTTATCACTTCATTAATTTTTTGGTATTGCTTTAAATTGACTGGAATCAGAAACAGAAAAAAAGCGTTAAATAGCTGGTCGGAATAATGATTTGTTGTTTAAAATTCTTGTAAACATTTTAATGCGATTGCCCTGTCCTCTTTGTCATTTCCTCTTTCTCGCTCCATGTGTTGACATCTGATCCTAATATCTGCATATTTTGTTATCATATATTATAATATTCAAGAGGTTATCAATGTATAAAATATTCTTTTTTTTACAACCTGCTTTTTTAACCCTGCCTCTCGTTTCGAAAACGGGGGAGACAAAATGAGTCTCACTTCCTGGTTCAGGAATATCTCTATTCGCCGCAAACTTATCGTCATCTCCTTTTTCTCTATTACAGCGGCTACGCTCCTGGCCATACTGTTATCGACACTTATGCAGTGGTCTATGCTGCGGGAAGACCTAATCAAGAATGTTTCCGCTCAGGCATCTATTATCGCAGCAAGTAGCGCGAATGAGCTGGCCTCCAACGACCGTGAGGCGGCACAGAAAATAGTGGCGGTAGTGGTAAATATCAACAACATTGAGTTTGCGGGAATACTTGACAAAAAAGGGAATAATTTTGCTCTCTATCTGCGGCCTGGAGTAACAATAGCAGCGCATTCACACCAGGGAGAGAAAGGTGCAAGCCAGATCCAAAATGCGGCCTACATCGAGATATCGCTTCCCGTCCTGTTGGACCAGGAGCAGATTGGCCGGATCCATGTGCGTTCCGATATGAATCCGGTCTACCATAAACTCAAGCTGAATATACTCATTATCGTTGTCTCTGCTGCCGGCGCATTTCTGCTCGTGGTACTGATGCTGATGCGCCTGCTTCCGGTCATTACCAAACCACTACAAGACCTTGTTGGGCTGATGGAGATCGTTTCTAGAGACAACAACTTCACCCTCAGGGCAAAGCTGAGTGGTACCGTCGAGATAGACATGTTGGCGAAAGGGTTCAACGCCATGCTCGCACAGCTGCAGATTTTCGATAATGCCTTTATACAAAACAGCCAACACTTGGAAGATGAAGTGGCTCAGGGCACTGAACAGTTTCTGGAGTCGGACACACAGTTGGAAAAAGAGCTGGTTGAGCACAAGCTGGGTAAGCAGAAGCTTAAAAATGTAAACGAACAGCTATCGGCTCTGCTCAATTCCCTGCCCATTGCTGTCTACCGCAGCCGCGCAGAAGGCGACTTCGCCATGATCTATATGTCCCCAAATGTGCTCTCTTTTACTGATTATGAGCCTAAAGATTTTATAGAACAAAGCGACTTATGGCTCACCCGCCTCCATCCTGACGATGCAGAAAAAATGACTTCTGAGATGGAACTACTTTTTGAAAAAGAAGCACATGTTTACGAGTATCGCTGGATGAGAGCTGACGGAACTTACATCTGGATACAGGATTCACTGAGGATTATACCGGAAGAAGATGGTATACCGCTCCATCTAGCGGGAATGTGGCAGGACATTACTACACGAAAGAAGGTGGAAGAGCAGCTGCGTAAAAGAGAGTTCGCCTACCGCACGCTCACGCAGAATCTGCCGGGAATAGTCTATCGGCTATTTGTCGATGAAGGTCACCGAATGGAGTTCTATAATGAGATGGTGCTTCAAACTACGGGCTACAGGGCAGATGAACTGACAGACAGTTCGATCAAACCGCTGATTCTGGACGAGGACCGGCCGGCAGTCATGGCCAAAGTGATGCTGGCGGTAAAAGAGCAATGCCCATTCACTGTAGAGTACCGGTTGAAACATAAAAACGGCACTATTTGCTGGATGGTGGAGTACGGCATGCCGGTTTACGAAGATAGGAATGTACTGCTTTACATTGATGGTCTGATTTTTGATATCACTGATCGAAAGGTGGCGGAAGAGGATAGTCATAAGCAGCAGGAGCTCACCAATCTAATCATCGAGGCCATTCCGATGCGCGTCTTTTGGAAAGACCAGAATTTGCGTTTTCTGGGCTGCAATACCCTGTTTGCGAAAGATGCCGGATACATAAAACCTGAGGAATTAATCGGCAAAAATGACTTTGATATGGCCTGGAAGGATCAGGCTGACCTTTACCACAGCGATGACCGTCAGGTCGTAGATTCCGGTACTCCGAAACTTTCCTTCGATGAGCCGCAGACCACACCTGATGGCAGGCAGATCTGGCTGCGCACCTCCAAAGTGCCCTTGCATAATGATGCACATCAGAGCATCGGCATTCTGGGTATTTACGAAATGATTACCGAGTATAAACAGTTGGAGCTAAAGCTGCGCGAAAGCGAGGAGCGTTTCCGTAATGTTACCGAACTGACATCAGATTGGGTCTGGCAGATCGATCAGAATGGCATCTATGTCTATTCTGGCGGCAAGAGCCGCGATCTCCTTGGTTATGAGCCTGAAGAAGTTTATGGCAATACGCTTTTCGATTTTATGTCGCCAGAAGAGGGCGCACGGGTCGGTGCAATCTTCAAGAAGTTAACCTGCGAACAAAAGCCATTTTCCTTTATGGAGAACACCATACTTCACAAGGATGGCCACCAAGTTATTCTAGAGACCAGCGGCGTGCCCTTGTTCAGCGATGATGGTATTTTTCAGGGCTTTTTCGGAACGGAACACGACATTACCGAGCGTAAACAGGCTAAGGAAGCGCTGGAGGAGTCCGAGTACAAGTTCAGAACCATACTCGATGTTGCTGCTGACGGTGTCTGTCTGGTCGATAAACAGACCCGCAAATTCATTCAGGGGAACAATGCGATCTGCAAAATGCTTGGCTACCGCGATGATGAGCTCTACGAACTTGGCATCGAAGACATCCACCCGGCTGAAGCCCTTGCTGAAGTATTCCTGCAATTTAATAAAAAACGCCAAGGAGAAATTATTGTGGTACCTAATATCCCGGTGAAGCGTAAGAATGGCTCAATATTTTTGGCTGATATAAGCAGCGCGGCCATCATCCTAGACGGACGGACCATTATGGTTGGTTTTTTCCATGATGTGACTGAACGTAAGAAAGTGGAAGAGGAGATTAAACTTCTGGCGACAACCGACAGCCTCACCGGGATCGCCAACCGCAGAGCGTTCAGTACGCATCTTGCGAGTGAACTCGAACGGAGCAATCGCTATGGTACGCCACTGTCGCTGGTGATGTTCGATATTGATTATTTCAAAAAAGTGAACGACAACTTCGGACACGATGCGGGCGACGATGTTTTGCAGGCCCTCTCAGAATTAGTAAAGAGAAATATTCGTGCGGTTGATATTGTTGCGCGCTGGGGGGGTGAAGAGTTTATGCTCCTGATGCCGGAATCGGATATCTCAGCCGCAACAGCGGCGATCGAGAAACTGCGCAGGGAGATTTCCGACTTCCCTTTCGGCCAAGTCGGCAGCCTGACGGTCAGTTTTGGTATTACCGTTTTTGTGCTTAATGAGGATTCTAAAGTATTTTTGAAAAGAGTGGATGATGCGCTTTATCAGGCGAAGGAGAAAGGGCGTAACCGCGTCGAAATCCTCTAGGATTAGACCCGCTCTGCTTTATCAAACAATTTACTGCTGAGCAATATTAGATCATAAATGAAGTCTTTTTCGCTGCTGCGAAACAGTGTCTTCGAATTGTGTTTTGCTTATGCCGGGGTTTTTAAAGGTAAAACAAAAACATTCTCCGAGAATCTTGCAAAAGAGGCGGTGAGTTGCACATTTTTTATTTAAAAAGGTAAAACATGACGATTAAACCAAGTAAAACCCAAACTTCATTTCTGCGCAGATTGCTTGTCGCTTACTTGATTGACAATGATTTCAATACAGTACCCAAAATCATCGATGCGACGGGAATGCCTCGAAGAACTGCACAAGATACTATCAAAGCCCTGCATGAAATTGAAGTTAAAATAGAACAATCTGCGCGAGGTGAGTATCGGATAACCGATTGGGGGGCAGTGAACAAAGATTGGGTAAAAAACAATTTAAGACACGTCTGTGAAGTGCTGTCATACCTAAATGTAGAAATCTAATCTTTAAGGAATCAATTTTTGATTTTTTAATATGACTGAGTGCATTAATACTGAAATTTTTGAAGCTGGTAGCTATTGGTCAATTAACTCTAAAATAATTACCAGCGCACGTGCTGAGCTGAAATTCTTAGCTGGTGAAAAAAAAGCGGATAGTCATCATGTTAAAAAGAAGAGTATTGCTGTCTTTTTAGCAAGTAAATGTCAATAACTAATTAATTATTAATAAATAATGCGGTGATAATGTGACACTAGTGCAATAATTGGGATATATATTAACCATAGTAGCGGGTGATAAAGAATGACCTATATTTTTACCTGCTAGACATATTTTATTAGCAACGGAGCACAAGAACATGAGTAAAAAGATAATCAACAGCACGTTTAAAAACCAACTGCTGAATGATTGTACCAACCATTTATCCCTTCAACTTAAGCAGTGCCGTAGGGAAAATGAAGCGCAACATAAAACCGTTAATCGATCATATGAGACGCCATTAACTGATGTCGTAACGGATCACTTTATTCGTGGTTATAACTAGTGGTTTTAAAAGATATCAGCCAATTTTTAGTAATAGGCGAGTACCTTTTCTCCTTTATCTAATACTCGTTACTTTAAAGCTGTGATTATCTGCGGTGATGATTTTTGTGAATGGTCAAACTGTTCTCGGAGATCATCTATTATTCTAGCTTCTGGCATCTGTTCCTGCTTTAGGATAGCTGATTATCGCATTTTTATAGTTAGCTGACCGTTGTATTGTTTGTGTTGGTGTTTCCTCGAACAACTGCTTGTAATGCGCGTTAAATGTACTGATATGAAAAAAGCCAAAATCAAGCGCCAGATCAGAAATAATAACCTCTGTTTCATCTCTTAATAAAATACGTCTTATCTCATTGAGCCGGCAATCCCTTATATACTGAATTGGTGACACACCGAGTCCCTGCTCAAAGCAATAGTGCAGCGCTCTTCTGCTGACATGGGTGATTTTGCATAACTCTGTGATGGTAAGTGGGTAGCGATTGGTTTGTTTAATATAGCGACTGACTGCTGAAATTACTTTTTGCTTGGTTTGAGGCTGGACTTGTAATTCCTTAACGCCTGACTCTATTTGTGCTAATAGATCCGCTATTCTAGAGAGTATCAGCGGCATTAACTTGTTTAACCTCGACCGATTGCTTTCATCTGATGGCCTGTTTTGAAAAGCTGCATAATGGTTATTGCCAAGCAGTAACTGAATCAATTTTGCCAGCTCATAAATCATGTAGTGATTTGGTTCAGACACCAATATTTTATTTTTCTGGCTCTGCCAGCGCTCAGCATCAAATTCAACCATTTCATCCTGCAAGCTTTTTCCATCTAGCACTAATCCAAAAATATGAAAATCTTGTGGTGTCATTAACTCAAAATCAACCCCGGAAGGCCTCATCATTAACTGCCCGGCAGCAATCTTATTATTATTTATTTTTGGCCTTTGTGCCTGAAGAGAAAAGCCAATCCATAGACTGTTTTCCTTTACGCAGCATTGTTGCAGCAGTGTCTGGTTTGTAAACTCCTCAAAAAGATGTATCCCGCCTAATTTTAATTCATCCAAATAGCCGCTAAACCGGCCACTACTGTGCTGGTTATAGCGCTGCTCCCATTTAATCAGGCTTTCAGCCTGCTGATTAACGTCAAAAGTGAATGACTTGCACCTTTCCAATGCAATTGCATATCTATCATGGTGCTGTTGTACAAAGTGCATTATTTTTAGTGCTCCATATTGATCCATCACTTTGAGTCATGGTTTAGCTAACTATCTGTTTTAAAACTATTTTTAAGATTTGCACAATGACGTTATTCACTTGGAACGATATTCGCTTCACCTTACTTAGATGCTTTGTAAAGTTTGTTTGCAAAGTTCGCGCCCACTTTAATATTCGAGGTATCTAAAATGGCCAATTATCGTTATCAGCTCGGCAGTCACGTTTATCAATTTGCCAGTCTTGCCGATGTGATGGCAAAAGCCTCTCCTTTAAGGTCAGGGGATCAACTTGCAGGCGTTGCTGCACTCTCCTCTGAGCAGCGCGTGGTTGCACAAATGCTCTTAGCAGATATGCCGTTGAAAGATTTTCTGCAGGAAATGCTTATTCCCTACGAAAGTGATGAAATTACTCGCCTTATTATTGATGAGCATGATTCAGGTGCTTTCGCTGAAATAGCCCATTTAACCGTTGGTGATTTTCGTAATTGGCTGTTAAAAGAAACAACCACGGCAGTAGAGCTGGCAAGAGTTCGTTCGGGTATTACCCCGGAGATGGCGGCAGCAGTAAGCAAAATTATGCGCAATCAGGATTTAATTCTTGTTGCTAAAAAGTGTCATATTATCACTCAATTTCGCAACACTATTGGTTTGTCCGGACATTTATCAACACGCCTGCAACCAAATCATCCGACAGACGATGTCAATGGCATCGCGGCCTCTCTTTTTGATGGTCTAATGTATGGTAATGGTGATGCTGTGATCGGTATAAATCCGGCAACGGACAATGTGCAGCAAGCGGTCAAACTAATGAAGTTAATGGATGATGTTATTCAGCATTATGAAATACCCACCCAGTCCTGTGTGTTAACCCATGTCACTAATACTATTGAAGCGATCGAGCTTGGTGCACCCGTCGACCTTGTTTTTCAGTCTATTGGTGGTACTGAAGCGACCAACCAGGGCTTTGGCATCAATCTTAATGTGCTCAATGAAGCGCACCAGGCAGCACTGGAATTAAAGCGCGGCACCGTGGGCAATAACCTGATGTATTTTGAAACCGGGCAGGGCAGCGCGCTCTCTGCCAATGGGCATCATAATATTGACCAACAGACCTGTGAAGCCCGTGCTTATGCGGTTGCGCGTAAGTTTAATCCGTTGCTGGTCAATACCGTGGTGGGCTTTATTGGTCCTGAATATTTGTTTGACGGCAAGCAGATTATTCGAGCAGGGTTGGAAGATCATTTTTGCGGCAAGTTACTGGGTCTACCGATGGGGTGCGACATCTGTTACACCAACCATGCCTATGCAGATCAGAATGATATGGATAACTTACTGACCCTGCTGGGGGTGGCTGAATGCTCCTTCATCATGGGTATTCCGGGCTCCGATGACATTATGCTTAATTACCAGACCACCTCTTTTCATGATGCGCTCTATGCCCGGCAGGTGTTGGGGCTTCGCCCTGCACCTGAATTCGATCAATGGCTAAAAAAGATGAACATCTCATCCGCAGATAACCGTTTTCAGCTCAGTGACCAACTACCGGCAAGTTTTGCGCACCCATTGGAAATGATTAAGGAAGCTTTATGAATAAGGTTGTGCCAAGCAGTGAAGAGATGGTTCATAAAGATCCCTGGGAAAAATTACGTCAATTTACCAATGCTCGCATTGGACTTGGCCGGGTAGGAACCAGTATTCCAACGGCTGAGTTACTGCGTTTTCAGCTTTCTCATGCCCAGGCTATTGATGCAGTTCATGTGCCCTTAGATGTTGAACAGTTGGATCAACAATTTGCAGCGTCTGATGTTTTACAACCTTATTTACCCATTCAAAAACTGCACAGCAAAGTCCGCGATCGCATGGAATATCTGCAGCGGCCGGATCTTGGCCGGCAGCTCGACGATGCCTCTATCTACAAGCTGCAGCAGAAAAATACAGGTGAGTCTTATGATGTGGTTTTTGTGGTGGCCGACGGTTTGTCCTCTTACGCTATCAGCAATCACGCCAAACCGTTTCTGGATATATTAATAAATAGTCTTAATCAGGATCCAAATAAAGAATGGAAAATTGCGCCTCTTTGTCTTGTTCTGCAAGGCCGTGTGGCGGTAGGTGATGATGTCTGTGAGGCCCTCAACGCTAAAGCTGTGGTATTACTGATTGGTGAACGCCCGGGGCTGAGTTCTCCCGATAGTATGGGGCTTTATCTTACCTGGAATGCTAAACGCGGTATCGAAGATTCGCAAAGAAATTGCGTCTCCAATATCAGGCCGGAGGGATTGCAATATCAGGCGGCGGCGCATAAGTGCCGTTATTTATTAAATGAGTCGCAGCGCATGAAATTATCGGGTGTGAGTTTGAAAGATCGCTCTGAAGATCTGCAGCTTGAAAGTACCACAACACAACAATTTTGTTTAACTATCTAGTCGTTACTAAAAGGAAATATTATGTCAAATAATGAAGAGTACCTTGCTCAAAGGCAATTAAAAAAAGGGGCTGCAGGCTGGATTTTGCTTGCGGGTCTTGGGATTTCATACGTTATCTCGGGTGATTTTGCGGGATGGAATTTTGGCATCGCTCAAGCAGGATGGGGAGGATTTGTGATTGCCGCAGTGTTGATGGGGATTATGTACTTAACCTTAGTATTATCTCTTGCTGAAATGTCGGCGGCCATTCCTGCGGCAGGTGGTGGTTACAGTTTTGCTCGTCAAGCGATCGGGCCTGCTGGTGGTTACCTTACCGGACTTGCGGTATTAATTGAATATACACTCGCCCCGGCTGCTATTGTTATTTTTATCGGCTCTGCCGTTAATGAGTTGGTCGGAATTGACGGGCCAATAGTCTACGCTCTGTTTTACCTGATTTTTGTGGGTATTCATATTTTTGGTACGGGTGAAGCCCTGAAAGTAATGATGGTGATCAGCGGACTGGCTGTTTTAGCTATTATTGCAACGGCCGTTGTATTACTGCCCGAATTCGATGCGGCGCGTCTGTTTGATATCGAACCTGCTCTCAATGGAACAGAGTTTCTGCCAATGGGCTATTACGGCGTGTGGGCAGCCCTGCCCTTTGCTATGTGGTTGTTCCTTGCGGTCGAAGGGGTGCCTTTAGCGGCGGAAGAAGCAAAAGATCCGGCCAAAGATGTGCCCAAAGGCATTATTGCTGCGATAATTTTCCTTTTGTTTACTGCGGTTCTGGTTGTCGTTCTGGTGACCGGTGCTGCCGGTGCGCAAGTGACTGGTGAAAGTGCCGTTCCACTAGTGGATGCGCTAAATATGACCGGCCATAATAATGTTGCCACTATGGTTAATATATTGGGTCTGGCAGGATTGGTAGCCTCGTTTTTCTCTATTATTTACGGTTACAGCCGCTTAGTTTTTGCACTATCCAGAGCTGGATATTTACCGCAAAGATTATCATTAACCAGCAAGCGAAAAGTACCAGTACGTTCACTGGTCTATCCGGGTATTTTGGGATTCCTTATTTCATTGACCGGTGAAGGTGATTTAATACTGTCAATGGCAGTTGTTGGCGCTACCGTATCCTATGCGATGATGTCTGGAAGCCACATTCTTCTTCGTATCAAGCAGCCGGAACTTAAACGTCCCTATAAAACACCGGGTGGTATTGTGACTTCCGGCATCTCTTTTGTGCTGTCTTTAGTTGCACTGACTGGCGTCTATGCCTATGACGTTCGTGCATTCCTGTTTACTCTGGTGCTCTTTATTGTTGGTATGGCTTATTATTTCTTTATTGGTCGTAAAAACTTGGTTGCAGCAACCGCTGAAGAAGAGTTTGCTTTACTGTCTCAAGCAGAAGACGAGCTTGTATCAGCTTAATGCAGTATTTTATGCAAAATCTGTCTTAAAGCGGGCAGGTTTGACTCTTTAAATAATTAAAATAAGAAGACAATAGCCCGCTTACTTTTTTGTTGTGACGGGCTTTTTTTATGCGCCATATTGTTAGCTTATTGCTATTAAGTATTCCTTTCCTGTTCTCTTCTATCTCTTGAAAGAATTTTAGCTCTCAAGCTGTAATTGCTTTTGTTCTAGCGTCAGCTAAGGAAAAATCTGGCTATCTACCTGTTTACCTATCTACCAAGCGAAATATTTTATCTTTTCTTAGTCATTGGTCGTTATTATTAAACTAAGATCAAAGCAACACCCAGAAATACCCCCACGCAACTATTATGCTACTTGCGGTGCATAGAATGTACCCTACCAATAACATAATACCCATTCCATTAGTTAACTTTCCATGACGATTCAATTTCTTTTGGTATCAGAAATGCCGGCAAGCTCTTTGATTAAGTAATAGCAGCTATTGAGAATGCAAAAAGATGTTAGTGCAGCAGTCTTGAGCAGATATTTATGCGGATTAGGATTATAAAAAGGGGGGTAGTGTGGACTGAATATATTTGGCCACGGAAGTATTTTATTTTCGAATAGACAAAAAAAATGGTAAACCTGTGAAGGCTTACCATTCTCAAATATTACTCAGCTTATAGAAGCTAAAATATCACAGCAAACTAGATAGCTACGATATTTTCAGCATTTGGGCCTTTTTGACCTTGAGTAATAGTAAATTCTACTTTTTGGCCTTCAGCAAGAGTTTTAAAACCTTCGCTTGAGATAGCGCTAAAGTGAGCGAATACGTCTGGACCAGAAGCTTGCTCGATAAAACCAAAACCTTTAGACTCGTTGAACCATTTAACTGTACCTTGAACTTTAGACATAATAATACCCTGTAATTTTAATAAAAGTGTCTTTAAAAGACATGAATAGCGTAAAAACAGACTGGAACTTAAAAACTACAGAGCGAGGTATTATTAATAAAACAACGAAATGGAGAATGTAAACAAAAGGCTTTCTTTCCTGCTGGCGTGTACTTTATAGAATCTAATTTGAAAGTCAATAGGAGGTTAAAAAATAAACACATTAAAATTGATAAATTTAATGCTGCTATAATTATCAGAATTTATCCGCCGCCTTCCCATTTTTCGGGTATGAAATAGGGGGTTTATACCGCTAACCAATGTAGTCTCCTCCGTACCAGCTATTTCCTGAACTATTGAATAGCAAACAGTGTAATCAGCGTAATAATAAAGACCCACCAGATAGAGATATCAATAGGTGTAGTGGAGAATATTTTTTGCAGTCCTGGCGTGTACACAATAGTGACAATAAGCAGCAGTTCTAACACACCCCCCAGAGTGGTCCATTGATAACAGCGGAAATAGCGCGGTGAATTACTGCCAGTAACATCAATAAGGGCGAGCGGCGTCGGTGAAACTCGATCTGGTTTTTACCAAAAAGATGTAATCGTTGAATTGACTCCCGATCGGAGAGACCACTTGATGCGGCAAGGTAGGAATGAAATAGTTCCGCTCCACGCAGACGAAGAACAGGACGATTGACAATAATAGAGTGCGAAAGGGTATTTTTCATTACTTCGGCGTGGTGCTTGATAAGGTACAAAGATAGGATAAAGGAACAATTAGAGAGTTATATTTAGATCTGTATTACAAATAAATTATTGCTGCATAATCTAACTTAAAGTGAAATATTGTAATCTGGAATTAGCCTCCCATGGGGTAGCGAGGGAGGCGGTTTGACGACATGTTAGCTTAGTGCTGAGCTTAAAATTATTGTTTTAATTAGTTTTTTTAAATTAGAATAGCGAACCGCTAAAAGATCAAAAACACTTAGTTAGCTATAATGTTAATTTCAACACGACGATTAGCCGCACGGCCATAAGGAGTATCATTAGTTGCTATCGGGCGACGTTCACCATAGCCTAATGTGCTTAGGCGACCCGATTTTACGTTGCGCTGCATAAGGTAATTAGACACAGATTCAGCACGACGCTCAGAAAGGGTTAAGTTTGATTCTGAACTGCCAACACTGTCCGTATGGCCAATGATTCTTAATGATGATTTTGGATACTCATTAAGTACTTTTGCAACGCCATTTAAAGTTGAAAAAATACTACCGCTTAACTGATAATTCCCCGTATCAAAACCAATGCCATCCGCCATTATAAGCTGCAGTTCATATTCGCCAACACGCTTGACCTGCACTCCGGAATTTAATAATTCCTGGCGTAGTGCTGCTTCTTGTTGGTCAAAGTAATAACCTACCCCGCCACCGATGGCAGCACCACCAACCGCGCCAAATAATGCGCCATTTTTTTTGCCTGTCGCAGCACCCGCAAGCGCCCCGGCAATTGCACCACCAATAGCCGATTTTGTCGCGGTATTCATTTCTTGTTCACCTGTTGTTGCATTTTGACGATTCACACATCCGCTTAAAAGTGTGACGACCATTAATGCTGTAACTAATTTTTTGTTCATGATTTGCTTCCTGTTTTTTGAGATAACGCGTAGAACTTTAATAAGAAAATTCTTAACGATAGGACTTTGATATCGTTTTAATAATACTCCATATACATAAGAAATATAGGTTATTATTTCAATTGCGCGCTTGGTTATTAGGATCTTAAAGTTTAGCATATTGGCAAGAATTTTTATCTTTCTGCTGACACCTTATATTAAGATAGTGTGCTATCAGCTAACCTTTACTTAAGATGAGTCCTAAGATATTTAATAAGCGAGAATAGGTTTTAGTGAAATATTTAATCTGCTCTCCAAACTTTTTTATGACGATATGGAATCATAAAGAATCAAAGATGAACGTAAGCTGAATATTTAAACCTAAGGGCGAAAAACAAACGTTTTAGCGTTGTTTATTGACTTGTTTTGAATTTGCTCTTTGCCGGTTTATTGCCTGCTTAGTATTTTTTCGACGGGCAACTTTCAGAAGCGAAAGTGAAACTCAAATTTGGCCCCTCCAAGCGTTTGTGAAGTTGAAACCGCGAGTTGACCATTATAGCTGTCCGTAAGATCCCGCACGATAGCAAGACCTATCCCATGTCCGCTCTGGTAGGAGTCAGCACGCATTCCCCGCTCAAAGATTTGGATGTGTTGCTCGGGGCTAATCCCCTTGCCATCATCTTCAACCGTGATAATTAAAACCTTTTTATTGCTGGTGACGGTTAATGCCACCTGTGATGTTGCGGCTTTGCAGGCGTTATCTAATACATTACCCAGTATTTCGGTCAGATCTGCCTCATCCCCCTTAAAAACAGCTTGTCTGTTGATATTTTGGCTGATTGATATTTGTGGCTCCCGATAGATTTTATGCAGGGTTCTGATTAATTTATCTGACACGGACTTAACCTTAATACCTAAATGCCAGGAAGCGCCCGCCGCAGTTTGAGCACGTTTTAATTGATGACCAATAATACTGTTAATAATCGATATTTGCTCGATTGCAGCGTGATTTAGCCCTTTTTGGCTTTGAATAACGGCAAGCGGTGTCTTTAGACTGTGGGCCAGATCCGACAGAGCATTACGGTAGCGCTTACGTTGACTTTGTTCGGTATTAAGCAGTGCATTAAGTTGCCGTGCAACAGCTTGTAATTCAGTAGGATAAATCTCATTAAGCTGTTGTGTTCGGCCCTGTTCAATATCGTTGAGCTCTTTTGTGAATTTGGCCAGAGGCTTTAAGGTCCATAACAACCAAACTATCTGCACAATAACCAATAGCGCCATTAAGATAAGCAGCCAGCTCCAGAGTTGTTTGGTAAACAGGTCAACCTGGCGCTGAAAATCGACCTGATCTTTAATGATATGGAGGGTGATTGGCAGCGCCGCAGCACCATCAGATTGAGCCGATTGCTCGAAACTGGCGGTAAAGCTATAGATTAGATAAGGTTTTCCCTCAAGTTTAATTTCAGAAAATTCACTTTGACCCGTCGCCGGATGCGGTAAGTTAGCAGGTGCTTTAAAGCCCAGAAAGGAGTCCGATTGCCAGGCTATTCTGGTATTTCCTGTCTCTTTTTTTCTGTCTGAGACTAAGTTTGTTGAATCAGATTCAAGGCGCGGATCATTGTCCTTCACGTTAGGCATCGTTATTAATGCATATAAACCTGACTGAATAACATTAAATTGATTCTCTAATAATAAATCCGGCATAAGTAATTGGCCATTATCAAACTCAGTCACCGCGAGTACGGAATAAACATAAGCACTGAGTTCATTTTTGCTGGCACTTTTTACTTGCTCTTTAAATGCATCGTTTAGAGTCAATCCAATTAAGGGCATAAGCACTAATATGAATAACAGAGCGCTAACGATCAAACGCGTTTTAAGGGAATTTAAGTTTGTCGCTCTTTTGGGCATTAGCCATCACTCTGGCTTGTTGGCAACGGAGTAAGGCGGTAACCTTGCCCTCTTAATGTCTCGATAAGTCCATATTCATTATCCGGATCGAGTTTTTTTCTTAAGCGTCGGATAAAGACTTCGATCACATTGGAATCAAGATCAAAATCCTGATCGTAAATATGTTCCGTGAGCACGGTTTTTGATTTAACTTCGCCAGGGTGAAGCATAAAGTACTCAAAAATCTTGTACTCAGATGCGCTTAAGCTTATAAATTCATGTTCTTTTTTTACTTCAAGGCTACTGGTATTAATGCTGAAGGGGCCATTATTAATAACCGGACTCGCTTTACCCGCTGAACGGCGAATCAGGGCGTTCAGCCTGGCCACCAGTTCTTCCGGATAAAAGGGTTTGCACAAATAGTCATCGGCACCGGCATCGAGTCCTTCTACTTTATCCTGCCAACTGTCGCGGGCCGTTAGAATTAAAATTGGAAAATTTCTGTTTTTTTCCCGAAGGCGAGTAATAACAGTGATACCGTCGATTTTAGGTAAACCCAGATCGATAATGGCCGCATCATAATTATATTCAATTCCCTGAAAAAGCCCCTCTTCACCATCGGATGCGGCATCAACCCTATAATGAGAAGCGATTAAGTGTTGTTTTAGATTGCTCTGAAGACTGATATCGTCTTCGACTAACAGTATTCTCATTGACAGGATCCTTTGATTATTTTGGCTTGTTTGATTAAGTGACTATTTTCCGCTAATGTTGCCGTTTTGAGCATCGACAAAGAGATAAAACACCCGTCCCTCTTTGGAAATCATCTTAACCTTATAACCGGGGTTACCCTGAGCGTTACTTGCTTGAACTCTGAGAACCTTACCTTGATATTGGTGCTTAACTAATTGTACCGCCCGAGCAGTACTGCCAACCTTGATTTTTAATGATTCGTCATTAGCGGATGCTGTCAAAGGCAAAAATAAACAGACTGCCAGAGTCAAGATAGAAGCCATTTTCATCAGTGTGTCCGCCTTGTTTAAAAGAGAAGTGATAGGCCTAGTCTAATTAATAAATATCTGGTTGTCATCCAAGTCAAGATGCATCCTCGGGCCTAATAGACTCTGAGCCGAAAAGATTCAAAAAAGCTAATCTAATGTTAGTTTTAAAAACCGTACAGCAATGCTTTTACGGATAAGTATGACAAATGTTATCCTTTACCTTTAAAGTTGATATATACCCATGTTGCTTCAAGATGCCTGTCAGGCGCAAGCTCGGAGACCAGAGCAAGACGCAACATGACCTTTCGAGCGATTAACTGCGTTAATCCTTTAGCGGTAGATGTAAATGCAAGCATTTACATCTTAAATGGTTATTCCCTTTCCGATTGGTGCAATGCAGCGCTGGTTTTCGAGCTAGCGCCCCGTGGGGCAAGGAAAATTATACCAATCTGTGTTGTTATAAAATCTCTCTGTAGAATAACGATACTTCAATTTTAAGCCTAGTATCTCGGCACAATTTTCCTTGCTGACTTTGCATCTTGAAGTATCATGGGTATAAAAGCATAAAAAGTATTAACTAAGCTTTTCCCTGCCACATACTTAAGTTTAATTTTATTCAAGAATCAGTGAGAGATAATAAAATGTCAGCAGATTATGAACATACCAATGTACGTCTAACCCAGTACAGCCACGGTGCCGGTTGCGGATGTAAAATCTCCCCAAAAGTCTTAGATAGTATTCTGGTATCA
This sequence comes from Psychromonas ingrahamii 37, assembly GCF_000015285.1. Taxonomy (NCBI): domain Bacteria; kingdom Pseudomonadati; phylum Pseudomonadota; class Gammaproteobacteria; order Alteromonadales; family Psychromonadaceae; genus Psychromonas; species Psychromonas ingrahamii. The sequence goes on from NC_008709.1 coordinate 370,838, forward strand.
GCACTTCCTGCCTTCCAGGATCCCAATCTATTAGTGGGCAATGAAAATAAAGATGATGCCGCTGTTTATGATCTTGGCAACGGTAGTTGTATTATCAGTACCACAGACTTTTTTATGCCTATTGTTGATGATCCTTTTGATTTTGGCCGCATTGCAGCGACTAATGCGATCAGCGATATTTATGCGATGGGCGGTAAACCCATTATGGCCATTGCTATTCTCGGCTGGCCGATCAACAAATTGGCTCCCGGCATAGCGGCCCAGGTGATTGACGGTGGTCGTTCGGTTTGCCATGAAGCCGGGATTGTATTAGCGGGTGGGCACAGTATTGATGCGCCCGAGCCTATTTTCGGATTGGCCGTTACCGGCATAGTACCGACCGACAAAGTGAAAAAAAATAGCCAGGCTAAAGAAGGTGATTTGCTGTTTTTGTCTAAACCTATTGGTATCGGCATTTTAACCACAGCAGAAAAAAAGGGCTTGCTGCAGGCGGCCCATAAAAATTTGGCGCGCGATACTATGTGTGAGCTTAATAAAATCGGAGCGGAGTTTGCGCATATAGAGGGTGTCAATGCGATGACCGACGTAACCGGTTTTGGTTTGTTGGGGCATTTATCGGAAATTTGCGAAGGTAGCGGTTTGTCTGCATCTCTTGATTTTGCGGCTATTCCCACCTTAGATGCCATTGAATATTATGTCGAGCAAGGTTGTGTACCCGGTGGTTCAATGCGTAATTTTGACAGTTACGGCCATAAAGTGACACCCCTTAGTGAACTGCAAAAAACTATTTTATGCGATCCGCAAACATCGGGTGGCCTGCTTATTTCTGTTTCACCGTCGAGCGCTGACATATTGCTTACAACCGCCAAAAACAGTGGTGTAAAGTTATTTCAGATTGGAAAAATAGAGTCAAAAAACGCTCAGCAACCCGTTATTTCAGTGTTATAAAATGAGTGAATTAAAAATGCAACAAAGCGACCTTCAAGAGCAACAATTATACCGCTCGTTATTTTTGTTAAAGACCCCGCTGATTGACCTTAGGGCGCCCGTTGAATTTGCTCAGGGTGCTTTTCCTGAAAGTTGTAACTTACCGCTAATGACAGATAACGAGCGGGAGCAGGTTGGTACTTGTTATAAAAAAGAGGGACAAGCGGCTGCCATTACACTCGGGCATCAGTTAGTGGCATCGGATATACAAAATCGCATTAGAAAATGGGCCCAGTTTAAAGAGGAAAACCCAACGGCATGGCTGTACTGTTTCCGAGGGGGGCTACGCTCACGATTATCGGCGCAATTTCTGAAAGATCACGGCGTTGATATTAATATCGTGCCGGGTGGTTATAAAGCGTTGCGCCGTTATCTTATTAACGTTATCGATCAGGCGTCTGAGAAAAAGTTAATGATTGTTGGCGGTAATACAGGTTGTGGTAAAACACTGTTAATCCAAGCGCTTGATAACGGGCTGGATATCGAAGGTCGGGCCAATCACCGCGGCTCCAGTTTTGGTAAGCAGGTAACCGAGCAGCCGCGGCAAATTAGTTATGAAAATCAACTTGCGGTTGATATTCTGCATATTTCACAACATGCCAGCTCCTTGGTTATTGAGGATGAAAGCAAAGCTGTTGGCGCATTATATGTTCCTGAGCGGCTGTTTGCAGGTATGACGCGCGCGCCTATGGTGGTCGTTAATGATCCTCTTGAAATTCGCCTGCAGAGACTCTGTTATGAATACTGCACTTTAATGACGGAAAAGTTTAACCTAGCATTAGGAGCTGAGCAGGGGTGGCAGGCTTATGAAAAATATTTACAGAATGGCCTGTACGGTATTAGAAAACGCTTGGGAACAGAAAAGTTTAAGGTAATGAATACTGTTTTGGAGGCCGCACTCAAGCAGCAGAAAAATACCGGGAGCGTCGAGGGGCACCTTAACTGGATTGCGTCAATACTAAGGGATTATTACGATCCTATGTACCAATATCAGCTTGAGAAAAAAGCCGACCGAGTACAATTTAGGGGCACATTCCAAGAGGTAAAAGAATGGTTAACCGTTAACACAAAATAAGCGGCTTTCGGCTCGAAGCTCGCAGTTCGTCGCTCACAGCTTTTAATCGAATGATCTATTTTACCGCTATGCTATGATACTTTTATTCATAAAATGTAAGCAACAAGAGAATCACTATGCCTAAAAATGAAAATATTTATATAGAATCAGAAACAGTGTTAATCACTCCCGCAGAATTAAAAGATTTAGTGCCTGCTTCAGAAGAAGTTTATCAGTTTATCGCAGAAGCCCGCCAAACAGTGTCGAATATAGTGCATAAAAAAGATCCTCGTTTTTTGGTGATTTGCGGACCTTGTTCTATTCATGATATTGATGCCGCTAAAGACTATGCGACACGCCTAAAATCCTTACATGAGGAATATAAGGATACGCTTTATATTGTTATGAGGGTCTATTTTGAAAAACCCCGCACCACAGTTGGTTGGAAAGGGTTAATCAATGACCCGTACATGGATGATTCATTCGAAATTGAAACTGGATTAAAGCAAGCTCGCGAACTACTGCTATGGATTTCCGAATTAGGTTTACCTATTGCAACGGAAGCGCTTGATCCTATCAGCCCGCAATATTTAGGCGATCTGTTTAGTTGGTCTGCAATTGGCGCGCGTACTACTGAGTCACAAACTCACCGCGAAATGGCAAGTGGTTTATCAATGCCGGTTGGTTTCAAAAATGGCACCGACGGCAGTTTATCTACCGCTGTCAACGCGATGAAATCTGCGTCTTCTCCACATCGTTTTATGGGTATTAACCAGTTAGGCCAAAGTGCATTACTGCAGACCTCGGGTAATCGAGATGGACATGTTATTTTACGTGGTGGTGGTGGTAAGCCAAACTATGATTCCGTCAACGTTGCACTGGCTGAGCAGGCGCTTAAAAAAGCCAAAGTAGAAGAAGTATTAATTGTCGACTGCAGCCATGAAAATTCAAATAAAAATCATACCCTGCAGCCTTTAGTGGCAAAAGATGTATTCCATCAGGTGACTGAAGGAAATAAATCCATTGTCGGTATTATGCTAGAAAGTAATATTAATGAAGGTAATCAAGCAGCCACATTGCCTAAAGCGTCCCTTAAATATGGTGTGTCAGTCACTGATGCCTGTATTGATTGGGAAACAACGAGTCAACTTCTTGCTGAAGCTGTCAATGTATTAAAAGATACTTTAAAAACAAGATAAGAAGGGTTTATGCCTTTAAGTAAATTAAGAGATCAAATTGATGCCGTTGATCAGCAGATAATTGACCTGCTTGCTGAGCGTCTGCGTTTGGTTGGTGAAGTGGGTGAGGTTAAAGCCAAGCATGGTTTACCTATTTATGTTCCTGAGCGTGAAGCGGCTATGCTGGCTAAACGCCGCGAGGAAGCATCATCTAAAGGCGTGCCGGCCAATTTAATCGAGGATATCCTGCGCCGTACAATGCGCGAATCCTACGCCAGTGAAAATGATACTGGCTTTAAAACGGTTAATCCAAAGATGAAAAGAATTGTTATCATTGGTGGGAACGGCTTATTAGGTCAGCGTTTTGTGGAAATGTTTAAGCTATCAGGCTATGAAGTTGATATTCTAGGACGTGCTAATTGGGACAAGGCAGAGGAGATATGCAGTCATGCAGGTCTGGTTATTGTCGGTTCACCCATTGATGTCACTGTCTCAGTTATCGAGCAACTGAGCTATCTCCCCGAAGATTGTATATTAGCTGATATTACCAGCGTAAAAGATGGACCGTTACAGGCAATGCTGAAGGTGCATAAAGGACCGGTTGTTGGTTTACATCCTATGTTTGGTCCTGATATTAGCAGTTTTGCCAAGCAGGTTGTTGTTTATTGTAATGGTCGGGGTGAAGAGAAGTACCAGTGGTTAATCGAACAGATGAAAATCTGGGGAGCGCATCTTTATAACGTTGACTCGACAGTTCACGATGAGTCGATGACCCTGATTCAAGCATTACGACACTTTACGAGTTTTGTCTACGGAAGCCATTTAAAAGAAGTTAATGCTGATTTAAAACAGTTGTTAGATTTAAGCTCCCCAATTTATCGTTTGGAGCTGGCGATGGTCGGACGCTTGTTTGCGCAGGATCCTGCTTTATATGCCGATATTATTCTTTCACAAAAAAATAATCTGGTGATGATCAAACGTTATCATCAGCATTTTGCCGAGGCGATTGAGTTACTTGAAAATGCGGATCGGGAGCAGTTTATTAAACGTTTTGAATCGGTAACCGAATGGATGGGGGATTACTCTTCTCTTTTTCTTGATGAAAGTCGTTCGCTACTGCAGCAGGCCCATGATAATCGCCATTACGAAGATAAATAAAGAACAATTTATAACCTTTTTTCCAGGTAATAAAAAAGGAGGTTTTTAACCTCCTTTTTTATTTACTTACTTGCCTTGTATCAGTTTTATGCTGCGAACTCTTTATTTAATTTTATTTCAGCATCTGATTCAATTTCAATCTCTGGTTCTTCAATCGCTTCGCCTGAAATTTCTCCTGTTCGGCACATATCTTTACCGTTATTTTTTGCGCGACTCGCTTCAGATTTATGGAGGTATTTAGTCAACTGACGTTCTAATTTTTGAAATAATTGTCCAATTGCTACATACAAATCATCGTTCTGTGCATGTGCAAAAATCTTATCATTAGGAACGTTAATTGTGGCTTCTATTTTTACGCCTTTAGGCTCTTTGGTGATAATGACGTGGGGAGTGATAAGAGGAATTTGTAGTTTTTCTAGTTTTTCGAACCGTTCCTCTACTTTGGTGCGCATTGTATCAGTGATAGTAATTTGTTTACTTGTGATTTCAATTCTCATATAAGACACCTCTTGATTGTACGTTTATTGCATTTACAAATAGATTATTCTTTTTTGCCAACTTTAAAAGCGATCTTTGTCACAATTTTTTACACTTTTCTGGCTTGTACTATTAATGAAATTATTATTTGACCTAGGTTTGTTTTTCTTAAAATAAAAATAATCATTCCTTGTTGTGCGGAAAAACTTAGGGCATCCTGAAAAGATAACTTCATTACTTTTACCTCTTACTTTTTTAATTTAAATGTTTTTTTAATTTTTCTTTTGCTATCTTTGTTCCCATTACTCCTCTTATTTAACAGCTGAATCTATTATATGTTTCGACTCTCACTCTTTAAGTTTACACGCCTTTTGCTATTTTGCTATTTAAGTAGCTGCAGTTCTTTGTTATTTGCCAGTGCCTGGCAGCATGGGCTTAGTATGTATGGAGACTTTAAATATGCGCCAAATTTTGCACATTTTCAATATGTAAATCCAAATGCACCTAAGGGAGGCGTCTTTAGACAAGCGGCTATTGGTAGTTTTGACTCCCTAAATCCATTTATTGTAAAAGGCAATGCAGCCAGTGGGATCACTATGATTTACGATACTTTACTGGCTCAGTCACGAGATGAACCCTTTAGCAGTTATGGATTGATTGCGGAAAAAGTGAAAGTGGCGAGTGACTTTACATCGGTCAGTTTTATGATCAATAAAAAGGCGCGATTTCACGATGGTAAAAGTATTCAGGCCAGTGATGTTAAGTTCAGTTTTGAATTGTTGGTCGAAAAAGGGGCGCCACATTATCGCTCTTATTATTCCGGGGTAAAGGATGTGGTGGTGGATAATGACCAGCAGGTCACTTTTTATTTTAAAGAAGTTGGTAATCGGGAATTGTCTTTAATCATTGGTCAGCTTCCCATTTTACCAGAACACTTTTGGGCGGATAAGGATTTTTCCACAAGCAGCTTAACTATTCCGCTTGGTTCGGGTCCCTATCAAGTAGAGAGTTTTGATGCTTCAAAAAGAATCACTTACAAAAGAGTGAAAGATTATTGGGCAAAAGATTTAGCCGTTAATAAAGGCCTGCATAATTTTGACACTATGATCTTTGATTATTATCGCGATGATAGTGTTGCCTTTGAAGCGTTTAAATCGGGTAATTTTGATTACCGCCTGGAAAGCTCGGCAAAGCGTTGGGCAACGGGTTATGTCGGTGAAAACTTTGATTCAGGCGCAATTATCACCAGTAAAATTGCCGATAAAAATCCGCAGGGTATGCAGGGTTTCTGGTTTAATCTGCGTAAAGAAAAATTTAAAGATGTTAATGTCCGTGAAGCGATTGCTTTGTTATTTGATTTTGAATGGGCCAATAAAACCCTTTTTTATGGCGCTTACTCGCGTATTAACAGCTTTTATTCTGGCTCTGAGTTATCCACCCAAGAAAATATTTCTGCCGCTGAACGTGCTGTTTTACGGCCCTATAAAGCACAGCTGCCAAAGGCTGTTTTTGAACCTATCAAATTCCTGGAAAGCAGTGCAGACGGCAATGTTCGAGGGCGGCTGAGAAAAGCTGTGGCATTACTTGAACTTGCCGGATACCAGTTAAAAGACAGTAAAATGCAGGATAAGAACGGCCGGCAATTAAGCTTTGAGTTTTTACTTTATAGTAAGGATTTCGAACGTGTGGTGCATCCATTTCGCCGTAATCTGCAGCGTATCGGAATAAAAACATCGCTTCGACTGGTTGATGTTTCCCAGTATATCAACCGTTTAAATAATTTTGATTTTGACTTGGTATCATTGCGCAAAGGGCAATCAATATCGCCGGGTAATGAACAATCGGGTCATTGGGGCTGCGATAGTATGATGGAGCCCGGAACCGCAAACTGGTCCGGGGTTTGTCATCCGGTCATTGATCAGCTGGTCACTAAATTAATTATGGCCGATACACGGAAAGAGCTGGTGCAGACAACCAAAGCCTTAGACCGTGTTTTGCTTAGTCAGCATTTTGTTATTCCCCAGTGGTATCTGCCCGCCTATCGAATCGCCTATTGGAATAAATTCTCTCGTCCGAATATTGCGCCAATATATGATTTGGGTTTATCCACCTGGTGGTCAACGCAGGCTGAAAATGATCAGGAGGAGAGTCAATAATGAATTATTATATTTTAAGACGTTTATTACTTATTATTCCGACCTTGTTAGGCATTATGACCATTAATTTTTTTATTGTGCAGATTGCCCCCGGTGGTCCCGTTGAACAAGCGATTGCACAATATCAGGGCATAGGCGATGCTAATACAACGCGTGTTGCATCAGGCACTAACAGTGAAATAAAACAGGGTGGCGAAAGTAAATACAGGGGTTCCCGAGGGGTGGATCCTGAATATATTAAAGCACTTGAAAAACTCTATGGTTTTGATAAACCTATTGTAGAGCGTTACTTTTCAATGTTATGGCGTTATATAAAATTTGATTTTGGCGAAAGCTTTTATCGCAATGAAAAAGTCACCGATTTAATTATTTCAAAAATGCCCGTTTCAATTTCACTGGGGCTTTGGACGACGCTGCTGGTCTACTTGATTTCTATCCCACTGGGCATTAAAAAAGCCACCTCCCATGGTCATTCTTTTGACATTTGGACCAGTACTATTGTGACCGTTGCCTATGCGCTCCCAAGTTTTATTGTCGCTATTATGCTGATTGTTCTTTTTGCCGGTGGCTCTTATTATGACTGGTTTCCTCTGCGCGGATTAACCTCGGATAATTTCTCGGAATTAAGCTTGATGGCGCAAATTAAAGATTATTTCTGGCATCTTACCCTGCCTGTTTTTGCCTCTGTATTGGGCAGTTTTGCAACCCTGACTATGCTTACTAAAAACTCTTTCCTTGATGAAATTCATAAACAATATGTGGTGACTGCCCGCGCCAAGGGCTGCTCGGATAAGCGCATTTTGTATGGTCATGTTTTTAGAAATGCCATGTTATTAGTCTTGGCGGGTTTACCCGCGGCATTGATTGGTATTTTTTTTACTGGTTCGATGTTAATTGAAGTTATTTTTTCTTTAGACGGTTTAGGTCTATTAAGCTTTGAATCTGTTATCAACCGGGATTACCCGGTGATTTTTGCCTCGCTTTATATGTTTACTCTAGTGGGGCTGGTTTTAAAACTGATCAGTGATATCACTTATACTCTGATTGATCCACGCATTACTTTTGAGGGGCGTTAAGATGTCATTATTAAACACATGGCAAGAGATGCGCAACAATCCGGTGAATGTGGATCGCTGGTTGCAGTTCAAAAATAATAAACGCGGTTATTGGTCGCTGTGGATCTTTTTAATCTTATTTTTAGCCAGTTTGCTGGGTGAACTGTGGATAAATGATAAACCTATTATGGTTTCTTACCAGCAGCATTGGTATTTCCCCCTTGTTGAGGATATTCCTGAGAATCAACTCGGGGGTGATTTTGATATCACCACGGATTTTAGTGATCCTTATATGGTGACGCAAATTAACAAAGCGGGCTGGATTATCTGGCCGCTGATCCCTTTTTATTTTGATAGTATTAATTTTGAATTAACCGAACCGGCACCCTCACCACCCAGTGATATTAACTATCTGGGAACCGATGACCAGGGACGGGATGTTTTGGCGCGTTTGGTTTATGGATTTAGAATTTCTGTCTTTTTTGCGTTAGCGTTAACCTTAGTCAGCTCAGTTATTGGTATTATTGTCGGTGCTGTTCAGGGGTATTACGGCGGACGAATAGATCTGTTCGGGCAGCGTTTTTTAGAAATTTGGGAAGGTCTGCCGATGTTATTTATGCTGATTATTTTAGCCAGTTTTGTGGAGCCTACTTTTCTGTGGTTATTAGGTCTGATGATTCTTTTTAGCTGGCCAAGTTTAGTGGGTGTGGTGCGTGCGGAGTTTTTACGCGGGCGGCACTTAGAATATGTTAAAGCCGCCCGCGCTTTGGGCGTTGGCGATAAAAAAATCATGTTTAAACATATTTTACCCAATGCCATGATTGCAACCTTAACTTTTATGCCTTATCTATTTACCGGGGCTTTAACCACGTTAACCTCCTTAGATTTCCTCGGTTTTGGTTTACCTTTGGGTTCTGCATCATTAGGTGAGATGGTCGCTCAGGGAAAAGACAACCTGCATGCCCCCTGGCTTGCTATTACTGCATTTATTTCATTATCTACTATTTTGGTCTTATTAGTTTTTATCGGAGAAGCAACGCGTGATGCATTTGATCCAAGGAGATCCTTGTGAGTAGCAAAAATGAATTATTAAAAATAGAAAATCTGGCGGTCAGTTTTGGCGATAAAAATATTGTCAGTGGGGTAAGTTTTAGCCTTGATAAAGGGCAAACATTAGCGATTGTGGGTGAGAGTGGTGCGGGTAAGTCTCTGGTTGCCCTCTCTATTCTGCAGTTATTACCCTATCCCCACGCACACCACCCCGCGGGTGAAATCTATATAGATGGTTTGCAGTTAGTGGGAAAAGAGGCCGCAGTACTTGAAACTATTCGCGGCAATAAAGTGGGCATGATTTTCCAGGAGCCCATGACCTCACTCAACCCTCTGCATACGGTGCAAAAGCAGATTGCTGAAACTTTATTGATCCATAAAGGACTAACAGGTAAGGCATCCCATGCGCGTATTATTGAGTTATTAGATTTGGTGGGCATTGAAGCGCCGGAGACACGTTTAGCTTCCTATCCTCATGAGTTATCCGGCGGACAACGTCAACGCGTTATGATCGCAATGGCGCTCGCTAACGAGCCAGAACTGCTGATTGCCGATGAGCCGACCACTGCCCTTGATGTGACCATTCAAAGGCAAATTTTGGATCTGTTAAAATCATTACAAAAACGTCTTAATATGGCGGTGTTAATCATTACCCATGATCTTCATGTTGTTAAGCATATTGCCGATTCAGTATTAGTTATGCACGATGGGAAAAGCATAGAATATAGCAGTAAAAATGCGCTTTTCTCAAACCCTAAGCACGAATATACTAAACTCTTATTAAATGCCGAACCTGCCGGTGAGATGACGGAATTAACGGCACCCCAACTTATTTTAAGTGCGGCTAATATTAATGTGAGTTACCCATTAAAGAAAAATTTTTGGGGAAAAACCACCCGTAGTTTACAAGCTGTTAAAAATGTCAGTTTACAGATTCATCAGAGTGAAACGGTTGCAATAGTGGGGGAAAGCGGCTCCGGGAAAAGTACCTTAGCGCAAGCGATACTGCAGCTTAATAAAAGTACTGGAGACGTTGTTTATCTGGGTGAAAAAATAAATGCAATTAAACATAACGAGCTACAAAAATTAAGGAAAAAATTACAGATAGTTTTTCAGGATCCCTTTGCAAGTTTAAGTCCGCGTATGTCTGTTCGCGATATTATTGCCGAAGGGCTGCAGGTTCATCAACCAAAAAAACCATTATCCAGTCAAGAAATAGATGCCCAAGTTGAGCAAGTTTTACAACGAGTTGGCCTGGAAAAAGACAGTGGCTTGCGTTACCCCCATGAGTTTTCGGGGGGGCAGCGTCAACGAATCTCAATTGCGCGAGCATTGATTTTAAAACCGCAGTTAATTGTATTAGATGAGCCAACGTCAGCCTTAGACCGCAGTATCCAGAAACAGATATTAGCACTGTTAATCTCACTGCAAAAAGAACTCGGCTTAAGTTATCTTTTTATCAGTCATGATTTGTCTGTTGTCCGCACTATTAGCCATCGTGTATTAGTGATGTACAATGGTGAAATTGTTGAACAGGGGACCACCAAAAAAATATTTGCACAGCCTCGCCATGAGTACACAAAAATACTATTATTATCCTCTGTTTTGTGATGATATGAGAGCATAATACCAAAAGAACTAAAAAGATGATCATCCTTGCTGGTTAAAATTATCCCTAACTGCGTTGTGAGTTTTATTCAGAACATCCTGTTCTTCACCACTTTGTGGTCAGCTAAAGCTGTTCAAAATCGTTCCGTACGATTTTGTGAAGAAGAATAACGATCGAATGCAACTCACGCCTTGTTAGTACTCATTTTTCCTTCGCAATCATTGATCACTTCATTAATTCTTTTGGTATAACTAACCTTTTTGGAGAGCTTTTGTGAATAAATTCTTACTACTGTGTTGCGGTTTTTTCTCTCTGACAAGTTTTGTCGCGGCTGATGATCTCGATAAGCAAAGAGAGCTCTACTCTCAGGCTGTTGTTTTACAAGCACAAGGTGAGTGGGAGCAAGCACAAAAAACCGCAGCATTAATCGCTGAATATCCGTTAACTTACCTGCTTGAATTCGAGACTATTAAGGCACATTTTGCTACCAATAATGCAGCAGCGGTGCACGCATTTATTAACAACAACCCCAACCGCAGTCTTTCTTTAGATTTAGAAAGAGATTATTTACGCTTTTTAGCAAGAAATTACGCCTGGAAGGAATTTTTGGATTTTTATCCGCAATTGCCTAATAGTGAGGATCTCAAATGTAATTACTTCCAAGCAAAAATAAACCAGGGTAAGACGGAAGAAATTTGGCCTGAATTTAAAAAAACCTGGTTAACGGGAAGCTCCTTACCGCCAGCCTGTGATAATGTTATTGCGGTTTACCGGGACAATAACACCCTTTCAGAAAAATTAGTTTGGCAACGTTTTAGCTTGGCTTATCAAAATAATTCCCCTGCATTAATGCGTTATTTAACTACTTGGATGAAAGGGGATAATAGGGTGCTCGCAACCCAATTATATGCGTTATATAAAAAACCTGAGAGCTTGCTGAACAGTGAATTATTTCAAAGTAGAACGCAGGCTAGTTTTCTATTTTTACAAATGAGTATTAAACGCTTAGCTCGAGTCGATCTGAATTCGGCAATGGATTTGTTTAATCGTTATGAGAAAAAAATCCCCTTTACTGCCTCTGAAAGCCAGACATTAAAAAAATATTTTGCATTACGAACCCTATTGTATGAGGTGGAGAGTCAACTGCCATGGTTAGATAAAGAGCTTGTCTCTTTAGATGATGACGGATTGTTTGAACTGCGAATTCGCTATGCAATAAAATTGGATAATTGGAAAGATATTGAATATTGGTTAAACGTCTTGCCGGAAAGGTTACAAGAAAAAGACAAATGGATATATTGGCAAGCGCGTGTATTAGAAAATAAAAAACAGCAGAAACAAGCCGATAAACTCTATCTTAAGATTGCCGGGCAAAGACGTTATTATAGTTTTCTGGCGGCTCAAAAGCTGGGCCTTGATTATCAGCTTAATGCCAAGTTAGTCAGTGAAAAGAGTGACAGCTTAAAGATGAAAAAAGCAGATCTTGCTTATATTGGAGAGTTAGCATACCAAAAACACAATGCACTTTTAAAGCGGGAATGGTATGCACTATTAAATAATAACGATAAAAATACACAACTGCAGTTAGGCTTGTACGCATACCAAAAGGGTTGGGCACATCTGTCTGTGATGGCCAGTATTAACAGCAAGAGTTGGGATGCGTTGAATATACGTTTCCCCAAGGTAAAATCTGGCTTATTTGCAAATACGGCAAATCAATACCAATTGGAGCCAACTTATATTTATGCTCTGACTCGTCGGGAGAGTGCTTTTGACGAGTATGCTCAATCTCGAGTGGGTGCCAGTGGTTATATGCAGCTGATGCCTGCGACTGCAAAAGAAACGGCGCAAATGATAGGCATGAAAGATTATAAAAATCAGGCACAGTTAAATGATGGTGCTATTAATGTGCAGTTAGGCACAGCCTATTTTGATATGTTATTAAAACGTTACAGTGGTAATCGAATCCTTGCTACAGCGGCTTATAATGCGGGTCCTCATCGCGTCGATAGCTGGAAAGGTAAAGCAGGGCAAAGCTTGGAGATGGACAGTTGGATTGAAACCATTCCCTATAAAGAAACGCGTAACTATGTAAAAAATGTATTAGCGTATAATGTTATCTACCAACACATTTTAGATCAATCGCGAGAATTTTTTAATAAAACAGAACTTAATACGCGTTATTAGCTCAGAGGTTATTTTTACAGGATCAGAAAGGCTTAATATTATCCAAGCCTTTCATGATCACCAGCACTGATCATTGTTTGTATCCGATGCGTCATAATGTGCATTGTCCTGGTTGATCACTAAGGTGGTGCATTCAGCCTTATCATTTGCCTGCATTGTCCCCGCTTTAGCAACCGCTTTCATTGCATAAGTTGTACTTCCTGCTGAGATGATAGTAAAAGTATAATAGTTATGATTATCCGGTAGTCCGACATCGGCTGAGACCATTGAATAGTCTGGATTTAAAATATGCCAACTACTCTGTACTAACTGTGCTTTTTGCAACTCATTTTTGGCATCACTGCGATTTGCGTGAAGCGTATAGGATTTATAGGTGGGATAAGCAATACCTGCTAATATGCCGATAATCGCTATCACAACTAATAGTTCAACTAATGTAAATCCTTGAGCTTTTTTCATAAAATCACCTCGCTGTATAATTCCCTGTGCAGGTAAGTGTAGGATGCTATCAACAAAGCGACAGGAGTCCTTCAAGCTTAAGGGATAATATGTGAAGTGTTACGATAGACCTAAAGGCAGCTGTTAATATAGCAAGTCGGTTATGAATGAAAGAATTTAAAACGGGTAATTGCTGAGAATAATATTCTCAGATTTTCCTAAAGAATCGCCATAAAAAAATGACGTTTTCGATAGTGCGAATTAATTAAATAAATTCTTAATAATATTCATCGTTTCCTGTATTTTTTTAGAGTTCGTAGGGGTTGTGAAGATAGTATCATCACCGGCGATATTGCCTAATATTCCCTCTGTTTTACCGATCGAATCTAATAAGCGAGCGATTAACTGAGCGGCACCGGGACTGGTACGAATAACAATCATACTGTCATTGCGATCTATATCTAATACAAGGTTTTTTAATGGGCTTGTGATTATCGGGATACCCAGCTCAGCCGGTAGACAATAGAGCATTTCTTGTTTCGCATTACGTGTGCGTACTGCGCCCGATTTACTTAGCATGCGGGAAACTTTTGACTGATTAATATTATTAAAACCAGCATTAACCAAGGCTTCTACTATCTCACCTTGAGAGCTAAAATGTTCTTTTTCTAATAATGCTTTGAAAAATGTCATTAATTCTGTTGATTGCTTCATTATTTATTCTTTTGAGTGTTTCAAGGGCGTAATAGTAATGAATATTAAGCATTTATCAACCCATTAATCTACAATTAAAATGCATAACTATTCAATTTCAGAGCTGTGTTTAAAATAGACTGTCATTAAATGTTAAGATCGGTGTAGTATATATCATTTGCAATAAGTGTTTTAAACGTCTACAACGTGAATTTTTTGTTATTAATAAATGAATTGGATATTAAACAACATGCTTATTTTGCGCTTTTTTCTTTCAATATTTCTATTGTTTTCGCCCCTTACTGTCTTATCCTCGACAGCCGTTCCTAACGATAATATAAAAGTTCGTTTTGCGACCGATGCAAATTATTACCCTTTTGAATACTTAGATGAACAGCAACAGATTCAAGGTTTTGATATTGATATGGCTAAAGCGATTTGTAAAGCCGTTAATTTAACCTGCAGTTTTCACCATCAACGTTTTGAGAGCCTGCTACTGTCATTATCTTTCGCTCGTTTTGATGCGGTTATTTCCGCTTTAGATATTACCAGCGAACGTTTAAAAACAGTGGGTTTCACCAATAGTTATTATGAAAATACGCCCGTCTTTATCAGTAAAAAATCAGCTGAAGAACGTTTCTCAACGGTGGGCAAATTTATAGGTGTGCGTTCCAACTCATCCAACCAGGAATATTTAATTAAATATGAAAAAGAGAATAGTTTTATCATCTCTTATGTCACCTATTACGAAATTCTTTCGGATTTAAGTGCCGAAAAAATTGATGCGGCATTTGTCGATCAAGCGGTCGCATCGGAATTTTTAAAACAAAAAGATAATCGCATTCATTTTGACGTTCAGAAAATTAATTCTTCCCAGAGGAAATTATTTTCGCAAGGCTATGGTATCGCGATTCAAAAAGGAAATGTCATCCTGCAAAACCGCTTGAATTTGGGTCTTAAAATTATTACTGAAAATGGTACTTACCAAAAAATATATGAACGCTATTTTTAAACCTGTCACTTCACATCACAAATTAATAAACAAATCACCAAAAAAAGTTGTTTGGGGCTCCAGTTTCAGCTATCAAGCAACTCTTGCTGCTTTTCAAACTATTATTGTTTAAAAATAGCGTGACCTCACTTAATTTTATTTTTTATTATTATTATTCATATATCGCTCACAATTCATCAATATTTATTACATGCTTGCTGATTTTTCATTAAAATGACCATTCACATTTATATCATTAATTAGATACATATTGGAGTCGTTATGAAAATTGCTGTTCTTGGAGCCGCCGGTGGTATTGGGCAAGCACTTGCTTTATTGTTAAAACTTGATTTACCTGCAAATTCAATTTTATCACTTTATGATCTTGCTCCGGTTACACCTGGAGTTGCAAAAGATTTAAGCCACATCCCAACAAGTGTTAAAGTTGAAGGTTTTGCCGGTACAGATCCTACTGCAGCTATTGAAGGTGCCGATGTTATTTTGATTTCAGCAGGAGTTGCCCGTAAACCGGGTATGGATCGTTCTGATTTATTTAATATTAATGCTGGTATTATTAAAAACTTAGTTGCTAAGGTTGCAGAAGTCGCACCGGAAGCTTGTATTGGAATCATTACCAATCCTGTTAATACAACAGTCGCAATTGCTGCTGAAGTGTTAAAAGCTGCAGGTGTTTACAATAAAAACAAATTATTTGGTATTACAACCTTAGATGTTATTCGTGCCGAAGAGTTTGTCGCTGAGTTAAAAGGTTTACCTTCTGAAGATGTTCGAGTCAATGTTATTGGTGGTCACAGCGGCACTACTATCTTGCCAGTTTTATCGCAGATTCAGGGCGTTTCATTTACGGATCAGGAAGTGATCGACTTAACTTCTCGCATCCAAAATGCCGGCACAGAAGTGGTTGAAGCAAAAGCAGGCGGTGGTTCTGCAACGCTTTCGATGGCCTGTGCAGCTTCTCGCTTTGCTATTCAGCTTGTTCACGCTTTGTCAGGAAAACAGGGTATTATTCAAAATGCCTATGTAGACGGTGGCAATCCAGCTTCTCCTTTCTTTACTCAACCACTATTATTGGGTAAAAATGGCATTGATAAGGTATTACCTTATGGTGAATTGAGTTCTTTCGAAGAGACCAAAAAAGAAGAAATGTTATCTGTATTACATGCTGATATTGAAATGGGTATTGATTTTGTTAGCAAAACGCTTGCAGCTGAAGTGAGCTAAGCAGCACGTCAGTAGTCAATTTTTTCTTAATGCCATCACTCCAGAGTCGATGGCATTTTTTTAACCTCAATTTATTGATCAACAGAACCTACGCTTCTTCCCTATAATTAGGAACCTTTTCCCCGATCATTGCCGCAGGGAAATCAGTCTCTGGTTAACCATTATTATATTTTGAAATAACAAATCTTATTTTAGTGTTTCATCTGTGTCAATTAATTCTCTATAGTGTCGATATCGATCGAAAATTACATGAATAGAGTGCGACTATGGATTACCTGCCAATTTTTACCAAACTTGAAAACCGCCCATGCCTTGTTGTTGGCGGAGGAAGCATTGCTTGCCGAAAAATTCATTTATTGCTGAAAGCGGGAGCCGATGTGACAGTCTGCGCGCTGGAATTTAACCCCTCTTTATTAAAACAAGCTGCTAATAAGGAGTTGAAAATACTTGAGCAGGCATTTACTGAAGAGCTTCTGGAAAATAAATGGTTGGTCATTGCAGCGACCAATAAGAAACAGGTCAATGAGCATATCGCCACGGCCGCCCATGCAAAACAATTATTAGTTAATGTGGTGGGTCAAGCTGATATTTCGAGCTTTATTCTTCCCTCAATTGTCGATCGCTCACCATTAGTTGTGGCTATTTCAAGCGGTGGTAAAGCCCCGGTTCTGGCGCGCTTGATTCGTGAACGTTTAGAAACGTTATTACCCATGCATTTGGGTCGATTAGCGGCTATTTCTGCACAATTCCGTCACCGTGTTAAAGAAGTTATTAAAGTTGCTCCCTTGCGCAGGCGCTATTGGGAAAAACTTTTTGGCAATGGAATGCTTGCTAACCTATTGCAAAAAGGCCAAACAGAGAAGGCAATTGCTTTAATGGAGACGAGTCTGAGCGAAGATATTACTCAGGGAGATGTGGCTTTAGTTGGTGCCGGGCCTGGCGACCCCTCTCTTCTAACCTTAAAAGCATTACAATTGATGCAGCAGGCAGATGTTGTTTTATATGATCGTTTGGTTTCTTCAGATATTTTGGACTTAGTACGTCGTGATGCAGATTTAATTTCCGTGGGCAAAGCTGCCGGTAATCACGAAGTAGAGCAGTCTCGAACTAATCAGATGTTAGTGGAATTTGCTCGAGAGGGTAAAAAAGTGGTGCGCCTTAAAGGGGGAGATTCATTTATTTTTGGACGGGGAGGCGAAGAGCTTGAAGAGTTGGTTGAAGCAGGTATTGCTTTTCAGGTTGTTCCCGGTATTACCGCAGCCTCGGGTTGCAGTGCTTATGCGGGTATTCCCTTAACCCACCGCGATTTTGCGCAGTCAGTGACCTTTGTGACCGGACACCGCAAAACTGACGGTGAGGAGCTTAACTGGCAGGCATTAGCGGCTCCTAACCAAACTTTGGTTGTTTATATGGGATTGATTCAGTCACAGGAAATTCAAACACAATTGCTCAGTCATGGGCGAGCCCCTGAAACCCCTGTCGCATTGGTTAATAAGGGAACGACTTCAGATCAACATGTGGTGATTGGTCAATTATCTGAATTGGAACAACTGGGCGGGGGGTTACAAGGCCCAACCCTGATGATCATTGGCGAGGTCGTTAATTTGGCTGATAAACTCGCATGGTACCAGTCTGATAATAAACCCCCGCTTTCAAGGGATCCCTTTTTAGTAAACTTAGCTTAGGATTAATTGTTATAGCAAACTATATCAAAACGACTTAAAGATACAGAAATCTAGATCTTCAAGTCGTTTGGGCATTTGTTATTTAAAAAAGAGCTAACAGTATCAATGACAGGCTGGGTTGCAGTTTGCTTACAGGCTGACTTAACAAGGTATAAGATAAGGTTAACCAGACTGTTTTTGAGCTAATGCCGCCAGCATATCTTTAGTGACAAGAGTAATTCCTTTCTCTGTAACACGAAAACCATTGGCTATATCTTTTTCTCTATCGTAACCAATAGATAAACCTGCCGGGATAAAACACTTAGTATCGACAATAACCCGGCGTAATTGACAGTGCTCACCCACATCGCTTCCACGCATTAATACAGAGTATTCAATATAACTATAGGAGTGCGCATGAACACTTGAGTATAATAATGACTTGCAAATGGTTGCACCTGAGATTATACAGCCGCTGGCAACCGTTGAATCAAGCGCAGTGCCTCGTCTTATCTCATTGTCAAAAATAAATTTAGCGGGTGGCAGTTGTTCCTGATAAGTATAAATTGGGCTGGATGTGTCATATAAATCCAATTGCGGTGTAGGCTCTACGAGTTCCATATTTGCCTCCCAAAAAGAATCTAATGTACCAACATCTCGCCAGTAAGGCTGAAGGTTAGTATTTGGATCTTTGAAAGAAAAAGCAAAAACATCACACTCATCAATGATTGACGGGATAAGATCATGGCCAAAATCATGACTAGAGCTTTCATTCTTATGGTCTTTTTTTAACTGTTCGAATAAAAATTTAGTATTAAAAACATAATTACCCATTGAAGCTAAACATCGACCTGGTTTACCCGGTATTTCGTTAGGAACAGCCGGTTTTTCATTAAATGCAATAACCCTATTGTCCGCATCCACCGTCATAACACCAAAGTTACCTGTCGCTTCTTCGACGGATGTTTCAATGCAGCAGACAGTCATCTCAGCTTTACTATTAACATGTTGAGCTAAGAGGGTACGATAATCCATGCGATAAACATGATCGCCTGATAAAATTAAAATATGTTCAGGTTGTTGACTGCGAATAATATCCAAATTTTGGTATACAGCATCGGCCGTACCTTGATACCAATCCTCATTATGGCGTTGCGATGCGGGCAATATCTCAACAAACTCGGATGTTCTGCTTTTAAAATGCCCCCAGCCACGGTTAATATGACGAATCAGAGAGTGCGACTTATATTGAGTTGCAACACCGACACGGCTAATTCCCGAATTGAGGCAGTTTGATAATGGAAAATCAATAATCCGGAAGTTACCACCAAAGTAAACGGCAGGTTTAGCTCGCCAATTGGTTAACTCAAACAGTCGACTGCCACGGCCGCCCGCTAAAATAACTGCATAAGTATCCTGAGCAAGATGACTAAGAGAATTGTGATTATTGTGCCGCATTCCTAACCCCTTTTACTTTGTAGGTCAAATAAATAGAGAACAATTAGTAGTAGCAGATAATACGCATGGTACGATCGTGCTTTAATAACACTTTATGAAAGAGTGCGCTTAATAATAGTAGCGCACAGAATTTCCTAACCCCTTCTACCTTGTATATAAAATAAATAGAGAGCAATTATTAGTAGCAGATAATACCCATGGTACGATCGTGCTTTAATAACACTTTATGAAAGAGTGCGCTTAATAATAGTAGCGCACAGAATTTCCTAACCCCTTCTACCTTGTATATAAAATAAATAGAGAGCAATTATTAGTAGCAGATAATACGCATGGTACGATCGTGCTTTAATAACACTTTATGAAAGAGTGCGCTTAATAATAGTAGCGCACAGAATTTCCTAACCCCTTTTACTTTGTAGGTCAAATAAATAGAGAACAATTAGTAGTAGCAGATAATACGCATGGTACGATCGTGCTTTAATAACACTTTATGAAAGAGTGCGCTTAATAATAGTAGCGCACATAATTTCCTAACCCTTTCTAGCTTGTATATAAAATAAATAGAAAGCAATTAGCAGATAATACTCATAATGCGATCGCGCTTTAATAAATACTTTTTGAAAGAGTGCTATTAAGAATAGTAGCGGCACAGAATTATTGACAGGATTCAGTGAATTAAAAAGAGTCCATTGTCATTTTATTGCAGTTTGCCATAGTGGTCTGGTTTCGATCATTTTCTTTGCGGTGCCAGCACTATAGTCAGGTAGAAGATGCGGGAAATTAATTGATTTGGTATTAGAGCATTAAAAAATAATGAAATGGCAGCGTCTGTCTTTAAAACAGAAAATGGAGGATAGGTGCTTGCTGTTGAAATAAAAGGCTGAAATTCGTCTGATGTTTTTGATCGGTTATCTGAAAAGCCTGCGCTATTAAACTCCGGAAGGTAATAAATAAACGTGGTTTTTAGCTCAAAAAACCACGTTTACTTTTACAAAAAAATAACTAGTCTTCCTCTTCAACCAAGGTCATCAGAGAGGTATTACCGCCTGATGCAGTGATATCTATACTGATGCTCTTTTCAGTGAGTAGTCGTTGAATCAAGTGATCAGTGTATTCTGAGGTTATTACCGGCAGTATTGCACCTTCACGTTCGGCCAATTTACGCACCATAAAGGTACGACGTGGACTGTGACTGTCAATGACCACACCCGCCAATTTATCCTGCTCCAGTAAGGCTTCTAAATGACATAATTTAGCTACTTGAAGCACTCCTTCAGGAGCACCCGTCGCGTTAAATTTATCTCTGAATGCCAATGCTTCCTCATAAAACAAGTCAGAAACCACCGAAATAACCGTATTACCGGTGGCTAATGCAGTTACTATTGCTAAGGTCCAATATTCGAAAGTTACATTTTTATCCGCAAAACATACCAGAATACCGCGAGGCTCTAAGTACAATACGTTAGATTCACCGGTAGGCCCAGGCAGTGCCTTTGGTCTTCTCATCTTTTTTTCAATGCTTATCAGCTGCGATCTTGCTGCCGCGAGTGTTGAATTAAAATCATCGGCTAATTCTTCAACAATGGTCACCTTCGCAATTTGGGCAAGAAGCTGACGCACTGCAGAAATACGATCATTTAAATTAGTTACCCGCCATTCAGGCTCTACTTTGATAGCATTTTTCATAAAGGCAAGCGTTTCCAGATTTGATACCTTATCACTGATCAGCGCTTTGTCGTCACCCAATACACTATCATCCTGATGTGGTGCTGGCGTTGCCTTTTCATTCATAAAGCGAGAAAGATAATTAGGTCCGCCTGCTTTTGGACCTGTACCGGATAAACCTGTTCCACCAAAGGGTTGTACTCCAACCACCGCACCTATCATATTACGATTGATGTAGACATTCCCTGCGCGCGACAACTTAGCGAGTTCAATGGCGCGCTCTTCAATGCGAGTATGAATACCCATGGTTAATCCAAATCCAGTGGCATTGATTTTTTCGATGGTATTTGCAAGTTGGTCGCCCTTAAACCGGACGATATGCACGCAAGGACCAAAAACTTCGCGTTCTAATACCGAGATGTCTGCTATCTGGTAAAGACGTGGGGCAAAAAATGTGCCGTTATTTTCAGGTACCGGACATTCATAAAGCAGTTCAGCTTTATTCTCCATATCTTTAACATGAGCTTCCAGGCTATTTAATGCTTTGCTGTCAATCACCGGTCCAACGTCTGTTGATAGTTGAGCAGGGTCACCAATATGAAGTTCCTTTAGCGCACCGATCAACATCTCGGTCATACCATCGGCAATTTCTTCCTGTAAAAATAAGACGCGCAGAGCTGAACAGCGTTGTCCTGCACTTTGGAAGCCCGATGAAATGACATCATCAATGACTTGCTCAGGCAAGGCGGTTGAGTCGACCACCATACAGTTCTGGCCCCCAGTCTCTGCGATCAGCGGTATTTGATCTCCACCCCGGTTTGCCAGAATGCGGGAAATATGTGTTCCAGTCGTTGTTGAGCCGGTAAATACTACCGCCTTAATTCGCTCATCTTCAAGCAGCGCTTCACCAACGGCAGGACCTCTAGCAATAACGGCTGTCACTGTGCCCTCGGGCATGCCCACAGACTCCATTAATTCGAGAGCGCGTAAAGCTATCAGGCTGGTTTGTTCAGCGGGTTTAGCTATTACTGTGTTACCCGTTACAATTGCTGCCGCAACCTGACCCATAAATATCGCCAGCGGAAAGTTCCATGGGCTGATACATAAAACCACACCGCGCGGCTCTAGTCTGTCATCTTCGGCAAGTTCTTCGGCTCTAGCCGCGTAATAACGACAAAAATCGACTGCCTCACGGACTTCATCAATGCCGTCCTGAGCAATTTTTCCTGCTTCTTTAATACAAATCGCAATGAGTTCGTCCATGTGACGTTCTAAAATATCAGCGGTTCGTCTTAGTAAACTAGCTCTCTCCTCAATCGGAGTTTGTGACCAAGTCGCGAAACTGTTGTGAGCTTTTTCAAGCTTAGCTACCATTTCCTCTCGGCTGTCATGACGATGGAAGCCAATTATTTCATTATGGTCAGCCGGATTTTTTACCGCAAAACAATCATCAGGCACTTGGTCTGATGTGAGCAAGTGATCATTGAACCAACGATCGAGCGATTCTCTTAATGGCGTTATCTGATTGATATCGTTAAGGTCAAGCCCTTTGGAATTATCTCTTTCCTTACCAAATAAATCGATCGGTTTAAGTATCTGCTCATTGTAGGTAACTTTAAGTCGCTGGGTTTTTTCGACAGGATCTTCAAGCAAAGATTCAACTGGACGGGTTTCATCAACGATGGCATTAACAAAAGAAGAATTAGCACCATTTTCCAGCAGACGACGTACCAGATAAGCGAGCAGATCTTCATGCTGACCAACGGGTGCGTAAATTCGACATTGAATATTATCAGTGGTCACAATTTGATCATACAAACTGTCTCCCATGCCATGTAAACATTGGAATTCAAAGCCTTCTTTATCATCACCGGCAAGCTCAATAATGACCGATGCGGTATAAGCATTATGCGTTGCAAATTGAGGATAGATAGTATCGCGATAGTCTAACAGGCGATTAGCACAGGCATGATAAGACACATCGGTGGAAGACTTACGGGTGAAGACAGGATAATGCTCAAGCCCGTCTTTTTGCGCATTTTTTATCTCAGTATCCCAATAAGCTCCTTTGACCAGTCGTACCATCATTTTACGACCCACTTTCTCGGTTAGCTCGCGCAACCAGTCGATCACAAAAATAGCCCGCTTCTGATAAGCTTGAACCGCCAAACCGAAACCATCCCAATCACTTAACTCAGGATCGCTAAATACTATTTCAATAATATCAAGAGAGATATCCAGACGCTCAGATTCTTCAGCATCGACCGTTAAACCAATATCATATTTTTTTGCCAGTAAACATAAGGATTTTAGTTTTTGCGGGAGTTCCTTAAGCACTCTGTCTCTGTGACTAAACTCGTAGCGGGGATGAATCGCTGACAATTTAACTGAGATCCCAGGGCTTTTTCGAGGGCCTCTGCCTTTAGCGGCTTCACCAATAACAACGAGTGCCTTAACATAGGATTGAAAATAACGCTCCGCATCTTTTTCAGTTCTTGCGCCTTCACCCAGCACATCGTAAGAATAGACATAACCATTACGTTCTTTTTGTTCCGCACGCTTGACCGCAGCAACAATAGTTTCACCTATTACGAACTGCTCTCCCATGACTTTCATCGCAATATTCATGGCTTTACGAATAACTGGTTCACCCATTCGGCCAAGGGTTTTTTTCAATAAACCAAACTGATTGCTTTTGCGAGTATCGCTGAAGTTAACCATGCTGCCGGTTAACAGCAGGCCCCAGGATGATGCATTCACAAAGAGTGAATTACTGGTACCTAAATGCGTACTCCATTTTCCCTTTGAAAGCTTATCGCGGATCAGCTCATCCTGAGTTTTTTTGTCAGGTACCCGTAATAATGCTTCCGCTAGGCACATTAGCACCACACCTTCAGCCGAAGAAAGAGAATACTCATTGAGTAATGCTTCAACAACGCCAGTACCTTCCTGTTCACGGCGTATTTGCAGCACCATTTTGCGCGCTCGCTCCCAGGCACGGCTACGTGCTCGCATATTAACTTCTGCCTCAGGCAAAATATGATCAACAGCCAAGTTTTCATCGATACGATGAAAATCTCGAATTTTTTGACGAATAGTAGAATCGGCGACTAAGTTACCATCAAACAACATACGCAACCCCCAGGAAGCTAAATACTTAAATATAAGGAAAGGAATAATTGGCGAGTATATAGCAGATTGTTCGAACAATCTTTAGCGAAATAAAAAAAAATTAATAAAATAAAAAGGAGTTATAAAGCGCTGCCAACTTCCTTAATTTATGACCACTAAAATTAACCAAATCAACGCTGGACTGACCCTGCCAATAGCCTGGAAACAGACCTGAAATCCAGCTGTTTTCGAAGCAGAATAACAACTTCCGATCAGGTCGAATCACAATCTCACATGACAGATAAAATATTCTGCTAAACACAATTTTTTTGGGAGAATTTTTGTTCTTTCTATATGCTATCAAAACAAAATAAAGCTAAAACAGAGTTTTATAGTTGCTATAATCATTTCAATTTAAAACTAGGGAGCAAGACATGAAGGATATTGTTGTACCATTTCTTGAGCACACTGGGGCTTCATTAAAAAACTTTTCCAAAGGGAAGGCGGAAGTTGAATTACATGTACAGCCTTATCATCTCCAACATATAGGCTTTGTACACGGTGGTGTTATCTCCACACTGATGGATAACACCGGCTGGTATGCTGCCGTCTCTAACCTTGAAAACGGATTTACAGCCGTTACTATGGAGATAAAGATAAACTACCTAAAACCTGCTTTAGGAAAGTACCTGGTAGCCTCAGCTAGCGTGAAACGGCAAGGTCGTACGACCTCTTTTGTGACTATTGAACTTCATGACCAAGGAGAACTTATCGCCTATGCAACAGGAACTTACGCGCTTATAAAGGAGGATTAAACCTTTACAAATTAAGTTCACTGTTCACTTGTCATTAGAGGCTCTTTACAAGGAGCCCTTTTTTTAAATTATCCGAGAGATAATAGGTTTTCAGATGAAAGGGTATAAAAAACCTCATAATTAAGGCCTTACTGAATCTGCTTAGTTTTAAAAATAGACTCAATCGTCTTGTCCATATAACAACTTGGCTGTCGCGGACAGACGGCTCCCCGAGAACAAATTAACCTTGCCTCGCCTGCAATTCCGCGCTCAATCCAATTAATATTTAAAATCCGCGCCACACTGATTAACACTTTCTTGATATGCGCAGGGATTGTCGCCGAACCGCCGTTAGCAATACAAATTTGTTTTAATTCTCGAACCAGCGCCAGCGCATCATGACCTTGTGCGTCAATCGCTGGATTTAAATCAATGCCGGCACACAAAACATGGTTCACATCTGCCGAATCCTGCACTTTAATCGATTCACAGCAGTAGATTTTGGGCGCGCCATTTTCATTGAGTATCGATATTTGTGCAGCAGTCCCCTTTGCGTTCATGCCGAGCATGCGAAATACAGACCAGTGCTGGCAGGGATCTTTTACGACGCGCATATTCCCCCAGGGTAATGGGATACCGTTACCCCGGTAAACTGCCTTTAGCTGACCCGGGCTGTAAGCATCAAAATAATGCCAGTTCGGATAGGCTGAAACAGCGGTCATACGACGCATAACAACAGATTCTGATACGTCTATTTGTTTGCATACATTGACTTCATAGCCATGACGATCCAGCAACTGCCGAAAAGCCACCTTAGGGCAGAGCAGGGCTGCGGCAAAAAAACTGCATTCAAAATCGTGCCATGCATGCAATATATCCTGGGCATCCAGACTAGTGGAATAGGACTGGTTTTGCACCGAATTCTGCACGTCATACTGGGTTTTATCTCCCGCGACCATAATGCTTTTTTCACCATCACTATTGTGTAAAACACGGTGACCAATATGTACGGCAAGCTCATATTTTAGGCGGGGAGTATTTTTTTTCAGAATAGAGTTCAGGTAAACAGTGCTGGGGGGCTGAAAATAGGAAGTCACCATGTGCTTCGACTTTTCATTTGCAGGGCTTTGGCGATCACCGGGTAATTTGCTGAACCAGCGTATTTTCAGGCCTTTCTGCTCTGCAATCTCCATTAAGTCTTCAACATATAACGGCATGCGTTTTTTACCCACTTCTTCTGCCGCACGCTCTAAATCAGGAAAATGATTCTGGTGATGTTCCTGATGAGCGCGAATCAGTAAGTGTGCAAACTGCCTGCCGCTGGTGCCTGTTTGCGAGAGCATTTCCGGAATGGCTATCTGCAGAATTTCATTTGAAAAAAGAAAACTTGGCTCAAGCGCCATCCCGTTTATACCGCCACGACTCCCTTTTTCGGGGGTGATTTCAGCCTGCTCCGATGCGTCATCTAAAAACCAGTGCATATTTTTTTGAAAAACCTGTGCAATGACTTCTAGCATGTCTTCACCAGGCACACGTTTCCCTCTTTCTATCATAGAAAGGTAGGACACTGAAGGTGCGCATTCCGGCTCTAATTTCACACAACGGGCAGATAAATCATCGAGTGTTAAATTATTTCTTTTCCGTAAGTTACGGATTTTAGTACCCAGAAAATGCGATTGTCTGATTAAAGTTTTTGAATTTTTCATTTTGTAAAATTTACACTGTGTAATTTCCTTTGTGAAATTATAAGGAATTTAAGTGTAGACTTCTAGCTCTAGAATAAAAAACAGACATAAGTTGTTCGAAATATAATCCAGATCACTTTTCTAAATTAATTGTCAATTTCAGTAAGTGATATGGCGTAGGATTAAGCGGTCAAATCAATAGAAGGAATGCAGCCATGAATTTACCACAACAAAAACAGAGTGAAATTGAGTCAGGTTTTTACAATTTCATCAATCAAGAAGTACTGCCACATACAAATTTGAATGCTGATGATTTCTGGTTTGACTTAATGAAATTGGTCAACGATTTTTCACCACTTAATTCGCAGTTATTAGCCACGCGTAAAACAATGCAGAAGCAGATTGATGATTGGCATCGGTCGCATCAGAACTTTGATCAACAGGACTACCTGAAATTTTTAGAAGAAATCGGTTATTTAGTTGAGCAGGGCGAGTCCTTTAATATCGAAACAGAGAATGTGGACAGTGAAATATCCACATTAGCAGGACCGCAACTGGTTGTACCGGTACAAAATGCACGCTTTGCATTAAATGCTGCCAATGCCAGATGGGGCAGTTTATACGATGCCTATTACGGCACTGATCTTATCCAGAAAACCGGCGCGTTAAAACCCGGTTCTGACTTTAATGTAGCCCGCGGCCAACGTGTGATTACCTTAGCTAAAGACTTTCTTGATGAGGTGTTCCCGCTGGATAGCGGCTCGCACCATGATGTTTTAAGCTATTTAGTTTATTACCAGCATCTTCTGGCTTTTTTCCCGGATGGCAGTAAAACCGGCTTAAAAACCCCCGCTCAGTTTATTGCATTGGATGGTTCGAAAAGCGATCCGAGTTATCTTCTGCTGAAAAACAATGGCTTACATATTGGCATTGTGATTGATCGCCACGGTAAAATTGGCTGTTCAGATCTTTCCGGCATTGATGATATTCAAGTTGAATCTGCTTTGACGACTATCATAGATTTTGAAGACTCGATTTCTGCTGTGGATGCTGAGGATAAAGTTGAAGCCTACAAAAACTGGCTGGGTTTAATCAAAGGTGATTTAAGCGCAAATTTCAGCAAAGACGGCGAGCAGATGACACGGCAGCTTAATCAGGACAAAGCCTTCATCGACAAAGACGGTGAGAAATATGTTGTTCACGGACGAGCCTTGCTACTAGTGCGTAATGTTGGTCACTTAATGGGCAGCGATTTAATCCAGGACAGTGAGGGCAACAATGCTCCCGAAGGTATTATTGATGCTGCGATTACCGCGTTAATCGGCAGTATCGATTTACAGGAAAAAACGAATAATAATATCCGCAATAGTCGTAGCGGCAGCATCTATATTGTTAAACCTAAAATGCATGGGCCGGACGAAGTCGCTTTCACCTGTGACTTGTTCAGCCGCGTGGAAGAGATGCTTAAACTGCAGCCTAATACCATTAAACTGGGCATTATGGATGAAGAACGCCGTACATCGGCAAATCTCAAAGAGTGTATTCGGGTAGCAAAATCACGGGTGGTCTTTATTAATACCGGTTTCTTAGACAGAACCGGTGATGAAATCCATACCAGTAAAGAAGCGGGTGCTGTTTATCCTAAAGCGCTGATCAAAACCCTGCCCTGGTTTGATGCTTACGAAAATAACAATGTAGATGTTGGACTCGCCTGTGGATTCTCTGGAAAAGCGCAGATTGGTAAAGGCATGTGGGCAATGCCCGATGAAATGAAAAAAATGATGAAGGAAAAAATTCAACATCCTTTATCGGGTGCCAATACCGCTTGGGTACCGTCGCCTACCGCCGCGATATTACATGCTTTACATTATCACCAGGTGGATGTTTTTAAAGAACAGCTGAAAATAGCGAAGCGCCCGGCTGCCAAGCAGACGGATTTGTTAACTCTTCCTATTATGCCGAGTGATTATCCCTTGTCGTTGGAAGAGATTGAAAAAGAGTTAGAAAACAATATTCAGGGCATTTTAGGTTACGTGGTGCGTTGGGTTGAAATGGGGATAGGCTGTTCAAAAGTACCTGATATTAACAATGTCGGATTAATGGAGGATCGCGCTACCTTGCGTATTTCAAGTCAGCATATTGCCAACTGGTTAAAACATAATATATGCAGCACTGAACAAGTAAATCGTATTATGCGCAATATGGCAGAAATTGTAGATAAACAAAATGCAGGGGTATCTGGTTATCAGAACATGTCTCCTAATTATGAAACAAATTACGCATTTCAGGCCGCAGAAGCGTTGATTTTTGAAGGTGAAGATCAACCCAATGGATATACAGAGCCGTTATTACATGAGTACAGAATGTTCGCAAAAATTTCCTAGAAATAATAGGTTTTAGGAATATTAATCTAACCACTAATTGATTCAACTACTGAGAGAGACGTTTATCATGAACTATAATACTGAAAAAACTAATGCTAGCAATGTTATTGCACAACAGGGTGATGCTTGGAAGGCGATTAATCCTGAGTATGTTGCCCGTTTGCGCTCACAAAACCGCTTTAAAACAGGTATTGATATTGCTAAATATACAGCGAAGATAATGCGCGAAGATATGGATTCATATGATATCGACAGTAAAAATTATACTCAGTCTCTAGGTTGCTGGCATGGATTTGTCGGTCAGCAAAAAATGATCTCTATTAAAAAGCATTTTACGACGACTAAAGGTACTTATTTATACCTTTCCGGTTGGATGGTTGCGGCAATGCGCTCTGAATTTGGCCCGCTTCCTGATCAGTCAATGCATGAAAAGACCAGTGTTCCGTTGTTAATAGAAGAGCTTTATACTTTCTTAAAACAAGCTGATGCCCGTGAACTTGGTCATGTCTTTCAAGAGTTAGATGCAGCCAATGATAAAGGTGATCAAGTAGCAGCGCAGGCGGCTCTAAAGAAAATCAATGAATTTGAAACACATGTTGTGCCGATTATCGCCGATATTGATGCGGGTTTTGGTAATGAAGAAGCAACTTACCTACTAGCTAAAAAAATGATTGAAGCCGGTGCTTGTTGTATTCAGATTGAAAACCAGGTATCCGATGCTAAACAGTGTGGTCACCAGGATGGCAAAGTAACTGTCCCGCATGAAGACTTCCTCGCTAAGATTAATGCAGTACGTTATGCATTTATGGAGTTGGGTGTTGACGATGGCGTTATTGTTGCGCGAACTGATTCTTTAGGTGCTGGTTTAACTCAAAAAATTCCAGTATCCCAAGAGCCAGGCGATCTTGCTGATCAGTATAATAACTATATTGACGGCGAAGTAATCAACTCTTTAGATCAGTTGAAATCGGGAGATCTCGTACTGAGTCGTGGTGGAGAATTGATTATACCAAACCGTTTAGCCAATGGCCTGGTACGTTTTAAACCTGATACTGGCGAAGACAGAGTAGTACTTGATTGTATTACTTCTCTACAAAATGGTGCTGATTTATTGTGGATTGAAACGGAACAACCTAACGTTGGGCAAATTGCTGGTATGGTTAACCGTATCCGCGAAGCGGTTCCAAATGCCAAGCTTGTTTATAATAACAGTCCATCATTTAACTGGACATTAAGCTTTAGACAGCAGATTTTTGATACTTGGAATAAAGATGGTATTGATGTTTCAGCTTATAACCGTGCAGATTTGATGAGCCCAATCTATGATGAGACTAAATTAGCTCTTGAAGCTGACCAACAAATTCAGAACTTCCAGAAAGATGCGGCAAGAGAAGCAGGTATTTTCCATCACTTGATAACTTTACCGACTTACCATACTGCAGCTTTGTCGACTGATAATCTTGCTAAAGATTACTTTGGTGAAATGGGTATGCTGGCTTATGTTAAAAATGTACAGAGAGAAGAAATTCGTCAGGGTCTTGCATGTGTAAAACATCAGGATATGTCCGGCTCTAATATGGGCGATGATCACAAAGAATATTTCTCTGGAGAGCAGGCGCTGAAAGCTTCTGGTGAAAATAATACGATGAGTCAATTTTCATAACGGATAACTAATCGGCGGTATCAAAATTGCCTGATTATAATCGAATAAAGCATACTGGGTTGTTAACGGTATGCTTTTTTTGGGTTTTTATTTTTGTCCAATTTATCCTGTTTCTTTAGCTTATATTTCGCTAATTTTCCCCTTATGTAAATAATCTCTTTTTATCTCTTACCGCAAAATATAACCTGATATCTTAGCTTATATTACACTGCTGAGGTGGTTCACTTTGGGTTGCAGGGTTTTTATGATGTGCGAGAAAACCAGTCATCTTGTTGGCTTTTTTTGTATTGTAGGGAATGACAATGTTGTCCAGATCACAATCATGGGTCAACAACATGGCTAAAGGCAGCGTTATTATCGATTCATATTTTAAATTGTTGGGTTTTACATTATGTTGAATAACTTTAATGGGCTATCGGAGCCAGTTGCGGTGAATTTTAATTATCAACATGAGCAGAATAAATATGGATTTAACCTTTGAAAGCCAGCGTACTTTAAAGCGCATTCTAGAACTTATTGATTTATCTAAACTGACAAAAGATGATTTAGACATTTTTTTAGCACGATTAGACAAAAATTTCCCTGCGTTATTTGCCAAGCTATATCACTTATACGGTGATAAATATGATTTCTTTTATCATCTTCAACAACTGGTGGCCCATCTGGCAGCAGGGATTATCGCACGCTCGGGGAAACTTAAGAAACAAGATACACTGCGTCTTAATAAGCCTGATTGGTACCGTGATCACAAAATGCTCGGCATGGCCGCTTACGTAGATCTGTTTGCCGGTGATTTAAAGAAATTAAAAGCGAAAATTCCCTACCTTAAATCTTTAGGTATTAATTATTTACACTTGATGCCGTTATATAAATCCCCTAAAGGCGACAGCGATGGCGGTTATGCTGTTTCAGACTATCGTGAGGTTGATCCTAAACTTGGCACAGAAAAAGATCTGCTCGCCCTTTCCGATGCATTATCAGCTGAGGGGATAAGTTTAGTATTGGATTTTGTGTTTAATCATACTTCCGATGAACACCCATGGGCAGAGGCCGCCAAGGTCGGCGCTGAAGAATTTACTGATTTTTATTACTTTTTTGAAAAGAAACAAGAGATTGATGACTATAACCAAACCTGCCGGGAAATATTCCCGACCGTGCGTCGCGGCAGTTTTACCTATTTAGAAGCACAAAAAAAATGGGTATGGACCACTTTTAATAGTTTTCAATGGGATCTTAACTACTCAAATCCTGCAGTTTTTAATGCGATTACCGATGAAATGTTGTTTCTGGCAAACCTTGGTTGTGAAGGACTCCGTTTGGATGCATTGGCTTTTATCTGGAAAGAAAAATGGACACAATGTGAGAATTTACCTAAAGCACATACGCTTATTCAAGCTTTTAATTTATGTTTACAAATTGTTGCACCTGCTGTTGTTTTTAAATCTGAAGCCATTGTTCATCCCGATGAAGTGGCAAAGTATATTGGTAAAGATGAGTGTCAGTTATCCTATAACCCGTTAATGATGGCCTTAATGTGGGAAAGTCTGGCAACCCGGGAAACTAAGTTATTGACCGCGTCATTGAAAAAAAGCTTTGCTATCTCGCCACAATGCAGCTGGGTTAATTATATTCGTTGTCATGACGATATTGGCTGGACCTTTGATGATTCTCTTGCGCAGCAATTGGGCATTAATGGCTTTGACCACCGCCGTTTTCTTAATAATTTTTATACCGGGCGTTTTGAAGGATCTTTTGCACAGGGTGTGCCATTTCAAGAAAACCCCGCCACTGGAGATTGCCGAGTCTGTGGATCACTGGCTTCATTAACTGGATTGGAAAAAGGGCTTGAACAAAATAATCAGCGCGATATTGATTTTGCATTAAAGAGGATCAGCCTGCTTAATAGTATTAATATGAGCATCGGTGGTATTCCTCTTATTTATCAAGGGGATGAATTGGGTATGTTGAATGATTACAGTTACCTTGACGATCACAGCAAAAAAGAGGATTCGCGTTGGGTTAATCGCCCGGTAATTACCGAAGAGGATACTAAATTAGCAGAAAAAGCGGGCTCAGCACAATTTTTCGTTAAGCAATCTTTGCAGGCGATGATAAATATTCGCCAGCAGCATCAAGTATTCGGCATCGCGGAAACTAAGATTCTTGAAACTTATAATCCTCATCTGTTTGCTTATTGCCGAATTCATGAAAGTGGCCAGAAAATGTTGGCTATCTGTAATTTCAGTGAAGAAAGCCAATCAGTTAACTCTTCCATTACCGACATTTTGGCTTCTAATAAGATGGTGGATTTACTCACTGCGACTAAGGTTAAGAAAACCGCAGTGCTTGAGCTAGGCGCTTATCAGGTACTTTGGTTAGTGGCAGAATAGGCTTTGTTAGCGAGCCCTGTTATTGGTTATTTACCAGCAACAGGGCATATTGTCTAGATTATGGAAAATGACTGATGGCTTTATATTTTCTAATGGTCCCGGTGGTTTTGCCAAGCGCCGGCTAATTGGGATGCTTTTCACGTATTTCCAGAAACATTGGCAAGTTTTCTAACAGCAAATCCACCAGTGACGGGTCAAAGTGTATACCGCGTTGCTCTTTAAGTAATGCCAGTATCTCTTCTAATGGCCATGCTTTTTTATACACCCTTGCACTGCCTAATGCGTCAAACACATCCGCTACAGCCGTAATGCGCCCGTAAATATGGATGTCTTCGCCGCTCAGTTGCTGCGGGTAACCCGAACCATTCCATTTTTCATGGTGATGATAGGCGATTAATGAAGCGGCTTTAAGGACAGGTCGTGTGGAGTGATTAAGTAAGTTAAAACCTATCTCGGCATGTGTTTTCATTATCTCAAATTCATCTTTATCTAATTTCCCCGGTTTATTCAGGATGGCATCCGGGATCCCAATTTTACCAATATCATGCATTGGTGAAGCGAATTTAATAAGATCTGCTTCTGTTTTGTCGATGCCGGCAAGGGAGGCTAACAATTGTGAATATTTAGCCACGCGGCGCACATGATCGCCTGTTTCTTTAGATCGCGTTTCGCCAATTTCTCCCATTGCGTAAACAATCTCTTTTTGGGTGTCGAGTATCTCTTGATTAAGGGTCATAATTTCAGAGATATCATTTCCATAGACAACAACACCATTGAGTTCAGTCGATCCGCGCGTGATCAACGAATAAACTTTTTTATCCGGAAGGGTAAGGGTGTTGTGATTAATCTGCTCTTTTTGAATAACTTGGTCAATGCTTGTATTAATTAAATCTTGATATCTATGCACATCGGGAAAAAACTTTTTAGCAGGGTCGTTTGCAAAAGCGAGCTGATTATCGGCCTTGAATATAAAAACAGGCTGCGGGTTATATTTAGGCAAATAGTTAATAAAAAAATGCTTTTTAGCGGCTTCTGTTTGTCTGCCTAAAAGGTGGCTGATCGGGCACTTTGAGGTTAACCCCGAATGGATTAACATGATTCCTAATGGCAGCAATATAAACCATAAAACATGCGACCCGGCCGCGATCGATAAAACGCCTAATAATACGCGCAGATTACTTTCTTTTTTACTTATATTAATTAACATCAGAGCCTCAGATAATTTTTCTGGTAGTTTAATGTAAATGATTTTAAAGCAGATATATACCTAAGATCACTTGAATATGCAGGAATCAGCAAAGTGATAAAGAATGACATTGCAGGTAAAAGGCTGATCATCTGGTCATTTTAAAGCCAAGTATTTTAAGTACTCTTATATAAATTTCTCGGGATTTTTTCCCTTAGCTAATAATCGCTCATTCATATGCACTGAGCCGCAGAAGACGACCCCCTTTTTGATCCTCAAGAACCCATATTGCTCCGTTTGGTCCTTGCTCAACCTCTCGTATCCGTTTTTCCATTGTGAAACGTTCGACTTCCTCGGCTTGAAAGCCTTCAATTTTAATACGCAGCAGTGATTTTGACTTGAGCCCACCGATAAAAGCATTACCCTGCCATTTCGGGAACATAACACCGGAATATATAATCAGACCTGATGGTGCAACCGTTGGTACCCAATATACTTCAGGTGGATTGAACTCAGGACGCGAATCATGATCGGGAATGGGAATACCAGAATATTGATCACCCCAGGACACAATGGGCCAACCATAATTATCACCACCAATGGTCAGGTTGAATTCGTCACCGTGCCTCGGGCCCATTTCGTGTGTCCACAGTTGGCCCTTTTTATCAAAGGCCATACCGAGTAAATTGCGATGCCCGAGAGACCAGAAGGTTTTTGCAAGTTCTCCTTTATCCTGAAATGGATTGTCTGATGGGACTGAACCGTCCGCGTTTAGTCTGATGACCTTGCCCAGATTTTGCATCCAGCTCTGTGCTGGTGCCTGTTTTTGCCGTTCGCCGGAAGTAATAAACAGCTTTCCATTGGGGCTAAATGCCAATCGGTGTGAATAATGTCCGCTGCCTGATACTTTAGGTATTTGCCGCCAGATGACTTCAAGGTTTTCCAGTTGAGGCTTTGCCGATGCATGAATAAGTTTAGCTCGGGCAACGACGGCTCCGGTGTTTCCTGACCTGTCTTTTTCGGCATAGGACAAGTATATCCAGTGGTTTTCTTTGTACTGAGGATGGAGAATGATATCACCTAAACCACCCTGACCACCATAGGCTACCTTGGGTACGCCCTTAACAACTATCTTAGAACTGTCATTCGGGTCAACCAGAAGCAAAGTACCTTTTTTTTCAGTTATCAGGAGCTCACCGCTGGGTAGAAATGTCATAGCCCAGGGTTCATTGAATGTTGCAAAACTTTCGGCCAGAAGTATTGAGCCTGCATTACCTTCAATCTTTTGAGCAGCAGGCTCGGCAAAGGCATTACAGGAAAGAAGAGACAATAAGAGAAGAAAGTCGCTTGTTAAAAGTAACTTGGATTTAAATAGTAAGTGCATAATAATATCCATTTTATACTGTTAGGTGACACGCATTCGATTTGAGAAATATATGCATTTAAAGCCCTCTGCACCGGCTTGAGTATAAGAAGAATAAAAGCGCAGTCAAGATTGATTTAAACCGGTTTTTTAATATTATTGGGCTCTAATCTTATTGCGTTCTGATCTCAGCGAAACCTTATCGAGATTTACTGTTTTTCTTTGTAAAAATCTGTGTGCTGCCCATTCCTATTCTTTGTGATCCGTCAAAAAAATTGGGCTGTCCTTAATTATCACCCAACTTATAGACAGTATGCGACACCTAATTTATTGATTTTAATGTTCTATTTCTTTAGATTATGACTAAAATTCAATGTGCCGAAGTGTGACTAATGAAATTACATCACTACCCGTATTTGCTACACCTTCAATTATCGACTCTATTGCTAGGGCAACTCCCCCAGGAATATTAATCAGAGTATTCATGGGGTTTAAAATAGTACCTACAAAGATACCTACAATTCCATATATAATACCGAATAAAACCTCAATAAAATCAATGCCGACACCAATCCCAGCATCTAAATACTGAGTTTCTTGGTTTTTCCCGTCTCTGTCTATTTGATACCCTATGTAGCTCATTTCTTTGGTAACAAAGTTAGCAACACTTGCCACCATATAAGATAGGTGAGATACCCCGTCCCAAGTAAAAAGAGTTAAATCGCCTTTCCCATGGTGGTCATAGATAATAAAGTGGTATCCATTAGCATAGGTACCCATCATATAAGCGCGCTCTAAATTATCATCTCTCCAATTGGCTCAAGGTCGCTCTTTCCCCCAGGGTTGATCAATGGAGCGATCAAGGTAATCGTGTTGTGTTGTATTAATCCAAATAGTGTTATTACCATCTGCACCACTCGATTGTTGCTGTATTATGTGCTGGGATTCACATGCTGTTCTATTAGATGTTATCGCTTCAACGGGGTGCCGAATTGAGCAGTATCCCTTGCCAACTTGTTTGGTAAAAGCACTTGAGGTGTTCGATATGCATACGGAGATGACGAAAAAAATAAAATGTAATTTAGATATCATTTAAGGACTTATTATTAGAATATTTATAAGCCATTGACTATAAGATTTTTACCGGGGTGAATAAATAACAAAACAAAGAAATGAACAATGTAAAAAAAATCAAACGCAGTTAATTATCGAAACTACAAAAGTTGGACAGCCAATCTTTTTTCCTAATCAATTTCTTTCCTAACAACTAAGAGTGTCGCTTCCTATCCGTAAATTATTAACAGACAGAATGGACACTGGTCATTTTCTTTTCCACCTTTCTTGCCTCAATTTTTTTCCATACTTTTTCATGAAAGTAGAAAACAACGGTATTCACCGCAGGCTCAACTAAGGCAACCGTCCCGCCAATCACTATGCTACCGGTTAATAAGTAAGTAACTGTAAAAGCTACTGTGAAATGTAATACTGCAAAACTCATTGTCTTTTTCATACTAAAGCCTCTTAGTTATTATTAAAAACACAACTTAAATGATAACTGTTATCATTTAAGTTGTCAATGACAGCAAAATAAGTTTTTCCTTTTTACAACAGTATACCAATACAAATATCCTATTATAGAAAGAAAATGATTCAAATATATTTTACGGTATTACGGCGAAGCAGTAAAAGTTACGCTGGTCTGTTTTGTTGCTGGATATATTTAGTGAGTGATAAAGATTGACAACCAATCGCCAGAAAAAAAATTTAGAGGGGCGCATTAAATAATGACGATGTTGAAGGAATGACAGCATCAGCATCTATTAGCAATGCGTTAATTTAAAGGGGTGATAGTTAACAATGACTTTTAATGGAGTATTTTCTGCCATTTATTTTTACCCGATATCCTGCGTTTATTCGTATGTTTGGTAAACAATACAAGTTCAGCAAGTGAGCCAACTGCACCATGATAATTTTCACCAAAACAGTAAGCTAATGCTAATCAAGCTTCACATTCTAAACCAAATGTACTGAGTAGAGGGGCTTGCTCGCTAATCATACCGCGGTTATCATTTCTGATAACCCGACCAGTCCAATCAAAAAGTGCTAAATAACCGATACAAAAATTTGGCGGTCCTCAATTATCGTCTTTAATCAA
The DNA here is from genome assembly GCF_000015285.1 of Psychromonas ingrahamii 37. Classification (NCBI taxonomy): domain Bacteria; kingdom Pseudomonadati; phylum Pseudomonadota; class Gammaproteobacteria; order Alteromonadales; family Psychromonadaceae; genus Psychromonas; species Psychromonas ingrahamii. Next base: position 408,631 of record NC_008709.1, read on the forward strand.
GAGGCCATAGAACGAGCACAGGCGGTTATTGCTGAACAAGTAACACTTGGGAGACATTAAGTCGTCTAAAGCTATTCAATGAGCAAGACGGCATCTCATAATGCTGGAACAATTGCAGAACTTTAAGATGTTAAGAATGAATCCGAAATAAACAGCATTATTCAGAAAGACAAAGATGATGAACTATTTAATATTTAGCAGTATAAATCCTGAGATTTCCTTTCCTAAGGTTTATACGAAAAAGAAAGTAACAACCTGGCCTAAAACTACCCTAGTGATTAACTTTTTTCCAAGCCTATTAAAAAGCATTTAGGAATATAACCCAAGAGAATTAGTATTCTCAAATATTATAGCTTCCACCTATGGTGTAAATTGAGTACTAAGGGTAAGAAAAATATTCTGAGGAAATGTTTGATAAGGTTTTTAATTGCTAGCTACACCCACAACTATACTTTTTTCGTCAGGGATAAAAAAAGGCGTAGTAGGTATTAACCTGCTACGCCTTTCTATGTATGGTGGCCCCTCCCCGACTCGAACGGGGGACCTGACGATTATGAGTCGTATGCTCTAACCAACTGAGCTAAGGGGCCAAATTTTTTACTCTAACCACTATACCAAGTTAAGGCTAAGGGTCTAAATTTGTGGTGCGAGTATATAAGGTAAATTTTTGTCTGTCTAGCATATGTCATGCGTTTGCTTATTTATTCTACGCTCTTGTTAAGATCACTTGATAATATTCGTTATTTGTCACCTTTTAGATAAAAAAATCCTGCCAAAGCAGGATTGTGTGATTTTAATCTTAATTATTCATCCAGGTTATTCATCCAGGAAACTACGCAGTTGTTCACTGCGGCTTGGGTGACGAAGTTTGCGCAATGCTTTCGCTTCAATTTGACGGATACGCTCACGTGTCACATCAAACTGCTTCCCAACTTCTTCAAGAGTATGATCGGTATTCATGTCAATACCAAAACGCATACGCAATACTTTCGCTTCACGTGCTGTTAAGCCTTCCAATACATCGTTAGTTGCATTTTTAAGGCTTTCACTTGTCGCACAGTTAGCTGGCAGCGCAATCGTTGTATCTTCAATAAAATCGCCTAAATGAGAGTCTTCATCATCACCAATAGGTGTTTCCATTGAGATTGGCTCTTTCGCAATTTTTAATACCTTACGGACTTTATCTTCCGGCATCATCATACGTTCAGCCAGCTCTTCCGGCTGTGGTTCACGGCCCATTTCCTGTAACATTTGGCGAGAGACACGGTTAAGTTTATTAATGGTCTCAATCATATGTACCGGAATACGGATAGTACGCGCCTGATCTGCAATCGAGCGGGTAATAGCCTGACGGATCCACCAAGTTGCATAGGTTGAAAATTTGTAACCCCGGCGGTATTCAAATTTATCTACCGCTTTCATTAATCCGATATTACCTTCCTGAATTAAATCGAGGAACTGTAAGCCACGGTTAGTATATTTTTTGGCGATAGAGATAACCAGACGTAAGTTTGCTTCTACCATCTCTTTTTTTGCTCGACGTGCTTTGGCTTCACCAATGCTCATGTTGCGAGAGATACCTTTCATATTCGTAATGGTTAATACACTTTGTACTTCCACTGCTAACATTTTTCTTAAACAGCGTCTTAAGTCTTCTTCAAATTCACTGATCCGGGTTGCATAATCAGTGCCATTTGAAAGAATAACTTCTAACCACGCAGGATTTGTTTCGTTGCCTTTAAACAGCTTAATAAACTCTTTTTTAGGCATTTTACATTGTTCAACACAAATCTTTAATGCTAAACGTTCCTGTACACGAACAGCGTTCATTGCAAAGCGAATTGCTTTTACCATACGGTCAAATTGTTTAGGGATTAATTTGAACTGTTGGAAAAACTCTGCCTGCTCATTAATGGCTGCGCGTGTCTCTGCATGAGCACGGCCATTTTTAGTGATGGAATCTTCAACAACTTGATTTAATTTACGAAGTTCGGCAAATTTTTCAGCCGCTTCTTCAGGATCGGGGCCTTTAGGTCCTTCTTCTTCATCATCTTCATCGGAATCATCTTTATCCGCTTTATCTTCATCTTCTAATTGCTTTTTACTTAACTCAGATCCGATATGCGTAGCGCTGACCGCCTGTGTCATGTCATCATTGGGATCCACAAAGCCACTGATTAAATCAGTTAATTTCATTTCTTCAGCTTCGTAGCTGTCCCAGTTATCTAATAGTCCTGAGATTGTTGCAGGATATTCAGAAACAGCAGTTTGTACCTCTTTGATACCTTCTTCGATACGTTTAGCGATAACAATTTCGCCTTCGCGTGTTAGTAGTTCAACCGTCCCCATTTCGCGCATATACATACGCACCGGATCCGTTGTCCTACCAATCTCAGATTCAACCGTTGCTAACACCTGAGCAGCAGCTTCTACCGCGTCCTCATCAGGAGTTTCGCTATCATCAGCACCGATCAACATATCATCAGCATCCGGAGCCGTTTCTACCACACGGATACCCATGTCACCGATCATTTGAATAATATCTTCAATCTGCTCAGATTCAACGATATCTTGCGGCAGGTGGTCATTAACTTCTGCGTAGGTCAAAAACCCTTTTTCTTTACCTTTGATAATAAGCTCTTTGAGCTGTGATTGAGGTGTTTGAGCCATAGATACCGTCCAAAAATTGATTGCAAATCAAAAATCAATTGCAAATAGGGGTTATATAAAAAAAGTACAAGCGATCTAGTATACGCTAATTTTCTGAAGTTTTCTAGTTCATTAGTGCTGTTTTTGTTCAGCAAGCAGTAATGCAAGTTGCTGTGTTTCTGCACTTGTTAGCGCTTGGCCTAAACGAGATTTTTGTTTTAAAAACTCTATTTTACTTGTAAGATGAAAATTAAGAAAATTTTCTAACGTGTCTAGGAAAAAAGCTTCATAATAATCTTCTTTTATATCGTTTTGCCACACGGCTAATTTATTCAGTTGACTACTTTCTGGCTTTTCTCGCCAATGTTCCAGTAATTGCCCTGTTGTTATAGTGGGGGTAGTACGGCAAATTTCAAGTAACGAATTTAATAAACTTAAGCCAGGTAAGGTCATTTCCTTAAATTCAGGAAATTCAGGCAAACCATAGGCAATGTTGGGATGCTGTAAAAGCACCGAAATAGCTAAACGCATGGGGGTTACTTTTTGTCTTTTATCTATTCTACTGTTTGATGCTGCTGCGGGTAATAATTTATTGAGTCCCTCTTTTTCAATCCCCAATAACGCAATAAGCCTTCCCTCCATCATTTGCCTGAATACCGTGTCGGGCAGTTTACTCATTAATGGGATTGCTAATTGCGCCAGTTTAGCTTTGCTGTCAGCAGTGCTCATATCAACTTGATTTAATAAATGCTGAAAAAGAAAATCAGATAAAGGTAATGCCTGTTCAATCAGTTTTTCAAAGGCTTCTTTACCCTCTTTTTGTACGTAACTATCAGGATCTTCACCATCAGCAAGAAACATAAAACGTAAAGTTCGGCCATCTTGTATATAGGGGAGCGCATTTTCTAATGCTCGCCACGCAGCGGCTTTACCCGCTTTATCACCATCAAAACAACAAATCACTTCGCTGGTGTGGCGGAAGAGCTGTTGGATATGCTCTGGCGTCGTACTGGTACCCAGGGATGCCACCGCATAATCAATACCAAATTGACCAAGTGCCACAACATCCATATAACCTTCAACCACTAATACGCGTTTAATTTCTTTATAGGCTTGCTTAACCTGGTATAAACCGTAGAGCTCTTTGCCCTTGTGAAAGAGAGGTGTTTCGGGAGAATTCAGGTACTTAGGCTCATTATCACCTAAAACACGACCTCCAAAACCAATAACTCGGCCACGCCTATCGTGGATAGGGAACATCAGTCGATCGCGGAAACGGTCATAACTGCCACTTTTTTCTTTGCTTATTAACATGCCTGCTTCAATCAACTGTTTTTCTAAATCGGCAGACACTGCGAATCGTTTGCGCACTTCATTCCAACCATCGGGTGCATAACCTATCTTAAAATGCTTAACTGTCTGCCCCGATAATCCGCGACCCTTAAGGTAATTAATAACCTGTTGACTGTTTTTGTGCGTGCGCAGTTGCTGCTGATAAAAAACAGCAATATCAGCCATTAACTGATACAGATCTTTGCGGTCTACATAGCTGCTTTGGTGTGCTTTTCCAAAGCCGCTTTCTTCGCGAGGGACTTCTATCGATAACTGCTCTGCCAGAGTTTCGATGGCATCAACAAATTCAATGCCGTCATATTCCATAATAAAAGAGAGTACATTTCCGCTCACACCACAGTTAAAGCAATGATAGAACTGTTTGTCTGAACTGACTGAAAATGATGAGTTATTATTACCATTATGGAAAGGACAACAAGCGCGGTAATCTTTACCCTGTTTTTTTAGTTTTACACGGCTATCAATAAAATCAACAATATCAGTACGAGCAATAAGATCGTCAATAAAATTTCTTGGAATACGTCCTGCCATGTCTTTAAACCATTTAGTCTATTAATTAAAAAAAGCCGTTTTGGCTATTCCTTTATAGCACTTTATAAGGGAATAGACATTCTAAATCGCTCTGCCCGGAGCACAAATCTTACTGGACTTGTGAGGTGAAAATTAATTAATTTTGTCTGCAAACGAAAAAGCCCCAAGCTTACGAGTAAGCATGGGGCTTTTGATATCTTAACGAGTAACGGATTAAGCTAAGCTGGCTCTTACAAGCGCACTTACTTCTCCCATGTCAGCTCGTCCTTGAATATCTTTTTTGAGTAACCCCATTACTTTCCCCATATCCTGCATGCCGTTTGCACCCGAAGAGGCAATGGCTTGCTTGATTAAAGTTTTCACTTCTTCAGAGGTCAGCGCTTGTGGAAGAAACTCTTGTAATATTTCAAGTTCTGCCTTTTCAATATCAGCCAGATCAATGCGATTCGCTTTTTCAAATTGAGCAATTGAATCTTTACGCTGTTTTACTGATTTAATAACAACAGCCATAACTTCATCATCAATGAGCTCAACTTTATTATCGATCTCAATCTGTTTGATAGCTGCAAGCAACATACGAATAGTGCCCAAACGGACTTTATCCTTCGCTCGCATAGCGAGTATTTGTTGCTCTTTTAACTTTGCTTTTAAAGACATAACAATCCTTTATCTAATTTAGGAATAACTTAATTAGTAAAGGCGAACGCGACGGGCGTTTTCACGAGAAAGTTTTTTCAGGTGACGTTTAACCGCTGCTGCTTTAGCGCGTTTACGAACTGTTGTTGGTTTCTCAAAGAATTCACGTTTACGTGTTTCTGCTAAGATACCTGCTTTTTCGCAAGAGCGTTTAAAACGACGAAGTGCTACGTCAAATGGTTCGTTTTCACGAAGTTTAATTACTGGCATGTGCCTATTACCTTTATGGTTACGGTCGTATACTGACCAGTTCATTTAAAATGGTGCGAGATTTTAAACCTATTTGGGGACTAAAGTAAAGAATTAGTACGAAAAACTTACTGTAAAAGAACAAAAGATCTTCTAGATCCCCCATTCTAGGCCAGATTCATAATGTTTTCTTTATAACCGGATGAAAAAAGCATTCGGGATAGTCTTTTTACGTTAAACTAGCATTTTTTATCTATCGTCACTTTTATCAAAGGAACATTTATCATATGCGTATTTTAGGTATTGAAACTTCATGTGATGAAACCGGTATCGCCATTTATGATGATCAACTAGGTTTGTTATCGCATCAGTTATATAGTCAAGTTGAATTACATGCTGACTACGGTGGTGTGGTACCTGAGCTTGCCTCTCGAGATCATGTACGTAAAACTATTCCGTTAATTAAAGAAGCATTAGTGGCTGCAAATTGTACCAAAGAGAGTCTTGATGGTATTGCTTATACTGCTGGACCAGGGTTAGTAGGAGCGTTATTAGTAGGGTCATGTATTGGGCGCAGTCTGGCCTATGCGTGGAATATACCGGCTATTGCAGTACACCATATGGAAGGGCATCTACTGGCCCCTATGCTCGAAGAAAATCGTCCGGAATTTCCGTTTTTGGCGTTGCTGGTATCGGGCGGCCATACGCTGATGGTTGAGGTTGAAAATATTGGTGAATACCAGGTATTAGGTGAAAGTATTGATGATGCTGCTGGAGAGGCCTTTGATAAGACAGCCAAATTACTTGGACTCGATTATCCGGGTGGACCGCGTTTGGCAAAATTAGCTGAAAAGGGGGAGCCCAAACGCTTTATTTTTCCACGACCAATGACCACTAAACCTGGACTTGATTTTAGTTTTAGTGGATTAAAAACCTTTGCGGCTAATACCATTGCCAAGGAAGGTAAAGATCCGCAAACTCAGGCAGATATTGCCTTGGCATTTCAGGATGCGGTCATCGATACGGTTGCTATCAAATGTAAGCGTGCTTTAAAACAAACAGGATTAAAGCGCTTAGTTGTGGCGGGTGGCGTCAGCGCCAACCTGTCTTTGCGTAGCCAATTGGCCGTTTTAATGAAATCCCTTGGTGGTGAAGTTTTTTATCCCCGCAATGAATTTTGTACGGATAACGGTGCAATGATCGCTTATGCGGGTATGCAGCGCTTAAAAGCCGGGCATTTTGAAGGCTTGGGGATTCAGGCAAAACCAAGATGGCCTCTTGATCAGCTGCTTAGCGTGCGCAGCGAGCTCTGATGGATTAGTCATTTAAATTTTCATTAATTCAGTATAATATGACGAAACTTTTATTTTTATTTCAAAAAAAAAGAATACAACACTATGGTCGAGAAAAATAACAATGTAGTACCGTAGGATGCGAAATCACCTGTTTATCTTGATTCCTATCAAGATGATGAAATTAATTTATATGAGCTTATTAAGATTATTTGGAACTACAAGTGGTTAACCGTTGTGATCTGCGCTGTTGGCATTGCAGGATCTGTTTATTATGCGTTAAACGCGCAGGAATGGTGGGTAGCTAAAGGTAAAGTGATTGCTCCTCAGGTTAATGACGTTGCAGCACTTTATGCGCAAAGCAATAAAGTCAGTGCGATACTCAATAGTAATGACCTATTGAACAGTAACAGTAACAATAACGGGCAAGACACAAAGCAGGTGTCTAAAGAGCTTGTTGATCTTTTTGAGCCCAGCACTTTATTCAGAAATTTTATTAATGCATTTAATTCAACAATCAATAAAAAACACTTTTTAGAAACAAACCCTGCCTTTTTAGCCTATCTGCAGGTAAAGCAGATAACAGTTCCAAGTAAGGGATCCGCACAAGAAAGTCGCCAGCAATATTTAATCGTATTAAATAATTGGATGAACAAGATTAATGCTTCTCTTAATAGTCAAACGTCTGAACTGGCTTTATCTTTTCGCAGTGCAACAAAAGAGTCTTCCGCTGAATTATTAAATGAATACATTCTCTTTATTGGAGAAAATGTCAGAGAAAATCAACTTGAGAAGTTTTTGTTATTTATTGATTCTGCAAAAAATGAGTTGCAGGTTTCATTGCAGATGACCGAGCAAAAAGCGCGTCGGGAGTTGGCTGTTTTATTACAAAAGACAGAATATGCTTATCAGATTGCTTCCCATTCAGGTTTAGTTGAATACCAGGCAAACCTCAATAAAGAAGGGGAATTATTTCAAATTAACCTCGGCGAAAAAGCCTTAAAAGCTAAAATTGATGTTTTAAAATCTATCCAAGATTTAAGCGTGTTAGAGCCTTCGTTGGCAATAATGACCATCACACTGGATGCGTTAAATAAATTGGAATTCAGTGATAATAGTTCCTTCACTCCTTATCGTTATTTAGAGGTTGTCGAGCCCCCTTTAAATCGATCTGCTCCCAAACGTGCACTGATCGTTATTTTAGCGACCTTATTAGCGGGAATGTTGTCAATTTTTATTGCCTTAGTACATTATTTTATGACTAAAAAAGAGCAAAATTAACCTGCTCTTTATGCCAAATATACTGATCTTTTGTTCTTTACAAATAGTGTAATAGAGGGAATAAAAAAGTGGGTTGGAGCAAGCTTATCTTGCTCCAACAGCATATTATTTATTTTCTTGTAACCAAATAGCGACCTGCTTGGCAAAGTAGGTCAGAATGCCGTTTGCCCCTGCACGTTTAAAACAAAGTAAAGATTCTAAAACCGTTTCGCGCTCTTTTAACCAACCATTATCTATAGCCGCTTTATGCATCGCATATTCGCCACTTACCTGGTATGCAAAAGTAGGGACCTGCAGTTCAGTTTTAACACGGCGGACTATGTCTAAATAGGGCATGCCGGGTTTAACCATGACCATATCAGCGCCCTCTTGAATATCCAGTGCAACTTCATGAATTGCTTCATCACTGTTGGCGGGATCCATTTGGTAGGTTGATTTATTGCCACCTTTTAAATTGCCGGCGCTGCCGACGGCATCCCGAAAAGGGCCGTAGTAGTTTGACGCATATTTAGCACTGTAAGCCATTATTTGGGTATTAATAAATCCGGCATTTTCCAATGCTTCACGAATAGCACCAATACGACCATCCATCATATCTGACGGTGCGACAATATCGGCACCCGCTTGCGCATGGGAAAGGGCTTGCTTAACCAGTATCTCGGTTGTAATGTCATTTAATACATAGCCCTCTTTATCAATAATACCGTCTTGTCCGTGGGTAGTGAAAGGATCCAGTGCCACATCGGTGATCACCCCTAATTCAGGACAAGCCTCTTTAACACTTCTTACCGCGCGTTGAGCAAGCCCCTCGGGGTTGTATGCTTCCTCGGCCATCTCGGTTTTTATATTGTCCGGTGTCACCGGAAACAGGGCAATAGCTGGAATGCCTAATGCCACTAACTGCTTTGCTTCTGCCACCAGTAAATCAATTGAAAGCCGCTCGATACCCGGCATAGACTTTATCTTTTCGCGTTGGTTTTTCCCTTCAACAACAAACATTGGATAAATAAGATCGCTTGCAGAAAGCTGGTTTTCGGCAACTAAACGACGAGAAAAATCATGCTTACGCAAACGACGCAAGCGTCGCGCAGGGAAGTGCTGAGAAATGGTCATGAATAAATCCTATTAAACGGTTAACGCTCTGCCAATATTAAAAAAGGCTCGGCTGGTTTGTGTTGTTTGTTCTATAAATTGTTCAACATTTTGCTGCCGGGCATGGGCAATGGTTTGCGCGATATAGGGTAAGTATTTTGGTTCATTACGGCTTGATTTGGGTTTTGGGCGCATTGAACGAGGCAATAAATAGGGGGAGTCTGTTTCGATCATTAAGCGGTTGGCGGGAATTAATTTAACTAACTCCAGCAGGTGGGCACCACGGCGTTCATCGCAAATCCAACCGGTGATGCCAATGTGTAAATCAATTTCCAAGCAGCGTTGTAAATCGAACTGATCGCCCGTGAAGCAGTGTAAGACAGCATTTGGAAGTTGTTTGACATAAGGGCTTAACAGCTCGATAAAACGCTGGTTAGCATCACGCTCATGCATAAATACAGGTAATTGCAGCTCAACGGCTAACTCAAGCTGTTCTATAAAGGCGTATTCCTGCTCAGCGGGCGTTGAATAATTACGGTTAAAGTCTAAACCACACTCTCCAATGGCTTTTACCGAGGGGTCCTGGGCAAGTGATCGAAGTTGATTTAGGCTGGTTTTATCAAAGGAGTCCGCATCATGCGGATGAATGCCTGCAGTCGAAAATAAATAATCGGGATAATTTTGAGCCAGTTGCAGGGCAGCTTCACTTTCAGCTAAATTTGTTCCAGTGATTATCATACTGCTAACACCAGCCTGCTTTGCGTTAGCAATTACTTCATTAATATCTTTTTGAAAGCGTTTATTCGTCAGGTTGACGCCAATATCAATCATTTAACATCAGTTCTCCTGTTCACTATTGTCTGTATCTTCTGCCGGTTGCACATAAAAACGGGAAAACAGTAAACCAATCTCAAATAAAATCAGCATGGGCACCGCCAGCAGGGTTTGTGAAATCACATCGGGGGGCGTTAACAGCATGGCAAAGACAAAGGCAGCAACCACAATATAGGGGCGTTTTTCTTTGAGTTTTTGTGGTGTGGTTGCTCCCGTCCAGCATAAGACTAAGGTGGCGATGGGGATTTCAAAGGCGAGTCCAAAGGCAAAAAACAGTTTTAAGGCAAAATCCAAATAACTGCTGATGTCGGTGGCGATCAAAACACCTTCCGGTGCGGTATTAGTAAAAAATGAAAATGCCAGCGGAAAGACCACATAATAAGAAAATGCCATGCCTAAATAAAAGAGCAGGGCGCTGCTAATCACCAGAGGGGCGACCAATTTGCGTTCGTGTTTGTATAAACCCGGCGCAATAAAGCCCCATACTTGATATAGAATAGCTGGAATGGCTATAAAAATAGATAAAACCAGAGTCAGTTTAATGGGCGTGAAAAAAGGTGTCGCCACGCCGGTCGCTATCATACTGGCACCTTCCGGCAGCTGACTGGTTAGTGGGATTGATAAATAATGATAGATATCATTAGCGAAATACACCAAGCTTAAAAAAATAATGATAACGATAGCAACAATACGTAAAATACGGTCGCGAAGTTCAATTAAGTGGCTAAATAATGGCAAGCTGTGCTGGCTGCTTGTTCCATTATCCTGATCTGAACTCATTCGTTTTTATCCTGTCTGGGGGGCGTCGTTTTGCTGCTATCAAGAATGCTGTTTTCTTGCTGCGTAGTGCCGCTGGGGTTTTTATCTAAAGATGTTTTAATATCATCTATGTCTTTTTTATAGGGGCGAGACAATTGCTCTGCTGTTTCTTTCATTTCATCAATAGATTTTTGTAATTCAGGATCCAGATCGCTTAATCCTTGTTTACTTGCTTTGATCATATTCTCATTTATTTCGTGTAGTTTTAACTCTTGTGTCACTTCTGTTTTGACCGAGTTGGCCATGTTTTTTGCCGTTGTGATCCAATGCATCACACTGCGGATTGCATGGGGTAGACGCTCTGGGCCAAGAACAACCAAACCGATCACAGAAATTAAAACAAGTTCCCAAAAACCTATATCAAACATCTAAAGTACACCTTGAGTTAATGATTATGCCCGATCTTTTTCTTTACTCTGCTCTTTGATGTTTTCCTCTACTTTTTTATTCGAGGGTTGCTTCGCGTTATCATCTACTTGCGTAGAATCTTTATCGTCTACCTGCGTAGAGTCTTTGTCGTTATCTTCCTTGATTGCTTTTTTAAATCCTTTGATAGCACCGCCTAAATCACCGCCAATGCCGCGTAATTTCTTTGTCCCGAAGAGTAAGATCACTATTACTGTGATAATAGCTAACTGCCAAATACCAATGCCGCCCATAATTTATTTCCTTCTTTAATCGTTCAGTTAATTGTTTGTCATTATTAATAGTAAACTTTATACCTTATTGGTATAGCGCCACGCAAGTAACCAGGCAAAAATACCGGGGATACCCGCTAATAAGGTAAGGTTTTTATCTGTTTGCAGATAAGCCAGTGCCGAAATTAAACTCAGAGAGATAGCCGCTGCAATATAAAAATAACTTTTGCGGTTATTTTTTTGTTGTTTATTAAAAGATTCAGCTAATAAAATAAGTTGCTTATTCTGTGATTTAGCCTGCGATAAATTGTAGTAAACAAGCTCAGGCAATTCCGGTAACTTCTCGAGCCAAAAAGGCGCTTTTTGGCTGATTGATTTAAATAAGGTTTTTGGACTAACCTGCTCTTTCATCCAATTTTCTAAAAAAGGTTTTGCGGTATCCCATAAGTCCAGTTGCGGGTATAATTGCCGTCCTAATCCTTCGACATAAAACAATGTTTTTTGCAATAAAACCAGTTGCGGTTGCACTTTCATATTATAGCGGCGCGCGGTATTAAATAAGTTAATTAACACCTGCGCAAAGGATATTTCTGCAAGCGGTTTTTCAAAAATAGGTTCACATACTGCGCGAATGGAAAATTCAAATTCTTCAACGGGTGTATCTGCCGGAACCCAACCAGAATCAACATGAAGTTGTGCAACCTGGCGATAATCTCGATTGAAAAAGGCTAGGAAGTTTTCTGCAAGGTAGCGTTTATCTTCTTTATTGAGCGTGCCCATAATACCACAATCGATACCTATCCAGAGAGGATCTTCCGGGTGTTCATAGGAGACAAATACATTGCCCGGGTGCATATCCGCATGGAAAAAGCTGTCCCGGAAAACCTGAGTGAAGAAAGTTTCCACTCCGCGTTCAGCCAGTAACTTAAGATTTGTATTTTGTGCTTGTAATGCGTTGGTATCAGAAACAGGAATACCATAAATTCTTTCCATGACTAACGCGTTTTTAGTGCAGTAATTCGGGTATATTTCAGGTACATAAAGTAGCTTGGAATTTAAAAAATTACGCCGTAATTGAATGGTATTCGCGCCTTCGCGCATCAGGTCTATTTCATCAATAATAGTTTTTTCATATTCATGTATCACTTCGACCGGACGCAGACGTTCCGCTTCTTTTAAAAACCGCTGCATCAAAGAAGCTAACCACTTCATTAGCTGTAAATCTGCCTGAATTCTTTTTTCAATGCCGGGGCGGGTTACTTTAACCACAACGGCTCGACCATCTTCTTTTAGTGTTGCCGTGTGCACCTGGGCAATAGAGGCTGAGGCAAGTGCGACTTTATCAAAGTCATCAAAGATGCTGTCAATCGGCTTATTAAAGGATTTTTCTATCTGTTCAATCGCCTGTTCACCACAAAAAGGAGGAACATTATCCTGAAGATAGGCCAGTTGATCTGCGTAAATGGGGGGTAATAAATCACGTCGGGTGGACAACATTTGCCCAAGCTTAATATAAATTGGCCCCAGCGACTGTAAACTTAAACGTAATCTTTCGGGTAAACTCATACCTTGATGTTTGTTGCTAATCCAAAAAAGACAAGCACACATAAAACGATAGGCTAATGGCACATGCTCTTTAGGGAGCAGTTCTATTAAACCATATTCAATTACTGTTTTATTGATTTGATAAAGGCGGGTGAGTTCTTTTATTTTTATCATCGGATATTCCGCGTTAACTTGTTGCTGCTGGCAAAGCATAGCTGAAGACGTTTTTCTAAGGTATCTGTCTGCTTCTTGATATCATTTACCTGTTCACAAAAATAGGCAACCTCCAGCGGCCCCGGAGCGATTTTTAGCTCTTCAGTGAGATATTCGCCACTCTGTTTTTGAATTTTTTTTATTTGTGAAGAGGCGTTTTGCCGGCATTGTTTGAATTGATAACAAAGTTTATGGGCGAGGATATCGCCAATAATAGCTGACAAGTGTTCCTCCCAGTCAATATCCATCTCGGTGAGTAAACGTGCGAAGCGCTGTACTATTTTAATGTCACCCTCTACCTCGAGTTGTTCCGTTTTAATTAAATGCGTGAGTTGATGATTATTTTGTAACTCTTTTAGTGCTGAAATGTTTAAGCGAATAAAACAGTCTGCCTGCCCTTCATAATGAGACAAAATATCAATTTGTTGTGTACTGATCACAAAATAGAGCGGTTTATTAATCTCTTTTAGGGCGACGCCAATAATAGTGCCATTAAGTTGTTTACGTCTTTGTAATGCGCTTGAATCAAGTTGCTGTAATTTATTTACAGTGGTTTCAAGAAAACCGCAAACTAGCTTATCTAATGGCATAATATCCTCTATTTTAGCGTTGATGTTAGCAAGTAGGAGCTGGGATAGCCTAGTACCGAAGCTCTAGAAGTGCATATTGGTTAATATTTGTAACCACGGTGCAGTGCCACAATACCACCACTGAGATTAAAATATTCGCAGCCTTCAAAATTAGCGCTATTCATCATCTCTTTTAAGATCTCTTGACCGGGATGCATGCGAATACTTTCTGCAAGATACTGGTAACTTTCACTGTCGTTTGCAATCAACTTGCCCAATTTAGGAAGAACGTTAAACGAGTAAAAATCGTAAAATTTACTGAGCGGTTCGTACAGAGGTGTCGAGAATTCAAGCACTAACAGACGACCGCCCGGCTTTAAAACGCGATACATAGAGGCCAACGCTTTGTCCTTATCGGTGACATTACGTAACCCAAAGGCAATAGTAATTAAATCAAAATGGTTGTCAGGAAAAGGTAACTCTTCGGCATTCGCTTGTACATAACTGACATTGCCGACAATCCCCAGATCGCGAAGCTTGCTGCGACCCACTTTGAGCATCGAGTCGTTAATATCAGCGAGAGTGACTTGTCCCGTTTGACCGACTATACGGGAGAATTTAGCCGTTAAATCACCCGTTCCACCAGCCAGATCTAATACTTTTTGACCTTTTCGTATGCCTGAACAATCAACAGTAAAGCGTTTCCAAATGCGATGAACTCCCATTGATAAAACATCATTCATAATATCGTATTTAGCGGCTACCGAATGAAAAACGCCAGCAACTAAATCTGCTTTTGTATCTTCCTGCACGGTTTTAAAGCCAAAATGTGTTGTGTTTTCTGCTTGGTTGCTCATGTCTTTTCCCTTTATGCTGTGACAGATTCTATCCCTAACGGGCTTAGGGTAGATCTAAAATAAGATCGAAGATAATACCTGATTTTGTCGAAAATTGGATCTTTATTGTTAATTCCTTACATTGTACTCGGTAATCGGAAAAACTTAATAGGGTAGTGCTGGCCTGTAGTGAAAAATTAACGGGCCGTTGCTGTGACTAAAATTGTCGTTACTTTCTGGAATCGAAATGACGCCCTATTTTTGATTTAAATAGTTCACTATCAGGCATTGTTTCCAATCACGGTTTTTGAGCACTGTTATCGCCTGTAATGACCGCTACTTTTTTCTTATTCGCTATTTTTCTCCGTTTTATTTTAAACAAAGAAAAATAACGTTGTACCAATTGAAATGGCATCACTAAAATAGATTCAAATCAGTATCTAAAGTGTTTTTTTATAGTTAAATAACGCTTTTCTTTCTTTTAAACATTAACTTTGTGGGAATTACCTATGTTAAAAAATATCAACCCAACAAAAACAGTCGCATGGTCTGAGTTAAAAACACTCTTTGATGCCAATGCCGATCTGAAAATATCAACTCTTTTCGCCAATGATCCGCAGCGTTTTAAGGCATTTTCCCGTCAGTTTGATGATCATCTATTAGTGGACTTTTCAAAAAATTTAATCACTGAAGAAATTTTCACAAAACTGCTCGCACTCGCTGAAGAAGTGGATCTCAAAGGGGCCATTAAAGCGCAATTTTCGGGTGAAAAAATCAATGTAACGGAAAATCGTGCCGTATTGCATAGCGCATTGCGTAATCGCAGTAATACTCCGGTATTTGTTGATGGCGAAAACGTCATGCCAAAAGTGAATGCGGTACTTGAAAAAATGAAAGCTTTCTGTACAAAAGTACATTCCGGTGAGTGGAAAGGTTACACCGGCAAAGCTATCACCGATATCGTTAATATCGGCATTGGTGGTTCGGATTTAGGCCCTTTTATGGTGACAGAGGCACTACGTCCTTATAAAGTTGAAGGCATTGATGCACACTTTGTTTCCAACGTTGATGGTACCCATATTGTTGAAACCTTAGCTAAGGTTGATCCGGAAACAACCTTATTCTTAGTGGCTTCAAAAACATTTACCACACAGGAAACAATGACCAATGCGCATAGCGCACGTGAGTGGTTTTTAAACTTTGCCGAAGATGAAACCTTTGTTGCTAAACATTTTGCCGCATTATCAACCAATGCAGACGCCGTTGCCGAGTTTGGTATTGATGTTGATAATATGTTTGAATTCTGGGACTGGGTTGGCGGTCGTTATTCAATCTGGTCTGCGATCGGTTTATCCATTGCCTTAACTATTGGTTTTGACAATTATGAAGTCCTGCTTGGCGGTGCGCATGAGATGGATAAGCATTTCGAAGAAACTGATTTTGAGAACAATATTCCGGTGATTTTAGCGGTTATTGGTGTTTGGTATAACAATTTCCATGGCGCAGAGTCAGAGGCTATTCTGCCGTATGATCAATATATGCACCGTTTTCCTGCCTATTTTCAACAGGGCAATATGGAATCCAATGGTAAATGTGTGGATCGTAACGGTGAATCGGTGGATTACCAAACAGGTCCCATCATTTGGGGTGAGCCAGGTACTAATGGGCAGCATGCTTTCTACCAGTTAATTCACCAGGGTACAAAACTAATTCCCTGTGATTTTATTGCCCCTGCGGTAAGTCATAATCCGGTGGGTGATCACCATGCTAAATTACTTTCTAACTTTTTCGCACAAACAGAGGCCTTAGCCTTTGGTAAGAGTAAAGAGACAGTCGAAGCCGAGTTTGCTGCTGCGGGTAAAACGACCGAAGAGGTGGCGCATTTAATTCCTTCTAAAGTATTTGCGGGTAATAATCCCACTAACTCCATTTTAGTGAATAAAATTACGCCGCAAACATTAGGGCAGCTGATTGCAATGTATGAACAAAAAATCTTTGTGCAGGGCGTTATTTGGAATATCTTTAGCTTTGATCAATGGGGGGTTGAATTAGGCAAGCAACTGGCGGGTCAAATCTTACCTGAACTGACAACGGTTAATGCGGTTGATAGCCACGATAGTTCAACAAATGGTCTGATCAATGCCTGGAAAGCGTGGAAATAGCTTTTAGTCTTGTGGTCAGATAATAAAAACCGCTTTATTTAAAGCGGTTTTTTATTCCTAAAAATAAAGTTAACTCTGTTTACGCTTTATCTTCCCTTTGTATATTGTTAATAAAATTAATAAGGTCAAATTCTTTTTTTGTTGTATGCTTCCACTCATCAATCACTGTCTCTTTACCTTTAAATGCTTGCATGGACACGATACTTTTTAAGTTTGGAAACGCTGTTGCTGTAAAGCAGATTTTGTTTTTAAAGTTCAAATCATCAAACCGTTCGGCCATATTGTCTTCAAATTTCAATGATGCACTGAATTTAACGATTAATTTATCAAAATTCATTCTTGCCAATCTTTTCAGCCATTTATCTTTTGCATCTTGTTGTGATTGATAATGTAAAAAATGCAGTTCATATTTATTATCTAAAATACCAATTGGGTAGTTTTTTTTATAGATATTGAGTCTAACCATCTCCTCTTTATGTTGAGAGTTCTCATGCTCTATAAAGGAAATTTTGGTTAACAGTTCAGGCGTTAAGTTTTCCAATAATTCAATATAATCAGGAGAAAAAATTAATAAATTTACAAAGGGAGTTGTGTAAGGAAGGGCAAATTTTTTATACATAAAAGTTCCCCAACAATTGTTAGAGATAATTGTAAAATCATTTTGTTTTAATTTTAAACGACTTAGTCTGCTTTTTATGTATTTCTCAACCTTCCTACCTATTTCTATTCTCATTTTTTTGGTCCATCTCTTTTATTAATAGCTCAGAAGGCTTTTTATGGGTCCATTTCCCCCTTGGTTTATCCAGATATTGAAAATGCTCGTTAGTAAAACTGCCTTGAATACAGGTCGCACGGTGAGTCCGCGAGGTTACCTTTTTACCCGCTAATACCGTATTTAATACGCCGGGTCCGGTTAGAAAATAAACACCTCGATCTACTTCTTTTTCTTGTATTTTGTGGCAAATAATTGTGATGGCTTGTTGAAGTTCGTTATTATTTGGGGCACAGGCTAAAAAATAGTTGGTAAAATGGGTGTTGTTTTTGATTTTGATATAAACGGCCTGATCGTCATCCTTCAATATTTTTGATAAAGGCCACACAAAATTAGCATCAATATCTAAATAAACCCCGCCCTCTTTATTTAGTACGACTAAGCGCCATAAATCAGCTTGTGCTGCGCCATCATTTAATATCATATAGCTTTTATAAACAGCTGCTGAAGCATTGTTTTTTATATACTCAATTCGTTCTTCGGTGCTCACGTAGCGATAGTCATAATTTAAAGACATAAGACGATTAAAAAGATAATTTAAATAGACAGGCAATGTCGAGCGATTTGAATAATTTGTCTGCCAGATTACCCTTGGAATTTTACTGGCAGTCGATGATATTTTAGCTTTTGAAAATTCAGGAATAGTAAAACGCTTTTTAGGAAAAACAGCATGAAAAGGGTAAGACATTATTTTGCAAATATTGCCGATAATCTTACTAAGGCGGTTGGATAAAAAAATAAATGCGTTCATGAATTTCTCTTATAACTAAATTATCTAAAATATTAGCAAAAAACAAGCTGAAAGTCTCTATTAGAAATTTCTTGATCGCAATGTTAAGGAGATAATAATTACAGTACAATGTGCTATTAATATTTGTAATTTCAGCAGAAAAAAATCTGAATCTGCGTATTATAACAATAGCTGTAAGGTATAAAGGGGACTTAGACGTGCGTAAAATTCTTGTTGTTCGAAATGATAAAATCGGTGATTTTATGCTCGCATGGCCAAGCTTTGCTATGCTGAAAAAGTCGCTACCGGATGCGCAAATCGATGCTTTAGTGCCTGCCTATACTAAGCCGTTAGCACAGCTTTGCCCATGGATTGATAATGTAATAGTGGACGATCCGGAACAATCCCAGCAGGCACGGCTGGTTAATGAAATTAAGGCTGAAAATTATAGCGATTATATCTGTCTTTTTTCGACAACGCGCAATGCACAGCTGGGACGAAAAGCTAAAATAGCTTACCGTTTAGCGCCCGCAACCAAATGGGCCCAGTTTCTATTTAACGATCGTTTAAAACAGCGCCGTTCGCAATCGGCCAAGCCTGAATCTGAATATAATCTGGATCTAATCCGCCACTTTCTGCAAAAAAATAAGATCACGCCAGTAGAAGTAAGACCGCCCTTTTTAAATGTGGATCGGAAGGTTAAACAAACGCAGCGCAATCTGCTGCAGCAAAAATTAGGTAAATCCATTAATAAGCTTTGTTTTATCCATGCCGGCAGTGGCGGCAGTGCAAATAATTTATCGATAGCGCAGTATGCACACCTTATTACACTGTTAAATGAACATGTTGCCAATCTGGGCTTTATCTTAACCGCAGGTCCCGGTGAAGAAGTGCAAGCCAAGCAATTACAGGCATTATTACCAGATAATGTTTGCAGTTACTTGTATCAATCAACAAAGGGGTTAATCTCTTTTTGTCAGACTATTAGCTGCGCCGATCTGTTTATTGCCGGTTCAACAGGGCCATTACACATCGCTGGAGCCGCTGATGTGCCCACGGCCGGGTTTTTTCCGGCTAAACGCAGCGCGACACCGCTGCGTTGGCAACCATTAAACAGCACTGGGAGGCATATCGCTTTTATTCCGCCTAATAACAATAGTCAGGATGATATGACGGCTATCGATATTAATTTGGTGATGCAAAACTTGTTGTCTTTTTTAGAAAAAAATAATTTTTAAGGCACATTGTAAATAATAGGGGAGTTATGTCCTATTTCCTTTTAACTGTTATTTTTTGGCGCGGCTGTCATTCTCTCTTATCCATAAATCAGCGTACTTTATAAAGGTTGAATGTGCTGAAAGTATGGCAATCAGCAACCCCTGTTTACCGTCTAAAAAGCCGCGTTTTACCAGATACATTTTCACAAAACAGCCCAGTGCATGGGTGAAGCCTTGGGTCAGGCTTGCTTTTTTTCCTCTTTTTTCTCTCTCGTCAGCCCATGCTTTTCCATAACTTGCTGACTTAACCAGGTAATTTTCCATATCACCGTATGAATAGTGGAAAAGATCCCCCTGCAGTTGGGAAATTTTAACATGGTTTTCTGTTACTATTTTTTCGTGCACTAGGGCATTGTTATAATGAGCAAGCTGTTTTGGATAGACGCGGATAATTTTATCAATCCAGCCGGAGTGCGCTAAAAATCGTCCAAATACCCAAGTCTTACGCTGTATTTTGAATACTGTATTTTCATCGGAAGTGGTTATTTTTTGCTCAATCGCACTTTGTAATTCAGGAGAAACAACTTCATCTGCATCAATGGCGATAATCCATTTGCTGGTGGCATAATTTTGCGCAAGTTGCTTTTGTTTACCAAAGCCTTGCCAGTTTGTATGTGAATAAAATTTAGCCCCGTAACGCTTAGCGACCGCTTCAGTCCTATCTGTACTGCCTGAATCGACAATAATGAGTTCATCAACCCAGCGTAGCGAGTCTAAACAAGCTGGTAGGTTATTTTGCTCATTTTTGGTGATGATAATGGCGCTGATACTATTTTTTGACATTGATTTATTCCTGTTTTTGGCAAAGGTTATCAAACATAGTGATCACCACTTTTATGGCTATTTTCTGCATCGCATTTTCATCTTTTACGCGTGCCCGCCAGGGTAATTCCTCGGCCGTTTTGCCGCTTTGTTCTGTTATTAACGTATCATAAACGCTGACAACATGACTAAGCTGCGCGTACGGGCCGGTACGTTTAGGGTTGTGGTGAGCATATAAACCGATAACCGGTGTATTAACCATGGTGGCCATATGCGTCGGCCCCGTGTCAGGGGCCAGCACAATCGAGGCTTGCTTGATTAAGGCCAGCAGGTCAATCAGAGAGGTTTGCCCGATTAAGTTTTTGGCTTGTTGATTGCTGCTGGCGACAATTTTTTTTGCCAGTGCTTTTTCAATCTCTGTCGGGGCACCACAAATAAGCACTTGAAAACCTTGTTTAATAGCATGGTTCGCAAGTGCACTGTAACCTTCAATAGTCCAGTTTTTATAAGCCTTGCTGGCCGCCGGGCAGATAATAAAAGTGGGTTTATTATCAATCAGGGTGGTGGCTTTTTCCTCGCTTGCAATCGGAATGTTAATATTCCACTTAACCGAAAGGTCAGAGATGCCAAGTTTTTTGGCAAAGGCCATAAATCCATCTAACACATGGACCGATTTTCCCTGCTCTATTTTACAGTTGGTAAATAGCCACTGTCCGTCTTTTGCGCGCGGCCTGTCAAAACCCAGTTTGATATCAGCTTTGATCATTAAGCTTGCAATACTTGCCCGCAGTGCCGCCTGCATATGCAGCAGGACATCAAATTTGCGATCTTTTAACCGACAGCGTAACTGCTTGTAAGCTTTCCACCCCTGTTTTTTATCAAAAATTATCACCTCAATGCCACTAATATGCTGCAGCAGTTGCGCCTCTAATTTCCCTGTTACCCAAGTTATTTTGGTGCTAGGCCATTGTCTTTGTATGGCCTGTAGGCATGCAATGGCATGGCAGACATCGCCAATCGCACTGAGGCGTAGAATACAGATTGAGTTAGGGGCGCTGGTGAACAGGGGCATAATTTACCTATTTAGAAAAAACACAAAGGTGAGCAAAAAAATTAAATGATAATCGATACATTATGCAAAGGGGCGCCGCTAATGTAAAATAACAGACCTTCATTTATCCAAATAAAGTTATAAATGTGAAAATTATTGAATGTAATCAGCAAAGCTTCTTTTTTAATGCAGAAAAATTTTCTACATTACTGTTTGATCTTACCTTCCTTCAGGAAAATAATCGAGTGATAGGGAATTCGGTTGGGCGGGGTATTACCTGGTTTTTTGAGCATCAACAAAAAAAATATGTTCTGCGCCATTATTTTCGTGGCGGTTTTATTGGGAAAATAAATCCTGATAATTTTTTTTATGCCGGTTTAAAACGTACTCGTGCTTATAACGAGTTTATATTACTCGATAAAATGGCACAATTAAATTTACCTGTGCCGTTGCCCTATGCGGGCAGAATTAGCCGCAAAGGTCTCTTTTATCAAGCGGATCTTATTATTGAGTTGATTGACGGGGCGCATGATTTGGTGGCCGTTCTCAATAAGCGGAAAATAGGCGAAGCGCAATGGCGTGAAATAGGCCGGGTGATCCGTTTATTTCATGATAATAATATTTATCACAGCGATCTGAACAGCCACAATATTATGCTGGACAAGCACAATAAGGTCTGGTTAATTGATTTTGATAAATGTGCGCAAATAAAAACGGGTGTTTGGAAAGAAAAGACGCTAGCGCGCTTATTACGCTCTTTGCGCAAAGAAAAATCGAAAAAAAACCACTTAAATTGGTCTGAACAGGATTGGCTTTCTTTAATTTTTGGCTATCAAAATTAGCTTGTAAGTTGATTTTTAACGTCAGTTCACTTAACGAGTTGTAAGCTACTTATTTTGCACTATGCCAAAATTTGTCCACGCTTTTTTTTCTTTTCTAATTTTTTTAAATAAAGCAGAATTAACATCAGATCTTGGCAATTCTTTATGTTGAAGGTGAACCTGATTCGCTTTATAAAAAAGTGGCTTAATCATAATTCCTGCAATACCTAGACGAAAGTCTATATCACTGTCTTCGCCGATCCCCGGCGCTTCATAGCGCTGATCAAATCCATTAATGTTAAATAAATCTTGTTTAAATAAAGAAAAATTACAACCAACCAGCCCTTTATTCTTCTTTTGAATGGCCTTTCTTAATGGGGTATTAGTAATTCGAAAGCCTTTCTCAATATTTTTACCATTACCAAACAAATAATCAAATAACAGTTTAGTGCGATGTTGTGATATGAAGCAAGCCGGATTATCACACTCTCTCAAAAGCTGAGACATTTTATGGGAAAGATCTGCTCGGCGTCCATTAAGGCAAACACCTTGCTCAGCTTCGCTTAAATGGTCTTCAATAAAATAACATTGAGGAATACAATCTCCGTCTATAAAGATTAAGTAGTTACTTCGAGAGGCTTGTACCGCTTTATTTAAGCATCTATTTTTTCTAAAGCCGATATCTTCTTGCCATAAATGCTGAATAGTTAGAGTGCTCTGTTCGCTAAGTGTATTTAACTCTTTTACAATTTCACTTTTTGAACCGTCGTCAGCAATGATCACTTCAAAATTATTTTCAGTTTGCTTTTCTAGCGCTTTAAAAACGAGTTTTAACGCCTCAATATTATTGTAAAAAGCAATAATTATTGATGCCTTATAGTTTTCAGGTTGATTATTAGCCATATATTTCCTTTTTACATTGCACTTTGTATTCAAATAATATCTAACAACGGCGGATGTTAAAAAGATAGTTTGAATGTTGCCTGCAAATATATCTGTGCATAAGTACAATGTCGACGATAGTCTTGTTCAGGCGTAAAATTTTTAAATTAACTTGCTCATATTAGCAATGTTAATGTTTTCTCTAATGCACCTTGATTATTTTTGACCACTTTTAATCCTTGCTCACCCTGCTCGGTTAATTTATCAGGATCCCAGCACTGTTTAAGTAGTAACTGGGTTAATTGCTGCGGATTTTCCGCTTTTATTGTGTGCTTCACATTAATCAATTGTTCAGTGATATCGGTAAAATTAAAATTAAAAGGACCGGTTATGGCCGGTTTTTTTAAGGCCGCGGGTTCAAGTAAATTATGCCCGCCGACAGGCACAAAACTGCCGCCCATAATAACTAAATCGGCTAGGCTTAGGTAGATAATCATTTCACCCATAGTATCGCCAATATAAACCTGGCAGTCCTGAGGTGGCTGGGAGTACTCTGTTTTCCGGCAGGTTTTAAATTGTTTTTTTTCTGCCAAGTGAAAAACACTGTCAAATCGTTCCGGGTGTCGGGGGACAATAATTAACAGTGCATTTTTCTCCGTCTGCTGTAGCGTTTTAAACGCAGTTAGCATTATTTCATCTTCCCCTTTATGGGTGCTCGCCGCCAAAATAATAGGGAAGTGGCTGCATTTTTTTTTTAATAATTCCCCTTTTTGTTGTTTTTCCGGATCTATCTTTATATCGAATTTAATACTGCCGGTAATGGTTATTTTGTCTTTACTGACACCCAGCTGAATAAAACGATCCGCATCATCTTGATGTTGGGCTAATACTTTATCAAGGTGGCTAACCAGCCAGCATGCGCTGCGGGGAAATTTAAGGTAGCGTTTGGCAGAGCGCTTTGAGAGTCTGGCGTTGATTAAAGAGACCTGTACATTATGTCGTTTAGCCTGTTGCAGTAGACTTGGCCAGAGCTCTGTTTCAATAATATTAATACGCTGAATATTGTGGCATGAAAAAAACAGTTTGCTGAAAAGGATAAAATCTAGCGGCAGAAAGCGGTGCTCAATATTATCGCCAAAGGCTTTTTTAACTTCCTGATAACCGGTAAAAGTGGTGGTTGTGATCAGCAGTTTTTGCTCAGGGTACTGGACTTGATACTGCTTAATTAAAGGCAGTGCGGTTAATACCTCACCGACAGAAACGCAGTGAAAACAGGTGACGGGGAACGGCTGTTTTTTAGCTATTCCTAAATATTCTAACAGCTTGCTAAGGGGCAGTTTTCCCTTGGCTTTTTTGATCAGCGTAAAGCAGATAAAAGGGAAAAATAAAAATTGTAATAGCTGGTATAAAATAAAAAGCATCTAGGTCTCATCTCTTGCTGTTTTTGCACAAGAGTAAAAAATAATCAGTGAAAAACTATAGAACATAACCGTTGAATTGATTGTAAATATAGATTCAGTCAATGCAAAGAAAAGGTAACCGGTGCAGAGTGTAATGCCGCAATAAGATGCGCAGCGCGTATCGGCATCACCTTTGTTCCGCTGGGTGATAAAGAAGGTCAGTGGAATAAAAAAGATAGCTAAGAAAGCCATAAAAGTGAAAAAACCATATTTCCCCCAGGTATCTAAATATTGATTATGCACACTTGTCCACTGAATAATGCCCGGTGAGAGTGCGATTTTATTCTGATCAATCAATTGCTGCTTGCCTGTTATAATACCTTTGTCACCACCACCGAATAAGGGCGCATTTTTAATACTCTGTATGCCCCCTTTCCACATCTCAAAGCGCACTCCAACAGCAGGTGTCACATTGTCATTTTTTTGGTAGGAAATAATTGCATCTTCAGCCAGCTTAATGCGTTGGCTTACCAGTTCACCGGCACTTAACCAACCCGCAACTAAAATAGTGGTTAATAAAAACACTGTGCCAAGCCACTTTTTTTTACTTAAATCAAAGCAAATATTGCGATAATGAGTGGCGATAATAATAACTAAAAGGGGGATGAAAATCCAACCACCTCGAGATTGAGAAAGTATAACCGCGGTAAGCCCAAGCAATATGCTGGTAATAATCAGAAATTGGGGTATTTTATTTTTTAGTTTTTGATAGGAAAGAAGAACAAAGGCGGTTAAGAGTAAACTGATATCACCAAATTCAATAACGACAGTAAAACGTCCGCCGGCACGTTCCATACCGAGATAAAAAACATCATATAACGCATTTGTCCCGGCGAATATTGCCCCCAGCCATGCACCTAATGCAATGCTGAGTAAAGAGACATTATAACGCAATAAAAGCAAAAAGGTCAGAGCGCAAAGCAGATAACGGGAAGGTTTATCATAGGCGCTACCTGACAATCCTTCAAAATAAGCGGACAGCATGGGCAGTAAAGCAAACACGATAAGGGCGGTTAATAGGCTTTTTTCCAATAAAGTTAAAGGGTGTGCCTTAATATATCGGTAAAGGGAGGGAAGACTTATCAGTGCAATAAATAACAAAGGGAAGGCGCCGTAGCCAGTGCCGGAGCGGACGGCAAAAGTCATCGAAAAAAAGATAAAAACAAAAAACTGGATATATTGCGCTTTTGTGAACAGGCATTTTTTTAGCATAAGTTGTTACTGTTCTTTAATTAATGAATGAACCGCTGCGGTAGCGCGTGAAGGGAGAAGTTCGGTTAAGCACTTAAGATGACCAAATTTGCATTGCTTCTTAAAGCAGGGGCGGCACCCTATATCAGTATGCAAAACGCGAACATGTTGGCTAAGTGGTGGAGTGTATTTTGGAGAGCTCGATCCATATACGGCAACCAATGGTCGATTATGCGCCGCTGCAACATGCATTAGACCAGAATCATTACTGACAACAATATTAGGCAGTGAAAGCAGATCAACCGCTTCCGACAACGTTGTTTTTCCCGCTAGATTAATGCACTGCTTTTGTAAATCCGGGCTAAGCTGACTGCGAATAAGTTCACCGACTTGATGGTCTTTTTCTCCGCCAAAAACCCACACTTGCCAGCCTGCTTCAATACGCTCTTGCGCCACTTTTGCATAATAACTGTCAGGCCAGCGTTTAGACGGGCCAAATTCAGCGCCAGGGCATAATCCTAGGATTTTTTGATCCACAGACAGGGTTAATTTATTGAGGGTATTATCAAGATTTTTCTGGTTTACCGTTAATGAAGGAAAAGGAATGACGGGTAACGCTTTGCTATCCGTCATCTCTTTTTTATCAAAAGCTAACGCACTGTAACGTTCAATCATTAAGGGAAAATTATCGCGATTATTACGTAAATCATTAATAATAAAATAACGCGATTCACCTTTCCATGCAGTGCGTTTTTTTATTCCCGCGAAAAAAGGAATAAAGGCAGATTTAAACGAGTTAGGCTGGATAATCGCCCAGTCATAGACGCCCGCCAACTGTTTGCCCATTTTATAGCGCAGCGCAATCTGCAACGCGCCATGGCCGATTGGCATGGCGATGGCGTTATCGACTTCTGGCATGCGGGTCAATAATGCATTGCACCAATTTGGTGCCAAAACATCAAGTTGTGCCTGGGGATATTGCTGTTTTAATAATTTATATAAACATTGCGACATCACCATATCGCCGACCCAAGAAGGACCGATAACTAATATTTTCATTTTATTTATTCAACTTATCTGTTTAGCCAAGCCATATATTCAGCAGTACCTTGTGCAACAGATTTGAAAGTATCTTTATAACCCGCTGCCCGCAAATTTGTTAAATCAGCTTCGGTGAAACTCTGGTAGCGACCTTTTAAATGTTCAGGAAAAGGGATGCGTTCAACTTCGCCCTTCTGGTGATAAGCAACAACGGCTTGACCTACTTCAAGGAAAGATTCTGCTTGCCCTGTGCCCAGATTATAAATACCTGAAACATTATTATCAAAAAACCATAGATTTACTTTGCAGACATCTCCAATATAAACGAAATCACGTTTATGTTCACCTTCAAATAATTTAGCATTTTCACCGGCATTAAGCTGGTTATTTAAATGGAAGGCAACACTTGCCATACTGCCTTTATGCTGTTCGCGTGGGCCGTAGACATTAAAATAACGAAAACCTACAATTTGCGGCAGTGTTTCATCATGGGCTGCAGCATCTTCCCAGATACGTCGCACATACTGGTCAAACTGGAATTTAGAGTAGCCGTAAACATTTAATGGCTTTTCATATTTTAATTCTTCTTTAAAAGTATCGTTACCGCCATAGGTTGCCGCAGATGAAGCGTATAAAAATGGAATATCACGCTCAATACAGTAATGCAGCAGATCTTTAGAATATTCATAATTATTTTCCATCATGAATTTGCCGTTCCATTCAGTGGTTGCCGAGCAGGCACCTTCATGGAAAATCGCTTCAATATCACCAAAATCCTGACCGGAGACAATTTGGGTGATGAATTCATCTTTATCCATATAATCCATGATTTGCAAATCAACCAGATTAACAAATTTGGCACCGTCAGTTAGGTCATCAACAACCAGAATGTCGGTGATACCACGTTCATTAAGGGATTTAACTATACTGCTGCCGATAAAACCTGCACCACCTGTAACTATAAACATGTTCTCACCTCCGCATGGAATCTAATTTAATATAAAAATTGTTGTCATTATACCATGCAATTATTTAAAGTGGGATCTCAACTTAGACCTGTAAGTTCATATATACCAAAGATGTTTTTCCAAACAGGTAAGGTATATGTGTATACCTTAATTATGAGTGGATTAAATATGAATATTCTTGAACTTTGTTTGTCAGATTCGTTAGGTGGCTTAGAGCTGCATTTCAGAGATTTTTCTGTTTGGTTAGATGAACAACAGAGTTCTGAGGGGCGAATTTTTGTTGCAACAAGATCAGAAACACCTTTAGCAAGCCGAATGGAAAGTGATCTTTGCTTAACTAACCGTAACTTATGGCATGC
Source organism: Psychromonas ingrahamii 37 (assembly GCF_000015285.1). Lineage (NCBI taxonomy): Bacteria > Pseudomonadati > Pseudomonadota > Gammaproteobacteria > Alteromonadales > Psychromonadaceae > Psychromonas > Psychromonas ingrahamii. Next base: position 436,644 of record NC_008709.1, read on the forward strand.
CGCCAGATTGTCAAAATTTATATCAGCAAATAAAATTGACGTTGTACATATTCATGATAAAAAAGATCTGCCTTTGCTGGCTTTGGTCAAATCAATCTGTTCTTACCCGTTTAAACTTGCGCATACTCGCCATATGTCTTTACCGGGGGGGAAACGTGATTTTTACCATAGCTGGCTGTATGGCAAAGTAGATGCTTATTTTGTGATTACAGAATGGATGAAATCACAGGTGATTAATAATTTACCTCTCGCGCCTGAAAAAATTCATAAAATAAATTTGGGAACTGCTGTTGTTGAGCGCTGCAGTGAGACTGAACTTTCTGAACTGAAAGATAATATTTTTTCTGAGCATCAGGGGTTATGGTTGGCTAATATTGCGCGCATTCAGCATGGTAAAGGCCAACATGTTTTTTTAGATGCTATTAAGCAATTAAAAGATAAAGGAATTCAAGTGGCCGGCGTCATTGCCGGTGGGACGGATGACCCTCAATATGTAAAACAGCTTGAAGATTATATTGAGCTGCACCAGCTTAAAGTGAAAATATTTGGTCATCGTGATGATATTCCAGTCCTTATTCAAGCGATGGATGCTGTGGTATTAACCACTGAATGCGAAACATTTGGCTTGATTATGATTGAAGCTATGATGGCGGGGGTAGTTGCTATTGGCTCCAATTCAGGCGGAGTGCCTGAAATTATTGATCATCTTGAAAATGGATTGCTGTTCAATGTATTTGATCCTCAAGATTTGTCCAAACAGATTCAATTATTGGATTTATCCAGCGAGTTAAAAGAAAAATTAGCATTGAAAGGACAACAAAAAGCATTACAGCGCTTTGAAAAGAAAAAACAATTTTTAGCGTTTAAAGAAAAGTTATTAAATTTAGAAGAATGAAAGATCGATATTTTTTGAAAGTTTCCAGATTTAAAAAGCACTATTTGGGACGTTATTTTGGGCTAGGGGATATTTAGCCCACCCCTTTGAGCCTGAGACCTATCATGATTGTAGAACCGCGGGTTAAAGCAACGGATCTTTGACCCATACCCGGTATTTTCAGTAATCGGCTTTTATTTTTCGTTGTTCGTTATTTGGGCTATTTACTGCAATTATTTATTTCAGCTAAATAAAGAACAGTAGCCTGTGCAACGGTTTTAAATATCTTCATTAAGAAACTTGACGATATTGCTGCCGATAAAACCTGCACTAGGCCACTATAAATATCTTTCACTTCTTAATGGGAATATTAAAAAAGCAATCAAAAAAATAGCGTACATTACACTATGCCATTATTTAAAACGTTGGCCGACCTAAGCCGTGCCGCTTGATAATATCCATGAATATTATCGTTCCTTGTTTGCTCTGCATTTTCAAGCGTCAATGCAATAAAAGGATTAAACTTAACGCCCTCAAATCGTAATGTATTTTGAATATATTTATAAACATCTCAGAGAGATGCCAGTCAAAAAGCTAAGGGATAATTATTTATCAAGCATGTAAATGAAATGTTGCAACTATTTGCGACTATTTGTTAGATTGAGTCTGTACAAGTTACTTTTAATAGGAAATCACTATGTCAGGCTATCAGTTAATTAATGCTTATGATGCGAAACAACGCTCACTAAAAGAAAATATTCAACTCGTTGATATTCGAGATGCTAATTCGTTTGAAATAGCCCATGCAGAAGGCTCTTTCCACCTTACTAACGATACTATTGCTGACTTTATCGAAGAGGTAGAGGTTAATACGACTGTCTTTGTCATCTGTTACCATGGCAATAGCAGTAAAGGTGTTGCACAATACCTTTGTACTCAGGGTTATTTAGATGTGTATAGTGTGAATGGTGGATTTGAGGGCTGGCAGCTTGTTGAGTAGTAGGAATAAAATAATAGCAACTGATTGATTTTATATCAGGTTTCTGGGGTTGAAATCAAGGCTGACTTTCAAAATTATTCTATAGGTTAGAATCTCTAATTAATGGAATTGGTATAAATTATTTAACTGTTATTTTTATAGAAAGGCAAAAATATGAGCGTAGTTGATACTGATGTTATTGATGCTATTGGGTTGGAGAAAGAAGCGCAACGGGTTTTTTTAAGTATTATAGATGCTCTGGTATGGGATGCTGAAAATGTACATCTCTATACCCTTCAGGAAAAAATTAATACTTACCTGCATTTTATTGAATCAGGCGAATTAGATAAAGCATTACCCGATGGCAAAGGTTTTGATATTGCCATTGAGCTTATTTTAAAACATATGCCCAGCGATCCAGCCATTACTTTTTTTGATAAAACCACGCAAATATTGCTCGATAAAGGTATTATTTTTGTTTTTGGACCGAATCGAGATAGCGGTTATGTGGAACAACAAAGTTAATCTGTTTTTGACTTTATTATAAAAAATATTAAAAAAGCGACGTAAGTCGCTTTTTTTTTAAATTTTCCTCTGTTGCAGAGAAAGTTGTGGAGCGTGCCCCTGTAATTTTATGCGTAAGGCAAAAAATGAGAAATATTTTTTAAAAATATGTACTCAATTGTCATCTTTTTCATTGCCAGTACCCCACAATATTTGGGATAATCGCGGCGCTCTACACCACATCACTAAATTTTCAGCAATTGAACTCAATTGCAACCTATCAGGAGAAAGACATGCCACCTCGTAAAGAGCTAGCTAACGCGATTCGTGCACTCAGTATGGATGCCGTACAAAAAGCCAATTCAGGTCACCCTGGAGCTCCAATGGGGATGGCTGATATAGCCGAAGTCCTTTGGCGTGATTTCTTAAAACATAACCCAACTAACCCGCAGTGGGCCGATCGTGACCGTTTTGTTCTGTCTAATGGCCATGGATCAATGCTGATTTACTCGCTGCTGCATTTAACCGGTTATGCATTGTCAATTGAGGATCTTAAATCGTTCCGTCAACTGCATTCTAAAACACCTGGACATCCTGAATACGGTTACGCACCGGGTATCGAAACAACAACAGGTCCGTTAGGTCAAGGTCTGACTAATGCGGTGGGTATGGCGATTGCTGAAAAATCATTAGCAGCACAATTTAACCGTCCAGCGCACGATATCGTTGATCATTTTACTTATACTTTCTTAGGTGATGGTTGTTTAATGGAAGGGATCTCACATGAAGCTTCCTCATTAGCGGGTACTTTAGGACTCGGAAAACTGATTGCATTCTGGGATGACAACGGAATTTCAATCGATGGTAACGTTGATGGTTGGTTTACGGATGATACACCGGCACGTTTTAAAGCATACGGCTGGCAGGTAATTTCTGTTGATGGCCATAACAGCGAAGAGATTAAAGCGGCGATTATCGCAGCTCAAGCTGAAACATCTAAACCAACGATGATTTGTTGTAAAACCATTATCGGTTTTGGTGCGCCAACCAAACAGGGTACACATGGCTGTCACGGTGCGCCACTTGGTGCCGATGAAATAATCGCAACACGTAAAGCATTAGGCTGGAACTACGGTGATTTTGAAATTCCTGCAGATATCTATGCCGGTTGGGATAATAAAGAACAGGGGCAAGCCCTTGAAAATTCATGGGATGAACAGTTTGCCGCATATGCAAGCGCGTACCCTGAATTAGCCGCTGAATATAAGCGTCGTATCAATGGCGACATGCCAAGCGACTGGGAAGTTAAATCAACGCAGTATATCGAGGAATTACAAGCGAGTCAGGCGAATATTGCAACCCGTAAAGCGTCACAAAACTGCATCGAAGCATTTGGCACAATGTTGCCTGAATTATTAGGTGGCTCTGCCGATTTAGCCCCTTCGAACCTGACTATGTGGTCTGGTACTAAAGCGATTACTGCTGATGACGCGTCGGGCAACTATTTACACTACGGTGTACGTGAGTTTGCAATGTCAGCCATTGTTAACGGTATTGCTTTGCATAAAGGTTTTGTGCCCTTTGGCGCAACCTTCTTAATGTTTATGGAATATGCGCGTAATGGTTTACGTATGTCGGCCTTAATGAAGCAGCGTGCGATTCAAGTATTCACCCATGACTCAATCGGTCTGGGCGAAGATGGGCCCACTCATCAACCCGTTGAACAAATTGCCAGCTTGCGTTTAACTCCAAATATGAACACCTGGCGCCCTTGTGACAGCGTAGAGTCTGCCGTTGCCTGGAAATCAGCCATTGAGCGAATCGATGGTCCAACATCACTGGTCTTCAGTCGTCAAAATCTGCAACCTCAAGCGCGTGATGCACAGCAGCTCAGCGATGTCGCTAAAGGTGGTTATGTCTTACTTGAAAGTAAAGAGTTTGACAGTGCAAATTCAGCGTCGATTATGCTGATTGCAACGGGTTCTGAAGTACAACTTGCTGTTGAAGCCTACAACGAATTAACAGCACAGGGTAAAGCGGTACGTGTTGTGTCTCTTCCTTGTACAGATATTTTTGAAACTCAAAGTGCCGAGTATAAAGAGTCTGTTCTACCTGCCCTTGTGACTAAACGTCTGGCAATAGAGGCCGGTATTGCTGATTACTGGTACAAATATGTTGGCCTAAATGGAAAAGTTATTGGTATGACCACCTTTGGTGAGTCAGCACCCGCTGAACAGTTATTTAAAATGTTTGGTTTCACCGTAGAAAACGTTGTTGAGTCCGCTCAGACTTTATAATATTAGTTAATCAACCCTGTTTATTAGGGGAATAAAAGCCGCGTTTATCGCGGCTTTTTTGTTTTAAGCGTTGATTAGATTAATAATAGATTCCTTTCCAAATAACATATTGAATGCTCGCCGCATGAAATATTAAGCCTTTCTGTCAGATCCCGGTCACATATTTACTTTAATTAAAGTGCAAACCACCTTATTCTGTTCTAAATTAACGCCATCGAAACGTTTGCGCAATCGTTTCGTTTGTAAAAATTTACAAAAAAATAATATTTAAATATATTCATAATCTTAAAAATACAATGAATTATTAAGGCGAACTCCATGAAAAAAACCGCACTGCTCAACGCTGAATTATCTTACCTGGTCGCTTCGCTGGGGCACTTTGATGAAATAACTATCTGTGATGCGGGATTGCCTATTCCAAATGAGACACAGCGAATTGATCTTGCCTTAACCCATGGTGTACCCGCCTTTATTGATACGGTTCGCGTGATCTTAAGTGAAATGCAAATTACAGGCGTTTTATTAGCCAGTGAATTCAAACAAGTCAGCCCTGATTTACACCGGGCATTAATTGAACTTGTCGAACAGGAAAAGCTTGCTGGCAGCAGGATAGAACTTATCTATATCAGCCACGAAGCCTTTAAGGAAAGAACATCGAACAGCAAAGCGGTGGTTCGCACGGGTGAATGTACTCCTTATGCCAATGTTATTTTCCAATCTGGTGTGGTTTTTTAGTTACAAATAATGATTAAGGAGCTGAGATGAATCAGCCAATTTTAGAACTAAAAGACATTCATAAATCATTCCCAGGCGTAAAAGCCCTTGATAATGCGTGTTTAAATGTTTATCCCGGTAAAGTCATGGCGTTATTAGGGGAAAATGGTGCGGGTAAATCAACTTTAATGAAAGTATTAACCGGTATTTACGCGCTTGATCAAGGTGAAGTGCGTTATGAAAACAACAAAGTTAATTTTGCTGGACCCCGAGAGTCACAGGAGGCGGGCATTGGTATTATTCATCAGGAGTTGAACCTGATTCCAGAATTAACCATTGCTGAGAATATTTTTCTTGGGCGTGAAATAACCAATGCTTTTGGCGGCATTAAGTGGTCTGTTATGTTCGACGAAGCTGATGCTTTGCTGCAGCGTTTAAATGTAAAACATAAATCCTCACAGCTACTCGGTGATCTTAGTCTCGGTGAGCAGCAGATGGTTGAAATAGCCAAAGCACTGTCGTTTAAATCCAAAGTTATTATTATGGATGAGCCGACAGATGCATTAACGGATACGGAAACGGCGTCCCTGTTTAAAGTGATTAACGAATTACGGGACGCGGGTTACGGCATTGTTTATATTTCACATCGCTTAAAAGAGATTTTTGAGATTTGTGATGATATCACCGTGTTACGTGACGGAAAATTTATTGTAGAGCGCAAAGTGTCAGAGATAGATGAGGATACCTTAATCGAATTAATGGTTGGACGGCGATTAGATGAGCAGTATCCCCGTATAGACAGTGTAAATGGTACTACTTGTTTAGAGGTGAAAAACTTATCGGCTGCTGATATTCATAATGTTAATTTTTCTCTTAATCACGGTGAAATATTGGGTGTTTCAGGTTTAATGGGAGCGGGACGCACTGAACTGATGAAGGTGATTTATGGTGCATTAAAACGCGACTCAGGTGAACTGCTTTTAGAAGGACAATCTATTCATGCTCACACTCCGCAGCAGGGGCTTGATTATGGTATTGCTTATATCTCCGAAGACCGTAAAGGTGATGGACTGGTTCTTGGATTATCCGTTAAAGAAAATATGTCACTTTGTGCATTAAAACAGTTTTCAAAAGGGATACAGCTGGATCACCAGGCAGAAACAATCGCTGTTGAAGACTTCATCGGTTTATTTAATATTAAAACCCCGTCAATGGATCAAATTATCGGTAATTTATCCGGTGGTAATCAGCAAAAAGTCGCGATTGCTAAGGGATTAATGACTAAGCCCAAAGTATTGATTCTGGATGAACCGACTCGGGGTGTGGATGTCGGTGCTAAAAAAGAGATCTATCAACTTATTAACCAATTTAAAGCGGAAGGGATGAGTATTATTCTGGTTTCTTCTGAAATGCCCGAGGTACTCGGTATGAGCGATCGTATTATTGTAATGCATCAAGGTCGAATCAGCGGTGAATTTAACCACGCAGATGCTGATCAGGAAAAACTAATGGCTTGTGCTGTTGGTAAAGTCAGCAACGAGGTAGCAGCATGAACAACAAAGTGAGCAAGACACAAGCCAACAGTAAGCTGTTCAATAAAGAATGGTTTATTGAACAAAAATCACTGATTGCATTGATTTTACTGATTGTCGTTGTGGCATTTATGAATGAATATTTTTTTACTGTCAATAATCTGCTTAATATTCTGCGCCAAACCTCGGTCATCGCGATTATTGCGGCGGGTATGACATTGGTCATATTAACCGCCGGTATTGATTTAAGTGTGGGGTCTGTTCTCGCTTTATGTGGTGCCTTTGCTGCCAGTATGATCAGCTTGGAAATACCTATTGCCATTGCCGTCCCCATCTCATTATTGGGTGGTGCATTACTGGGTTGTGCAACGGGAGGGATAATTGCCAAAGGCAAAGTACAAGCCTTTATTGCAACCCTGGTAATGATGACCTTACTCCGTGGGGTGACCATGGTATACACAGATGGACGGCCTATTTCGGCCGGGTATACCGATGTTGCGGATAATTTTGCCTGGTTTGGAACGGGTTATGTATTTGGTATTCCGGTGCCAGTTTGGATAATGATTGCGGTTTTTGCCGCCATCTGGTATCTGCTTAATCACACCCGTTTCGGCCGTTATGTTTATGCCTTAGGCGGTAATGAGTCAGCAACACGATTATCCGGGATAAATGTCGATCGCGTTAAGATCGGTGTTTATGCCATTTGCGGATTATTATCGGCACTTGCTGGGATTATTATTACATCGCGTTTATCCTCAGCACAACCGACAGCCGGAATGGGCTATGAGTTAGATGCTATTGCCGCGGTAGTGGTCGGCGGGACAAGTTTAGCGGGTGGTAGAGGACGAATTACGGGCACCCTGATTGGGGCTCTGATAATTGGTGTTTTAAACAATGCATTAAACCTAATGGACGTCTCATCCTATTTTCAGATGATTGTTAAAGCGCTGGTCATTCTGCTGGCTGTACTGGTCGATAATAAACAGAAATAAAATTTTATTTTACCCCCCGCGGACGTTGTAAAACGCCGTAATATTATTAACAAAAGCAAAGGAATATAACATGAAAATATTTACTAAACTGATTACCGCAGCTGTTATTTCAGCTTCTTTCAGTGCCGGTGCGATGGCTCAAGATACTATTGCTATGGTTGTTTCAACCTTAAATAATCCCTTTTTTGTGAGTATGAAAGAGGGGGCTGAGGATAAGGCAAAGGAACTAGGCTATGAGCTGATTGTGCTTGATTCACAAAATGACCCCAGCAAAGAGTTATCAAATGTTGAAGATCTTGTTGTTCGAGGCGTCAAAGCGATCTTAATCAATCCGACTGATTCCGATGCGGTGACCAATGCGATTCGCATTGCTAATCAAGCTGATATTCCGGTGTTAACACTCGACCGTGGTGCAGCAGGCGGTGATGTTGTTACTCATATTGCATCGGATAACATAGCCGGTGGCGAAATGGCTGGTAAATTTATTAATGATAAAATCGGCAAAAATGCCAAAGTGGTACAGCTGGAAGGTATTGCCGGTACATCGGCTGCGCGTGAGCGTGGTGAAGGATTCATGAAAGCTGTTAGCACCTACAACATGGATTTGTTAGCCAGCCAACCTGCCGATTTTGACCGTACCAAAGGTCTGAATGTAATGGAAAATCTTCTTGCCTCTAATCCGGACACCCAAGCTGTATTTGCCCAAAATGACGAAATGGCATTAGGGGCTATTCGTGCCGTGCAGGCATCGGGCAAAAAAATATTAGTGGTTGGTTTTGATGGAACAGAAGGTGGTATTGCCGCTGTAAAACGCGGATCGCTTGGCGCAACTATTGCTCAACAGCCTCGTATGATTGGTTCTCTCGGAGTTGAATCTGCAGCAAAAGTACTTAAAGGTGAAGCTGTTGAAAAATACATTCCAGTATCATTAATGATGATTGTTAAATAATTTAAAATGCTTACTTAAATTAAATCAAGCAGCCTGATGATTTTATTCTCAGGCTGTATTTTTACTCTTAAAATCTAAAATAAATTGTTTAAGCTTGTTTAAAACAGCCTTAAACAATGTATTTTAAACAATGTGTTTTAACTTTAATTAAAATGGTTTATTTATGAATAAATTAGTCGTTCTGGGCAGCGTTAACGCCGATCATGTTTTACAAGTTCCCTCTTTTCCGCGTCCCGGAGAAACTCTGCACGGCACAGGCTATGCTGTTATTCCCGGGGGAAAGGGCGCCAACCAGGCTGTCGCAGCTGCGCGTTTGGGCGCCGATGTGGCATTTATTGCCTGCTTGGGTGATGATAGTTTCGGGATTAATATTCGTGACGCTTTTAAAAGCGATGGAATCAATGTTGATGGGGTGATGATTGAAAAAAACACCCCAACAGGGATCGCAATGATTCAAGTATCGGCCACCGGAGAGAACAGTATTTGCATCTCAGCCGAAGCCAATAATCACCTCACACCTGAACGTATAAAACCTTTTTCCTCTCTTATTAGCGCAGCTGAAATATTACTGATGCAATTGGAAACGCCTATTGAAACGATCCAGGCCGCTGCTGAAACGGCAAAACTCGCCGGGACAGTGGTTGTCTTAAATCCGGCACCTGCGCAATCATTAAGCGATGAGTTGTTAAAACTTGTTGATATTATCACCCCCAATGAAACCGAAGCTGAGCAGCTTACGGGTGTTCAAGTCAAGGATATGCCCTCGGCACAACAAGCCGCTGAAAAGTTACATGACAAGGGTATCGAAATGGTAATGATAACCCTAGGCAGTGAGGGGGTATGGCTGAGCCAGGCTGGTAAGGGTAAGCAGATAAAAGGCTTTACCGTGAAAGCTGTGGATACAACAGCCGCAGGAGATACTTTCAACGGTGCGCTATTGACCCGCTTGCTGGAAAAGGCAAGCGTGGAAGAATCGATTCGTTTTGCCCATGCGGCTGCCGCGATCACGGTCACCGGTAAAGGGGCACAAACATCGATTCCAGATCGCCAGAGTGTAGAGAAATTTTTACAGCAGATGGACAATAAATGATTATTTAAGGATTTGAACAAGCAAATGGCAACCATAAAAGATGTAGCAAAACATGCGGGCGTGTCTACTTCAACGGTCAGCCATGTTTTAAATCAAACACGTTATGTCAGCGAAGATATCACGGCTCGCGTAAAAAAGGCGGTCGATGAGCTGCAATATGCGCCGTCGGCCTTAGCGAGAAGCCTTAAGCTTAAATATACACATACCTTTGGTATGTTAGTGACAACCTCAGCGAACCCCTTTTTTGCGGAAGTGGTAAAGGGGGTTGAGCGCCGCTGTTATGAGCAAGGTTATAATTTACTGCTGTGTAATACGGAAGGCGATTTAGAGCGCTTACGTTTTAATATCGATATGCTGCTCCAAAAAAGGGTGGATGGACTATTACTGATGAGTGATGAAATCGTCAGTCAAAACTTAGATATTTTTGCCCGCCATAAAGCCGTGCCGACTGTTGTTATGGATTGTGGTAAAACGCATTTTCCGGCAGATAAAATCCAAGATAATTCCTATCTCGGTGGTTACTTAGCAACCCAGTATCTGATAAAAAAAGGTCATAGAAAAATTGGCTGTATTACTGGACCTATCAATAAACCCATGGCTGAAAAACGTTGGGCGGGTTATCAAAAAGCGATGCAAGATGCCGGGCTTATTATCAATCCTGATTGGCTGGTGGATGGCAATTTTGAATGTGAAGGGGGTCAACAAGCCTTAGATAAAATGTTGAGTAGGGGCACTTTACCCAGCGCACTTTTTGTTTGCAACGATATGATGGCATTGGGTGTTATTAACAGCGCCAGCAAACATGGCATCTCGATTCCCGATGATTTATCTATTATTGGCTATGATGATATAAAAATAGCCCGATTTTTCACTCCCTCATTGACCACTATCCATCAACCTAAATTTAATTTAGGGCGAAAAGCCTTTGATACCCTGTTAGATAAGATTCAAAGCAAAAGAGAAAATGATTTAGAGATAAAGCTGGAACCGACATTAATTGAGCGGGACAGTGTAAAGCAGATAGGTTAAATTCAGCTGTCAGCTGTCAGCTGTCAGCCGATAGCCGTCAGCCAACAGCCGTCAGTTTCTATTTCAGCTTGCTTATATCGCGTATTGCGCCTTTATCGGCAGAGGTTGCCATTAAAGCATAAACTTTTAGTGCCGTTGACACGTGGCGTTCACGGCTGACGGGTTTCCAGCCATGAATATCCATTGCGATACGACGTTCAGCTAATATTTCGTCAGATACTTTTAAGTCCATTGTCCGTGTTGGAATATTGATATCGATAATATCGCCATCCTCAATCAGACCAATAACACCACCGGCGGCGGCTTCTGGTGAAGCGTGACCGATTGACAGTCCCGAGGTACCCCCGGAGAAACGGCCATCGGTAACTAATGCACATTTTTTGCCGAGTCCCATGGATTTCAGGTAACTGGTTGGATAAAGCATTTCCTGCATACCCGGGCCACCTTGAGGGCCTTCATAACGGATAACAACTACATCACCTTCGACGACTTTACCCCCTAAAATAGCGGCTACCGCAGTATCCTGGCTTTCGTATATTTTAGCCGGACCGGTAAAGGTAAGATTATCATTATCAACGCCAGCAGTTTTAACCACGGCACCGTCAACGGCCATATTTCCAAATAACACCGCAAGACCACCTTCAGTACTAAAAGCATGCTCCAGTGAACGTACGCAACCTGCTGCGCGATCATTATCAACGGTATCCCAGCGACAAGACTGACTGAAGGGTTTTACCGTACGAATACCAGCGGGCCCGGCACGATAAAAATCAATGATTTTTGGATCGTCAGTTTGCATAATATCGTATTTTGCCAACTGCTCTTTCATGGTCGGGCTAAGGATAGTTGGAATATCACTGTTTAATAAACCCGCACGGTCCAATTCCCCTAAAATAGCCATCACACCACCCGCACGGTGTACATCTTCCATATGGTACAAAGGAGTGGAAGGCGCAACTTTACAAAGCTGAGGGATACGGCGGGACATTTCATCCATGTCGGCTACTGTGTAGTCCAGTTCAGCTTCCTGAGCACAGGCTAACAGATGTAAAATTGTATTGGTTGAGCCGCCCATGGCGATATCAAGTGCCATTGCATTTTCAAAAGCTTCCCGGCAGGCAATTGCACGCGGCAATACTGAATAATCATCCTGTTCATAATGACGTTTAGTAATATCAACAATACGTTCACCGGCCTCTAAAAACAGTTGTTCACGGTCAGCATGGGTCGCAAGCATTGAGCCGTTACCCGGTAATGAAAGCCCCAGTGCTTCGGTTAAACAGTTCATTGAATTGGCGGTAAACATACCGGAGCATGACCCACAAGTCGGGCAGGCACTGCGTTCAACTTTAGCCAGATCTTCATCGGAAACATTTTTATCCGGTCCCATCACCATCGCATCAACTAAGTCGAGCTTGATAATCTGATCTGAAAGTTTGGTTTTACCCGCTTCCATCGGACCACCGGAAACAAAAATAACCGGAATATTTAAACGTAATGCCGCCATTAACATTCCCGGCGTGATTTTGTCACAGTTGGAAATGCAAACAATAGCATCGGCACAGTGTGCATTGACCATATATTCAATCGAATCAGCAATCAAATCACGAGAGGGCAGACTATAGAGCATGCCCGAGTGACCCATCGCAATACCATCATCAATGGCAATAGTATTAAACTCTTTGGCGATACCGCCTGCAGCTTCAACGGCTCCTGCAACAAGCTGTCCCATGTCCTTTAAATGCACATGGCCGGGAACAAATTGGGTAAATGAGTTAGCAATGGCAATGATTGGTTTTCCGAAATCATCATCTTTCACGCCAGTTGCACGCCATAGTGCACGAGCACCCGCCATATTACGGCCATGGGTTGATGTTTTTGAACGATACTGTGGCATTTAAATTCCTTACTGGTTGATAACTAATGGCTCTTTAGTACTGCTTTACAGAAAATAAAAGCTGTTTAATCGAGCGCAGAAACTGTCTGTTATGGAGTGACTTAATGAGCAAAAATTAACTTATTTTGACAGAAAAGGTAACTTGAATTTCGAAGACTCTAGGCACTTTCTTTTACTGGCGGTGCCTGCCCGAGTACTGCAACTTGCGTAATGCCAAATATTTTTTCAATTTGCTTGCTTAATAAACTCACCGGGCGATCACTGCTCACAGTCACGGTAATATGCAATAATTTACCATTCCCGGTACATTCGGCATTTATTTTTTGCACAAAGAAACCGCGATGGCGAATAACACGTAACAGTCGTTCCAATAATTCAGGGCTATTCTCACCTTGAATTATCATCAAGTATTTCATTCTAAACTCTCCATCATTTTGTGATTTGCAGCGCCCGGTGGCACCAATGGCCAGACATTCTCTGTTTCTGAAATAGACACATGTAACAAATAGGCACCTTTACTGTTAAGCAGTCTGGTCAATGCATCGTGGATCTGCGATTTTGCCACAATAGTTTCGCCGGGAATATCAAAGGCACTTGCCAGAGTCACAAAATCTGGATTATCGCTTAAAATCGTTTCACTATAGCGGCCATCAAAAAACAACTGCTGCCATTGACGTACCATCCCTAAGCGCTGATTATCAATCAGAACGATTTTAATTGGTAGTTTGCCACGTTTGATAGTCCCAAGTTCCTGTACATTCATCATAAATGAACCATCACCTGAAACCGCAATAACGGTATCATCAGGTCTCGCCATTTGTGCGCCAACAGCTGCTGGAATTCCAAAACCCATAGTCCCCAAACCTGAACTGGAAATATGGTTTTCAGGACGATCGACAAACATATGCTGTGCAACCCACATCTGATGCTGCCCTACGTCACTACAGATAACCGTGTCTCTAGGCATTATTTTTGCGATTTGTCTAAGCAGGGCGGGAGCAAAAATAGCTCCTCCGGGATGGTCATAACGATTTGCAAAATCCACTTTCATTTTGGCGACGTGAGTTCGCCAGTTGAGTATGCTGGAGGTGGTTTCTATTGACGGTAAAATTAATTTCAAATCATCACTCATGGCCAGCTCAACCACCCGTAACTTATCTATTTCGGCGGCATCGACATCAAGGTGGATAACTTTTGCATGGGGAGCAAATTCTTCTAGTTTTCCGGTAACCCGATCGTCAAATCGCGCGCCAACAGCAATCAGCAGGTCGCACTCTTGAATGGCTATATTGGCCGCCTTACTGCCGTGCATTCCCACCATGCCGAGAAAATAATCGGAGTTATAGGGAATACAGCCAATGCCTTTTAATGTACAGACACTGGGAATTTTAGATTTTTTAAGGAAACTGCGTAATTCTGTGACAGCGCCGGCCATACCGACACCACCCCCTACATAGACAAGGGGTTTAGCGGCCGCTCGAATCATTGACCTTGCCTTTCTCAGCAATGAATTATCTAAGGGTTTTGAGTCGCTTTCGGTCTGTGTCAAGTGATGGATAACCGCATCTGCAAGTTGAATATCCTTGGGAATATCTATTAGGACGGGACCGGGGCGGCCCGACTGAGCAATTTGAAACGCCTGCTCAATTATCGGCCCTAACTGTTCTGCGCTTGGTACCATAAAACTATGTTTGGTACAGGCTAAAGAAAGGCCCAGTACATCAACTTCCTGAAAAGCATCGGTGCCAATTAAATGGCTGGCCACTTGACCGGTGATAGCGACAATGGGAATTGAATCTAATAATGCATCTGCAAGTCCTGTTATCAGGTTGGTTGCGCCTGGGCCTGAAGTGGCTATACAGACTCCAGTTTTCCCGGTTGCGCGTGCATAACCGATAGCGGCCATTGCCGCACCTTGTTCATGACGGCAGAGAAGATGTTCCACACCGCCATCATAGAGTGCATCATACAAGGGCATAATTGCCCCGCCAGGATAACCAAAAACTTGCGTTACGTTTTGCTGCTTTAATGCCTGAACGACAGAGTGGGCACCATTCATAGTTTATTCCTGAATTTAGTGAATACTTATCGTTTTTGTTTTAATCATAAAAAATCAAAACAAGTAATGAGTAACATTTTAGAGTGTGTCTTTATAACAAATAAAAGTGACTTCCTCAACTATTGTTGATGCAGATAAAAAGTCATCGACTTTTACATATTGTAAAAAAAGAGCGCTTGTTGGAATGAGGAATTTTATGCTGGAGATAAAAACGGCTTCAATAAAAAAGCCGTTTTTATTTAAATAATAATCGGGAAATCGGGCTATTTTTGTATCCCTATATCTTGGTGCAATACAGAAATGCCATTTTTTCATTTAAATTTTATAGGTCGTCGTTATGCTCAGATAAGTATTTAGCAACACCTTCTGGAGATGCTTCCATACCGGCTTTGTCTTTAACCCATTGTGCTGGACATACTTCGCCGTGCTCTTCATGGAACTGCAGCACATCAACCATACGTAACATTTCATCAACATTACGGCCAAGGGGTAAATCGTTGACTACTTGATGACGAACCACACCCTCTTTGTCGATTAAGAAAGATCCACGTAGTGCAACACCCGCAGCTTTTAATTCAACACCATAGGCTTTACAAATCTCATGTTTAACATCGGCAACTAGTGAGTATTGTACCTGGCCGATACCACCATCGTTGATGGCCGTGTTGCGCCATGCGTGATGAGTGAATTGTGAATCGATTGAAACACCAATTACTTCAACACCACGTGCTTGGAATTCACTAAAACGTTTGTCGAATGCGATTAACTCAGAAGGACATACAAAAGTAAAATCAAGAGGGTAGAAAAAAAATAACTGTTTCTTTACCAGCAGAAAATTCTTTCAGGTTAAAACTATCAACGATTTCACCATTACCGAGAACAGCTGCTGCTGTAAAATCAGGGGCTTGTTGGCCTACTAACACCATAATTAATTCCTTTTAAAAATAAAAAAAGTGCTTTCAAACATTGCTAACCCGGTATCACGCGTCAAATGATAACAAGATTCGAATTGTTTTTACCAATTATTTTGATAGGAAAAGGCTATCAAAATAATGCCTGGTATAAATAATGGGAAGTTACAATTTGCTCTGAACACGGTTAGGTGTTTAGAGCAAATTTATAAAATTTTCTGTTATACCCAAAGGACTTGCCTATGTTTACCCGCTCAAGGGGCACGATAATATAAGAGAAGAGTGCTCAGCAATAATTATGGGTTTCGGCCAAATTTTGAAAAATCGGGTTTACGCTTTTCATTAAAAGCATTACGTCCCTCCTGCCCCTCTTCGCTCATATAAAAAAGCATAGTGGCATTACCGGCCAGCTCTTGTAATCCGGCCTGTCCGTCACAATCCGCATTTAATGCAGCTTTCAAGCAGCGCAATGCCATCGGGCTGTTTTGCAGGATCTCTCTGCACCATTTTACGGTTTCGTTTTCTAAATAAACAAGCGGAACAACGGTATTGACCATCCCCATATCCAGCGCTTCTTGCGCATCATACATGCGGCATAAAAACCAAATTTCGCGTGCTTTTTTCTGACCAACGATGCGCGCCATATAACTGGCCCCCCAGCCACCATCAAAGGAGCCTACTTTAGGGCCAGTTTGACCAAACTGTGCGTTGTCAGCCGCGATGGTTAAATCGCACATCATATGTAAGACATGACCGCCACCCACTGCGTAACCCGCTACCATAGCAATGACAGGTTTGGGGCAAGTGCGAATCTGGCGTTGAAAATCCAGAACGTTAAGATGATGACCGCCGCTCTCATCTTTATAACCGGAGTCACCACGGACGCTCTGATCCCCTCCAGAACAAAAAGATAAGGGACCTTGACCGGTAAGAATAATGACACCAATATCACCATCATAACGCGCATCCTGCAGTGCCTGCATCATTTCATTCACTGTTTTTGGACGAAAAGCGTTACGAATATGCGGACGGTTAATCGTTATTTTGGCGATTCCATCGGCTTTGTGGTAGAGAATGTCAGTGAAGTTTAACGCGCTTTTTTTCCATGCAATGGGTGCATAACCCTCTTTTTCAGGCATATTTTTCTCTTAATTATTATCTAAAAATTATTGACTAAAATGCTGCTTAATAAAGCGCGCATATTGCACAGGACTCTGTTGGTGAATATTATGACCTGCCCCGGCAAATTCAGTTGGTTGGATATTTTTAAGCTTGGCTAATGCGCGGCCTAGGGTTTTAAATTTATTATCTTTTTCGCCAAAACAGTAATAAATGGATAAGGGTTTTGCTTGTGCAGTATTTTTTTGTAAAAAAGGCAATGCATCGGTTTGCTCAGCGAGACTGGTTGCCAGCAGCATATTTGCTAAACAGACACCGTAATTACGACTGCGCTTATTAAACAGATTATTTTTTTGTTCGCAGGAAAGATCGTTGAAAATATCCTGTTCATACCATTGATTTAAACTTTGTCTAATACTTTGTGTGGCAAAGCGTTTCGCCCAACTAAGATCATGTGCAAAACGTTTATCTTTTTCATCCTGAGTTTGATAACCGGTATGGCAAGATTCTAAGACCAAGGCTTTTAAGTGCTGATCCTGTTGTGTGCGTGCGTAATCAAGCGCAATACGGCCACCTAAGGAATAACCAATAAGAATATATTCTTTGATTTTTAAGTCGTTTAATACATTTTTAATCAACCGATGTGTTGTCTCAAAGCCTTTATCTTTAGGTATTGTTACTGAGGCGGAATCTCCATGCCCGGGCAGATCGATAGAGATACAATAAAAAGATTTTTTCAGCTGCTTGATAGTTTCACACCAATCCTGATGACTACCTAAAAAACCGTGCAAAAAAACTAAAGCAGGAGATTGAGGCGACCCCTGCGTTTGGCTAAAAAGTGGCATACTTTATCTGCTCTTTGATGTATTCAAGATGGTTGTAAGTTTGGTCGTTTTTGACACAGATCTCAATTAAAGAAAGACGATTCTGTAATGATTTTTGATAATCACCGACAAATTGATCCAGACTTTCGGGTTGGTAATAATCGATTGAAAATTGCCTGCAGCTGTCGGCAAAGGTTAAACCATGGGGTAATTGGTAATAATCTTGTTTTTGCTGGGTAGGCACCGGCAGAAGATTAAATATCGCGCCGCCATCATTGTTAAACACAATGATCACAAAGGGCCCTTGCAGTTGTTTTAATAAAGCCAGGGAATTTAAATCGTGAAGAAAAGAGGTGTCGCCAATTAAGAGTGTGGTAATACTCGCGCAAGACTTTGCAATGCCGCTTGCCGTTGCCAGCAAACCATCAATGCCGCTTGCCCCTCGATTGCTAAAGGGCAATGCTGCGTTTTGTCTGAAAAACATATCACTCAAACGAACCGGCATACTGTTACCGATAAATACCGGGTTGTCAGCAGGCAGCAACTTATCCAGTGCAGAGATGACAGATATTTCACTAATGAGATTATTGTCCAAAAAAGGGCTTATTATCTGCTTCGTTATATAATTGTTTTGCTGTTGCAGTACCTGTGACCAGTGTTTATCAATATCTGGTATTTTATTCTGTAGACTTTTTATCCATTGCGTGGCTGAGCATACAAATCTTTTTCTTAAGCTGTGAGCAGGATCGATTCTAGTATTACCTGGATCGACCAACAAATACTCGCCTGCAAATCCTTCAATAAATTGACTAAGGCGTTTGGAAATAAGCTTACCCCCAAACTGTACAATAATATCGGCCTGCTGCAGGTTTTCAGTAAACTGTTTATTGACCAATAACAGGTCATAATAGTGCAGGTTATTTGCATTGCCTGTTAATGCGGATTGCAGATCGGCTAAAAGTGGGTAATTATTCAATGCAGCAAATTCAGCAATGGCTTGAGCTTGATTGATACCAGTGACGCGACCGGCAATAACCAGCACCTTTTTATCCCTAAGCTGAGTATTGCTTGCCGCTTGAAAAGAGTCTTTATTCTGAAAATATTGGCTAAAGGGTTGTTTATCTATTAGCCACTGTTTTAATGATTGTAAATAGCCTTGATAATTAAGCGTTGCTGTTTGCGGATATAACGGCTCTGAAAACGCGATATTAAAATGAATCGCTGCGGGGGTCTGCCGCTGCTGCTGTAACCCTTGATTGATAGTGGTTAACAGGTAATTAGGTTTAATGTGTGTCGTAGCACTGGGTATTTGTGCAAAAAAAACCGGATAATGGGAAAAGATTCGATATTGGTCAATGGCTTGATTCGCGCCACAATCGATTAATTCAACGGGTCTGTCAGCAGATAAAATTATTAAGGGAATCGCGCTTAGTTTGGCTTCAATAACGGCAGGATAAAGGTTTGCGACCGCGGTGCCGGAGGTGGTAATAATAACCACGGGTTTATGGCTAAAGAGACTCAGACCAAGTGCTAAAAAACCTAACCCCCGTTCATCAAAATGGACATGGGTATGCGCCTCTGTATGCTGGTCAGCCGCTAATGTTAAAGGGGTTGAACGGGATCCGGGGGCAATACAAAAATCTGAAATACCGTTGCGCACCAGCTCTTCAATAAACAGTGATGCCCACAACAGGTTGATATTAGAAAACTCATGAGCAAATGAAGCAGGCTCTTTATATAACGTAGTGATCATTTTTTTACCTTAAATTACACCGATAAAATATCTAAAATAATGTGAATTTTATTTTCCAATTCCTGCCATTCTTGATCTGCAATTGAACCTACCACAATGCCGGCATCTGCAAATAACTTGATCTTATTGCTTGATACCAGAGCGCTGCGGATGGCAACACTAAAATCACTTTTATCGACGCGCAGATAACCCTGAAATACTGTTGCGTACCAGCTCTTCAATAAACAGTGATACCCACAACAGGTTGATATTAGAAAACTCATGAGCAAATGAAGCCGGCTCTTTATATAATGTAGTGATCATTTTTCACCTCAAATTACACCGATAGAATATCTAAAATAGTGTGAATTTTATTTTCTAATTCCTGCCATTCTTGATCTGCAATTGAACCTACCACAATGCCGGCACCGGCAAATAATTTGATCTTATTGCTTGATATTAGAGCGCTGCGGATGGCAACACTAAAATCACTTTTATCGACGCGCAGATAACCCTGAAATACCGTTGCGTACCAGCTCTTCAATAAACAGTGATACCCACAACAGGTTGATATTAGAAAACTCATGAGCAAATGAAGCCGGCTCTTTATATAATGTAGTGATCATTTTTCACCTTAAATTACACCGATAGAATATCTAAAATAGTGTGAATTTTATTTTCTAATTCCTGCCATTCTTGATCTGCAATTGAACCTACCACAATGCCGGCACCGGCAAATAATTTGATCTTATTGCTTGATACCAGAGCGCTGCGGATGGCAACACTAAAATCACTTTTATCGACGCGCAAATAACCCACAGTACCCGCATACCAACCACGATTATAATGCTCTTTATCATTAATAAACTGCAGCGCGGGGAGTTTTGGGCAGCCCCCTACAGCCGGGGTGGGATGTAAATTATGTAAAAGATGTGCATCCTTGGTTTGCGCATTTAATTTAGCATTAATTTCCACCCGTAAATGCTGTACATTAAGCAGTTGCATGACATGCGGCTCGGAACAGGTAACCTCTGCCTTTAAACGCTTAAGACTAGAGACAATAAATTCTTGTACTAAATAGTTTTCCCGGTCAATTTTTTTATCACTTAACAAACTTTGTCGCAGAATGGCATCTTCACGCGGCTCCCTTCCCCGATTGACTGTTCCAGCTAAGGCTTCGGTTTTAAGTCTGTTGTTTTCTCGAGAAAAAAGCCGTTCCGGAGAGCAACCGATAAAAGTATGGTTTGTAGAAAACTGAAAGGCAAAATGAAAACTATTTGGGTTTGCTTCCTGCCATTGATTAATTAAATCCCATTGATTAACTTTCTGCTCACAGATAAGTTCCGTCTGCCTTGATAAAACAACTTTTGGGATTAACGCCTTATACTCAATGGCCGATTCAACCAGCTCAGCCCATTGTTGTCGATTCGGCAGATCCTCTCTTGAGACAACGATATTGTTGACCGCATCGGGAGAGACTGGCTTTTGCAGGCAATTTATTAATAATAAGCTTTTTTCAATACTGTTAGCGCCGTTAAAATGACAGGTTAATCTTAATTTTTGCTGTTCTAATGTAAATTCTAAGGCTGGGCGAATAAAAAGTATTTCGGGGAAATCTGCCCATTGCACCCCCTGCTGCTGGAAAGCCAAGCCGCCAAAGTAACAAGCCTCGCCAATGGGCTCGGGAATATAGGTGCATTCATCAATAGCACCAAAGCAGGCAATAGTTTGCAGATGCTCTATATCCTCCCAGTAAATTCTTGGATAAAGTGCATCGCTGTCTAATGATTGCCCTTTTAATAAACCAAGTAAATCAAACGGGGTAAGCGGGATAACCAGATTGCAGCTTGGTTTGTCGCCCTGTTTTATTGCAAACTGTTGTAATTGTTCACGAATAAAAATGACCATTAAATTGAAATTATGCTCAGCAGTTAACATGGGCTCATGATATATTGACGGATTAAGGTTTGTTAATGTAGCGCGATTAACAGCCGATTCCTAGCGGAACCGCGTATAACCACACTTTTTTAGGATATTTAGATGAGTAATATTTCAGTTTGGCTAAGCGAATTACGTTTACGTACATTACCGCTTGCAGCAGCTTCAATTATTTTAGGGGCTGGGATAGCCATTCAAGCACAAATATTTGACCTGTTGATTTTTAGTTTATCGCTTATTACCGCTTTGTTATTACAGATTTTATCAAATCTTGCCAATGATTATGGTGATGCCATCTCCGGGGTAGACAATGGCAAGCGTGTTGGTCCGTTACGCGCAATGCAGAGCGGTGCTATCAGCCAAAAAAGCCTGAAAATTGCGATCCTGTTAACGACTAGTTTAGTGGTGGTGTCGGGCATCACTTTACTGGTTATTGCATTAGGTTCAAATTCAACGAGTTGGGTAGTTTTTTTGTTGCTTGGTTTATTAGCTATTGTCGCTGCGATAACCTATACAATGGGAAAATTACATTATGGATACAGAGCGATGGGCGATCTTGCTGTGTTTCTGTTTTTTGGCTTAGTAGGAGTAGTCGGCAGTTATTACCTTTATGGTTTAACTTTTAGCTGGTCCTTACTTTTACCGGCAACCAGTGTCGGGCTTTTATCCGCAGCTGTTTTAAATATTAATAATATGCGTGATATTTATACGGATAAAGAGGCCCATAAAACAACTTTGGTGGTTTTATGGGGGCTGAAAAATGCTTTTATCTATCACTTGTCCCTTATTGTCGGTGCTTTTATCTGTGCCGTTTACTATTTTAGTCAGCTTGAAAATGTACAAGCCTGGCAATTTATTTTTTTGCTTAGCTTTAGTCCGCTAATCAAGAGTTGTCTGATATTAAAGGAGGCGATCTCCAAAGATATTCGTGACGGTCAGGTATTTAATGATGAGCTTAAAAACACGGCATTATCCACCTTTGTTTTTAGTCTTTTATTTGCGCTGGTATTAATTTAGATGCATTAAACCCATTTTTAGTTTCTTACCACTTTCAGAACTTGGATAAGCGCGCTTTTGTACGCTTATTTTAACCGGAGCTTAGCTGTTTTTATAAAAACCACTAAAAAGATGGCTAAAAAAGCAACATATTTTATTTTATTTTTAATTCCGTGTTCTGTTTAACGCTAATACTTGTATAATGCTGCCGGAATATTGATTCAATTTTTTACTAAAGAGTATATAAAATGAAAGATTTAAGTAAATACAGAAATATTGGTATTTTTGCCCATGTTGATGCGGGTAAAACAACAACCACAGAGCGTATCCTAAAACTGACTGGTACAATCCACAAAACCGGTGAAGTGCATGATGGTGAATCTACAACTGACTTTATGGAACAGGAAGCTGAGCGCGGTATTACTATCCAGTCTGCAGCGGTAACTTGTTTCTGGAAAGACCACCGTTTTAACGTTATTGATACTCCTGGGCACGTTGACTTCACAGTAGAAGTTTACCGTTCTCTCAAAGTATTGGATGGCGGCATCGGTGTATTCTGTGGTAGTGGTGGTGTTGAACCGCAATCAGAAACAAACTGGCGTTATGCGAATGACTCAAAAGTTGCACGTATTATCTTTGTTAATAAATTAGACCGTATGGGTGCTGATTTTTACCGCGTGATTGAGCAGACTAAAAAAGTACTAGGTGCTAACCCGCTAGTCATGGTTTTACCTATCGGTATTGAAGATGAATTCAGTGGTGTTGTTGACTTATTAACACGTAAAGCATATATCTGGGATGCGACTGGTCTTCCAGAAAACTATGAAATTACTGATATTCCAGCTGATATGCTTGAATTGACTGAAGAATACCGTGAAAAATTGATCGAAACTGCCGTTGAGCAAGACGATGATCTAATGGAAGCGTACCTGGAAGAGGGTGTTGAGCCTTCTATGGAAGAACTTAAACGTTGTATCCGTAAAGGAACACGTACTATGGAATTCTTCCCAGCTTACTGTGGTTCTGCCTTCAAAAACAAAGGTATTCAAAATATTCTTGACGCTGTTGTTGATTACCTGCCTTCTCCAACAGAAGTTGATCCACAACCACTTACGGATGAAGAAGGCGAACCAACTGGTAAGTTTGCAACTGTCTCTACAGAAGAAACATTTAAAGCCTTAGCATTTAAAATTATGGATGACCGTTTTGGTGCTTTAACCTTTATACGTATCTATTCCGGTACGCTTAAGAAAGGCGATACCATCCTTAACTCCTTTACGGGTAAAACTGAGCGTGTTGGCCGTATGGTTGAGATGCAGGCAGATGATCGTAAAGAGCTATCCGCAGCACAAGCCGGTGATATCATGGCTATCGTTGGTATGAAGAACAACGTTCAAACGGGCCACACTTTATGTGATCCTAAAGACCCGATTATCCTGGAAGCAATGGTATTCCCTAACCCGGTAATCTCTATCTCTGTTACACCTAAAGATAAAGGTTCAACTGAGAAGATGGGTATTGCTATCGGTAAAATGGTTGCAGAAGATCCAACCTTTAAAGTTGAAACTGATGTTGATTCAGGTGAAACTATCCTGTCTGGTATGGGTGAGCTTCACTTGGATATCAAAGTTGATATCCTTAAGCGTACCTACGGTGTTGACCTTGCTGTTGGTGAACCTCAAGTTGCTTACCGTGAAACTATCACCGAAGAAATTGAAGATAGCTACACACATAAGAAACAGTCTGGTGGTTCTGGTCAGTTCGGTAAAATTGATTACCGTATCAAGCCTGGTGAACCAGGTAGTGGTTTCGTCTTCACTTCTAAAGTTGTTGGCGGTAACGTACCAAAAGAATTCTTCCCGGCGATTGAGAAAGGCTTTAAGGGAATGATGGATACCGGTGTACTAGCTGGCTTCCCAGTACTTGACGTTGAAGTTGAAGTTTATGATGGTGGTTTCCATGCCGTCGATTCATCTGCAGTTGCATTTGAATTAGCAGCACGTGGTGCATTCCGTCAGTCAATTCCAAAAGCGGGTGCACAACTTCTTGAACCAATCATGGCTGTAGATGTATTTACGCCTGATGATCACGTGGGTGATGTTATCGGTGACCTTAACCGTCGTCGTGGTATGATTGCCGGCCAAGAAGCAGGAACTAGTGGTGTTCGTATTAAAGCTGACGTACCTCTTTCAGAAATGTTTGGTTACATTGGTTCTCTACGTACAATGACATCAGGCCGTGGTCAGTTCTCTATGCTGTTTAAAAACTATATGCCTTGTCCAAACAATGTTGCTGAAGGCGTAATCGAAAAAGTTAAAGCTGATAAAGCTGCTAAAAAGAAATAGTTTCTTTTAAATAACTTTTAAGATTAATAAACCTCGTTATCCATGATAGCGGGGTTTTTTTATGTCTGCCTGCAAAAATATCTGGGCACATATATTCAGTTCTTTACGTACAATGACATTAGTCCGTGGTCAGTTCTCTATGCTGTTTAAAAACTATATGCCTTGTCCAAACAATGTTGCTGAAGGCGTAATCGAAAAAGTTAAAGCGGATAAAGTTATTTAAAAGAAATAGTTTCTTTTAAATAACTTTTAAGATTAATAGACCTCGTTATCCATGATAGCGGGGTTTTTTTATGTCTGCCTGCAAAAATATCTGGGCACATATATTCAGTTTTTTACGTACAAATGCAGCAGGGCGAATTAGACGACAGTCTAGTGTTATGGGCGGAGGAGCTCTGCGACTCCTGTTCGTGGTCAGTTTTCGATGCTGTTTAAAAACTACATGCCTTGTCCAAATAATGTTGCTGAAGGCGTAATCGAAAAAGTTAAAGCTGATAAAGTGGCTTAAAAGAAATAGTTTCTTTTAAATAACTTTTAAGATTAATAGACCTCGTTATCCATGATAGTGGGGTTTTTTTATGTCTGCCTGCAAAAATATCTGGGCACATATATTCAGTTCTTTACGTATAATGACATTAGTCAGTGGTCAGTTCTCTATACTGTTTAAAAACTACATGCCTTGTCCAAACAATGTTGCTGAAGGCGTAATCGAAAAAGTTAAAGCTGATAAAGTTATTTAAAAGAAATAGTTTCTTTTAAATAACTTTTAAGATTAATAAACCTCGTTATTTCTATAACGAGGTTTTTATGGCTGTCACTTAAGCAAAATTTCCTGCACCGCCGTTAAACACTTGGTTCGTTTGTTATACCAATTCCATTCATTGAGTGATTCTATTCTGATCTGATTTAATGCCTAACATTCAGTTATTCTATTTAACTTGCCCGCTTTTTCTTCTATACTGCTGGCTCTTGTCGGAGCGCCTTCGGGCTGAGACTACTGAGTTTGCAATATGATCACCCAATAACAGGTGTTTTTTGTACAGCAAAGTGGAATCCGTGGAACCTGATTGGGTTAATACCTGCGTAGGAAACAAGCATAAAGAAAATGAATCTCCTTTCTTTACTCTTTCCACTGAATTTCGACAAGCACTCTCACTACCCAATTTAATTAAGGTAAAGAATGCTATGTCTAATCAAGTAAACTCGAATTTAAAAACCAGCAGCCGTAAAGGTTTATCCCGCAAAGCCTCCCGCCGAGCAGCGCAGGACTATATTCAAAATCTCAATAACGAATCCTACCCCAATTCAGAAAAAATTTTTATTAAGGGTGAACTTCATCCGATTAAAGTGGCAATGCGACAAATTCATCAGGCCGATACTTTGCTGGCAGGCAGTGGAGAACAGCCCGTTTTTGAAAAAAATGAAGCTATTCCCGTTTATGATACTTCCGGCCCTTATACGGATCCTAAAACGAAAATAGATGTGCATGCCGGCTTACCTAAATTACGTCAATCCTGGATTGCTGCCCGTGATGATGTTGAAACACTGGAAGGTGTCACCTCAAATTTTGCCAAGGCACGTTTGGCTAATGACAGTTTAGATGATTTGCGCTTTGCAAATCGGCCTAAACCCTTACGCGCTAAAAAAGGACAATGTGTCACCCAAATGCACTATGCACGCCGAGGTATTATTACCCCTGAAATGGAATACATTGCTATTCGTGAAAACATGGGCCGTGACCGCGTAAAATGTGAAGCGCTGCATTTTCAGCATGCGGGTCATAGTTTTGGTGCCAATCTGCAGGAAAAAATAACCCCGGAGTTTGTGCGTCAGGAAGTTGCTCGCGGACGTGCCATTATCCCGTCCAATATTAATCATCCGGAACTTGAGCCAATGATTATCGGCCGTAATTTTCTGGTAAAAGTAAATTCTAATATTGGTAACTCTTCGGTAAGCTCTTCAATTGAAGAGGAGGTTGAAAAGCTGGTTTGGTCAACGCTGTGGGGTGGTGATACGGTAATGGACTTGTCGACCGGGCGTAATATTCATGAAACCCGTGAATGGATCCTGCGTAACTCTCCCGTGCCAATCGGTACAGTACCTATCTATCAGGCACTGGAAAAAGTAAAGGGTGTGGCTGAGGATCTCAGTTGGGACGTTTTCCGTGACACCTTAATTGAACAGGCCGAGCAAGGGGTGGATTATTTTACTATTCATGCCGGTGTATTATTACGTTTTGTGCCGATGACAGCAAAACGTGTTACGGGTATTGTGTCTCGCGGCGGTTCAATCTTTGCAAAGTGGTGCTTATCGCATCATAAAGAAAACTTTGCTTATGAATATTTTCGCGAAATTTGTGAAATCTGTCAGCTATATGATGTGTCATTATCTTTAGGTGATGGTCTGCGGCCCGGATCAGTTGCAGATGCTAATGATCAGGCACAATTTGCAGAATTGGAAGTGTTAGGCGAACTGACTAAAGTTGCCTGGGAATACGATGTACAGGTGATTATTGAAGGTCCGGGTCATGTGCCGATGCAGATGATTAAAGAGAATATGGATAAACAGCTGGACGATTGTTTTGAAGCGCCATTTTATACCTTAGGGCCGCTAACCACGGATATTGCACCGGGATATGATCATATTACGTCGGGCATAGGTGCCGCGCAAATTGGTTGGTACGGTTGTGCAATGCTTTGTTATGTCACCCCAAAAGAGCATTTAGGTCTGCCAAATAAAGATGATGTAAAAGTCGGTTTAATTACTTACAAAATTGCAGCGCATGCCGCGGATTTAGCAAAAGGGCATCCAGGTGCGCAAATTCGTGATAATGCCTTGTCAAAATCACGGTTTGAATTTCGCTGGGAAGATCAGTTTAACCTCGGTTTAGATCCAGTCACCGCACGAGAATATCATGATGAAACCCTGCCGCAGGAATCCGGAAAAGTCGCGCATTTCTGCTCAATGTGCGGGCCAAAATTCTGTTCAATGAAAATTACTCAGGATGTGCGTGATTTCACTGCAAAATTAGATTCAGGTGAGATCAGTATTAAGATTTTAGATGAAACTATTACTATGACAGCAGCAGAAGGCATGGCACTTAAAGCCAAAGAATTTAACGACTCTGGTGCTGAAATTTATCAGCCAGTTTTATAAAAAAGCTGTCGGCTGTCGGCTGTTAGCTGTCAGCAGATAGCTGCTCTTGTTAAGGATAAATATGAATAAACTTGTTTGGAGTATTGGTGCTTCTGATTGCACTGGTGGTGGGGGGATTCAGGCGGATCTCCATACTTTTAAAGACTTAGGCGCTGATGGCTGCTCGGTGATTAGCGCGGTTACCGCGCAAAACTCGGCGACCGTGAGTTTGGTTGAAAGTGTATCGGAACAGATGTTCACCGATCAATTAGCCTGTTTAACGGCCGATATGCAGGCAAAGGTGATCAAAATTGGTTTAATTACCAGTGTGAAACATGTGCAGATTCTCGCTGAAAAATTGGCTGAATTTAAACAAACCTGGGCGGTGCCACCTTTTGTGATTTACGATCCGGTCGCAGTTGCATTGACGGGTGAGAAGATGGCAGAAGAAGGGCTTGTTGAGCTTATTAGAACAGCCTTACTACCCTGCATTGATTTGTTAACCGCCAATGCCGGTGAAGTACTTACCTTATCCGGTCATGCTTTAATCAGTGGTGAGTCGCTAAAACCTGCCGCTTTAAAACTCATCTCGCTGGGCTGTCAAAGTGTCTTGATTAAAGGTGGTGATTTTGAACTGGTGGATAAAATAGCGCTTGATTACTGGACAGATGGCAAGCGTGAAATCGCATTAAGCAGCGCACGACTGACTCGTATGGAGAGTCACGGCACGGGGGGCATCTTAGCCAGTGCCATTGGCGCAACTATCGCCTTGGGCTACTTTATTGAAGATGCTTTGGTGGTTGCGAAAGCCTATCTGAATCAAGAGCTAAAAGCGGCCAAAAAGCTTGGCTTCTATGGAATAGCCCATTTAGGCTGGCCAACCAATAAAACTGATTTTCCGGAAGTAGTGTTACCCGAGTCAAAAATCGGTTATGAGTTAGATCTGCCGGGGACATTGGAAGCCGGGCCCGGTTTTGCTTCCTGTGGCACTTTGAAACTGGGGCTATACCCAGTGCTGGACAGTGTTGAATGGTTGGACAAAGTCCTGAAGTTGGGGGTTAAAACCCTGCAGCTGCGAATTAAAGACAAACAACCGGAACAAGTTGAGCAGCAGATTATTGAGGCCATTGCCCTTGGACGTAAATATAATGCGCGTTTGTTTATTAATGACTACTGGCAACTGGCCATCAAACATCAGGCCTACGGGGTGCATCTTGGTCAGGAAGATATGGACGTTGCGGATTTACCCATGATTGCCGATGCGGGCCTGCGCTTAGGGCTTAGTACCCATGGTTATTATGAGATATTACGGGCGCAGCAGTTAAAACCCAGTTATATCGCACTGGGGCATATTTTCCCCACTCAAACGAAACAGATGCCATCGGATCCGCAGGGGCTAAGCCGTTTAGGAAAATATGCACAGTTGTTATCCGATATTCCAACGGTGGCGATTGGCGGCATTAATCTTGAGCGGGCTACCACAGTTTGGAAAACAGGGGTTGGCAGTATTGCAGTGGTTAGCGCAATAACCCATGCCGACTCTCCCAAAATCGCCATTGAATCATTTAATCAAGTGATCCAGTAAAAAATAGCCAAGAGTGGTGAGTTTAAGGCTCTCTACTTGAAGTATTCATAATAATATTAAGGTAAATCATGTTAACGGATCCTGAAGTATTACGTTATAGCCGTCATCTATTATTGGAAGATGTTGGTGAGTCCGGGCAAAGCGCTTTGAAATTTTCCAAGGTACTGATTATTGGTATGGGCGGACTCGGCTCACCCGCCGCACTGTATTTAGCCGCTGCGGGGGTAGGCACACTGGTAATATCTGATTTTGACCATTTGGAAGTGAGCAATCTGCAACGCCAAATCGCTTATCAGAACAGTGATCTAGGCGCGCCTAAAGTGACCTTAATGAAACAGCGTTTAGAGGCACTTAATCCTGAAGTACGAGTACGCGTCATTAATACTCAAATGAGTCAATCACAACTTTCGATGGAGCTTATTCTGGCGGATTTAGTCTTAGATTGTACCGATAATATGGCCAGTCGGCAGATGATTAATAACGCCTGTGTACAGGCGAAAACCCCCTTAATTGTGGGTGCTGCTATTCGCTTCGAAGGGCAGTTAATGTTTTTTGACCACAGTAAAGCCGATTCTGCTTGTTACCACTGCCTATTCCCCAATAGTGAAGAGCCGGCTTTGAATTGTAGCAATGCAGGGGTGCTTGGTCCTGTGGTTGGTACCATTGGCACCTTGCAGGCACTTGAGGCATTGAAGTATCTACTTGGTTTACCTTCAGGCATTAATAATAAATTA
The DNA here is from genome assembly GCF_000015285.1 of Psychromonas ingrahamii 37. NCBI lineage: Bacteria > Pseudomonadati > Pseudomonadota > Gammaproteobacteria > Alteromonadales > Psychromonadaceae > Psychromonas > Psychromonas ingrahamii. Next base: position 466,879 of record NC_008709.1, read on the forward strand.
AAACTTTTTGATGCTAAAACCTTAGAGTGGCAAACCTTTGTGATTAATAAAGATCCCAAATGCCCCGTATGCGGACAAATTCAATGAATATCTTTGTAAACGAACAGGTAATAACAATCCCCGCCAACTGTAATATTGAACAATTATTATTGCTGTTAGAAAGTCCTTTAAAAGGCAGCGCAGTTGCAGTTAATCAGCATATTATAAGCCGTTCAAAATGGGCTGAATATAAACTTAATGAAGGCGATCAAATTTCGCTTTTTCAAGCCATAGCAGGAGGCTAGCCATCAATGTTATTTAATAAAATGCAGGGCAATGATCCATTAGTGATTGCCGATAAAACCTTCACTTCGCGATTATTTACTGGCACAGGTAAATTTAATGACCAAAAAACTATGATTGCAGCGCTCAGGGCATCCCAATCTGAATTAGTCACTATGGCGTTAAAGCGTATTGATATGGAGCATAAGGATGATGATATTCTCGCGCCCTTAATTAAAAACGGGATGAATTTATTACCTAATACTTCCGGTGCCCGTAATGCCAAAGAGGCGATATTTGCTGCACAACTCGCCCGTGAAGCCTTGCAGACCAACTGGATAAAATTAGAAATTCATCCGGATCCTAAGTATCTGCTGCCGGATCCTATTGAAACATTAAAAGCCGCTGAATTTTTAGCGCGTGATGGTTTTGTGGTACTGCCCTATGTGCATGCCGATCCTGTTTTGTGTAAACATTTAGAAGCCGCCGGCTGTGCGGCGGTAATGCCATTGGGCGCCCCCATTGGTTCTAATAAAGGGTTAAAAACCATTGATTTTTTAGAGATTATTATTGAGCAGGCGAATATTCCGGTGATTGTGGATGCAGGCATTGGCAGTCCTTCGCATGCGGCGCTGGCAATGGAGTTAGGTGCCGATGCAGTGTTAGTGAATACCGCCATGGCGGTGGCAAATGATCCCGTTTTGATGAGTGAAGCTTTTGCTAAAGCGGTGCAGGCCGGGCGACAGGCATATCTTGCAGGTTTAGCGGGACAGGTGAATCATGCTGTTGCGTCAAGTCCACTGACTGCCTTTTTACAGGCGGGGTAAGCAAATTATGAGCTTTAGTGAACAGATAAAAAATTATCAGTGGGATGATATCCGCCTGTCTATTTATGGTAAAAGTGAAAATGATGTAAAGCGCGCTTTGTCTAAAGAACGTTTAGATTTAGAAGACTTTAAAGCGTTAATCTCTCCCGCAGCTGAGCCTTTCCTCGAGCAAATGGCACAAAAATCACAACAACTGACCCAGCAGCGTTTTGGTAAAACACAGCAATTTTTTATTCCCCTCTATTTGTCCAATATGTGCAGCAATATCTGCACCTATTGTGGTTTTTCTATGCATAATGCTATTCGTCGCAAGACCTTGGATATGAAAGAGATTGAAGATGAGTGTTTAGCGATTAAAAAAATGGGTTTTGCCCATATTTTACTGGTGACCGGGGAGTCTGAACGCAAGGTTGGGGTTGAGTATTTTAAACAGGCGCTGCCTATTATAAAAAAACATTTTTCGCATATCTCCATTGAGGTGCAGCCTTTAGATCAGCACGAATATGAAGCGCTTATTGAGTATGGTGTTGATGCCGTATTGGTGTATCAGGAAACCTATAATCCGGTTACCTATGCAGAGCATCATTTAAAGGGTAAAAAATCTGATTTTAAGTACCGTTTAGATACCCATGATAGACTCGGCAAAGCGGGTATGCTTAAAATGGGCTTAGGCTGTTTAATTGGTCTTGAGGAATGGCGCACCGATTGTTTTTATGTGGCCGCACATCTGAATTATTTAGAGAAAATATACTGGCAAAGCCGCTATGCAATCTCATTTCCACGTCTACGTCCCTGTGCAGGCGGCATGGAAATAAAGTCGGTGATGGATGATAAAGAACTGGTACAATTGATTTGTGCCTATCGATTATTTAGTCCCGAGGTTGAATTATCACTTTCAACACGCGAATCTGAACATTTTAGAGATCATGTTTTACCTTTAGGTATTACATCATTAAGTGCGGGATCCAGTACACAGCCCGGTGGTTATGCAGCAACATCGACAAAAGCCCTTGAGCAGTTTGAAATATCCGATGACAGATCCCCGGCTAAAATGGCGAAGTTGGTTAAATCAAAAGGTTTTGAGGTGGTTTGGAAAGATTGGGATCATAGTCTGACGGGTAAATAAGTCAGTTAATATAATCATAAAGAAGGTGATATGTCAGAGCAAGAAATTTACGCAACGCTGGTGGAAATTAAAGAGGAGCCAACAGCCCTTTATAAAATACTGAAATTCGCAAACTTAGTGTCGGGTGGTGGGGAAGCGAAACTTGCGATCACCGAAGGTTATGTTTTTTTGAATGGTCAGGTTGAAACTCAAAAACGCAAAAAAATCTATGCGGGAGATGTAATTAGTTTTAATGAGCAGCATTATCAGATTGCTTTACAAGGTCAAACCGAAGGTTATGAAGTTTTGGAGCCGGAGGTTGTTGAGCATAAAAAAGAAGCTAAGGGGAGAATGCCAACCAAGCCAGCAGCTCAACCTGAAAAGAGTAAAGCGGTCAAAAAAACGCGTAAGCCAATTAGTTTTAGCCTAAAGGGATAAAATTTAAGCTTATGGACCGCTTTAATAAAGAATGGGGCTTTAGAGGCTATTGCGGTAATACCAATAAAATCCCATTACTTTATTAATATAGTGTTCAGTCTCGGGGTAGGGCGGAATTGTTTTATTATAACGTCTTACTGTGCCCTCTCCTGCATTGTATGCCGCTAACGCGAGCTCTTTACTTTTAAACTCCTGCAGCAGTGTATACAGGTATTCTGTGCCGGCGTGAATACTCTGCTTGGGATCAAAAGGATCATTGACACCAAAACGCAGCGCCGTCTCCGGCATCAACTGCATCAAACCCTGCGCACCAGCGGATGAAACTGCATTATACTGATAGCTGGATTCTGCTGTGATCACCGCATGAATAAATGATGGCTCCAGGTGATATAGATTTGCCGCTTGAAGAATAAGAGGGTGGTATTTTTTTTGCAGTGTTTTGTTCCTTGGTACCCTAACAACAGTCACATTTTTACGTTTCTGGGTATTGAACGAGTTTGAACTTGTATTAGAATCACTTTTTAATATCAAGTGGTAAGTTGAATCAACTTTACGTTCAGCAAAATGTTGATTACCCTCTTTATCAATCATTCTATAAACATCAGCACAGACATTATTCGTCAGCAGTAAACTAACCAATAACGACAGTAAAATTTTCCATTTTTGAATGTACTTGAGTTGTTTCATAAGGAGTGATGACTCTTTTATTGTTCAGTTATTATTGTTCAGTTATTATTGTTCAGTTATCTTTTTTTCTTCGTTGACATTAACTGGTGAAGCTTGCGCTGAACTACTTGCTGCAGCTTGACTGGTTTGTTTATCTATATTGGCCAATTGGTGGTCCTCTGGATACAAATATAGCGCATAATCCAGCGTTTTCTGCGCCTTTTCCGGCTGCTGATTATTGAGATAAGCAAAATAAAGAATAGTATAAAAAAACGCTTTTGGTTTGCTTTCAATGGTTTTTTCTGTCGAATCTATTATTTTTTGAAGATCTTCAGGTTGATCCATTTGACTTGCCAGTCTTAAACGAAAATTATTGAGATGGAATTCAAAACGATCTGCAAATACTAGTGGATTCACCACATCAAGCAGCAGTTGAATATTTGGCTTTTCATTACGTTCATATGCGGTTATTTTGGAGATAGTATGTAAATTGCTGAGCATAAATAGTGTGGTAAAGAGCGGGGTTAATAATGCAACTGCACGCAATGCAAAGGTTGGCCGGAACATTTTTTGCCGACTGTTTTCGGACTGGGAGTCAATATAAAAGACCAATACTAGCAAAACTAACCAGTGCAGAGCAGAATGGTAAAATGGATATTCAGTTTGGGTATGCACCGCGATAGGAATAACCAGTGTGGATAAAGCCATTGCATGGGTTAATCTAAATTTTCCTAATAAGTGTATAAAAGCGATTACCAATAACAATATTGCGACTATTGGTACCACACCACCCTCAATGGCCCAGAATAATATTTCATTATGTGGGTGAGTAAGATGCTGGTGTTCAGGTTTTGATTTGCTATTTTTAACCCGCTCTGCGGTGTTGATTAAATAGTTTTTTTCAAATCCCCCGTAACCATATCCTATTAAAGGGTGCTTTTTGATCATATCCCAACTATTACTATAATGGGTTAGACGCCCACCGCCTTCGGTCATATTAGCAATATTTCTTTTCCCGAGAATATCTCCTCCTTTTGTCGAGGCTAAACCCAGGCCTAAGAAAATAGCCAGAATGAATATACCGAATTTTCGTTTACTGCTTTGCCATGCCCACGGAATAAATAAGACAAAAGCTATCAATAACCCCAAATAACCAGTGCGTGAGACGGTGATGGTTATCACCCACATATTAAGCAGGGCGCTTAATAGTAAAAATATTTGTAATTTTTTATCTTTGATTTGCTGTAATAAGTAGCCGGCTAAAATCAGCGTTGTTGCCATAAAGCTGGCAAGTACATTGGGTTGCTGAAAAATGCCATAGGGACGCCCATAACCTACATCATAACCAAAAATATTATTGGCTGGCAGCAGATAATCCTGCATTAAGCTGTAGCAAGCCTGTATAAAACCGGCGAGTACAATAAGTAATAAAAGTTTTTCGAGGTTCTTTTTATCAAACTGGAACTGCTGCAGGCTGATAAAGAGCAATATACCGGCAAACAGGCCGATTAAGCGTGTATAACTCTGATCGGCCAGCTCATTGTTAGGGTAAAAAAGAGGAATATAAAAGAGGATAAAAGCGCTTAATAAAACCACCGTAAAACGGCTGTAGAATATTTTTTGTTGTACGGTTATTTTCCATAAACCAAGACTAATCAAGACTGAAAAAAATATCCATACTACATTATTCTGTGCCAATTCAAGGCCACTGCCACCCTGATTATGCTGAAAATAATGGGCTCCAATGCCCATTAAAAGCGCAAAAATTATTATAAATACACAGGTTAATTTTTGTTGTAAATCCATTTTCAATGGCTCTTTTTATCGCTGTAATATTTATAACTATGCACTGGTGTTATGCGCAGGTGTTATGCACTTATAATTTTTTTGTTTAACATTTCTTTTAAAAACTGTCCGGTGTAACTGGCCGATACTTTTATAACTTCTTCCGGCGTTCCTGCCGCGATAATTTCACCGCCGCCATTACCGCCTTCGGGGCCTAGATCAACTATCCAATCTGCGGTTTTAATCACATCTAAATTATGCTCAATAATAACAATAGTATTACCATGGTCGCGTAAAGCCTGGATGACTTTTAAAAGTTGGGCAATATCATGAAAGTGTAAACCTGTGGTTGGCTCATCCAGAATATACAGGGTTTTACCGGTATCACGTTTGGAAAGCTCTTTGGCTAATTTTACCCGCTGAGCCTCTCCACCTGAAAGGGTGGTTGCAGCTTGGCCTAAACGGATATAGGACAGGCCTACATCCATTAATGTTTGTAATTTTCGCGCGATCACGGGAACGGGTTGATAAAACTTAAAAGCATCTTCAACGGTCATATCTAAGGTTTCATGGATATTTTTGCCCTTATATTTAACCGCTAATGTTTCGCGGTTATAACGTTGACCCTGACAGATATCACAAGGGACATAAACATCAGGCAGAAAGTTCATTTCAACTTTAATGACCCCATCACCCTGGCAGGCTTCACAGCGTCCGCCCTTGACATTAAAACTAAAACGGCCTGGTTTATAACCGCGCGCACGTGATTCAGCTGTCGCGGCAAACAGTTCACGAATAGGGGTAAAGATACCGGTGTAAGTCGCTGGATTTGAACGTGGGGTCCGGCCTATCGGACTCTGGTTAATATCGACCACTTTATCTAAATGAGAAAGACCGGTTATCTTTTGATAGGGAGAAGCCTTAAGGATGGTCGCTTTATTTAATCGGGTTTGTGCAAGTGGATACAAGGTATCATTAATCAAGGTTGATTTACCTGAGCCGGAAACACCAGTAATACAAGTTAATACCCCAATTGGTATTTCTAGATTGACTGATTTTAAGTTGTTACCCGTTGCTCCGCTTAATTTTATCCACTTATCGCTAAGCGCGGTGCGTTTTGAAGGAATGGCTATCGACTTACGGCCACTGAGGTAATCAGCAGTTAATGAGTTTTTGGCTTTAAGAATTGTTTTATAATTACCTTCTGCGATAACAAAACCACCATGGATACCTGCGCCGGGGCCGATGTCAATAATATGATCGGCCAGACGAATGGCCTCTTCATCATGTTCAACGACGATCACGGTATTTCCAAGGTCGCGTAGATGCGTTAAGGTTTTCAATAAACGCGCATTATCGCGTTGATGCAAACCTATAGAAGGCTCATCTAAGACGTACATTACCCCCATTAACCCTGCGCCAATTTGGCTAGCAAGACGAATACGCTGCGCTTCCCCTCCGGAAAGAGTTTCAGCACTGCGTTCTAAACTCAGGTAATTAAGACCAACATTAACTAAAAAACTAAGACGCTCTAAAATTTCTTTAAGAATTTTTTCTGCTATTGTCGCTTTTTGTCCCTGCAGTTTGATATCGGCAAAAAAAGATTCTGCATCTGCAATAGATAATTGCGAGATATAAGGCAGGTTGACCTCATTAATAAAGACATGGCGCGAGGATTCTTTTAAACGCGATCCCCGGCAGCTCGAGCAGGGCTGGCGGTTCATATATTTAGCAAGGTGCTCGCGCATCGCACTGGACTCTGTTTCGTGGTAGCGACGCGTTCTATTTGGAATAACACCTTCAAACACATGTAAGCGGGAGACAATATCCCCTTTATCATTACTGTATGAAAATAAGATTTTCTCTTTGCCTGAGCCAGATAAAACAATTTGCTGCTGTTTTTTACTGAGATTCTGAAAAGGGATCTCAGCTGAAAATCCATAATGATCACAAACCGCGAGTAACATCTGGAAATAATAATTAGATTTACTGCTCCAGCCGTCAATGGCCCCATCAGCTAAGCTTAATGAAGGATTGCTGACCACAAGCTCAGGATCAAAATATTGCTCGATGCCGAGTCCTTCACAGGTTGTACAGGCACCTGCTGGATTATTGAAGGAAAATATGCGTGGCTCTAATTCTGCAATACTGTAACCACAATGCGGACAGGCGAAGTTAGCTGAAAAAAGTTGTTCCGGTTGATCGTTATCCATAAAGGCGACAACCGCTGAGCCGTTACTTAAATTCAGGGTTGTTTCGACGGACTCAGCCAAGCGCTGTTTTAAGTCATCGCGCACTTTAAAACGATCCACAACCACTTCAATAGTGTGTTTTTTATGTAACTCTAATGCCGGTGGATCGCTTAAGTCACAAATCTCCCCGTCAATCCGCGCCCGTAAAAATCCCTGTGCAGCAAGACTTGCAAAGGTTTTAACATGCTCGCCTTTACGCTCTTTGACAATTGGGGCAAGGAGCATCATTTTACTGCCACTTGGATTACTTAAAATTGAATCCACCATCTGACTAACGGTTTGTGCATTAAGGGTAACGTTATGTGTCGGGCAGCGCGGATCACCGATACGCGCAAATAAAAGGCGCAGATAATCGTGAATTTCAGTAATAGTTCCGACCGTAGATCGCGGGTTATGAGAGGTTGATTTTTGCTCTATGGAGATCGCCGGTGATAAACCTTCTATATGCTCAACATCAGGTTTTTCCATTAAGGAGAGAAACTGGCGTGCGTAGGCCGAAAGGGATTCAACATAACGGCGCTGTCCTTCCGCGTATAGGGTATCAAAAGCCAGAGATGATTTTCCGGAACCCGAAAGTCCGGTGACCACAATCAGTTTATCGCGTGGAATAGAGATATCGATATTTTTAAGATTATGAGTTTTAGCGCCACGAATTTCAATGCTGTTCATGATGATTCTCTAGTTTTATAACAAAATATTTGGAAGTCTGTTTATTATTGCATATTCTTAATAAACAACGAAAAATCAGTTTAGTCATAATATGTAACCTCAATTTGGAATAATGAAAGCGTAATATTCTTTTGTAGATTAAGACCTGAGGTTTATCTATTTTAATTCTATTCCATTCAATTATCTTTTCAATCAAGGTTTGATTATGGCAGATATAGGGGTAAAAGAACGATTAGATATTTGGGATAAAATAAGTATCATATTATATCGTTGCGGGATGATATTGACAGGTCTTTCTTTACTCCTGCTGGCAGTACAACAACTTTTTTATCCCTATTGGTTTAAACACTGCCTAATATTTTTATCTTTGGGTGCTTTATTGCAGGCCGCTTCATTACATATTTATAAAAAACCCGTCCGTTGGATATTAGTCACCTCCTGTTGGGTAGGTGTTTGGTTAGTTGCCGTTAGCCTTGCAACAAGCGGATTACTTGAGCCTGGGTGCATTGTCTATTACCCTGTCGGGTATCGCTATTAAGGAAAGCCATTGTTTTTCATTTTTTTACCTTAAGTTCGTGCCCGTTTTATTAGTGCTGTCCTGGTTCGCTGTATTTTTTGCACAGGCGCAATGGGCAGCTGGCATTTTTTTTCTCGCGGCTTTTTTATATCTGTATATGGCTTGGAAAAAACTTAACATGCCCCTTTTTTATGACTTGGGTGATCGCAAAAAATATGAAATTTAACCGGCACAGCAGATTTTTAGGTTTTGCCTTCTGTAAAATAATCGATTAAATTTTCTGTTGATACTTTGCCTTTTCAGATGATTGCTCAATATTATATCTTAAGCCGTTGAATCAGTGTTTTTTAGGTGGAAAATGCGAATAACTCACGCTATTAACCACGGTAAAAAAAGAGCAATCGGCTGTCGTTAATAAACTTAAATTTCAGCTAATTAGCTTGAAAACCTCAATTATTGTCTTATGTGGTGAAATAAGTTGTGGAAAATGATGCAAATCAACTCCCCCGCAGGGGAAAAAGGTAAATTACACTCTCATTAACATCGAAGTCAGAAAAACTTTCGTCTATACTGCTCACAACTAATACAAGTTGAACCGACAAATGTTTACTATAAAGCTTTGTTATAGCTAGGCTTGGACAGATATTCAGGCAGTAATATCAGAAGTATACCTAAACTACCTGAAGATGCAGATGCAGATGCAGAGTTTCGCCCAGATCCTAGAACAAGGCGTAACATGATGAGAAGGGTTATTACCTTCTCAAGTGTTACAACGCAGAGCTCGCTTTCGGGCTAATCTCCCGAAGGGTAAGATGATGACTGATGTTGTTAGCAGGCTTTGATTTAGAATAACGAGATCATCAACCTTCTGCCTGGAAAGCCATCATTTATGGTCTTGCTGATGACTGCATCTTCAAGTAATTTCAGTATATATAGTTTTAAAATCAAATGAGAGGACTCATCATGTCAGTAAAGAAAATGGTAGATCAAGATTTAGCAGGCAAACGCGTATTTATTCGTCAAGATCTTAATGTGCCAATTAAAAACGGTAAAGTTACATCTGATGCGCGTATCCGTGCTTCTATCCCAACAATTAAACTAGCGTTAGAAAAAGGCGCTAAATTAATGATCACATCTCACTTAGGTCGTCCCGTTGAAGGCGGTACTGCTGAAGAAAATGCCGCATTCTCTCTACAACCTGTGGTTGATTATTTAAATGAAGCGTTAGATGTGCCCGTCCGTTTAGTCACTGATTACTTAAATGGTCTGGAAGTAAACCCAGGTGAAGTCGTTGTTCTGGAAAACGTTCGTTTTAATAAAGGTGAAAAGAAAGATGAAGAAGGTCTTGCTAAGCAACTTGCTGCACTTTGTGATGTTTACGTAATGGATGCATTCGGTACGGCTCACCGTGCTCAAGCATCGACTCACGGCATTGCTAAATTTGCGCCTGTCGCATGCGCAGGCCCATTACTTGCCGCTGAGCTTGAAGCATTAGGTAAAGCAATGGACAATCCGGCTCGCCCGTTAGTAGCTATCGTGGGTGGTTCTAAAGTATCTACCAAGCTTACGGTACTTGAGTCTCTCTCTAAAATTGCTGACCAACTTGTTGTTGGTGGTGGTATTGCTAATACCTTTATTGCAGCACAAGGCCATAATGTTGGTAAATCATTATATGAAGCCGACTTAGTTGAAACAGCTAAAAAACTAATGGTTGACTGTGCTATTCCTGTTGCGACAGATGTTGCTTGTGCTAAAGCCTTTGATGAAAACGCAGAAGCCGTTATTAAAAACGTGGCAGACGTGCAAGATGATGACATGATCTTCGATTTAGGTCCTGATTCAACAGCTGTATTAGCGGCTATCCTAAAAGATGCTAAAACTATTCTTTGGAATGGCCCGGTTGGGGTTTTTGAGTTTAAAAACTTTGAAGCGGGTACTGCTGGTATCGCAAAAGCGATTGCTGAATCCGATGCGTTCTCTGTTGCTGGTGGTGGTGATACATTAGCTGCTATCGATAAATTTGGTATTACTGCAGATGTTTCTTACATCTCAACGGGCGGTGGTGCTTTCCTTGAATTTGTTGAAGGTAAAGTCTTACCCGCAGTGGCCATGCTAGAGTCACGTGCAAATGCTTAAGAAAACAGTTAAAACGAGATAAATGCTCGTTTTTTCAATTCGATCTGATTTTTAATTTTATCCAATTTCCATTTTCGTGCTTTTCATCACAAAATTGTGTAATATCAGCCGTGAAATTGAGCAAAATGTAATTTAACTCTAAATAAACAGGACTATCCTTATGACTAAGATTTTAGACGTAGTAAAACCTGGTGTTCTCACTGGTGATGATTTACAAAAAGTATTTAAAGTTGCAAAAGAAAACAAATTTGCACTTCCAGCGGTAAACGTTGTTGGCAGTGATTCAATCAATGCTGTACTTGAAGCTGCAGCTAAAGTTAAGGCACCCGTTGTAATCCAATTCTCTAATGGTGGTGCTGCATTTAACGCAGGTAAAGGTCTTAAACTTCCTGGTCACGAAGCCGCTATTCTTGGTGCTGTTTCTGGTGCTAAACACGTTCACGCAATGGCTGAAGCTTATGGCGTTCCTGTTATTCTTCACACCGACCACGCTGCAAGGAAACTACTGCCTTGGATCGACGGACTACTAACTGCTTCTGAAGCGCATTTTGCAGAAACGGGTAAGCCTCTTTTCTCTTCACACATGATAGATCTTTCTGAAGAGCCTCTAGAAGAAAATATTGCAACTTGTGCTGAGTACCTAACGCGTATGTCTAAAATGGGCATGACGTTAGAAATAGAACTAGGTTGTACTGGTGGTGAAGAAGACGGTGTTGATAACTCTGGTATGGATGACTCATTACTTTATACTCAACCCTCTGAAGTTGATTATGCCAATACTGAGCTTTCTAAAATCAGCCCTAACTTCACTATTGCGGCTTCTTTTGGTAACGTACACGGCGTATACAAGCCAGGTAATGTTAAACTGACTCCAGCTATCCTACGTGAATCACAAGCATTTGTGTCAGAGAAGCACGGTCTTCCAACAAACAGCTTAAACTTCGTATTCCACGGTGGTTCTGGTTCATCTGAAGCTGAAATTCAAGAGTCTATCGGTTACGGTGTTATCAAAATGAATATCGATACAGATACGCAGTGGGCATGTTGGGATGGCGTTCGTGGTTATGAAGCTAAAAACCATGATTTCCTACAAGGCCAAATCGGTAACCCAACGGGTGAAGATGCTCCTAACAAGAAATACTATGATCCACGTGCATGGTTACGCGCTGCTCAAGAATCTATGGTTGCACGTCTTGAGAAAGCATTCTCAGATCTTAACGCAGTTGATGTACTATAATTTAACGGATTCAGTTACTAGTCAGTTGAATATTTAAATTATCAAGCCAGCTTAATTGCTGGCTTTTTTTTTACCCAAAATAACACCTCGATGCAACTAAATGATCCACGCCCTGTCCTAAACTCACCTGATCATTTTTAAGGATATTTATGCGCTATTTTCTAACTACAATGCTGCTTATTGCAACTCTTCCCCTTTCAACTTTAGTAAATGCAGGCGCTTTACCCGATGGCCCCCATGTTGCGGTCACCGGCAGTGCACAAATTGAAGTACAGCCAGATCAAGTGATGGTTCAGTTTCAAGCGACTTCCTTAGAGAAATCTGCCGTTTTAGCTAAGCAGAATGTTGATCAACAGGTTTCTGCACTTTTAGTTAATCTCAAAAGCGCCAGCTTTGATACTAATATACTGGAGAGAGGTCAGATTAACACCAGAGAACAATACCAATATATAAAAGATCAACGTACCTTACAGGGGATTATCGCGACCCGTGATTTGAGTTATCTATTAACTGATCTTGATAAAGTTAATCAATTTTTAGAACTTGTAGTAGCGGCAAATATTGAATCTATCGGGCAAATGCATTATGGCTTACAATCACCACAAGAGTGGCAATTAAAAGTTCGCCAACTAGCCATTCAAGATTCCAAAGAGCAAGCGGAAAATTTAGCCTCAGCCTATCAAGCTAAGTTAGGGAAAATTTATGCTATTAATTATCAGCACAGTTATGTGCAGCCCCTTATGATGAGGGCAAAAAGTGAGCAGACAGATGAAAGCACCTATCAAGTGAATAAAATCAAAATAAGTGATCAGGTAGAGGCGGTATTTACACTTGAGTAATTAAGGATTCCGCATTGCCGAAGAGACGGTTATTTTTAAGCCTTGATCCGAATCATCAATAAAAGACATTAAGTTACTTTTTTGTGGTCGAAACAGGGCATGCAGATGCTCGTTAAAGGGCTGCATGACCTGCGCCTCAAAGCTGCTTTCCACACTCAAATAGGTGCTTAATTTTTCCGGCGTAATATGGAGTGTTAAGTACTGATCTCCTGCAAGCGCATTTAATGAATAACCCTTTGGACTAAAAGTAAATTGGTCTATTCGCAGGCAGGGGAAAAACCCTAATACCGCTAATCTTGAGGCAATCAACTGCTGACTGGCAGAGCCTGATTGTAACGAACAGGAAAAATCGCCACACAAACCATGCAGCATTAATATTTGTTTCGTCTTTACAGCTCCTGTAGGCGTTTCTCCGAATAAAAAAAGGTCACCGCGGTAATTTCCATGCCAATGTTTTGTTTTCCCCTGTAGATGCGTTTTTAATAGCACAGTATCCTGTGAAAAACTGCTTTTTTGTAGTTCAGGTAAATGGGCTTGATGGCGATGAAATAATAAAGATTGAATAACTCGTTTATCGAATTGCTTTTGAAAGAATTGTGCTGCTTTTACAAGGTGAGTATTACCACAGGTGATCAGTAATAATTTATTATGCCAAACGAATAAACTCGACTCAGATAAAAGGTAGGCTTTAAGCTGGCTATTCTCTATTTTTGAAATAATGAAAGCATCTGCCTGCTCGACCATTTGCTGCCAAAAAGAATCGGGAAGTTGTAACAGATTCATTTCTGTTGTAATAATCTCTAAACGTTTTTCAGTCCCTTCATAAAACATTTAATTAAGCCTTTCCCTTATTAACCAAGCCCAGATTGAGGGTAATATTGACGCTTTAGTTTATAACAAAGCACCCCCAAGATACAGATACCTTGATAATGCAGCCGCGAAGATCATATTATTAATTCCTGGCTTTAATACTGCCAAATATAAATGCGCTATTTGACTTTCTATACGCGATTTTTTTAATCAATATTTGAATACAAAAAATCCTCGATAAATTTCTTTAGCGAGACTTGAATGATGGTGTGGGCTATTGATCGAAAGCTGAACCACGGAGACGATTATTTTTAATCAATTTCCAGATACAAAAAAAACTCGATAAATTTCTTTACCAAGGCTTGAATGATAGTGCTTCGTCTTCGGGCTTTGAGCATAAGCTGGACCATGGAGACGATTATTTTTAATCAATTTCCAGATACAAAAAGGCCCTTAAAGTTTTCACTTTAAGGGCCTGGATGATGATGCTTCGTCTTCGGGCTTTGAGCATAAGCTGGACCACGGAGACTATTATTTTTAATCAATATTCAGATACAAAAAAGCCTTGCTAAATTTCTTTACCAAGGCTTAGATGATGATGGTGCTTCGTCTCGGAATTGAACCAAGGACACGAGGATTTTCAATCCTCTGCTCTACCGACTGAGCTAACGAAGCAAAACTTTTCTTGTTTTTTAAAACAAGCTTCTTTAAAAATAAAGAAGGTATTAATGGTGCCGACTACCGGAATCGAACTGGTGACCTACTGATTACAAGTCAGTTGCTCTACCAACTGAGCTAAGTCGGCACACGAAAACGTGTGCATTTGCACCGAGGTTATCAACCTCATTTACCGATTGGAAATGAATCTTTTCAGTAAACTATAATATGGTGCTTCGTCTCGGAATTGAACCAAGGACACGAGGATTTTCAATCCTCTGCTCTACCGACTGAGCTAACGAAGCGGAACGAGGCGTATTAAATAGATTTTAGTCTCGGTCGTCAACACCTTTCTACATATTTACTTGGTTTTTCTGCTGTTCGCTCACCCTTTGAACATTATCCGCTTTATTTGTGAACATTGTTGCGATTAAGATTAAAAATAATAACATCAGCGTTAATCTTAATCTGCGGGGTGGCCAACATCTTGATACTATTTTTCCGGCGTATATCCTTCGATATCTACTTCTTTATTTTCAAAAAGATAACCAATCATTGCATCTTCAATAATTTTTCTGTCTTCAGCGTTCATTAACTTTAATTTTTTTTCATTAATTAACATTGTTTGTTTCTTTTGCCATTCTGACCAGGCTTCCTGGCTAATATTGTCAAAGATACGTTTACCCAAAGCGCCTGGAATTAATTGAAAGGCTAAACCAGGGGCTTCTTTTTTTAAATAACTGCAAAATACGGTTCTAGTCATCTATCTTCTCCTTTGAGAGGTTTTTGTTAACAGCGGTTATAATTTTTGTTGTTGCTGCTGCTAACCCAATTTTTTGTGGGTGGTGTAAGTTATACCAAAGAGTGTCATTTTCTTCCATTACTTGTTTTGTGTCTATGATCGAAACGTCAATTTTTAGCGGGGTTATATCAAAATGAAAATGGCTAAAAGTATGACGAAATGCGGGTAACAGGGTGCTGTTAAACTGTTCAATGCCCTGTGCTTGAATAGCTGCCAGACATAATGCTTCACTTTCATATTCGGGAAAACACCATAATCCACCCCAGATACCTACCGGTGGACGTTTTTTTAAGTGCAGTGTTTTACCGTCTTTGCACAGTACCAGCATCACAGCTGTTTTTATTGGAATCTTCTTTTTAGCTTTGGGTGTCGGGTAAGCTTTCACTGTCCCGTCAGCAAGCGCTAAACAATCGTCCTGAACAGGGCACTCTACACAATTTGCTTTACTGCGCGTGCAAACCATTGCCCCCATATCCATCATGGCCTGATTAAATATGTTGGTCTGTTTTGCCGGTGTTAGTTTTTCAGCAAGTTGCCATAGGGTATTTTCAACGGACTTTCCACCTGTCCAGCCTTCAATAGTTTGATGGCGAGTGAGGACACGTTTGACGTTACCATCTAAAATAGCAAAGTTTTGATTCAAGGTCAGAGATAAAATAGCCCCTGCAGTGGATCGTCCAATCCCGGGTAAATCCAGCACTTGTTGAAACTCTTCCGGAAAATCCCCTGCATAATTATCACGAATAAATTGCGCACTTTTATGTAAATTACGCGCTCTGGCGTAGTAGCCGAGTCCAGTCCAGTGATGCAATACTTCATCTAAAGGCGCATTGGCAAGGTATGAGATAGTTGGAAAAGCACGCATAAACTTATTAAAATAGGGGATCACAGTGGCAACTTGTGTTTGTTGCAGCATGACTTCGCTCACCCATGTTCGATAAAGACTTTTATCCTGTTGCCAGGGTAATGTTTTACGGCCAAATTTTTGATGCCATGCGATGATGCGTTGACTAAAATCTTCGTGATTCACTACAAACTCTTTTATATTTTGAGAACTTTTTTAGGAGCGTTGAGCATAACAGAGTTACGTTAAAAATATAACGCCACAAATATTAGGTGCTTATTTGGAAGGAGATAAAGTCGATCCATTATTAAATATTATTGGTATAATGGGCCAATATAAATGATCCCGTGATAAAGGTATAAAAATGACTGACCAAGAACACTCAGCAAGTGAAGAAAATGCTGATTCCGTTGAAAAGCATAAATATATGCGTAAAATTCGTTCATTCGTAAAACGTGAAGGACGAATGACCAACCGTCAGCAGACGGCAATAGATACCCTTTGGGATACTATGGGGATTGATTTTGAAGAAAAATTAATTGATTTTAATGCCTTATTTGGACGTCAGGCGCCGATTGTATTAGAAATCGGTTTTGGTATGGGTAAGTCATTAATTGAAATGGCGAAAAACGCGCCAGAAAAGAACTTTATTGGTATTGAAGTACACGGGCCCGGTGTGGGTGCTTGCCTTGCGGATGCAGGAGAAGCTGGCGTGACTAATTTGCGTGTGATTAACCATGATGCGGTTGAGGTCTTAGATAAAATGATCCCCGATAACAGTTTGGCAGTATTCCAACTTTATTTCCCGGATCCATGGCATAAAGCGCGTCATCATAAACGTCGGATTGTCCAACCTCATTTTATTGAAAATATGCGTCATAAGCTTGCGATCGGCGGTGTGATTCATATGGCGACTGACTGGGAAAATTATGCCGAGCATATGTTAGCCGTATTACAGGCGTCACCAGACTTTAAAAACACCAGTGAGAGCGATTATGCACCCCGCCCGGAATGGCGTCCGTTAACCAAATTTGAAAATCGTGGTAATAACCTCGGTCATGGCGTGTGGGATCTGTTATTTGAGCGTATTAGTTAATTCTCTAAGTTAACAATTGTTGATCACGGTCATTCTAGTTGGAAACCGGCACTGAAGTTGGAAACTCTAATAGTAAAAAAGCGAACTTTTTTAAGTTCGCTTTTTTGATCTGACAATAAAATACCCTGGATAGTGAGGTCTTAGTAGTGCCCGATAGTATTAAGCAATTACAGTCCGCTTGGGAGCTTTCGAGTGTGATAGGCAACACCTCTGAATCTGGAAAAGCATGCATGGGAATTTACTAGCTAAGGCGTTGAGGGTGACAAAGCGCCCTAGAAAAATTTACAGCCATACACAAAAAAGGCTACCATCTGGTAGCCTCTAAAAATGCATATAACGGGTGTTATATTAAAACATCTTCTATTTATTTAGTAGGCACATAGACAAAATAATATGATTATCAGCCCTTATAATCATGAATAGCTATACATACTCTCTACACATAAATTATAAGTTTTTGATGGAAAAATGCTATAGAATAATTGCAACCAATATAGAAAGCACAGGAAACTTAATTAATGGAGAAAACAATGCAGAAAGGTTCTAACATTCAATTAGACAATGTGATGCGTGGCGATATTAATCAATTATTTGTAGGTGTAGGTTGGAATGATAAAGACAAAGAACAATCTCATAAAATAGATATAAGTGCTTTTTTTTTAACAGAGAATAATAAGGTTAGAAATAATGATGACTTTATTTTTTACAATCAACCCAATGACAAGAATAATTCGATTGATTTGCTAACAGATCCTTTAAATAATAATGATCAACAAGGGTTCAATATTTCATTTTCTTTAATTCCGAGTGAAGTTTCAAAAATTGTTTTTTGTGTAACTATAGATGAAGTGGAGTCACAAGATTCAATATTTAATTCTATCAGCAATCTTTATATCAGATTACTTGATGGAACTTTTTTAGGTCAAGAATTACTTAATTATCAAATTTCAGATACAGGTTTGGTCAAAGCTCTAATGTGTGCTGAATTGTATAGACACAATGAGAATTGGAAATTTAGGGCTGTTGGGCAAGGATTTAATGGAGGCTTAGAGGCATTAGCAAATCACTTCAATGTCGCAGTAAACTCTGTTTCTGAAGAGGTGGAGCAACAAACTGTTGGATTAAAGCATAAAAGAAGAAGCTCTCAAGACATTCTAGATAAACATGCTGTAAAAATGCGTTCAGAGGTAGTTAGGATTATCCCCCAAGTAGATTCCGCAACAAAAAATAAGATTAATGAATCAAATACTAGAATGCTGGTTGATCGAATATTAATGGATGTTCTTGGTTATAACATTGATGAAATAAAGGCTGAACAAAATATCGAAGGCAGAAGAGCTGACTACGTACTATCTGTGGGAAATAAAGAATCATTAGTTGTTGAAGTTAAAAGAGCGGGTTTACCCCTTAAAGATCAACATATATTTCAAGCAACTTCATATGGTGTTTTTTCTGGTATTGAGTGGGTGTTGCTTACAAATTTGAGAGAGTGGAGACTGTTTAAGATTATTTCCGGTTCAAAAGTCAAAGCAGATCACCTATTTACTGTCACAATAAATGATGGTTTCGACAAATCGATGAATGATAATTTTGCATTAATTTCGAAAGTAGGCATGGAACGACCTAGTTTATTACTTAAAGCTTGGAATAAAGTTAATGCCCTAAGTGATAGTAACGTCATAAATGCTATTTTATCACCGGATGTATTGGCGAAAATAAGATCCAATATTAAAAGAGAAAGCTCGACTTCAGTAGAGATAGAAAGTATTCAAAACGTAGTCGAAAAGTTGTTACATGTTGATTAAAAAATCTCTTTTTCAATCAACATGTAAAGTCAAAAAGTAACTAAGCATTTCACGTAAATTACTAACACTTTAAAAGTTATACTGTAACTTTTAAAGTGTTAGTAGTTACAATGGGTAGAAAAATGGGTGGCATAGTTGTTTATTTGTGCAGAGCAGCAAGCTGCTTGCTTTATATACCCAAACTACTTGCTGATTTCTGTATCCTCAGGTAATTCGGGTATAGGATAGAACTCCTTTAATCGTAATATAAGTAGTGTTAATTATTAATTATCCAGCTGCCGTCGGGCTGACGGCAGGCCGTGCCGTATG
This sequence comes from Psychromonas ingrahamii 37, assembly GCF_000015285.1. Classification (NCBI taxonomy): domain Bacteria; kingdom Pseudomonadati; phylum Pseudomonadota; class Gammaproteobacteria; order Alteromonadales; family Psychromonadaceae; genus Psychromonas; species Psychromonas ingrahamii. Next base: position 485,934 of record NC_008709.1, read on the forward strand.
CGTCCTGCTTTTTGCCACCAACCACTACTGTCTGGCGATACTCGCGGCAATATTGACCCGTTGTCTGCTGATAGGTTCGGGTGGGCATGATTGAACCGCTGTTACCGGAATCAGGATTATTCCAACGGGTCGTTTCATTGCTGCGTGTATGTTCCAGTGAGTACTGGGCATTCTGCCCCATGGCAATGCGATCGGCTCGGTCCAGTGAGCGACCTATTTCTTGACCAAACAGGGCACCCGCCAGAGTACCAATAGCAATAGCTACAACATTGCCCTTTCCTTTACCCACATTGGAACCGAGTATGGCACCGGTGGTCGCACCAAGCAGGGTTCCTGCTCCCTCCTTGGAGCCTATCGGCTGTGTGCAACCAACCAGTAAAAATGCAATAATTATTAACAATACCGTCACTTGTTTCATCGTTTTTCTCCTCTTTTTTAATTTGATTGCAGTGCTTAAATGTTTTATGACTAAAGTACAAAACTAAGGGGCTTTTCCGCCGCCGGTGAAGGTAAACTTTATCGCCATCGGGATAATTGGCAGAAAAATAATTGTAACCCTCATGCTCTGGCTGAAAAAATTAAGGATATTGTTAAAAGTATAGGACGAATAAAAGTGCTTTACCTTTAGAGTTAAGCCTTTTTCATTTATCTTATTTCAGGTGGTGGTACTCCTTAACAATGGACTCTTTAACGTATTCCAAGTATAGAGGTTGCCAAAAAAAACTTGTGCAAGGATGGTAAACTCCCTTTGGCAAAAGGAATTTTTTGTGAAGAATATCGCGTACAGATACTTGCATGGCGCCGATAAGATACTGTATCGGATGGTTGTTATTAAAATGTTTAGTTTCAGTCTGGCCCCTAATCAATAAGAGTAAAAAATGAAGAGTAAGCTAAAAAATTTATCAGAGATTGTCTCTAGTGCTAACGATCTTTTCCACAGTAAGTTTAATAATATCAATCTGTTAATGGGGATAATGGATAAAACATTGCGTAATCAAGGTATGGAAGCTGATGCAATTACAATTGATTGTATTAGTCAGGATAAGAGGATAGTTATTCTTATCCATGATCATAAGCCTCATGTTGTCGACATAGCTTTGGGTAATAAAGAAGGGGATATTTACTCATCCTCTGAATATGAAATTAACAAAATATCACAAGCCGTTATTGTGGGAATGATGGAAGCTAACTTCATTTCATAATCAGTAGCCGTTATTGCAGAAACGATGGGTGCGGTTAAACATAAAAGCCAAATCACGGAATGCATAACAGCTGTCGCGGTTTTACTAAAAAAGACAGTAAAAACAGCACCCACTTGCTCGTCGCTAAGCAAAGCATTGGTGCTGAACAAATAATTTGGTTGGAGAATTTCAAGGCCTTTTTAAGCGTTGTAAATGTATTGCCTAGTATCTGAAACACGCTTATAGTTGGTTAAACTCGATTCCGCATTTTTTGTTGCGGCTTTGGCATGAAATTTCACCTGCTTTAAATCCAAATAGTTACATGATTTTTATTTTTAAAACAAAATAGCTTTTTTATCCATTATTTTAACCAATGAATATATCTTATTGATATGAAAAACCAAAAAGTTTCGTGCCATCTTTAAAATTAAAAACTGCAGAATCGAGTTAAAATAACTTATTTATTTCTAAAATTTGGCTGTAAGAGTCATTCTACAGCCTCGTTATCTTTTAAAGGAGGATTTATGATTTATTCAACCACTGAGACTATTCCAGGTAAAGAAATTACAGAGATAGTAGGCGTTGTTACGGGCAATGTAGTTCAAGCTAAACATATCGGACGAGATATTATGGCGGGTTTAAAAAGTATTGTAGGTGGTGAGATTAGAGGCTATACAGAAATGTTAACCGAGGCCAGAGATCTAGCAATCCAACGCCTAGTTGCAAGCGCCAATGAAAAGGGAGCTGATGCAGTTGTCGGTATACGTTTTACTACAAGCGCAATCATGGATGGTTCGTCGGAGATAATGGCTTTTGGCACTGCGGTTAAACTCAAAAAATGATAAAGCTATATCAACAAGGTATTGAATGATTTTACTACTTGCTGTGATTAGAACCTATTGGATTATTATCACCATCTTCACTCTTACTTTGATAACTCTGCTGTCTCTCTATCCATTGGAAAATTTACCTTCGGTCCCTGGTAGTGATAAAACGCATCACTTTATTGCTTATGGCGCACTGATGTTTCCGATAGCTTTGCGTAAACCAAAATATTGGCAGTTTATCTGCTTGTTTTTTATTTGTTGGAGCGGCGTGATTGAATTATTGCAACCCTACGTTAATCGTTACGGAGAGTGGCTGGATATGGCTGCCAATACCACAGGTATTGTCTGCAGTCTCCTGATTGCAACACTGATAAATTGGATTCTCCCCATTAAAGTAAAGTGTGAATAGATAATACCAAATCCATTAATTTTCTGTTTATTTATACTGGTTAAAATATATGCCTTACTTTCATGCATTTTTCTGGCGTCTAAACAGATCACTTAATTAGTGAAATTGGTATAATTCCATGCACAATAAAGATCAACAAAATTCAGATCGTTAAAAACAAAAATCATAACAAAGCGCTCAAAAAAACGCCTTGGCCTTTTCATTAAATGGCTATAAGGTATGACCTATTTTACTCACAACATTGTGCAGAGTTGTAATGAAAAAATAAATTTATTTTGAGGATCTTAATGGAAAAAAAACAGCAGAGAATAGACTTTCAGGGCAAGATATTTGGATCTTTATTTGTTATTGAACGCGCCAGTTCTGATCGCCATCTTGTGCCGGACAATTTCAATTATTGGTTATGTATATGCAAATGTGGAGATCATCTTTTAGTTGAAAATAAGCAATTTCTTAATCGTATCGATCCGCCTCTCCGCAGTTGTGGTTGCCATAGAAAAGTTAATAATTCTCTGGTGAATAATCAATATGGTTGTTTAACAGTATTATGTAAAACATTAAATCAGGGGCAAACAGTCAAGCGTATCAGGGGACATATTGCGTATTTATGTTTATGCCGTTGCGGCAGTAAATATATCGCCATAGGGCAGGCATTGCTGAAGGAAAAAGTGAAAAGTTGCGGTTGCGACTTTGAGGACAAAGCGGAATAGATTATTGACTCTAATATCGCTCTGTTATTTAATTGTTCAGATTCGTTTTACGGAAAATTAATCAGCGGCAGACTAAACGCCGGACTGATATCTGCACACGGATGGAAATGGGTAAAAAACACAGCTAGTAACAGGAGAGGAGCAAATTCTGATAAATTTCGCTGTGATCGAAGCGTAATGAAATAAACAAGCGGTGCAAATCAACTTTGACGAGGCCTTTATTATTCTTATACTCCTTTCTCTCCCGACAGAATTCGCTTAAGCTCTCCTCTATATTGATCTGCTTGATTAGGAATAATCTAAAAAAATGAAAAATGAAAAACGTGCATTAGTGTTAGGACTTGCAGCAGTACTGCTCTGGTCAACGGTAGCGGTCGCATTTAAGCTGACACTTCAGGAGTTTACTCCTATTCAAATGTTAACCGTAGCGAGCTTTGTCTCTGCCATTGTGTTAACGGGTATCTGTTATATGCAGGGTAAACTTAATCAGCTGCGTACCACTTTTTTTTCTAATCCTCTCAATTATCTGATTCTAGGGCTAATAAACCCGCTTGCTTATTACTTGATTCTCTTTAAAGCTTATGACTTACTTCCGGCATCGCAGGCTCAGCCCCTAAATTATAGCTGGGCAATTACACTGACCTTAATGGCTGCACTGTTTTTAGGGCAAAAAATTCGTAAGCAGGACTGGATTGCCTGTGCCCTCGGATATGCTGGTGTAATTGTTATCGCGACAAAAGGAGATTTGTTCGCTTTAGAGTTTGACAGCCCTCTGGGTGTTATTCTGGCGCTTCTTTCAACAGTGCTTTGGGCGGGATATTGGATTTTAAACGCAAAAAACAAAGCCGATCCTGTGGTCGGTGTTCTTCTGGGATTCATCGTTGCTTTACCTTTTGCTGTTGCTCTGTCTATTTATGAAGGCGCTATCTGGGAGCAAAGTTTTCAAGGCTGGCTGGCGGTCACCTACGTTGGATTATTTGAGATGGGGATAACCTTTGTACTCTGGTTATCCGCGCTTAAGGCCACGGATAATACTGGGCGGATCAGTACCCTGATTTTCATATCACCCTTTATTTCGCTGCTGCTGCTTGCCTATATCATTGGTGAAACTATTCCACCCTCAACCCTGATTGGCTTGGTTATGATTGTAAGCGGACTAATATTCCAGCAGGTAATGAAACCATCTAATATTGATATTGAAACTTGCAAGCAGTGAGGTGGTGCGGTCAAAGTAATTGCCTGTATTGTGAATAGCCCTTTGTTATCGAGAAGATACTTATATCAAATGCATCAAACAAGTGACCAGCTAGGCTGATCACTTGTTTAGTTTTTTGGTATTAATAGCAGCTTTACTCTTTTCCGGATTAAGATTCACTTTATTAATAGAAGCTATCTCCGTCAGATCTCCTGCCGCACAAAATTCCTGAATACAAATCCCAAATAACGGCAAACATCGGACCAGTCTGGTTTTTTAACAGACGTATTATGTGCATCGGAATGGGTTGATTTTAAATTAAATTATTTACGTATTAGCTGTCGACAGTGGTTTTCAGAAAATTATCTGAACTGTTTTTTAAAAAAATAAAGCTTTGGGTGCCTCTGTTTTTTTTTGGGTATACAATAGTCTTTCTCAACGGGGTGCTGTTAAAAGGCTGAGATAACTAAACCCGTATACCTGAACCAGATAATGCTGGCGTAGGAATTGAGCTTATCAGTATTATTTTTATGATTTGCCTGTCAATCCTATGCTTTCAAACTAAAAATGGAGCGCATAGTGAAAAAAATCATTCCTTTAATGGCCTTTTCTGTCATTATTTCAATGCCGGTATTGGCTGATAAACTGGTCGTTTATACCTATGATTCGTTTGCTTCAGATTGGGGACCCGGCCCTAAAATTAAACAGGCCTTCGAAAAAAACTGCGCTTGCAGTCTGGAATTTGTTGCCTTGGACGATGGTGTTTCAATTTTAAATCGATTGCGTTTAGAAGGGAAAAACACTAAAGCCGATATATTGCTGGGCCTCGACAATAATTTAATGACTGAAGCCAAAAAGACGGGGTTATTAGCAAAGCACAAGGTTGATACGAGTAATGTGATCCTTGCCAATGGTTGGTCAGATAATACCTTTGTGCCGTTTGATTATGGTTATTTTTCCTTTGTTTATAATAAAGAAACCCTGTTAAATCCTCCTGCAAGCCTGAAAGAATTAATTGAGCAACGTCAAGATATTAACGTTATCTACCAGGATCCCCGGACTTCGACGCCAGGACTGGGGTTAATGTTATGGATAAAATGGGTTTATGGTGATCAAGCCGATGACGCATGGAAAAAGCTGGCGAAAAAGACCGTGACAGTCACTAAAGGTTGGTCTGAAGCTTATAGTATGTTCTTAAAAGGGGAGGCTGATATGGTACTTTCTTATTCAACCTCCCCCGCTTATCATATTATTGCTGAAGGGAAAAATCAGTATGCTGCAGCCAATTTCTCTGAAGGTCATTACACGCAAGTGGAAGTTGCCGCAAAAGTTAAAAGCAGTAAAAATGAAAAACTTGCAGATAAGTTTATGGCATTTATTGTCAGTGATGAATTCCAATCACTGATGCCGACCGGGAACTGGATGTATCCGGTTACTGATGTCGCGCTTCCTGAAGGGTTTAAAAATTTAACCATACCCTCAACGTCTTTTTCATTCAGCGCAGATAAGGTCGACAATAATAGAAAAGTATGGATAAGAGAGTGGCAGAGCTCTTTAATTTATTAAACATTCGACCACTATGTCTGCAAATATGTCAGCAAAGTCTTATACTTTACCCGGTTTAATTATTGCCGGGTTTATCTGTCTTTTTGTTGCAGCTTCTGTCTCTGCTTTGTTATTTTACTCGCCCGGTTTTAACCCTGCGTTATTATGGCAAGACGCCTATTACCGTCATATTACAAAATTTAGCTTCTACCAGGCATTTTTATCGACAATATTAAGTGTTGGCTTGGCGATTCCAGTGGCTCATGCGCTTTCTCGTCGTCACTTCTTTGCTAAATCTTTTTTACTTAAATTATTTGCTACAACCCTTGTTTTACCGGTATTAGTAGGGGTTTTTGGTTTGTTATCTGTTTATGGCAATAGTGGTCAGATAGCACAACTACTTGCAATGGTGGATCAAAAACTACCGTTTTCTATTTATGGCTTAAACGGCATACTATTAGCGCATGTTTTTTTTAATTTGCCCTTTGCAGCACGTTTGCTATTGCAGTCTTTACACTCTATTCCCAGTGAGCACCACCAACTATCATCACATCTTGGTATCAGCCATTGGAATAAATTTAAATTAGTCGAATGGCCCTGCTTACGCCAACAGTTGCCCCACGTTTGTGGATTGGTATTTATGCTTTGTTTTACCAGTTTTGCGACGGTAATGGCGCTGGGAGGTGGACCAAAATCGACAACCATTGAGCTGGCCATTTACCAGGCTATTAAGTTTGATTTTGATTTACAAGCAGGGGCACTATTAGCACTCTGGCAAATATTACTTTGCGGCAGCCTGGCAATTGGAATTCAGCGCTTTTCCCGGCCCATCCCTCTGACTAACACGACAGGTAAACAAAGCTTCTATTTGTTTAATGATAATAGGGCAGCAAAAATTTGGGATTCATTGTGGATAAGCCTGGTGCTTTTTCTGGTTATTCCTCCCTTACTGATGATTGTGATCAACGGTCTTAATGCAAAATTTATCAGTGTGATCAGTTCGCCCTCATTTTGGGATGCACTGCAAAATTCGTTTTTAGTGGCGATTTTTGCCGCTTTTATTGCCCTCTTCGCGGGATTTTTTATGCTGCTTACTAGTCGCTCCTGGCGATTAGTCGGCATTGATTTTAAGGCTGATAAGCTGGAATTAATTGCCACCATCATATTAGTGACACCTGGGCTGGTTATCAGTACAGGTCTGTTTCTGCTGCTCAGAAATATAACCGATGTATTTGGTTTTGCCATTGTTATAGTTATCGCGGTAAATGCCTTGATGGCTTTGCCCTATGTGATTAAAACGCTTGCCCAACCGATGTTACAAGTTGCTCAGCAATATGACCAGTTATGTGCAAGTTTAGGACTATTTGGATTTTCACGTTTTTATTTGATTGAATGGCGCGCCATAAAGCGGCCAATTATTCATGCTTTTTCCATTAGTTTTGTGCTGTCTATGGGGGATCTCAGTGCAATTGCACTGTTCGGCAGTCAAGACTTGAGAACCTTGCCTCTGTATCTATTGCAATTATTAGGCAGTTATCAGATGGAGTCAGCTGCAGTTGTATCTCTATTTTTATTTATTTTGAGTATTGGCATATTTAGTGCCGTAGAACAGATTAGCAGTCAAAATAATGCCCATTAAAGACTAATACTCAATTCGAAAATTTTCTGTCCCTAAAGATAATATCTAATTAACGGGATGGGTATCAACACACTTTAGCCGTATGCATTTACTTGTAATAGCACTTTTAAAAAATAATGACTTAAGGCAAATATGATTAACTTTGTTAATGTTAAATATCACTATCGGCAGGAGGAGTTTAGTTTTGATGTGGAAATTCCAGCAGGCTCTATTGTCGCCATTTTGGGCGAAAGTGGTGCAGGCAAAAGCACTTTATTAAATTTAGCGGCGGGTTTTATTCGCCCACGCAGTGGTGATATTTTAATGGGAGGGAAATCGGTGCTGGATGTTGAACCGCATCTACGGCCTATGGCTATTTTGTTTCAAGAAAATAATTTATTCGCGCATTTATCTGTCGCAGATAATATTGGCTTAGGCTTGCACCCTGGTCTTAAATTAAGCAGCATCGATCGTGAGCAAGTACAGAATATTGCTAAACAAGTGGGAGTCGATAAACTTTTATCGCGTTTTCCAGATCAAATATCAGGAGGTCAAAAACAACGTGTCGCATTGGCGCGATGTTTTGTCCAAAATAAACCCTTGTTATTACTTGATGAACCTTTTTCAGCGCTGGATCCTGTTTTGCGCGAAGAAATGTTAACTATTGTGAAAGATTTATCTGCTACAAAAAATGTAACTGTTCTAATGGTCACTCACCATATCTCTGATGCTATTAATGTGGGATCACATTATCTCTTTGTAAATAATGGTGTTATAAGCAGTATTGATACTATATCTAAACTTACCGATAGCCATCAAAACGACAGCTTAAAAAAATTCCTGCAGGCGGGGTTACCCTCGTAATTATCCGTTTATACCTAAATTTTACTGTTAAAAAAACCGCAATTAAGCGGTTTTTTGCATATTATCGGTTGGCTTAGCGCGTCCCGAATACCACAATTGTTTTACCGTGAGCAGAAATAAGACCTTGTTCCTCAAGCATTTTAAGGATTCGACCAACAGTTTCACGTGAACAACCGACAATCTGACCTATTTCTTGACGAGTGATTTTGATTTGCATGCCATCGGGGTGGGTCATTGCGTCCGGCTGCTTGGCAAGATCCAGCAGTGTATTTGCGATACGGCCTGTGACATCCAAAAATGCAAGGTTACCCACTTTTTGGCTTGTAATCTGTAAACGATCAGCCATTTGCTTTGATAAACGCATTAAAATTTCAGGATTGACAGTGATCAGTTGATTGAACTTCTTATAAGAAATTTCAGCAACTTCACAGGGAGTTTTTGCCTTAATTGAAGCACTGCGAATTGGATTTTCTTGTTTATCAAATAAACCTAATTCACCAATAAAATCACCTTGATTTAAGTAAGATAAAATCATTTCTTTACCTTCTTCATCCTTAATCACAACTGCAACCGAGCCTTTAACGATGAAATAAAGTGTATCAGCCTTTTCTCCAGCATGAATAAGTATACTTTTAGCTGGATATTTATGTGTGTGACAGTGTGATAAAAACCACTCCAACGTTGGATCGGTTTGAGGTTTGGTTATTATCATAAATCTCCCTTAATAGGTATGAATAGCTAATGTGCTATTTCTTGTTTTGGTTTATTCGCCAAAATAATAATGACAGTTACTTACATGGAATAGAATTTTATTGTATCTCTTTTTAATAGATGCCCATAACACTTATGCTGTTATCCTATTTGAGAAATCAGATCTTTGTCAAAAAAACCAATTAATTTTGTATTAATTTATTCTGTATTATAGCTATAGTATAAGAACGCTTAAATTTTAATCAGTTATTTATTGCTGTTGTTGGGAGAGTTGCTCCTTGTGAATAAGGGTCACGCTCTCGGAAAGTTCTGAGTAGAGAATAACAATGCTGCCGCGCTTTAATAAGTTGAAGACCTGCGCTGTTTTCTCGGCTAAAGAGACCTCTTGTTCCCCGTAGTCTGTTCCCTCACGTAAGACAAAATGTTCGATTAAGCTATGTAATGTATCTGAATCTAGATCCTGATAGGGTATAAGCATAAATATTCCTTAAGTTACTTGTACGGATCGCAGTCGTCTATTCCCTCACCGCTCAGGTCATATAGCAAAATATTTGGTCAAGTTAAGTAATGTATCTTACTCTAGAGCCTTATAGGTGTAAGTATAAATATTCCTCAAGTTGATTGCACTGTTTTATTGGCGAAAGAGACCTTCTGTTCACTGTGATCTGTTCCCTTTCTCTTCAGGTAATATAGTAAAATATTCGATTAAGTTATGTAATGTATCTGAATCCTGATAGGGTGTAGGCATAAGTATTCTCCAGTTACTTGCACTGTTTTCTCGGCTAAAAAGATCTCCTGTTCGCCGTGATCTGTTCCCCCACTGCTTACGTAATGTAATAAAATGTTTGATTAAGTTATGTGATCTATTTTAATATGAACTCTGATAGGGTATAAGAATAAGTATTCCTCAAGTTCCTTGAGTGTCAATGCATATTAAATAGAAAGGTAAGTATGAGTTTATTAGAAGCGCTATTAAAAAATAATGAAGAGTGGGCTGCAAAAATAAATGAAGAAGATCCTACTTTTTTTCCGCGACTTGCTAATCGACAGTCCCCAGAATATCTCTGGATAGGTTGTTCTGACAGCCGTGTGCCCGCCAATCAGTTATTAGGGTTATTTCCCGGGGACATATTCGTTCATCGTAATATTGCCAACCTTGTTGTGCATACTGATCTAAACTGCATGTCGGTTATTAAATATGCCGTGGATGTTTTAAAAGTTAAACATATTATAGTGACTGGGCATTATGATTGTGGTGGTATTCACGCAGCAATGCAAAAGCAGTCTTTTGACTTGATTGATGGTTGGCTGCGCAATATCAAGGATATCTATGTGAAATTTAGTGATAGTTTCACCGCAGAAATGACATATAAGCAACGTTTAGATTATCTTACTGAGCTTAATGTTATCGAACAGGCAAAAAATGTTTGTCATACAACTTGTGTTCAGGAAGCCTGGGCAAATGGACAAGATTTGACGGTTCATGGATTTATTTATTCTGTGGTAGACGGTCGCCTGAAAGATCTTAATGTGAATTTTGATAATTTAGAAAAAATAAATGATCTATATCATATCCGTTAAGCTCCCATTGTTTTAATCATTCCCTGCTGTTTAATAAGGAATGAGCTATAATGTCCGAAGTCTAAAAAAAGGAAATGTTAATGAAAAAATTATTACTTGCATCATTATTTTTAATTGCACCAACCTTGGTTTCCGCTGCAGATTTAGAAGCAGCAAAAGCTAAAGCAGTTGTTTGTGCCGCATGTCATGGCGCTGATGGTATTTCAGTCGCTGCAATTTATCCTAATTTAAAAGGGCAAAAAGAAGCTTATCTGCTCTCCTCATTAAAAGCCTACAAAGCGGGAGAACGTAAGGGTGGAATGTCTATGCTGATGACACCACAAGCAATGGCTCTATCGGATGCTGATATGGTCAATATGGCCGCTTATTATTCTTCATTAAAATAATAATTGCTGAAATTTCCTTATTATTAAAATAAGGAAACTGTTTATCTAAGCCAACCCCAGATGGGGTTGGCTTTTTTGTAAGCAAAAAACCAAGCACTGAAAGCCCAATAAGCCGATTTTTTTTCTATCTTATCGCTGTGCTGCCGTTATTCTATAAAACGCTATTTAACCTTTAACCTTGCCTCTATTGATAGCAATTAATCAACTTCCTATAAACTTTTATAGCCTTGCCTATACTGATAGAGATTAATCAATTTTCTATAAATTTTTATAACCTATATTAAGGGCTACACAATATATGGCACTTGCAAGTTTATACTGCCGCGCACTATTAGGAGTAGATGCACCCGAGGTACTAGTGGAGGTACATTTAGGCACTGGCTTGCCAAGTTTTTCGTTGGTTGGTTTACCGGAAACATCGGTCAAAGAAGCAAAAGAAAGAGTACGCAGTGCCATTCTTAATAGTAACTTTAAATTTCCCAGCAAACGGATCACCGTTAATCTTGGACCTGCTAACTTACCTAAAGAGGGTGGACGATTTGATTTGGCGATCGCCCTCGGTATTTTAATTGCCTCGGAGCAAATTAGAGGCGATGGTATTGATCAGTTTGAATGTTTTGCTGAACTCGCGTTATCAGGGGAACTGCGCCCTATTGATGGTTTAATTCCCTGTGCATTGGCTGCTAAAGAAAAAGGCCGCTATTTAATTATTTGTCCCGAAAATCAAAATGAAAGTGCGTTAACCGGCGCGAAAGCTTATGTTGCACGCAACCTTATTGGCGTCTGTGCCTTTTTACAAAAACAGAAAACGTTACCTGAAGCACAGGCCGCGCCTAAAACCGCAGCAATAAACCAAACCGATATGAGCGATGTATTAGGCCAGGAACAAGCAAAAAGGGTTTTAGAAATAGCCGCCGTTGGTGGGCATAACCTGCTTCTAGTTGGCCCTCCCGGCACCGGAAAAAGCATGTTGGCGGAACGTTTTATGACCTTATTACCAAGGTTAACCGAAAAACATGCGCTACAAACCGCCGCTATCTATTCTGTCTGCGGCAAGCAACGGGATGATTGGTTTGAGCCGCCCTACCGATGCCCTCATCATAGTGCTTCCGCCGTTGCATTAGTGGGGGGAGGGGGCAAACCTAAACCGGGTGAAATATCACTTTCCCATCGTGGTGTTTTATTTCTCGACGAATTAGCTGAATTTCCCCGATCAGTCTTAGACAGTTTACGCCAACCTCTGGAAAGCCATAAAGTCACTATTTCTCGAGCGGCAAATCAAGTCACTTTTCCTGCGCATTTTCAATTAATCGCAGCCATGAATCCAAGCCCCTGCGGGCATATTAGTGGTGATTTAAGGCGCAGTACGCCGGATCAGATTTTACGTTATCTAGGGCGTTTATCGGGGCCATTTTTAGACCGATTTTCACTTTCTATTATGGTGCCTTTATTACCTCAAGGCACTTTGGCATCGTCTCAGGTTGGGCATACGCTCAAAGGCGAAAGCAGTGAGATAATCAAAACTCGTGTGTTAAAAGCAAGAGATAAACAGCAGCAAAGGCAGGGCAAACTAAATAATGCTTTATCAACCAAGGAAATAGCCTCCTATTGCCAGTTGAGTCTTGAAGATGCACAGTTTTTAGAGCAGGCGATTAATCAAATGGGATTATCGATTCGTGCCTGGCACAGTCTTTTAAAAGTGGCTCGAAGTATTGCAGATTTAGCCGGAAGCGTTAGAGTAGAACGTCATCATCTGACTGAATCTCTTGCCTATCGTGCTATGGACCGTTTGTTAAAAAATCTGTCATTATAAAAAATTGGATAAAAAAAGGAGCGTTTTGTTAACAAAACGCTCCTTTTTAACTAAACCCGGTTAAGCTATAAGGTTATAAGGTTATAAGGTTATAAGGTTATAAGGTTATAAGGTTATAAGGTTATAAGGTTATAAGGCTATAACGCTTTAATCGTGTCGATTTGTGCGCTTAACTTATCACAAGTTGTTTGCAACTCGGTTTGTTTTACGCGCTCTTTAACGATCACAGCTTCAGGTGCATTAGCCACAAATTTTTCATTGCCGAGTTTAGCTGATATTTTGGCTAACTCTTTGCCTGCTTTTTCAAGCTGCTTATTTAAACGGGTGAGTTCAGCTTCGGTATCAATTAAACCTGCCATTGGAATTAATAGCTCAAGCTCACCCACTAATGCGGTTGCGCATACTGGTGTTTCTTGCCCGTCTTCAAGCACAGTGACACTTTCAAGTTTGGCAAGTGCAGCCAAGAATGCCTGATTTTCAGTAAAACGGCGTTGATCTGTTGCAGATGCATTTTTAATCAGTAAATTAAGCGGCGTTTTCGGGCTGATATCCATTTCACCACGAATATTACGCACCGCAACAATCACTTTTTTAACCCACTCAAGATCCTCGACCGCTTTTTCATCAACCAGGCTTGAATCATATTCAGGGTAAGGTTCGAGCATGATCGTATCACCACCTTGACCTGTAATACCTTTCACTCGCAGCCAGATTTCTTCAGTCATAAACGGCAGCATAGGGTGCGCAACACGTAATAAGGTTTCAAGTACCGTAATCAGTGTATGACGCGTACCACGTTGCTGTGCTTCACTGCCTTTGAATAAAATGGGTTTAGTTAGCTCCAAGTACCAACCACAGAACTGATCCCAGGTGAACTCGTATAAGATATTAGCGGCAATATCAAAACGGAAAGTATCGAGTGCCTGACGGAAGTCTTTGATGGTAGTTTGCAGTTGTCCCTGAATCCAACGATCCGCCAAACTAAATTCCATTTCAGTATTACCCGAGAAACCACAATCATGCTCCTCAGTGCTCATTAATACGTAACGGCTCGCATTCCATAACTTGTTGCAGAAGTTACGGTAACCTTCTAAACGATTCATATCCCAGTTGATATCACGACCCGTTGACGCCATTGCGGCAAGTGTAAAACGCAGTGCATCGGTGCCATGAGCTTCTATTCCATTAGCAAATGTTTTACGGGTGTCTTTTTCAATTTTTGCTGCCAATTGCGGCTGCATCATATTGCCGCAACGCTTAGCGACTAGGCTCTCTAAATCAATACCATCGATGATATCTAAAGGATCTAATACATTACCCTTTGACTTAGACATCTTATCGCCATGCTCATCACGGATAAGGCCGGTAAAATAAACCTTTTTAAAGGGGACTTGTGGTTTATTATTTTCATCTTTCATAAAGTGCATGGTCATCATAATCATGCGCGCAACCCAGAAGAAGATAATATCGAAGCCAGTCACTAATACGTCGGTCGAGTGAAAGGTTTTAAGATCTGAGGTTTTTTCTGGCCAGCCTAAGGTCGAAAATGTCCATAGACCCGATGAGAACCAAGTATCTAATACATCTTCATCTTGAGTTAGAATGAAATCGTCACTCAAATCATGTTTGGCTCGCACTTCTGCTTCGTCACGACCAACATAAATTTTTCCGGCTTGATCGTACCAGGCAGGGATGCGATGTCCCCACCAAAGTTGACGAGAAACACACCAGTCTTGGACATCATTCATCCATGAGTTATACATATTTTTATATTGTTTTGGTACAAATTCAATATCGCCATTATTAACTGCTTCATTGGCAACTTCAGCGAGTGGCGCGACGCGCACATACCACTGATCTGTCAGCATTGGCTCGATAACGACACCACCACGATCACCGTAGGGCACAGTTAAGTCATGTGGCTTGATCTCATCTAATAAACCTAAGTCGTCTAGTGAACTGACTATTAACTTGCGTGCTTCTTCACGGGTTAAACCTTGGAATTGGCTCGGGAGATCGCTTGCATAATCATTACTCTTTTCACCGTTGCTGTTAAATATTTCGGCTTCACTGCGGATACAGGCATCAAAAGTTAATACGTTGATCATCGGCAGTTTATTACGCTTACCGACTTCGTAATCGTTAAAGTCATGCGCCGGGGTGATTTTCACACAACCTGTGCCTTTTTCCATATCGGCATGCTGATCAGCAATAACCGGAATGCGACGATTAACAAAAGGTAAAAGGATCTCTTTACCGATCAGGTCTTTGTAACGCGGATCTTCAGCGTTTACCGCTACAGCCGTATCACCTAATAGGGTTTCAGGGCGAGTTGTTGCAACGACTAAATAGTTTTTACCGTCAGCCGTTTGCACACCATCGGCAAGCGGGTAGCGGAAATGCCACATAAAACCTTTAACATCTTTGTTTTCAACTTCTAAGTCTGAAATCGCCGTATGCAGTTTAGGGTCCCAGTTAACCAGACGTTTACCGCGGTAGATAAGATTATCGTTATAGAGATCTACAAATACTTTTTTAACCGCTTCAGAAAGCCCATCATCCATAGTGAAACGTTCACGATCCCAATCAACTGAAGTGCCTAATCGGCGCATTTGCTGGGAAATCTTGCTACCAGATTCCGCTTTCCAATCCCAGATTTTCTCAATAAAAGTTTCACGACCGAGTTCTTTACGTGTTTGTCCTGTTTCTGCAAATATTTTGCGCTCTACGACCATCTGTGTGGCAATGCCTGCATGATCAGTACCCATCTGCCAGAGGGTGTTTTTCCCCTGCATACGCTGGTAACGAACCAGGGTATCCATGATAGTATCCTGAAATGCATGACCCATGTGTAAGCTACCGGTCACATTGGGTGGCGGGATCATAATGCAGTAGCTTTCTTTGCTAGTATCACCATGCGGTTTGAAATAACCTTTTTCTTCCCAATTTTGGTAATTTTTTTGTTCAATTGCACTTGGGTTGTATATCTTTTCCATCGGTTAATCTTCTGTTTTGTTGGTTGACTCAACCGTTGAATTACTCTCAACGGTTTGAGTAGAAAGCGTTAGCCCCATTTTTCTATAGGTACTGTAACGTATTCGTGCTGCAATTTTTTGGGGTTCCGGAAACGGAACAAAATCAATAATTTTTTGAAAATTGATTGCAAAATCAGGCGTTTTTTGACTTAAATTAATTAAAATAGGGCGAGGGTGCAGCGGGACTTGCCAGCTTATTTCAACGGGCGTACCAAATTTTGGCCCTTCACCTAACAAGTTGTGCGGCACAAAACTGTCACCGTCAAACTGCCATAAATATTCATCGACCGCAAATGCATCTTCTTTTGAATCGGTATAGATGAACACTTTTTTATTTTGTGCATAAAAAAACGCCGCTATTCTGCAAGCGTACGCAAAATGAGCACTTATGGCTACACTGCTTGATTTTTCTTCCGTAGTGAAAACGTAAAAAACAACCTGACTCATTATCTTAGTTTCACTTAGCTATTTACCGCTGTTGTTTCATTTTCACTTCTGTTTATTAAAAACTGCGTTAATAAGGAAACCGGTCTACCCGTTGACCCCTTATTTGCTCCAGATCTCCAGGCTGTCCCTGCAACATCTAAATGTGCCCAGGTATAACTTTTCGTAAAGCGTGAAAGGAAACAAGCCGCAGTAATAGACCCTGCCGGACGACCTCCAATATTAGCCATATCGGCAAATGGACTCTCCAGCTGTTTCTGAAACTCATCATCCATCGGCAGTTGCCATGCTTTATCACTAGATTGATTTGACGCGCTTAACAACTCATTTGCCAGCCCTTTGTGCGGCGTCATTAAGCCGCTGATATGATGCCCTAACGCCATAATACAAGCGCCTGTTAAGGTTGCTATATCAACAACACAATCCGGTTCAAAACGTTCAACGTAGGTTAATACATCACACAAGACTAAACGCCCTTCAGCATCGGTATTTAAGACTTCAACGGTTTGCCCTGACATAGTAGTCAGAATATCACCCGGACGGTAAGCGTTACCCGCCGGCATATTTTCAGCGCCTGCTAATATGCCAATGACATTGATTGGCAGGTTAAGTTTGGCAAGTGCTTTCATGGCACCAAAAACACTGGCCGCGCCACCCATATCATATTTCATCTCATCCATGGCTTCGCCTGGTTTTAAAGAAATACCGCCCGAGTCAAAGGTCAGCCCTTTACCAACGAGTACGATAGGTTTTTGATCTGCATTACCACCGTTGTAGTGCATTAATGACATATAGGCAGGATTAGCCGAGCCTTTAGCAACGGCCAAGTAACTGTCCATTTTAAGTTCTGCCATCTGCTCACTATCAACAATTTCTGTGGTTATTTTTTCAAATCGTTGACCCAGTGCGATCGCTTGTTCGCTTAAATATAATGGGGTACAGATATTGGGAGGCATATTGGCTAAATCTTTACATGCTTTAGCGCCGGAAGCGACCGCTAAAGCATGTTGCAGACCAAGTTCTGCGCGCGCTAACTCTTTACGGCTAGTCACATTAAAGGTTAATTTACGCAAAGGACGGCGGGTATTTTCTTTGTTGGTTTTAAATTTATCGAAGTTATATAAACAATCCTGAGTTGCTTCGGTTGCTTGGCGCACTGCCCAGTAAGTATCACGCCCTTTGATATGTAATTCAGAAAGAAAACAGATCGCTTCTAAAGCACCAGTATCGTTAAGTGTCGTAATGGTTTTTGCTATAATTTGCTTGTACTGGGTTTCGGTTAGTTCACGTTCTTTACCGCAACCGACTAATAATACGCGTTCACTTAATACATTGGGCACATTATGTAAGAATAATACCTGCCCTATCTTTCCTTCAATATCACCACGGCGTAATAATGTACTTAAATAACCTTCGCTAATCTCATCAAGCTGCTCACCTGCGCGTGATAAACGGCGCGGCTCAAATACACCCACAACAATACAGGCACTGCGTTGTTTTTCCGGGCTACCGCTTTTTACTGAAAATTCCATATATATCCTTGGCTCTTGGCTATGTATAATGCGATTAACTGTGCAATTTTTTAGAAAATACAGTTATTATAGAAGTAAGTGGGACTTGGTAACGCTTCTCAACGCATAAAAATGTGATTTTACCGTATTTACTTGCTTAATTCATTAGTTTATAGCAAAGGCCCTTGAAAGTTAGTTTTTTTCAAGGGCCTTTGCTATTCGTCTAGCCCTCTTGAAAAAGTGATTTCAGCCCGTCAGCGCTTTCTCAGGATCATATTTACACAGGAGAACCGGGTGATACTTCTTCGTTATTTGATGCTCGAAACATTTAAAAGCCAGATCGGTATTCTGTTTGTTTTAGTGCTTATTTTTGTTAGTCAAAAATTTATAACCATTCTTGCTCAAGCTATTAATGGTGTTATCCCTGCAGATTTGGTAATGACCCTGTTGTATTTGAACTTACCACAACTGGGTACGCTAATGTTGCCTATTAGTTTTTATCTTGCAGTGCTTTTTGCCCATGGCAGGTTACACGGCGAAAGTGAAATGATCGCGATGAGCTCCTGTGGATATAGTCCCAATAATGTCTTGAAAGCGACTCTGTTATTATCCTTTTTAACCTTCGCTTTTGCGGCATATAACAGTTTGTATCTTGCACCGCTTAGTGAAGATAAAATGATTAGCGTTATCGAAGAAGCTCAAGCGAATACCAGTTCGGCGACACTGATTGAGGGACGTTTTCATAAAACCTCAGGGAACGGCAGCGTGGTTTACATTGAAAAATCCGCTGATAAAAAGTTAGACAAAATCTTTGCAGCGCATTGGCCGGAAGATAGGAAACAAGCTCCATCAGTATTGACCGCCGCAGAGGGTTATCTTGAGTCTAAAAAAGATGGTACCTGGCTGACCTTAACAGATGGTCAGCGTTATGCCGGCATTGTTGGACAACATGAGTTTGATCATAGTGAGTTTAAGACGTACGAAGTACATATCGCTAATAGAGAGGTGCAAAAGCAGGTGCGTGGCGTTCAGGCCTTACCGACCGCTGCACTATTTTCTGTAGACAATCCTAAATATCAGGCAGAACTGCAGTGGCGAATAGGTATTCCAGTATCAATATTATTAATGACTTTTATGGCTGTTCCATTAGCAAAAGTTAACCCGAGACAGGGACGTTATTCAAAGCTATTACCTGCCTTAGCATTATATTTAACCTTTTTCTTGCTGCTGAGTACGGCCAAGAGTCTGATTGAAGATGGGTCTCTACCCGTTTTCAGTATCTGGATTGTACAAATCAGCTTTTTGCTGTTGGGCATTATATTACACCTGCAAAGTTTAGGTAAATTTACCAAAGTGACTTTACGCAGGTGATGGTTAAGGTATTTAAAACGGAATTACTATTATGGGTATTTTAGATCGTTACATAGGCAAAACAATTTTTGCAGCCACTTTTTTGAGCCTGTTTGTATTGATAGGATTGAGCAGTATCATTAAATTTGTTGAGCAGATGGGAAGCATTGGGGTGGGCTCCTACGATGCCTGGAATGCGGCCTATTTTGTTATTCTAAAAATTCCTATTGAGTTATCAGTTTTTTTTCCGATGGCAGCCTTGATTGGTGCATTGATTGGTTTAGGGAGTTTGGCGAATAGCAGTGAACTGGTTGTTATGCAGGCCGCCGGCATATCAAAATTACGGATTGCAGGCGCCGTATTAAAAACAGCTATTCCAATGGTGATCGTAGTAATGGTATTGACTGAATTTGTTGTGCCCATAACAGATAAAGAAGCCTATTCTATGCGTTATATGGCAAAAAGAGGCGAGGTACAGGTCAGTAATCAATATGGGGTTTGGGTGAAGGATGCGGATTCATTCGTCAGTATTGAACGGATGAACAGTAAGAATGAACTCTTTCATGTACAACTGTACTTTTTTGATGAAAATTTAAAACTTGATCATGCCATTCTGGCGCGTAAAGCAGCCTTTAAAGAAGGGAGTTGGTTCTTTGGAGATGTTAGCCAAACCAATTTTTTGGAAGATAGAACAGAGGTTAAGCGAATGAGTAATTATATTTGGGAGACTAAGCTAACACCGAAAAAACTGGAAGTCATTTTGGGTGAACCGGATAAAATGTCGATGCGCGATATTTATAATTACATCATCTACCTTGAAAATAATGAGCAGGATGCAAAGCGTTTCTGGCTGATATTTTGGCGTAAAGCCGTCCTGCCTTTTACCATTGTGGTAATGATGTTACTGTCGGTTTCTTTTATATTTGGTGGCTTACGCAGCGTAACAATGGGTACCCGTTTAATTTTTGGTATCGCTGCCGGTTTTACTTTCTATGTTTCAGGGGAGTTATTTGGCCCCTTCAGTTTAGTCTTTAACTGGCCACCGATACTGGGCGCATTATTACCGAGTTTTCTAGTGTTATCTCTGGCCCTCTACCTGCTTAAGCGGCAAAGCTAAATAATGAACAAGAAACAAAAATGCCACGTTTTTATTATCAATAAAGCGTGGCAATTTTTATTGTATTAGTCAAAAAGCGCTCTTAATGACTGAGCTCTTATGGCTTTTTATTTTTTATCCTGATCCATAAATCCCATGCCCTTAAAACCTTTCCAATCGCTTAACTCTTTTGTTAATACGACCATCTCACATTCTGCCCACTGATCTTGAAAGGCACTTTTATTCCCAAAAAAAACCAAAAAATTGCCTAAGCCAAAGGCTGACGTTGCCATACGAATTAATGATTGAGTAAAGGAAATATTGCTACCATCGCTATTTTGAACACGTAATCGCCACGCTTTCATACCTATAGTTTGACCGCCTCGGGTCCAGAAATAACTGTAAAAGCCAATGATGATGATTGCCAGATATAATGCAAATAGTTGGCTGGAAGCGAGAAAATCGGCAACATCTTGATAAGCATCAATATTTATTAGGCCGGTGTTACTTGCGATAATCACGACTATAATCGCAAGTATTCCGGCTAACATTAGCAAAGCTGAAACAGCAAACAAGTCGTAGATATAGGCGCCTGTTCGTTTTAAAAAATTAGCGCGCGGGCAACTTTGATACTGTTGTTGCAGAATTTTTATCTGTTCATTATTGTGGTTATGTTTGACCATACTGATTCCTTAAGTTTACCTGCTTGCAGTGTAGCAAAAGCCAAATCACTTGGCATTTTTTTAAAAGCGATAAGGACAATAAAAGTCGTAAAACATCAATGA
This sequence comes from Psychromonas ingrahamii 37, assembly GCF_000015285.1. Lineage (NCBI taxonomy): Bacteria > Pseudomonadati > Pseudomonadota > Gammaproteobacteria > Alteromonadales > Psychromonadaceae > Psychromonas > Psychromonas ingrahamii. The sequence goes on from NC_008709.1 coordinate 506,995, forward strand.
ATGTGAGAGATTTAGCCGCTAATTAAAAAAGATGATGCTTTTTCAATCAGTCAGTTAGAAAAAACTTGTCAGCAGAGCATCTCTAGGTATAATCCCTGCGTCTTAACAACACTCTGATTTAAAATTAAAGATTATGCCCGAGTGGTGAAATTGGTAGACGCGACGGATTCAAAATCCGTTTTCGAAAGAAGTGCCGGTTCAAGTCCGGCCTCGGGCACCATACTTTTTCCTAGTCTAGTCAACTAGTTAGAGGTGTTAAAAAGAAAAAATGGTTTTGTTTTCCTGATACTCGGTTACGTTTTTGGCGTAATTTGGCGTAAAGGAAAAAAAATGGCAACTCTTCAAGTCCGTAAGGGCAAAAAAAGCATCACCTATCGTGTTGAATTTATGCGAGACGGTAAGCGCATATCCAAATCATTTAAACTTAAAAAAGAGGCTCAAACATTCATGGCATTATTGCTGGTGGATAATGATCTCGCTAATAGTTTAACCAATCATATTTTAACCACCTTAAACTTCTCTGATGCCGTAAAAAAACTCTTAGATCAAGATAATGGTCGAGATCCGAGTAAACACCAGCGTTTACGTTATTGGGTTTCTGTCTTTGGCAGCCTAAAGGTTGGTAAAGTCACCCGGCAACAAGTCAAAGCTGAGTTAAAGCGTTTATCTAATGACAAAGCTCCTGCCACATTAAATCGTTATAAAGCCGCTTTAGGCTCTTTATATCGTTACCTATCCGATGAGTTCGATATCGATTACAACCCGGTAAAAGGGATTCGTCAATATACAGAAAATGATGCCAGAACGCGCTTTTTAAGTGACGAAGAGCTATCGATATTATTTGCTATGGTAAAACAATCCAAGTGGGACCAGTTGTTTCTATTGGTCTTAATGGCTATTACAACCGGGGCTAGACGTTCTGAAATGCTTACACTAGAGTGGGATGATATTAATTTTAAAACAAAAACAGCTCACCTTCCCAACACCAAGAATGGCGAACAGCGTATTTTAACCTTAACGGGTGATGTCATTACTGAATTAATGAAATATAGGTGCATAGGTGGGTATGTTTTTCCACATCCAGATGATCCAACAATATATTTCCGTAATTTTGATATCCACTGGCAAAGTGCCTTAAGGGAAGGGGAGATCACTGATTTTAGATTTCATGACTTACGCCATACCTGTGCCAGCCTTTTAGCGATGAACGGCGCTAGTTTGCTTGAAATAGCACAAGTGCTCGGGCATAAATCGATAACAATGACCCAAAGATACAGCCACCTTTGTATCGAACATAAAGCAAAACTAACTGATAGAGTATTTGGAGGAATAATTAATGGGTGATGTAAAATATTCAAAAATTAAAAATGGTAAAGATGGGTTATATGAACTTGATTTTAATGAATTAACGGAAGATTTGATCAACAATTTTGAAAATGATAGTCAATCTGAAATTAATATCCTAAAGAAAATGGCAACAGAAAGCCCCGAGGTTTTAAAAAATAGCAAACCGGGATCTCCCTGGGCAGCTATATTTATCCAATTGGTAAAATTTGATATTAGTACAAAGATTATTAACTTATACGAATACCAAGGCTATCACTATTCTCTTGCAAACTATTTAAAAGTGAGGGGGAACGTCGAAGAAAATATGGAACTGATCATAACAGGCCAATTGGTTCATATAGCTTTAGCAATTGGTCATCATAAACTTTCACAAAATTTTGAAGCTGCCTTGGAGGCATCTGAGTTATTGTTTGGTTGTGGCATGCTTATCGGAAATGCTTTGAATGAAAAATACACTGTAGCGGGGTTCGGGCGGTACGGAGAACGCGAAGATGAAGGGCAGGCTGTAGAGAGGCGAGAAAAGCTGAATAAAATAGTCACCTTTGTTACTCCAATAATTAAAAATAATCCTAGCATTCACATGACAACACTAAGCGATAAAATCTTAAAAAATAAGATTGTTTATCAGTCCCCTAGTGTAGTTTACGATTACTTAAAACAGCTTAAGAAAGACGGGGAAATTTATAATTAACTAATAAAGTAAACCCATTTACAAATATTAAAACCACCAAAGAAATTTGGTGGTTTTTTTTTGCCTGTAACTTTTATAACGAGTTTAACGTGATCTTGATCACGCTCCTATCTGTTCGATGGGGGAGATACAACGGGTACCCCGCCGAAACTCAAGTAGTGTCTAGTGCATTCGATGCAACCGAATTATAGGCAACAAAACCATGACTGAACTAAAAACGTGAGATATAGCTTCAACTAAATAAAAGGATTAAAAATGAATCATATGGATACACCGACCAACTGCAAGCAAAAAATTAGTGGTTTTTTGTCTGTAACTTTCACAATGACTTTAATGTGATCTTGATCACGCTACCCTCAGTTCGATGGGGGAGATACAACGGGTACCCCACCGAAACTCAAGTAGTGTCTAGTGCATTCGATGCAACCGAATTATAGGCAACAAAACCATGACTGAACTAAAAACGCGAAAAATAGCTTCAACTAAATATGAAAGGATTAAAAATGAATCATTTTGATACACCAGCCAACTGCAAACAAGAAATGAAAGCTGATCAAAACTTTAATTTCTATATGACTGATCTGGAGAACTGGCAACCCATGAAAAAAGTTGCTGAGGTTTTTCCTCAATTCACTCAACAGCAACTAAAACGTTTATTTTGGCAACGGAAAAAGCATCCAGGTTTATCGACTTGCTATAGGCAAGTTGGTAAACGCGGCTATGTTTGTTTGCCATTATTTGGCCTTTGGCTAGCAGGTCAATTGCCTGAACAAAGGAGTTAAAAATGAAACATCTAAATAACACTAATACGGCATTTAATGTAGAAAAGTCGGCTTTACGGTTAATTGTTGCGCTTATCAATGAACAACAAGAGATGGGAAATTTGGTCCAGAAGGTAGTTGAAAATGATTCAATTTCACTATTTTCAGGGCTTACTCCTCCTGATTGTTGTAGCCAGTTAAACGGGGTTAATACCCAACAAGTCAATGCTTGGTTTGTTGAGAAAAATATTTTAATGAAAGTTGAGCGAGGTCATAAAGTGAAGGGTCATGCGCGAGATAAATATTTAAGGCAGAAATGCGATAAAAGCAAAGATGGGCTTCCTTATTATTACTCAATTTTAACCGTAAAAGGTGCTAAATATTTATATAAAGCTTACCTTGAAAACCGCTTACCCATGAAAAAAGACTGGGATGGACTTTTTACTTATATCGAATGTTAGGAGCAATGGAAAGTTAAATATGGCAATGCGGCATAAAAAAATTGCTGAATTTTTCGAATCAACGGACAGAACAACCGTCATATGCCTACTAATAATGGGGGCTGAAGTTACTTGAGGCGTAAACGTGGCGTAATTTTTTTCAAAAAGGAGGAAATATAATGGTTTTTACGGAAAAGGGGAGGTGGATGACACGAGATAATTTATTAAACAAAAGCGTTAAAAATAAACGTGCTTAGCAAAAGCTAAGCACATCACTTAACCACTGGTAGTTCGGCCTCGCCAAAGTTCAAACTACCAGTGCCTATAGGATACAACATTTATGTTGAAATTTCTTTATGCATCATTAGTTACAATGACAAATAATTTTAATTACTTAGATTGGGCTGAGTTGACTGGCTTAATTAAGAACCCTCCACAGGCATCCTCTTTTTCTTTAAAAGAGATAAAAGCCCGCTGTGCAGTTATTGCTGCTCATGATGCAACAGATAAAACTAAGCAGACGGTTATGCTGCACAATAATTTCACCTTACTTCGCTTAGATTTAGATGACAGCCCATTTGATATCGCTGCGATCAAAGACTTATTGGACCAAGTGGATATTAAGTCATATATCGTCCATACAACTGCTAGTCACATGCAAGATGGTTGCAGCCATCGCTACCGTATCTACATAGAGTTAGTTGCGGCATTATCATTTGATATTTGGTCTTTGCTGGAAAAATATCTGTGTCATTTTTTTTCTGCCGATGACTGTTCAACAAGGCCGCAGCAAATCATGTATCTGCCCAGCTTATTCCCGGGTGTTATTTACGACAGCTATATCTCGGAGGGAAACGCTTTACAGGTTAATGGATCGTTACTGCTCGAGCAAGCCGTGACTTTTAACAATATTTTAATGACTGATTATGCGCCAGTTGTTGAAGTTAAAAAGAAAAAGGTATTACCGCAATACTGCGAGTCATTAATAGCAGGGCAAGTGTCTATCATTGATTTGGTGAACCAGTCCTATACATGGGATTACGTGCTTGCACAGTATGGCTATAAACAACAAGGTCGCAGTTACTTGCCTCCAGAGTCAAAAAGCAAAATGGCAGGCGTGCATTTACTTAAAGGGAATGATGGCCAACTCCGCTATTACTCTCACCACGCTAGTGATCCTTGTGCGACAGGAAAGTGCCTCGATATTTTTGAGTTTATTGTTGTGCGTGAATTTAATGGTGATGCGAAGAGGGCGGTAAAAGCCTTATCTAGCGCTTTTCCTGAACATAATAAGCACAACCTAAAGCTGTATTTGAATGATCAACAACAGAAGCAAATTCAAGTTGTGATGGGGGACTTGAAATGAGACATTTACCTGAACCTAATCAGCCCTCAAATATCGACGGTGAATTGGAAAATGAAACATTAATTGATCGATTCCCTCATTTTAAGTTAAACAATAAGAGGGAGAAATATTTACTCAATACCGGCCCAAACCTTTCCGTGTTGCTTGACTATACTGGCATTAAAGCGGCAATCAATAAGATGACCTATGAGCCTGAGCTAAGTGTAAAGGGGAAAGCTTTTCCATCTGTGGAGGCGGCTAGAAGTTGTCTCATTACTAATGCGGCGATCATCGCCTTACCCAAAGTGGCCATTGATGATCATTTAGTTGCACTGGCGGAGAAAAATAGTTATCACCCTATTGCTGAATTACTCAATGCAGGGCAATGGGATGGCAATGAACGAGTTGAACTGGTATTAGCCTGTCTCAATGCCAAAGACCCGGAATTTGCCATTGCCATTATGAAAAAGTGGCTTGTCGGATGCGTCGCATCTCTATATGAGAAAACATTTTCAAGTAAATTGGTGCCGGTATTACAGGGCGATCAATCCTATATGAAAACAGCGTTCATTAGCCGAATTGCTAACATTATCGAAGGGGCCTTTTTAGAAGGAGCTGAGCTCAATCCTGATAATAAAGACAGTGTGCTCTCCTGTATAAAGTCATGGATTGTTGAATTAGGCGAGTTAGAGCGGACCAGTAAAAATAGTCAAGGAAGCCTGAAGGCTTTTATTACCAAGCCAATTGACACTATTAGGCCTCCTTATGCTCGAGGTGATATTAAAAAACCAAGACAGACGCATTTTATTGCCACAGTGAATAAAACTGACTTCCTCAAAGATGAAACCGGAAGTAGCCGATATGCTGTCATTGAGTTAACCGGTGCTGTGGATATCGACGCTACAAACAGCTTACTTGGTTATGAGTATAACAACGGCTCGAAGCAGGTTCATCCTGAGTTGCTTTTACAGTTTTGGCTAGAAATAAAAGCAATGTATGAGGCTAATTATGGTTGGATGTTAAGTAAAGATGAGCTTAGCTTAGCTGCAAAAGTGGCAGATAAATATACTGATAAAGGGAACTGGTATGAAATGCTCAGCGATCATATTGCCAGGGCAAAAGGCGCTGAAGCTAAAATGACAGCGACTGAGATATGTAACTACTTGGGAGTTAATACCGCTCAAATTAAATGGGTAGGTAAAGCATTAACTCAGCTCGTTAAAGAGGGTCTTATTAAAAAAGGAAGAACCGGCCAGGGAAGGTACTATTTATTCCCCACTTGTTGTAGCGAAGGTTGTCCTAGTTGTAAGTAACCCGTTTTAAAAGGCCTTTGAGTAGGCCTTTTTTACATTCTATTATTAAAATATCAAAGGTTAAGATGTTAATGTCATGATGTCATTGGTTAGTTAAAAGAAGTGAAACCAATGGGTTACCTAAGTGACATTATTTTGCGTTACGTCATTAATGATTAACTTAATGTCATTAAAAAAACGAGTGACGTAAAATCAGATGTTGTCATGGGAATAGTCCTTTCAATGCATTGTTATATAAGGCTTTCTATCACAATGACAAGATGACATGACATTCATTAACTTAGCAGAAGTGGTGCTATTAGGCATAAGGAAATCGATACCATTGTTTACGCATTTCATTTGCCAGTAACGATTTAAAATCATACAACCAACTACAATTAGTTATAAAAAAAAGGTATAATTAAGCTCTGTTTGCAGCATTTTAAGGGCTTAGAATGACAACTAAAGTGATAAAGTTTTCTGCTGCGGCGTTAAAGTCTGCAGAGCAAGACATTGCATTTAACGAGTTCCGTGATGCGCGTTATCCGCTTCGTTTGCGCTTGCATAAATGCAGAAGTAAGGGCAGCTGGTATTTAGTTAGATCGACTCATGGCAAATCAAAACATGAAAAAATCGGCAGCTATCCGAACATTAAATTAAAAGATATTTTAGCTAATTTAAGCCGCAATTTAATTGCTGATACTGCGGAGCCAGAAAGTGAATTTCAAACCCTTGGACAGCTTTTAAAATGGTATTTGGCACGTACTGAACAGAACAGCCAAATCACAAAACAGCGTAAAACGACTATACGTTGGGCGATCACCCGGCATCTATTACCCTTAATTGACGAATTACCGCTAAATCAGATCACTTACGCTGCATTAGATAAACATTTCTTTCAGCCGATACAGCAAAAATACGCAATGACCACGGCGAAAAACATTTGGATTATTTTAAAGCAGTCCGTTGCTCAAGCGGTAAAGCTAGTTCTGATTAAGCCTGATCCCATATCATCGTTCGAGTTTAGTGATTTTATTAAGGTAGGTAAAACCGCCGAGCGTCCGGGACTTAAATATTACCAGGTCGCAAAGCTCTTTATTGATGCACAAGCTGCCAGTGTTCCCGCCCGCGCCTTAGTTGCAATTATGCTACTGCATGGCACGCGACTAGGTGAAACAAGGCAAACAAAATGGAGTGATATCTGTTTTAAAACGGATCTTTGGTCAATACCCGGCCCGATCACTAAAACCCGCACAGAATTAAATCTGCCTATCACTCCATTAGTTAAAAAAATCCTTACTGATTATAGAAACTGGCAGGAACAGAACGGCTATACCGGCGTGTTTGTATTCCCAGCACCCAAAGGCCGTAGTGCTATTTCAGCCTATGCAGCCAATGAACTGATACAAGAGGTCAGTCTCAATAACTGGACCAGCCATCAACTGCGTAAGTTCGCACGCACCACGTGGGTTGATTTAAAAATCGATTTCCTGATAGCAGAGCTATTGTTAAATCATAAACTAACCAAGGTGACTGCCGCTTATATACATACCGATGCAGTAGAGGCTAAGAGCGAAGCGCTAACCGTTTACCATGTCTGGTTAGCCGCTGAGTTTTCTGCACTAAATGACATAATAAATGATGCTATCCCGGCGCGACCGTAATTAAACCCCCATTACTTTAACTGATTACATATCATAGTGTTATAGCGTTATCGCTATTAGTCACGTAAGACAATAGTCATCAATTATTTTAACAAACCTGCTTTGATAACCAGTAAAAACGAACTAATATGAGTAAAAATAAGGAGGAAGGCTCATGGCGACAGATTGGGACGTCTTAAATCAGCAATTTATAAAAGAAAATTTACGCACTGAGATCTCAGTAAAAGCCTGGTGCGAAAAGAAAAAATTGAATTACGCGACAGCACGTCGACATATAAAACCAAGTGCGCACGTTGCGCAGCCATCAGTGCGTAAAGTGCGCAGTGCTGAACAGACTGAAAATCCTCGGAAACCTGACCTTCCAAATACAGATAATAAACAAATTCAATCAGTTAAAGAAATTCATGAAGATGAAGTTATGCACAATGACTCAGAGAAAAGGTCGGCCTCAAAGAAACGAGTTTTGTCGCTGGGGAATCAAAATGCGCGCACATTTGGTCATTACAGTGAATTTATTACCACGGATGAAGATGCGCTGCGGTATTCTTCCGCTTCAATGGCATCACTACGCGATGAGCTTTGTTTAATACGTATGCAGCTATCAAATTTAATGGTTGCCATTAAACAAACCGAAGCAGATCTAAATGGTGATATAACGGTTGAACAGAAGATTAGTTTGAATAACACCTATGACAAGTTTCAAACTAACGCTAACGTCAAAGTCGCGCGTATCGAGTCATTAGAGATCTCATTGGTTGGCCTGGAAAAAACGAAAGCTGATACAGAAAGAAGTATTGTGCTAACCCGCAAGGCACAATTGGAAGCTGATAAATTAAGTCGTGAATCGGGCGGCAGCGAAACCCCACTCAGTAAAATATATGATGAGATTTTGGCGATGGGCAGTGACGGTATGCTGAATCACTAATGGCTAAAAATTAGAGTCGGCAAGCATCCTGACACGGCAAGCATCACTATAACCAACAGCTATCCTGTTACGTTCCCTTATAAAATCTATTTTCAGGGCTTTGGGGCATAAAAGCGACTTAGAATTTTGAACTAATTATTTATTGAGATGACCCCGTTGACGCACGTATTTCTCCCAGTAGCGAGCAAAATAAAAGCTCCTTACAGCAAGTCGATTTGAACCTTCATGCACTGCTTGAAAGATTTCGCTAAGTCGCTTTCGCCCCCTTAGCGACTTATAAAACTAAAAATAAATGCCCCAATTCACTTAGCCATGACTATGTTCGATTTCGGGAAAAAGCGAACGTCGGGATTCGGTGCTAAAAAAAACTTATGCAGCGAAGATCTGCTGTATAGGTTTGTGGTGAGTCCATTATACAATTTTTTTGTCTGGCTGCTCTTTCCAAATTTTCACAAAATTCCTGCCCAATAATCACCTAAATATAGCTTAATACAGTGCTATTTAGACCAGACCTGACCCTAAAATTCATTGTGAGTAAACAAAAATAAGAGAATTTTCTTAGTCATTTTTCTGATCTAATTGGCAAAAGAAACACCCCAATTCATGTTCAACCAATAGCAGATATTAATGAATAAAAAATCGTCAGTTACCAAACAAAGCTAACAAAACTTTACATAATACTAAATGGAAAAATTCAGAAGTCGAAACTATAATCTCATAAATTGATAATATTGGTTGCGGAGCAAGTTCATTTCTAGACCTTCTCAGGCAATCAAACATAATAACTCGAACAAGAAAAATCACCAGACGCATTAGGATATTGGGACGTTAGGCGAAAAGGAATAAATAAATGAATAACAAAATAGATAATAAATACACACGCATTAATCTGCCACCAATAATAAAAAATAATCCGGTTTTATTCACGCAAAGCCTAGAGATCAATAATCGGGTTGCATATCATATAATGCTAACACGTCGAAGGTCAGCTATTTATCATTGGCTTCACAGGATATTGGCATGGGGTGTGCCTATTTTATCTGCTTTTGTTACAGTCCTTTCAAGCGGGAATTTAGAAAGTGATTTCACTAAGGAAAGTGAAATCATTAATGTTGTATTTTACCTAAGTGCGGTAATGACAATACTTACTAGTATATATTCAACCGTACAGCCTTACGAAAGGAGAATACGTGCTATAAAATACGCGAATAAACTCTGGCATTTTCATACCGAGTTCCCTTTAGGCATGGAAAAATTAGGGAAGAGTATTAGTGATGAAACCAATGTTATAAAAGCATGTACGAAGTATCTTTGTGAAAAAAATGACGAGTTAACAATAATAATTAATGATTTCAATGGTTGAATCTATTAGATATTATGTGCTGCCCTTAGGATCTGGCTTGCGTTTTGCTATTTTAGGAAAAAGACAAGACCTCGATTATGATCATCTTGCCGATACCAAGGTGTCGCGTAGCGGCAATTGCAAGATATACGACAGAGGGTGAGTTTCTTTGTAGTCTATGAGATCACGTTTCTTCTCGACATAGTTAATTGCAATCTTACCAATCTCCAAGCCAGCTGCGGAGATCGCAACAGGAGTTAATGCCTGTAGTGGCAAGCCGGACAGTAAAGCTAAAGTACTTAGACCAGTCGTTGCGAGCAGTGACTTAGAGCTCAATAAAGTGGATAAAGTACTCGTGACAAGTTTAAAACCGTGCTTCTTGCAGACCTGTTGGTATTCATCAATCTGTCGCAGCAAGTCGTCTCTGATGAAATCTACCGACTTATTGCTATAGTTCTTGTACAGGAAAAGGAGAAGATTTCGCAATTTTTTGTCTGAGTCACTATCACTTTTTAGTTCTAGTATTTGCGGCCATTCCAATTTACTCGTATCGATTAAGTCTAGGTTGCTGAGAGTCAGTTGTACGACTTCATCATTACCGAGCCTTGCGAAAGACTGTTCTCTCGTGTCATCATCAAAGGTAGGAATGAGAAAGTGGCCCTTATCAACCATCCCGTTCCTCAGCACTAGCGACGTAACAAATTTACTATCTGCCCACGCTTCTTGACTAGATTTTACAACATTTGCAAAGACATTCTCCAGGTAATCTTTAGAATATCGAACGCTCATTGGCGCCTCCCTCCAAACGTGCCTAATGGTAGCAGTTTGAACCTCACTTGAGCGATCCTCCTCAATATCTACTGCTGACGTTGCACTAAACAATTCAGATAGTTTGTAGTCTGCGAAGTGAACGGGCTCTCTAAGGATATTGGGAACGTCACCACTCGAATGTGTCGGTACTAACTTGTCGAAATAAAGCGCAGCTTTCTTGTGATCACCTGTTGAAATAGCGACTGTCGTAGCCTGAGAATTTGTATATATCATTCATTCACTTCCTTTTATAGAGATACAATATACTGTTGACGCTCTAGTATCGTCCAGTGTTGACACGCTAGCAGCGTATTAGTGTATTAGTGTGCATTCTAACTAATACCTATTTAAAATTTTATTGATTATCAAAGATTAGACCTTAACAAGCATAAAAACAGCTAGATTGCATATATAATTGATCGTAAATTGACTTTCTATATTAGGGAAATGATGCATTTTTATTTATAAAGATCTCTATAAATGCAAACTGAAAAAAATTAATGTTTTATTTTCAATAAGCTAAACTATTAAGCATCTGCATCAAGTGTTCATTTAATATGCAATAAAAATGGTCAAATTCCCTAAGTGTGAATAGGATCGCGTCTTGCTTTTTAGTTGGCTACAAATTTGTAGGTTTGTAAGCCGTTATGGAGACGAAAGCACCTTAGCGAAATCGTTCAAGCAGTACATGAACATTCAAATCGACTTTGCAGGCAAGGGACTTTGATTTTGCTTTTGGAAGAAAACGATCGTAAATGGGGTAGTATAAACAGATTAATAGAGCAAAAACTCTAAGGCGCTATGTGCCCCTTTGCGCCTTAGAAAGCCAAGGTACAAAGGATCCTATAATAAATTTATATACCGTGATAACCCTCTAATTGAAGGGGGAGTATGCATCTCCCTGTATACTATCTTTTTTAAAATCTGAATTTTGGTGGAGGACCATTTTTTGTAGCTTTTCAATATAGTTTTCGGCAGAGTCTGATTTCAAAAAAAAATTCATTGCCTCATCTTTAGATATTTTAAAATGCGGACTGACTTGAGATGCAGTATCTAGCGCATGATTGACCAATGTATCAGGCTCTACACTTCGAAGTTCTATAGTCGTCACTTGTTTTTCCTTTATAAATGCTGAATTAACATCCTCCTCTACAGCAAATATTATCTGAGCGTTTAGAGTGTTATCACGAATATTTTGAAGGTCGGAAAAGAGTGATATCACACTCTTTCGTTTTTGAAATATAGCACTATCAATCCTATCTAAAATAAGGGTTATTTTTATTTTTGATAACTTAATCAGTTGATATGCATCGTACAGACCAATATCGGGCATATTTCCACTTTTATCTATATTTTTTATCTCCTGATGAAGTTTTCTCCTTCTAAAATTTGGTTGCTGGCCTGTGAATTCATTGATGAGTTGCGGGTCGTTTTTAAACATCATCCATATTTTATGTGTAAAAATAGTTGTTAGCGATTGCTCTGGGAATAATGATAAAATTACAGGGGTGATATTTCTCCTTTCACATACATTAACGAGATCTTGATGCAGAAAAGGTACAGTCGCATTCAACCGTGTCTTTATTAGAGCAATTATTTTATCTCTTTCGAGAATATCAGCAGCGATGTCATTTCTAGAGTAATACCAATCGATCATATCTTTCGCCTTTTTAGTATGGATAATTTACAAAGACTCAAAGTTAACTTCTGATTTTATTGAGCAATCTAGTGTTATGGCTAAATTATTTTGACCACTAATTTAGAGTAAATCAGTAATAATTTCTAGCTCGGTTTGTGCCCCATAGCGCCTCAGCGGGTGAAAATTTACATGCTCGATTTTTCCCGCCAGTGAGCGTTAATAGCTCACGCTAAAATCATCCCCAAAGAGAATAAAATCGAAGTTCCTTCTCAATGAAATCGATCCTAATGGTCCTTCCAGGTTGATGCGGAGTTTGAAAATAAGTGACTGGCAATGAACTAATCATAGCGTTATTTAAAAAGCTATTTACGAAGTAGTCGTCGGCATATATCAAACGCATAAAAATCACTGTATCCACTATAAAGCGATTTATTTTTCGCTAAAAATGACATCGTTTCAAATCAATATCAGCCTCCGTAATTACTCTCTTTTAGTCTAATATTTCGATGTTATTAAGTCGTTTTACGCCACGTTTACGCCTAAAGGGGCGGGAGCCTTTGTAAGTAGGGGGCTGGTGTCGGATATTTTATCCGTAGTATTGCTAAATAGGGCATTTCCCGTTTGCTTATAAACATCCTTAATTAGCCACTAACTTTACTGAGGGTCAGACGAGGTGATTTATGCCACTCATAATTATTATTGCACCAGAAATATAAGGTGTTTTCTGCCTTTCTACAGAAATTGGTGCTTATGTCATAAGATGATTTTCAATTAGCGTGACACTAGAGTAAGGTCACGGCAAAATCACAAAATAGTCAGCTAAGTATTTGTATGTAAATCAATCTACCTATAAAAGATTGTTAGCTGAAGTTTTTCACAGTACGTCTCCCTAGGCTGGGGATATTTAAAGTAATCAATTTTTTGAGGTAAGGATGCCGAGTAAAAACTATCTACGTTTTATATTTTTATTATTTTCTTTAAGTACATTGTTTGCTTGTGGTGGAGGTGATTCACCTGATGATAGTGAAAAAAGTACAGAGCAGCTCCAACCGACTACAAAGTCATATTCAATTACTGTCATCGATGGTTATTTAAAGTTTGCCAGTGCTTGGTTAGATTTAAATAATGATGGTAAACAAGATGCCGATGAACCGACTACAACCACTCAAGAAAATGGTAAAGGGATATTCACTTTATCATCGGATATAGATCCAAAAAAATATAGTGTTTTAGTGTTTGCTGAAGCAGGAAAAACATTTGATGAGAGTTTAAATGGTTTTGTCGAAAATGATTATATTTTAGCTTCCCCTGAAGGGGAGCAGGTTATTACTCCTATTACGACGCTTGTCTATTTAAAAAGTAGAAACCAAGAAGATAAAAAAAGTAGTGCATCGCAGCTAAGATTGCAGTTGAATTTAAGTTCTCAGAATCTACATGAGGACTTTATTGCTTCAGGTAATATTGAACAGACTACTTTAGCCGCTGATTTAGTTCGTTTATCTTTAATGCCGGAATCAAGATCAGACATACCAAACTTAATTAAGGACCCTCAAGTCATCCTTGATGATCTTACTGAGTACATGACAATTCGAAAACAAGGTAATAATCAACGAGTGGTTAGGGATACCGCAGGAAATTTCGCGAGTGATACGGATAAAGATGATATTGCCGATCCAGATGATACTGACATCGATGGTGATAACACATTAAATACACAGGATAAATTCCCTTATGATTCAATGGAATGGGTAGATTTAGATGACGATAACGTGGGAGACAATAGTGATAACGACATCGATGGTGATGGTATTCTCAATGATGAAGATGAAAATCCTCTTTTAGCAGAATTTTATACAGCTCAGAATCCAGGTGATTTAACCATACCGGGTACAATTTCAGATGATATTTTTCAGAACAAGTGGCAATATTTTGTCGTTAACTCACCTGCCGAAATAATGCTTAATATTAGTTTAGAATATTTATCTGGAGATGTGGATTTATATGTACAGCAGAATAAAATTCCGACTAAATTTGATTATCAATGCCGTTCTAATTTAAGTAACACACAAGCAGAAAAATGTATAGAGCGCGTGACTGAAGGTGGCGTTTACTATATCGCGCTGTTTGCCCGGGAAGATTCAAATTTTAAATTATCTGTGATTACTGAAGAGGTCAAAAAGAATAAAGCAATGCTGTTACTGCATGGATTAGCCTCTGATCCTGGTACGTGGAAGGATATGATTGATGATGACAGTTTTTTTAATGGTAAGTGTCAAATATTAACTGTAGATAATATTCCGTTATCCACAGTGGAAACAAATCAAGATGGCATTAGTTGTTTCAATTTAGAGTTTGGATCTTTTGATAGAGGATCGAATTTTTCTGCAGCAGGACTGGATAATAAACGCTGTATTCCTATTTCTGGCTGTAATGGCGATTATACGACTTTTGAGGGCTTGGGCTACGAAGTCAAAGGCGCAATTAAGCGTATAGTTGAGCACTTAGGGCAAGATACTGAGATTTTTATCTTCGGCCATAGTCGAGGTGGTTTAGCCGCGCGTGCTTATTTACAAAATCAGCAAGATGTTAATAAATCACTTGTGAAAGGTTTTGCAACCACAGGAACACCTCATCAAGGCTCACCGTTAGGGCGATTTTACGCTTATATGGCAGAAAATTGTGTGCCAAAAAACACATATCGTCAAGATGGGAGCAAGTGTGAAGATAATTGGGAAATGGTTGAAATGCTTTATGGTACAAGGACCTTCTTTTTGTATAACTATTCGAAAGACTATCAAATGGATTTGCAAGCACCTGGTATTGACTTCTTATCTCCAGATTCATCATCAATAAAAAATTTAAATGAAAACCTATCAGGCATGATGAATTTAACCACAGGAGCTTTAGTGTATGAAGGTACTGAATTTGGGCTTCTAGGGGAAGATGTAAAGTTTTTGTTTGACTATGATTTATATGACTATCACAGTGGTGTAGGTGATCATCCACACCCAGATACGTTAACATATATTGAGAATGGTCAAACTAGAGCATCATTTATTGGTGACGGTATAGTGCCAGTGTATAGCCAAAAGCTAAGTTTGCTGCTGGAAAATAAAGGACTGGTCGTTACCAAAGAAGGAGTTAATAAAACTAGTAATATATTACATACGGAAGAAACGTCACAAGTGACAGATATTGATTGGCTTTTTGAAGGCTTATATCCAACATTAGGCTGGGGATTAAAAGAATGAAATATTTTGCAATAGCTGTATTTATCGTATTAATAGGTGCAGTGATAGGTACCTGGTCCAATGCGTCAAGCACTTTGCCAGCTGAGCAACTTGCGATGAAGGTAAAAGCGGCGTCTGCTGATTTGGACATTGCAAAGAGCCAAGAGCAAAGTATACCTTTATCACCTGTAGAAGAAGAGGTTGAAGATTCAGCATTTAAAAGTGCACCAAAAGAAGCCGAGTCAATATTGATTTCACAAAAGCAAGCATTGCAGATTATTGATGATAATTTATACAATGCTATAAATAATCAGGTGGTAGATGTCACGGCGGAGAGAGAATTGTTGGATTACTTACGAAAAACCAACAATGAGCAAGTTTATCTGTTTATTATGGAAAAATTAGAGAGTACTAACAAGGGGAATAAAAGTGATGATCGATTAATTGAATATGCTTTAAGCTTATTGGCTGCCGTTGATTCTCCTCGAGCAAGTGAACTTTTTTTTAATGTTGTTAGGCAAGATGATTGGTCAGGATCTAATGCTATTTATTCGGTCAGAAGTTCTATTTCGAGATTAGCCCGTAATAATAATAATAATTATAATTCTTTAATTCAACAAACCTTTACCCAAGTTAATGATGAAAATCCTTTTCTAAATGAGCTGGCAGTAGCGATTGCCGAAGATGCAGAAATAGAACAAGTTGACTACTTAATTAGCTATGTTGATAGCCCTTTAAAAAATAAAAGTGCAGTGATTAATCAAGCAATGCACAGTATAAATAAAGAGTCTCTTGTCCCTCATATAACCACTTATATCTCAGATAGTTCCTCAAGTAGCGTACAAAATGTAGCATTGAATACCTTGGCGAATATGGGGCAATATGAAGCAGCATCAGCTTTGATAGCGTGGAGTTCGACACAGAGAATTGAGGCAAAAAAACAAGTGGAATCGTTGTTTACTATTGCATTAGCTAGAAGTCCATCGACGCAACGTGCTATTGAAAAAGAGATCTTATTCTATGAGTTTACTAGCGAAGAATTAAAACAAACGATTATAAATCTATCCTCTTTTTTTAAATAAGAAAAAATTGAGGAATATATTCGAATATTCTACGCTGTTTGGGATGTTCTACTATAAGGAGTGAAGGGCATAAGTGTCGGATCTGTTTCAACCAATATTTTTTCTAACTGTCTTGTTATTATATTGATAGATTCAACATCATTTACTCTCAGTGCAGACTGTGCTTCTTTAGATAACTGAAAAACTTTAGATAAGGCACTTCGTGTTTGCTAGGTCAATGGATTTGTGACTTGGAGGTCGAAGTCTGAAAGCTGTTCGCTCGCTAACTTATGTAGTGATATTCCAGGCCAAAATAAATTATCTACGGGAGACATATAAGTGCTAATTTGCTCAGAGGTCAGTCAGGCTTTGAATTAACACGCTCTAAATAGACTTGCATATAGCCTTGTGCTAATTCATCCATAGGGTCTAGTGCACATTCTATTTTCACGAGTGCAGTTGTTGAGTGGGTGTGAAGAAGTTTACTGGCGGATTTAAGATATAAGCGTTTTTTATAGTCATGATTTGTTCTTTATTGATGCTTCGAGCCTTAAAGCGTGAATAGTAGCGGCCATTTTACCTTATTTTTTTGAGTTAAGTATTTGATTATTTCAGGAGGAGAAACCCCTTTGAGGAAAAACAATGACCAACCAAATGGATACGTGCGGGATAACATCTGTAAATCGAACGCTCCTCATAATATAGAGCACACTTCTATTTACAGAAATTCCGAGAAATATTTTATGGAGTATGGCAGCCAGGCGCAATGAACTGACGCGCACGCTCAGTCTGTGGATTATTAAAGAAGACCTCAGGAGGAGAAACCTCTCGGATCAACCCTCTATCCATAAATACTATGCTATCAGCCACATCACTGGCAAAATTCATCTCATGTGTTACCACAACCATCGTCATACCGTCTTTAGCCAGCTCTCGCATTACACTCAATACCTCGTTCACCATTTCAGGATCCAAGGCGCTGGTTGGCTCATCAAATAGCAGTACTTTTGGCTCCATCGCCAAGGCTCGGCTAATCGCTACTCGTTGTTTTTGCCCCCCAGAAAGTGTATGGGGGTAGACGTGGAGCTTATCTTCTAAGCCCACACGTTTTAATAGTGTTTTTCCCATCTGCTCTGCCTCAATCTTAGAGCGTCCCAACACATTGATCGGTGCTATCGTTACATTTTCTAATACCGTTAAATGAGGCCAAAGAGCAAAATGCTGAAACACCATACAGATATTAGTTCTCACTTTATTTAGCGCTCGACTACTTGCCCTCTTCCCATTAGCTTTTTTGCTACTTTGGCCAATGACTACACCGTCAATCCTTATTTCTCCACTGCTGGGATGTTCCAACCAGTTTAAACAGCGTAAAAATGTTGATTTTCCCGAACCACTAGGACCAAGAATGCAGGTTGTCGTACCCGAGAGGATATCAATATTGATATCCCTGAGCACTTCTACGCCGTCGAAGTCTTTATTGAGGTTTTTTACCGAAATGACAATAGATTGATCATCCATAACAACGTTTCCTTACATTAGATATACTTGCAACCCCCCTCTCAACCACTAAAGTTATCAGCGTATAAAGCGCAACAGCGACAACAAAAGGTAGAAAGGGGATAAAGTGATTAACACTAATAAAATTCGCAGCGAAAGTGAGTTCCTGAACAGTAATAATCATAAGCAGGGCACTGTCGCGCATTGCTGTAATGATCTGATTGCCAACCAATGGAGCTGATATCAGCACAATTTGAGGAAAAATAACGTGCCTGTATTTTTGCAATGACGAAAAACCATAGGCATCCGCTGCTTCTACGTCGGCACGACTGATAGCTTTATAAGCCGTGACGAATATTTCTACGAAGTAAGCCATATTATACAGAACCAGTGTAACAATCCCTGATTCCCAAGGGCTCAGGCGCACTCCCAAAGAAGGTAAACCGTAGTACATCACATAGGCTAGCAATAAAAATGGCACGCAACGTAGTAGGTCAAAAAATTCTTGGAAAATTTTACGCCATCCGGGAGATTCAATGACTACGATTGCGGCTAAAGCTCCCAGAGGGATGCTCAGAGCCATGCTAATCAGAACCAGATACAAGGTATTCATTAGTCCAGAAGAAATCAGCTCTCGAGCTTCCCAAATAATCTGCCACTGGTCCATTATTTACCTCCTTTGTACTTTTTCGTCATTTTTTTCTCAAGTAAACGCTGACTTTTTACGATTATGACAACAAACAAGGTATAAAGAATCATTGCCATAAGGAAGGGGGGTAAAGGGTCATAGGTTTGTGCACCAATACGACTTGCTGCACGAGTAATTTCCACAACACCGATAACCGCAACGGCTGGTGTTCCCTTTATAAGAATAGTGATCTCGCTGGTTAAGGGGCCAAGGTTGGCCCGCCATAATTGGGGGAAAATAATCAGCCAAAAGGTTTTAATACGACTCATACCATAAGCTTCTGCAGCTTCAAGCTGCTCTGAAGAGAAATTATCCAAAGCGGCTCGCCATATTTCACTGCTGAATGCAGTCAAATTCAGCGTGAGTACTAAGATTGCTGCTGGGATAGGATTCATATCAATGCCAATTTCAGGTAGACCAAAGAAAACAAACAGGGCCAAAGTCACAAAAGGGGTTGACCTGATTAACGTGACATATACAGCCAATAAACCATTAAGTACTGCGATCTTCTGCCAGCGGAAAACACCAAAAAGCAGTCCTAGCGGTAGGCTTAATAGTATAGCGGCTAGAGATAGGGAAACAGTTACCCCTGCTCCCCCAATTAAAGTCAACCATGCAGACCAATCCATAGTGGAACCCTTTTTATCAATGAATTACTGACGACAGAATTAGAATTAATTAATCGTCGATGTCGGCATTCCCTCAAAAGAACGTCCTAGCCACTTTTTTTGCAATTGGTACAGTTGCCCATTTTTCCTGATTTCAGCCATAAAAGAATTTAAATAATTGAGCAAATCTTTATTGCCTTTGTCCACGGCCCACGCCGCATAAGCAGGCACACCAACAGCTTGCCCGATCTTGAACAGATCCGGTTTTTCCTGAGTAAGGCTCGTTAGGTTGACGACACCGTTAATTACATAGTCTAAACGCCCCAATACCAAGTCTTGGTATGCATCTGGCAAGGATGTATACTGAATAGTGTTCCCCAACTTACCGCCACTTATTGCGAGTTTATTTTCCAGTTCACTTAAGGCGGCGTAAGAGGCGCCGCCAGTCTGAACGCCCACAGTCAGCTCATCTAAATCACTGACCACCTTGATGCGCTCTTCATCTGCACGAATCACATAGTATTGAGTGGCTTCTGCAATCGGCATGGTAAAGTCTAAACTTTGTAAACGCGTTGGTGTCACTACTGCTGCCGTTAAAGCGACATCATATTTACCGGTGGACAGCCCTGCTAAAAGGCCTGTCCAGGGAATAATCTGCTGCTTAATTTCGAATGGCGCTTTTGCACGCAACAGAGCTAGCAACGCATGATTAAGCCCTTTGGGTGTCCCGTTTTCTACGTATTCAAATGGCTTATAGCTATCTTCTGTCGCCACAACCATCACACCTTTAGCTTGGATTTCCTCTAATGAAGCAGCCTGAGATGAAAAACTAAATAGAGTCGAACATGACAATATGAATGCTCCCCCAGTGATTTTTAAGATTTTGTTTAATATCATAATTAATTCCTCTATGTTTTCTTACAGTAAAAATTCAAACCCATTAACGACACGCAATCAAATCAATTTCTACAAGAGCATCATAAGCCAAGCCTGTCGTACCAATACAGGTTCGTGCTGGCAGGCGATGCTCTGGAAAATAGCTTCGATAAGTATCATTAAAGGCTTGATAGTCTCGTTTAAACTCCTTCAAAAATACGCGCACTGACACAATATTCTCCAATCCTAAATCAAGCGCCTTTAATATGATGTTGAGATTATTCATTACATTGTCCGTTTGTGCCTCAACCCCTTCAGGAAGTACACCTGGATTTGTTGGCGTATCAGGCATTTGCCCTGTGACAAAGATAGTTTCACCCACTTCAACTGCATGGCTAAATGGTGCTACTGGTTTCGGGCCCGCTTCAATCAGATGAAAGATGGGGGACACTTTGTTTTTTGGTTCTTGCATATCTGCATTCTTATTTGATTTCATCTGTATGGATCCTATAAGCTAGAAAGATTAAAAAAGTTTTAGATTACCTAATGATATTTTTTATGATCATCATCGAGCAAGTTAGTGTAAGTTCCGAGACGACTATTTGGGCCTATAGCGTTGGACCCAATGTCACTTTTGTAAACTAGTCCTGGCATCGGCGGAACACCGATTACGTCGATCTTTGTTAATATTGAGGTTGTTTTCCAGGGAAGTGCCTGCAAGTGATAGCGGGCATTAAATGCATCACTAGCGGAGAACTTGTGCGCAGATTCAATGATCACATGAGTTATCGAATATAGCGCACTCTGATGCTTTGCAATAAAATGCTCTAATGCCGCTAGTCTTTCTGCAACCCAGAGGCCTTCATATAATAACTTAGGCACCTCATAGAATGGGTTAAAGTCAATTTCAACCAGCTTTGCTCTTTTTTGTCGCCAGCAGTTAAGGGCTTGCTCATAAGCTTTCTTTTGAGCGGGTTCATCCAGAATCAGGCTGGTTGAATCGGGTACCGCAACGGTAAAATCAGTGGGCATATTCTGCTTAGCATCACCGTGATAGGGTTTAGAAAAGGGATCTTTTTTATCGTAGCTTCGACAACAGGCATACACTAGTGAAGCATCTTCAACCGTTAGCGCTAATATCGATACTGTATCGAGTGAACGACAGGTGGGAATCACTCCTCGGCTAGAGATACTACCAAGCGTCGGTTTGAGACCCACAATATTATTGAGTGCTGAAGTTATACGCCCCGAACCGGCAGTATCAGTTCCAAGCGAAAAGTAGACCTCCCCATGTGCCACTGCCAATGCTGAACGCAAACTAGATCTATCGGGTACCAGTTTTGAATCAATCGCATTTTTAGGTGCGGGATAAGGTGTTCTTAAGCCCACTAAGCCAGTTGCAAATTGATCAAGATTGGTTTTACCAATGACTATTGCCCCTGCCAGTTTCAATAGAGAAACCACATAAGCATCTTGCTTCGTAATATAATGAAACTCATAACAGGCGGCAGTCGTTGGCATATTCGCTGCATCAATATTATCTTTGACAGCAAACGGAATTCCCCATAACGGTTTTAGCTCAAGATCAAAGGGACCAAGGTCTGTGATAGCTTTCGACAACTGCGAACTGCTGGCAACATAGAAATAAATACCTTCGTCTGCGATATTCGTAAGACGCGCTAGTGATTCTTGGATCACTTCATCAGGACTGACTCCTTGACGACAGACCTCGTGCAAAGCATCGATAGTAAAAGGAAGGTTAGTTAACATAATTACTATCCGGTAATAAACAATATGACTAGTTAACCAATTAATTGCGATGCTGTATGCTGTTGGTTTTGCAGTTACGTGGTGCATATTTTGCATCACATGGATAAGTGTTCAATGGAGCAATTATCCAAACTTTTACTAATGGAAGAATATAAATGAAGCAACTTATGGATTTTAATTATTTTCAGGTAGTCGCTAAGGGAGGTTCAATTCGTAAGCCTGCAGACCAACTTTCGATCACTTCAACAGCACTTAACCGACGTATTCTTAGCATGGAAGATGAACTAGGTGAAAAAATATTTGAGCGTCAAGCCAGTGGTCTACGACTTTCTGCTGCAGGAGAGTTATTCTTACATCATGTCCAAAGACAACTTGCTGATCTTGAACGTGTTAAAAGTCAAATATCAGATCTTAGCGGTGTAAGGCGAGGGCATGTAAATATCGCATGTAGTCAGGCACTGCTTACGTCTTTTTTCCTAAACAAATCGCACGTTTTCGGCACCAACATCCTGCGGTGACTTTTAGTCTTTATTTAAGGGATAGAAAGGCTGCAGAATCTACACTATTAGACAATAGTGTAGATTTAGCCATGGTATTTGAACCAGTCTACATGAATGAGCTGCAGATTCTTATATGTAAAGAACAACAGCTATACGCCATTATGCCAAGTGGTCATCCATCAGCTGGAATAAGTGAACTTAAATTAAGTGAATGTATGGCTTATCCATTAGCTCTTCCCACAAGCGAGTACGGCGTGCGTCATATTTTGGATTTTAAAGCCAATAGATCCATGCTAGATATGTATGCCGCAGTGGAATCGGACAGCTTTGAGTTTCTGCGTAATTATGCGATCAACGAGAGTTGCATCACCTTTCAGATAGAAATTGGATTGCCGCAAATTGTGGAAGAGTTGAGACTCACTGCGCGGCCGATATCAAAGGCCGATATGGCAGTCGGCAGTATGTACCTTATTCAGAAAAAAGGCCGTACATTACCCGTGGCTGCTGTACGTTTTGCAGAACAACTGATACAAACACTGTCACAGTAATATTGTAAAATACGATGAGTCCATATACAGTTTTGGGGGTGAAAGCGCCTTAGCTAAATCCTTCAAGAAGAGCATGATCATTCAAATCGATTTTACCGGTAAGAACTTTTATTTTGTTCGTTATTTGGAGAAGCGAGCGTAAATAAATGAACTAATCTCAACAGATAAATGGTAACAATTTCTAAGCCTTTGTACTCCGACACGTCTTAGACTGTGAAAATTTAAGCTATTATAATGTACGCTATTAGATGAGCTTTAATTCTTTTCGAGAGTCGTGTGCGATTTTTATAAACTCTTCAAGCCCACTTATTCCGTGAAGCGAGCAATCTAGTGAGGATGCCAACTCTAATATAATACTGACGTTAAAGTGTGTATAAAATCCAAATCTATCATTGATCGTTGAGACGATTAAATAGTTTTATTTTTTGGCGTAAATTTGGCGTAAACCTGCCTAAACCCAAGACAACCAAAAAACACCAAGTTTAATTGAAACAGTAAGATAAGTGTTCTAAACTAGTGGATGTAACCATGTTTTTGGGATTCAAAATCCGTTTTCGAAAGAAGTGCCGGTTCAAGTCCGGCCTCGGGCACCATACTTTAATTCCTTGCTTATGCAGGGATTTTTTGTTTCTACCGATCAGTAAATTCCTTTTTAATAATTATCTTCTGTCCATATCTGGACCTTTCTACCCATATTTGATACTTAACCTTTAGATTCTGTGCGCAATGAGATCCCAAACTTTCCAACAAGCTATAAATTAATCGAACTTAGTTTTTATTATCGGTAATCATTGCTGGTGGTACTTCTATTGATCCATGTAATGACCGATAAAAACCGAACACTTTCTTGGCAGCTTTATTCTCATATTGAATCGGTAATAAACTCACATTAACTGAATATAGGCGCTTACTGTTGTAATAAGCAAAATAATCTAAAATGCTTAGTTCTGCTGCCTTCTTCGTTTTAAATGTTTTTTAGTTTGGTTGCTTGTTTTTTGCACTATGGGGGAGACGTTCTGTGGGGAAATTGTGCCTGAATGCCCCTTTACCGCTTATGCTGGCATCGATTTCCATGGTGCTAAGTAATTTTCTATAATCATCATTCTGCGATCGGCCCAGATAGATAAGTTGATAATAGCGTTGCTTGTTGGAAAAATAGTCTTTAGCAGCAGGAAGAATTTACGAGAAACCAATATTTTGCATTAGGTTAAGTTCATAATGTTATTTTCTTGATCATCCATATCATGATGCTCTATTGTCGGATAAATCTAAAGTGACTAAAAAATCACTTATATTTATGCATTTTTAAGATGCTTAAGGTCTTGATAGGTGATAGAAATTAACTCTTTATGTTTTCTTATAAAATCTTCTAATTTTATAAGTGAGTAGGGAGATAAACTTTTTGGATGCCCCATTACATTAAAAATGCTGTTTTTATCTGCGAGTTTTAGATGCTCTTTAAATGCTTTTTCCAGCTGCCCCGCTTTTGAACTATCCAGCATAACTGGCCCGTAGGTTGTTCTCGTTAAACGTTCAATATAATAACTTCGACTGGCCAGCATCGCCTGCCCATCGCCAAAGGGGGTAAATAGATGACTGGAAAGTTTTTTGCGCAGCGCAAGCTTCCAAAAAAACAGAGGTGAGGTTTTAGTTGCGCTGATAGGGATCTCCGTAAAGTACCCGTCTTGCTGTGCCGTTAGAGGATCATTATCAAAGTGCCAATATGCTTTAGCAGGTATCTGATTAAACTCAAACCAGCGTGTTGGATCATCGGAGTGTCCCTGTGCAAAAACGGTGCTGTCTAACCAAATGTTATTATTCTGCAGTGCCTGTTTGATTTTATCAAAGGGCTGTAAACACCAGCCGCCAGCTCGAAAAGCGAATATACTTTGTTCACTGCATGATTCGAGCTCTTGTTTATAACTTGTTACTATGTCATCAATTTCCTGCGGGCTAAAATCATGCAGGCGATAACGGCCAGTATTAATAACCCAGGCATTGCCATCATAGTAGCTATCCTCCCAGTGCGGGTGAATATGCAGTTGTATATCATGCCCTTGTGATGAGAGTGCTTGTAATTGCTTTTTAATGGCAGCGTATTGCTGCTCTAAAACAGGGAAATCAACGGCATACTTTTTTAGTTTAACCAGAAACCCCGCATCAACAAATAAACTAACCTTATAGTCATATTTATTGAGTAGCGTTAATAATTGTTGGGTCGGATCAAAAATACACTTTTCAACGCTACCACAATTTTTACCGAAAAAAATCTCATAATCTAAGCTGAGCAGCAACTGGATCTGGTTATTTTTCATTGATTTATTCCGATTTAAGCAGGTAAATAGATAATGATGGCGTATTTCATATAACGGGATAAGTGTAGACCAGCTTTAGATTGAAGGTTTTTTATATATAAAAAAAGCCCAAGATTATTATTCTTGGGCTTATGGGTAACCTATGATTTAACTCAATAGGTTTTATGATGCTTTTTTGTTACGACGGGCGAAACCAAAACCGAGTAAGCCCAAACCTAACAACGCTGCACCAGCCGGCGCAGGAACAGATCTAGCAGAGAATGTTGTCTTATCACTACCTACTTGAGTGGTAAATACCCAAGTAAACAAAGTATCGTCATAACCAGCGTGTGACATAGTACCGTTACCGTTAATGATTGCTCCACCTGAAGCAACTGTATTACTAATGATATTTTCAAGATTAAATGTAAACCCTTCTACTAACCATAAAGGGGATATTGGTAAAGTAATTGGATCAGCAATATCATTTATGATTACATTAGAACCAAAAGCAGAAACTGACATATCGAGAACTGTAACCCCGTTTGCAGCAAAGTCACCATTAGCGATACCTACGTATGAACTATCGAAATCAACTGCCTTTATTTCGGTTGTTGATGAATTATAAGTGGTAGCGGCGTTTCCGGCAAGACTAATTATACCATTAATCGGTATTGCAGAGGCTGTGCTGGTTGCGAGTAAAAGAACCAACGAAGTGGTTAATAACGAGATAGCTTTTTTCATTTTAATACTCCTTAATATATATGGATGATTCCATATGCTAGATAATGCATACAGCGTGCCAAGCTTAAAAAAACTTTAATATCAGACGGTTATGTTTTTTTGTTGTTTGGGAAAGATCTCTGGTATTCAATGTGTAAAATTATTCAACAGTGTCCTTTGATAGTTTATCCATGAATCGTTGTTTTTAATGAGCCAGATTGGCAGTGTTTAAGTGTGCTCTTTAGGTTTATATTTGTGATTAAAGATTTTATTATTTCAGTAAATCTCAAGCTGTTGTTTTTTTTAATGTTTTTTTTAATGTTTTTTTTTGTATTTTTTAAGATTTTTTTTGTTGTTTTTTGTTGTTTATTTTTTTATAAAAAAATCCATTGTTTTTCACAAAAAAAGTTGTAAATTTTACCGACATATCATTATTAATGCTTTCAATTAATCACTTAAAAGATCTGTGGTTTTAGATTTTAGTTGTTGATTTTTATCACTTAAATTAAGTGGTGGCATTGTCTGTTACTAGGGGCGTTGGGGTAGATAAATTGTTATAAATGATCTTTCTTTGCTGCAGTTGTTTGGGCGTTATATAAAAAAAGGTGAAAATACGACAACTGACCATAAAGGCCAGTTGTAATAATTTTTAATTTATTGATTATTTATTTCCAGCAAGTGAGATTTGATTTCTGGCTCATTGGGAGATAATCGCATGGCTTCTTCAATTAACTTTTTGCCCTGCTGCCGTTCTCCATTCTTATATAAAATCCAGCCGTAAGTATCTAAAATGGCAGCATTTTCAGGCATTAATTTATAGGCTTTCTCAGCTAAGGTGATGGCAATAGGATTGCCTTGTTCAAAATATAACCAGGCGGAATTGTTTAAGCTGACAACATCATTCGGTGTTTGTTTCAGTTGTGCTTGATAGACCTGCAGAGCTTGCTCTTTCTTGCCATTATTTTGCAAATAAATTGCTTGGTAGCGTATTGCTGTTAGGCTTTTGGGAAAGGCTTGCTGCCATTCATTAAGAAAAGCCGCCGCTTTTTCTGAATTATTATTTCCCAATAATAGATACAGTTGGTCTGCAACCTGTTCATCTTTTGTTTTTTGCCAGTAAGCCGTTAACAAATTAATTGCTTGTTGTGGCTTTTCTTGGGCTACAAATATTCCTGCATACAACCTTGTTGCTAAAGAGCTCTTTGGTAAGATTTTAGCAATCTTATCTGTTATTTTTCGCGCTTCAATATATTGTTCTGAGCGGATTTCAATATCAGTTAGTAGGCTTAACAGCGTGATATTTTCGGGTTCTTGCTTAAGTGCTGCGATTAGTATTTCTTTGGCTTTTGGATAATCATTTTCTGCGAAAGCTTTACTCGCCTTTAATAAATTAAGTTGTACGGTTAATTGATTAAGGCTTGCTTGATATTTTTGCGGCAGTTCATTTCCCGCTTCTTTTGCATAACCCGTTGCCAAGTCAAGTTTATTTTGCTGCAGGGTTAACGTTGCCAGCGTTAATGCTAATAGGCTGGCTTCATAATTTTTAGGTAGATAGTTGGCAGCCTTTAACGGATCTTTTTGCTGATCTATTAAGCTGCGAACAATACCGGTGTAAGACGTAATTTCCGTCGGATAATAGCTTATGATTTGTTTGTAATTATCTAGTGTTGATAGCCATTTTTTTTCTATTTTGTTGATCTGGACCAGGCTATAAAGTGCTTGGAGATGGTTATTTTCCAATGCCAAAATCTTTTCTATTATTTTTCTAGCTTCACCTGATTTGTTTTGATAAATATAGTAGTTTGCGACAATTAATTGTGTATCGGTATTTTCGCTATACATGCTTTTTAAATTGGCAACATACTTATCCGCTTCAGTGAATTTTTTAAAAGTAAGCAGTTGACGAAGATATAACATTTGCAATGTATTATTTTCGGGATGAGAAGACAAAACAACATAAATGGAGGCTAATGCTTTTTCTGCTTGGGGCTCAGGTAAACTGTTATAATAAAAATTTTCTGTTAACGCGAGACGAATTGATTGTGGTGCTAATAATTTAGCTTTATCAAGTGCCATTTTTGCTTTTGTAAACTCTTTTTGTTGTATTGCCGCATTTGCATAAAGTACCCAGGTATCAACATTTCTGTTTTTTTCAGGTATGTTTTTGAGTAAGTTTAAGACTTCCTCTGATTTGTTTTGCTGCAATTGAGTTGCCATATACAACTCAGTGAGTTTAATCGGGGATATTTCTGGATCGATAATATCTGTTAAGTATTTTCCTGCACTTTCAGAATTCCCTTCATTGTAGAAAATCAAGGCTAATAAAGTGGCTGATTTTTTGTGCCCGGGATTATTATCTAATATTTCTAATAATACCTTTTTAGCAGTTGAAAATTGTTGATTTTCAAATAGTTCAAGCGCACGTGTATACTGCATTGAAACTGACTCTGCCAGAGGAAACTCTTCGGAGAGAATACGTGTATATATAAGCGCTTCTGAACCGCGGCCTTGTTGTGTTAGCACATTGGCCAAGCTTTGAATAATCTGGATACGTTGATAGGTGAAAATATCACTAGTTGGAAGGACGGACAAAGCTTCCGATAATGACTTCTCTGCATTAGTAAGATCCCCGGTTTTAATGTAAATCATACTTTTAAGGAAGAGCGCTTCGGTGTTCTTTGGCTCTGATTTTATAATTTCATCAAGCGTAGTGAGGGCCGCGCTGTGATTGTCTGAGACAGCTTCAATTTTTGCAAGTGCAAGCATACTCTTAATTTTATAATCTGGATTTTTTAATGATTCTGTAAAGGCTATCTTTGCCTGTTGTAAATTATTACTTAAAAGCAACTGTTGCGCTTTTACAAACTGCAAATGTTGAGGTTTATTTTGTAAAATTTCTGTCTGATGCTCGATTAGGCTTTGAGCCGAGATTACTTTTCCAGATTGTTGATAAGCATCTAGCAGTGCAAAATAATATTCAACATCTTTAATACCTGTAAAAGATTCAAGCAGTTTAACGCTTTCTAGCGGTTGCCCTGATTCCTGGTTGATCTTTGTTATGATCAAATAACCATCAATACTGGTTGGATCTATTTTAATCGCATCATTGGCAGCACTAAATGCAGCTTTAAATTGGTATGCATCAAGGTATGATTGACCCTGTGCAAGGTAGGCATCTTTGTTGGTGCTCTTCTGTACCTCTTTAGATTCTCCGCAGGCAGAAAGAAAGATAGTTGTTACAAGCATTGATATCGTTAATGCTTTGTCTATTTGAAGATTAAAAAATTTTAATTTCATATTTATCTTACCTATTCAAATTGGCTTTAATATATAGCCAGTATTACAGAGGGGTATTTAAATGATGCTTTTTCATTAAGTCATAGAGTGTCGGTCTGGTTATGCCAAGTGATTTTGCGGCCGCAGAAATGTTATTATCAGTTGCATTAAGTGTTGTTTTTAGTGCGTTTATTTCAGCACTTTCTCTAATCACTTTTAAGCTAAGCGGGCTACTGTCAGATGATTTTAATCCGATATCTTCTGCTGTTATATTTTTTTGCTCACACATAATGGCTGCACGAGTTATTTTATTGTTAAGTTCTCGGATATTACCGGGCCATGAATACGCTTCTATTGCATTAATTGCATCTTTAGTAAAACCTGTGACTTTTAGGTTTTCTTTTTGAGTGTACTTTTGAAGCAGATAGCGGGCTAATAGGACTTTATCGGAGCCTCGCTCTCTTAATGGAGGGATATCTATTTGTATCTCTGCGATCCGATAATAGAGATCTTCGCGGAATTCACCGCTAGCCATCATTTCTTCTAAATTTCTATTAGTGGCGCAAACAATCCGAGTGTCCAGGTGGATTAATTTGCGACCGCCAATACGTTCAATTACTTTTTCTTGTAGAAAGCGCAGTAACTTGGCTTGTAATAGTAGTGGCATTTCACCTATTTCATCGAGAAATACTGTTCCACCATTTGCTAGTTCTAATTTACCGAGTGTACTTTTTATTGCCCCTGTATAGGCACCTTTTTCATAGCCAAACAGTTCACTTTCAAATAAATTTTCAGGAAGAGCAGCGCAGTTAATGGCAACAAAGGGATGTTCATTGCGGGTACTTAATGCATGCAGTGATTTTGCTAATACCTCTTTGCCGGTACCACTTTCACCTAAGAGTAAGCAAGCTGCGCTGGTGGGGGCAACTTTTTCGATTAGCTTACAAATAGTTAACATGCGTTCATCTGCAGTAATTAGTCCTTCAAGATGACTGCTTTTAGATAAATTAAAAATTCTATTTTTGGTTTCAAGTTGGTGCATATGAAATGCACGTTGTACGATAAGTGCCAAAGTATCAGGATTTACCGGTTTACTGTAAAAATCATAGGCACCAAGGCTGACCGCTTTTAAGGCATGTTCATTGCAATCATTGCCGGTCATCACAATTAACTTCATATGTGGATTTATGGACAGGGCTTGTTGTACCAAAGAAAAACCTTGGGTTACACCGTCAGGATCAGGGGGCAAACCTAAATCTTGCACCATTACTTGTGGTTCATGTAAACGAATAGCAGCAATTGCATTATCTAAGCTTGCTGCAACAACAACACTGTAATCAGAAAAATGCCATTTAAGCTGCGTTTGCAGCCCTATATCATCTTCAACAATTAATAATGTTTTAGTTTCGTTTTTTGACAAAATAGTTCCTTAAAAATTAATTGCTTCAGTATTTATAAGCAATTCTGCTTGTATAGTGTTGTTCTTCATAACCAGAGGTTTTCTGGATATTTTCTTGTTTTTCAAAAGCGGCGCTAAGCTGGATATACAGTGAGTGAGTTACATTATATTTTGCAGAAACTTCTGCTTCAGTCACTTTTTTTATTGCACTACTTGTTAGATCTGTCCTGAGATAACTGACCAGTAAACTGGAGCTTAAGTTTTCTGTTAATGACCATGTTAGTTTGCCTAAAGCACCTGCTTCAGTTACTTTTTTTATTGCACTGCTTGTTAAGTCTGTTCTGCGATAACTGACCGATAAATCAGATCTTAAATATTCTGTTAATGACCATGTCAGTCCGCCAAAAGCACCATATTTATCTTTAATATCAATCTCATCTATGGCTGTCAATTGATCGCTACGCTCGAAGTCAAAACGTAGGTTACTAACTAATTTATCATTTAGTATTATATATTGATGTTCTAATGATAAAGATGTGTACCAAAAAAAACTATTTTCCACAAAGGCTATTGGTTGATCTGTTTCGAACTCTCGAGATGAATCGGTCAGTGTTTTAGATGCGTTAAAAGTAAATAAATGCTTCCTCATTTGTGCATTAATAGTGAATCCATACTGTTCGCCATTATTTTTCGCACTTAGACTGTCAACCCATGTTTTTCCTATATTCAGCGAGTAGGTTCCTAATAGATAACTCCGTGTTAATTTTGTGTCTAGTTTTTGTTGTCTGTATTCCTCATTTAAATCATCAAACTTTTTTTTGCTGCCAGAATAGCTTACCTGAACTTGAGACTTCTCACTTAGAGCGTATTGCCAGCTAATCAGTGCTTCATTGCTATTGCTATCACTCTTTGCCCCATCCCCCGCAAACCAAGTTTCTGTGTGATCTGCACCAACAATAAAGGTAGTTCGATCTGAGTAAGGAAGAGACCACTGCAAGCCCGCTTTCAGAAAATCATTTTCATTCTGATTATTCTCATCATTAGCTTGGCTTGGATCGATAAGATAACGCCGGCGTTTATGGGCAAGATTCAGAAGTAGGTTTTTACTGAAAACTTGCTGTGAAATTAATGCATTACCCGTCCAATAATTATTTTCTTGTAATTCCTCTTTATTTTCTTTTGTATATTCGGCGTCATAAGTAAGTGCAATATCAGTCGTTGTAAATTTTTTTTTGTAACCTAGTGCCATATCAGCTGTTGCTGAGCGAGCTGTTTGCTTGTTATCTGTTGATTTATAAATATTGTCACTTACTATATAGCCAGCTCCAAGTTCTACAAATGAGCTTTGCTTATCGGTTGTTGATGCTGCAGCATGAGTTTGAAATAAGAGAGCAAAAAAAAAGATACTTGGACATGATTGAGTAGATATTTTGTTAATCTTCATAAGTATCTCATTTATTGTTAAGAATAATGCCTGCAAGTTTATCGTTACTAATTAGCTCAATGCCTGTCTGAATTTGTGATTCACTTGTCTGCCCATAGCGCACTACTAAAATAGCCATATCGCAAATTGACGCTAAAATCTGGCTTTCAGCATAATATCCAATAGGGGGCGTATCGAGAATAATAAAACGATCTGGATAGCGTTTTTTGGCCATCTCTATGAATTTTTCCATCTTCTCTGATGAAAAGTTTTCTGCTGCGTGTTCAGTTTTAGATCCAGCTGGAATAATTCTTATCCGCCGGATGCCTGATGGATAGATAATATCCTCTATTTCCTGGGTATCTTCCTCAAGAAAATTAGACAAACCAAATTTTGGTTTTTCTTTAAGGTAGTTATCTAAACTAGGAGTGTAATTATTGCAATCAATAATTAATGCCGTTTTTCTATGATCCAAGGCAATACTAGCGGCTAAATTCACAGCAACATGCGTTGTACCCGAGCCTTGGTTAGTGCTAGAAAGCATGCAGACAAAATTTTTGTTATTAGCCTTTTTTAATATTTTAGTGCGTAATTCACGATAATTATTGAGTGATTTTTCATCCCCGCAACCGGGATAAATTATTTTTAATGCGTCAAGTTCATCGGACGTTAATAACCAGTCATCATTCATTTCTCGAATTTGTTTTCGACTATCATCGGAGATATTCAGTGCGTTATGATTTCTCTCAGTGATCTGTTTTTCTAAAGGCATAACTGTCATCTTATCCGCTCCATTAATAGAGAATACAGTGGCGTAAATAGCTCTGATATTGGGTAGTCATAGCGATGACTAATGGCAATGCCGACATAAACAGTTACAACAAATAGCAAAGCAAAAAGAAAGGCTATATTTTCTGACCTTTTTTTGTTTCTTTCAGAGCTATTAAGCTTATGATCAATACTGACAAGCAGTGGCACATTGGTAAATTGTGCAAGTTGAGATGCAAAACGGATTTTATTCTCTAGCAGTATTTTAACTAAAAACAGCGAAACTAGTAGTAAGAAACCTAGAACAGGACCCGCAATAAAAAAATGTAAAAAGCGTGGACCCGATGGTAGTGTTGGATAGCTTGCTGGTTCCTGCACTTTGTAATTAACCCCTTGTCCCTCAATATCAAGTACCATTGATAATCGAGCTTTCTCTTTATTGGCAAGCATGTCTTCATATAGCCCTTTGATTACACCGTAATCTCTGTTTAATTCGGAAAGCTCTGCCTGGTTGTTGGCTATACGTTTACGTCGCTCAGAGGCTTTTTCGAGCAGTACATTAAAGGCATTAAGTCTATTTACTTCGGTATTGTATGAAACTTGTGCCGTCGACAATTTACTACTAATTTCCTGGTATAAGGGGTTAAATTCAGCACCTACTTGAGACTTGTCCTTTTCTTTAAAGGTCAAATTTGTGACGTTTTTTTCCATATCACTAATCTGATATCTGACTTCAAGGACTTCAGGATAATCGTCCTTGTAACTTAGTAACAAGTGATCAAGATATTGTCGTAACTCTTTAAGTCGACGGTGATAGATAGCTGCCTCATAATCATTAGATGAAAACTTATCTTGGGATTTCAATTGATTTTTGAGTGAGGAGATTTGTGTTAAAATCTCCATTTGATAAATCTTCATATCTTCAATGTTATTACGTAACTCTGATATCCGAGACTCTACCTCTGATTCTGTTCCATCTAAATGGCTGGACTTAAATATTTTCAATTTTTTTTCAGCTAACAGCAACTGGTCTTTATAACTTTCAACTTGTTTTTCAATAAAATTATATGCACTACGGCTTTCATTTTTTTTGGTATTTGCACTATCTTCCACAAATAACGATACGACTTCATTAAGTAGGCGAAATGTTATATCGGGGGTAGCATCCTGATAAGATATTTTCAGATAGTTGTCTGACATGCCTTCAACGTTGATGCTGTGCCGTAAAGAGGCCCACTTGTCTGCTAAAAGCTGCGGTGTTGGAAAGGCGTTTTTTCCATATACAGCATCAATCACTTTATTTAATTGCCGAGGAGAGAATATGACATCACGAACTTGTGCAGTTTTGCTTTGTTTTACGTTGGTAATTGATGTTTGCTGACTTAGCAGTGGTTTGATTATATTTTGAGTATCAGCAAAAATAGTCGTCTCACTGCGAAATACTGATGGCTTATATATTCCTATTGCTAAAATAGAAAAACTAATCACAGTAACAAGTAATGCTGCCTTGAATTTTCTTAGGCATACTTCTTGCCATGCCGCTGCTATGTATTTAAATATTTCATTAATTTCCATGATTAAAATATACTCTCTGGGACAATTAGGATATCTGATGGCCTTAACTCGTAATTAGTCGATATATCGCCTTGTTTTATTATGCGCTTAAGTTTTATTGAATAACGTTTAATTCCGCTATCAGTTTTTCGGTATAAAATTGCGTTATCACCATTAGAAAAAGGGTTTAACCCACCAGCCTGTAGGACTAAATCGAGTACTGTCATTCCTTCTCTATAGGGAATAGATAGAGGTGTTTGCACAGCGCCTGTGATACGTACTCGAGATAGGAACTCGGCACTCATCGCAGAGCTTACAATAACGGTGACTTCTGGACTTCGGATAAACTTTTTGAGGTTATTGTTAAGCTCTGCCGCTAGCGCCTCTGCAGAAAGACCGACCGCTTGAGCATCGCCAACGAGTGGAACTGATATTTTTCCATCGGGGCGGACGGTAACGCTTAATGATAATTCTGGATTTTTCCAAACATTAATAGATAACTGATCGCCTACACCTATTTTGTATTCAGGTGCCGTTATGATCTCCTTAGAATCCATCTGCTGAAGGAGTTCTGTTGAAGAGCAACTTGCCAGCATGTAAATGGCGAAAGTAAGTAGTAAAGTTTTTATCATTTTATCCTCTAAAGTCTATTAACAAATGTTTATCTCTAAGTTAATGATTTTAAGCGTAGTTCATTTCTTTTTTAGTGCCATTCAAAGGTAAATAAATTGAAAATTGAGTGCCTTTTTTTACTGTACTCTCAACAAAGATCTCTCCTTGTAAAGAATGAATGAGCTCCCTTATCTGATATGCGCCGATTCCCATTCCCTGATTTTTTTTGGTGCTGGAGAAGGGTTTAAATAATTGCTCCTTAATAAAAGACTCATCCATACCGCAGCCTGTATCCGTTACTTCTAACCATAAATCATCATTCTCGGTGGTTAATTTTATTGCAATGGTTCCACTATCATCGGTTGCATCCTGTGCATTTTTAATTAAATGATAAAGTGCCATTTGCAATTTATCTTTGTCAGCCATCACTAACGCATTATTTCCTTTTACGACTGACAATATTGGTGTTGGGAGACTGGATGAATTCATTTCTATCGCATTTTCTAGCAGTTTTATGATATTGATAGATTCAATTTTACTCTGTGAATCTCCTTGTAATTTGACTAATAATTGATTCATTTTTTCAACTGAGTTACCAATCGTTAATATGACATCATCAATAAATTCAGGTTGATGCCTGAACTTTTCTGCATTATTAAGCATTAAGCCTTGTTGTGCTATGAGGTTTTTTATATCGTGGATTGCAAAAGCTGTGATTTTATTAAATAGGTCGAACTGTTGATTTTGAATTAACTTTTCTGATGCCTGATGGCTATTAATATAGCTGCCTATTTGACGACCTGTCAGTTTTAATATGTCTAAGTCTTCCCAAGTTAAGGTGGTGTTAGCTGACTTTTTACAAAGTACCGCAAAACCAATTAATCCTTGATGAGTATTGAGTGGAATAATTGTCCATGCATCATTCGTATTTATGAACCATTTAGGTAAGTACTTATTATTTTTTTTATCATGATCGCCTGTATTTTTAGGTGTTTGAAAGACCCATTCATCTTTAGTCATCAGTTGTATAAAATGGCTATTATTTGCTTCAATTGCGCGTGATGATGGGAGTTCGAAGTTTTTTAATGCAACGGGAGAATAAAACTGTTGCCCTTTAAGCCAAATCCCTCCACCACTGCAGTTAAACAGCGAAGTCATCGTTGCTAGTGCTATTTCATAACCATTGTTATCGTCTCTTTTCTGTGAAAGTTGGGAATCTAGTTCGATCCATTGTTTTTGATAATCATATTTATTAATAAAGAAATTCTTGCTAATCCAAACGGTGGTGTGTGAACGGAATTTTTCAAGACATGACAGTGCTGCTATGGCAAATATTGACATAACATACAACAGTATTCTTGAAACCTCCGCCCATTCAACATTGAAAATATTAACGGCTAAGCCAAGAAGCGCCATAAAGACAAGGAATATCCCAGCTAATATAAAGCTGGTATTGAATATAATAATTGACCGAGATAATTGAAACTGACTATCTTGCTGTTGTTGAAAGGGATAGATGATAATTGCAAGTGCTAATATTAATGAGGTTGCGCTGTTAATTATGCCTCTGGCATACCACAAGTTGTTGTTTTCATTTATAAAAAGTAATAAATTTAAAAAAACGAGCATATCATAGGCAAGTTGCGTTATTGCAACAAGTGCTACTAGCTTGCTAACGCGACTAGAATTGTCATGCCTGAGCAGTTGTTCCGCGATGACTATGCCGGCTAAACAAAGAATTATTTTTATATAGAGCCAGAGTGTCATCTGCATAAATGATGTTAATGGATTGTTTAAACTCTGTATTAAGAGAGCTAAAATCACCACAATAGTAATATATATTGAAGCAAGCCAATTTACGGGGAGCCTTTTTTTTTGCGAGTACATTAACAGATTAATAAGAATTAAAGACCAACCTATATAGCGGAGTGTTTCAATAAGTTGAAATTGGTAACTTGATGGAAACCGGTCAAATGGGTTGTCAGCGAAGGTTATATGCCAGATTGCAGTTAACATCGCGAAGAGGAAAAAACTCAGCTTTATTTTTAAATTTTTTATCTTCACCAGCGCGGTCAAGGCTAATGCAATTTCAACGCTTGCGGTAAAATAATCAAATATAGTTAGCGTTGGGTAACCACTCATCATAAACACTTTATTTTCCTTGTCTCAATACAGTCAGTAAATTAAAACTGGCAAGCTACTGTTCCCAAATAGATTGATATAAGGCTATAATATTCCGCGTGTATCAATGACCACTTTGGTTGCTAAAAGAGTTTTATCTGTTAATTTAAATTCTTGATGATCGACTAGTATGACGATGATATTGGCAACTTCGAGGGCATGTTCTAAGCTTGTAAGTTGTATGTTTTCTTTAAGTAAATGCTCTGGCAAGAATTTAATATTGGGCTCTACTGCCATTATTTGACCTACCTTTTTATCGGCTAGTTGCTTAACTATCTGCAATGCCGGACTTTCTCGCAGATCGTCAATATCAGCTTTAAAAGCGAGTCCTAAGCATGCAATAACTGGACGCTTAAACTCATCTGCCGCATGCGTTATTTGCTCGATCACATAATGTGGTTTGTGATCATTGGTTAAGCGTGCTTGTCTAATCAGATTTGCTTCTTCGGGGCAGCTGTCGACAATAAACCAAGGATCCACGGCGATACAGTGACCACCGACGCCCGGTCCTGGATTTAAAATATCAACGCGGGGGTGGCGATTGGCCAGTTTGATTAATTCCCATACATTTATTTTTAATTTATCACAAATAATAGATAATTCATTTGCAAATGCAATATTGACGTCACGGAATGAATTTTCAGTCAGTTTTGCCATTTCTGCTGTGCGTGCATTGGTGATGATACATTCACCGCGCACAAATGTGCGGTAAAGAGCAACGGCTTTCTCGCTACAGGTTTTGCTCATGCCGCCGATGACGCGATCATTAGACACTAATTCTTGTAGAACATAACCGGGCAATACACGTTCAGGGCAATGTGCGATATTGATATCTGCAGCATTCCCTTTATCTTGAGGAAATGAGAGATCAGGGCGTGCTTTCGCTAACCAAGTTGCCAGTTTTTCAGTGGTTCCCACCGGGGATGTCGATTCAAGAATGACTAAATTACCTTTTTCAAGTACTGGCGCGATAGTGTTAGCAGCAGACTCAATATAACTGAGGTCAGGTTGGTGGCTATCATCATCGCGATGGATAAAAGGCGTTGGCACGGCAATCATAAATACATTAGCAGGCTCTGCAATAGTCACTGCGCGTAAATTTCCAGTGGAAACAACACTGCGAACGACAATATCGAGATCTGGCTCGACGATATGAATTTTCCCCGCGTTAATGAGATCTACTGCATTTTGGTTCACTTCAACACCAATCACAGTCATGCCTCGCGAAGCAATAATTGCCGCTGTAGGCAGGCCGATATAGCCAAGCCCGATGACGGATACTTTTTCAAAATCCATGATAACTCCCTGTAGCCTTGTATTTATCTATTAAGTGTTTTTGTTAAACTAAACTGTAATAGGCTCTGAAGCCGCAGTGACTGCTTCCACCTTTTGTGTAACAAAATAATGCATGATTCTATTGATTATTTTCTGACAAGACTGCCCATCTCCATAGGGGTTATGTGCACGACTCATACGGTTATAAGTTATTTCATCTTGAAGTAATTTTTCAACGGCATTGATAATATTATTTTTGTCCGTACCAACCAGTTGAACCGTTCCTGCGGAAAGCGCTTCAGGTCGCTCGGTGACATCTCGCATCACCAGTACGGGTTTGCCTAAACTTGGTGCTTCTTCTTGAATGCCACCAGAATCAGTTAAAATAATGTGCGCTTTATCCATTAAATAAACAAAAGGAAGGTAATCTTGCGGCTCTATTAAATGGATATTGTCAAGATTGCGTAAAATCCGATTAACCGGTTCACGGACATTGGGGTTTAGATGCACAGGGTAGATTATCTGGACATTTGAATGTCTTCTTGCAATTTCTGCCAGCGCCTCACAAATTCGCTCAAATCCACTACCAAAATTTTCTCTGCGATGACCTGTTACTAAGATGAGCTTTTTATTGGCATCTAATTGGGGGAACTGCTTGGCTAATGTATTTGAAAGTTGTGTGTTGTTTTTTAATTTATAGATCACCTGCATCAAAGCATCAATAACGGTATTGCCGGTTACTTCAATGCTATCAGCGGAGATCCACTCTCTAAGTAAATTTTCTTTCGCACTTTCGGTTGGGGCAAAATGAAGTTTAGTAATAGCGCTGGTAAGTCGGCGATTCCCTTCTTCTGGCCAAGGAGAGTTCAGATCGCCAGTACGTAAACCTGCTTCAACATGGCCAATTGGAATCTGCTGATAAAATGCGGCTAAACTGGTCGATAATGTCGTTGAGGTATCACCGTGCACTAAGATAAGGTGGGGCTTAAATTCTTTTAGAATAGGTTCAAGCCCTAATAAAATATTAGTGGTTACATCGGATAAAGACTGCCCTGGCTTCATTATATTAAGATCATAGTCGGGGGTGATTGCAAACAGGTTAAGTACCTGGTCAAGCATCTCTCTATGTTGTGCTGTAACGCAAACTTTAGCGTCAATACCCGGCTGTTTTTTTAGCGCATCGACAAGTGGAGCCATTTTGATTGCTTCAGGTCGAGTACCAAAGACAGTTAATATTTTAATAGACATAACCATATTTCCGTATGAGCTGTAAAATCTAAAGATGGAAAAAATAATTTTAAAAATGTAATAAATTGTTTAACCTAAATTAAAACTACATAAATTATGTTAGTTCAAAAAAAAAAATTAGAAGTTTAAATCTTATATTATTAAAAATTAAACCTCCCACCTGTGAGCGCGGTCATTAGGTTATGCCTGAAGCCTCTTTTTATGCTATTAAGCATTTTAAAGAAAATGATCATGCGGTTATGGTATTGATAATACTCGACTGTTTAAGTCCCTAAAGATTGATATTAAAGACTAAGCAAATATTGGCTATTAAGAAAATGTCCCATACCCGCTGGGATTCTAAATACCAGATGTATTGGGACTACTGGAAAATACTTAGGGGAGGTGTGTCACGGATTTTCGACAAAAAGTCGTAATAGAAAAAGGGCATTTAATTTCCCCGTTGGGAGAGAGTTTGATCGTTGTATACAAATATATTGTATAAGGTTGGACTCTGAACTTGATGATCTAAATGCACCACCATATTATCTTCACTACTAGTGAAAGTGCTACTTGAAAGATGAGAGTAGAGATCCTTTAAGCATTTCCCTTCTAATAAAGCACTTTTATTGGGCGATATTTTTTAGCAAAAGGATATTGTGTTGATTCCGTCAGAGTGGATGCTGAAATGCATATTTGAAATATGAAAAATATCAAGAAAAGCCTGAAAGGCACAAAAATAATCGACTCGCAGGCTCTATACCCTCTAATAATGTTAGTTTTTGAACTATCATTTTTATTATTAGGGTACCTGCAAAATAAGTTTTACTGTTGCGCTTTTATATCCTGCACTGTTAAAGGCTGTAATACAGAAAAAACAGCTCATGCCAGAGGACAGATTATCGATATTGTATGAGGTTAACTCGTGTTTGCTAACTAATATATATCATCTCGAGTTGCGTGGCTATTTGCCCACAATAAATTTTGTAGCCCGCTCCATCCGTTAATTATGAAGCATTATTATTAGATTGATTTTAAAGGTATTTAACTCTTTAAATGCCCAATCTAAATATTCGACTTATATAAGGGTTAATATGTTAGTAAGCAATACTGAATCATTTGAAATTAGGGTAATTAAAAACTGGGATAATTTTGCAACGTTAAAAGAAGATTGGCAAAACCTACTTGTACAGTCTGATGCTGATAACCTGTTTCTGACTTGGGAATGGATGGATTGTTGGCGAATAGCACAAGGTGAGTTGATAACACCTTTTATTATAGTCATTCAGGATAGCCAGGGCATTCTAGCTATTGCCCCTTTTTATATACAAGAGTACCGCTTAGCTCAATTAGTTACTTACCAGGCGTTACGATTTATTGGTGATAAAGGTTCCGGCTCGGAATACTCAAACTTCATTGTTAAAAAAGAAGACGGTATTGTGCTTAAAAGCAGGCTCTGGGAGCATCTGCTTAGCCCTGAGGTTAAACCGTGTTGGGATTTTATCTGGTTCACTAATGTAAAAGCTTGGGCTGAGGGAGGGCAAACGCTGCTACAATCATTAGCTAGTGTAAAGGGGCTTAACTGCAATCAACGTACCGTAGAGTTTGCTCAGATCCCTTTAAGAAAATACTCTACTGATATATTACCTGAATTATCCAAAAGTTTACGTGCTGATATTCGCAGACCTAGTCGTCGCCTGGATAAGTTTGGATCTTGGCAAATGCTTACTTGCAAAGGTGATGATGATATCAATGAACTTCTTGAGCAACTATTTAGCTTACATAATAAACATTGGTTAAATGCCGGATTAGGTACCTTTCAAAGGCGCCCTGAATTAGCGGATTTTTACCGACTTTTTGTTCCTCTGGCTTTAAAAAAAGGCTGGTTGAGGTTGCTTCGACTTGAAAGTAACGGTGAAATACAGGCAATGCAGCTTGGTTATGTTTATAACAACCAATTCTTAGCCATTCAAGAGGGTTTTAATCCTGATTTTATACCTGGAGTTGGACAGGTATTACGTTATTATTCATTCACTAATTGTCAGCAAGAAGGGCTAAGCTGTTATGATTTTTTGGGTATTTATACCGATCATAAAAGGCGTTGGCTTGCTGAAAAAAAACTTGGTGCCAATCTTTTTATCTGGCGCACAAAAATGAAAAACATCCCTTTTAGTATTAAAAAAATTTGGCCTACTGGACGCTATCTAAAACCACTTTAATCTCTAATTAGAGCCACTGGATAGATGTTGTAAATTGTTGGCTAGTCGTTGTCTTTCCTCTGGCGATTAAAGTGGTGATCGGCGTTCTTTGGTGATAACCACGGCTAATCCAGCCAAGTGATACATGATTGGGATCTTGGTGCCACTCTCCCTGTATTGCTTCTAACATTAAGTTATCAGGTAAAGTTATTATCACCTTAGAAGTGCCTAAGATGAGACTACAAAATTGACCGTCAACCTTTATATCAGCACAATATTCCGATAGATGGAAATAGAGCGCAATATTATGGTCGCCTTGTGATTGTATTTGATCTGTTATTTGCAGTTTTTTTTGTTGCGTATTTAAATTTAAACTTCGCTGATGAGTGACGGGAGAAGTGAGTCGTAAATAGCCATTATGCGTGCCTGTGACGATTCCTCCTGTATTATTTGGCTCCCAAACTGTACATTGTGCTTGCGCATGTTTTTCCCACATAAATGGTCCAGTCATAACTGATTGATCTAACCCATCTACCTCGATTGTATTGTGTGCTTGTGTCTTTCTAAAGTGATCTCGCCAATGAGGAAAACTGTAATAATCATAGGTGCCACTATCGGCTAATAAATCTTGACCATTGAGGCGCATCACAAGACTTAATGCGTCAGCATGACCATGAGCGGCAATGGATGTATAGCCGAGTTCAGCACAATCAAATAAAACACTCACCTGATCATTAGTCTTTAGACTACCGGCTTGTAGCAAATAATAACCAGATTCGACAAATTTATGCGATGCTAAAGGCGTCGGTTGTAAAGAGAAGGCAAGATTTTTATCTCTGCCCCGTTGATTGAATAACCAAAATGCTGCTTCACTTGCTTCTTGGGCGTTGATGCGGAATATTTCATTATCGTAAAGATGAGAAGCCAAATCGCAAAGTGCGTTAATATCATGAACATAATTACCAAGATCCAGTGCATAGCCATCATCTTGATCACCCAGCATCGGGTAGTCCTGCCCTCCTTGTGCAATGATGGCGATAAATTCAGCGAGTTTATTTAAGGTATGCTGGTATCCAGAAGAAAAATTATTATTTTGCCAGTGCGCAATTTGTGATGAAAACAGATAAAGCTGGAAAACAAAAAATTGATAGCTAAAACCGTGCTCTTTGGAGCCGCCATCGGAAAAGGTTTGTGCTTGTATTTCATTTTCTAAAACGGCTTTACTTTTTTTCTGCCACGTTGGTGCATCTTTTAAGATTGAAAAATAGCTGGCAGCAATATAAACACCTGCGGCTTCTCCGACTAAATGATTATTCGCAGATGAGCCCTGTGAGAATTTACCACTAACATCTCGACAATGCAGATAGACACTATGCAATAAGCGAGCTTTAAATTCACCGGTAAATAATCCTGAGTCTAGAATTAAGTCAATTGCCCATACCCAATTAATGATTCTTATCCCCAGTTCAAGCGGGTTTTTCCAGTTCATGCCATAACCGTATGGGTTGGCATCTAGCCAGCTGGTTATTTGAGAGATGACACCCTGTGCATATTTTAAGTCACCCGTCACCTGATAAGCGCGCGCCAAAACAACAAACTGATGATGACGGTTAGGTTCCCAAACTAACTTGCAGTCGCCATTTTTTTTAATATCACGATAATTGACCGTCATGATAGCAGCGCGGCTAGTTTGTTGTCCTGTCGCATGATCTTTATGCCAGTTAATAGGCGTTTCTAAATCCAGATCATGTAAATTAAAATAACTGAGCTTGTGTTGTAAAATGTGATCTGCTTTAGTTAGCAATGCCGGGCGCCATTGAGTATTAAATTGTTTAATATCACCAACAAAAACTCGGAATGGCGGAGAAAAGGG
The DNA here is from genome assembly GCF_000015285.1 of Psychromonas ingrahamii 37. Taxonomy (NCBI): domain Bacteria; kingdom Pseudomonadati; phylum Pseudomonadota; class Gammaproteobacteria; order Alteromonadales; family Psychromonadaceae; genus Psychromonas; species Psychromonas ingrahamii. Next base: position 550,835 of record NC_008709.1, read on the forward strand.
CGCTTGCTCTTGATAGCCGGCTTGAAATGCCGGGGATGCAATAATATTCATTTTTACACGGGTATGCTCTAACAGTGCTGCAGATAATGATCTGACACGCCAAGTTATTTCTTGTGTTGACATAGTTTTAATACGTTTTACATACCAAGATAAAGATTGCATAGGGCTTCTTATATTGATTTTTTAATATGAATAGGTTGTGTGCTAAATGCAGTCACAAAGTCTGTTAATGTTTTTACGGCCTGTTCCTTATTCCCATGATTGTAAGAAAATTCGATAGCGATTAGCGTGGCACCGGGCTGGCCTTTTAGTGTCGCTTGAACTTCATACCATTTAGCCATTTTTTTATCGGTGATATAATGCCCATCTATTAAATACCAATATGCGATTAAGCGAGAGTTGATACTATTCCTGTGGAGGGTTAATAAATTTATCTGCTTTAGCGTCGATGTGGGGGCTAATTTAATTGTCTGTTGTTCGTCTTTAAACCAGCGGTTTTTATCAAAGAGGCTGTTTTCAATAAAAATCATTTCAGCGCCTTGATATTGCCTAACGTAATTAGCTAAATAAACTTGGATTAATTCTTTTTCCTGTAAAAAATGGGCATATTCCTCGTTTGTTGCGCCTTTTGACACTACTTTCCAATTATGACTGGTCGTTCTGCTCGCGCCTACTTTCGTATAATTGGGAATGCTTGGTAACATAAATTTATATTCTGGATCATAACGGGAAGAAAGAATGAATGTGCCTGCAGAAAAACAGATCACAATTGCAACTACTGATGATAGATAGCTAATATTTAAACGTTGCTCTTTCTTTTGGGCGTTTTTTTCGTTGGTTTTAGCGGCTATTTGCTCTCCAAAATAGATATTACCGATAAATATAAGCGGAATAAAACAAGCCGCAAAAACTAACCAGCCAAAGGTTAAATGGTCTTGCACGATAAAGTGCTGCATTGCAGTTTGGCTACCGACAATAATTATCACTGTGATACGAATCCAATTGGCGATGATAGCAACAAGCACCGCTAAAATGAAAAATAAGGCCGCTGATTTACGTGAAAGGTGATTAATTTGTGCAACAAAAACAGCATACAAAGCTGAAGCCAGAAAAAAACCCAGCCCAGAACATGCCTCTTCAACTATAAAAGTGCCTTCCGGTGTAAGCAGATAATATCCATCTCTAATTATTTCAAAACCAAGTAAATCTACGCTGTTAAAACTTACCCAAGTTGAGATGTCCCGCAAAGGTATTTGTAATACATTCCAGACAGGCAGGATCAAAAAGATCATCAATAAGGGAAGGAATAAAGTGTTAATGATTTTAATACCGTAAAGAGAAAGTAATAAAGCCACTATGACAAGAAACAAGCCGAGTATCTGCAACTGCCCAATACTAGCAAGGTTTGCTACCAGCAGTAACAGGCTAGCCGCAAATAAGGGCAGCAGATTCAGAAAACGGCTGTGTGGGAAAGCAAGCTCTTCTTTTTTTATCCAAAAAACATATAAAGCAAGCGCAAAACCTAATAAACCATGATTATAAGGGCCCGTACTTAACCATTCATCAATAAGATCAAAAACAACAGATGAATTAGCCGTTATAATAATAGAAAAACTAAAGAGAAAAAAGAGTGTTAAGTTTCTTCTGTTTTGTGTCCACATTTCATTATCCCTAAAATATATTCTGGTTCTGTCCAACAGGACACCTGCGGTTGTAAATTATCATCATTAACCGGCCTTAAATCACCGCGTTTTATATGAAGTAGCCCATGGTTGTAATAATGGATATATTCTTCAGCATCCATTTTTATTGTTTAAGGCATTAAATGAACAATATTTAATAACCATTTATTCTTTAAACTACCAAAAAGCCGTTCTACAACCACTCAATGGATGTCGGTATTTATTCTTTTGGGCATTCAGTAATTCAAAAAAATCAGATGAAAAATATATATTCTAAAAAAGCTGACAAACAGTATGGGAGATTAAAATGCATCAGCTTTATTAGTTTCTTAAATGAATAATTTAAATGATTGTGAATATTAAAGAGTGATATTTTTTTATTTGTTGCTTGAGCACCTGGCAAGTATAGCTGCAGCTATTTTTATGACAACTATTTGATACTAATGTGAAGGGGTATTTATAAGTGATAAAGCTCAGTGGCAGAAATTACAATTTGATATATTCTAATTATGTTCCTATTGTTTATTTTCTTATTTAACGACATTTTCAATTATGTGGAGTGGTTTATGTCAGCGTCGCAAAATATTGGGGATCTCTCCTCGCTTTCTACATTGGAAGTAACACAAAGGGATGTCTGTCTATTCGGTATTACAGTTCATGCTCTTACCTCATCGCAAGCTCTTGATAATATTGACAGTGCGATAAAAAACAAACAATCCTTACATATCGGCATGTTAAATGCGGCTAAAATTGTCAATATGAAGCGCAACCCTACACTTGGCGAAGATGTCCGTAGTTCGAATATGATCCTTGCTGACGGCAGTTCTGTTGTCATGGCAAGTAAAATTTTAAGAAAAACCTTACCTGAACGTGTTACTGGAATTGATTTGATGCATGGCATCTTGAGCCGCGGTAATAAAGAAGGCTACCGTGTATTTTGTCTTGGTGCTACTCCTGAAATATTGGCTAGAACCGAGGCGGAAATTCGTAAACAATATCCTGGTGTCGTTATTGCGGGCACCCAACACGGTTATTTTAGTGACAGTGAAGAAGCTGCTGTGGCACAAAAAATCACTGATTCTGATGCTGATGTTTTATTTGTTGCTATTACTTCCCCCAAAAAAGAGCAATTTATGGCCCGTTGGAATACAGCTATGCGCGTACCGGTTGTGCATGGTGTCGGCGGTTCATTCGATGTGCTGGCAGGAAAAGTACAGCGTGCCCCACTAATCTGGCAAAAATATGGCATGGAATGGCTTTATCGCGTAGTACAAGAGCCTGGGCGCTTATGGAAACGCTATCTGGTCACCAACACTTTGTTTTTAGGTATGTTAGCCAAAGAACTTTTTCTTCCTAGCAAACCCCTCTAGTCAATAAAATTAAGCCTTTAAATTATGAGTCGTAAAAAACAACAGTTAATTTATTTAGCCGCCGCCAGCCATTCGGGCTCAACCATGACAGCTATGCTACTTGGCGCGCATCCTGATTTATGCAGTGTCGGAGAATTAAAAGCGGTTCATTTAGGTGATAAAGCGAGTTATTTATGTTCATGTAAAACATTAGTCAGTGAGTGTGCTTTCTGGCAGGGAGTGAGTGAGAAAATGGCCCAAAGAGGGCAGGATTTTTGTATCTCTGCGGCAGGTATGGATATCCGCAGTGGTGCAACTCCCTATATATTAAAGCTGCTTAAGCCCTTAGTGCGCACGCCCTTTATGGAATTGATTCGAGATTGTTTATTGTCGCTTTCACCCATATGGCGCAAGCAATTGCCGATATTACAAAAACGTAATGCAGATTATATTAGTGCAATTGCAGAGAAAGCGGGTGTTGAGATAGTTGTTGACTCTTCTAAAGTCGGTATTCGTCTTAAATATTTACTTAAAAATAAAGATCTCGACATTAAGGTCATCTGGCTAGTGAGAGATGGTCGTGGTGTGTCGTTAGCCTATAAAAATCCCTCTGAATATGCAGATGCCAAAGATGCTAGGTTGCGCGGTGGCGGTAGCGACGTAGGTATAACTCAAGAGCAGGGGCGTGCCATTAAAGAGGGGGCTCATGAATGGGTGCGCTGCAATCAGGAGACGGAAGCTGTATTAGCCACTATGCCCAAAGAAAAGTGGATGCAGGTTCACTACGAAGATATTTGTAATAATACCGAGCAAACATTAGACAGTATTTTTGAATTTATTGGTGTTGATTCAACAAAAAAACGCTTGGATTTTAAAACAGTTGATCACCATGTGGTCGGGAATGGTATGCGTTTGGACGACGCCGAAGTGATCGAGCTTGATGACCGCTGGAAAGAACAGTTGAGTAAAACGGAGCTTAAGTGTTTTTATGATGTGGTCGGTGAGTACCATAATTCACTCGGCTACACGGAATAGAAAATAATGACGACAGATTCACTTGGGAAGACCAAAGAAGATTTAACAGGGCAAGATCGCTTTGCTTGGAATTTAATGGTGAGTTGGGTTAGTCAGCTTGTCCTTGTTTTTTCTGGTTTTATTATGCCACGTTTAGTGGATGATAAAGTTGGGCAAGATTTACTTGGAATTTGGGATTTTGGTTGGTCTTTTGTTAGTTATTTAAGTTTAGTTGGCTTGGGAATGGGGGCATGTTTCAATCGCTATATTGCAAAGCATCGTTCATCTGGTGACTTTTTTTCACTTAACAAAGTGGCAAACTCAGCTGTTTTTGTGCAATTAATTTTTTCTACTGTTACTGCTCTATGTACCATCTCTTTCTACTTGCTATTACCAATTTATTTTAGTGATGTGCTACAAGAAAATATCGCAACTGCACAGTGGGTGGTGTTGTTTTTAGGGTTGAGTGTATCGGTACAAATGATAGCAGGCTCAGCAAGCGGGTTATTAACAGGTTACCACCGTTGGGATATTCACAATGCCTTACATGCAGGAGACAGCTTTTTTTCATTAATTTTGATGGTTATTGCGCTGTATTTTACAGATCTAAATGTTGCTGGGATGGCAATTGGTTATTTGCTTTCAACCATTTTATTTGAAACTTTACGCTTTGTTTTTGTTAATAAGTTATGTAAAGAATTTAAGTTTGATTTACGTATGGCTAATTTTATAAGTTGCAAAGAGATGCTGGTGTTTGGCATTAAAAGCATGCTTTCGAATGTTCCACCCATTCTCTTATTACAAACAATTAGCATTATGCTAGTGAGTGCTATCGGGCCTGCTGCATTAGCTGTTTTTGCAAGACCAATGGCATTAACTAAGCAAGTCAAAACCTTTATGACTAAGTTTACGTTAATGCTCACACCTACTACTAGTTCTATGCAGGGATCTGGCGATATTAAGGCTATCCAGTCTCTTTTTATCAGTACAACAAAACTCAGTTTTGCGTTTACGTTACCTAGTTTAGGGTTTTTATTTATTTATGGTGATGTCGTTTTATACTACTGGATGGGTAGTGAATATGCACTATCCTCGTTAGTAATGATTTTAGCTCTTGGTCAGGTACTGCCAATGGGACAAGATACCTCTATTCGAATCTTGATGGGCATGAACCAACATGGAAGAATTTCTCTTTTTGCTTTCATCTCTGTATTTGCTTTTTTCGCGGTAGGTCTTCTTTTTTCCGGTGTCAATGATTGGGAATTAACCACTGCTGCCCTATTATTTGTTGTGCCGATGAATATTGTTTATGGCCTTATTGTGCCAATTTATACATGTCGGGAATTAGAATTGTCATGGTTCAGTTATGTGCAAAGCAGCTTTATCAGGCCAGTTATATATGTTATTCCATTTTTGGCCTTACTTTATTGGTCTCGTCAAGCTTTTGAGGCTAAAGATATTATTACAGCATCAGTAACTTTTTTCTTTGCGGGTATAGTCACCATCATTATCTATTTCGTTTATTTAGTTCCCAATAAAATGCAGCAAAAACTTCTGCTTCGTTGTAAATTTCAATAATGAATTATTTTAAAATATATTTATTAAGGTTAACTAAATATGGATGTTAGTTTACGAAAGTACCCGTACCCTTATAGTGCAATGCTGGCTATTTGTAGTGACTTAGATGAAACACCAAATAAAAAAATTTATTTTGAAACCGCGCGTTATTTGAATACAACAGAAGAAACGCTGCTTGGGAAAGGGGTCGGCTTAGAAGTAGGTAATACAATTTATTTTGATATGCCAGCTCATAATTTTTCTTATACTAATACCGATGATGATGGCCGTGAAAAAGTGCAAAAACTGATTCAGTCAGGACATATTGATTGTTTACATTCGTTTGGTGATTTTGTTAATTCAAGAGGGAAAATTGAACAATACTGGGATGAAATTCGCCAAAGTGAACGAAAAATTGAAGTATGGGTTGATCATGCCCAAGCACCCACAAATTTAGATAATGATATTATGCAAGGACAAGGTGCGGAGATTGGGAAGCCTGCTTATCATAGTGATTTAACTGTTAAATCAGGTGGTTTGCCATTTATTTGGAAGGGCCGAGTAACCAGTTGTGTGGCGCAAAATAGCAATCGTAGTTACGCTAGTATATTTAATATAAAACAGATTAAAGCATCGAGTAAAACCATTTTATTGGAAGTTATTAAAGGTTGGTTAGCACGTTTGGGTAATCAAAAATATGCGATGCATAAGGATAATAAGGTGTTACGGAAAACACAGTTAGTCGATGGTACGCCCGTGATAGAGTTTTTGCGTTGTAATCCATCCTGGGGTGGCGTTTCAAGTAATGATAAAGCGCGAGGTATCCATAATGTACTCACTAAAAATGTACTTGATACGCTAGTTGCTAAACAGGGTAGTAGTATCTTATACAGCCATTTGGGAAAGGTGTTTAGTGTTGATCGGCCCTTTAATAATGAAACTCGTCATTCTTTTGAGTTATTAGCTAGTTATCAAAAGAGAGGGGATATTTTAACTGCGACGACTCGGCGGTTGTTAGGATATTTTCGGACTTTAGAAGCGCTAAGCTTCACTGTGGAATCGGTTGAGGATGAAACTAACATTAACCTTTCTACAGAATATACTGGAGAAGACCTTAATGGCTTAACTTGGTATGTAGAGGAACCAGAAAAAATTAGTTTGTATATCAACAAAAAAAAATATTCAGATTTACAAATTAACCCGCCAGATAAGAGTGGTAAGGCAAGTGTATCGATAAAATGGTCTGCTTTAATTTTTCCTGATTTTAAAATCAACTACCTATAAGGCAGCATAATTATGTATAGAGTAAAAATATTTTTGGGTCGTACTGTTATTTTTTCTTTATATTTTTTAATCAGATTGTTTTCTTTGCTCCCTAAGAAAAAGAAAAAAAAATCAGGCAATATCATTGTGTTAACTGGAACCTTCTATTCAAAAAACTGGATTGATGCTCATTTGCGACCTTTAGTGACATGTAAAAGTGTTAAACATGTTTATATTGTTTGTAATGAACTTGATTATGATTTGCAGGGATTGAGTGTTGTTGCCCCTTCTAAAATTTCAACTAAACTTATTGGTTCAACACTCGCGCGTTTAATTGCCTTTGCTGTTTGTGTGGTAAAAAAAAATCCTGATTATATCGGTGGGTTTCATATTTTATTTAATGGGACGTTATCTATTTTATTCGCGAATATACTCAGGTGTCGCTCAATCTATTTCAGTGTAGGAGGCATTACAGAAACTCTCGTAGTGGGGAAAACCGAGAATAATTTTTTTAAATTTTTAAACGGTAAAGATGATTTTTTAACTGCGTATATTTGTAAAATAGCAGCAAATGCAACGCAAATTATAACCATGGGGAATGGTGCCAAACTATTTTTCGTTGAAAATGGTGTTAATAATCATATTGTTCATGTTATTTCCGGAGCTATAAATAAAAATATTTTTTATCCATCTGTACAAGCCGGTGATAAAAAATATGATTTGGTGCTTACGGCGAGATTATCTAAAGTAAAGCAAGTGGAGTTGTTGTTAAAAATATTAGCCTATTTACAACAGCAGAATTTTCTTTGCAATGCTTTAATTATTGGAGACGGGCCTTTATTGGAAAGCCTAAAAAAACAGGCAGAAGAGCTTACAATTAGTGAGCAAGTTGATTTTGTTGGTCACCAAAATGATATTGTCAGCTGGCTGCATCAAGCAAAAATATACATATTAACATCACGTTCAGAAGGATTGTCCCTTTCAATGCTGGAGGGGTTGAAATCAGGGTTACCTGCAATTGTACCGAATGTCGGTGATTTATCTGATGTGTTGATTCATGGGTATAATGGAGCGTTAATTGAAAATCACTCTATTGATGATTTTGCTCACCAAATAACCAGCTTGCTCTCGAACCCTCAAAAACTTGATGAGTACTCTCAAAATGCAATTGCTTCGACTCATCGCTTTGATCTTGAATGTGTAAGAAGACAATGGGAGGCAGTATTTATGGTGGAGGACCGTTAATATGAAAAAATCATTTTCAAAGAAAAATGTATGGGAAGCGATGCCAGCTGTACTAAAAAACATATCAGGAATGGTGCTTTCATATATTCCTTTAGAATATTTAATTGGTCGTAAATTCAGAGAAATGAGGAAAGAGATTCTTAACGCAGATCATTGGACTAAAAAACAAGTTGATGCATATCAGTTACAGCAACTGAAAAAACAGTTGAAAAGCGGCTATGAAAATTGTCCTGCATATAGGAAATTATACGATCAAGCTAAAATAGATATTAATTCTATAAATACACTGGATGACTTTAGAAAATTACCGTTAGTAGATAAAGCATTTATTAATGAAAATAGACATGACCTTTTACTGGTTGATAAAGATAGTCCGGGAGTTGACTATGTTACAACAGGAGGTACAAGTGGAGTGCCTCTTGCCTTTTATATTAATGCAAGCCGTTCGCAAATTGAATATGCTTATTTAGTCGATGGCTGGCGTAAAGCCGGGTTTAAACTTGGAAATACCAAAGCTGTTTTAAGAGGGCGGGTGACGGGTTTAAAAAAAGGGGTGCACCAAAGCTACGATCCAATCTTTAAAGAGTACTATTATAGTAATTTCCATATGAGTAATGATGATATGAGGTCATATATCACTCACATTAAAACATTAAAAAATTGCTTTTTACATGTTTACCCATCCTCAATATATCAGCTGGCTCGATTTATCAAAAAAGAAAATATTAAGGTTGATAATATTAAAGCTATTTTAGCAGAGTCTGAAAATGTATATCCGGAGCAGCGCGCTTTTGTTGAGTCAGTGTTTAACTGCAGATATTACTCTTCTTATGGTCATAGCGAAAAGCTTGTTGCTGCCGGAGAATGTGAGCACTCAACTGATTATCATGTATGGCCTACTTATGGTTTTTTAGAGTTACTCGATGAAAGGGGAAGGGTAATCACAGAAAGAGGACAAATAGGTGAAATAGTCGGTACCGGTTTTATTAATACTGTGATGCCATTTATCCGTTATAAAACGGGGGATTATGCGGAGTATGTCGGTGATCTTTGTGAGGCATGTCAACGGCACCATTTGATAATTAAAAATATTAGGGGGCATAATATTCAGGAGCATTTAGTGGCTTTTGATCACAGTTTAATTCCATGGTCGGCAATTAATATGCATGATGATACTTTTGATGATGTATTGCAGTATCAATTCTATCAAGACACGGCTGGTGTTGCAGTAATAAAAATAAAAACGGCAGAGGGTTTTACAGCTGAAAAAAAACAGCGAATTATTAGTAATATTAGTAGGAAATTAGATCATCGTATAGCGGTTTCTGTAACACAAGTCGATGATATTCGGTTAACAGAACGCGGTAAATCTGTTTTTGTTGATCAACGCATTAATATTTCAAATTAGTTGATTTTTTATGATTCGTATAACACTTCTTACTTTATTGGTTGCTTATTTAAGTGCTTACGCCTGGAAAGATTGGTTTCGCGCAGCTTGCTGGTTGGTATTGTTAATGGCGATCTTTGAGCATCCTGATATGCCTAAATCGATAGGTGGAGTCCCTGGGCTAAATCACTGGAATTTTTTATTTATAAATACAGTTTTATCTTGGTATTCCAATAGAAAAAAAGAAAAGCTAACTTGGGAGATGCCTCAAATTGTTAACACCTTGTTTTTTTTATATGCATTTTTTATTTTCATTAGTTTGATTAGATACTTATATGACCATAGTGGTGTAATTGAATTGTTTGCAACCATTGGCGCCCCTCCTCCTGGGGCTATAAATGACATCAATGAATATCTGATCAACTGTTTTAAATGGGTGCTACCAGGAATGATTATTTTTGATGGTTGCCGCAATCGTAAGCAATATGATTTTGCCATCGGCACTTTAGCTTTAATGTTAATATTATTGGCACTGCAAGTGATAAAAGCGATGAAATTGGGATCGCTCACAATAGGGGGAGATGCCCTGCAGCATAAAGCGGCTAAAATCATCTCAAATAGCGTAGGCTATCATCGTGTAAATATATCAATGATGATGAGTGGGGCTTTTTGGGTTATTTTTTGTCTAAAAGAGTTAGTTAGCACTAAGCATTATTGGTTACTGATTTTGCCTAGTTGTTTTATTGTATTCCTGGCTATGGCTTTAACTGGAGGGCGAACTGGTTATGTTACTTGGGCTATTCTCGGGATTTTTTATTGCTTATTTAAATGGCGAAAATATATTTTATTGGCGCCATTAATGTTTTTAGCCATAACAATGTTTGTCCCTTCTGCGATTGAGCGTCTTGGCTTTGGTTTTTCATCTGAGCAGTCTGCCGGAACACAAGACATAGAATTTGAAAATGAGGAAGTAAATCTTTATGAGATTACTTCTGGGCGTAATTTGATGTGGCCACTTGTTTGGAAGTCAATTAAAGACGCTCCATTCTTTGGTTCTGGGCGAGAGGCTATGCAGAATTTAGGGATTACTTTGAAAATAAAGCGAGATTATGGGGAGGCCGAAAACTTTCCTCACCCTCATAATGCTTATTTACAATGGCTTCAAGATAATGGATTTGTGGGAGCTGCTCCAGTATTTTTATTATATCTTCTATTATTAAAGTATTCATTAAGCCTTTTTCGTGATAATTCTGAAAAAATATATGTCGTCACGGGTGGGGTCTCCTTAGCCTTGTTGTTGGCTTTTTTGATCGCATCATCAGGAAGTCAAACTTTTTATCCGAGAGAAGGTGCAGTTGCAATGTGGGTGGGGATAGGGCTCTTACTTCGAGTTTATATTGAGCGTAGCAAAAAACGCTCAGGAAAAAATAGCCCTCTTATTGATGGTTAACATTACTTTAAAATATTGACTGTTATTCCCATTAATATTTTAATGCTTTGTGTCATCATTTTTATTTGTAACCGTATTGTTATACGCTGTTTTTTGTATAATTTTTCATTATGATCTACTAGATGGTGGGTGTTTTTTTGAAATTTAAAAAAGATATTAATGGCCTAAGGGGTATTGCGGTCATCGCTGTTGTATTGTTTCATTTTAATGAGTCTTGGTTGCCGGGTGGTTTTGCAGGCGTTGATGTGTTCTTTGTTATTTCTGGCTTTTTAATGACGGGGATAATATTTAGAGGGATAGAGCAAGAAAGCTTTTCAGTATTAAAATTTTATATTGCTAGGGCGAATAGAATTATCCCAGCTTTAGCCTTTCTTTGCTTGGTCTTACTTATTTGGGGATTGATCTACCTAGAGCCACTTGATTTCAGAGTATTAGGAAAACATGTTGGTAGTAGTATTGGCTTTTTGTCTAATATTGTATATTGGTCAGAGGATGGATATTTTGATGTTGCGTCACATGAAAAGTGGTTACTTCATACTTGGTCGTTATCTGTTGAATGGCAATTTTACATAATATATCCATTGGTGCTTGTTACTGCCCGAAAGTTTTTACCTGTAGCCGTGATAAAGTCAATGATACTGGGTGGCACGATTTTAGGCTTTATTTTTTGCGTAATAGCAACTTATAAATGGCCTTCCTCTTCATATTATTTTCTAACAACAAGAGCTTGGGAGATGATGGTTGGTGGTGTTTGTTACCTTTATCCTTTTAGCTTTTCCAACATCCAAAAGAAACAAAAGGTACTGCTTGAATGGTTCGGGTTATCACTCATTATTGCTTCTTATATCTTTATCAATAAAGAAGTTGCATGGCCTGGATATTTAGCTGTTTTCCCCGTTTTAGGTTCATTTTTGATGATTCAGGCTCAGCGTAGTGATAGCTTTATCACTTGCAATATTGTTTTCCAAAAATTGGGAACATGGTCATATTCAATTTATTTATGGCATTGGCCGATAGTTGTCGCGATTTATTTTTATTCTCTGAATGATGTATTTATCTATGTGGGCATATTACTTTCAGTTTTTCTTGGGTTTATTAGCAATAAATACATTGAAAAAATTAACTTTAAGAATAACTTCAACTCATTGATAAATTATGTTAATTGTAAACCTTTATATATGGTATGGGGTATTGGTGTTATTGGAAGTGTTATTTTCTTAACTAACGGCCTCAACTTTAGATCCATAGAAGAAAAGCAGTTATTAAATAGTAATGCTCTTAGTGCTATATCTGACTGGAACTATCCTGAACCAAATTTACAAATAGGAAGTCACAATATTCGATTTATTAAGGGCAGCTCAGATAAGAATATATTATTTATTGGGGCTAGCCATATTGAGCAGACATTTCCCTATGTTTCAGGGATAAATACTGAATATAACATATATTATTTAACAGAAGGAGGGTGCTTTTTAACCCCTTCTTATACTTCTAAGGTAAATTTGGATTGCTCAAATATAAAAAATTATAAAGATGTCATAGCTGAAGTTGATTTTGAAAGGATCGTTACCTCTTTATTTGTTTTGGATGTAAATTTACCTAAGGCAGAGGCTGAAAAAAAAGAACAGCTTGATCTAAGAATATCTGAATTCAATGAGTTCTTATATTTTGTAAAGAATAAGTCTAAAAAAGTATTTGTAATTTTAGGTGAGCCTAAAGGAGATGAATTTAACCCTACTTTATCGGTAAGGCATAACCTAAAAGGTTATATTGCTATTGAAGAGGCTAGAAAAGCCTATGCAACTCATTATGGAGCAATGCAAAGCATAACTAAAATGGACAATCTACTGATCATAGATCCTATTGAGTACTTGTGCAGTGACATTTGTATGGTGCGTAATGAACATTTTAAATATTACTATAAAGATTCGGAACACATGCGCCCTTGGTATGCAAAAAAATCATTAGGTTATCTAGATCAAATATTCAATAACGGATAACAGAATATATATGAGGTCTGCAGTTGAACTGCAAACAGAAAATGTTATTAAATGTAAATTGATGAGAATTGTAATGGTATGATTTAATTGAATACTTTGTTATAGGTGTTATCAAAACATAATGAGGTCATTAATGCCAAGGAAAGCATTTTCAACAGAACTTAAATGGGAATGAGCAGAACTAGTTTCGTGCATGGTTATAAGAATCAAAACTGCACAATGAGTGTTGGACTATTTAATATAAAACTGAATAACAGGGTATATCACCTAAAACCAGAGAAAATATCAATTCAATAGCTTTAAAAGCAAGTGAAATAACTGCAAAGTGCTCATCAATCATTAAAAAAATAAGGGCAGAATGGTAAATGTAGAGCGAAAGTTTTGAGGCTGTAAAAGACTGTGTAAATGCCCGTTAGAGATGGTGAGCTAATTGCTCCTCAAATTCGATTATAAAACGATTTAAAGCAGGTTTCTAATCCCTTATTGGCATCGTCCACTTTTTAGAAACCGCTTGAATTGCTAAATAGATAACTTTAAATATAGCATCATCACTCGAAAATACTTGTCTCGTTTTAACAGATTTTTAATGACACCATTTAATGATTCAATCGCATTCGTTGTCTAAATCACCCCAGTTAGCACGCCAAGAATGTTAACATCAAATCAATCTGAGCGTCGACAAGCGCTGAATACGAAGGAGTGGCCAAAATTACTTGACCACTCCAAGGGTAGGTAGTTTATTGTTTTTAGTAGGACTTACGGTGTTTGAATCACGTTCACATTCCCCGGTTTTGTAGGGAAATATGAATCTGACGTGAGAGTCAATGTTATATTTGCCGGTTTTTCAGGAATGATTGCAGCAGCTTCAGCCGCTGCGGCTTCTGCTGCTGCGGCTTCTGCTGCTTCAGCCACTGCCAATTCAGCTGCTGCCGCTTCTGCCGCTGCCAATTCAGCTGCCGCCAATTCAGCTGCCGCCAATTCAGCTGCTGCCGCTTCAGCCGCTGCCAATTCAGCTGCTGCCGCTTCAGCCGCTGCCAATTCTGCTGCTGCCGCTTCTGCTGCTGCCAACTCTGCTGCTGCCGCTTCAGCCGCTGCCAATTCTGCTGCTGCGGCTTCTGCCGCTGCCAATTCAGCTGCTGCCAATTCAGCTGCTGCCAATTCAGCTGCTGCCAATTCAGCTGCTGCCAATTCAGCTGCTGCCAATTCTGCCGCTGCCAATTCTGCTGCTGCGGCTTCTGCCGCTGCCAATTCAGCTGCCGCCAATTCAGCTGCTGCCGCTTCTGCCGCTGCCAATTCAGCTGCTGCCGCTTCTGCCGCTGCCAATTCAGCTGCTGCCAATTCAGCTGCTGCCAATTCAGCTGCTGCCGCTTCTGCTGCTGCCAATTCTGCTGCTGCCGCTTCTGCCGCTGCCAATTCAGCTGCTGCCGCTTCTGCCGCTGCCAATTCAGCTGCTGCCGCTTCTGCCGCTGCCAATTCAGCTGCTGCCGCTGCCAATTCAGCTGCTGCCGCTTCAGCCGCTGCCAATTCAGCTGCTGCCGCTTCAGCCGCTGCCGCTTCAGCCGCTGCCGCTTCAGCCGCTGCCGCTTCAGCCGCTGCCGCTTCAGCCGCTGCCAACTCTGCTGCTGCCGCTTCAGCCGCTGCCAACTCTGCTGCTGCCGCTTCAGCCGCTGCCGCTTCAGCCGCTGCCGCTTCAGCCGCTGCCAACTCTGCTGCTGCCGCTTCAGCCGCTGCCAACTCTGCTGCTGCCGCTTCAGCCGCTGCCAACTCTGCTGCTGCCGCTTCAGCCGCTGCCAACTCTGCTGCTGCCGCTTCAGCCGCTGCCAACTCTGCTGCTGCCAATTCTGCTGCTGTTGGAGGAAGCCCATTAATTACAAATGGTCCTATATCCATTGAGCCTAGCTTACGTTGGACACCAAAAATATCTCTATCTATTCCAACTGTATCAGTAAAATTAGACCTAAAAGCTGTTACTAGAATATTATCAACATTGATACCGGCATCCTCTAGTGCAGTGAACCCTTGACTATCAATAGTTTGTGCATTCATTATCGCATCAATATTAGCCACTGTAATAATATTAGTTCCCTCTATATTGTCACTTGCTCCAGATACCGCATTTAAAGCAGCGGATGTTTGGTAAATGCCATGCCGAACTTGCGCATACATACCAGACCCTATGTAGTTGTTGTCAATAAAAACTTCTTCATTAAGGTCTTGTATTTCAGCTAAGATATGGTAACCCGTTGGCTCATTAACATGTGCTTTTGTAACATCTAAAACAATGTTATTTCTGATTCTCGTAATGCCCGCACTTGATGAATCAATACCGTTAGGTGCGTCAAAGACTAGATTGTTATATATGTAATGGTCATGCGCTCCATTTACATGAATTGCGGCACTTTGCCAAGATGAAGTGCTTTCAATCGGTCCTGGGAACGTATCGGATTGCACTGGTCTTATATCATGGATTACATTACCAATAACATATACTTTTTGTCTCCACGCTGTGCCGTTAGTTGATGGTACACGTACTCCGTATTCCGCTCCATGAACATGGTTGTTAATCATCCATAACTCATCTGGCTCATACTGTGCGCCCATACCTTTAGACACTGACCACGGTGTACTAATTATATCGTGAATATAATTACTTGAAAAAACTACATTTGAACCGTATTTAACCCACATGCCTGCCTGTCTAACATTGTAAATTTCATTGCCAGCCGCATAAACATTATGAGTATTTCCTCTAGTTGGGCCACCAAGTACTTGAAGCCCCGCTCCAGAAGCAGTGTGGGCAGTATTATTTAACAGCCATATATTTGAACAGCCTGCGCCTACGGTCATAAGATGAGCATCTTCATCACCTACCGCATTTATATCACCTGCGTCATGGAAGGTACTATTATAAACTATTATGTTATCACTACCTGATGTAGGTGAGTTACCCTCAATAGCCATACCACCCACGATATCAACATTCCTTACGACTATGTTTTTAGCTGGATAGCCGACTGTAGCGGAACTTATTTGTAATGCCCCGCCATTTTTGAAGTTTAGATCAGAGATATAAACATTTGAACCTGTTATCTGAAAACCAATTTTTTCAATATAACCTTCGGCATTTTTAGCGCCTGTAATCCAAACGGGGCCCGATGTATTCGCAACCCATGTATCATCTGTACCATTGATAGTAAACATTCTACCACCGCTTGAGAAGCCATTAGAAAATGCACCCGCTATTTCAATATAAGAGCCTGGTTTAATATTAGCCGGCCAGTATTTACGTGGTGCGGTAGGAGTGCCATATGTTTGTGCGGTACTACCAGTTTGTGTATTTATGTAATAGTAACCTGCGACTTCAGAAGACCAATCGACAGGTCTATCAGGTGCATCTTGTGTAAAGTCTATACTTGCCTCTGGAATACCTACTGGCATTGTATATGCTGAAACGTAGTTAGACGTCGAAATTAGTAAGATTAGGAGTAAATATTTTATATGTGTTATTAATCTGTTCATTTTTTAGCTCCATGTGAAAAAGATACTTACAAGTACAAGACGTTACTCTGAGTATAGTTTCTTTTTATCTGTATGCCATTTTGACATTGGGATTTCAGGAGGGAGCTTGTTGCAAAATATAAGATTCTTAAATAGACTTTTTATACTTGGTATTCTGGTTAAGCCCAGTTATAAACAATTATAAAGTCAGGACACCGATTGTGCTTAACGAGGATATGACTTAGCTTCAAAATAAATTCCAAAGCATGCCTTAAGCTTGGTTTACTGTGCGATTAACACATGGGCTATCGTTCTTTAGTAAATAAGCCATTCCTAACGGCACGTACAATATATACCACAATATGTAATTTATATGTGTATGGAGATATGAGTGCCCTTTGGCTAAAGCATACCAAGATATGGGGGCTAAAAAAGCAGTTGCAATTAAAATAATATCTTTTTTATCTTGTGATTTCATTGCCTTTCTACAAATCAATATATTAAAAATTAAGAATAAAATCATATTTAAAACGGTTTCTAGCATGTACTTATAACTCTGTTTTTCTAAATTAATAATATTTTCATACAAATAAGGTTGCTTGATCCATTTTTTGATTTTTATTTTGTCAGCGCTTATTACCTCCCCATCTTGTGGGCCGGACCAAGGGAGAAATGACCTAAACTTAAAGTAGGTAGCAACGACTTTGATTGGGTTTGCATTTAAGGATGGCGCATAGTCTTTAATGAATTCATCCTTACAATCTTGTGTCTTATTGTCTTTGCAATAATCATTTATTTGTTTTTGAATATCTGAATATAAAACCCTTTTGGTAACTATTTTTTCTAAGTTGCTACTACCGTATACTGAGGAATACAAAACAAGTGAAATGATAAAGGCAGCCAAAAAGGAAAATATAACTGAGGATAGTACATATATTATTTTTACATTTGTAACCTTTGTCTTAAAACCCCAATAAAATATGGGGAGGCATGATGTTATTGCAATTGTTGTTATATATTCATATCCACATAAAAATTTAATTAAAAATGAAATTATCAACAGGCAGGACATTATCAACAACCTTTTACTGGATTTAAATGCCGAATGAGATAGATAAAATGTAATTAATATAGGGATAAACCAAGTAAACATCGCCCAGTACAGGTTGTTTGAAAAGGTAACAACCCATGGGCTAAAAATGAAAATGACGGAAAAGCCAATTGCAGATAAAAATCCAAATTCTTTTTTAATAGGAAAATAAAAAAGTAAAACAACAAAACTCATTAGTAATGAAGTGATTTGTTTTAAATTTTGTATACTCATATTGATATTATTTGATAAAAATGAATAAAAATATAATTGTAATCCTATCTGTGAAGTATAGGGATCAAACTTAGTTTCTTTTTCATTCAATTTTCCATTAAATGATTTTTTTGCAAGTAAATATGAATCAGGATAAATAGTTTTTTTTAGTCGCTCATAATGACCTAATGATAAATCTTTCCCCGTATTTTTCGTGTAATTAAGACCATCAATAACCAAAATTTCAGAAGCATATTGAAACCGATTAAAAGAAGGGTCAGATATCACTCTAAATAAATTTTCTTGATAAGAGAGAAAAGAAAAAAGGAGGAGCAAACAAGGTATTATCATTAATTGAAATGTCTTATGTTCTAGGTTTGCTCTATTTAACATTATAACCGCCCATACTAGTAAATATTAGCGTTTTAATTATATTTAAATTACCTTTGATAGGCGATATTTTTGTAGGTACTTTCCCTTTCGGGTATGTTCTTGTTACAGGGATTTCTATACATTTATATCCCTGTTTTACAGCTTCAATTGCCAAATAATAATGAAATTCGTAGCTAGTAAATACATCTCTAAATACAGCCATACTATTCGCTAAGAGTAATTTTTTACTGTATGCCCTAAATCCATTAGTTGTATCTGTGTACTTAAACCCAGAAGCTAATCTCATCATTGGGACATGTAATAGTTTTAGGCCTAATAAGCGTGATCTTGGCGTATTGATAGCTTTACCACCCGGTATAAATCGAGAGCCTTGTATATGATCATAACCAAGTTTAAGTTTTCCAACAAAATTATTAATACTTTCTACACTGTCTTTATTATTTCCGTCAATAGTAATAATACCTTGATAACCTTTCTCAATTGCCCATGCAAAAGCAATGCGCATTTGACTTCCTAGCTTTCCATTTTCTTTTTTGACCAGTAATGTATTAACGCCTAAGTCTTTCAAGGTTTGATTATCTGTCGAACCATCGGTACTGCCACCATCAGAAATAATAACATCTACATTCAAGTTTGAATTTTTCATACGTTGTAACTGCTTATGGAGCTTTTCGCCTTCATTTATGACAAAGATAGCAACACAATAGTCATGCTGCTTTTCAGATGTAAATAATTGCTCATACTTTGGGATTTCGTAGTACTTAGGTTTATTCACCATATATTTCCACCTGTTTTCTGTCGCTTAATTTTGTATTGATAATACACATTATTTATTTTGGAAATGAGTGCTTATTATTTAAAGACTGAAGGGTAAATTTCATCCTCATCGTCAAGGTCAATGATAAATCGAGACGCTTCACATGACTCGATAATTATTTCACCATTATCGCTACCAACAATTTTCGCATCATAAATTTCATTCTCATCTCCTTTGCTAAGGACTGGAAAAAAGGCATTATCTGATTTTGGATTTATAGAAACATAGCCGGCAGCATCAGAAGCATAGGATAAATTGTTTTTTACCATAGATAAGTAACGGCCTTTAGCGGTTATTGAATAATTCAGCTTCACATTAATTAAACCGGTTTTATCTGTTTTTATGGTAAATGCATCTCTATTTTTAGTAATTTCACATTCCACATTTTGCTCTGTTCGCTTATGTGGGAGCTTTTTCCAAATGGTGGTTGCAGGTGAGTGAAAAATGGGTTCCCATTCTGAAAATAACGTTTTATAAAACCAAAAATTTTGGCTTACGCTCCAAGGTTGCCAAATGGAAAAATTACCATTTTTTGAAGTGATTATATAATCTGCCTTAACCAAGCTATCTTGGGCTTTTTTTCTCACGTCACCTAAAGCATGAATAACCGAATCAACGGGCCAGGGTGAGAATGTTCTATTTAATGCACTGGCTAAGCCCCAATATTCCTCAATGATAGGTTTGTGTTTATTAAGCTTAATGAACTCTATATAGTCTTTCCACTTAACATTTAAGTACCCTCCAAACTCATCAATATAATAAAAATACTTATTGTTTTGAACACTATTTAAATTACGATAATACTTATAGGAGCCAGCCGAAGCTACCATAAGTAGGCAAATTATAATGCTAGGGCTGACTAAGTTTCTTAGGAATAAAATTTGATTTGATTGGATATTTTTACTAATTAATTTAACAATTAAGTTTATTGTGAAAATAATAGCTATTATTATTGCCCAAGCATGATAAGCGTTAAAATAAATTTTGGTAAAGTGGCCGCCTATAGATGCAAGGACTCCGCCAAAGAATAGGGCAAAACCAATTATACATAAAATTATTGATTCAATGTATTTTGTCTTGTAAGCATAAATGGAAAATACTAGTAGTATGAGTAGATCTGCATTTATCAATTTTCCAAGGTCTGATAAATGGAATATACGATCGTAATAAGGGCTGAAATACCACCATTGATCAGTCGCAACATCTCTGAAATTATATTTTAATAACTCTAATGGATGTCCCGCGGTTATCAACAACAAAAGCACTAGCCATGTTGATATTAAAATTAAGGAAAATACTAGCGCATCTTTGAGCCAGTTAGTTGCAGAATTTTTATAAAAGTAAATACAAAAAAATAGAGAAAACGTTGCAACTGTTGGTAATGCATAGTCATTTGACCAAAGCAGAAATATACCCGCTGATACTCCAGCCAAATACTTTTTTAAAGAATAGGGGATGGAAGTGGTTACTATAAAATAGCTGAGTATTCCAAGCAAATAGGGTGCAGAAGCCCTCACTGGTCTTAATGAGGTGCCTGGGTCGATTAAAAAAGAAAATGGTTTA
Source organism: Psychromonas ingrahamii 37 (assembly GCF_000015285.1). Taxonomy (NCBI): domain Bacteria; kingdom Pseudomonadati; phylum Pseudomonadota; class Gammaproteobacteria; order Alteromonadales; family Psychromonadaceae; genus Psychromonas; species Psychromonas ingrahamii. Next base: position 571,356 of record NC_008709.1, read on the forward strand.
TTGATGAAAAATCCACTCTTGTCAATTCCTATAAGGATTATCAACAGAATTATTCCTATGCAGAGTGATGATATAAACGATTTACTTCTTAAAATTAAATGCACAACTAGTGACACAGAAACCCAGGCTAAAACTCTTGTGACAAATAGTGTTGAAAATGAACTTGCAATGAGATCACTTCCTGCCAGTTTAAAAACAGGGAAAATTATTAAAATGGGGCCGATACCTAAATAGGGGAAAAAATCTTTCCCCGGTAGTTGTCCTGAGTCTAGGCGAAATAAACCACTGGCAGTCTGAAAAGCACCATCCAAGTGAAACGTTGGTACAAGAATTGACCCCGTTAGTGCATTGATAAAAATACAATAAAAGCCAAGTAATATTATAGTTATTTTTAATTTCATCGATTTCTACCTGTTTGGCTGTTGTTTACACTTTCACCCAAAGAAGTAAATAACACATTACTGCGATCTTCATCTAACATCACAGAGCTATTTCGCTCATAAACGATATTGTATTCTTTATGTTCACTTCGATCATTTAACAATCTGGCTAAATATTCACCAAAGAATGAAAGCATGGTAAACATCATCGCAAACAAGAAGGACATGAATAAAATTGTTGTTGTCCAACCGGGTGCAACTTGATCATTAATAAAATGAACGATCAGACTATAGAACGAGAATAACATTGCCATAAGGCTGCCAAATATACCAAGAGCACTCATCCAGCGAAGCGGTTTTGTTGAATTAAAGACCATGTGATGGAGCGTTTCTTTTATACCGTGAGTGAGACTTTTTTTATGTGTATTACTGATGAAGTCATCACAAAGAAAAGGAGATAATGTATAACCAGTATTCGCTATTTTTAAATGTAACTTACAGTAAAATCGACCTGATTCTGTAATGGCATTTACAGCCCGGCGACTAAAGCAAAAAGTACCCGTTGAATTACTTGGTAGGCTATAACCAATAGACTTTAGTAACCATGTCGAAAGTTTTCTTAAATGCCGATATATGAAAGAGTTTATTTTTTGAGAAACACCAACCACAACATCATTCCCGGCAAGTCCGCTTTCTAGCAGAGCATTCACCAGTTCAGGATGGTCTGTTAGGATATTCAGATTCACAACAAAATCACCGATCGCATTCTCTATTCCAGCCGCTAACGCCACATCAGTGCTCACTTCTTGTGATAGGCGAATATGGCGTATAGATTGATGAGTCTCGAGTGATTTTCTTAATTTATGTTCAATATCATCAGTAGATTTTTCGTCGATAATGACAACTTCATAGTCATTATATTGCTCATTCAAATAGGGGGAAAGTTTATCTAAATAGTTTATTAGTTTATCTGTCTGGTTTTTTACAATCAAAACGACAGATACAAATATTTCACTTTTCATTATACATCCAACCCTAAATTATTAATGGTTTGTATGACATCGTAAATATTATCGATTTTTCCACCCATTACACAGTGTAAGCCTGGTAAGCCATAGTTAGCTTTAAATAAGATAGGTCTAGAATCATCCGTTTCACTTCTTGGTAATATTGTTTTGACTTCCCAGAGAGACTCTTTGTATTTTACGTCTGCCAAAATAGGGATATATCGTTGCGCATCTAATTTCATTTTCTTCCATGCACTGCGTTTAAAGCTTTCACTATAAAGCTTATGAGCATCTACGTAGGGAGATTGATTATTATCATCCCATTCATAATGCGGGGTATAGCGTACATGGCTAAAAGAATGAGCTTGTTTGGAAGGGAATGGCATAACTGAAAAAAAGGGACCACACATAACGGTGATCCCGACTTTTTTTAACTCATCGGGCACATCAACGACACACATTTCAGTCATTTCATGTCGAAGAGGGATAAGCTCAATGTTTGAACCATTGAGTACTGAATTAAGTAATGAATAGGTGCAGTTGTAAACCTGTTTGCTTGATATGTTGATAGTTTCAGTGTCAGAATCAATTTTTAATTCAAGTCGTGAAGTTGATTGATGCTGCTTGATAGTCTTCACGTTGTGGTTAAATAGTATATCGACACCACTATTTTGAATACGATCAAGCATTGTTTTTTTTAATAAAACAGAATCAAAAGCAAATTCCTTAACTTTGAATATGCCATCAATCATATTAGGTTGAATTAAACGTTGAATTTCAGGTGGTGCAGATTCATGTGTTGCACCGATGCGATCGCAAAATTTTTGGAACTGATTTGGTGTGATTTTACCTAATCGATTTGAAATCATATAATATTTATCGAAATCGTTATCAATACAGGGTTTAAATTCATCTACAAAACGTGGAAATGAAATACGTGACCGTAAAGCTGTCAGCACACTTCGTGGATAATGATAGCCGTTATGCACTCGAGCTTGATTGTTATATGAGGCTCTTTGCATCGCATCGTTCTCTTTTTCAATAACAAGCACTTTTTTATTCAGACGAGAGAAATACTCAGCAAGGTATAATCCAAAAAAACCACCACCAATAATGGTGATATCTACATTTATATCTACATTTATATCCATATATTAATTCACCGTTAATGCCCAAACACCAATAATAATAAAAAATATCCCAGCTACATTAATTATTGAGAGGTTTTCTCCAAACAATAAAACAGAGGCACTACTGACCAGAGCAATTGAACCGCTCGTTAATATAGGGTGAGCTATATTTAAGGGTAAGTAAGTTAGTGCTAATGCATAAAGAATAAAAGCCATTCCATAGAGAGCTATTCCAGAAACCAAAGGTAGATTACCAATAATTGATAATGGATTACTTAACTGTATAGGAGCCTCTTTTGATGACATCGCTACTTTGATTAATACGCTGGCTGAAGCGTTCGATAAGATGCCTAAGATTAGGATTAACCATTTCATGCTAATCATCTTGATATACTTCTTTGATGACATGAATGGATTGCTCAATTTCAGTCAATGTCATCGAGCGGTTAGTGGTGAGCATTTCAATAGTCATCGGCATTTCAGGTAAATAATGATGGATACTTTCTGCCGCTTGTCTATGAAATAAATTCTTAATATTCAGAGGGGCTAATTGTGGTTCACTAATATGAATATGACCTATCAAATGGGCAAATCGCTCAATAATTTCATTCGCTGATTCCTGATTAATATGCATAGCACCGATATCAAGTTGCATTCGAATATGTTCATGATTAACGGCCTCTACGACCTCAGCAGTTTCTGGGCTGTTAGTCATAAAGTTAGCTTGATAACAGACGGGATTTGGCTCTAAACAAACAACAACATTCTCACTTTTAGCGATATCTCCTAAACGATTAAAAAAATCAACTGCAGTTTCAAGCGTTTCTTTATCATTTAAATGCGCTCTATCCCGATTTTTAGGTGAGCCAAAAACGAGTTTTTTTGCTCCTAATATATTACCTATATGACAGATATCAGAAAGATGAGCTAAAAGTTTATCCCGTATATCTATTGAACCAAAAACATTTAAATCCTTTGTTCCAAATAGCAATGATTGCATTCCAAGTGGTTCAATTCCTTTTTCAAGCCAATAATTTCTAACCTTCAAAATATCATCGTTGGTTGCTTGGCTGGGGGAGGGGAAATATTTTGGAGGTGCAATATCAATATGAGACATTCCATGATGAACAAGTATTTCAGAGACGTCCTGATCAAGAGAGACATCCCAAGCTATATTTGAAATAGAGAGCATTAGCTACATTCCTTTTTATTTTCGGATTGTGCATAACTACGAATAGCTAAGAATGCTTCTTTTTTAGCGTACTGATATTCGCCAGTACGGCTATATAAATAAGCAAACTCCGTTCTAAAATCATATATGGCAGGTTCGTTCGCCAATTGATTTTTGAAGTGGAAGTTGAAGCACTGTTCAGCAATTTCTTGTACAGAAATAGGCTCTGATGTTAAATGAATTAATGAGCAGTTATTGCTTATTGCAACTTGAATATCTGACCATAAGTTGACCATTGGATAGAATTGAAACACTCCACGACTATCGATAGCTTCGAGGTTATTGTTATTTAAAAAATCATAAATAACATTTTTCTTTAATCCTGGTCCAACCAAGCCTGGAAGCCTCACAATGAGATGATGAGGAAAATTTTTTTTAACAAACTCTTCGAGTTGATATCGATGTAATCCATACGGATGTAATCCAGCGATATTTACCGGTGTTGACTCTACAACCTCCGAGGAATCTTTAAATACATCAACAGTACTGATTAAAATGAATGTTTTACATTTAATAGTAGATAAGTGAGCAATTAAAGAGTTGATAGACTGTTTATCTTGTTCTGGTTCTTTATTTGCAAGCCATTTTACGGCGGGGGCAGCAGCACAAACAACAGTATCGAAAGTCTTGTTTTTTATCTCAGAGATGTTTGTAGAGCGATATAAGCTTTTAAAATCACTCTGCTTCAAGAGTATGGAACCGACAAAACCAGAATACCCAATGAGTGCGTTGTTAACGTCCATGCTGTTGACCTACATTAATTTTATATGAATAAATAGCGTAGCAACAGATCTTGCAGTTTTCTAGTAACGGCAAGATTATGAAGTGTTTTAGATCACATCATTAGTCATAAACCAATGTGCTAATAAAAAATTATAGGACCCCTGACATTATATTTTATCTACAGTAATAGCCTTTTAGTGCTCTAAGAAAGCAGTGAACATGTCAAGTACCTAAAATTAAATTATGTGCTGATCTAATCCTTACTTTGCGAAAGTTAAATTTAGATCTAAATTTATAATTATCTTGCCTAGTTATTCAGCTCGTTACAATCTGCAAGAATATATTGAATTATATTGCCATGGGTTTCATTCGTACTTGTAAGAATATGATTTTTAAATGATGTGCAAGTATATGTAATAAAATATCAGTGCTAACATAATAAGAACTATGTTTTGCTTAAAGATCCATAGCATCAAATAATTAATTTAAAGGTGGTCGCACTTGCAAAAAAAAATAAATATTGTCCACTATTGGGGTGGGTGTCCGAATGTTGCAACGTCGAAAGAGCTTAGTTTTTTGATGTTAATTAAAAAATGCGCTGAACATGGCTGGAATAATTGGTTAGTGTTATCAAAATACCCTGAGAACTCTGAATTGATTGATCCTATCCTACAAACTGGTTGTGAAATTATTTATCAACCAAGATCTAAAGGTAATTTTGATCCCGCGAGTATTTATTGTAATTTTAAGCTCCTTTGGGGAATAAAATGTCATGTATTTCATTGCTATAACGATCATACCAGCCCAATCATAGCCGCTATGTTTGCGAGGGTTCCTATTAGAGTGTGGTCTAAATTAGCAATGTCCTCTTATTATGAGCAAGGTATTACCCCTAAAGGTTTGCAAAGGCTAATGCCAAGTACTTGGATTACTTGCTTGTTTTCGAATCGAATATTGGCAATAAGTGATGCAGCAGGAAAAGAAATATATGAACAAGTCGGTTTTAAAAATAAAGTAGCCACAGTTCAAGTACCTGTGTCACTTGAACGATTCATGACAATAACAGGTGCTGGTATAAGAGATGAATTTAATCTTCAACAATCAGATATTGTTATTACTGCTGTTGGTCATTTCATTGAGGTAAAAGGGTGGGACATCGCAATAAAAGCCTTTGCAAGGGTTTATAAAGAAATTCCAAATGCAAAACTGTTATTGGTTGGGAAAAAAACATCTGTAGAATTCTATCAAAAAATATGTTTGCAAATTGAGCGATATGATTTGCAAAAGCATGTGTTTTTTGCGGGTAATCGTAGCGATATTCCTGAAATTCTTAAGGCAAGTAACATCTTCATTCTACCTTCACGCTCAGAGGGTACGCCTGCTGCGCTTATTGAGGCAATGGCTGCCGGTTTACCATGCATTGCTGCTGAAACAGGAGGCATTCCCGAAGTTATAGTTCACGGTAATAATGGTCTTATGTTTCGAAGGGAAGATGCCGAAGATCTAGCTGATAAAATTGTATGTTTGCTCTCTGATTCAGAGCTTAGGCTTCAACTAACTAAAATGGCACAGAAAAACTTGGAAAAATTTTCTATAGAAAATTATGTGGATAGCGTCTTTTCTCACTATCAGAATCTGCTTAAATATTATGATTAATAAAAAAGACACAAAAAAATCGTGATGTAATGTTAACTCAGGTGTTTATTATAATGAAACGTATTTTTAAAAAACTAATATTAAGCTGTCTAGATAAGTTAGGTTTTTTATATTTTTTGCACTATAAAAATCGTCATAAAATTAGCGTGTTAATGTTGCATGGTGTGATGACTCCGCATGACAATACAATCTGGAATCCGCTAAGGCCGCAGCTCTCTCCTGGTGAATTGCAGCGTGTACTTGGTATCTTATCTAGTTATTATCAATTTATCACTGTCAAGCAATGTATCGACATGCTAGAAGGAAAAATCCCATTAATTGATAATGCATTACTCATTACCTTCGATGATGGTTATCGTAACAATATTGATTATGCCCTGCCTATTTGCGAGCAATTTGCTATTAAGCCAGTCCTATTTGTTACCACAGGCTACATAGATTCAGGCTTGCCTTTTTGGTTTGACCGCTTAGATTATGCACTGCAACAGAATATGGGAGGGGTAATCTCATTTGAATACCAAGGAGCTAAGTATTGTTTTGATGCAACTTCTCGGCAAGCCTTAAAAACGAGTTACCAAGCATTCAGAGATCATTGTAAGCAAGTATTTACTGAGGATATTGAAATGAATCAGTTATTTAATGCGTTATCTGAAATGCTTGAAATTCGTGCAGGGAAAGCACTACGAGAGATATCTACTGATGATGATTGGTCTGCTATGGTTTCTTGGCCACAATTACGAGAAGCGGTAAAAACAGGTCGCTTAGATGTATCAAGCCATACTGTTGATCATTTGCGAGTCGATCGCTTACCTGAAGAGCAAATTTTAATCCAATTACAACAGTCAAAAATGCGCATAGAGCAGGAGCTAGCAGGAAAATGTCATTATTTTTGTTACCCCAATGGCAATTATAATGATTTAGCTATCAGCTTGCTGAAAAAAACTGGCTATCGTGCTGCTTTTTCAACGGATGTCGGATTGTGTGAAGTAAAGGATAGTTTAATGACTTTAAAACGTTTTAATTTCCCTGCCAATAAAACAAAAAATGAGATTCTTTATCAGCTCAATCGTTGAACTCTCTCTGTATATATATGGAGCCGTTTTATGATTTAAATATAATTCGTTAGCTATTTTCCAGAGACAGAAAATCTGGTTATTTGTCAATATATTAATTAATGCTTACTTAAATTCAAGGTTAAAATAATATGGTAAATATTTGTCTTGTCGCTCACTTTGCATATGGAGCACTCACGGGGGGCAGTCAAGGAGCAGTCGGCGGAGTTGAAAGGCAAACGAGCCTGATGGCGAAATGGTTAGTGGCGAAAGGTCATAAAGTCTCGTTGCTGACATGGGCAGAAGGGGGTGATGATGATGAAGTAATTGATGGTGTGCAAGTGATTAAAATCTGTCGTCGAGACTCAGGGTTACCAGGTATTCGTTTTTTTCATCCAAGATGGACTGGTTTAATTAGTGCTATGAAACGTGCTAATGCTGATGTTTATTATCAAAATTGCGGTGAGTATATTACAGGGCAGGTTGCTATGTGGTGTAAAGAAAATAATAAAAAATTTCTCTATTCAGTAGCAAGTGATGCCGATGCTGATCCTCGTTTTCCTGTAATGCATACTTTAAGAGAGCGGTGGTTATATAAGTATGGTTTATTGAATGCAGATAAGGTGATTGTCCAGACTAAAACGCAAATGAAATTATTGAAAAAAGGTTTTGATTTAGACTCTTCGATTATGCCTATGCCATGCTTAGGTCCCGATCAAACTCAATATCAACCATTAGAATGGAATACTGATAAAGCTACCATATTATGGGCTGCTCGCATTCACGAATGTAAGCGATTAGAGTTGTTCTTACAAGTGGCGACAGAGTTACCTGAATATAATTTTGTTGTTGCTGGGAGTTCAGGTAAAGAAGATGCTTATTCACAAGGGTTAATGGATAAGATGAAGCAACTGGAGAACGTAACCTACCTGGGTATGGTCGCGCGTGCTGATATGCCTGCACTATATCGCGCTAGCACGGTGTTTTGCTGTTCGTCAGAATATGAAGGTTTTCCTAATACATTTTTAGAGGCATGGAGCCAAGGTTTACCTGTTGTTTCGACTTTTGATCCAGATCATTTGATACAGGAAAGAAAACTGGGGATCAGCGCAACTAATAAAGATGAATTAGTCTTGGGAATAAGTGAAATTTGTACTAATCGCGAATTATGGCAATTACATTCGTCTAATGCACGACGTTATTATCAGGAGAATCATTCTGTTGATAAAGTTATGGAACGTTTTGAAAAAATCTTTATTAATCTTGTAAGATAAATTTAAAAGGTCTTCTCATGAAACCAATAAAACTCGCTTTTGTCACTCAGTTTCCAATTGATATAAATCGTCCTCTCGGTGGTGTAGAAGCGGTTAGTGTTAACTTGCTCCGTTCGTTGTCGGCTTATGCTGAACTTGATATTCAGGTTGTTACCCTATGCCCTAATATTACTCAAGTAACGCAAGAGAGTTGGGAGAGGGTTACAGTTCATCGTTTGCCAAAGCCGCGTGGCAGTGAGCTAATTAATGCGATCACTAAAAGTAAAGCACTGGTTGCTGATTATGTGCGGAAGTTGCAGCCAGATTTAATTCATGCTCATGATACCTATGGAATTATGGTTAATGATTTAGCTATTCCCAAGGTGTTTACCGTGCATGGCTTTATTTATGGTGACACGCTATTTGCGAATGGCCGATTTAAGTGGCTAAGATCAAAGTTATGGGAATATATTGAGAAGAGAAGTTGGGCCAAACAACCCAATATCATCTCAATTAGTCCTTATGTTCGGGAGAACGTATCGTCAGTTACGTCTGCTAATATTTATGATATTGATAATCCTATTTCGGATAAGTTCTTTGTATTAGAGCGCAATGAAAAAGTAGGTACTATTTTTACATCGGCCGTAATCTGTCCACGTAAAAATTCCTTGCTATTGGTTAAAGCAGTTGGTCTGTTGGTGGCTGCCGGGTATAACGTTCAGCTCAGAATCGCAGGTAGTGTAGGAGATGAAAGGTACGCACAAGAGCAACAACGGTGGATATTAGAAAATAATCTTGAAAAGCATGTGCACTTATTGGGCAGAATCTCAACCGAAGATGTCATGAAAGAGTTAAGTTCAGCGTCTATTTATGCATTAACCTCTTTAGAGGAAAACTCACCAATGGGTATTGAAGAGGCAATGGCAGTTGGTGTACCCGTTGTTACTTCAAATAGATGCGGTATGCCCTACATGGTTAAACATAGTGAAACTGGCTATTTAGTTAATCCTTTTGACGAAAATAATATTGCTGATAAATTCAAAAAAATATTAGGTAACAGTGAGCTACAATTGGCTATGTCTATAAAATCAAAAGCATTGGCATTGGATTTATATCATTCTGATAATGTTGCGCGACGAACTTATGCTGTATATCGAGAATTGCAAAGCAATGCTAAGTCATAATTTAGAGCGCTACGACACACTGGCAATATTTAAGAATGAGTACCCTATTTTTAATGCCCCTATTTGATAACTAGATATCTGCTTTTGTTACACCCACTTGGGGTTTGAAATGTTAAATTACGCTTGTTTTACCTCCTTAAATATAGCCGTTATAGGTAACAATAGTTTGTGAATTTACAAAAAATACTCACCTTACTTATGACTTTTATATTGATAATCTTGTTCTTTTCTCGAGTGCCTGTGGTTATTTCAGATAGGTTGACGGATACGTTATGGCCAATCGGGCATATTGTTAGTTTTGCTTGTTGGGCTTGGTGGTTACTGTCATGTAATGTGTATATAAAAAGCGAGAGTAGTAAGCGACAACTGCTTTTTTTATTGCTAATCACTCTTACTATTGGGGGAGGAATAGAACTTCTGCAGCCGTTCTTCTCTCGCCGTGCGCAGCTTAGTGACCTCTATTATGACTTATTTGGTACGTTTTTTGCCTATTTGTTTTTTGGCAATTTTAACAAAAACAACAAACTTTTAATCGTTTCCCGTTTTCTTTATATTACTCTGCTTTTATACATTACGTCTCCAGCAATGCTGGCAGTTAAAGATGAATATGATCTGCGCATGGACTTTCCCATTATTGCTAAGTTTGATAGTTACTCTGAATTAACACGCTGGAAAGCAGATCTGCCATTATCAATGGTCAACACAAGTGAATTATCCGAAACAAGGGTTGCAGATACAAATTTAATGAAAGTGACCTTTGCCGCGAAAAAGGATAGCGCGCAGTATTACGTTTTTTTGCCGGCGATTGGGAAGGGTATAAGCAGATTAAGTTTTCATTTTTTAATCCTAACTAAGCTTCACTTAAGGTTAGGCTTATTATCACAGACAAAATTTATAACAAATCGAAATCCAATCATAATGATCGATTTGGAAAATGGTTATTGATCTATTCTGGGTGGAATGAGTATAACGTGGCTTTAGCCGAAATAAAAAATGCACCGACAGAAAGGGAGATAGATCTAAGCAACATAGCCGGTGTTGATTTTTATATGTACCACCTAAAAGAGCCAATTATTCTATATATCAATAAAATAGAGCTAATGCCTCGTCTAGATTAATTGGATTAGTCAGTAACATGATATATTTTTGGTGTTCTTTAGTGCGGTTAAGCTATTTCATTACTATAATTTGAGTATGTTCTGACTTTCGTTATTAACAACGTTATTAAATGAAAAAGAGGAAAGAGACTATGTTCAATAAAACACCGCGAAGTATTGCAATAAAAACATTGATGGTTGCGGCTATTTTTTTAAGTGTTCTTATTGGTTATCAATTATGGCAAGAATATAGAATGAACGTGCTTATTAATATTGACACCAGTGCTGGGAGTATTGTCGCGGTGGATATTACCTGGCAAGATGATTCTGATGACGAGGATGGTTTTGTTGTTGAACGAAAAGAAAGTGGTGATTTTGTGGAGGTGGCTAGATTAAATTCAAATGTGACCGCTTATACAGATTATAGCCTTGTTGCAGGAACGGCTTATTGCTATAGAATTGGGGCGTTTAATCAGGTAGGAACTGCCTATTCCGATGAATATTGTATTGACATTCCTGAGGCAGATATTGTAGTAGATACCACTTTGCCTCCGTTGACAGGCAGCGAAACGATTACCAGCGAGTTTATTACACAACCTAATGTTATCGAGCTTGCGGGGCGAGAGCTGTATAGCTTTAAAAGTAGTGCAACTTATAATGTTGATTTTAGCAAAGATGAAGTAGAAAATATTCAGTATAATATTGCAGACGGGAACTTGTCTTATGAGGATTCAGCTTTATTTACATTCCAAGATGAAGGCAGTTACGTTGAGAGTGGTTTTGTTTCGATGCGTTACAATGAAGTAAATAACGTGAGTTTTTCACTCAATGGCAATGGTGATCCTCAAGTCGCGTCACTATATATGTCGGTTGGTGTCTGGAGTTCAGTGCCTGCTGCATTTTTAGTCATAGCTGGCGATACGAGTGATATTATATCTATCCCCCGTGGATACGGTTGGCATTATCTGAAGATTGATATTGCCTTTGATGAGTCGATGGAGGTGAAAATCAACCCTATTGGTGTTTTTGGCGGCTATAGTGCTTTAAACGTTGCGGGTGTTGTTTTGAATGAAAAGAGCATCTCTACTAGCTTTGCTTCATTAACAGATATAAGCCTCGCTGATAGCGCGAATATTGATGTGAGTAATGTTAAATATATGACCTCCTATTTTATTTCCGGTAATGAAAAATTGAGTAGTGGAGAAGTGATTGGGATTGATTATCTAGGAACGTCTCAGTACCAAGATGCAATATATTCATTTATTGATAATGGCCAGGTGGTTGCAACGGGTTATACTGAAATGGCGTGGAAAAAAGCTAATGTTATCTCAATTGATTTGAAAAACAGTAGTGAGCAACCTGTTTATACCTCATTGTTTTTAAGAGCGGGAGCCTGGGTGGCTGGCACCTCACAACTCGAAATGAAACTTAATGGAGAAACGTACCCGATAGAATTAAGTTATGGGTATGGATGGTTTTTTATTCGCGTTGATTTTGAATTTTCAGGGAATGCACATGTTGAGATAAAACCTGTTGACAATATTGGAGGCTATAGTCAAATAATGTTTGCTGGTTTAACCATGCAATAGGAGTGAAAAGCTACTTTCATTGAATAACGAACAATTAATGGCAAATCAGATGGTGCGATCACACTGTTTTGTTATTAGTTGTTTTTTCTATCCAATTTAATATATTCGTAGTCTTTTAACTGCTGGGAACAACTGTCTAATACCAAATGCATTAATCAAGTGATCAGATTTACTATTCAAATTCATTCTGGCGGCTTTGTGAGCGTAAATCTTGCCTTTGAGCAAGTGATCATAAACTTAATGCTTTTGGTATAATTAATTAGCTCTGTTCTAGAGCTGCGCTAGTTGCTTTATTGTCTCCACCTCACGTTAACGTGGTCAACCAATTTTACTCTCCCTAGTTAAGTTATTTTCTCAAATACCAGTCATCATTTCAAAAGGGTTCGGGCAACGATAGCCCAAGTAAAAATGAAGACTATTGCTGTTGCACCACATAGTTATGTAATTCAATATATCTTGTTGTGCTTGATCTCGAGTAGCGTAATTGTTCCAATGCACTTTTTCCTGCTTTAGGCTACCAAAAAAACTTTCTGCCTCTGCGTTATCCCAGCAGCAGACTTTTTTGCTCATACCCCAACGAGCTGTTGAGTCTTGAGTAGCCTTCTATATTTATCACTTGCATATTGAACACCTTGATCTGAACGTACAATAAGCCCTGGAGGTGGATTTCGTTGCCAAATAGCCATCCTTAATGTACCACATACAAGACTTGTTTTTATTTGCTATGACATGCTCCACCCAACCACTTTTCTAGAAGATAGATCAATAAAAACAGCAAGATATAACCAGATTTCGGTCGTCTAGAAATAGGTTATATCCCCAACATAAGCCCGATTTAGCTAATTATATTTGATGTTTTTTTAGCTCATTTTTAAAAATAGGTTTCTTAAGTTCACTGTTTATCGTCCCTTTATATTTCTTCTTATAATGCACCCAAACACCTGCTTCTTTCATTAACCGTACTGTTTTCCAACGTCTAACTAGAAAGTACAATGCATTTGATTTTTTCTGTTTTCTATGGATTCAGTAGTTGTGATCACTGGCCCCCTGATTTTTTTGTATCATTTTAATCTGGTCTAAAAACAGATTTTTTTCACACTAAACTCTTTATTAAAAAGACATTAAAACAACAAAAAAGTAAATAAAAAAGGTCTTACTTTTCAATTTTTGTCTTCCTTTAACGGCTGTCAATACATGGATGTTCAGTTCCATAGTTACCAGTTTTTTGTTGAACCATATTTTTATTCATGATTGATATTTTCAACAACTGTACTATCTTGAATATAGTTTAGTTTTATAACAATGGCTGTATATCTCGGTTAACCAACAAAGGGATTAAAGTTGTGACATCACAGAAATTTTTAGCCTCAAAATCAAATTCATACTCATTTCTCTACCGATTAATTGACTTATCAATTTTATTTTTAAGCCTTCCTTTAGCTGCTTATTTATATGGCGTTTCTTTAGGTCCAGAGCACCTTGTTGCCGTGTTAATTATTTCCATATTCTTCTTGTACTTCTCTGAATCATTTGAACTCTATCGGTCAAGGCGAATAGACCGTTTTTCAGAGATGTTTTTAAGAGTAGGGCTCTGTGTCTCTATCGCTTTTTTAGTGGCGGTTACACTCGCTTTTTTACTAAAAGAATCAGATTTTTTTTCACGTGTCACTATCGTTTTATGGTTTATGCTTAGTCTTTTTTTTAGTTTATTTTGGCGGGTATTGCAACGTCAATGTATAAAAGCATGTCTTAAATCAGGCATATTTGTTAAGAAAGTCGCTATTGTCGGAGCGACAGATTCTGCTGTTAATTTATTTAAAGAAATACAAAATAATAATGAGTTAGGTTATGAATTAGTTGGTGTTTATGATGATCGCTCCTTAGATAGAGTACATAAGGTGTTAAATCTAAATGTGATTGGGCGGGTTGAAGATGCCATTAAGCAAGCGCGAGATGGCAATATTGATATTTTGTTTCTTGCGCTTCCTTTACAAGCAGAAAAACGTATTGGAGATATCTTATTATTGTTAGGTGATACAACCGTTGATGTGCACTATTTGCCTAACTTTTTTGTGTCTAATTTGATTCATTCCCGTGTTGAGCATGTGGGAGCTGTTGATACATTGAGTGTTTATGAGTCCCCTTATCTGGGACCTAAAAGATGGCTTAAGCGTACAGAAGATATTGTCGGAAGCCTTATTATTCTTTGTGTCATTGCCATACCATTGTTATTGATATCGTTGGCTATCAAGGTTACCTCTTCAGGCCCTATTTTGTTTAAACAGCGCCGTTATGGATTAAGGGGAGAGGAGATACTTGTTTGGAAATTTAGATCCATGTATGTAATGGAAAGTGATGGGAAAGTTATACAAGCTACCAAAAATGATCCGCGAATAACTCCTTTGGGTGCTTTTTTGCGTTGCTCATCTTTAGATGAATTACCGCAGTTTTTTAATGTGTTGCGTGGAGATATGTCTCTTGTTGGGCCTAGACCACACGCAGTTGCACATAATGAAGAATATCGCCGTAAAGTGCAGTTTTATATGCTTAGGCATAAAGTAAAACCAGGCATCACCGGGTGGGCACAAATAAATGGATGGCGAGGAGAAACCGACACACTTGAGAAAATGGAAAAACGTGTTGAATTTGATTTGCAGTACATAAAAACTTGGTCACTTTGGTTCGATTTAAAAATAATTTGGTTAACCATTTTTAAAGGTTTTGTGGGGAAAAATGCATATTAAAAGAGGGTGTTAAAATCGGCTCTGTTCCAGAATCCTTTTTACACCCTCAATATTGTTGTCTATACCCGACATTACACATCAGTTTTAGGAATAAACCATCTAATTTCCAGAAGTGGATTTTTTATATATTGGCTCCATGTAATTAATAAGGACTCTATTCCTCTCTTTTAAATTAACCACCAGGCTCTCTTCTTGTGTGATGCTTAATGCAAGTAGCCCTTGGAAACCAAAAACACCCAGCGGGCTGTCGGTCTTTGTTTTGTATTTTAAATAGCGAAAATCGGCTGATGGCGTTCTTATTTTTTTAAAATTAAAACCTTTTTCTACGCTTTCCTGTGGCTTATAAAGTGCGAACATATTTTTCATTGTCAGTGCTTTGTTACATTCATTTGTCGCGAGCATAAACATCGCTTTACCCTACTTACTTATCGCTACCTTTGTTATTTTTTTTCGAATATTTGTTATTAGTTCAACATCTTTTCCTTGTGATTTACTTACTAACGCTTTGCCTGAGTAGCTCTATAGTTTAACTGATAAAGAGCCAATCATGTCAAACTATGATATTACCAGGACAGGTTTTTTATTAATATTCGATGCGCTACTTAGTGGTATCAACGGTTGCAACATTTTAAAATAATTATCATTGATGAACAGTTTGAAGGATTGATTTAGTGGTTGGTTAAGCTGAAGCCGTTTTGTGTATCAATTAATAGGTGCAGCTTAGTGATAGATAATCACGACATATTGATTTCATTGAAATCATTGGGCTCTAAATAAACAACTATAATGTATCCCTCTTTTTGCCTGCCCTGATTATTTTATCCGTGAACCTGTAATAGAATTTAACTAGCGAGTGACAAATGAAAAAACAGCAGGAAAATAGTGCTTCACTGTCTTATTTAACACATGGATTTATGCTCATAACCGATCTATTATTTTAATCATCACTGGTGCTTCTATCTCGATTTTTAATAAATGCACTTATTTGAAACGACTAACGGGTAGGAAAATGCTCAAAGATCCCAAGCAGGTACATGCCCCTAATTTTGGTGTTGTCGTTTCGGTACGAGGCAGTGTTGTGGATATCAGGTTTGATGAATCTTTGCCGCCCATTCATCGTTTATTACGTGTTGTTGGGATTTTTATTGTTATTGAGGTACTTGCACAACGTGATGCAAGGGTGGTGCGCGGTATTGCATTAACGCCCACTCAAGGTTTGGCCCGTGGTATGCGGGTCGAAGACAGTGGCGGGCCGTTAACTGCCCCCGTAGGTAAGGCGATCATCTCGCGCATGTTTGATGTTTTTGGCAATACCATAGATAACGGACCACTTTTAAATAATGTGCAGTGGCGATCTGTACATCGGGCGCCTCCAACGCTGTCGCAGCGCTCTACCCAATCGGAAATTTTTGTGACTGGTATCAAGGTGATTGATGTTTTAGTACCGCTTGAGCGTGGTGGGAAAGCGGGATTATTTGGCGGGGCGGGTGTTGGTAAAACCGTATTATTGACCGAGATGATTCATAATATGGTAAGCCATCACAACGGCATCAGTATTTTTTGCGGTATTGGCGAACGCTCGCGTGAGGGTGAAGAGCTCTACCGGGAAATGAAGGAGGCGGGTGTATTACCTAATATGGTCATGATATTTGGGCAGATGAATGAGCCTCCCGGAGCCCGTTTTCGCGTTGGTCATGCGGCGTTAACCATGGCGGAATATTTCCGCGATGATGAAAGCCGCGATGTACTGTTACTGATCGATAATATTTTTCGTTTTATTCAGGCGGGTTCAGAGATCTCTGGTTTGATGGGGCAGATGCCTTCACGTCTAGGTTATCAACCGACTATGGGCTCAGAGCTTTCGAGTCTTGAAGAGCGTATCGCCAATACCGAGGATGGTGCGATCACCTCCATTCAAGCAGTTTATGTTCCGGCTGATGATTTTACCGATCCCGCGGCCGTACACACTTTTTCGCACCTGTCCGCCTCTATTGTGCTGTCGCGCCAACGTGCTAGTGAAGGCCTCTATCCTTCGATTGATCCTTTGCAATCCAGTTCCAAAATGGCCACCGCCGGGATCATTGGCGAACGCCATTATAATCTCGCTCAGGAAGTTCGTCGTACACTGGCTAAATATGACGATCTTAAAGATATTATTGCGATGCTCGGTCTTGAGCAGTTGAATGTTGACGATCGCAAACTGGTAGGACGTGCGCGGCGTCTGGAGCGTTTTTTTACCCAACCTTTTTTTAGCACTGAACAGTTTTCGACAATGGAGGGTAAATTAGTCAGTTTGGACGATGCCCTTGATGGCTGTGAGCGGATTCTGGCGGATGAATTTGCAGACTACCCGGAAAGTGCCTTGTATATGATAGGCGCAGTGGATGAAGTCAAAATAAACAATAAAGCAGCGCAGCATACAAAACAGCAGAAGGAAAAAAATAATGGCAGCACAGATGTAAATTAAAATTTATTACCTTGATGGTATTGCAGTCCTAACTTCAGAAAGTGCCTTGTATATGATAGGCGCAGTGGATGAGGTCAAAATAAACAATAAAGCAGCGCAGCATACAAAACAGCAGAAGGAAAAAAATAATGGCAGCACAGATGTAAATTAAAATTTATTACCTTGATGGTATTGCAGTCCTAACTTCAGAAAGTGCCTTGTATATGATAGGCGCAGTGGATGAGGTCAAAATAAACAATAAAGCAGCGCAGTATACAAAACAGCAGAAGCACAGAAATAATGGCGGCACAGATTCAACTTAAAATTTATTACCTTGATGATGTTGCAGTCCTAACTTCAGAAAGTGCACTGTATATAATAGGCGCAGTGGATGAGATTAAAATGAAGAATAAGGAAGGGCAGCACACACAAAGCAGGAGCAAGTAAAATAATGGCAGCACAGATGTAACTTAAAATTTATTACCTTGATGGTATTGCAGTCCTAACTTCAGAAAGAGCCTTGTATATCATAGGCGCGGTGGATGAGATTAAAATGAACAATAAATAAGGGCAGCACACACAAAAGCAGGAGGAGAAAAATAATGGCAGCACAGATCCAACTTAAAATTTTATTACCCTATGCCACCTTCGCTGAAAAATTAGATGTAGAGCGTATCGTGGCCGAAACAAACCTGGGTTTTATTGGTATTTTGCCCAATCGCCTGGATTGTTCTGCCGTATTAACGGCAGGTATTTTCTGTTACCAATGCAAAAATAAAGCGGAAGTTTTTATCGCGGTGGATCAGGGGATTCTGGTTAAAACCGGATTTAATGTTTTGGTCTCGGTGCGACGTGCTATTGGCCAGGCAGATCTCAGTCGACTCCATGCTTTAGTCAAAAAAGAATTTCTGGTGGTCGATGAAAATGAGAAACGGTTGCAGGCGACCATGGTGAAATTAGAGACTGGATTTTTGCGCCAGTTAGGTAATTTTCAGCATCAGTGATTCGCCAATATAGGCACTGGATATGAAGCTTAAAAGTGGTAAAAAGTCAGCGCGAAAAGTTGAAAATAAGGGTCTCAATAATGAGGAAAAGAAGTCCGATTTTGTGGGTATGATTGGTCTTAAAACAGCGCGCAAACTGCATGCCCGGCGCAACAGTTCCCCGGGAATGTGGTTTGGTCTAGGGATGATAGGGATTATAGGCTGGTCCGTGGTCATTCCCACCTTGCTGGGAGCGGCACTGGGTATCTGGTTAGACAATCATTATGCAGATCAGCGCTCCTGGACCTTAGCGCTGTTAATCGCAGGGTTAACACTAGGCTGTTTCAACGCATGGTATTGGGTTGATAAAGAACAGCAGACCATGAGCAATGAACAGGAACAGGAAAAAAAAGACGAGGGTGAATAATATGATTGATCAAATATTTTATCGCGATATACAGATACTTCCCCTGCTGCCGTTGCTGCTTGCCGGTGCCGTATTAGGTGTGATTTTCTTTGCCGGGCTTTGCTGGACAGTACAGCGAGGAATTAAATCCGCACACCCTGGCCGTTGGTTTTTTGGCAGTTTTTTATTGCGCACAGCGGTGGCTTTAAGCGGTATTTATCTGCTGACTGACGGACAGTGGCCAAAATTGTTAGCCTGCATGCTCGGTTTTATTGGCGCTCGTATTGTCGTTATAACAATAACAGGCTCTGCAACTAACATTGCGAACAAACAGAAGCCCAACCATGCGCCTTAGCCCTGATCAAATCATATTCTGGCAGATGGGATTTATCAAACTTAATGCAACCATCGTCTTTACCTGGCTGCTGATGCTGTTCTTGGTCATCGGCTCGATCCTTATCACGCGCCGTCTATCTAAAGATCTTGCACGTTCGCGCGGGCAGAACTTACTGGAAATTATTATCACGAACATAGAGCAACAGCTAAAAGAGGTTGGTTTGCAAAGCCCGAGAGACTATCTTGGTTTTCTCGGCACGCTATTTCTATTTATTGCCTTCGCCAGTTTGAGTACCATTATTCCCGGTTACGAGCCACCCACAGGATCATTATCAACAACAGTGGCCTTAGCACTCTGTGTGTTTGTGGCTGTCCCGTTATACGGCATTGTGAGGCTTGGTATTGTCGGCTATCTAAGATCTTATATGGAGCCCACTTTTATTATGCTGCCATTTAATCTCATCGGTGAAATTTCCCGCACTATTGCGCTGGCTGTACGGCTGTTTGGCAATATGATGAGCGGTGCGCTGATTATCGCTATTTTACTGGCCATTACGCCGTTGATTTTTCCGATTGTGATGACTTTGCTGGGTCTGCTGACTGGCATGGTACAGGCATACATTTTTTTTATTCTGGCTGCGGTTTACATTGCAGCAGCAACAGGCTCAAACAAGCACCAAATTAAACAAAGCAGCCATTTAAAACAGTAATCAATAAACAGGAGTTTCGACCATGGATAGCATGACCTATATCGCAATGATCTCAATCATTATCGCGGGGTTGACCACCGGCTTCGGTACCATGGGCCCCGCGCTCGCAGAAGGCCGAGCAGTTGCCGCCGCAATGGCTTCACTGGCGCAGCAGCCCGATGCCTCATCGACTATTACCCGCACCCTCTTTGTTGGATTGGCCATGATTGAATCTACGGCTATTTATTGTTTTGTCGTATCGATGATTATACTGTTTGCCAACCCCTTTTGGGACTTTGCTGTTACTCAAGCTGCTGGAAAATAAACAATGTTAATTGATTGGTTTACTGTTATGGCGCAGGTTATTAATTTTCTTATTTTAGTCTGGCTGTTAAAACGTTTTCTTTATCGTCCGATTCTGGATGCGATTGATGCCCGTGAGCTGCGAATAGAAAAAACCTTGGCGGATGCTGCAAATAAAGAAAAACAGGCGCAACAGGAGCGGGATCTGTTTTTACATAAAAATAACCAGCTTGAGAAGCAAAGTGACAAGCTTTTACAAATGGCAACAACAGCTGCGAATGAAGAAGCACAGCGCCTGCTGGCTAAGGCAAGGCAGGTTGCTGCTGATCTCTGTGTGCAGCAACAGGCTACTTTTCAAAAACAACAGCAGAGTTTGAGTGTTGAGCTGACCCAAAAAACGCAGCAGGAGGTCTTTGCTATCACGCGGCAAGCCTTAAAGGATCTTGCCGAGAGCACACTTGAAGAACAGATCTTAAAAGTCTTCCTGAGACGCCTCTGTGAACTTGATGAAGAAACCAAATTGGCTTTTTCTAGTGCGATCGAAGCGAATCATAAACCGGTTCGAGTACGGACTACCTTTGCTCTGCAGCCAGATCTTCAAAAACGTTTAAGTGATGCGCTTAATGCAACTTTTGCAACCGAGATTGAGATTGATTTTGAGACTACCCCCGATATTATCAGCGGTATTGAACTGAACATTAATGGTCAGAAGTTAGCCTGGAGTATTACTCAATATATTGATTCACTGGAACAACATTTCCAGCAAATAGTGGAACAGTCCGCACAACATGCTATAAGCCGCCAGAGTGGTAGTGATGATTCGTTGCCGGCAGGCGCGACCTCTTTAGCCACACAGTTTACGGAAAAACAGGAAAACCTTCCTAATGACTGATTTACAACAGGTAGTTGCGCATTCTTTTGCGGCATTAGCAGCTAGCCGCACAACTTTTCGAGCGCAGCTAAAAGCGCGTGAAATTGGCATCATCAGCAGTGTTTCATTTGGTGTTGCTCAAGTATCCGGACTTGCAAATGTCGCCTCTGAGGAAGTACTTAAATTTTCCGGTGATATTTACGGCATCGCTTTTAATGTCGATCAAGATAGCATTGGCGTGGTCTTATTAGGTGATTACTGGCAGCTACAGAGCGGTGATGAAGTTGAACGAACTGGGCGCGTTATGGACGTAGCCGTCGGGTTGGGATTATTAGGGCGGGTGATTGATCCGCTCGGGCGTCCTCTTGATGATAAAGGGCCTATCGAGAGCAGCGAAAGATTACCCGTTGAACGCCCGGCTGCACCCATTATGGACAGGGCCCCCGTGACTGTGCCGTTGCAAACGGGATTAAAAGTGATCGATGCGTTGATTCCGATTGGACGGGGCCAGCGTGAACTGATTTTAGGAGATCGCCAGACCGGTAAAACCACTATTGCGATCGACACTATTCTCAACCAGCATGATCAAAATGTGCTCTGTGTTTATTGTGCTATTGGCCAGCGAGCTTCGGCAGTGGCGAAAACCATTGCCATATTAAAAGCGAAAGGTGCGCTGGATTATACTCTGGTGATGGTCAGTGAAGGCAATGCACCCCCTGGTTTTGCTTATATTGCACCTTATGCAGCGACCAGTATTGCCGAGTACTTTATGGAAAAAGGGCGGGATGTTTTAATTGTGTATGACGATCTTACCCAGCATGCCCGCGCTTACCGCGAACTGTCCTTACTGCTGCGCAGACCACCGGGACGGGAAGCATTTCCCGGTGATATTTTCTATATTCATTCGCGTTTATTAGAACGTGCGACCTGCTTAAAACAGAGACACAAGGGCGGATCTCTCACCGCTCTGCCAATTATCGAGACAGAAGCGCAAAATATTTCAGCTTATATCCCCACTAACCTTATATCTATTACCGACGGGCAAATTTACCTGTCTCCAACGCTGTTCGAATTAGGCATATTACCTGCAGTTGATGTCGGTCGATCGGTCTCGCGTGTTGGCGGGAAAGCCCAGCGGCCAATGTACCGCGCGGTTGCCGCTAATCTCAAATTAACCTATGCACAATTTGAAGAGCTGGAAACATTCGCCCGCTTTGGCGCACGCCTAGATCAAAATTCACAGGACATCATTACCAATGGACGCCGGATTAGAGCTAGCCTTAAGCAGCCACAGTCATCTCCCATGACAGTGTTAGAACAAATTACGGTATTAATAGCGTTAACCGAGAAGCTCTTTGACACTGTGCCACTCTTAAAAATGAGAGAGGCAGAGCAGGCCTTATGTCTGGCGACAACGGAGCTTCCCGAAGACTTTCTGAGCCGCTTTAACAGCGCCAAAATTTTAAGCGACGATGATCGTAACCGCATTATCGATATTGCACGTATTACCTTAGCTCCTTTTCAGTCGCCTCCCGATGAGGACAATGGAATAACGTCAACCCCGAGTAACTAAAATAGCGGTCATAGATAACAGCGGGAAGAATCATTATGAGCGACAGTATAGACAGCAGTGATGTACTAAAACGAAAAATTAACAGTGCCAGTGATTTACATTCGGTTGTCCGTTCAATGAAAGCGATGGCTGCTGCTAATGTCGGGCAATATGAAAATGCGGTTGAGGCGCTTAATGATTATTACCGCACCGTACAATTAGGACTTTTTACCTGTTTTCATCAATATCAGCCCGTTCCGGATCTGCAGCCCCGCAAAGCCTGTATTGGTGTGCTGGTATTTGGCTCAGATCAGGGCCTAGTCGGACAATTTAATGATCTATTAGCTGATTTTGTGTTGGCAACTCTAGGCAAACGCCCGGAGCAAAAAATCGTTTACTGCATTGGTGAGCGTTTGCAATCACGATTATCTGAAAGCACATTAAATCTCGCCGCCGGGTTTATTTTACCTAAATCGATTAATGCTATTCCTCCTTTGATAGGAGAGATGCTCTTAAAGATGGAAAGTCTCCGTGCCCAGGGCCAGATTTCTGAGGTAATTATTTTTCATAATAAGCCTGTGTCGAGGACTATTTACCAACCCTTTAGCCACCGCCTGCTGCCACTTGATGATATTTGGCAAAAAGATTTACAATCTATTACCTGGCCCTCCAATAGCTTACCTGAAGTGATTAATGCCAGCGAAGAAACCCTGTTGGCCTTTATTCATGAATACCTTTTTGTTTCACTTTATCGCGCCTGCGCCGAATCTCTCGCCAGTGAAAATGCCAGTCGCTTATCGACTATGTTACGCGCGGAAAAAACTATTAATGAGCTGGTCGAAGTTATGAAGGGACGTTTTCATCTGTTGCGGCAAAATAGTATAGACGAGGAGTTATTTGATCTGATTGCCGGTTTTGAACTGTTTAAAAAAAGTGATTATTAATTATTTTCTCCATATTTCCTCCATTATTATCTTTTATACTCACTATATTATTGCGGCTGGATGGCAAAAAAAACTTGGCAATCATCTCTGCAATCATAATAATAGAACTTCCGGCAAACTAGCCATAGAATGATCAAACAGTTAAGGGATCATAAAAGAAATGAACAAACAGATTCTGCGCGCAGCATTAATCACTATCATCACTATTGGTACAAGTTATCACTCACTGTTATCAGCACAGGAAAGAGAAATGCCCGCTGTTTCTGTTTATACGGAGAGCGTGGCCTATCATCAGGTAGCACAGTCACTTTCTTTGATTGGCAAGTTGCAGTCAGATCAGTCTGTGAATGTCGCCACTGAAGTCGACGGTAAAGTCAAATCCATTAATGTCCAGGCTAACCAGCAGGTCAAAACTGGGCAGCTGTTATTCCAATTGGACGATACCAAAGCACAGGCAGCGATGCTGGAAGCGCAGGCTTATTTTTTTGATGAACAGCGTAAATTACGCGAATTTACAAAGTTAGTAAAAAGCAATGCCATTACTCAGACGGCAGTAGAAGGGCAGATCGCAAGCGTCGATATTGCCCGGGCACGTTTAAAGGCTGCTCAAGCAGAAGTGGATCGCCACGCTTTAAGCGCACCTTTTGCCGGCACGATTGGGCTGATTGATTTTAGTTTAGGTAAGATGGTGGGAACGGGCAGTGAGCTGATGACCCTTGATAATCTTACTCAAATGACGCTGGATCTGCAGGTGCCGGAACGTTATTTATCCATGCTCAGCAAAGGGATGCCCGTGAGTGCAACTAGCCGCTCGTGGCCAGAGACGATATTTAACGGGCAGTTGACGGCAACAAATTCGCGTATTAACCCGGATACCCTTAACCTGCGTGTACGGGTCTTATTTAATAATCCGGATAATAAATTAAAACCAGGCATGATGATGTCCGCCAAAATAGTTTTCCCCGCCATTAATGCCCCTGTTATCCCGGTGCAGGCGTTAGAGTACTCGGGCACTAAACGTTATGTTTATATCGTTAATAAGCAGGGCATGGCAAGTCGTCAGGAAGTTATTTTAGGGGCACGTATTAAAAACCAGATACTGATTGAAAAGGGTGTCAAGATTGGAGACAAAATTGTGGTGCAGGGGTTGGTTAATATGCGTGACGGGTTAAAGGTAGAAGATCTTTCCAGCATAGAAAAACCCGATGAAAGCAGCAAAAAAATGCAGGAGAGCAAATAATGAGGCTTTCCTATACTGAGGTTAAAAATGCGGTTAAACGTCCTGTTGTAGCGATTGTATTAAGTTTATTACCTTGTGTTTTTGGTGTTGTCTCTTTCGACAAAATAGAGACCAGCTCTAATCTTAAGGAGAGCAAATAATGAGGCTTTCCTATACTGAGGTTAAAAATGCGGTTAAACGTCCTGTTGTAGCGATTGTATTAAGTTTATTACCTTGTGTTTTTGGTGTTGTCTCTTTCGACAAAATAGAGACCAGCTCTAATCTTAAGGAGAGCAAATAATGAGGCTTTCCTATACTGAGGTTAAAAATGTGGTTAAACGTCCTGTTGTAGCGATTGTATTAAGTTTATTACCTTGTGTTTTTGGTGTTGTCTCTTTCGACAAAATAGAGACCAGCTCTAATCTTAAGGAGAGCAAATAATGTGGCTTTCTGATACTGCGGTTAAACGTCCGGTTATGGCGATTGTATTAAGTTTATTACTCTGTGTATTTGGATCGCTCTCTTTTAGTAAACTTTCCATCAGGGAGATGCCTGATGTGGAAAGCCCGGTTGTAACTGTGATGACCCGTTATGAGGGAGCAGCCGCCACTATTATGGAAAGCCAGGTGACCTCGGTGATTGAAAACCAGATTACAGGTATAAGTGGTATTGAGGATCTCCGGTCGGTAACACGTAACGGCATGTCGCGTATTTCGATCACCTTTGCATTAGACTGGAACCTTACCGAAGGGGTGAGTGATGTTCGTGATGCAGTAGAAAAAGCAAAACGTTTTCTACCGGATGAAGCGACTGATCCGATCGTCTCTAAAAATAATGGCAGCGGTGAAGCTGCTATGTATGTCAATATTAATTCCACGACAATGGACAGAACGCAGTTAACGGATTATGTCAAGCGGGTATTAGAAGATCGCTTTAGCCTGATCAGCGGAGTAAGCTCTATAACACTTTCCGGTGGTTTAAATCAGGTGATGTACGTCAAGCTGGATCCGGCGCTGATGGCAGGGCGGGGAGTAACAAGCAGTGATATTGTCGACGCACTTAAGCGGGAAAATATGGAAAGCCCGGCGGGTGAAGTGCGCAATGATACCACTGTGATGTCTGTCCGTACCGCGCGTTTGTATCAGGAGCCGCAGGATTTTGACTACTTAGTGGTGCGCACTGCGAACGATGGTTCAGCTGTCTATTTAAAAGAGGTCGCAGAGGTTTATATCGGTGCAGAAAATGAAAGTTCCTCTTTTAAAAACAATGGTATTGTTAATATCAGTTTGGGGATTATTCCTCAGTCAGATGTTAATCCCTTAGCCGTTGCTCAGGCGGTCTATCGGGAGGTCGATAAGATACAACCATTTTTACCTGAAGGGGCCCGTTTAGCTGTTAATTATGATGCCACTGTATTTGTCGACCGCTCTATCTCCGAAGTTTATTACACCCTGTTTATTACCGCTGCGCTGGTTATTTTGGTGCTCTATATTTTTATCGGTCAAGTAAGGGCAACGCTGATTCCCGCTATTACCGTTCCTGTTTCTTTGATTTCCTCCTTTATCGCCGCTTATTATTTTGGCTTCTCGATTAACTTAATTACCCTGATGGCAATGATCTTAGCCATTGGTTTAGTGGTTGATGACGCGATAGTAGTAGTGGAGAATATCTTCCACCATATTGAGAAGGGTGAACCCCCTTTATTAGCTGCCTTTAAAGGCACGCGGGAGGTGGGATTTGCAGTGGTGGCAACGACCTTGGTATTAGTCATGGTTTTTTTACCCATTTCATTTATGGGCGGAATGGTGGGGTTATTATTTACCGAGTTCGCGGTTTTACTCGCCATGGCAGTGATTTTCTCCTCGATTGTGGCATTAACCCTGACCCCGGTTCTGGCGAGTAAAATATTAACCTCAAAGACAAAAGCGAATCGTTTTAATCGTTTAACGGAGCGGCTCTTTGAAAGTATGGAAGCGCGCTATCGCAAAATAGTATTTACCACCATGCAGTTTAGATACGCGGCTCCATTGGTCATTCTGGCCTGTGTCGGCGGGAGCTTTTTTCTGTTTCAACAAGTCCCTGCGCAACTCACGCCTAGTGAAGATCGCGGGGTTCTTTTTGCCTTTATAAAAGGGGCTGAGGGAACCAGCTATAACCGCATGACAACCAATATGGATATTGTCGAAGCACGACTTTTACCTCTGTTAGGCAAAGGGGTGATTAAATCTTTTAGCACCCAAGCACCAGCCTATGGTGGTAATGCCGGTGATCAGACCGGCTTTGTGATTATGATCCTGGAAGATTGGCAGGAGCGTGATAAAACGGCGCAACAGGCACTCGCGATAGTCAGCAACGCTTTAAAAGAGATTCCGGATGTTAGGGTGCGCGCAATGATGCCTGGTTTTAGAGGCCGCTCAAGCAGTGCGGTGCAGTTTGTACTGGGCGGTTCAGATTATCAGGAGCTGCAAAAATGGGCCGAGCTATTACAACAACAAGCCGATCAAAGCGGTATTATCGTTGGAGCAGATCTTGATTATTCACAAAAAACACCGGAGCTGCTGGTAAGTCTGGACAAACAGAGGGCGGCAGAACTTGGGATCAGTGTGACCGAGGTCGCTGATACCTTAGAAATCATGCTCGGTGGACGCGGTGCGACCACTTACATTGATCGCGGTGAAGAGTATGATGTTTATCTGCGTGGTGACGAAAACAGTTTCAATAATGCCAGCGATCTCAGTCAAATTTACATGCGCAGCACCAAAGGAGATTTGCTCAGCCTGGATACGATAAGCACTGTCGAGGAAATTGCCTCAGCAAGCCGCCTTTCCCATTATAATAAACAAAAATCCATTACCCTGAGCGGTAATCTCGCTGCCGGCCACACGCTTGGGGAGGCCTTAGATTTTTTAGATGCTAAGGCGATAACCTTATTACCCAGTGATATTTCTATTTCTTACAGCGGAGAATCAAAGGATTATAAAGAAAATAAAAGCAGTATTCTGCTGGTATTTGCACTGGCATTGTTAGTCGCTTATCTGGTGCTTGCTGCGCAGTTTGAAAGTTTTATTAATCCGCTGGTGGTCATGTTTACTGTGCCGATGGGGGTATTAGGTGGGTTCTTAGGCTTGTATTTTATGGATCAGGGACTCAATGTTTACAGTCAAATCGGGATGATTATGCTGATTGGCATGGTTACTAAAAACGGTATCTTAATTGTCGAATTTGCAAATCAGCTGCGTGATCGCGGTATTGAGTTTGAACAGGCTATTATTGATGCGTCCGCACGCCGCCTTCGGCCTATCTTAATGACCGCTTTTACGACACTAGCAGGATCCGTACCGTTAATTTTATCAACGGGTGCCGGATCAGAAAGCCGGATCGCAGTCGGCACTGTGGTTTTCTTTGGCATGGCATTTGCGACGTTAGTCACCCTGATTATTATTCCTGCGATGTACCGTTTAATTTGTGTCACAACCCATTCTCCAGGTTATGTAGCAGATTTATTGAACGATGCAATAAGCAGGGACAGTCAAAGGAAATAACAGTTGTCAGCTGTCAGCTGTCTGTTGTTAGCCGTCAGTCGTCAGCTGTCTGTTGTTAGCCGTCAGCTCGAAGCTCGAAGCTGATAGCTGATAGCTGATAGCTGATAGCCGACAGCTTTATTTTATGGTTCTTGATCAATTATTGAGCTTTGCTTGCTACTGTTGCAAATTTTTATATGCTAATATCGCGCAAAATTTTACCCGCAAACACTACCCTGAACAGCTTCAAAAGGGTCGGGTTATCAACAATATTCAAGTCAATCACTCATTTTTTAAGGATTAATAAAATGCTACAAAAATCCAATCCGTTAGCAGTGTTTTTAACACTGCTGGCGATCTTCTTTTCTCCCTCTTTATTTGCCAGTACGGGTGAAAACATCGATTTAACCTCCCATTTTATTGGCTATGCCGCGGTTTTCTGTTTTACACTTGCCTATATTGTGGTGATGCTTGAAGATCTGCTCCATATGCGCAAATCCAAACCTGTTTTGGTGGCTGCCGGCATTATCTGGGCGATGATTGGTTATTATTATATGCAGCACGGCATGCCCCATCAGGCAGAAGCGGCTTTCCGTCATAACCTGTTAGAATATGCGGAGCTGTTTTTCTTTTTGCTGGTGGCTATGACCTACATCAATGCCATGGAAGAACGGCAATTATTCGATGCGTTGCGCGCCTGGATGGTTAATAAAGGTTTTACGCTGCGTTTTATTTTCTGGTTAACCGGAATATTGGCTTTCTTTATTTCCCCTATTGCCGATAACCTCACCACCGCGCTGCTAATGTGTGCCATTGTGATGAAAGTGGGCGGTTCAAACAAAAAATTTATTGCCCTTGCCTGCATCAATATAGTGGTTGCCGCAAATGCGGGTGGTGCCTTCAGCCCCTTTGGTGATATCACTACTCTGATGGTCTGGCAGAAAGGCATGGTGAATTTCGGTGAATTCTTTGCCCTGTTCTTACCTTCTGCAGTTAACTTTTTAGTGCCGGCCTTTATCATGAGCTTTTTTATCTCCAATGAAGTTGCTAAGGGAGATGGTGAAGTCATAGTCACTAAACGCGGCGGACTGCGTATTGTTGGTTTGTTTCTACTGACCATCGCGCTTGCGGTGTCAGCACATTCATTCTTGGGAATGCCGCCGGTATTGGGCATGATGAGCGGTTTAGGTCTTTTACAGTTTTTCGCTTTCTTCCTGCGTAGAACTCATAAAAGCTATTATGCGCATGCTATCCACAGCAGCAAAGATGAACTTGAGCATGAACGCCTGCGCGGTTTAGGTGATGGTGCACCCTTTGATATATTCAATAAAGTTGCCAAAGCAGAGTGGGATACCCTGCTGTTCTTCTACGGTGTAGTTATTTGTGTGGGCGGATTGGGTTTTATCGGTTATCTGGGCTTGGTTTCAGAGGCGATGTACACTAATTGGGATCCCACCTATGCCAATGTGACTATCGGCGTTTTATCGGCTGTTGTTGATAATATACCGGTGATGTTTGCGGTATTAAGCATGGAGCCCGATATGAGTCACGGGCAGTGGTTACTTGTGACCTTAACAGCCGGTGTGGGTGGCAGTCTGCTCTCTATCGGTAGTGCGGCAGGTGTAGCCTTAATGGGACAGGCGCGTGGCATTTATACCTTTGGCGCCCATCTTAAATGGACGCCTGTGATTGCCTTAGGTTATGTGGCCAGTATTCTGGTGCATTTATGGATTAATAAGTCTCTTTTTTAGGGGCCGCGAGCTACGGGCTACGAGTTTCGAACTCTTAGCCCGTACTTTGTTTTTAATCAAAAAAATATTATTTAAATCAATGTTTTATTTTTGTTTTGTTGTGTCAAAGATCAATTACCATTACCATTGGAATTAACCCATTCTATTTATTATGTTTTTTAATTTCTTTCATTAATGCAAGAAAAGATTAATAAAAAAAAGGTAAAAATTTAAATAAATAATGTTTAATTATTAAGGAATATTCCATGGTAAAAAGTCAATACATGAAAAAAGCACAGCAAGGTTTTACATTGATTGAGCTGTTAATTGTTATCGCGATTATCGGTATTTTGGCAGCAGTTGCGTTGCCTGCTTATCAGAACTATGTACAAAAATCAGAGGTAAGCGCGGGATTAGCTGAAATTACGGGGGGGAAACCTGGAATAGTTCTTCAAGTTAGCGGGGGTAATGGGGCTAGTATTTCAGCCGCGACTATAGGTCTTTCAACTCCGACTCAAACTTGTACCATCACTGCCGATAACACTGGGGTTACATGTACATACCTGAATACAGCTATCAATACCGGTACTTCTGCTCTTAAATTAGAGTACTCAGCTGCTTCAGGAACATTTTCATGTGACGCAACTAATATAGATGACAATTTACTGCCTAAAGGTTGTTCGTAGTCTATAATTAATGGCAACCCATAATATCAGCGGCTAGGCTTTAAGCCTGGCCCTTTTTTTATCCTTTTTTGATAAGCTCGAGTACTTAACCTTCAATAATCCCTGAAAGCTACCCAGTCGAATACCACTTTATGAACAACCTGACGCAGTTCTGAAAAATATTTTATCTATTAAATTCAACACTCTTAATCTTTTAAAAATGCCTGTATTACGGACGAACTTGCCAGTTTATAGACAGCATAAAACACTAACTATCTCCCTGTCCAATCCTACCAATATTGTGGCGTTTGAATATTTTTCCTGCCGTTTTTCCATCCAAGGCACGAGACTGGTTAGCTCGTAGCTCGTAGCTCGTAGCTCGTATTTCTTAATCAAAAATATATCGCATTAGTCAACAAAAAATTATTTAAATCAACATCTTATAGTTTAAGTCAATGTTTTATTTTTTTGTTGTGCCAAAGATTAATTACAATTATTATTCAAAAGTGCTCCTTTTATCGACCGTCTTTTTTATTAACGTAATAAAAGATTACTGAAAAAAAGACAAAAGTTTAAATAAATCATGCTTAATTATTAAGGAATATCCCATGAAAAAAGTACAACAAGGTTTTACATTAATTGAGCTGTTAATCGTAATAGCGATTATCGGTATTCTGGCAGCCGTAGCGATTCCGTCTTATAACGCTTATACCCAAAAAGCAAAATTCTCAGAGTTAATATTAGCGACTGGAGCGACTAAAAGTGCTTTAGAGGTTTGCGCTCAATTTAACGCATCTGCCGTTGGTTGTACCGCAGCTACAGTTGCAGGAGTAGCTGCTGCTGCTGCGAATGCTAAGATAACTACTGTAGCAGTGACTCTTACGGCATTAGCTCCTGTCATTGTAGCGACTGCGACTCCCGCTGTAACGGGGATGGGTTTTGCTGGGGTGTATACCTTGAGTGGAGTACTAAATGCTACTTATGGTACAATCGCTTGGACCAGTACTTGTGTTCCAGAAACACTATGTAATTAATAACAACCAATAACATCAACGGCCAGGCCTTTAGCCTGGCCGCATTTTTTATCCGCTTTTGATAAACTGCAATACTTGACCCGCTAAACAATCTCTCTTATCAAACACTCTTTTATAGACAGACTGATTTTGCGCAGTGCTGGATATGGAATAGGGTCTTTTTCTCTTAAATTCAACCCCCTTAATCTTTAAAATATTCCAACATTACAAACTAAGCTGCCGATTTATAGGTTATATAAAACGCTGACTATCTGCATGTCCAACCCCGCCAATATTGCGGCGCTTGAAGATTTTTTCTGCCGCTTTGCCATCCAAGCTGATGCTCTGTTTGTGAAAACGTAATACCTGCACACCTGTATTAGAAGATAATCTTATTTTCTCCTGCTTTTCCTGAATTAAGCGCTAAACAAGCTCTCTCAGGCTTTTTTTATCGCTAACTATGCGTTATTCATCACATTAATTTGATTAATATTTGATTTATTTTCCGCCAAAATATATCCGCACTATTATCAGGTGACACTCCTGCCGTTATGAAAATTTTCGCTTGAGAATGTTAACTTTTTTAATTTTTAATTATTAACCGTTACGCATTTTACGTTAATAAGAAAAAGGATAAAAGTTTAAAATAAACCAGTCTTAATTATTAAGGAAGATACAATGAAAAAAATACAATCGGGTTTTACATTAATAGAGCTGTTAATTGTTATTGCGATTATCGGTATTCTGGCGGCTGTGGCGTTACCGACTTATAATACTTATACGAAAAAAGCGCAATTTTCTCAATTAATTGCGGCTGTTGGACCTATGAAAACTGCCGTAGAAATTTGTGCTCAGCTAAATGCAACAACTGATGCTAATTTTTCAACCAACTGTATTCAAAATATAGATGATGTGCCTAATACTTATACTATTAAGGGGGCTGCTGTAACCGCGACAGTAGCAAAGCATGCGAATGCTACTGCGGTTGCTGATAGCGATCTATATGTGTCAGCATCAAATGCAAATGCTATCGGTAGCTTAGGGGCTGCTTCTCTGTATTCTCTTGCGGCTGAGTGGGAGCCTGATGGTTCAGTAACTTGGACTGCTGAAGAAGTTATAAACTAGTTAATGGCAACTCATCATATCAGCGGCCAGGCTTTTAGCCTGGCCGCTTTTTTTTACTCCCCTTTAATAAACTTCAGCAGTTAACCAGCGCAGTTCTGCAAAACGGAAGAACCTTCCTCTATTAGATTCAAAAAAACTTAATCTGCCTGGCATCCCTAAAAATCCTTAATAGAAAAATATTATGCCCTTGTGCAGGATAAAGCCCTGACTATCTCCACGTCCACAACCCAACCTTATCAATATTAGGGCTTTGAAGATTTTGTCTTCAGCTTGTCCCTCTAATCTGATGCCTGCAGATGGTAGAGCAATATCTGAGTAAACCCATTCGAAGATATGGGTAATATGTTTGATATAGAGGTCGATGATCGTTGTTCAACGCTTTTGAAATAATGAACGGGTATTTAAAAAAAGTAGCTTAACTAGTGTCAAAAAATCTAAGTTCGCATTATTGTTTTCCAATTCAGTACCTTTTTTTCCAACTCAATACATTGTTTTAAATGAAATTAACAATAAAGATGAAGAGGCTTATTTAAGCCTAAAGACACTTGGGTGAGTGACATCATTTGACCACGTAATGCTCATTACCGTTTGAATGAAACAGATAAATCATGATTGTTTCTATTTCTAACTATAGGCAATCATATTCTGGAACATCAACTATAATTTAGTTATTACAAGGCGTTATTAGCGTGAGAATCAATCTGCTAACGGGTCGCTGTAACAGCTTATTGCTTGAAGATATTGATCTTTTCTCATTAAGCCCTTTATATTTAAGCCCTTTATATATAGGCCCTTTATATTAAGGAGAAAAAAACCAAAATTTTAAATAACTCAGACTTAACTCAGACTTAACTACGACTATAAAGGAAAAGACTGTGAAAAAAATACAACAGGGTTTTACATTAATCGAGCTGTTAATCGTTATCGCGATTATCGGTATTCTGGCAGCTGTTGCGTTGCCGGCCTATAATACTTATACGCAAAAAGCGAAATACACCGAAGTGGTTTTGGCGACAGCCGGGTATAAAACGGCCATTGAAACCTGTGCACAAACGGAAGGATCTGTTGGTGCCTGTGATACTATACTTAAGATAGGAATGCCGACTTTTGTTGCTTATGGAGAAGTGGCTAGTATGGCGATAACAGCAGCAACGGCTGTGATCACTGCAACAGGGACAGCAGCAGTTGGTAGTTATACCTATATTTTAACGCCAACATATGCGAATGGTCGTGTTACTTGGGTGGCGACGGGAACTTGTTTTGCCAATGGTGTTTGTTAACAGCTAACGTCACCTCGATAATCTCAGCGGCCTGGTGTCCAGCAGGGCCGCTTGTCATTTACTCTCCTTTGATAAACGCCTGTCCTTAGCCAGCTCTACTACTTTGCAGGATAAAAAATGATGCCCCGCCGGCTTATGTGCAGCATAAAACCACGTATATCAACCTGTCTGACCCAACCAATATTGCAGACTTCAGCTTTCCATCTATACCGATGTCTTATCAGTGGAAGAGTAATACCTTAGTAATTCCTTAGTAATACCCAAGATCTAAAAAAGTGATGATCCCAGCTGGTTAAAATTAACTATAAACTGCGTTGTGGGTTTTATTCAAAACGGTCTGTTCTTCACCACTTTGTGGTCAGCTAAAGCGGTTCAAAATAGTGCCATACAATATTATGAAGTGAGAATAACGATCGAATGTAACTCACACCTTGTTAGTGTTCATTGATCCTTTGCAATCATTGAACACTCAATTAATTCTATTGTATTAAAGGTATTAAAGGTATTAAAGGTATTAAAGGTATTAGAAAATAATGTTAGTTCCCTCGATGATATGTTCGTGGTTGAGATCGAGGATACTCCTTCGCATCTGAATAAGAGAGGGCATGGTGAAATAGGGATTAATCATCAAATAATAGAGGCCTAAGTAACTCATTGATTGTGATTTTCGCTTACTTTGCCAGAATTGTATGGTGAACAACCTCGCTATAGACTACTGCCATCGCCAAAAATGCAGCCGTTATTAGGTTAATTTGATTGATCAACGATTTAGTATTTATCGATTTTACCTTCAAGAAGTGATGCTTATTTATAAATAGAGACAATTATTTTATGGTCTATTGGTTATAATTTAGTTGTCACAAGCCTCAATTAGCATTATTATCAATCTATTAACTGGTCGTTGTTACCATTTTTCGATTGAGAATGTCCGCTTTTTTCAATTAACCCTTTATGTTAAGGTGAAAAATAACAAAATTTTAAATAAATCAACCTTAATACGAAGGAAGATACCATGAAAAAAGGTCAGCAGGGGTTTAGATTAACCGCGCTGTTAATCATTCGGGCAGCCTTGGCGTTGCTGAGTTATAAAACTTATACAGCTAAAGTCCGATTTTCAGAAGTTGTTTTTGCAACAAGTGCGATAAAATCTGCAGCTAAAATTTGTCGTGTACAAAAAGTGAGCGCAGGGCTTTGTGGTGGTCTGTCAGACGCAGACAGTGAAAGTGATACCTATGGAGAGCTAAAATCATTGGCTTTAATTGTTACTGGAACTACTTTTGTAATAACAGCACTTGCTACTACGCTTAAAATTTTAACTGGCATCCAAAGACAAGTAAAAATGGTCACATTGTTACTGCTTAGGATGGTGTTTGTACCCCTACCACTATTTGTTAATACTTAATGGCAACCAATAATATTAGTGGTCTGGCATCCAGTCTTGCCACACGTGGTTTACTCCCCTTTGATAAACTTCAGCAGATTACCAGCGCGGCACAGCAGGATAAAAAATCCCTGGTAAGTTATCTGGTCGACAACAAATTTATCGATAGCCTGACGCTGGCGGAGTTCTTCGAAATAGAATATGGTCTTCCGTTATTAGATGCATCTATCCTTGATCTGGATGAAATACCGGAAAAATTTCTGAATAACAAGTTGATAGAAAAACACCATGCACTGCCGGTTTATGTGCAGGACAAAACCCTGTATATCGCCATGTCTGACCCCACTAATATTGCTGCGCTTGAAGACTTTGCTTTCAGCTTTGCTATCCATACCGATGCCCTGCTAGTGGAAGAGCAATACCTTGCTAAAGCCATTGAAACCGTATTGGAAGATGATGTTGCTTCTTTGGGTGAAATGTCCGATATTGAGGATATTGAGGTTGATGATTCTGATTCGCGTCTGGATGAGGCGCAGGGTAACGGCAGTGATGATGCGCCTATTGTTAAATATATTAACAGCATTTTATTGGATGCGGTGCGCAAAGGGGCATCGGATCTGCACTTTGAACCCTATGAAAAAACCTATCGTATTCGCTTTCGTGTTGACGGAATTTTACATCAAGTGGCCACGCCACCGGTGAATCTGGCCAACCGTTTTTCAGCCCGCCTTAAGGTTATGTCAAAACTGGATATCGCCGAGCGTCGTTTGCCGCAGGACGGGCGTATTAAACTTAAAATTACCAATAAACGCAGTGTGGATTTGCGTGTCAGTACACTGCCGACCATGTGGGGCGAAAAGGTGGTAATGCGTATTCTGGACTCATCGGGAGCGAACCTGAATATCGACAGTTTAGGCTACAATGATAAGCAGAAAGAAAGCTACCTTAGTGCTCTGGCAAAACCGCAGGGAATGATTTTAATCACTGGTCCGACTGGCAGTGGTAAAACTGTTTCTTTGTATAGCGGATTAAATATTCTTAATACCGTGCAGCGTAATATTTCTACGGCGGAAGATCCGGTAGAGATTAATTTATCCGGTATTAATCAGGTGCAGATCAATACCAAAGCGGGATTAACCTTTGCCTCTGCATTGCGTTCTTTTCTACGTCAAGATCCCGATATTTTGATGGTTGGTGAAATTCGTGATTTAGAAACCGCTGAAATTGCGATCAAAGCCGCGCAAACCGGACATATGGTTTTGTCTACCCTGCATACCAACTCCGCTGCGGAAACCTTAACGCGTTTACTTAATATGGGTGTGCCCGCATTTAATGTCGCTTCTTCGGTGTCGCTGATTATCGCGCAGCGTTTGGCGCGGCGTTTATGCCCTGAGTGTAAAACCGAAGAGGTTTTTGAAACGCCGGAATTAAAAACCATTGGGTTTACAGAAACCCAGATAGCTGCGGGTATCACGCTCTATAAACCCGTTGGTTGTTCAAAATGTACTGAAGGTTATAAAGGCCGAGTGGGTATCTACGAAGTGATGCAGATGAGCGAGACGATTGGTCACCTTATTTTAAACAATGGTAATGCTCCGGAGATCGCCAAGCTGGCCGAGGCCGAGGGGATGGATACACTGCGTCAGTCAGCACTGCAGCAGGTGTTAAAGGGGATCACCAGTTTAACGGAAGTGACCCGGGTAACCTAAATTTTTAGGCTGTGAGTTAGAATCTGACCGACAGTCTTAATTTTTCACCCTGTAACTGCTTTTCTCTTTATAAAGATCCTGCGCAATTTCAATAAACCAACCTGTTCTTCCCGAGATTTTTTAATCGGGGTATTAATTCGACAGACTCCAACAGTACTGAATGAAGGGGATTATATTAATCGGCCCACTAGCGCTTTTTTTATATCTGAGGCTGCGCTTTAAACAGGTCGTTCTATGATGTGACACGGTTAAAAACAGAGCTGAAAATTAGCTTGGCACAAGCAAAAAATCCCTATTTCCTCTGTTATCAGCGGCACTGTAAACGTATATCTCAGCTGCTATGATTGCTTTTTATGGCTATTTTCTCACTGCCTTTATGTGATTAATGTGCTATTATTTTCGATTTTTAAATGAGATTGTGAAGCTTATTAAAAAACAAAAATTGCTGACCTATAGAATCATTAAGGAAGATTAATTATGGCTGTAAAAAAGAAAACTAAAGGACCAGTCATTGATACTTTTAAATGGAAAGGCCTTAATCGTAAGGGCGCTGCAGTATCAGGCGAAATACAGGCTGAGAGTGTTGCAGAAGTTAAAATTGAACTGCGTAAGCAGAAGATTAATGTCACTAAAATACAGAAAAAATCCAAACCACTTTTCTCCTTCGGTAATAAAATAAAACCCATGGATATTGCGATTATTTCTCGCCAGATAGCCACTATGCTCGGAGCAGGTGTACCTTTAGTACAAGGTTTACAATTAATTGCCAAAAGCAGCGAAAAACCGGCATCGCGAAAATTAATGAGCACAATTTCTCAAGAGGTGGCAACGGGCACACCACTTTCACAAACCCTGCGTGGTCATTCCCTTTATTTTGATGATTTATACTGCGATCTTGTTTATGCCGGTGAGCAGTCTGGTGCATTAGATACAATTTACGACCGTATCTCTATTTATAAAGAAAAATCTGAAATTTTAAAATCAAAAATTAAAAAAGCGATGTTTTATCCAGCGGCGGTACTAACGGTTGCCGGCCTGGTCACTCTGCTTTTACTGCTCTTTGTTATTCCGCAGTTTAAAGATATCTTTGAAGGTTTTGGCGCAGAGCTACCCGCTTTTACGCTGTTTGTACTGGGCATTTCCGACTTTGTACAGTCTTACTGGTATATGATAGTCGGAGTGGTAATCGTTTTTCTCTATCTGTTTAAAAAGGCGTATCGCCGCTCGCAGAAAGTGCGTGACAATACCGATAGATTTGTTCTTAAGATACCAGTGATCAGTACCATTTTAGATAAAGCGGCGGTGGCACGTTTTGCAAGAACCCTTTCTACTACCTTTGCTGCCGGTATTCCTTTGGTTGACGGGCTAGTTTCCGCTGCGGGCGCTTCCGGAAATTATATTTATCGCACTGCGATTCTCAACGTGCGTGCGGAGGTAATTGCAGGCATGCAGATGCACATCGCCATGAAAACGACCACTGTTTTCCCCGATATGATAACCCAGATGGTGATGATCGGTGAAGAGGCGGGTAATTTGGATGGTATGTTAAGCAAGGTTGCTGATATCTATGAACAGCAGGTTGATGATGCTGTTGATTCCTTAACCAGCCTGTTGGAGCCGATGATCATGGTGGTTTTAGGGGTAGTGGTCGGCGGTTTGATTGTGGCTATGTATTTACCGATCTTCGCGTTAGGTACCGTTGTTGGTTAACGGTTATTCATAATCGTTTCATGCATGTAAGAAAAGGGCTGTAACGTCTTTCTGTGCTTAGTTTTTTCTTTTTCTTAGGATAAAATAAAACCTTTCATTTTATCCTAAGAAAAAGCTGGATTATCCATGTAAAGAATAATATTAGTTACAAAATTATTGACCTCTTTGCATAAAAAAAGCGAGTGCCTCTGGTCTTAATTTACGGTAATTATTTTTAGGTTTTTAGTACCGTGTTGCCATATTTTCAATTGTACGGATGAGCATAAAATTCCCTCGCTTTAATACGTTGCGCATCAAAATACTAAAGCAAATCTCTATTTGATTCATCCATGAAGTATGTTTTGGTGTGTAATTTAAAAAAATCTTGTGCTATTTGTGGTTTAAAGACTCTGCTTGGCTAATCTGGTCTTTTAAGATCCCTGATTTTCCCTTAATGCCAGACTTCCTTCAAATCCACTTCGTTCTGCAACATGACGAGCTAAACTTTCTGATTGACGAGAGTTTAAATTTTTGGCCAGTACGTCTTTGACTTCTCAGGCTTCTTCAGTGTTATCTGTTGCTATCAGTAGGGTGGGCATTTTTTATTACTCCAGCTATAAAAAACTAATCATATGGTGTAATGAGATTTACCCTGTTCGCTTCCCATTTTATGATCCAATCGTGAATTTCATCTGCTGGCATGGGTTTCGCGATGTAGTAACCTTGGGCGAGGTCGCAGCCTGAGCTACGTATAAAATCCCAGTCAGCTTGATCCTCTACACCTTCCGCCACTGATTTCATGCCGAGTTGTTGAGCCAAACTCAGGCTTGCGTTATAAATACTGCATAATTTTTCGTTGCTGGCGGCACCATGGACAAAGCCTTGATCGACTTTAAGCTCATTAAAGGGCAAGTCTAGCAACTGCATCAGCGATGAATGCCCGGTGCCAAAGTCGTCAATCGATAAGTGGAAACGTTTTAGGCGCAAACGGGTGAGGACTTCCATTGGCGTAGTTAAACTCTTAATTAACCGGCTTTCAGTTACTTCCAATACTATGTCGTCCGGTATGATACCTGCAGTGGCGGCAGCCGTCGTGACGTAATCTGTAAACTCCAGTGAATCAAGATTTTCCATGGAAAGGTTAACAGCTACTCGCAGACTCAAGCCCGCATCTAGCCAAATTTTGGTTTGAGAGAATGCGTCACTGATGACCTCTCGTGTCAGGTCGTTAATCAGTCCATTATCTTCAGCCACACCAATAAATTGATCTGGAAAAACCAGTCCATCTTGGGGGTGACGCCAGCGCACTAGGGTCTCGACGCCCATTACCTTGCCGTTGGCCACATCTACTTTGGGCTGGTAGTAATTCACTAGTTGGTGATTGACTATGGCTGCACGCACATCGTCGGCACCATAAATTTTCTTCACGGCCGGTGGATTTACATAGCTGGGGGGCTCCCAGCTATCGATGAGGATCGACAAATCTTTTGGATTAATGGGTTTTTGCAAGGAGCCAAGCAGCGGTATGTTGTGCGCCCTCACCAGTCTTTCTACGGATTGCAACATACGAGCATCTTCGCCACTCACCAGAATAATACTGCCGGAATAAGATTTTCCAGCCAAGTGTCGTACGACCTCTATGCCGTCCATTTCTGGCATATTGAGATCGAGCAGGATTAAATTCGTTTGACTACTCGCACTATCTAACGATGCTAAGGCCTTTTTCCCGTTGTCATAAATTGTCGGCTGATTAAATCCCAAGCTAATCAACATATGTTCAAGCAGTTTGAGCATAAAGGGCTGATCATCGATGATCAAAATGTTGAGGGACGATTTACTAACCATAATTACTTCCTTTTTATATTTTTATATTATTATATTTAATTTCAGTTGCTTATAGCTTATCTAAATATTTTTTAACGGTGGCCATTTCCACCTCAAAACGAAGCTTTAATACTGTTAGGGCCTCAAGCTGATTGGCTTTAGCCGCCAGCTCTATTTCTTCACACAATTCGCCCAAAACCATTGCGCCTACAGCGCGGGATGATGATTTTAGTTTGTGCGCCGCAGCCTGGGCTTGCACTACCTCGCCGTTGGCACAGGCGGTTGTTAACTCTGTGGCAATCATTGTTGCGCTATCATTAAAATGCTGCAGAAAGTCTTTGATTATCTCAGGGTCATCGCCTACCAGCGCTGTAAGTACACTTACATCCACTGGTTTTGCTGCAGCAAGCGGCAGCCATTTCTCTAAGATGACCATCAGACTTTCTAATGGCACTGGCTTGCTAATATAATCATCCATACCAACATCGAGACAGTGTTGTGCTTCGCCTTTCAGCGCGTTAGCGGTGATCGCTATGATTGGGAGATGACGGTGGTCATTTTCTTCGGCGCGGATGGCGGCGGTCAGTTCATAGCCATCCATCTTGGGCATGTGCAAATCAGTTAACAGCAGGGCATAATCGCCGCTGTGCGAATGGGCCAATGCTTCAATGCCATTACTGGTAATATCAGCTGCAAAGCCAAGTAAGGCAAGCTGCTGCACAATCACCTTCTGGTTGATTTGGTTATCATCTGCTACCAGAATCAATCTGCCTTGCGCTAGCGCGTCGCTACGCAAAGGTGCCACGAATGATTGCTCACCTTTGCCTACATGCAGCCTTTCTACTTCCGGCTCCGCCAGCCCTGCAGCAATGGCGACCGCTTGCAGCACGGTCTGCCGCATCAGGACATTACCATCCACAACAACGCTTAAATCGATATCTTGCCAACGCGGGCATCGACGTTTACCGCGCCCGATAATGACAAAACGAATAGCCTGTTCTGGTTGGGCACTTGCGATGAGGCGGAGTTCCTCCGAGGATGGAGGGTTATTGCTGGCGTCAACCAGCCATACCGACAGTCCAGATGTCGTCGTAACGGCCTGCTTCTGTGCTACCGCCAAGCTGGGGGACTGATTGACCACTGCACCAGCGGCGCTCAGATAGGCAGCCAGATGATCAGCCAGCCCCTCTGAGTCACCTATCACTAAGCAGGAAAGCCCAGTGAATAGATCGGGAGTTATCCCTGTCCACGCCTCTGGTTGGGGTTGTTCTAGATCTATGTCAGTTATGGCCTCCAGAGGCAAGTGCACGCTGAAAATAGAGCCTTTATTCAGTGTGCTCTGCACGGTAATTTCACCACCCATCAATTGCACTAAATTACGGGCGATAGTGATTCCTAATCCCGTACCACCGAAGCGTCGAGTCGTCGTGACATCGGCTTGGTAAAATGGCATAAATAATTTTGATAGGGCGGACTCATTCATGCCGATACCGTTATCAATCACGCGGATCTCCAACATGGTCGGGTCTGTCATCAAGGCCTGTACCGAAACGCGGCCGGGGCGATCTGACCCGCTGGAAAACTTGATGGCATTATTGGTCAGATTAACTACAATCTGGCGCAGACGATTGGCGTCTCCTAGGGTGATGTCAGGAATCGCGGGATCAGTGAACAGCGTCAGTTCTACCTTTTTCTTCTCAGCCAAATGAGCCAGCATAAAGCAAGCCTTCTCTACTACTTCGGCTACGGCCATGGGTGCATACTCAATGTCCAGTTTGCCAGCTTCAATTTTAGAGAAATCGAGAATATCTTCGATGATTGACAGCAATGAAAACGCAGAATCACGGATGGTATCAACCATGTCGACCTGGAAACCCTTGAGGCTGCTTTGTTGCAGCACATCCACCATACCAATCACGCCGTTCATGGGGGTTCTGATTTCGTGGCTCATGGCCGCGAGGAACTGTGACTTGGCAAGGTTAGCCTTTTCCGCCTCGGTCT
The DNA here is from genome assembly GCF_000015285.1 of Psychromonas ingrahamii 37. NCBI lineage: Bacteria > Pseudomonadati > Pseudomonadota > Gammaproteobacteria > Alteromonadales > Psychromonadaceae > Psychromonas > Psychromonas ingrahamii. The sequence continues at coordinate 614,089 of NC_008709.1, forward strand.
TGGCGGAAATTAGCGCCTGCTTGGCTCGTTTTTGTTCGGTTATATCACGGACAACACTAGCGAAAAGTTTCTTTTCGCCCAGAAGTACTTTACTCACTCCCAATTCCATTGGGAAAATACTACCATTCTTGCGTTTCCCCTCAATTATGCGGTCAATACCAACTATTTTTGCCTCACCAGTGATATTGAAATGCTCAATATAACCGTCATGCTGACTACGATAAGATTCAGGCATCAGCATTGTGATGTTATGCCCAATCACTTCAGTCGCACTATAGCCAAAAATGTGTTCGGCCGCTGGATTGATGCTCTCTACAATGCCATATTCATTGATGGTGATGATGCCGTCCACTACCGTGTTGAGAATAGCTTCTATCAGGGCTGCACTATCCTGTAGTTGTTCTGTAGCAAACTTCTGTTTGGTGATATCCTGATGCGTTCCACACATCAAGAGTGGTTTGCCATCGGCAGTCCATGTCGTTACCTTTCCCCGGGCTAACACCCAAACCCAGCCTCCCTTTTTATGTCGCATCCGTGTTTCGTATTCGTAATAATCTAACTCGCCTGATAAATGTTTTTGTAAACGTTTTATCGATAGCTCCTTGTCTTCTGGGTGAATAAATTTAAGCCACGTTTCAAAAGAAGTAGGCCCAAGCTCGCTTAGTTCATAACCAAGGACTCTGGGCCAATGGTCATTAAAGAAGGCTTCACCTGTCTGAATATTCCATTGCCAAGTGCCGGAATTTGTTGCATCAATGATGTCACTTAAGCGTTGTCGCTCGATGCTCAATTCTTTATTTATATAGCGTGCCGTATTAATAGCACGTTCTCGTCCCGACACGAGGAACCAAATCAATACAGTGAAAAAGACGCTTAGGATTATCCCAATACTTGCAACTAAATTTGGACTAACAGCCCTAATACGTGAAGTCATTGAATCTAAAGGGCGGATCTGAACAGTCCATGGATGGTCGGCAATATGTAAGATACGAGTAGCCTCAAACTCGTTAGTCGTCGCAACATTAACGGCACTAGAATCATACAGTAACGCTTCATTCGACATAGTTTCACCATCGAATATCTGAATGTCCATATCGTTAGCCCGTTCACCAAAGAGCCCTTCCATAAGATCATTCATCCGAAAAGGTGAATATACCCAGCCAAGGATATGCGCTTGCCGTTCTGCTAGGGTGTCGTTGTTAGTACCATTCTGATAGATAGGTACATACATCAAAAATCCAGCTTGGTCTTGCTTGCCAGTCTCCTGTACCAGCTTTATTTTTCCAGACAGCTGAGGCAGACCAGTATCAATGGCTTTTTGCATGGCGGCATGTCGCACTGACTCACTGAACATATCATAGCCGAATGCACGCAGATTACGATCAACCAATGGCTCTAGGTAGATGATAGCGGTGGAAATATCACCCTGCCCCTTAGGCCAAATAGTGTATTCAGGGAACCCTTCGCTACGAATGGATGCAACGTGCTGAGTTATTGTTGATGGTATAATTAGGGAGAATCCTACACCTTGTATGCCAGGATAGTTCTTAGTTAAATTGAGCGTCGCAATATATTTTTTGAATTCCTCACGTTCGATATTGTTTGAGGCGATGAATAAACCACTCGCACCGTACAACACCTGCTGATAAATATGCATGCGATTATTGATAAGGCTGATTGCCTCGCGTACACGAAAATCAAAATAGGTCTGCGTGTTTTTTTTGAGTTCAATCTTGGCGGTATTGAATGCCACATAGGTCATGAAAAACGTGATCAACAGCGTTAACAACGGCATTGCCGCAGCTAAATTAAAGTGAAAGTATTTAGTGATTTTCATTACAGTTTTATCATTTATGAGTGGGGCCTCACTTACAATAAGGCAAAAGTATTAGTGATATCAGTATCGACAACAGCATAAAGAATTTAATTTTATGATTTTTGAACCATGTAGGGGTGATTACATGACAAAAGTGGAGCTATATTAGGTGTTCAACTATCTTCGTAGCTAGGGACCATTAAGTAAAAATGAATACTTTTTCTGTATCAATCAGTTAATTTCAAATCACCTCATAGTGATTCTAGCCGATGTGAAAAACTTGTTTATTTTCAGTTGGGTAGGTGTCTAACTATATTGCAAATACAGCAGGCTTGCGTAGAAACCTGTAGCTGAGAAGGCTTGGTTATTCCTTTCACCTAAATTACCGTCCACTCGAGCCACTGCACTGAAGATCCGATCTATTGATAAATGATGCTGCTTGTGGATTAAACTGGTCAGATGCAACGGATATATTACATCTTCCTGTTAATTTTTCAAAGTTTAGTTTCTTTCTGGGGTATTCGTTGATACATCTGAAACGGTATTAAGTTTTGCTTGTGAATATATTGGTGAGCATGTTCGCTTGGGCAAATATTGTGTCAATAATCGTTTCATTTTAATAGTGGTCAGGGCTTGTAAGAGGGTTTTATTTTACGCTTTAAATGCTTACCTGTTTTTAGTCATTCACTTGGATTTTTGCCGTTTGAAAGCAGATTAAATTATACAAGCGTAAGGCGGTCTATCATTCTTGTTGGATTGGCCTCTGGTTTTTTACTGCCGCAGAGCTGATTTATTCAACAAGGCATTAAGCCTGATTCCGTATAGTGGCGTGAATATGGCGCTAACTTATTAACGCACTGCTGTTGTTACAGTAGTCGTTATCTGTAATGCCAAGGTTACAGCAGTAACCCATGGAATTCGTGAAATCTGAAGACGTTTTACACACTGTTTAATAGTGATTCTCAACGCGTGGTATTTTTAGAAACATTTGAGTGCTCAGAAAAGCAGAGGACTTGCCACTATCCCGGCACAGGGCTTAACATTTATGACTGCAGCTATTGAGCGTTATGCCTATATTGTCTACAATAGCCCACTTTTTATTTACTACAGGTCATAAACATGAACGACACTAAATCGCTACCAGCTTTACCTGATCGCCTTTCGGTTAATCCCCGTAGCCGACATCATGTGGAAGAAATTTGCGAGCATGGCATTGGTATTATGCTCAATGGCAAAGAGCGTTTTGATGTTGAGGAATATTGTATCAGTGAAGGTTGGGTAAAAATTCCGTCGCTCAAAGCGTTGGACCGTCGTGGACAACCACTTCTGATGACGCGAAAAGGAACGGTTGAAGCATTTTATCGTTAATACCTATCAATGAAAAACCGATAACTTGGTCAACGCGAATCCCCTTACTGAGTTAGCGTAATAGTTAAGTGGTTTTGAAATACGACTTACTATTATCGCCCAAAAAGGGCCTAGAGAAATTTAGGCCCTATCTGTTCTTTCATGACTCAGCTTATTTTTTCCGATCCGCTATTTCAGGCAATAGTATCTTTATTTAATCTAAATATATGTCTTCAATTTAGTTGGACTTTCTAATTATTTCTAGAGAGTTAAATACCATGCTTTATTAACTCAGGGTGACACAGTTTAGCTAAATGCTTAAAAAACTTAAGCTATACTTGAAAGAGGAGAAATCTTTGCGGAAACAAAAAAATTGATCTGCCAAATAAAATAAAAATTGCATGTGAGACTGATAAGTTGGACGCTACACTAAGATGGTGAAGCGACTATCGCTGAGCGACAAGAGTATCCACTCTGTATTGAATTATTTTCTAGCTTTACTCCGCAGACTTCTCAGCGCTGGGGCATAAAAAAAATTCAGCTAGGTTGGAAAGGGAAGTCTCTTAGGGGCTTGGAGTTTGCCACTCCCAATATAACTTTTCATGTTACTAGTGCCTTAGGACTTAAATACGAACATTCATTTTGATGATCAAGTGTGCGTGGTGCATTTTTGTGAAAATATTAAAGGAACTACCACAGAGGGCACAGAGGCGCTACGCGCTACACAGAGTAAAGACTAAAACAGAAGCTGGTTATTATTTTGTATTTTCCTTCTTTAACTCTGTTGATGAAGAAGAATCGAAACAACGTTTCGCAGTCTGATGAAGTGTGCGTGCGCTCTGTGGTGTATTTTCTGTAACAAACTTAAGTCCGAAGACACTAGCACTTATTCAATTTTGCGTCACAACGCTGTAGATCTTGTTCAGAAAGACTTCCTAGGTGGCACCTTGCAAGCGTTAGTTTGATTTATGTTTAATCTAATAAAGCAGCGTGGCACCAGATAATCCAACATTGGGTCTGTAGAATAACTTAACTTTTATAATTTTATGAAAAAATATTTTAGCGCATTTTTGTAAAAAACAATAAAATTTACAAAACATGTATTTGCCTGAAAATAAAAAAATTCTACAGCCTGCTTATAGGCTTTAGTTGATTCAAATTGATGAGGACTCATTATGAAACATTTCGATCTAGGTTCTATTTTAATTATTATGATTACCTTTGTTCTTTTTGTCGCGGCTTTGTTTTTTACTGGTTTTACGCATGATCTTTTGTTAGAGGCCGGTGTTTTTTTAGTCTCAGTGAAACTGATTATTATGGCTTACAAAAACAGTATAAGTAACGAGAAAATAGAGCTTGAATTGAAAGAAATTAAAGAGCTTATTGTGCAAAATAAAGATCGCATATAATAATCAGTTCAACAGAAAAAAATACATTTCGTTACTAACATTTTATCCAACAATACAGCGTAATTGATTACGATATACCTGCTGACAATACAGAAAAATTGCATCTTTGATGAGGAAGTTTCATGAATAAGATACTCGCAATTAATGGTTCATATAGAGATGACGGCATTACCGATCAAGCCGTTGCCGCTTTGGTAAAAGCCGTGGAGTCAGCAGGCGCAGAAGTCGAGGTTATTCTGCTAAGAGAATACCCCATTGAGTTCTGTCGTAATTGCCGAGAGTGTACTCAGCAGCCTGGTGAATCACCGGGCAACTGTGTGCAACATGACGGTATGGAAGAACTGATCAAAAAAATAGAACAAGCAGATGGTTATATCCTTGCCGCGCCCACTAATTTTGGCTCAGTCACGGCCATTTTTAAGCGCTTTATGGAGAGACTAATCGTTTATGCTTACTGGCCTTGGGATAAGAATTCACCTGAGTTTAGGAAGACAAATGCACAAAAGAAAAAAGCAATTTTGGTCTCCTCATGTGCAGCTCCCGGAATATTGGGGCGTTTGATCTATGGAACCCATAAGCAACTTAAAATGACTGCGCAAACGATAGGTGCGAAGACTGTTGGCACAGTATTCGTGGGCTTAATTGCAAAAGATTCTCAGCAGAAACTCGCAAATAATATCCACAGAAAAGTCCAAAAATTATCTGCAAAATTGCTTGAATAATGAAGGTAGCTGAGAGTTTCTAGCTTCTAGCTTCTAGCTTCTAGTTTCGGGCTTTTAGCCATGAATCTGTTGCAGTAAATCGCCCTCATAAATGGCTTGTTTGATCAAAGCAAAGGCGGCAAGTGTAGTATCTGGTTCTAATAGAGAGGTCTCTATTTGCACTTTATGCTGAAAGTTGGGTAATACCTGGTGAGCGATACATTGCTCAATGGTGGATAATAAACTTGTTTTTGCGCGGATGATCTTACCCGCAATAATGATTTTTTGCGGATTTAATAGATTAATTAAAATGGCGATGGCTTTACCTAAATAGGTTGCAGCATCTTCGACTATCTTTTGACACAAGGGATCATTATCTTCTGCTGCCTGATAAATTTTTTCAATGTTCAGGGAATCTAAGCTTAAGCGGGTAAAACTGCCCTGTTTGATAGCGATTGCCACTTTCTCAACAATAACCCGATCACTCACTTCTGTTTCTAAACACCCAAAGTTACCACAATGGCATTGCCGCCCCGCAGGATTTGCTTGTATATGGCCTATTTCACCAATATTAAAGTTCTGTCCTAATAACGCTTTACCCTCAATAATAATGCCCGAACCAACACCATGGTGAATGCTAATCAAAATCGAATCTAAACACTCTTTCGACGCACCAAAATAGTGTTCAGCCAGTGCTAATGAGCGCGTATGGTTACCAATAAAAGTAGGCAGCTGAAAATGCTGTTCAATTTTATTCGCCAAGGGAAAGTTAACTAACGGGTGGTAGGGGCTATAGAGCACAACGCCTTTTTTTGGATTGATTAAACCTGATAAAGAGATGGCAATAGCAGATATTTTTCCCATGTTTTTTTGTTGTTTTTTGATGAAATTGTCGATTTCGCTAATCAGAAATGCAAGCAGTTGCTGTTCATCTTCACTTTTTATCTTGATTTTTTTTGTAGTCAATTGTTCGGCCGCTAAGTTATAACAACTTAAAGATAATGTTTTCTGCCCTATTTTAATCGCAAGGACATGAATATTATCCGTATTAGGTGCCAGAGAAATAGCACAACGACCACCGGTTGAAGCTTGTCGTGCAGTCTCGCAAATAATGCCCTGTTGAAGAAGTTGACGGGTGATTTTGGTTACGCTGGCCGGTGCTAGTTTGCTTACATTGGCAATCTTAACGCGAGAAATAGGGGCGTATTTTTCAATTACTTTGTAAATTGTTGCACTGTTTAGTTGTTTAATATGATCAACGCTGGCAATGACGGAATCTGCTTGCTGATTATTTCGTACCATCGTTATTTACCGATCCTTAATATACTGGCAAACGAATTAAAAAGATGATCCGGTTGCCTGTTAAAATTAACCCTGACTGAGCTGCAAGTTTGAACACAGCATGCTGTTATTGGGTGGGTTATTAATTTGTTTGTTAGCACCATTTCTTCTATTTATAACATCCATCGGTTCAGGCATTAATTACCGGACCTGAGCCGCTCCGATGGGCACCATCTGTTGACTTTTAAATACTTTTTAAGATGCTTTATACACACCATTGAGCACTGTGCCGGTCACTTTATAATCGCTGCTGAAAATGGCTAAATTGGCAATATTGCCCGATTTTATACTGCCTATTTTATTTGCAATAGACATTGCCCTCGCAGGGTATAACGTTGCCATGCGAACCGCTTCTGCAAGTTCAATTCCAACAAACTTCACACTTTTTTCAATGGCTTCAATCATAGTCAAGGCTGAGCCACCCAGTGTACCATCGGCGGCAAAACATTTCCCATCTTTGTAATATACCGTAGTGCCGACAAAATCAAATTGTTCAATATCAGCCCCGGCAGGGGCGGTGGCATCCGTGACTAAAATAAGTTTTTCAGCCATTATTTTTTTCGAAATGCGGACATTTTCGTAAGCCACATGGAAACCATCCACAATAATACCGGCATAAATATTTTTATCATAAATCGCCCCAATAACCCCCGGTTCGCGACCTGTCATTGGGGTCATGGCATTAAATAGATGAGTTGCAAAGGTTGCACCGTTATCAATGGCCACTGCTGCCTGTGCGTAGGTGGCATTAGTATGGCCTATCGCAACAACAATCCCGGCTTTACTAAGCCGCTGGATCACCTCAACCGAGTTTTTTTCTGGTGCAATCGTGACCTTACTGACGATATCCGCATTTTGGCAAATAAGATCCAGCATAGAGATATCAGCTTTGCGGATATATTCGGAGCGATGAATCCCTTTTCTCTCGATACTTAAATAAGGCCCCTCTAAATGTAAGCCTAATACTTCGTTGGGCTTTTTATTTATATAATCCCGTGTCACTTTGAGTGCCGTTCTCATATCTTCATCCGACGATGTGATAAGCGTTGGCAGGTAGCTGGTACAGCCTGATTTAAGATTAGTAGATTGCATTATCGCAAGTGTTTTTTCTGTTATCTCATTATTAAACATAACACCACCACAACCGTTCAGTTGCAGATCGATAAACCCGGGCGAAAGGTTGGCACCAAGAAGATCAATTTTTTTGATCGTTGAACTGAGCTCTGCAATGGGTATCACACTGTCGATCTTGTTATTTTTTACGATCACAGCATGTTCCAGTAACACTGCGTCTGTTGTATAAATTTTACAATTTGTTAATGCGTACATTGTAAACTTCTCCATTTTATATAAGTGCTTCTGTTCAAATCGTGCCGGGAGATATTGCCGTTTTTTACTGTTTAATCCAACTTTTGAGCAGATGACAAAACAGTTAATCCAGTAAGCTATATGTTAAAAAGAAAGCTTTTTTATTTTACAATTGAAAATTGCTTATTAGAAGCTTTCCCCCATTAATTTTACTCGAATTAAATACCGGCTGTGATTAATGACGTTTATAAATAGCCAATATTGTCGCTTTCTAATTCAGAGAAGTACTTTAATGTTTTAACTTTCAGTTCCATTGTCGATGCTGCATCACAGGCAATGATCGTTTTTGGATGAAGTTGTAATGCAGTAACGGTCCAAAGGTGGTTTACATTACCTTGTATAGCGGCTTCAAGTGCCTGTGCTTTATGGTGACCAGTTACCAGAATTAATATTTCTGCGGCCTCTAATAAAGTGCCAACACCAATGGTCAATGCCAATTTAGGCACCTGGTTAATATCGTTGTTGAAAAAACGTGAGTTAGCTCTTCGTGTATTTGAGGCTAATGTTTTAACGCGTGTACGCGAAGCCAATGAGGATGCCGGTTCATTAAAGGCGATATGGCCATCTGCACCAACGCCACCGATAAATAAATTAATTTTTCCGTAAGACTTGATCTTTTTCTCATAACGTAGGCATTCGGCTTCCAGATCATCTGCAAGCCCGTTAAGTAGATGGGTATTTTCTATTTGGATATCAATCTGGCTGAAAAAATTCTGATGCATAAAGCGATAATAGCTTTGAGGATGTTCCTGTTCGAGACCAACATATTCATCCATATTAAAGGTAACGACATTTTCAAAACTTACTTCGCCTTTATTATAAAGTGCTATAAGACGTTTATAAGTTTCCAGTGGCGTGCCGCCGGTTGGTAAACCCAATACAAAAGGTCGTTCTTTGGTGGGTGAATATTTATTAATTGCATCGCTAATGTAGCGAGCAGACCAGAAGGCGACATCAGAGGTTGTTTCAAGAGGAATTAAACGCATTTTTTACTCCGTATATTAAGATTGCTTGTGTAGTTAATACGTAGCGTAAATTAAGTCGCGCTTTATTGCCATATAAATGCCTGAAAAAGATGCTTAACAGGTGATTTAGATCACAAACCTCGCCAAGTAAGTTTGCGCTGCGAAATAAGCAGGATAGAATCCAATAAAAGAAAAAAGGTCGCCGCAGCTGATTAAATTTGTGATCTTTTCTTTGGAAATTTGCTTTAAATGCCCGTGGTATTGAGCAGTTAAAGCGGTATTGAAAATATAAATACAGACCAGTCAGTTTTGCAGATTGCGACTGCTACATTAAATATTTTATAAAACACTTATACCAATTCCAATAATCAGTATAAATAAACAGAAAATTAATGGATTTGGTATTAAACAATCAAACATAAAAAACCTAACACTAAAATGATTAGTTCATAAAATAAAGGAGAGTTAATATGAATATTCTTGGTTATTTGCAAAAAGTAGGGCGCGCATTAATGGTGCCTGTTGCAGTGCTTCCTGCTGCGGCAATTTTAATGGGTCTGGGTTACTGGATCGATCCAAATGGCTGGGGGGGAGATTCAGCGTTAGCTGCATTCTTGATTAAAGCAGGGGCGGCGGTGATCGATAACATGTCTATGTTATTTGCCGTGGGTGTTGCTTACGGTCTGTCAAAAGATAAAGACGGTGCTGCAGCGCTGTCAGGTTTAGTCGGTTTTTTGGTTGTCACTACACTGCTTTCTCCTGCTGCGGTTGCACAAATTCAAGGTATTGCACTTGCAGATGTCCCTTTTGCATTCAATAAAATTAACAATCAGTTTGTGGGTATCTTAGTCGGCATTTTCTCAGCTGAACTTTATAATAAATTCTCAAATGTTGAACTGCATTCGGCATTAGCTTTCTTTTCCGGCCGTCGTTTAGTGCCCATAGTCGTCTCTGTGGTGATGATCTTTGTGTCATTCGTGCTGATGTTTATATGGCCCATTATCTTTTCCGGTCTACAAAATTTTGGTGAAACCATTTCAGGAATGGGTGAAATTGGTGCCGGTATTTACGGATTCTTTAACCGTTTACTAATTCCTGTTGGTCTCCACCATGCACTTAACTCTGTATTCTGGTTTGATGTTGCAGGTATTAATGATATTCCCAACTTTTTAGGTGGCCAGTCATCATTAGATGCAGGTACTGCCATTCTGGGTAAAACGGGGATGTATCAAGCTGGTTTCTTCCCTATTATGATGTTTGGCCTCCCCGGCGCGGCATTGGCTATCTATAAAGCTGCTAAACCTGAAAATAAAGCAAAAACAGCTTCGCTTATGCTGGCGGCTGCTTTAGCTTCTTTTTTTACGGGTGTCACAGAACCGCTGGAATTTTCCTTTATGTTCGCCGCACCCATTTTATATGTGATCCACGCATTATTAACTGGTTTTTCACTCTACATCGCGGCTTCAATGGAGTGGATGGCGGGCTTTGGTTTCTCAGCCGGTCTGGTGGATATGGTGCTTTCCTCACAAAATCCATTAGCTAAAAAATGGTATATGTTGTTGGTGCAGGGTGTTGCTTTCTTTGCTATCTACTACTTCGTTTTTCTGGCCTTAATTAAAGGCCTGAATCTTAAAACACCGGGCCGTGAAGATGACGAGGTGAATGCTTCAACCGCATCAGCATCTGAAGATTCAGGGGAATTAGCGGCGCAATATGTTATTGCATTGGGCGGACGTGATAACCTTGTGGTTATTGACGCCTGCATTACGCGCTTACGTTTAACGCTTAAAGATCGCAGTCTGATTTGTGAGGCGGATCTTAAAGCATTAGGTGCGATGGGAGTGGTTAAAATCGGCGATGATAACTTACAAGTTATTATTGGTCCGCAGGCAGAAAGTATCGCTGATCGTATCAAAGCGGTTAAATAAAGACTGGCTGTCACTGGGAGCTGTTTATTCTTCCGGAAGCTGTTTTTTCTCTCTGCAGGGCAGAGAGAGCGTTAATTCTATATAAGCTAAAATAAGCCCCTTGGGAGTATAAATAGCTCCGATTACCATCAAAAAGCACTCTTCGCAGTGCTTTTTTTCCGTTTGAATGTATTGTTGCTCTTTTGCTGCTTATTTCCCTTGAGGTTAGCCTTAGAATATAAGATGATTAATCCTATTTTTTGATTTATATTTATTTAGAGGTAAGCAATGACTCAGGTTGATACTGCGCCAAGCAATTTTATTCGTAACATCATCGATTCGGATCTACAAAGTGGTAAGCATCAGGTGATACATACACGCTTTCCGCCGGAACCGAATGGTTATTTGCATATAGGTCATGCTAAATCTATCTGTTTAAATTTTGGACTTGCAGAAGACTACCCCAATGCACTTTGCAATCTGCGTTTTGATGATACTAATCCAGTAAAAGAAGATGCGGATTATGTTGCCGCTATTGAAAAGGATGTGCGTTGGTTGGGGTTTAAATGGGCGGGTGATATACATTATTCATCTGACTATTTTGAACAGTTGTATGACTTTGCCATTGAGTTAATTAAAAAAGATAAAGCTTATGTTTGTGCTCTCGACGCACAACAAACTCGAGAATATCGAGGTTCGTTAATGACAGTGGGTAAAGACAGCCCCTTTAGAAATCGCCCTATTTCAGAAAGTTTAGATCTTTTTGCGCGTATGCGTGCGGGTGAGTTTGCGGAAGGCTCGATGATGCTGCGGGCAAAAATTGATATGGCGTCACCAAATATGAAAATGCGTGATCCGGTTCTTTATCGCATTCGTTTTGCGCATCATCATCAAACGGGTGATAAATGGTGTATCTATCCAATGTACGATTTTACCCATTGTATTTCAGATGCGCTTGAAGGCATAACCCATAGCCTGTGTACACTTGAATTTGAAGATCACCGCCCTTTATATGATTGGGTATTAGCCAATATCAGTATTGCCTGTAAACCACGTCAAATTGAGTTTTCCCGTCTTAATTTACAATATACTTTAACCTCTAAACGTAAACTACATACGTTAATTGAAGAGAAGATTATAAGTGCTTGGGATGATCCGCGGATGCCGACTATTTCCGGTATGCGCCGCCGTGGTTATCCGGCCGCCTCTATTCGTGAATTTTGTAAACGTATTGGTGTGACTAAACAGGAAAATACCGTTGAACTGGCCTCGTTAGAAGCTTGTGTTCGTGAAAATCTTGAAGCTAATGCGCCTCGCGCAATGGCTGTGATTGATCCTGTTAAAGTGATTATTAGCAATTATGACGAAAATAAAACAGAAAAATTAATCGCGGCTATACACCCTAAAGATGAAAGCATGGGGACAAGAACAGTCACTTTCTCACGAGAAATTTTTATTGACCGTGCTGATTTTAGAGAAGAGGCGAATAAAAAATATAAACGTTTAGTCTTGGGTAAAGAAGTGCGTTTACGTAATGCTTATGTGATTAAAGCTGATCAGGTCATTAAGAATGATGCCGGCGAAATTACTGAAATTCACTGCTCTTACGATCCTGAAACGCTGGGCAACAATCCAACGGACGGGCGTAAAGTGAAAGGCGTGATCCATTGGGTTAGTGCGGTTGAAAACCAAGCAGCAGAGTTTCGAATCTATGAGCCTTTGTTTCTGGTTGAAAATCCTGCTGCCGCAGAAAATATCGACGAAGTACTCAATCCAAACGCTTTAGTGATAAAACACGGTTTTGTGGAGTCAGGTCTTAGTGATGCGCTAGCAGAAAAAGCTTATCAATTCGAGCGTGAAGGTTACTTCTGTGCCGATAATAAGGATTCATCACCCGAACGGCTGGTTTTTAACCGTACCGTTGCGTTGCGTGACTCTTGGGGCGGATAGCACCTTTCATACCTCAATATGCCAATTGCGCATCTTGAGGTAGATTAAATGCTGCTGCATCTCTTTTGTTATGCGCAGCATTGTATTTTCTAAAGCGCTTTATTCTCATCAATAACATCCAACACATAACCTATCTCGCGTATGGTATGGGTAAGTTTCGGCTCAAAAAGTTTATCGACCTTACTACGCAGTACTCTGATGGCCAGATCAATGACATGGGTATTACTGTCAAACAGACTTGAGAGGCAATTAGCGAGCAGCTTAATACTTCTTCCTTGCGCTGCATTAACAATCCCAGAAGAGAAAATGCTTTTGCCGTTAAGTTAATGTTACAGCGCGCATTTAATAAGTTACTTTCTAATGCGATACACCATCGCTTTACCATGCAGATAAAGCAAAGACATGCTACTCATTCGAATGGGTAGGACTTGGCAATCACTTAATCTATCGCTAAAGCTCATGGTGGAAATATTTCTGTGCGCTCACAAGATAAAGTAACAACTTTTACATATACCATTAATGAACAGAGTTAATATCAGCAAGTAGTTTGCTTATATATCCTGATGTTATTGAGCTAGGCAGTAAAAAATAGAGACATTTAAAGTTGTTAATTGGCAGGGCTTCTTTATAATTTCATTATTATGGCTAACAAATGATTTTTAATTTAGGAGTTACAGATGGAATTTGAAGAGATGCTCAATATTTTGTCGAGCAAAGATGGCTCGGATCTTTACCTGTCAACGGGGGCTCCCCCTTCAGCTAAATTTCAAGGTACATTAGAACCTTTAACGGATATTCCTTTTCGGGCAGGTGAAGTTGCTGAAATAGCCGCTTCGATTATGGATAGTGAACAAAAAGTGGCATTTGAGCAAGAGCTTGAAATGAACTTAGCGATATCTATTTCCAAGGTTGGACGCTTTCGAGTTAATATTTTTAAACAGCGTAATGAAGTTTCAATCGTTGCGCGTAATATTAAAATTGAGATCCCCAGCCTCGATGAATTAGGGCTTCCGGAAATACTTAAAAGTGTGATCACGGCTAAACGAGGTTTAGTGCTATTTATCGGTGCAACGGGCTCAGGTAAATCGACTTCATTAGCAGCCCTTATTGATCACCGAAATACTAATCTCTCCGGTCATATTATTACCATCGAAGATCCTATTGAGTTTGTACACCAGCATAAAAAAAGTATCGTCAATCAGCGTGAAGTAGGAGTTGATACGCGTAGTTTTCATGCGGCCTTAAAAAATACTCTGCGTCAGGCACCCGATGTTATTTTGATTGGTGAAATCCGCGATAGGGAAACAATGGAGCACGCATTAGCCTTTGCAGAAACCGGCCACTTAGCTATTTCAACATTACATGCGAATAATGCTAACCAGGCATTGGATCGTATTATTAACTTCTTTCCAGAAGATCGTCGTATTCAGTTGTTAAGTGATTTAGGTAATAACTTGAAATCCTTTATTTCTCAACGTTTAATTCCAACGATTGATGGCAAACGTTGTGCTGCCATTGAAGTCATGATGGGAAGCCTAACGATACGCGATATGATTAAGCGCGGTGATTTTGGTTTGCTGAAAGAGGTGATGGAAAAATCAGAAGGATTAGGGATGAAAACCTTTGATGGTGCATTATTTGATCTCACCATTGCAGGAAAAATATCTGAAGAGGAAGCGATAAAAAATTCAGATTCAGCCACTAACCTAACGCTGAAATTTAAGTTGTACCATGGTAATACTACTGAAGAAGCAGGACAAGACGACAAAAAATCAGGTGGATTGACGTTATCAATGATGGATTAATCCATTAACGTCTCTTGTTATTAGATAGTTATTAGATTGGCATGGAGAGAAATCCCAAATACTCATTGCTTTGTTTTTATATTTTTAACTGTGATTTTAAGCGCGTAAGAATAGAAGGGGCGTGCCTGAAGTCGCACTTCCAAAAATAGAGATCACGATATTAATCAGATAGAATACTTACCGGGAAAATATTAAAGGAAATTGGCTTCGTTAACGGGACTCGAATCGGTGAGCTCTGGTGTGCTTGGCCGGCTTTATCTTAAACAAGAGGTAACCAACTGAACTACGACTCCGCTAAAATTTTTTATTTAATACTGTTGTAATAGAATTGATTTCAATCAAAACAGGCTTGAGCTGTTTTTGTGAATTTAAATGGGGAAGTCTTTATTGCATGATAAGGATAAAAGGAAATTGGCTTAGTTCACGGGAATCGAATCGGTGAGCTCTAGTGTGACTGGCTGGCTTTATCTTAAACAAGAGGTAACCAACTGAACTACCACTGTGCGAAAATCTTTTATTTAAGTTTAAGTGAATAGTACTTTGGATAGGTAAAGATATATTTAACAAAGGTTATTGACTATTAGATGGGGATAAAAGGAAATTGGCGGAGTGGACGGGACTCGAACCCGCGACCCCCGGCGTGACAGGCCGGTATTCTAACCAACTGAACTACCACTCCGCGAAAATCTTCTATTTTTCTATAACTTACATTATAGACTGACTGTTATACACATCGTTCATTACATACCTAAGTATGAAGTTGGCGGAGTGGACGGGACTCGAACCCGCGACCCCCGGCGTGACAGGCCGGTATTCTAACCAACTGAACTACCACTCCACGAGTGTGTTACAGCTTTCTTCACTTTATGTGTTGGTTACACATAAATATCACTATTTTATTCGAATTAAATCCGAATCCGGCGTGACAGGCCGACCATGTTAAGCAAGAAGCCTAACCAACTGAACTACCACTCCACGAGTGTGTTACAGCTTTCTTCACTTTATGTGTTGGTTACACATAAATATCACTATTTTATTCGAATTAAATCCGAATCCGGCATGACAGGCCGGCTATTTGTTTTATACGTAAATACTGTTGGCGGAGTGGACGGGACTCGAACCCGCGACCCCCGGCGTGACAGGCCGGTATTCTAACCAACTGAACTACCACTCCACGTAGTATTACAGTACTAAACATCACTATTTTACTCGAATAAAAACTCGAATCCGGCGTGACAAGCCGACTATTGATCATTATCGTTCTCATACCTAAATATGATGTTGGCGGAGTGGACGGGACTCGAACCCGCGACCCCCGGCGTGACAGGCCGGTATTCTAACCAACTGAACTACCACTCCACGTGATAATCATCAGTTATTACTTTTTATTTTCATAAAATTTAGTTAAAGTTTTTACCTTAACAATCGATGTAATAAATCGATTTACAACCTGTTTAATTTGCTGGAATTTACTTGCCAATAAACTTTATAATAAGATATTGGCGGAGTGGACGGGACTCGAACCCGCGACCCCCGGCGTGACAGGCCGGTATTCTAACCAACTGAACTACCACTCCAGCAAATGTCAACAACACACAATGTGCATCTTTGTTGAGGCGCAGATAATACGGAGTTGCATTTGCCGAGTCAATAAAGAAATGCCAATATTTTGTCTTAACTTTCTCGATCGCTCGTTTTATCGTCATTATGCCTGTTTTTTAACTTATTTGAACACTAAAGTGCTTGTTGCTTATCGCTTTTTGAGGCTTGCCATAAGGTCATTGATCACAATGTTCATTGTTTAAATTTCATTTTTAGATTTATTACCGCGTTCCAATATCAACCCGGCTATCCTTATTCCCGCCATAGGCAGCTGGCTGACTTTTCAATGAGATCTAAGCGTTTTTCATGTGCTTGCTGTTCATCTTCGCTGGCGCTAATAATAGTGAGTGGCGATTGTGTTTTTCTTACGCGTTTTCCAGTATTAGTGTCATTTTGTCCAGAGCTTGAGAGGTTAAGTTTTTTTTGCCCTCCGGTCATAAGCAGATAAACATCCGCCAATATTTCCGCATCTAATAAAGCGCCATGCAGAACACGGTGCTTATTATCAATACCCAGTTCCCTGCACAGAGCATCAAGGCTTGCGCGTTTGCCGGGGTACATTTTTCTTGCCATGACTAATGTATCTGTGATGGTCGATATTTCAGCGGTTGGTTTTGTTCTTTTATTTAAAAAACGAAACTCCTGATCCATAAAACCGACGTCAAAGGGTGCGTTATGGATAACTAATTCGGCCCCTTTGATAAATTCTATGAATTCATCTGCAATGTCGCTAAATGCGGGTTTATCGTGTAAAAATTCATCGGTAATACCATGAACTGCTATCGCTTCGGGGTCTATTTCACGATCCGGTTTGACATAAACATGGAAATGGCGGCCGGTTAAACGTCGATTAATAACTTCAACACAACCAATTTCGATGATCCGATGACCGACATAAATTGTGCCACCTTTATTCATACCCGTTGTCTCTGTGTCTAACACAACCTGTCGTATCATTTTCTCTGTGTTCATGCGGATCTCAATTAATAGTTTCAATAATTTGAATATTAGCCGTATAGTTTACCACCTAATACCCAAATTACCTCAAGATGCAGGTACTTCATAATGAAGTGGGTGGATTTATAATAATTAATCAATTTGGTATACGAATGAAAAAAATTCAACTTTTTACAGATGGTTCCTGTTTAGGTAACCCCGGCCCCGGCGGTTACGGCGCTGTGATGATTTATAATGAACACTGCAAAGAGTTGTCGGAAGGTTTTTTGCTCACTACGAACAACCGGATGGAAATGTTAGCCTGTATAAAAGCGCTGCAAAGCTTAACCGAGCCCTGTGAAGTTGAGTTAACAACCGATAGTCAGTATGTGCGTCAAGGAATCACGTTATGGATTCATAATTGGAAAAAACGCGGTTGGAAAACCGCCGCTAAAGCGCCGGTTAAAAATGTCGATCTGTGGAAGGCATTGGATGCGGCACAAGAGAAGCATAAAGTCGCTTGGCATTGGGTTAAAGGTCACTCAGGTCACCCTGAAAATGAGCGCTGCGATGATCTTGCTCGTCGGGCTGCAGAAAATAACCCTACCCAAGAGGATATTGGTTACGAGGGCTAGTCCGTGTTGCCGCTGCCTGCCCGGTTATCATTTTTCCCTTAAATTGAAAGGGATATTTGACGGGCGTCATGGGTATGGTGCTCTTTTTTGCGATAATAAAATAAACACTGCAAAAATAGGGGAGATAGTTCTGCCCAAAATCCTCAATAAAAAGTGAGCAGGTGCTATTTAAATTGCGTGATAGAAAATCAAAATGCTGTTTTTGCTGAATTTTAAAGCCCAGTAAATGCAGCCAATCAATCACCCTGTTGGGTAAAAAAAGGCGTGCATTCTTAGGGTTTTTAGGGTTAAGTGCGGTACGTAATCCAAGTAAACTTATTGGATTGTAACCACTGATGATTAACGTACCGTCGAGTGCTAACACCCTGTCTATTTCCCGTAATAATTGGTGAGGATCGCTTGAAAAATCTAATTCATGGGTCAGAATACACAGGTCGATTGTAGAATCCTGCAGCGGTAACTGATTTATGTCAGCTTGCAAACTAAGATTGTCGCCACTACTTGCGCAGTTTATTTGATGAGTAATTATCGAGTTTGAGGTGTTGATCTGACAACTTAACTGACCTAATTTCAACAAGTTATAGCCAAAGCATTGTTCTAGGCAATCATCAACACGTTGTTGCGTTTGTTGATGCAGCAACTCCCCGTTGGGTAATTGTTGCCAGGACCTGAGAGGGGGTAAAATACGGGATGTTTTGGCAGACCTCATGGGTTGAGTCACTCCAAGTTAAATTAAATAGAGGTTATGTAATGGAAAATGTAATAACAATTAAAGCATTTGAGGATAACTATATTTGGCTTATCAAAGATAGTCAAAGTCAACACTGTATCATTGTTGATCCCGGTGATGCCGCGCCCGTTTTAACAATATTAGAAGATCAGAAATTGATTGTAGATGCTATTCTTTTAACACACCATCATTATGATCATATTGGGGGTGTTGATGCATTATTATCTGCACGGGATGAAAAAATCTCAATCTATAGCAAAAAGAAATTATTTGACCGCTGCAGGTTAGTAAATGAAAGTGATACTTTAAGCTTTTTTGACGGTAAACTTTCATTGCAGGTGATGGAAGTGCCTGGGCATACCTTGGATCATGTTGCCTTTTATAATGACGAGCTGCTATTTTGCGGAGATACCCTATTTTCAGGCGGGTGCGGGCGTGTATTTGAAGGTAGTTTCGAACAAATGTTTAAAGCGGTGTCTCGTCTGGCACTGTTACCGGAAAATACAAAAGTATATTGTGCTCATGAATATACTCAAAATAATCTTATTTTTGCACATCAGATTGAACCTAAAAATAAGGCATTATTAAATTATATACAACAAGTCAGCAAAAAACGTCAGCAGGGGCAGCCAACAATCCCTTCAACAATAGGGTTAGAAAAGGAAATTAATCCCTTCCTGCGCTGCCAGCAACAAACGGTCATTAATAAGTTACAAAGTCATTTAGGTAAAGAGTTAAATGATCCGCTTAGCTGCTTTAGTGCGTTGCGTCAGTATAAAGATAATTTTTAATTATACGGATACCCAAATTACTTGAAGATGCAGATTTCTGCATTTTCAAGTAATTTGGGTCTCTTTGACACGTTCTTCCCACTCAGCGGCATTAATCAATTTGGTATTAGGACAAATTAAGCTAGAATACTCGGCTTATTCACAGTGGGTAGTATTTTTATGAAATTTTTTCTGTCGGTTTTTATTCTGTTTTTTGTTACCGCCTGTACTAGTACAGGTGAGTTGGCTGGGCCCGAACCCTCCAGAAAAAACATTGAAGAGCTACAACAAGAGATGTTCAGTCGGTCTGCCGAATGGAGAACGGCACCTTTTATGGACGAAAAGTCCCTTCCCGAAAGTTATGATAATCTTTGGTTAAAGTTAGCTGAAGGTTTTGAATTTGAAGTGCCTCAAAACGCGCGTGTCGCTAAACAACGGGATTATTTTTTAAAGCATCCAAATCACCTGGCGGAAGTTTCAAAACGAGCAGAACCTTTTTTATATCTGATTATTGAACAAATAGAAGCAAAAAACTTACCCCTTGAACTTGCTTTATTACCTGTTGTAGAAAGTACTTTTAATCCCTTTGCTTATTCGCAGAGTCATGCTTCCGGTTTGTGGCAATTTATGCCGGCCACAGGGGTACGATTCGGATTAACTCAAGACTGGTGGTACGACGGTCGTCGCGACGTTTATGCTTCAACAGATGCAGCTTTAACCTATATGGATATATTACATAACTATTTAAATGAAGACTGGTTACATGCACTCGCGGCCTATAACTCTGGAGAAGGGCGGGTAGAAAGAGCGGTTCGCGCTAATAAGAAATACAATAAACCGACAGATTACTGGCATTTGTCCTTGCCAATAGAGACGCAAGAGTACGTCCCAAAGCTATTAGCTTTAGTTGATATTTTACGTAACCACAAAAAGTATGGTATTGAGCTGCCAGTGATAGCAAATAAGCAGGTACTGACTTACGTAGATACCGGTTCGCAACTAGATCTTGCTTATGCGGCAGAATTGGCCGAGTTATCACCTGACGATCTTCAGTTATTAAATCCCGCTTATAATCGCTGGGTAACTTCACCAAACGGTCCTCACCGATTACTTATCCCGACAAAAATTGCACAGCAGTTTAGTCAAAAATTGGCTAATACGGCGCAAAATAAGCGCACCAGATGGTCTCGTTATACTGTGCAGTCAGGTGATAACCTGGGGTTCATTGCGCGCGAAAATTATACAACGATAAATATTCTTAAACAGGTTAACAACCTTGATAGTGCATTTATAAAAATAGGACAGCCTTTACTTATTCCGTTTGCAAGTGAGGCCCAGAAGGATGATTTTTCTCGTCAGGCGAGGCGCTTTGAAGGTCAACAAGCCTCTGCAAACAAAACAAAAAAGAAAGTTATCTACACAGTAAGTGAAGCTGATACGCTCTGGGATATTAGTCGTGACTTTAATGTGAGGGTTAAAGAGATTGCCAAATGGAATACAATCAATAGTACAGAACCGTTACAGTTGGGGCAAAAATTAACCGTTTGGAAAGCGATTAAATCCACACCCAATAAAAACGATACTCACCGTATGACCTATCAGGTACGCGCCGGAGACTCTCTTCACCTGATTGCATCAAAATTTAATGTAAAGCTCGTCGATTTAGTGCGTTGGAATGAGTTGAATAAAGGTGAATATATTCAGCCGGGGCAAAAATTAGAACTCTATGTTGCAGTGCAAAAATCTCGGACTTAACTGGATGGATAATCTATAAAAAAAACCGCTAAGAAGCGGTTTTTTCATAGACAGTTAAAATAAATATTTACTGGGTAATCTGTAATAATGCATTTTTGCCACCATTATTCATACCGTTATCAACGAGGGCATCAGCATCGCTTGGTAATATGCTGAATTCGTGACCCTCATCTGCCGTGGCGATGTAGATAAACTGAAAACTATTATTACCTGCAGTGGGAATATTTTCCGTCACTTTAAACTTGCCATTTTTGAATTTTTTAAGTTCAATTGCAGACCAATTGTTGTGTTCAGAAAGCAAAATAATGCTTTTTGCGCCTAAAGCTTCTTCCTTTTCTATTTCAAACGTGACTTTAAGCAGAGGTTTACTTTTCAAATATTGTTTTTTTATGGGCATCTTTAACTCCTTAAGATTAATAATAAATTTACTGTAAAAACGGATTAAATTCTATAAAAATTATCTTTATTTCTTATTTTATATTGAAATATTGACTAATAATTGATTGTGTAAATGTCTTTTTTAAGTAAAAACCCCGTGGGCGAACTTTTATTAATTGTCCGTCTTCTCCAACCGCATTGGTTAAGCACTTCCCATTAGCCGCCTTTGGCCTGAGTTGCATCACTTGACCATTCCGAGCTGTGATTGATTCTATTTGGCCAAGCGCAATTTTTTCCATTATTTCATTCCAGTCCAATTTTAATAATTGGGTTTGTTGCTGATTAGCTGACCATAAAAAACTATTACCGACGATGCGATCACAAAGCGGGACAGTTCGCTCTCCCTGAACCGGAACCCATAAAACCTTGCTGATCTTATTGCGCACGTTGGAGTTTTCCCAATTTAGCTGACGGGTATTTAAAATAGGGGCGCTACAGACAAAGGTAGTTTCCAATACTTTGCCATTTTGATCAATTGGAATTGTTTTTAGTTCAATACCGAGATGCTTAAAGTCTTGCTCAGGTTTGCTGCCGGCGGTGGCGCCTAGGTGCCATTCTATAAGTTGACCCACCCAGCCTTTATTGCTGCGTAAATCCTTAGCCATAGGCTGGCCGGCCATCTCGGCCAGTTCCTCCAGAGAATGGCCAGCAATTTGCTCACATCGACTTAGCAGTTCGGCGGTTGAACGGGGAGAATTAAAGTCCATGCTATTTACCCTATCTATTGACTCTATTCGGACTATTTATGTTTATTTTGTTAGCTGCACAGAGTTATTCACTTTTATCGGTTGAATAACTGAGTCTTAGCTGTCAATGACTCAAAAAATTAAATCACTATTTTAAAAAGTCTTAAAAAACAGATTAATGTCGAATAATTAAACTAAAAAACGCGCTAATATTACAACTGTTTGTTTTTTGAACGAGCAAGATATGCACACCCAGTTGTGAATGAAGACTACTGGATTTAAGTACATAGACTAATTTCAGTATCATGTTAAAAATGTATAACTACTTGTTATTTCCGGTATAATAAAAATATTGTTCTGAGTTTAATGGATCTTGAATCGCTTAAAAAACATCTATTATAACAACAGGCTTTTATTATGCACAAAGTTATGCACAGTTTTCGTGGATATCTAACAGTATAAATTATTTGCTGAAAATTTGTCTTGATAGATAACCGACATTTTTCAAATGAAGAATTTGATGGATCAGATAATCTGTGAAAGAATACGGCATTAATTAAATTTTCATTCATTCATTATTATAAAAATCATAAAAACAAATAATGGATCATAACCTATAAAAGGCACTTTAGTGATTGATACTGACGGTTACCGTCCAAATGTAGGTATCATCATTTGTAATAATAATGCGCAGGTTTTATGGGCGAAACGATTTGGACAGCATTCATGGCAATTTCCTCAAGGGGGAATCAAAGAGGGGGAAACGCCTGAACAAGCCATGTATAGAGAACTGTACGAAGAAGTTGGTTTAAAACCTGAGCACGTTAAATTATTAGCAACTAGCCGTCATTGGTTACGTTATAAATTACCTAAACGATTAGTTCGTTGGGACTCGCCTGATCCAGTTTGCATCGGGCAGAAACAGCGCTGGTTTTTATTACAATTGATTTCAGATGAGCAGCAAATTGAGTTTGAGGCTTGCGGCAATCCTGAATTTGATGCTTGGCGCTGGGTAACTTATTGGTATCCTGTTCGTCAGGTTGTATCGTTCAAATGTGAAGTTTACCGTTGTGCCCTAAAAGAATTTTCAGCTGTTGCTTTTTCGTTAATGAAAAAAAGTTCAGACAAGAAAAGGAATAAACGGCCTCGTCGGGCATCTTTTTATAAAAAAAGATAACAGAGCTTTTTCTAAGAAAGGCGTTTTGTATGTTAAGTCAATTGCGGAATATAGTAGAGCAGGTCGGCAATGCAAAAAATTTAACTGAGGCCATGGACATTCTGGTGCGCCAAACCAAATTAGCCATGGAAGTCGACTGCTGCTCTATTTATATTACCGATCAAAGTACTTCTCAACTTAATTTAATAGCCAGTGAAGGCCTTGCAAGCCAAGTTGTTGGTTTTTCCTATCTCAAATTTGGCGAAGGTATTATAGGCTTAATTCACCAGAAGGGAGAGCCTTTAAACATTGCCAACATCACCGAACACCCCAATTACAAATATCTGCCGAGCAGTGGAGAGGAGTCTTTTAATTCATTATTAGGCACCCCGATTATCCATCGTCGAAAAGCATTAGGGGTGTTGGTTGTACAGCAAAAAGAACCCCGTTTATTCAGCGAATTAGAAGAATCTTTTTTACTTACCCTCGCAATGCATTTAGCCAGTGTACTTGACCAGCCGTTTAGTTTAGATGTTGAACGATTAAACCAGCCAAGGGCATCAATTTATCTGCAGGGCTCTCCTGCAAGTCCGGGCATTGCAATTGCAGATGCGTATGTTGTACGTTCTATTATGACATTAGCGGAAGTTATCATAGGAAAAAGTCACTCGGTCGTTAAAGAGCTCCTGCTGTTTGAGATAATAGTCAAAAAATGCATCGACGAATTTTCTAATCTGGCATTAACACTTAAAGAACAAGTGTCAAAAGATGCCTTCATTCTGTTTGATATTTACTCGCATATTCTAAAGGATAAAACATTTTTAAATGCCATTAGATCACAAATCAATGAATCTCATTTAAATGCCCCCAGTGCAGTTAAAGTTGTCGCAGAGTCTTATATCAAACAATTTGAGGCAATGAGTGATCCCTATTTAAGTCAACGCTCTTCAGATATTCGCGATGTTGCCCAACGTTTGTTATACCATCTTACGCATCAGGTTGAAGATGATTTAAAGTTACCCGATAAGCTTATTCTAGTGGCTAATGAAGTGACTTTATCTATGGTTGCGAGTATCCCAAATGACAAGTTACAGGGCATTGTCTCGGTTCACGGTGGCATTGGTTCTCACGTGGCGATTTTAGCGCGAACACTCGGTATTCCGGCGGTAATGGGGGTGCAATTTTCCTTAGATAATATTAATCAAAAAAGTTTAATTATCGATGGTTATGAAGGTGGCGTGATTCTGCTGCCTGAGCAATCATTAGTGAGTCATTATCAATCTGTGCTAGATGAAGAAAATGAATTAAAAAAGCTGGTTGAATCTGATCCGCATGAAAAAGCCGTTACCCTTGATGGTCATGCTATTTCGATACTGCTCAACACAGGTTTAAATGCCAAGCAGCACGGGACAATATTAGGGCATTTTGATGGCATAGGTTTATACCGCAGTGAATTACCTTTTATATTGACGGACTCTTTTCCTACCGAACAGGAACAGGTGCAAGTCTACCAACGACTACTTGATCAATATCCCAAGTTACCGGTGACCATGCGCACCTTGGATATTGGTGGTGATAAATCCCTGAGTTATTTTCCGATAGTTGAAGATAACCCTTTTCTTGGCTGGCGTGGAATTCGTTTAACCTTGGATCATCCTGAAATATTTTTGGTTCAGATTAGAGCGATGTTAAGAGCCAGTGTAAAGCATCAAAATTTACGTATTATGCTGCCAATGGTCACTTCAATTGAAGAAGTGGACGAAGCCCATAAATTGATTACCCAAGCATGGAATGAAATTAAGTTTGAGCTTAATTATTCCTCCGAAGCATTCCCTATGCCTGCGATAGGTGCAATGGTTGAGGTACCTGCTGCTGTTTTCCTTATTCCTGCACTTGCCAAAAAAGTAGACTTTGTTTCAGTTGGCAGCAATGACCTTATCCAATATTTATTAGCGGTGGATAGAAATAATAGTCGTGTGGCGTCGCTTTACGATAGTTATCATCCTGCCGTGCTGCAAGCGCTAAAAATGATTATAGATAACAGTAAGCGTTTTGATTTGGAAGTGAGTATCTGCGGCGAGCTTGCCAGTGATCCTATTGGTGCTTTAATTTTGATCGGTCTGGGCTATACCAAATTGAGCATGAACTCCTATAATATGGGCCGAATCAAGTATTTAATTAATGCGCTTCCCCGTTATGAATTAGAGTCTTGTGTAGAGCAGGCTTTAAAGGCAAACAAGGGTACAGATATTCGCGCTATTTTTGTTGATTACCTTAATATAAAAGAATTAGGCGGGTTTATTCGTGCAGGTAATAGCAAAAAAAATAATTAAGCGATTACATTATAAAATAGGCACAACCCCTTTAACTGTTAGTTTAAAGGAGT
Source organism: Psychromonas ingrahamii 37 (assembly GCF_000015285.1). Classification (NCBI taxonomy): domain Bacteria; kingdom Pseudomonadati; phylum Pseudomonadota; class Gammaproteobacteria; order Alteromonadales; family Psychromonadaceae; genus Psychromonas; species Psychromonas ingrahamii. Next base: position 639,792 of record NC_008709.1, read on the forward strand.
ATTTTTACCTTTTAATTTAGATCACCCTTTTTTTAGTCTAAATAATCAGTATTAGATAAGATCAAAGCCGAGTTTTTACACTCGGCTTTGATCTTTTACTGTTATGCTTTTGCCGTCGTTTCCAGCGTTTCCAGCGTTTCCAGCGTTTCAATCGTATCCGCTGCTGGTAATTCTTCTGCTGCGTAACAAGCCGCTGCTGTAAAGATCACATCCGTTGAGCTATTTAATGCAGTTTCCGCTGAATCTTGAACAACACCAATAATGAAACCTATTGCGACCACCTGCATTGCGACTTCATTGGGTACACCAAATAATCCACAGGCAAGTGGAATTAATAATAAAGAACCGCCTGCAACACCGGATGCCCCGCAAGCCGAAACAGCAGCCACCACACTTAATAAAATAGCCGTGGCAATATCAAATTCAATGCCCAAGGTATGCACTGCCGCTAAGGTCAATACTGTGATGGTGATTGAAGCACCCGCCATATTGATAGTTGCACCAAGCGGAATTGATACAGAGTAAGTATCTTTGTGCAGCTCTAATTTCTCACACAACGCCATGTTCACCGGGATATTGGCAGCTGAACTGCGAGTAAAGAAGGCCGTGACACCAGATTCACGTAAACATCTGAAAATTAACGGGTATGGATTTTTTTTCGTTTTTCCATAGACAATAATTGGGTTAATCACCAGGGCAATTAAGATCATACAGCCAAGTAATACCGCTAATAAATGGGTGTAGCCGAAAAGCGCGTCAAAGCCTGTTTCGGCAATAGTCCCTGCGACTAAGCCAAAAATACCAAGAGGTGCAAAACGTATCACTAAATGAACAATGCGGGTCACAGCATTGGAGATATCATGTAATGCCTGTTTGGTACTTTGGTTGGCACGTTGCAGAGCAAAGCCTAAACCTGCCGCCCATGCTAAAATACCAATAAAATTGCCGCTCACTAATGCATTTACCGGGTTATCAACGATTTTAAATAAAAGGGTATTTAATACTTCAAGGATCCCATTTGGCGGCGTTGCTTGAATATCGGTTGCAACCAGTACTAAAGTGGTAGGGAAAAAATAACTCACCATAACAGCGGTAGATGCTGCGAATAGCGTGCCAAGCAAATAAAGCTTAATAATAGGTTTAAGATTGGTACGGGTTTCTTTTTGTTGATTCGCAATCGAAGAGGCAACTAACACAAAAACTAAAATGGGTGCGACAGCTTTTAAAGCACTGACGAATAAACTGCCTAAAAAGGAGACTGACAAGGCGCTTGTTGGTGAAAAGCTTGCCAGTATTAAACCGGCTACAATGCCTATTACTATTTGTAAAACTAAACTTCCGTTTAAAAATCGTTGAATGAGAGTGGGGGTTGGGGTCATATCTTAAACCTGTTTTATATTATGGGATTCGTGGTCAATAAATCCAGCTAGTTGCGGGTATATGGAAATCACCTTTATAGGGGTAATTGGCACGTATTATAAAGCTGTCAGCCTGAGGGGTGTTGAGATTTATCATGAAAATATAACATTTACAGGTAAAAAATGAAATAATCTTAATGGGTCTGCAGTTATCAGCCAGGTCGGTCTATAGCTTTCTGTGACGCTATTATTGGTATCATCAGATGATTAGGTTATGATACCACCCCGTTTAAAATACTGCTAAATGAGTCGCTAAATGTCAGTTTCAAATTTTGTTTTACCCAAAATAGACCCCGTCGCAGTTAGTATTGGTCCTGTGGATATTCACTGGTATGGTTTGATGTATTTGCTTGGTTTTACTTTTGCTTTGTGGATGGCAAATCGTCAATGCGATAAATCAAATGGCATCTGGACACGTGAACAAGCGAGCGATTTGCTTTTTTATGGTTTTATGGGCGTTATTTTAGGCGGCCGTATTGGATATGTTTTGTTTTATCAATTTCCGCTGTTTTTAGATAGCCCACTTTATCTGTTTAAAATATGGGAAGGCGGGATGTCATTTCATGGTGGTGTGCTGGGTGTTACCACTGCGATTATTTTTTATGCTAAAAAGAATAAACGTTCAATTTTATCTGTCGGGGATTTTATCGTACCACTTTTACCCGTTGGACTCGGAGCCGGGCGTATCGGTAACTTTATTAACTCTGAATTGTGGGGAAGAGTGACTGATTCTCCCTTTGGCATTATTTTCCAAAATGCAGGTCCGTTGCCCCGTCACCCATCGCAACTGTACGAATTTGCGCTGGAAGGTGTTGTCTTATTTATTATTCTCATCCTCTATATTCGTAAAGCCCGACCAGCCGGTTCAGTGGCTGGATTATTTTTACTTGCCTACGGCGTGTTTCGATTCATCGTTGAGTTTGCAAGAGAGCCAGATGCACATCTTGGATTATTAAGCTTAGGGCTAAGCATGGGGCAGTTATTATCATTGCCTATGATTTTTGCTGGAATGGCATTTATAGCTTATGCCTACAGAGCCAAAGCACAAGCACCGTCTCAAGCAGATAATGTTAAACCGCCTAAAGCAAAAACAAATAAGGCCAAAAAAAAACATGGCTAAAAAATCATAACTCACCCGTTTAGGTAACAGAAAATGAAACAATATTTAGGATTATGTCAGCGCATTGTCGACAAGGGTATCTGGATTGAAAACCAGCGAACCGGCAAACGCTGTTTGACGGTGATCAATGCTGACCTTGAGTATGATGTGGGAAATAATCAATTTCCGATGATAACGACGCGTAAAAGTTTTTATAAATCAGCCATTGCAGAATTGATTGGTTATCTCCGAGGTTATGATAATGCGGCTGATTTTAGAAAATTAGGCACCAAAACCTGGGATGCAAATTCCAATTTAAATAATGCCTGGCTGAATAATCCGTACCGTAAAGGTGAGGACGACATGGGCCGCGTTTATGGGATTCAGGGTCGTTCCTGGGCTAAGCCCGACGGCGGTTTTATTGATCAGCTTAAAAAAGTAGTGGATGATCTCAGTAACGGTATTGATGATCGCGGGGAAATAGTGACTTTTTATAATCCCGGCGAATTTGAGATGGGCTGTTTGCGGCCTTGTATGCATACTCACACCTTTTCATTACTTGGCGACACACTTCACTTGACCAGTTACCAACGCTCCTGTGATGTTCCGCTTGGCCTTAATTTTAATCAAGTTCAGGTCTTTGCTTTGCTCGCCTTAATGGCGCAAATAACCGGTAAAAAAGCGGGTATGGCTTACCATAAAATAGTGAATGCGCATATCTATGAAGATCAATTAGCATTAATGCGTGATGTGCAGCTACCGCGTTTACCCTTTGCATCCCCGCAATTAAAGATTAACCCGAAAATTAAATCATTACAAGATCTCGAAACCTGGGTAACCATGGATGATTTTGAAGTAGAAGGTTATCAATGCCATGATGCAATTAAATATCCTTTTTCTGTTTAATTTTTAAAGCGTATTAATAGAAAAGCCCCGCTTAATACAAGACATTAAGCGGGGCTTTTTGTTGCTTCTTTATTACTTAAGTCATCGTTACAAATTCTTCTGCACTGGTTGGGTGAATCGCGACACAGCTATCAAAATCTGCTTTGGTTGCACCCATTTTCATGGCCACCGCAAAACCCTGCAAAATCTCATCAGATGCTAAACCAATACAATGTAAACCAACCACTTTTTGGTTTTCCCCGGCACAAACTAATTTCATTCGTGTTGGTTGGCGCATGGTCGTCATGGCGGTATACATACTGGTAAATTGTGAGGTATAAACCTTCAGCTTGCTTTTACCGTATTTTTCTTCCGCCTCAAGCTCAGTCAAGCCTATTGTTCCTATCGGCGGGTGGCTAAAGACCACTGTCGGCACTAATTTAGCATCTAAATGCGCATCCAGTTGTCCGTTAAATAAACGCTCTGACAAAAATCTACCGGCCTTGATCGCAACCGGGGTTAATTGGATCTCACCAGTATTATCGCCTACGGCATAAATACCTTGAGCTGTTGTATTTTGGTATTTATCAACATTGATAAATTTATGTTTATTAAGTTCAATATCGGTATTTTCCAGACCGATATCAGTATTGGCCGGGTTACGACCAATAGCCCAAACCAAACAGTCAACAGTCAGCGATTTTTCATTTTCTAAATGTAAGGTAAGGCTGCCATCCTCATTTTTATGTACTGATTTAGGGGTCGAGTGAGTATGCAGTGTCGGGCCTTCTTCCTGCATCACTTCAACCAATGTGGAGGAAAGCATATGATCGAAGTCACGCAAAAAAGTATGGCGACGGCAAAGTAAATGGGTTTCACTGCCCAAGGCATTAAAGACACCGGCTATTTCCACCGCGATATAACCTGCACCAACAACGGCGACTCGTTTGGGTTGCTCATTAAGGGCAAAAAAACCATCGGATGTAATACCGTGTTCTGCTCCCTCAATTGCTGGAACAGTTGGAGCACCGCCCGTTGCAACCGTAATATGAGGTGCTGTATAGGTTTTTCCATTGACTTCAACCGTATGATTATCAATAAACTTAGCAAAACCGTCAATCACAGTAATATTATTGTTACCCAAAACCCGTTCATATGATTGATGAATACGCGCAATATAAGCTTCGCGGCTTTCAATTAATTTTGCCCAGCTGAAATTTTTAAGCGGTGCATCAAAACCATAATCAGGCGCATAGCGTAGCGCATCTGCAATTTGTCCGGCATACCACATCGCTTTTTTAGGCACGCAGCCAACATTGACACAAGTGCCGCCCAATGCTTTTGCTTCAATGATTGCTACCTTTTGTCCATACTTCGATGCCCGATTAGCCGAGGCAATGCCGCCACTGCCGCCGCCAATACAGATATAGTCAAAATCGAATTTATTATTATTCATGAGTACCCTTAAATTTTGTTGTGCTGTTATACGGTGACTTCTTGGTAAGCCCAAGTTAGCCAAGGCAATAAAGCTTGTAAATCGTGTTTTTCTACTGTGCTGCCACACCAAATGCGTAAACCACTGGGCGCGTCTTTATAAGCTGCAATATCATAGGCAACTTGCTCTTCTGCCAGTAAGTTAACCAATGCTTTAATTTGTGAATCACTTAAATCAAGGGATAAACAGACGCTGGTATTTGAGCGAGTGTTTGCTTTTTCAGCTAAGAAATTAATCCAGCTATTATTGGCCACAAACGTCTCTAAAACAGCTAAGTTATCCAAAGATTTTTGGATGCTTGCTTGAACACCTCCCATCTCTTTTACCCAGTTAAGGGCGTCTTGGTAATCAGCGATACAAAGCATAGAAGGGGTGTTAATGGTTGCACCATTAAAAATACCTTCAATCAGTTTTCCGCCTGCTGTTAAGCGGAATATTTTAGGTAAAGGCCAGCTTGGTGTATAGCTTTCTAAACGCTCAACGGCACGGGGACTTAAAATAATAATTCCGTGAGCCCCTTCACCGCCAAGCACTTTCTGCCAGCTAAAGGTGGTAACATCTAATTTTTCCCAAGGTAATGGCATCGCAAATACAGCAGAAGTTGCATCACAAATAGTTAGTCCCTGGCGATCATCTTTAATAAAATCACCATTCTCAACCTTAACACCAGAGGTTGTGCCATTCCAAGTGAAAACAATATCATTTTCTGGATTAACTTTTGATAAATCGGGTAACTGTCCGTAATCTGCGCTGATTTTATTGACTTTGTCTAATTTCAGCTGCTTGATAATATCAGCATACCAGCCTTCACCAAATGACTCCCAGTAGCAGACATCAACGGGTCTTGGGCCGAGCATTGACCATAAAATCATCTCCATCGCGCCAGTATCTGAAGCTGGAACAATACCCACGCGGTAACCTTTAGGCAGTTGCAATATTTCAGCCGTATCGGAAATAACTTTTTCTAATGCTTTTTTGCCAAGACTGGATCGATGAGAACGGCCTAATGCACAAAGATCGAGTTGACTCACATCATAACCCGGACGTTTTGCACATGGGCCAGATGAAAAATTAGGAACAGCAGGTTTGATGCTTGGTTGTGGGGTACTCATATTAATCAAAATCCTCGTTAAATAATCACTGTGTTTAAATCGTAAAAATACACTAGAGAATAGCAACTGGCTACGAGTAGTTAAACATAAAAAAAATTTTTTATGTTTAACCGTTTAGGCTTAAACTGTTTATTTTGTCGTCAGTCAAACACTTTGCAGTATAAAATACTTTACTTTAAATTTAGCTTAGGTATTATTCAACACGTCTACAGGGGTGTAGTTCCAACGGTAGAACGACGGATTCCAAATCCGTATGTTGGGAGTTCGAATCTCTCCATCCCTGCCAAACATTAAATAAAGCCTCGACTTATGTCGGGGCTTTATTGTTTCTAGGATAATATTTTAAAATTGGCAAAAGGTTAGCATCAATTAACCTTAATCTAATAACCCGTTATTTCCCTGTATTATGCGTTACAAAGCTACACTTGCTGTCGATATCTTGTCTTTCATGCGCAGAATCGGAGCCAAAGTAGATCCTGATAAATTCAAGTGAGTCTGATACTTAGTCAATACCAGTTCAATATAGTCATTGTTCTGTTCCGTGTCTTTACGGGTTATCAGTGCGGATTGTGCAGCAGGTGGTTTGATCTTTCCTTTAATTTAATGATTAAAAGGTATGTGCCTCGCTTTTCATCCGCACCAGTTATATTGCTCTGCAGACGAATAAATCACCAGATTCAATAACGATCAGCGATAACGTAGACCATTAACAATCAGCCCGACTTAAGCAACGCCTCAAACTCATCAATTGGCACGGGTTTGCTAAATAAATAACCTTGATAATGGGTACAGCCTTTATTCAACAGGAATTGTTTTTCTTCTACTGTCTCGACACCCTCGGCAATAACGTCGATACCTAAGCTATGTGACATGGCAATGATAGTGCGTACAATTATTCTGTCATGGGCATCCGTAATAAGGTCACGCACAAATGACTGGTCTATTTTTAATTGATTGATGGGCAATCTTTTTAGATATTGTAAAGAAGAATAACCAGTGCCAAAGTCGTCTAATGAGAATAAAATACCTATTTTTCTGAGCGTATTCATTTTGATAATGATATCGCTAATATTTTCCACCAACATACTTTCGGTTAGTTCTAGCTTTAGTCGGTCAGGGATAATCTGATGACGTTGCAGAGTGGTTTTGACTTGTTCTATAAAGTCTTCTTGATGAAATTGTTTCGCACTGACATTAACGGCGAGTACAAGGTCTTGTGTCAGTGGGTTCTGTTGCCATTTTTTAAGTTGAGCACAGGCGGTATCTAATACCCATTGCCCTATCGGTAAAATAAGCCCTGTTTCTTCGGCTAAAGGAATAAAGTTAAAGGGTGAAATCTGACCACGTTCTGGATGTTGCCAGCGGATTAAGGCTTCAGCTCCTAATGCTTGACCAGAGCCGTTAACCTGTATTTGATAATATAGTTGGAATTGATTTTGTTTAATCGCTTTGTGCAGTTCATTTTCCATCTCTGCACGGATAGTAATAGCTTCCAGCATTGTTTGATTAAAGAAACAAAGGCTGTTACGCCCTGCGTCCTTGGATTGATACATAGCAATATCCGCTTGCTTTAACAGCTCCTCTGATCCCAATTCATGCCCATTGAAAATTGTCGCGCCGATACTGAGGGTGCAGTGATACTTGATCGCATTGAGTGAGTAGGGTTGAGTCAGTGTAAAGAGGATTTTTTTGGCCATCTGTTTGGTTTGTGCAGTAGCTTTAATTGCTTGTGGGCTGAGGTTTTCTAACACCACCACAAACTCATTACAGCCCAATCGAGCGATGGTATCACCTTCTCTAACACTTTCAGTTAAGCGGGTGGTTACTTGTTTTAATAATAAATTTCCCACATCGTGGCCACGGGTATTATTGAGGGTTTTAAGGTGGTCTAAATCAATAAACAGTAATGCACCATACTGATGAGTGCGCGCATTAATAGTGAGGGCAAGATTAAGTTCATCAAGCAATAGACGGCGGTTTGGCAACTTAGTGAGCGGATCAAAGTAGGCGAGGTTATTGATTTCTTCCGAGGCAGCTTTGTCTAACGTAATATCTATGATCATAGCGACATAATTAGAGACCATCCCGTTGGTATCTTTCACTGCAGTAATAGTCATATGTCCAGGATAGATATCACCATTTTTGCGGCTATTCCATATCTCACCTTCCCATGCGTCGGTGCTGTTGATACTGTCCCACATCGCCTTATAGAACACTTTTTCTTGCCGGCCAGAGCTAAATAGCTTAGGTTTTTGTCCAATAACTTCTTCTGCACTGTAGCCTGAAATTCTGATATAGGCCTTATTCACGCGAAGAATACGGTTATTAGCATCGGTGATAAACATGCCTTCTTGAGATTCAAAGGCAGTGGCGGCAATACGAAATTCAAGAGCAATGACTAATTCGGCAGCCAGTTTTTCTTTTTCTTCCTTGGCAATGACTAACTCGGCAGCCAGCTTTTCTTTTTCTTCCTCGGCAATGATTAACTCAGCGGCCAGCTTTTCTTTTTCTTCACTTTGAAAGAGCAGTTTTTCATTAGCGTCTAAATTCAAAATATTAAACCTTTCTTTAATTTTCACGGTAGCACTCACTAATGTGGTTATGTTCTTAAATGCAATGTTGCAAGATGTTCGCAATTTTAAAAACACTACGATCAAAGAAAGGAGAGAGCAATATGAATTATTAAATATTACAAATTAAATAGATTTAATTTTTGTTTTTTAGTGAATTTAGTGATGTTTGGCCTATTGAACAATATTAATAATGCGTTCAAGTAGGTTGCAAACAGCAGCAAAGGCTCCGTTAGGTATTGTCTCTGCATTTTAAACTGGATTTAACAGCTTTAAGCCGCAGCCTGCTCTACTCGACTATTATAAATATTCAGCAGAGGGTGACGCTTTCCTGTGCGTTGCCTGATGATACTGACAGCGCAAGATGAAAAAAAAATTGACCCTCTTTGGCAGCAAAGGAAACAATATCTGCATAAAGGCTAATGCTGCTTTCTTCTTCTGGAAAAGAGCCGTATACCGAGCAGACCGAAACCCAATAATATGGAAATATTAGGCTCAGGAACCGTCCAATAATGCGTTATGCTCTTAATGTCGGTTGGATCGGCCTTAAAAGTAAACTTAAAAGTTGCTGTGCCATCGATGGGAACATGATCTTTAATATCACCTACAAAATCTACCCGTAACCTGGCATCTTTAGAGTTACCTGCTGTCCCCTGAAATCCCCAGGAATAATCCCAATCAGGTGTATTGGTTGCGCTTAACTCCCCTAATAGAGGCCCTGAAAAAGCACTGGATTTATCAAATATAATCTCCACATGAAAATCAGTCGCAAAATGACCTGTGTCATTTTTGACGTCGAAGGTTTTAGTGATGTCAATCAAGGTTGCGTTTACCTGCAACGACCATACCAGTATAAATATTCCAACAATAAATGTACGCATGTGACTTATCTCCTTTCCATTAATAAAAATAGGAACTGACTTTTTTGGTGACATTCTTCGGAAACCAAAACCTCAACAGGAACGCATTGTGAGCCCTTTTACTTTGCATACTTAATGGTGATGGCTGTAATAATACCCCACACCCAATTGAAGAATATTACAAACACCGGTGTCATTAGTCCAAGCTCTATTCCAGCAATACCTTTGTTTGCCTGATAGGGGAAAACAATAAAGAGCATAACAGCGGTTGGAAATAGACTTAAGATTGTTCCCTTAAGAAGTAGCCTTGATTGCAATATGGGTAGAATGAAAAGAAATCCCCAGAGACCGCCCCACACAATTCTTGGATACAACCATGCAGGGCTGAAAGAGGGGTCAATTGAAACACCCCATGTTGAAGTGATACCAAGCTGTCCAAATTGCCAAACAGTTATGCTGTTGCCTAGTGCTCCCAAGCAGCCCGCTGCAAAGAATAATAATAGTTTTTTCATGCTTATCCCTGGTGTGGACTAACAGTGTATTAGTCATAAACATTTAAATTTTTTTGATTGTTAAAGGTTAGACCAGAGCACGTAATAAAACAGTTGGGTAGCATACATATTCACTTGTAAATGGTTTTTTTGTCTTGGGAAAATGATGCATTTGCATTTGCATTTGCATTTATAAAGGTCTCTGTAAATACAAATTGAAAATAATTCATTTTTCAATAAATTTAAGTATGCGAAACTTGTGCATTAGGTGTTTATATAATGTGCGGCGAAAGTATAAAAGCCCCGTCAGAAAACACCCGTTGATGACTTGGGCGCAAAGATTAAAGCTGATTTTTAATCTTGATATTGAAAATGGCAGGCATCGCGGAGGAGTAAAATAATGACCAGTATTAAAGAGCTAAAACAGGCTGTTTAAATCAACATTTTTTTGGTGAAGCTTTTCTACTCTTACTATACTTATAGCTATCTATCATTTCAAAAACACCCTACTAATAGGAGTATATGAGTATGTTTCATTTATATCTTTCAGGACTGAGGTTGGTAGCTATTACATTCTTGAGTCTTATTGCAAGTGCATCCTGGGCAGCGCTGACGCCTGTTGAGGTGGCCAAAATTCTCGCCAGTGATGGCGCCGCTTATGATTATTTTGGTTACTCGGTGGCATTGTCCGGGGATACCGCCGTTATTGGTGCCGGTGTTTCATATACTGTTCCAGCTTCTGGCCCGGGTGCCGCTTATGTGTATACCCGTAACGGCACTTCCTGGAGTGAACAGGCCAAACTGACCGCCAGTGATGGCAGCACCGCTGATAACTTCGGTTACTCAGTGGCGATAGATGGCGATACCATAGTCGTTGGTGCCAGATTTGCGGACGGCGTGGTCACTGACGCTGGCGCTGTTTATGTTTATACTCGAAGTGGAACTGTCTGGAGTGAACAGGCAAAAATCACTGCCAGTGATGGTCAATTTCGTGATTTTTTCGGTAATTCGCTAGCAATCTATGGCGATAACCTGGCAATCGGCGCCTATGGCGACGATAATCCGGACGCAGATGCCGGTTCGGTCTATATCTACACTCGCAGTGGAACTACTTGGAACGAGCAGGCTAAGCTCAGGGACAGTGATGGTTTAACAAATGACAGGTTTGGTTGGGCGGTGGATCTATTCGATGATACTGCATTGATCGGTACAGTTTACGATGATGATAACGGCACTCGTTCAGGAAGCGCCTTCGTGTTTACACGCAGTGGCACAACCTGGAGCGAACAGGCCAAACTCCAGCCGGATGATTCTAAAAGCTATCATTTTTTTGGGGTATCAGTTGCGTTATCTGCAGATACGGCGCTAATTGGAACGAATGGTGATGCTGACAAGGGTCTTGAAGCCGGTGCGGCCTACGTATTTGTGCGCAGCGGCGCACTCTGGAGCCAACAGGCAAAACTCATCGGCAGTGATGTCGAAACCGATGATGAGTCCGGCTGGTCGGTTGCGCTGTCTGGTGATACTGCGCTTGTTAGCGCCATCCGTGATGATGATAACGGCACTGACTCTGGCGCAGTTTACATATTTGCCCGTAATGGGACTATCTGGAGTGAGCAAGCGAAAATCAAACCAGGCGACGGTGCTTACCGTGATTTTTTTAGTTTTTCAATGGGACTGTCCGGCGATACCGCACTGATTGCAGCAAATCTTGAGGATGACAATGGCGCTGATGCAGGTGCCGCCTACATATTCACCGGCGTGACTGGTAATACGGCGCCCGTGGCAGAGGCAGGGCTTAATCAGTCCATTCATGTCGGGCAGAACGTTGCCCTTGACGGCAGTGGCTCTACAGATGACAAAACAGCATCGGAAGATCTTTTATACGATTGGACCTTTGATGCGAAACCGCCGGGTAGCCCTGTTGTGCTGACCAATGCCGATACAGTGACCCCCAGCTTTATTGTGGATCTACCGGGCGACTATCTGATAAGCCTAGTGGTGACGGATCAAGGCGCACTGTCCAGCCTTCCTGATATAGTCACCGTTTCTTCATTAAATACGCCACCTGTGGCAAATGCCGGCTTTGATCGGGGCAGTTATGTGGGTGAAACCGTGGTGCTCGATGGCTCGGCAAGTTTTGATTCAGACTCTGATGCACTGACCTTTCTGTGGACTCTCACTGCGCCCACCGGGAGTAGCGCAACCCTCAGCGACAATGCTGGTGTGACTCCAGAGTTAATACCGGATCTTGCCGGTGCCTATACGGCAGAGCTTGTGGTCAGCGATGGTTATGCTGACTCCACGCCGGACGAGGTAAATATTGCGGTTATCACCACGGAACAATATGTGCAGCAACAGGCGATGGAATCATTAAATATTATCACCGTGTTATCACTTAGCAGTGTCACAACCAGTGGGAACCAGACTGCAATGGAAAATTTTCTGTTGCAGGCGATTGACAGTCTGCAAAAGTCAAAAGTTGATCAAACCCGGCAGAAACTTGAAAAGGCCATCGCCCGTACCGATGGTTGCGCGCTTCGAGGCTCGCCCGACACTGCTGGTGGTGCAACTAAGGACTATATCAGCAACTGCGTGGATCAAAACAAAATCTATCCACTGTTGGTGAGTGCGCTGGCGCAGCTTTGATGGGGTCGTTAACACATTCTGGAATATGATATTAGATCCGCTGTAGCCAGAAATAAATATGGCTGCGGCGCTTTTATAGAGTTAGTGCTAGCGATTACACTATTTAGTCTTATTTTAAGTGTGTCATGGTGTGAACGATCAGCTCTCGTCGGCGCTACGACAGCTGAATAAATGAATATCGCCGCTCTTTTAATAAAGCGCGGCGATATTTATTCTATGCTGATATTTTAATCCGTTGGGAGGGTGAACCTCCGGCCATGGAGTGATAAGAATTAATAGTTGGACAGCCATCTAATTACTAAACAACACGGTAGGGTAATAACCCTTCTGAATAACCGTAACGAACACATCGTCGCGGTAAGAGTGTTCGTCGATGTAGTGTTATGCAGAAATCTATCATAATAATAAAGGCGGCGCTTTCTGTATGCAGATTTTAGCCTCATTTTGTGTTTTATTACACTCAGGTAGTAAAAATAAAAGTGAGCATTATGCTCGCTTCTTCCCAAAAGCGACTTACACAAAACGCTTCCCGCCTCCTATTGCTTCTGTAATCTAATAAGAGGATAGTCATTTATCTGAGCTGTTCTTAGTTTGGAAAAAAACTTACTTTTCCAGGTGTCAGTTCCGGGGTAAGTCGCTATTTTCCATAAGCTATGATCTATTCAAAAAATGAGCTAGAACAAGCATAACAATCAAAGTAAGAGCAAATTGACTCATTCCGGCTATGCCCCTAATGGTTTCGAATAAGATTTCTATCAGCCTCTGAGTGTGCCTTTAACTCAGAGAGAACTATTCTGCAATAATCGTATTTTATGGCGACTCTGGCCCAGTGGAATACCTTTAAATGTGCTGTCTTGCTCGCAATGTGCCACTGCGATGACGGCTAAAACAGAACCAAAATAAATCATATTTCAAGTTGAGCAACAGAGATTACATCTGAATAAAACAAGGATTAAATATTAAGTATGAACTTTAAAAACATCCCATTTTCGATACTAGAATTAGCCACTGTTTCCAGCCATTCGACACCTGAAGAAACCTTTAAAAAGAGCCTTGACCTTGCCCAAAAAGCAGAAGAATTTGGTTACAAACGTTTTTGGCTGGCAGAGCACCACAATATGATAAGCATTGCCAGTTCAGCAACGGCAGTCCTAATTGGATATATTGCTGGTGGTACAAATAAAATAAGGGTGGGTTCCGGTGGAATTATGCTTCCCAACCACTCTCCTTTAATTGTCTCCGAACAATTTGGAACCTTGGGCTCTATTTACCCAAATCGAATTGATTTGGGCCTGGGAAGAGCTCCGGGAACAGATCAAATAACGGCGCATGCCATCCGGTCTGACAGAATGCAAGCGGTCCATAAATTTCCCGAAGAAATCGGTGAGATTCAACAGTATTTTTCTCCTAAGAATAGCGGGGCCCAAGTAAGGACTAGCATTGCCGAAGGGATAAATGTGCCACTTTATATATTAGGCTCCAGTACAGATAGCGCTCACCTTGCGGCTAAAAAAGGACTTCCCTATGTTTTTGCAAGTCATTTTGCGCCTGCACAATTATTTGAGGCCCTGAATATTTATAACAATAATTTTAAGCCTTCAGAATTATTGCAGGAACCCTATACAATTGCCTGCATCAATGTGATCGCAGCAGACAGCGATCAGGAGGCAGAAAAAATGTCTACCTCTATGATTCGAATGATGTTTGGTGTTTTGACCGGAAATATTGACTATCTTCAGAAGCCTACCAATATGACCGATGAATTGCGGGAGTTGTCTGAAAATCCCACTTTTCAGCGTATGCTGAAATATTCTTTTGTGGGTAGCAAGGAAACACTAAAGCAAAATACCACAGATTTTCTTCAAAAAACGGGGGTCAATGAATTAATGGTGGCATCTCATATCTTTGATCATGAGGATCGGGTGAAATCTTATCGGATTTTTTCGGAAGTGATGAAGGAATTTTAAATCCTTAAATAAGAAAATCGAGGGATGTGTTTAAAAATTATGCGATTTTTTTGTTTACTGTGATTTTTTTATTTTTGATGATTGAGCAGTTTAATGTTGCACAAGTAATTCAGTATAGGAAGAATAAAAGTTTTTTACCCAAACAAGCTGTTCAAATCAACTTTGATAACTTTAATAACTTTAATAACTTTGACCGGGACTTTGTTCTTTCTATCTTAAGCGTAGAGCCGTTTTTTTTGAGACCGCAGCGAAAGCTGTGATTGAGGGAAGAGTGGTCTGCAGCAAAAATTTTGAGATAGCCGGCTGGCGCTGATTTAGTCCGCACGGAGTGTCACTTCAATAATTTCACCCGGCTGCCACAGCCGCATGTGAGGTCGCACAGGCCGGTGCCGCAACTAACGATCAGGCTCATCTTGCCGATCTGATATCACCCATCGAAGTAGGGATAGTATTGTTTGACCAGAAGGCCGAAGGGCCAGATTTGGCCTCCGTGAGTGTGGCCTGACAACATCAGCCCGACACCCCTATTTTTGGCCTTTTTCACCTGCAACGGTGAGTGCGAAAGTAGTACTATAGCGCCCTTATAATTCCCATCGAGTAACGACAATACCCGATCCCCGTTATTATTATTGAGCTGCTGTCTGGATAGATTATCTACGCCTGCAAGCAGTAATCCGGGGGCGACCTCCTGCCAGCAGTTGCGCAGCCATACTACGCTGGCCTTCTCGCTGATGGCGATGGCTGCCGTACTGTCACCGTGGAACTCGTGATTACCGGTGACGGCATAGACTCCCATCGGCGCTTTCAGGCGCGCAAAGACAGCTTGCAGGCCGCTATCTATTCTGCCATGTCCCTCAAAGATATCACCCAACAGAACGATCAGATCTGGTTTGAGTCCTTCAACCTGAGCAACCCGCGCATTAAGCCATTGCGCTCCCAACTGACTGCCGAGATGCAGATCTGATAGCACCACAATACGAGTGCCGTCGAGCGATACGGGCAGTGCAGTCAGGGTAACCTCGTGCCGGCTAACGATCGGCGCACGCATACCCTGCACCAGTGCCACGACAATCAATAGCAACGAGAGCAAAAGGGCACTGCTGCGAAGCTGATTAAGATAGGGTTTTGCCCAAAAACCAAAGCCGCTCAGTAGTTCGAGCATAAGCTGGATAGTGGTAGCAAGAAACAGCGCTCCCAGCCAGTTCAGGGCAAGCTGATTTAGCAGGCTCAGCAGACTTCCGCTGACATCATCACCAGCGTGTATGCCGACCAGGTATAACAGCCACAGTGTCAGGGAAAGCAGCCATAGCCTGCGACGGAGATGAACTGGCTTGAAGCAGTTGAGAGATGCAATACGCCAGGTGAGATAGCCATGCATCAGAGAGGCAATCAGGTTAAGAATAAGCGTAAATCCAAACATAGCTTTTCCTCTAGGCCGTTGGGCATTTGATCCCTAGAATCAACAGCCCAACGGTGCAGGTTATGTAAGTTGGCGCAGGAATTAAACGCTACTTTTTCTTTCTGGCGTTGATATGTCCATTATAGTATAGCTAACGGCCAATTAGCCGCCTCTGCAAATCCCCGTGCTAAGTCTTTTTTGCCCTGTCCAATGTTAATGTTTAGTTGTTCAAGGTATGATCTTGCCTTTAATTTAATAATTAGAAGGTATGGATGTCCTGCCTTTTTTTTTGTCAGGAAACATAATGACCGCTGATTTTATTGGTATTGATTTTGGTACAAGCAATTGTGCCGTAGCAGCTTGGCTTAATAACAAACCGACACTGATTGTTGTCGATAAAGAGAGTGAGAACCCGTTTAAGATCCGTTCTGCAATCTATTTGACCCATAATGAATCGGGTGCCGCGAGTAATAATGCAAAAACGAATGAGCAAACCTTAAATGAGATGTTAAATTCCGGTGAGATTTTGTTTGGTGAACAAGGCTTTAAGACCTTTTTATTAACCCCTGATGAAGGGCGCTATGTTAATAGCCCAAAGAATTTTCTTGGCGCTAAAATTCCAAAACGTTTATTAGATAACTTTGAACTATTGGTCGTTCGCTTTTTATCTTATCTTAAGCAGTGTGCTGAAAAACAGTTAAATATTACTATTAATAAAGCGGTTATTGCGCGCCCGGTCAACTACCACTCCACTATGGGGGAGTTAGGAAACCAACAAGCTGAAGCGCTAATGTTACGCGCAGCAACCAAAGCGGGTTTTACACAGGTTGACTTTATCCATGAGCCCCTGGCAGCAGCTTATCACTTTGAACAACAAATTAAGAAGCCAACTAAGGCGATGGTAGTCGATTTAGGAGGAGGTACTTCCGATGTTACTTTTTGTTTATTAAGTAAAGAGAAAGCCGATAAACTTGAGAGAGATGCTGATATTTATGCCACCAAGGGGATCCGCCAGGGCGGCATTGTAAGTGATAAATATTTAGCAAGCAGCATAGTGTCGCCTCTGTTTGGTCGGGGAGGGCGCACAGCAGGTGGCCGTTCAATTCCAAATATGTTGTATTTTGGCGTTTATGCGATTGACAATATTCCCGAGATGAGTGATTTTTATTCCCCCGCTCGTGCTAAATCGATCACTGAATATATCTCCGATAGTAAAGATCCTGCACCACTGATGCGTTTACAGCAGGTACAAAAGCAAAGGCTTACTCATCAATTGATGCATGCCATTGAGCTTGCGAAGATCGATTTAAGTGACCAGCAACAAACAGATTTACCCTTAGCTTTTATAGACAAATCATTGGACGTGACCATCAAACGTGATCAGGTTGCACAGACTATGACAAAATGGTTAGAAAAGATGTTTGTCATGATTGACAGCGCGGTTGATGAGGCCAAACAGCAACCAGAAATTATCTATTTAACCGGCGGTATGGGGTTATCACCGCTAGTCCAGCAAGCGATTAAAGCGCGTTATCCAGAGGTTAATATTACCGTTGCTGATGCCTTTAGCTCAGTCGTTTTGGGCGCGCTATTAAAAGCTAAACGTCTATTTTCCTGAGCGATGACAAGCCAGAGGGTGGTTCTAAAGAAGCTTTGCAATCACCGAATTTGGTCAGTTTAAACTGTTATCGTTTTAGTGGTGCGGGCCCTGCTTGGCAAAGCGGGAAAATTCGTCAGCCGGAATAGCTTTACTAAAATAATAACCTTGTATTTCATTACAGCCGTGCAGGCGTAGAAATTCCAGCTGTTCGGCTGTCTCGACCCCTTCGGCAATGGTCTGCATTCCGAGGTTTTTCGCCATATCGATAATGGCGTGCACCATCGCTCGGTCATCGGAATCCCTGGCAAGATTACAAATAAATGATTGGTCGATTTTAAGTTTGTAAACCTTAAACTGCTTGAGATAGCTCAGGGAAGAGTAACCTGTACCAAAGTCATCAATCGACATGCGAATGCCCTTTGCATGCAATTGATTCATAATGTTAATCGCCTGCTGCGGATCATCCATAGTAATGGCTTCGGTGAGTTCCAATTCCAGGTATTGATGTGCGAGCTGTGCTTTATTTAGCATGCTAATAATCATGCCGATAAGGTTGGCTTGTTTAAACTGCAGAGCAGACAGATTGACAGCGACAACCATTGGCGCGAGTCCTTCATTTTGCCAGACCTTCATTTGATCAATGGCGGTACGTAATACCCACTCTCCAATCGCTACAATCTGTCCGCTGCTTTCTGCAATGGGAATGAATTCACCGGGAGAAATGTCTCCCAGCTCCGGATGTCTCCAGCGCAGCAGCGCTTCAGCACCTATAATATGCCCCTTTACTGCTGAAATCTGTGGTTGGTAGTGTACTTGCATTTCATTACGCAGCAGAGCATGTCTCATGGCATTGACTATTTTTAACTTACGTTGCAAATGAACCTGCATCTCTTCGGTGAAAAAATGGAAAGTGTTGCGGCTGTATCTTTTTGCCTGAGACATGGCGGTATCGGCATTTTTGATCAAGGTTTCAAACTCTTCGCCATCATTCGGATAGATAGCAATACCTATTGTGGCAGTGATAAACAGTTCATGGTGTTCAAAGACAGTAGGCAGTGACACGGTTTCAATCAGTTTTGTCGCAATATTTAATGCGCTGTCTGCATCGGTATTAGGGAAAAGTAAAATAAACTCATCGCTTCCAATCCTTGATACAAGGTCGACCTCCCGGATGGCAGATTTTAGTCGCTTTGCTATTTCGATCAGCAGTCGATCACCAATTACATGCCCTAAGGTATCATTGACATTTTTAAAATGGTCAAGGTCTAGAAACATCATGGTTAAGGATTCATTATTACGTCTTGCAAGCGTAAAAAGGTAGGTGATTTTATCCTTGAGCATAAAACGGTTCGGCAGCCCGGTAAGCTGATCAAAGTTTGCCAGAGCCTGCAGGTGAGCTTCAGCAAGTTTTCGTTCGGTAATATCCTGAATGGTCCCTTTCATGAGGATAGGGCTTCCTTGATTATCGAACTCGAGCTCACCTAAGCCATGTACCCAACGGACAGCTTGATCATTTTGACGTTTCATTCGATATTCTTGATTAAAGGATTTTTTCTGATTAAGGACATCTTCTTTAAAATAATGATCTATTCTACTGCGATCATCAGGATGAATTAATTGCGCCCAACCTTCCATAGTACGTTGGTAATCGGCATCAATACCAAGTAAATTATCTAATATTTCAGAACCGGACCATTGGTTACTGCGCAAATCGAAAAGGTAGCTTCCCAAACGTGCAATTCGCTGTGATTCTCTAAGGGAGTGTTCACTTTCTTCAAGCGCCTTTTTGGCGGCGTTGCGTTCGGTAATATCTTCTGAAATGCCAAGCAGAAATTTGGGATTATTGTGCTCATCGGTGATGATTATTTTTTTTGTGTATAGAGTGCGGGATCCAAAGGGGGTATCTATGATTTCCTCGGGGATTTCAAGTAGTGTTCTTCGCTCTATCGTCTCGCGATCTTTATTGGTGAAAAAGTCTGCTTGTTCTTTAGGGAAAAAGTCATAATCACTTTGCCCTAAAATAGTTTCACGACTATGTCCAAATAACTTTTCAGTGGATTTATTGATAAGAGAAAGCCGTAAATTATTAACATCTTTCAGAAAAATAGCCGTTGGAATATTCTCTATAATGTCGTCGAGTAAGCGTTTTTTTTCGCGAAGTTGAGTTTTTGCCAACTCTAGATTGTGGTAGGGTCTTTCGATGACAGTAATAAAAATTGCCCGGTAAATAAAGAGGTAGGCAATAACCTTATAGAGATGACCCGATATATTGTAAATATCCGTTAAATCGGCGTATAGAGTGAAGAAAAACTCGCTCATCGCTATAATACACAGACCTGTGAGCAGGGATGATGCATGATAGGTTTGGGGTCGGTGCATTTGCTGCAGCAGTAGCAATACTGTTATTAAAGTTAAACCGATAATAATATACTCAGTATTGATTTTAAGAGCGCTAAGTCCCGCTTGCGGGGTAAAGAACAGATGTGAAAGAAAGTCAGGATTCATTAGGATCAGCCAGTGCACAATTCCCGTTGCTGCCAGTATGATTGACAAAATCAGATAGCGGAAAAACCTAAAAGACGATAGACGAATTGGTAATATAACGAATAATAATAATCCGATGGTCGAAAGTATTCTTGCCGCAAGCCAAAATCCAATGGTTTTATTAGGGTTGCTTGGCGTTACATAATCAGGCATGCCCGGGTAGGAGAGTATATGAGAAAAATCGAGTATGCCCACCCCCAAAAACACAGAGGCAAGCAAGACTATGTTGCCGGGTAACTTGCGTTTTCTGCCTGTCCAGCCCACGGCAAATATTAATGCTGCGATAATAATGGAAATAGTTTCAAGCGCAGTGTGTAATGGCAGGTAGTTTTGCCAGCCTCCAATTTCAATCAAGGGTTGCACCAAAATTGCCGTGACAAGCCCAGCCGCCATTAAGCCCGTAAAGAAAATGGCCTTACCTAATGATGGCGAGTGACTGGAGTGAATATATGTAAAGTATTTACACAGTGATGACAATATTCTGCTAAACAATGTTAAGTCCTCGTAATCTAAGGCTTTTAAGCGATTGGTTATAAAGCGTTCTATTTAATGTCATAAAATAGATTTTTTTGTATTGGCATAAAAGATTTTAGCACATGAAAAGAGTTAAGTTATCAGTCATAATTAGGCAGCTTGAACCTGTCAATTAAACGCTCATCTACTTCCTATGCTTAAGTCTACAACTCATTCTTAATTATTGCGTGGTAAAATCCAGCGGTTCATTACAGCTTTTTTTAAGAGAAATTTTGCAAGGGTGTTATATGTATACCAAAAACATAAAAATATCTAGATGCTTAACAGATTTATCGGATCAACAAATTCAGGTTTGTTGAAAACGGAGATTATTCAAAGAAATGGACTGCACAAAAAAGTGGCATCAATACTGCTCTGTCTTGGTTCATTTATGACGGACATGATACTCACAGCGCCTCAGTAGCAAGGCGCGCCTATGGCTGTCAACGTTAAAAACAATGACGGTTATTATGTCCCTGACCATAGGAGGATGATAAAATCAGCAAAATCCCGAATAATGTTATTGCAGCATCGGGTAAAGGAAAAAATACTGCAAGTCTGGTATGATTTTAGCAGAGCGCTGCTTGCTGAGAGAGGTCATATTGGGAATGAAAAAAGAACCGATTTTATTAACGCCGCTTATAAGAAAGATCAAGTGCTTGAAGTACTTACGGGACTCGCTGCAAAGCTTATCTGAAACGTCACCAATGCGTCATTGATACTGGCCGATCAAGTGGCTTAATTGGACTCATCCTGTGTAACTAAAATAATAGTAGAAGATATAAGGTTAAATATTATGACCAAAGTAAGAACCAAAATTTCGCTAAAAATAGGTGCTAATAGCCGAATTCCAGCTCAGATAGCATCGTTTAATGGCTTAACGTCCGATAAAGAGCATATCGCTATTATTTTTGGAAAAGCAGACGAGTGCTCAAGCTCGCCGATCGTGCGCATACATTCCGAATGTTTAACGGGAGATGTTTTTCATTCATCACGTTGTGATTGCGGTGAACAATTAGATGAAGCCATCGAGCTAATGGAAAAAGAAGGCGGCATTATTATTTATCTGCGTCAGGAAGGTCGGGGAATTGGCCTATATAACAAAATTGATGCTTATAAACTTCAATCTGAAGGTATGGACACCTATCAAGCTAATAACCAGTTAGGTTTTGAAGACGACCTTAGAGATTTCACCGAAGCGGGACAAATGCTCGCGGCGTTAAATATTAGGAAACTACAGCTATTAACCAATAACCCGCTAAAAGTGAAGGCGTTGCGGGAGTATGGGATAACGGTTGATAAGGTGATCAGTACTTCAACATTTATTAAAGACGATAACGAATCCTATTTAAGGACTAAGGCAAAAAATGCCGGTCATGCTATCCGCTTTCCGTTTTAGGTTCGAAGCACTCAAGTTTAGCGTCGGAAAATAAAATACGATTTTTTCAAGTTTAGATTTAAATAATCACTGCGTTGCTTGTATTAAGTCACAATAGAATCAGCCCGGTAGTTACTCGGCTGGCTTTTTATTGTTTTGTAATTAATGGGTCAAAAACACATTGCTTGGTAATGCCTGTATTTTTTCCACAAACCACGCCAGTGTATTGCCTTTATTATATTTATGCCATGCAATACACAAATCATGGTTGCTATCTTCAGGTTTTGCCACCGTTAATGCCACTGGGTGCCACAGCTGTCACTCTTGCTATAGGCGATGAACAGGCAAATAACCCACTCCTAAACCAGCAACTGTACCTCTATTTTTTGTCAATACTAGGAGCGGTAATACGCGCCTGACCATCGAGTAAACCCGCTGAACGTGCTGCATCAAACAGCGCAATATTTAAATCCTCTTCAAGCTTATTGACCGTATAGAAGATAGTCGAAAGCACCCGAAACAATTAATCCGCTGCGCCGAAAAAACTATGCTTACGTTTAATAGCATCAAGTACCTTTAACGTGTCGAGTGTGATCGGTGAATTCATTACTTCAATCCTTTTGAACTAATAGTTCAATTATTACCGTTATTAATCGTTGTTGGGATTAAATATAATAGCTTTAACAATGAAGTTTACATTAGGGGTGTCAATATGAAAGCAAGCCATCAAAAAATCAGTGCATCTGAATTATATTATTTACCGAGTAGCAGTATGCATCCGGCAAATACCCGTTTTCATTTTTCATTTGCTAATTATTACAACCCGACAAGAATGAACTTTGGCGCACTGCGTGTTTTAAACGATGATGATGTCACCCCGCACAGTGGATTTGGCCGTCACCCGCACAGGGATATGGAGATTGTCAGTTATATAGTTAAAGGTCAATTAACCCATTGGGATAGTGTCACCAACGTCGAAGAGACCATTGGCCGTGGCCATGTTCAGGCTATTTCAGCGGGTTCGGGTATATCGCATTCAGAGCTTAATAAGCAGAATGATTGGTGTCGATTTTTACAAATTTGGATTATGCCCTCGAAAAAGGGAGGGCCTGTTCGTTACCATCACCAACAATTTGAATTACAGGAAAGAGAAAATAAACTATTACATATTGTTGGTAATCCAAAAAATAAAAACACCTCCCCTTTGTATCTCAATTCAGATGTTAATTTATATGTATCTGAACTAACCGATTCGCGCGCTATTGTCGAATTTGAATTACAACCGGGCAGGCAGGCTTATATTAATTGTATTGAAGGCAGTATCAATATTGAAGGTTACCCGTTACTTAATGAACGCGACTCACTGGAATTAAGTGCTGCCGGAAAGATTAATTTTTCACTGCAGGGATCTCATGCGCATTTCATTATTATAGAAATGGAAAGTCATTGAGATGGAAAATCATCAAAATGAAAAAATGGGTAAGAGTAAGATATCGTCGATTACTTTTTTACTTTACAGGCAATTATTATGTCTAAATCATCAACGCATAAAGCGATAGGGGACAGCGTCAAGAAACAGCCCGTCAGAATATTTTATTTCTGTTAAAACCACCCAGTATCGTTTAACACGCTTTAATATTTACTCAAGATATAACAAAGAGGCAGCTAAAATGAAATCAGTAAAATCCAGTTGGAACAGCAGTATCAATGAGGGTGAATATCGCCGCAAAGATTCACAATTTAGAAATTGGATCACCCCGGACGGCAGTGCCGGTATAACGGGTCTTAGCGGATTCCAGGCTGAAGCGGGCCGTTACCATTTATATGTCTCTCTGGCTTGTCCCTGGGCCCATCGTGCTTTGATTTTTCGAAAGCTTAAAGGGCTTGAGGAGATGATCACCGTCAGTGTGGTTCATCCTGAGATGTTTGAAAAGGGCTGGTCTTTTAAACATGATAAAGGATCACAAGAGTTATACGGGACAACCGGTGACGACTTATACGGCGGGGAATATTTGTCTGAAAAATATTTTGCACAAGTGCCCGACTACACGGGGGTTATTAGTGTGCCTGTATTATGGGACAAACAACAAAAAGTGATTGTCAATAATGAATCATCGGAAATTATTCGCATTTTCAATTCCGCTTTTAACGGGATTACCGGTAATGAGTTAGATTTTTACCCTGAGTATTTGCAAGATCAAATTGACCAGGTTAATGAGCTGGTTTATCACAATATTAATAATGGTGTTTATAAAACCGGTTTTGCCACCAGCCAGCAGGCCTATGACAATAATGCCAAAGATTTATTTTCAGCGTTACAGCAACTTGATAATAAGCTCGCCACACAACGTTATTTAACGGGCAATGAACTTACCGAAGCGGATTGGCGCTTGTGGCCGACATTAGTGCGTTTTGACTCTGTATATCATACCCACTTTAAATGTAACTTGAATTTGATCAAAGAGTTTACCCACTTATACAACTACATGCTGGAACTCTATCAAATACCTGGTATAGCTGAAACGGTCAATATGGCGCATATTAAACGCCATTATTATGCCAGTCATCTGGCTATTAATCCTTATGGCATTGTACCTTTAGGACACCAGCAGGACTGGTCAGCAGCCCATAACAGGGATCGGTTATTTAACTGATTTGCTGTTTTAACTGTATTTTTATAAAGTAAAAGATATAAAGGCGATATTTTTTGAATATCGCCTTTATTTTTGATTAAGCTTTTCTGATATTAACGGCTTGAGCTTCGGCTTTCTTGTCTAATGCGCTGCTAAAGCGAGTTAACAGCACTATCATCGCGCCAATCCATTCCAGCTTCTGCAACTATTACAGGCACCCAGTCTTTATGGTCGGGATGTAAGGCATTACAGCGAAGCAGTAAAAGTCACTGGTCTGTTTTATTGCTCGATATATTTTGTTAGTGCCTTTAAAGATACCGCCCTGATCATAATAATGGGAGCATTCCCATTTTGTGATCACCTTCGCGTAATCAAGCCGTCTCCATTTAATTATTTTTTGTTTGCGTTATTATGCCTGCAATTGGGAGCGCTCCCATAAAAGACTTATAACAGAAGGGATAATGAAATGAGTAAAATTGATCAGAAACAAGTTGAACGTTTAGTTGAGCTTATCGGGGGGAAGGGCAATATAGCCAGTGTTAGCCATTGTTTAACACGTTTACGTTTTGCCTTAGGTGATCCTGAATTAGCAAATATTAAAGAAATTGAAAAAATTCCGATGGTAAAAGGGGCGTTTACTACTGCGGGGCAGTTTCAGATAGTGATTGGTACTGAAGTTGATGACGTATATAAAATATTAACCAAGATAACAGGTGGCGGTGGGGCTGATAAAGAAGCGACAAAAGCGGCTGCAAGGCAGAATATGAATTTTCTGGAGCGCGGTATCTCGCATATGGCGGAAATTTTTGTCCCGCTGCTCCCTGCTATTATTACTGGCGGTTTGATTCTCGGATTCCGAAATGTGATCGGTGATATCCCAATGTTCGATGGTAAAACCCTGGTTGAAACCAGTCAGTTTTGGACTGGAGTTCACTCTTTCCTATGGTTACTTGGCGAGGCTATCTTCCACTTCCTGCCCGTTGGTGTGTGTTGGGCCACGGTAAAAAAACTGGGCGGTACACCGATTCTAGGTATTGTCTTAGGTATCACTCTGGTTTCACCACAATTAATGAATGCTTACGGCATTGGTTCTGGCACACCAGATGTTTGGGACTTTGGTTTCTTTGTGATGGAAAAAGTGGGCTACCAAGCGCAAGTTATTCCCGCTATTTTAGCCGGTCTGGCTTTAGCTATTATTGAAACGAATTTAAAACGTATTATTCCCGCCTATTTATACCTTGTTATTGTGCCTTTTGTTTCATTGCTTGTTGCTGTTGTTTTGGCGCATTCGATTATAGGTCCGATCGGACGTGAAATTGGTAATGCCGTGGGTTATGCCGCTAAAGTTGCCATGACGGGTGATTTTGCTGTGCTTGGTTCGATGATTTTTGGTTTCTTTTATGCACCCTTAGTGATTACCGGTATTCACCATACAACCAATGCGGTTGATTTACAGTTAATGCAGGATATTGGCGGAACACCTATCTGGCCACTGATTGCCTTATCTAATATTGCACAAGCGTCAGCTGTGGTGGGTATTATCTGGATCAGTAAAAAACATAATGAACGTGAGATTTCGATACCTGCTGCTATCTCTGCATTTTTAGGGGTGACTGAACCCGCTATGTACGGGATCAACTTGAAATATAAATTTCCCATGTTATGCGCCATGATTGGCTCTGCGGTTGCCGCTGGTATTTGTGGTATTGCAGGTGTGATGGCGAACGGGATTGGTGTCGGTGGATTGCCGGGTATTCTATCCATTCAGCCGCAGTATTGGGGCGTCTATGCACTGGCGATGCTTACTGCAATAGTGGTACCTATTGCTTTAACACTGATACTTTACAAACGTGCAGAGAAAAAGGGCAATCTTGACCAAGATGAGTTAATTGAAGACGAGGCAGAACCTGCATTAGCCACTCATTAACTGACTATCAAAAAAAGATACGCTGAAATTTTTTTAATGTTAATGAATTAAAACTGTCTGGCGTATTGAAAAAAGATATTAGCCGTTGAGTGATCAACGGTTTTCTTAATTTAAGAGAGCTAAGAGTTAATAGATATGAATAAAATAGAAAGAGAATGGTGGCGCACAGCGACGGTGTATCAGATTTATCCTAAAAGCTTTTGTGACAGCGGCAGTAAAGGTACGGGGGATCTTAAAGGTATTATCTCTAAACTGGATTATCTTAAAACTCTGGGTATTGATGCCATTTGGCTTACCCCGATTTATGCATCACCGATGATTGATAATGGTTATGATATCTCAGATTATTACACTATTAATCCTGATTTTGGTTGTATGGAGGATTTTGAGCAGCTCCTGGACAGTGCTCATCAGAAAGGTATCCGCATTATTTTAGATATTGTGGTTAATCATACTTCAACTGAGCATCAATGGTTCCAATCGGCTTTGGGTAATAAAGACAGTGAATATCGGGATTATTATATCTGGAAAGACCCTGTAAATGGTCAGGCGCCGAACAATTGGGTATCAAAATTTGGCGGTAATGCCTGGCAGTTAGATGAAAAAACTCAGCAATACTACCTGCACCTTTTTGCCCCGGAGCAGGCTGATTTAAACTGGGAAAATCCCAAAGTGCGTGATCAAGTCAAAAACATCATCGAGTTTTGGGCTGAAAAAGGAGTTGATGGTTTTCGTCTTGATGTGATTAACTTAATCTCTAAACAGCAGGATTATGCAAATGACTATCAGGGCGATGGTCGCCGTTTCTACACCGATGGACCACGCGTGCATCAATACCTGCGCGAGTTAAGTGATGCTGTGTTTAATCAATATGGTGCAGTCACGGTCGGCGAAATGTCTTCTACTTCACTCGATGAGTGCCAGCAATATTCAGCACTTGACGGAAAAGAGTTATCTATGGTGTTTAATTTTCACCATTTAAAAGTTGATTATATAAACGGTGAAAAATGGACGCAGGCACCCTTTGATTTTATAGAGCTGAAAACTATTTTTAATCATTGGCAGCAGGGCATGTTCGGGAAAGGATGGTCTGCACTATTCTGGTGTAATCATGATCAGCCGCGAATAGTTAGCCGTTTAGGTAATGATCAAGAATATCGCGTTGAATCCGCGAAGATGCTGGCAACATCACTGCATATGATGCAGGGCACACCTTATATTTATCAGGGTGAAGAGATTGCCATGACCAATCCTGGTTATACATCAATTGAACAATACCGCGATCTTGAAAGCCTTAATATGTACGATATTATGCTCAATCATCAGGGGAAAAGTGAGCAGCAGGTGCTGGCTATTCTTGCCCAGAAATCGCGAGATAATTCGCGCACACCCATTCAGTGGAACAGTGATCAGAATGCCGGTTTTACAAAAGGTGTTCCCTGGCTGGATGTGGCAAAGAATTATAAGCAGATTAATGTCGAGCGGGCGCTTAAGGATCAAAACTCGGTTTTTTATTATTACCAGCATTTAATCGCGCTGCGTAAAGAAGTGGAGGTAATAACAACCGGGGATTATACGGATTTGGCAGCGGAGCATGCACAACTGTTTTGTTATCAACGGCGCAGTGACAAGCAAACGCTTATCTGTATCAATAACTATTACGGGAAGCCGCTTGAATATGAATTGCCAGCACATCTGGAACTGCACAACGGACAATATATTATTGGAAATTACCCGGAATTATTAACCCTTCAACCAACGAGGACAGTAAAATTAAAACCCTATGAGAGTCGAGTATTGCTGATTAACCATCATTAACTTAAGGTTTTACCGATAGTAAGAAAAAGCCTTTAATAGTTTGCTGTTAAAGGCTTTTTAAAATTTAAGATTTTCGATCCGCAGCAATATAAGCTAAGGTTATTAATGCTTGTTTGTATCTACTTAACAGTGCTCTGCTAAAGCTTTTTTAAGATTTTCGATCTGCAGCAATATGAGACAAGCTTATTAATGCTTGTTTGTATCTACTTAACAGTGCTCTGCTAAAGCCTTTTTAAGATTTTCGATCTGCAGCAATATGAGCCAAGCTTATTAATGCTTGTTTGTATTCACTGTCTGGAATAATAACAAGAGCTTTAATGGCTTTATCTGCTTCTTCAAGTGCGCGTTTTTTTGCATATTCTAATGCATTTGTATCATGCAGTGCCTGCATAATCTCATCAAAATGATCCATGCCATTACCTTTTTTAATGGCCTCTTTGATAAGCGTTGCTTGCTTTTTATTGCCGTGTTGAATCGCATATAAAAGCGGTAAGGTCGGTTTGCCTTCTGCCAGGTCATCTCCTGTATTTTTACCCATTTCGCTTGCGTCAGAGTTATAATCCATCACATCATCGGTTAACTGGAATGCCGTCCCAAGGTATTTACCATAATTGAGTAAAGCTGTTTCAATTTCCTCAGATTGCTCTCCTAATACGGCGACAAGTTGTGTTGCCGCTTCAAATAGTTTGGCAGTTTTAAAGTAGATAATATCCATATATTTTTTTTCAGTGGTGTCCGGATCATTACAATTCATTAACTGTAAAACTTCACCTTCAGCAATAATATTGGTTGCTGAAGATAAAATATCCATCACTTTTAAATTACGCAACTGCGTCATCATCTGAAAAGAGCGGGTATATAAAAAATCCCCGACTAATACGCTTGCTGCTGAACCAAATACCGCATTCGCTGTTTTTTTGCCGCGGCGCAGATCTGAGTCATCAACGACATCATCGTGCAGCAAGGTTGCCGTATGAATAAATTCAATTATCGCGGCAAGTTTGGTCGTATTTTGATCATGAATACCCAGGGCTTTTGCTGCTAATACGGTAATTAACGGGCGGATACGTTTACCACCGCTATTAATAATATAAAAACCCAGTTGATTAATTAAGGCGACATCCGAGCTTAATTGTTCCGTGATCAGTTTATTGACCTGATTCATTTCAGTTGCAGAAATACGCTGAATTGTTTTTATATCCATGGTCCTAAAAGTCCAAATAGCCATTCTTAAAAAGAGTCGCTATTATTGCCGTTTATTAGTGATATCTCAACTGCTTAAGCTAAAAATTATCCTGCTTTTCATAATCCAGTGCACTATTGCACATGATAACTTATAAATTAGCGGTTTTTTACGTTGTGGGAATAGCTTATTATCTGGAAAAATTGATTCCATGGCAGCTTAAATATTTGATCGGGTGACTATTTAATAGCTCCTTAAAATGATGGCAAATAAAGTAAGTCGGGTTATTAACAAGATCGGCTCTTTGCCAATATTATTTTATTTTAGCGGGTTAATTTTAGTCTTAATTAAATTGAAAATTTTTAGTGAATATCGTTGCCAAAAATAGTTATTTGCCGTAGAATCCGACACCATTGAAATTAATATAAGTGTGCTCTCGATGCAAAATTTCGAATGAAATAGCACGAGATGCCTGAACGGAGTAAGAAACATGTACGCTGTTATCCAGAGTGGTGGCAAGCAACACCGTGTAGCTGTTGAACAAACTCTTCGTTTGGAAAAGCTAGATGTTGAAGCTGGCGAGACTATAGAATTTGATAAAGTTCTTTTAGTAGCAAATGCAGAAGACGTTAAAGTTGGTATTCCATACGTTGAAGGAAGTAAAGTTACTGCTGAAGTAGTAGCTCACGGTCGTGGTAATAAAATTAAAATCGTTAAGTTCCGTCGTCGTAAGCATTCGCGTACAACAGCGGGTCATCGTCAGTGGTTTACTGAAGTTAAAATTACTGCAATCAACGCTTAATTAGGAGTTATTAAAAATGGCACATAAAAAAGCTGGTGGTAGTACTAATAACGGTCGCGATTCGGAAAGTAAACGCCTTGGTGTGAAACGTTTCGGTGGTGAATCAGTTCTAGCGGGTAATATTCTTGTTCGTCAACGTGGTACTAAATTCCACGCTGGTATTAATGTTGGTATCGGTAAAGACCATACTCTTTTTGCTAAAGCTACAGGCGTAGTTAAGTTTGAAAAGAAAGGTCCAAAGATGCGTAGCTTCATTACTATCGTAGCTGAATAACTTTAGGCTTGATGAAAGAATTTTAAAAGCCTCGCTGATGCGGGGCTTTTTTTTTACCTTAAATAATATTTTAGATTGTACTTATCTCTATTTACATATGAAAATGTGATCTATGTTCAATAGAAATGAGTATAATTATAGTTCATACCAATTCTACTAATTAAGAGGTCTATTTAGGCACAGGAAAAACGCATGAAAGCAAGGTGTTGATTGAAGTAACTAGTTGTTCTAATTATAGAAAATCGTAGGGAACGATTTTGGACAGCTTTAGCTGGCCACGTAGTGGGGAATAACAGGATGTTATGAATAAAATCAATCACGAAGCTAGCATGTGTTTTAACCCGCATAAATGAGCAGAAAATTAATGGTTTTGGTATTATACAAGCCAACGATGGTGTTGGTTTCTTGGAGGTTGGAATGAAGTTTGTTGACGAAGCAAAAATAAAGGTTGATGCCGGAGATGGTGGCAACGGCTGTATCGGCTTCCGTACAGAAAAATATATCCCGCGTGGCGGCCCAAATGGCGGCGATGGCGGTGATGGCGGTGACGTTTACCTGCAGGCAGATGAAAATTTAAATACCCTGGTCGATTTTCGTTTTGTGCGTTTTTATGATGCTGAGCGTGGTGAAAATGGTCAAACACGAGACTGTACCGGATCCCGTGGCAAAGATAAAATTATTCAAGTACCCGTCGGAACACGCTGCCGTGATGCTGATACAGGGGAAGTTCTTGGCGATTTAACGCGCGATGGACAACAGCTCATGGTTGCCAAAGGTGGCTTCCACGGTTTAGGAAATGCACGTTTTAAAAGCAGTACTAACCGTGCCCCTCGTCAAAAGACCGATGGCACGCCAGGTGAAGTGCGTAACCTGCTTCTGGAGTTATTATTGCTTGCCGATGTTGGCATGCTGGGTTTGCCTAATGCCGGTAAATCAACCTTTATCCGCAGTGTTTCAGCGGCAAAACCAAAAGTGGCAGATTACCCGTTCACGACCTTAGTGCCAAATTTAGGTGTGGTCAGTATGGGTTATGGACGCAGTTTTGTGATTGCAGATATTCCCGGATTAATTGAAGGGGCATCTGATGGAGCGGGCCTTGGTGCACGTTTTCTGCGTCATTTAGAGCGTTGCCGTGTATTATTGCATACGATCGATTTATTGCCTGCCGATGGCAGTGATCCGGCAGAAAATGCACTGGTTATTATTGCAGAGCTTAAAAAACACAGCCCTAAACTTGCCTCTAAACCGCGTTGGTTAGTCTTTAACAAAACGGACCTTCTGTTAGAAGATGAAGCTGAATTAGTCATCGAGCGTGTTAAAGAAGCACTTGAGTGGGATGGACCTGTTTATAAAGTAGCCGCCATTTCAAAAACCGGGACAGATACCCTTTGTCGGGATGTTGTTGAATATTTAGAAGAGTTACCGGCTGAATTTACGCCAGAGGAAGAGCGTCAACAGGTCGAATTCCAGTGGGATGATTATCATAAGACAGCAATAGAAGAGCTTGATGATGATAGTGATGATGATGATTGGAGTGAAGATGATGAGATGATGGAAGTTATTTACACAAAAGAGTAAATTCCTATTTCCATGTCTGCTTGAAATTTAAAGCCCTGCTTTGGTTGTTCCACAGCAGGGCTTTTTGTTATCTTTAAACAGGCTCTGGGCTTTCTAAGCTAAATGTTTTTTTGCCTGTTGTGCAACGTTTTCTAACTCATCCAACAGCTCAAGTAACTCAGGCTCTAATAACTCCAGTGTGATACCTCGTTTTAACTCATTCTCAATAAGACCAGTAACCTTCTTAAGTTTAGGTACCCCGCTATAACTGCAGCCCCCATGAAACTTATGGATGATTTGGGCAAAATGCAGCGTGTTGATGTCGCAGTGCAGTGCTTTATTAACCTCAATTTTTATCTCCACAAACTCAGTAAGTAACATGCCCAGCAATTCCTTGGCAAGCTCCTCTTTGCCCGCGGACTGCTGCAGCGCAAGGGGCCAGTCGATAGAGAGGTTTTTCTGCGTAAATTTAACCCTTGGGGCTAATCTGGGCTGTAAGGATTTACCATCCATCACCTTGGCATTGGGAGTCCATTTATTAATCATCTTCTGCAGGGCAATTTCATCAATGGGTTTGGCCAGACAATCATCCATACCAAGTTGTAAAAACTGTTCTTTTTCGCCTGACAATACATGTGCAGTAACAGCAATAACAGGGGTTTTATAATTTATTTTCCCCTTTTTGATTTGCAGGCAGGCATTAATGCCATCTAATACCGGCATTTGGATATCCATAAAAATAAGGTCAAAGTGGTGATTTTTAGCTTGTTCAACGGCTTGCTGACCATTAATACAGGTTGTTACATGGTTGGTGCGATCCGCCAGCATGACTGAAATAAGTTTCAAATTTGCCGGGTTATCATCCACGGCCATAACATTGATATCCTTACGCATAAAGATCGGTAAAGCCTTATGGTATGTGATTGTATTAAAATCTGTTTTATCAGAAATAAGTGCATTAGCGAAACTTTTGTGATTTATAGGCTTACTTAAACAGTGAGTCACGCCCGCCGCCATCAAGGTATCATAAATGCCTGGATCGCTGGAATTAACCAGTATAATCACATTCCCGCTAAATGACTTGGCTTGTTTAATATACTTAAAAAGGGGTTGTAAGTTCTTAACGTGACTATATCCAATAACAATGCTGTCGTAACGTGTATTTAAGAACTGCTGCCACTGTTGCTCTGTTTTTGCTAATAAAGGTTCGGTTTTCCATTGACGGAGTAGTTGTGTGCAGGCTAGTGCAGCATATTCGTTAGTCTCAAAAACTAATACTTTTTGTTTTTGCAAACGACTAAGCGCGATATTGCTTAATGCTGCTCTGGCGCTTTTTTCGATAACAATCGTAAAACCAAAAGTCGAACCTTGCTCAGGAATCGATATTAATTCTATTCGACCCTGCATCTCTTTGACCAGTTTCTGAGTAATGACTAAACCTAATCCAGTACCACCATATTGACGTGTGATACTGGTATCGGCCTGCCCAAAGGCTTTAAATAACTGTGCTTGCTGTTTTTTTGAAATTCCAATGCCAGAATCTGAAATCATTATTTTAAGTGTTACTTTATTATCCCTATTGGTCTGTTCTTCAATGCGCTGAATTTGTATTTTAATATCACCTTTTTCGGTAAACTTAATCGCATTACCAATTAAATTGGTCAAAATTTGCTGCAAACGCATCGCATCGCCAAAGACTTCATAGGGTACTTCGGGGTCAACGATCAGACTTAGTTCAAGGTTTTTCTCATGGGCACTGGGTGCAAGCAGATGCATTGTCTCATCGATGCAGTCTCGTAAATCAAAGGGGATGTGCTCCAGAGTGAATTTACCGGCCTCTAATTTAGAAAAATCAAGAATGTCATTAATGATTTTAAGTAGATTTCCAGCTGATCGTTCGATGGTCTGCAGATAATCAATTTGATTGGTGGTGAGTTGTGTTTTTAGGAGTTGCCGGGCAAATCCGATCACCCCATTGAGCGGCGTGCGTAATTCATGACTCATATTGGCTAAAAACTCAGATTTAACCAGTGCCGCTTGTTGTGCCTTTTTTTTGGTTATATCAAGCTCAATATTCTGTACTTCCATCTGATCAAGTGTCTCTCTTAACTCACTGGTCGCTAAATCAATGCTGTCCTGCATTTCTTCATGATGTTTGGACATCGCCACTGCCATTTCATTAATGCCCAATTGTAATGAGGCAATCTCGCCAGAATAATTACCTTCTACACGTGAATTTAAGCGCCCTAAACTAATCTTCTCAACCACAGAGACCATTGCGCAAATTGGGCCTGTAATTCGTTTCGCTTGTGCGAAAGCAAGCAGTAAACTGCCTAAAATTCCTAATAAAACCACCCCAAATGACAAGGCAGTATCGCGATAAAGCAGCAGTACAATTTCATCCGTATTAACTTCCAATGCGACATAACCCATTATTTTTGGCGTTTGCTCAAAGGTTGACTGGTATTCTAAAAAACGACTTTCATCAACGATTGGGCTGCGAATTATTATGCTGTCCTGCTCGTGTGTAACCTCGGTTAAGAGTGGAATTTTTTGATCGTCTTTGAGTCGTAAGATATCAAAGTTGCGATGGTAATTACTGGTTACAAAAAGTTGGTTGTTTGTATCAAAAATAGCAATACTTTTAATCATAGGGCTGTTTTTACGGTGTGTTGAGCCAATCAGACGCCTTAGAATGGTTCTGGTTTGATCTTGTATACCGTATTCACTGGCGATAGCCAGTGGCTCACTTATATTAATGGCCCTGTCGATCAAAAAATCATTGGCTTGATAATAACGATGGAAAGAAAAGTAACTTGCTAATATGCCACCGATCAAAATAGTCGGTAGAATAGTAAAGGCAATCACTTGAGCTCGAAGTCCGTATTTTGTCATAGGTTACCTTTCTAAAGTGCGTGACAATTCAAAATAGTCGGTAGAATAGTAAAGGCAATCACTTGAGCTCGAAGTCCGTATTTTGTCATAGGTTACCTTTCTAAAGTGCGTGACAATTCAAAATAGTCGGTAGAATAGTAAAGGCAATCACTTGAGCTCGAAGTCCGTATTTTGTCATAGGTTACCTTTCTAAAGTGCGTGACAATTCAAAATAGTCGGTAGAATAGTAAAAGCAATCACTTGAGCTCGAAGTCCGTATTTTGTCATAGGTTACATTTCTAAAATGAGTGGTAATAGCAAAACCATCAAATGGTTATTGAGTCCCGCAGGTTAATATTAATGTATAAAACAGCATCAGCGTATTCATCGATTTTATATAAATGAATGCTTTTATTTTTCATTGTGTGACAATAGTCTTATCGATAAATATCAGTCTATGATCGCATAGCTTACTTAACCTGTGAATCACTTATGGCCCAGTTCTTTAAAGCAGCACCCACAAATAGTATCAAAAATCATATTTTAAAAAACATAAAAGTTGAAAAATTAGATCACCGGGGACGTGGTTTAGCCTATTTTCAGAATAAACCTCTTTTTATTGATGGGGCGCTTGCAGGTGAATTACTTGAAGTACAAATTGTAGAAAGTAAAAAACGCTATAGCAAAGGGAAGATTAAAAAGATCATCAAGGCCAGTGAGTTAAGAATTACTGCCGCTTGTCCTCATTATCAGGAGTGCGGTGGCTGTGATCTGCAGCATCTAAACCAAGCTGCGCAGATCCAGATTAAATCAGATGGGCTATTATCATTATTTCAACGTTTTGCTAAAAAAGTACCGCAACAACTGGAAAAACCGATTATTGATAAGGCATGGGAATATCGTCGTACAGCGCGTTTTGGTTTACAATTTGATAAAAAAAATAAACAGTTAAAAATGGGCCTTAGACGCGCCCAAAGTAATGAGCTTATCGACCAAAAAGTTTGCCCTGTATTATTACCTGAATTAGAGTGTTTAATTCCGCCCCTTAAAATATTATTAAATAGCTTACAATGCAAAGCCCATTTAGGGCATGTGGAGCTGCTTTACGCAGATCAAGGTGCGGTGGTTTTATTACGTCATATGAAAACCTTAACCAGCCCGGATTTACAACTAATAACGGCTTTTTCAGCGCTACAAAAAGTGAACTTTTTTGGACAGGCTTCCTCTAACCAGTCTGTTTGTCTGGCCGGCGAGGCAAATCTAAGTTACCGGTTGCCGGAGTGGGATTGTTCCTTGAGTTTTACACCCACCGATTTTTTACAAGTAAACAGTGATATTAATAAAAAAATGGTCAGTCAGGCTATGCAGTGGCTCGCTTTAGAAAAAAACGACAGTGTCTTAGATCTTTTCTGCGGTTTAGGGAATTTCACTTTACCGATCGCGCGCCAGGTTGAATCGGTAGTGGGTATTGAAGGGGTTCAACAAATGGTGGACCGTGCAACGGCCAATGCACAATTAAATAATTTACAGAATGCCCGATTTTATCAAGCCGACTTAAGCGGCGAAAATCTTATCGAGCAGGAGTGGGCCAACCAAAACTTTAATAAGGTTTTATTAGATCCGGCGCGTGCTGGCGCGTTGGATTGTTTAGCTTTTATAGCACAAAAAAAACCATCGCATATCCTCTATGTATCCTGTGATCCGCTGACCCTGGCCCGGGATAGTCAAGTGTTGCTTGATAAGGGTTATAAACTGGATAAATTAGGTTTGTTGGACATGTTCCCGCAAACGGCTCATATGGAATCGATGGCACTGTTTACTGGTTAGATTTATTTTTATTTTTTGGAGTTTCTTTTAATGGTTTCAGTCAGAGATACACATTTTTATCAAACCGCGCAAAAAAACCCTAAAAAATGGGTCACTACGTTAGGCTTAAGTAGCTCGGATCAAAGCAAATTATTAGACAATTACGAAAAAATTATCGCTTTATGCCTGAACAGTGAGCAGCATACCCTGTTGGAGTTAGGGACTGAAATGGTTGAGATTTTGGTCACTTTAAACATGGACATGGACACCTTAAATGCCGCACTGATTTTTCCTCTGCTTGACCATCAAATTATCAGTCAGGAGCAAGTGAATGAATGGTGGTCTAAGCGTGTTGCCAAACTGGTTAAGGGTGCGACGGATATGGAAGGTATTCGGGCATTACAAAATCAGGGAGGGTCGAATAACAATGCCGCACAAGTGGATAACTTACGTAATATGTTACTGGCAATGGTCGATGATGTCCGTGCCGTTGTTATTAAATTGGCTGAACGGATCTGTTATTTACGGCAGATAAAAGGAGCAGATAAAGATAAAAGGCTGTTAGTCGCTAGTGAAATATCTTCGATTTATGCCCCGCTGGCAAATCGTTTAGGTATTGGACAGCTAAAATGGGAATTGGAAGACTTATCCTTTCGTTATTTAGAACCTGAAATTTATAAAAAAATAGCCAAACAGCTTGATGAAAAGCGTATCGATCGTGAACATTATATTGAAAATTTTGTTAACACCGTAAAAGATTCTCTGCAAGAGATGAATGTTGACGGTACGGCCTATGGGCGTCCCAAACATATCTACAGTAT
This sequence comes from Psychromonas ingrahamii 37, assembly GCF_000015285.1. Lineage (NCBI taxonomy): Bacteria > Pseudomonadati > Pseudomonadota > Gammaproteobacteria > Alteromonadales > Psychromonadaceae > Psychromonas > Psychromonas ingrahamii. The sequence continues at coordinate 677,467 of NC_008709.1, forward strand.
TTACCGCAAAATGCAGAAAAAGAATTTACAGTTTGAAGATCTTTATGATGTACGTGCGGTGCGGGTTGTGGTTGAAAAACTACAGGATTGTTATGCGGCTTTAGGTGCCATTCATACTCAGTGGCGCCATATTCCCAGTGAATTTGATGATTATATTGCCAATCCGAAAGCGAATGGCTACCAATCTATTCATACCGTCGTATTAGGGCCAGAAGGAAAAGCGGTTGAAGTGCAGATACGTACTCGAAAAATGCATGAAGATTCCGAATTGGGGGTTGCGGCTCACTGGAAATATAAAGAGGGCAGCGCTGGTGGAAAGGCCTCCAGCGGATATGAAGAGAAAATAGCCTGGCTACGTAAAATACTCGCCTGGCAGGAGGATATTGCCGACAGTGAGGACTTAGTTGATGAGGTGCGCAGTCAAGTTTTTGATGATCGTGTTTATGTTTTTACCCCCAAGGGTGAGGTGATAGATCTTCCCGCAGGAGCGACACCCCTTGATTTTGCCTATTACATACACAGTCAGGTCGGACACCGCTGTATTGGTGCTAAAGTTGCCAACCATATTGTGCCTTTCACTTACCACTTAAAAACCGGTGATCAGGTTGAAATTCTCACTCAAAAAGAACCTAATCCAAGTCGAGATTGGCTCAATCCTAATTTAGGTTATATTAATGCCCCGCGCGCCAGAAATAAGGTTTCATCCTGGTTTAGAAAACAAGATCGTGATAAAAATGTCCAAGCGGGACGTGAGTTATTAGAAAATGAACTGGCTAAACTGAAACTGAAATTAAGTGATCTCCCTCCCGCAATAACACGTTTTAATGTGAGCTGTGTCGAGGATATTTTCGCCGGTGTGGGCAACGGTGATTTACGTATTAATCAGCTGCTAAACTTTTTAAATGATTACCACCACCAACAAACATTAGCTGAGCAAGATCAGGCGGCGTTAGAATCCTTAGCGAAGCGCAGTAGTTCTTTTGTTGCCAAACCCATTGGTGATAATATTACGATTCAGGGTGAAAGTAATTTATTGCACAGTATCGCCCGTTGTTGTCAGCCCATTCCTGGAGAGCCTATTGAGGGGTATATCACCCAAGGGCGAGGAATTTCAGTGCATCGTAAAGCCTGCGAACAATTGGCTGACTTGCGTGAGGCGAATCCAGAAAGGTTGGTTGAAGCATCTTGGGGGGATGCTAACTCGTCAGGTTATTCGTTAACACTTCGTCTGGAAGCCTTAGATCGGAGCGGCCTGCTAAGAGATGTATCGACGTTATTATCTAATGAAAAAGTAAATGTATTGGGCGTTAACAGTATGACTAATGTTAAAACTCAGACGGCCATTATTGATCTTGATTTAGAAATACATACGAGTGATAACATTGCCAAAATACAAAATAAAATCAAACAATTAAAAGATGTTTTACAGGTTAGACGTTTGTAGTGAATGAACTCCTCCTGTGTGCCAGGGGGAGTAATAGTATAATAGAATTTATTGGCAGAAATGTTTTTGCATAGCAGCTTGTTGCCCGCTAGATAAGGCGCGCAGAGAACGTTCTTTATTGGTATTAGGCTGATATAAGGACTATTACGCTGCTTCATAATCATGACCCCTTTATTTCTTATCTGCTAAAGATTCTAATAGCATCATCAGGGGCGATATTCGCGAACCAGCAGCAGAGGTGCGATAGTCAGCCCTAAGATTTGGTTTTGTGTTTTTTATACTTGGAAGATAAAAACAATCCAAGAAGCACCAATAAACAGTATAAATAAAGGGGGTAGGAGCCGGCATATTGATAGGGCGTTTGACCAAAAGTCGGCTGAATTTTTTTACTTAAAACAGCTGCTACATTAACTGGTAATCTGCCCAGTTCATTGCCTGATGCATCGAAAATCGCGGTTACGCCATTATTGGTGGAACGTAAAAGCGGGCGAGCAAACTCGATAGCGCGCATTCTTGCTATCTGTAAATGTTGATCCGGTCCAATCGAATTACCAAACCAGGCATCATTACTGACCGTTAAAAGAACCCCGGTTTTTTCGCCTATATTTTTGCGTAACAGTTCGGGAAAAGCGATTTCATAACAGATCGCGGCGGCAATAGATACCTGCTCTGTTTGTAAGTTATTTTGTAGTTGCGTACCACGCTGGAAACTTGACATAGGTAAGTTAAAATAGGGGGCAAGCGGACGTAATAACTTCTCGAAAGGAACAAATTCTCCAATCGGCAGTAGATGGTGCTTTTGATAGCGATTTTCACTCTGTAATGAATAACCTTGTCGCTGGGGCAATTGTTGATTAGGTAATTTTCCTAAGGTAACGATCGAGTTGTAATAACTATCGGTTTTTGATTCATAACCAATAATTCCCGTCATCAGCGTTTTATTTTTTGCCGCTAAGTCAGCCGATAAAGGTTGCAGAAATGCCTGCACATTAACATCTAAGGCTGCGATGGCGGATTCTGGCCAAATTATCAGCTCAGTTTGGTCGTCGAGTCCCGTTTCACTGAGAGCTGAATACTTCTGCAGGGAAGGGGATAACTGTTCTTTTTTCCATTTTTCATTCTGATCAATATTACCCTGCACCAGTGATACGTTGATTGAGGGTTGCGCTATGGTGTATTGCTGTTGTTGTAAAATAAAACCACTTATCAACAGCGCACTGATTACCGAGAGGCTTAAGCCGATTTTTTGTTTCTGGATAAGTAAAGTCAGTGCGCCGCAAATCACCATTACAGCAAGGGTGATGCCTTGTACGCCTAATACGGGTGCGAAGCCGACTAAGGGAGTATCTGCATGACTGTAGCCCAAATATGCCCAGGGGAAACCGGTTAGGACATAACCTCGAAACCAGTCGGAAATTAACCAGAAGACGGGTATCAGTAAAAGATAACGCTGTGTGTCAGACACCCCTGATAAGCGGGTGCTCGCCCATAAGGCAAGGCTTGGATAAATCGCCAGATAGGCACATAATAATACGATTAAAAGCGCACTGACAATTTTTGGCATGCCGCCATAGAGATCCATGCTGACATAAATCCAACACAAGGTTGCAATTAAGCTTGAGATGCTAAAAATAAAGCTAACTAAAAAATAACGTCGGGTGCTTTTTTGTAACTGTTTCTGTAAAAGAAAAAAACCAACAAAAGTGGGATAAATCACCCACCACTGCTCAAAAGGGGCAAAAGCAAAAACCTGAACGGCACCTAAAATACAGGCAACAAAAAGTTGTCCATAAAGGTGCTTGGTTAAATTATCTATTTTTTTAATCAAAACAGGATCACTCAATACTGCTTAATTCTTTAGGAATCAGTACCTGCAGTTGTATTAAGCGGCGTTTTTCACTAATAGTGACTTTGAATTGATGCTCATCAATAGTGATCCTTTCACCGCGGCGGGGAAGGTGGCCTAATTCATGGATAATAAAACCAGCAACGGTATCTTGTCCTTCAATATCAAATGAGGTGGAAAAAAAGTTATTAAACTTCTCAATGGATGTCATGGCATTAACCACATAAGTTCTTTTACCAATCTGACGGATATCATCCTCTTCTTGATCGTCAAATTCATCTTCAATTTCACCCACTATCACTTCTAAAATATCTTCGATGGTCACCAGCCCTGATACGCCACCGTACTCATCAACGACAATCGCCATGTGGTAGCGTTGACTGCGAAACTCTTTTAATAAAGTTCCTAAGCGTTTACTTTCAGGAACAACGACGGCTTCCCTGAGTATATCTTCAATTTTAAACTCATTTGCTTCACTGCTGAAACCAAATCTAATCAAATCCTTGGCCAGCAAAAGACCGACTATATGGTCTTTATCTTCGGTTATCACCGGAAAGCGAGAATGTGCGGAATCGATAATTTTCGGCAGGAATTCATTGACGCTTTGATGCAGACCTAAGGTGGTCATTTGTGAACGCGGGATCATAATGTCACGGACACGTAATTTTGATACATCTAAAACGCCTTTAATCATCTCTCGGGTTTGTTGATCGATAATCTGGCGCGATTTAGCACCTTGAATCACATCCAGTAATTCTTGTTGAGTTTGTGGCTCGCCCTGGAAAAGATTACTAATTTTATCGAATAGTCCTATTTTATCTGATGATGTTTGTGCTTTATCGTCGGGCATTAATTTTATTTACTCTTTTTCACTTAAGTAAGGGTCTGTAAAACCAAGTTCGGTTAACAGTTTTGTCTCTAAACTTTCCATTTCAACTGCTTCGGCTTGCTCAATATGATCATAACCCAGCAGATGCAGGGTACTATGAATAGACATATGAGCCCAATGTGCAGTTAAGGATTTGCCCTGCAGTTTTGCCTCACTTTCCACCACCTCTTTGCAGATAATCAGATCACCGAGTAATGGCAAGGTAAGCCCAGGGGGATTTTGAAAAGGAAAAGCGAGTACATTAGTGGTTTTGCTTATATTTCGATATTGGTGGTTTAGCTGCATAATTTCATCTTGATCAACAATACGGACCGTTAATTCCGCTTCTTCCCGATGACTTTCTGAACCACCTAATATAGCCGCTTCAATCCATTTCTCAAAGGATGCCGGCATTGGGAGGTCATTAGGATCAGAGCAGGCAATTTGTAAATCGACATATAATTGCATTATTTTTTTTCCACTTTAGCGGCTTTTATTTCTGCTGTATGCTCAAAGGCTTCATAGGCTTTAACGATACGGGCAACAACCGGATGGCGCACTATATCATCGGCCAGGAAAAAATTAAAACTGACCTCTTCAACATTCGCCAGTACCTCAATCGCATGGCGCAAACCCGACTTTTGATGGCGCGGTAAATCAATTTGGGTGATGTCACCGGTAATCACCGCCGTCGAGTTAAAGCCGATGCGGGTTAAAAACATCTTCATCTGTTCAATCGTTGTATTTTGGCTCTCATCCAAAATTATAAAGGCATCATTTAGCGTACGGCCGCGCATATACGCTAGAGGGGCTATTTCAATAACCTTTTTTTCAATCAATTTTTCTACTTTTTCAAAACCCAGCATTTCGAACAGTGCGTCATAAAGAGGACGCAAATAAGGATCCACTTTTTGTGATAAATCCCCGGGTAAAAATCCTAATTTTTCACCTGCTTCAACCGCAGGGCGGGTCAAAAGAATACGCCGTACTTCCTGGCGTTCTAACGCTTCAATGGCACAGGCGACGGCTAAATAGGTTTTACCTGTTCCGGCTGGACCTACGCCAAAACTAATGTCGCTCTTTAAAATGTTGCTCACATAGTTAGTTTGATTTTCACTGCGCGGTTTAATAATGCCGCGTTTGGTTTTAATCGACAGACTTTGAGTGGATGTTTGATCGATGGATTTTACTTCTAATAAACGGTGAGTCGAGATAAGGTTTTGCAGGGCGAGATGCACATCATCTGCCGATAACGAAGGTATTTTACCTTTGACAGGCAAGGTCTCCAGATATAATTCCTGTAAAAGTTCGCTGCAGGCTTGGGCATAACGATGTTCGCCGATAATCTGAAAGTTTTCATTTTTATAAATTATTTCAAGTCCTAAGCGGCGTTCTACTTGTTTGATATTGTCATCAAATGCGCCACATAATATCGCTAAGCGTTTTATGTCGGCAGGCACTAAGTCAATATAGACGGTAGTCAGTTTGGTAGTCAAATTAGTTAAACCTTAAATTAAGCAGTTAAATGATTCTTCGCAGGAGAAGCCTAAAGCTTCAGCATGTTTTTCTGAGTCCCCTGAGGGAGCTTTTGAAAGCATTAATCTTGATAAACTTTATATCAACAAAACTAACCTATTAATAGGGTTAGTTTTGTTGATTAAGCCAATTAGGCAGGAATATAGCTGTTAACAGCTGATTTGTTTTCATGTTTGTTAACAATATCACTCGGGCGAATTGATTCACGCAGGTTCATTTCTGCTTCTCCACGGATGAATTTCCCACGGATTGAGTTAGTATGAACTTCCGTTATTTCTACATCAACAAAGCCGCCAATGGAACGATGGTCACCCTCAAAGTTAACAATACGGTTGTTTTCAGTACGACCGCATAATTCCATAATATTTTTACGTGAAGGTCCTTCAACTAAAATACGCTGAACGCTGCCCACCATTTTCCGGCCAATGCCCTGCGATTGCTGCTGAATTCTGTCCTGCAGAATTGCCAGGCGCTGTTTTTTAGTTTCCAGAGTCACATCATCGGGCATATCAGCCGCTGGTGTGCCCGGACGCTGACTATAAATAAAGCTATAGCTGGTATCAAAATTAATATATTTAATCAGATCCATGGTTTGCTCAAAATCGTGATCGGTTTCATTCGGGAAGCCAATAATAAAATCGGAGCTGACGGTGAGTTCCGGGCGGACTTGTAATAAACGCGCTATTTGATCTTTGTACTGGGCAACGGTATGACCCCGTTTCATTGCCGCTAGTATTCTATCCGAACCCGCTTGTACGGGTAAATGTAAGAAATTGACCAGTTCCGGTGTATCTTCATAGACGGCGATAATTTCATCGCTAAAATCAATCGGATTACTGGTGACGTAGCGCAGGCGATCAATACCATCAATGGATGCAACAAAACGTAACAGTTCAGCAAAACTGCAGGTATCACCGTCATAGGTTGCACCAAGATAAGAATTAACATTTTGACCTAACAGGGTTACTTCACGCACACCCTGTTCAGCTAACTGGGCAACTTCTAATAACACATCATCGAGTGGGCGGCTAACTTCTTCACCCCGGGTATAGGGTACAACGCAGAAAGAACAATATTTTGAACAGCCTTCCATAATCGAGACAAAGGCGGTTGCACCATCGGCTTTCGGCTCAGGTAATGAGTCAAATTTTTCAATTTCCGGGAAGCTAACATCAACCACAGTGCCTTTGTTTTCTTGTACTTCTTTTATCATTTCGGGTAAACGGTGTAAGGTTTGCGGGCCAAAAACAATATCGACAAAAGGGGCACGACTGCGAATCGCTTTACCTTCCTGGGAGGCAACACAACCACCCACACCAATCACCAGATTGGGTTTGTTAACCTTTAATTTTTTCCAGCGGCCCAGCTGATGGAATACCTTTTCCTGGGCTTTTTCACGGATAGAACAAGTATTTAATAACACCACGTCCGCATCTTCTGCATGCTCAACTGAGATATAACCGTTTGTTGAATTTAGTAGGTCGGCCATTTTTGATGAGTCATACTCATTCATTTGACAACCCCAAGTTTTGACGTGTAATTTCATGCTCATAATATATTAGCTCATACAATGGATCTAAAAAAGAGGTCGTATTTTACGCACATCAGGTCGATCATGCTACTCTTTGTTTTTTTCCTTTTTTAAGATTAATAATGGTTTGTATTTTGTGATTTTAAGGATAATTTAAGTACAATAAAAATCGTGCTATAAAGAAAATAACGGAGGGAATAAAAATGCAACGCAGAGAAATAATTGTCGTCGGTGGAGGGATGGTCGGGGCCCTAAGTGCACTATTGTTAGCTAATCAGGGGTTTTTTATTCATATAGTGGAGAAAAGCCCCTGTATCACACCCGCGGCTAACGCACCCTTTGATTTGCGCGTGTCAGCTTTTAGTGCTCAGAGTAAACGTTTGCTTGAGCTTGCTGGCGTGTGGCAGAACCTTCCGCCAAACCGTTTGTGTGCTTATCAGGGATTACAAACCTGGGAAAAGGGCAGTCAAAAACTGAAATTTGACAGTCAGGAGATTGGTATAAATGCATTAGGCTACATTGCGGAAAATAACTGGGTGCAAGCCGTCTTATGGCAGGCATTAAAAAAACTTTCGAACGTCACCTGTTATGAAAATAGAGAAGTTAAGCGCATTATTAATTCAGATAAAAGCGTATTGATTAGTTTAGATAATGAGGAGCAGATTAAAGCGGAATTATTAATCGCCTGTGACGGGGCTAATTCAGCTGTTCGCCAACTGCTGGATATTGGTATTACTGCTTGGGATTATCGTCAGGAATGTATGTTGGTAACTATTAAAACCGATTGCCCGCAGCAAAATATTACCTGGCAGGAATTTCGTGAAACCGGTCCCTGTGCCTTTTTGCCGCTGGCAGAAAACAATGCCAGCTTAGTTTGGTACCATAATCCACAAAAAATCGGCCATTTAAAATCGCTCTCCAATGCGCAGTTAAAAGAGGTCATTAAAGATGAATTCCCGCCTCTGGATTTTGACTTTGAGATCGTAGATAAAGGGTCTTTCCCGCTTACCCGTCGGCATGCACAATCTTATTTTAAAGGATCCTGCGTTTTACTGGGAGATGCCGCACATACTATTAATCCACTGGCGGGCCAGGGGGTAAACCTGGGGTTTAAAGATGTTGAGTGTTTAGTTGATTTATTGCTGAATTGCTCAGATTTACCGATGCAAACTTTGTTAAAACGTTACCAGTGGCAGCGTAAACCGGCTAATTTATTGATGCAGAGCGCAATGGACGTATTTTATAAAGTTAGTAAGAGTGACCTTGGCCCGGTGCGTTTTATGCGCCGCGGCGTGCTAGGATTGGCGCAGAAAAGTGGGCCGCTTAAGAATAAAGTCATGAAGTATGCAATGGGGTTGTAAGCGCAATGGAGGTATTTCATAACGCAAGCAATAGTGGCCTTGGCTCGTCGTTGCGTTTAATACGGCTAGGAATGTTAGGATTGGCGCAGAGAGGCGGGCCGCTTAAGAATAAAGTCATGAAATATGCAATGGGTTTGTAATACATTACTGCCTGTTTTAAACAGACAGTAATCTCATATCAAGGGTGAGTATCTAAAAAGAGGTGCGTCTATAGGTTCTGTATTTAGGTGCCCAGAAATTATCAACTAATCGGCGCTGCATGGTTTCTTCAGACACAGGCAAAGCCAACCCATCGGCAATTGCTTGTTTGGCAACTGCATAAGCGATTGATTTACTTATTGGTCTTATTTCACCCAATGGCGGTAATAGTGCGCCTTTTACTTTTTCATACTGCATAGATGCATCTGCTAATGCCTGACTGGCGGCCATTAACATATTATCGCTAATTGCCGTCGCCCGCGCCGCTAAGACCCCCAGCCCGATCCCTGGGAATATGTAACTATTGTTACACTGGGATACTTCAATATACTCATTTTCATATAAAGTGGGCGGAAATGGACTGCCGGTTGCAACAATCGCCTGACCATGACTCCAGGTGGTTATATCCTTTGGAGTGGCTTCAACCCTTGAGGTGGGATTTGATAAAGGCAATACAATCGGATGATCAACGTTAGCACACAAACTTTCAACAACCTCTTGAGTAAATAGGCCAGGTTGACCACTTACACCAAATAATACGCTGATATTGCCCTGTTTGATGACCTGCTCTAGTCCAATATGGGAGCTTATATCCCAGTGACTAAGATCCTTTGTATATTGTATCAGAGGCTGTTGAAACGCCTGCAGGTTGGTCATTTGATCAGTTAACAGGCCATAACGGTCAACCATGAATACTCGCTGGCGTGCCTGCTCTTGGGTCAAACCTTCACGCTGCATTTGTCTTACGATGTGCTGGGCAATACCGCAACCCGCAGATCCCGACCCCAGGAAAGCAATACGCTGATCACTGAGTTTTTCACCTTTATTCTGGCAAGCCGCAATAAGTGTACCGACGGAAACGGCTGCAGTACCTTGAATATCGTCATTAAAGCAGCATATCTGATCGCGGTATTTATTTAATAGAGGAGTTGCATTAGTCTGTGCAAAATCTTCAAACTGCAGTAGTACCTCAGGCCAGCGGCGTTTGACCGCCTGAATAAAGAGATCTACAAATTCATTATATTCTTCGCCCGTAATACGGGGATTACGCCAGCCCATATACATAGGATCTGCCAGTAACTGACTGTTATTTGTACCAACATCCAGTACGATTGGCAAACAATAAGCGGGACTGATACCTCCGCAGGCAGTATATAAAGCGAGTTTACCTATTGGAATGCCCATGCCGCCTATGCCCTGATCGCCTAACCCCAATATGCGCTCACCATCGGTCACTACAATGACTTTTACGTTTTGTTTGGTGGCATTTTGTAACATATCATCAATTTTATGACGCTCAGGGTAGGAAACAAACAATCCTCTTTTACGCCGGTATATTTTAGAAAATTGCTCACAAGCAAGCCCGACCGTTGGTGTATAAATAAGCGGCATAACTTCTTCGAGATGATTTTCTATCAGATGATGAAATAAGGTCTCATTAGTATCCTGGATATTTCGCAGGTAGATATGTTTATCTAAATCAGATTTAAATGAACTAAGCTGTTGATAGGCTCTCGTCGATTGCGATTCAATGGTTTCGATATTATGTGGCAGCAGGCCGGTTAAGTTGAAGTTGTTCCTTTCTTCCTGGGAAAAAGCGCTGCCTTTATTAAGTAAAGGGCTTTCTAATAATGCCGGACCGGCAAAGGGGATATATAAAGGTCGTTGAAATGTCATAGTTTCTCGTTTTTACGTCTTGAAGTTATACCAAAAAATTAATGATGTGATCAGCATTGCAGATTAATTTTTCGTGTCCAATGCATGACCACATATTTAATAGATTTGCTGTTAGTGAGTAATAATCTCAGGTCCCATCATCAGGGTGGGTAACCAGGTTGAAACCCAGGGTACATAAGTGACTATCATCAAGAAGACGAACATAACACACACTAGCGGCAACGAGGCTTTCACTACCTTCATCACCGACATCTGTGCAACACCAGCGGTCACAAACAGATTCAGTCCTACGGGTGGGGTTATCATGCCTATCTCCATATTCACCACCATCATAATACCAAGGTGAATAGGATCAATGCCCAATGATGTTGCAATTGGAAAGACCAAAGGCGCAACGATAATAAGCAGGCCGGAGGGCTCCATAAATTGGCCACCGATTAATAAGATGATATTAACCACAATAAGGAAAGTGATAGGGCCTAGACCGGCATCGAGCATTGATGCGGTGATCATTTGCGGGATCTGCTCTTCAGTTAGAACATGCTTTAAAATCAGAGCATTGGCAACAATAAACATTAACATAATCGTTAATTTGCCCGCTTCATAGAGGGTTTTACGGGTATCTTCATGAAAAAATACATGTGACGCTTTACGCCAGTATGCTTTAGCCCGTTTCTCCTCAGGCTCTTTATCGGATAAAGGCCCCATATCTTTATAGATAAAATTAGAGATAAAAAAGGCATAAACTGCCGCTACAGCCGCGGCCTCGGTCGGTGTAAAGATACCGCCATAAATCCCGCCAAGAATAATAACAATCAGCAGTAATCCCCAACCCGCCTCTTTAGCCGAATCAAAAACCTCTTTCCAGCCAACAAAAGGCTGAGCCGGAATATTCTTAATCCGCGCATAAATATAGATAGCAATCATCAGCATTAAACCCGCGAGCAAACCGGGTATAACGCCACCTAAGAACATTCGCCCGACAGACACATCCGTCGCCGCCGCATAAACCACCATCACGATCGAGGGCGGAATCAAAATCCCTAAGGTGCCGGCATTACAGATAACACCTGCTGCAAAATCTTTGCTGTAACCATTTTTGACCATTCCGGCAATAACGATCCCACCAATTGCAACAACGGTTGCCGGAGACGATCCCGACAGGGCAGCAAACATCATACAGGCAACCACCGAGGCCATTGCCAGACCACCACGCAGTGAGCCCACTATTGCGATCGCAAAACGTATAATCCGCTTAGCGACGCCACCCGTTGCCATAAAACTGGAGGCTAATACAAAGAAAGGGATGGCCAATAAAGTATAATGTCCGGCAAACGCGTTAAACAGTGTTTGTGCGACTGACGCGAGCGACGCATCAGAATGTATTAATAAAAAGATCATACTCGACAGACCCAGTGAAACCGCAATAGGCACACCGACCGTCATGAATACAATCACCATTAGAAAAAGGGTTAACATCGCCATAATTATTCTCCTTTCTCTGAATTGTGTAACGAATCTAAATCTTCTTCGGCTTCATGACTTGCAATCATCTTATCTATTTTGTTGGTGGCAACCAGCCAGGCAATTTGCAGAAATCGATAGGTCATCATTGCCATGCTCAGCGGCAGCGCAAAATAGGGGATAAAACGGGGTAATTTTTCATATCGTTCTCCTTCATTGAACCAGCCAGATAAAAATTGTAAGAAATCTGGCATTGGAATATCCTGAGTTTCATACCAGGCCTGGTCCGTTATAAAAGGGAGCCAGTAGTCCCAAGAACCAATTAATAATAAAATTGAAAACGTTAAGCATGAAGCAACGGCGATTAATGCAAAGACTTTTTTAAGCCCTGCAGGCGCAAGATTAATAATCACGTCGACCCCGATATGAAAATGTTTTTTCACCAGATAAGAGGCACCGACCAGCACCATCCAGGCAAACATAAACACGGTCAGCTCCAATGCCCATAAAATATTATCGTTGAAAATATATCGGACAACGACATTGGCAAAGGTTAACAGGGTCATTAAACCTAAAAAGAGCGCAATGAGCGTCTCTTCCATATAGTCAGTTATTTCCCCTAATCGGGTAAAAAATCCACGCTTCATTTGCCACACTCCGAACTTATTAGTTATTAGTTATTGGGTATTGGTTATTAGTTATTGGGTATTGGTTATTAGTTATTGGTTATTAGTTGTGGGCTATTGATGATTAGAAAAGCTTATCCAACCCATTTGCTAATACAGCATTGTGTATTGGCAAATGGGAGGATAATAATATTATTTATTTGATGCTATTGCAGCTTCAAGAAGATCACTGCCGATATCTTTTTCGAATTTTTTCCAGACAGGTTTAAGTGCGTCAACCCAGGCTTGACGCTGCTCAGCTGTTAACGTACGCACCACGCCGCCGGCATCAATAATTTTTTGCTTGTTTTCTTCATTAACTCTCATTGACTCACCATTTCTGGTTTGCGTCACTTCAGACATTATTGTGGCTAACTGCTCACGTACATCTGTTGGTAAACCCTTCCACCAATCATCGGAGGTCACAAGCAGGTAATCGAGAATACCGTGATTTGTTTCAGTCACACCATCTTGTACTTCGAAGAATTTTTTACCATAGGTATTTGACCAAGTATTTTCCTGACCATCGATAACTTTGGTTTGCAGACCACCATAAACTTCACTAAAGGACATTTTTTGAGGGTTAGCACCCAGTTGTTCAAATTGAGCAACAAGCACATCGGATGCTTGAACTCTGAACTTAAGACCTTCAGCATCACTTGGCAGTAACAAAGGTTTACTCGCTGACATCTGTTTCATGCCATTGTGCCAAAATTCCAATCCTTTGATTCCTCGGCGGGTCATCGACTCTTTCAAAATATCACCGGATGCTGAATTTTGAAAACGGTCTACGGCGGCCACATCAGCAAATAAAAAGGGAAGATCAAAAATGCGGAATTTTTTAGTTATTTTTTCAAACTTGGATAAAGAAGGAGCCGCAAGCTGTAGATCACCGCTTAAAATAGCTTCTAAGGCCTGGTCATCATTATAAAGCGTGGTATTAGGAAAAACTTCCATACAAGCCTTGCCATCCATCTCTTTATTCACTCGCTCAGATAATAAAGAAGCAGCTATGCCCTTAGGGTGGCTGGTCTCATTGGTTACATGGCTGAATTTGATTACTATCTCGCCCGGCTCGCAACTTGCTGATGCATTAAAGCTTGCAAGTACTGCAACGGTGCCAAGGGAAAGGGTCATTAATTTTTTTAACATGTTGTACTCCTGTACGGCAGTTTTTAGTCTAATAGCGCATTGATGACGCAGGGCGCTGGTTGAACTACATATTATTTATAGCAATTAACATATAGCAATTAACATATAGTCATTACTATATGTTAATTAATACACAGCAATTAACGTGCCAATGTTAAATAAATGTTACAAAAGCCGCGTAATCAAACAACTCGCTTACATATTGTTAACCTGATACCTGATCAAAGAAGGTTAAAACGGGTGGAAACCCACCCATTTATATTCTGTTATGGGTGGGTTATTGCCAATTTAGTTTTAATTGGCGAATTAAAAGTGGGGCGGGTGGGGATTAAAAGGCTTATCCAATACCTCTAAATGATTTCTTTGATCTTTTCTTTGGCTTAGTTGTTAAAAGAAAAATAACGATAAGGTTTTTTCCGGCGTGATTTTAGATTATTGATGGATGCGAACGAATATAATAACAAAAGATAGTCGTTATTTATTATTCTGTTGCCGGGAACTATTTTCTGAGAGTAGTAAAAGGGGCTGTTTTAAGGCTGGGGGAGAAGAGATTAAAGCCAAAGTGATAACGATGGCTTTAGGCAAAATCTGACTTTATTTATGCAGATTCTTTATGCAGATGGACATCCATTTGCGGGAACGGAATATTAAGCCCTTCTTTGGGAAATGTCTTATAGATATTTTCATTCATGGCCCAGAACACCGGAAAAAAATCAGGTGCGTTAACCCAGGCGCGTACCGAAAAATTCACTGAACTGTCTGCTAGTGCAGAAACCACAATAACTACGGCAGGATCTGTGAATATACGCTGATCTGCATCACAAAGTTGTTTGATGACTGCACGTGCTTTATCTAAGTCATCACCATAGGCAACACTGATAGTCCAATCCACGCGACGTTTTTTTTCAGTTGAAAAGTTCACCATAGAGCTCGTTGATAATCCGCCATTAGGTATAATAATGGTTTTGTTATCGGGAGTGGTTAAAATGCTATTGAAAATTTGTATTTCTTTAACTGTTCCCATATGCCCCTGTGCATCAATAAAGTCTCCGACTTTAAAGGGCTTAAAGAGCAGAATCATTACACCACCGGCAAAGTTTTGTAATGTACCTGAAAGTGCCATACCGACAGCTAAACCCGCTGCGGCAAGAATGGCAACAAAAGAGGTCATTTCAATACTCAGCATACCAAGCACAGTTATACCTAACATCACTTTAAGCACTATGCCGCTGATGCTGCATAAAAAAGGTTTTAAAGAAGGGTCGACTTTGCCTTTTTCCATTGCTTTATTTAAACCGGAAACCAGCAACTTAATGACCCAACTACCAATCACCCAAAGGACAATGGCGGCAATTAACTTAGGTCCGTATTCGATAGCGTTCACTGTTACTAAGGTGATCATTTGATCGGGAGTCATCATTTATTTTTTACCTTTGTTATTTGTTATCAATTAATAGGACTACATTATATCGGTTTTGTATTGCTTAGAACTAAGCTGTTAAACTTTATATAATTTGGAAATACCATAGTAGGTAATAAGTTGTTTTGAAACCATCGGTTAGAGTAGTTAAATAAGATCCATTTGTCTACTTTTACGCAGCAACGAGTTCCATTTCTGTTCTTTATCTTGTTACTACTTTAGCTTAAAAATTGGAAAATAATGAATCTTATCTATAACGGGCCCACTCAAGGTCCTTTGTTTGTCTTTGCCCATGGTGCGGGCGCGCCGGCTAATGCCGATTTTATGGAAAAAATTGCCGTGGGGCTTGCTTTGCGTGGAATCCGCGTGGCACGTTTTAACTTTGCTTATATGCAGCAGCGCATTGATAATGGCACGCGTCGTCCGCCTGAGCGCGCAGAAAAGTTAGTAGTACAATTTGGTCAGCTGATTGCGAAGCTTAATCAACCTATGGTCATTGGTGGTAAGTCAATGGGTGGACGTATTGCCAGTTTGCTTGCCGCAGAGCTCGCCGATGATAAGGTTAAAGGGATCGTCTGCCTGGGTTACCCATTTCACCCTGTGGGCAAACCTGAAACATTAAGAACGGCACATTTGCCTTCCATTCAGCAGAAGATGCTTATTATTCAGGGTGAACGCGACAAACTTGGAACCCGCGAAGAAGTACAGTCCTATGGATTGCCAAAGGAGATCCAATGGCTATGGCTGGAAGATGGAGATCACGATCTTAAACCCAGGGTTAAAAGTGGATTTACCCATCAAGCCCACCTGCAAAAAGCACTTGATAAAATGGCGTTATTTATTATCAGTGCACTAGATGTAAAGACACTAGATAATCCCTTATAAACAACCATTAAATGCCAGAGATGATTGAAGTTGCGCGAGTCCTTATTGTAGGAGGGGCTCCTGATGCCAGTGATTAAAACGCGGCATTAACATGACCAGTAATAAACTGCTGCTCAATCCGCCCATTAATACAATCAAAGCATAGGGGGCAGTTAAGTTAGTTTGCTGAATCAAGCCGGCTAACAATGCTGCACCACTCATCTGAATGCAGCCTAATATCGCCGCTGCTGTTCCCGCGCGTTCGTCAAATGCAGATAAGGCCATACTGGTAGCAGGCCCAAGTAATAATGCAAAACCAACGCATAACAGCATCATAGGCAGCATAAATGCAAATGCTGCGCTGATACCGCTGTCAAGTCCAAGGTGCTGTGCAACAAACTGCAGGGCGGCTGAGGTTATTAGGGTCAGCAAAGCAATCAACACAGTGGCACGGTTACCAAAACGTTTAATCACCAGAGGGGCTACAAAACATGCGCTGATATTAACCACGGCATTCACAGCAAATAAAGCACTAAAAGTTAATTCGGAAACCCCTAAATGCCTTATTAACCAGTCAGGTGCATAGGAAACGTAGGTTAAAATGGACGCCATACCGACCATGCAGGTTAAAGCGTAAAAGATAAAATGGGCATCCTGCAGGACAGGTTTAAAACGAGCCCAGCTATATAATAGACCGTCGCTGTCAGTATTTTTGGGGCGAGTCTCCGGTAAGTGCAACAGGGAAATAAATAATATAAGCAGTGCATAAAGCGCCATAAATACAAAGGTTGAACGCCAGCCAAACTGCAAGGCAAGCAATCCGCCCAGGGTGGGTGCCAATGCCGGAATCACGCAGATAACTCCGTTGAGATAACTGTAATAATAGGCACCTTGTTTGGCCGTATAACTGTCACGTACCGCACTAAAGACCACTATCGAAGTGGCGCATGCCGCAAGCCCCTGTAATACCCGCGCAAATTGTAGCCAGTGGAACTCTATAACATTCGCCGCCAGCAAACTGCTTGCCACGTAAAGTACCATTCCGGCGAGTGCAATAGGGCGTCTACCAAAACGATCCGCGAGTGGACCAATTAATATTTGTCCTACCCCCATTGCGAATAAAAACAATACTAAGGTTGACTGTATTTCGCTGGATGAAACATTAAATTCTGCGGCCATTGCCGGCATTGAAGGCAGATAGATATCGATGGCAAGCGGGCTTAAAACCACCATCGACATCAACATCGGTAATATATTTTTGCGCATTATAAGACTCAAATAGTTAACACATTGATTATCTGAGGTAGTTTACCCAAGGTTAGTTATGAATCATAATGGTATGATTTCAGAACTGAATTTCCTTTTGGGCATATCTTAAGTGGATGACGCGAAGAGAGACCCTTATCAAGATGGCCGTGTATTTCTGAATAGACTTTCAAGGAGTTTGTCTTATCAATATCAATAACCTTGCAAAGATTGATCTTAATCTTTTAGTTACCCTGCAAATTTTATTAGAAGAGGAGAGTGCTACCCGCGCTGCAAACCGTTTAAACTTGAGTCCATCGGCTTTAAGTAAAAGCCTGCAGCGCTTAAGAGAGACGCTGGGTGATCCTCTTTTTGTACGTAATGCACATGGATTAAAGCCGACAGCACATGCATTGCAGTTTAAATCACAATTACCCGCCATTTTACAAGGCCTGTACCAAATTACTCTGCCGCCCGTCTTTACGCCGCATACAAGCCACAGGCAATTTTCTTTTGCAATACTTGAAAGTGCTTATCAAACCCTATTACCTTCTTACATAGGACCACTGCTTAAGCAGGCTCCTTTAATAACGCTTGATATATACGGGTGGGCTGAAAAATCAATGCAGGCTTTATTACAAGGGCAGATTGATTTTGGTATCACCGCGCGGGATTTGCATCCAACATCAGATTTAAGGCTTAATAATCTACCGGAAGGTATTAATCAAAGTACCTTATTTACTGACCAGCAGATCTGTTTAGTCAGAGTGGGGCATCCTATACTTAATACACTAGAGGTCGGAGGGTGGAATATGGAAAGTTACCTGCAAATGTCACATGTGCAGGTACGCTGCGAAGGTAATGACTGGTGGGCCTTAGATTATCATCTGGCAGAATCCGGACGGCATAGGCACATCAGCAGTACCCTGCCGGATTTTTATGGTGCAGCCAGTGTTTGTGCGCACAGTGATCTTATTTTCACCCTACCCTCAAGCTTTGTTGCGCACGCTAAAAAATTATATCCATTAGTGCAGCTACCCTTACCGCTCACCTTTTCTCCCCTTGCCTATGTCCTGCTATGGCATAAACGTAACGACGATGAACCGGGTCATAAATGGATAAGAGAAACAATCTGCGCAAGTATTGCGCAGGCAATGAAAGCATGATTATGAGCGTAATCTAAAACCAATTCCTGGGGGGATTAGAGAGGGCTGGCACAATACTGTGGTCACTTTTTAAAACCAAAATTCTGATCTCTGAGGCATTAAAAACAGTGAAAATAAGATAATGTGACCTAAGTATCAATATTTAGGCGAGATGGTTGCCTACCTTCTATTCATCCAATAATATCATAGAAAGAAAGCGCTTTCTTTGTTGTTGTGGGATTAGGTTTCTGTAAAGGCATGGATACCAGATAAGGCTCAGGCAAGCGTTTATGTTGTGATTCACTAAATTTAAGGATTCTTTAATGCATAACAAAAAGATTTTAGCTTCTATCATATGCGGCTTATTAATATCTTCAAACAGCGTCGCCTCAGAAGATTTTAAACAGGGTGGTACATTGACTGTGCCAATTATTGGTACCGGTTTTGTTGATAACTACAATCCCTATACAACCAAAGACTTATTGCACGGTGTGATGTTTGAACCTTTACTGGTTTTTAATAATATGACTGGTAAAACTGAATACCGTTTAGCAAAATCTGCTGAATATTCCGATGATCTTAAAACTATCACAGTTAAGTTACGTGATAATTTAAAGTGGTCTGACGGCTCGGCATTAACAGCAACAGATGTCGCCTTTAGCTTTACCATGACTAAGGATACACCGGCCTTTGATCAGAAAGGGATTTGGACTGCAGGTAACCTGGCCAGTGTCACCGCGACGAATGCAACAACCATTGTTTTTGCCTTAAATGAAGCTGATTCTACTTTTATCTGGAATCTGGAAAGATACCATATCGTGCCTGAGCAGGTTTGGAGTAAAGCAGAAAATTTAACCACTTTTACTAACCCAGATCCTATTGGCAGCGGTCCAATGACAGAGGTTACCTATCTTAAAGCGCAGCAGATGGAAATTTGCCGTAACCCTGAATATTACCTTGCAAACCGTCCGTATCTGGATTGTATTACTTTCCGTTCTTACAATGATAACTCACAAATTCAGCCTGCCTTAATGAAAGGTGAGATTGACTGGGGTTCTAACTTTATTGCCGATGTCGAAAATACCTTTGTCGCAGAGAATCCTAAAAATCATCATTTTTGGTACCCGGCTAATGATGCAATCCATCTTTATGTCAACACCAAAGTAAAACCTTTTGATGATCTGAACGTCCGTAAAGCTTTATCAATGGCACTGGATCGTGACGAAATTGTTGATATCGCGGCATATGGTTATCCAACGGCTAACTTTAATGTGGGTGGTATTGGTGAACTGTACGATTCTTATATTGATAAGGAAGTAACAGCTAAATACAAAGACATTACTGAATTTAATCCTGAAAAAGCAAAGCAGTTGCTTGATGCTGCCGGTTACACCGATCTTAACGACGACGGATTCCGCGACATGCCGGATGGCACGCCAATTGAATTTGATATCGAAGTGGTAAATGGCTGGACGGATTGGATTCAAGTCGTCCAGATGGTCACTGAGTACTACGAAGAAGTGGGTATTAAAGCGAATGTTAAAACCGTCGATTGGGCAGTTTATGACTCATCACTGAAAGACGGTAAATACAAAATGGCCATTAACTGGTCTTTAGTGGCAACCAATCCGATTCTGGCTTATCAGGAATACTTTGATACTGCACGTATCGGTAAAACCTGGCATGCAGGTCACGGTGTCCATTCGGCAAAAATTGATACTCTGATCAATAGCTTTGGTTCAACCAATGATCCTAAAAAGCAGCAGGCAATACTTAATCAGTTGCAGGAATTCTCTGCGGCAAACTTAGCCTTTATTCCTTTGTTTTCAAACCCTACCTGGTTCCAATACAACAGCTCAAAAATTGTTGGATGGCCAAGCAAAGAAAATCCATATGTTCAGCCTGTTTGGTATGACGGTGGTAAACGTAACTTAATTATCAATAATCTTCACCTTAAGTAATTTTTGTTTATAAAAAGAGCCACATTGTGGCTCTTTAATTGTTGGAAAAGATTATGAGTTTTTTATTACGTCGACTTGGTTTTTATTTTACTGCTTTCTTGATAGCGATCTCCTTTAACTTCGCCCTGCCAAGGATGATGCCAGGTGATCCTATTGATGCCTTATTTGCAGCAGCGCAAGGTCGAATGGATCCTGCTCAGATGGATGCAGTAAGAGCAATGTACGGTTTTATGGACGGAACATTATTCGAACAATATATCTCCTACATTAAAAGTGTGTTTACTCTGGATCTGGGTCCATCGGTATTAATGTTCCCGATTGACGTTATTGATGTTGTTGGAATGGCACTGCCGTGGACAATGTTTTTAGCACTGGGATCATTGATTGTTGCTTTAATTCTAGGGGTCACTATCGGAACATATTCATCATATCATCGTGATGGATTGTTTGGGCAAATTGTGCCGCCCGTTCTCGCCTTTGTCAGTAACTTTCCATACGTGGTAACCGCGCTACTACTATTCTTCTTTTTCGGTTTGCAGCTTGAACTCTTACCCCTTGCTTATACCTATGACCCTTCTATAGAAAAAGCATTTACGCTGGAATTTATTAGCAGCGTTGCCGAGCATGCCATTTTACCGATGGGCTCAATGATTTTAGTCGGTATCGCGACTTGGGTATTTAATATGCGTAATGCGATGATCAATGTACTGGGTGAAGATTACGTCACCATGGCTGAAGCTAAAGGTTTAAGTGGTCCGCGTGTGATGTATCGTTATGCCGGTCGAAATGCAATTTTGCCGGTTGCGACGGCGATTGCGATGGCAATTGGTTTTTCTTTTGCCGGTTCGATTATGACTGAGGTGGTCTTTAACTATCAGGGGTTGGGCAATATTCTCCTGAAGGGCATTGTTGCACGGGATTATCCGCTGATTCAGGCCATTTTACTTATTCTTGTCTCTGCCGTCCTTACCGCAAATTTCATAGCCGATCTGCTTTATGTCTGGCTTGACCCTCGGATTTCTAACTAAGGTTTACAACATGAACATCAACAAGACAATCAATACAGATGCGCCTGTTTCTGCTGCTCATACCAGTGAGTTTAGAAAAAAATTTAAATCTATCATAAAAAAAACCAAAGCTTTTTTTGACGGTAATCCTCCCGCTATTATTGGAGGCTTTTTAATCACTGTTATTTTACTTGGTGCTTTATTTGCGCCGCTATTTGCCTCGCATAATCCTGAGAAACGGGTTGCCAGGCCCCATGTTGCGCCTAATGCTGAACATATAATGGGTACCACGCGAAGTGGACGAGATGTTTATAGTCAGGTTCTTTACGGCGCAAGAAAAACCTTAAGTGTTGCATTTTTCGCCGGTCTTATTGCCATGTCAATCGCCGTTGCCGTCGGGGTTACATCCGGTTATTTAGGAGGAAAAATTGATGAATGGATGAATTTTGTTACTAACGTCTTCCTGGTTTTTCCGCAGCTGCCTTTATTGATTGTACTCGCTGCCTTCTTAGGGCAGGTCGGCTCAATGGTTATTACCATTCTGTTGGGGCTAACCTCCTGGCCATGGGGAGCAAGGGTGATTCGATCACAGACGATGGCCCTTCGAAATAAAGAGTTTATTCTTTCAGCTGAAGTCATGGGTGAATCCAAAATTCGTATTATTCTAGTGGAGATTCTGCCTAATTTAATCTCAATCGTATTTGGTGGATTTCTGGGCACTGTTATCTATGCGATGGGCGCTGAAGCCGGTCTGGGTATTCTTGGGTTAGGTGATGCAACGGAAGTAAGCTGGGGATCAATGCTCTATTGGGCACAGGTATCCTCTTCTTTATATACCGGCGCATGGTGGGAGATGATTGTACCTGCAGCTGCACTGGCGTTAACTGGGGGGGCATTGGCACTGCTCAATATGTCAATTGATCAAGTCAGTAACCCGAAACTTAAAACCGGGCCGCATATGAAGTTATGGAAAAAATTAAATAAAGAAGCAAATCAGCGTCGAGGCCTACTATGAAAGAAGCACTTTTAGAAATAAATAATCTGTGTGTTGATTATGTTTCTCCAAACGGCATAGCAAGAGCGGTTAATAATGTCAGCCTCAGTATTGCACCGGGTGAAACCGTCGGTATTGCAGGAGAATCCGGTTGTGGTAAAAGCACGCTGGCCTTTGCCATTACACGTCTGCATAAAGCGCCGGGGTTAATTCCTCATGGTGAAATTCTTTATCAGGGACGTGATGTACTCAAAATGTCCCCAAAAGAGTTACGTGATTTTCGCTGGAATGATGTTTCCATTGTGTTTCAAAGTGCGATGAATTCATTAAATCCTGTGATTACTATTGGTGAGCAGCTTACGGATGTGCTGCTTGCGCATAAAAAAATTAGCATTAAAGACGCAACAGCAAAAGCGGCTGAACTGCTTTCTATTGTCGGTATGCACGGCGATCGTCTAAAAAGCTTTCCGCATCAGCTGAGTGGAGGCATGAGACAGCGTGTGGTTATTGCTATTGCTCTGGCACTTGAACCTAAACTTATCATTATGGATGAACCGACAACCGCATTGGATGTGGTTGTGGAACGCGAAATTTTGAATGAACTTTATGATCTGAAAGAGCGTTTCGGTTTTTCAATTTTATTTATCAGCCATGATTTAAGTTTAATGGGTGAAATCGCGGATCGGATCGGCGTGATGTATGCCGGCAATCTGATTGAGCTCGGGGATTCTAAAACCGTATTTAATAACCCGTCCCATCCTTATACAAAAGGCCTTATCTCTTCATTCCCGACTATTCACGGACCGAAAGAACGCCTTTACGGGATTCCGGGTGATCCGGTTAATTTGTTAAGCCTACCAACCGGCTGTAATTTTCAAACACGTTGCCCTGACTGTATGGATATCTGTAAAACAGATGAACCTCCGTTGATTGAATTAAGTGCCGGTTACCAAGCTGCTTGCCACAAATTATAAGGAATGAATGATGGATACCTTAAAAAGTCCAGAAGTAATACTTTCAGTTAAAAACATGGTCAAAGATTTTCCCACGGGTCAATCCAATAGCAAAAAAAAGATGATGCGCGCCGTTAATGAAGTTTCATTTGATTTATGTAAAGGCGAAGCGCTGGCTATTGTTGGTGAATCAGGATCGGGTAAGAGCACCGGCGCACGCATTTTATCGCGAATTTACGATAAGACAGCAGGCGAGATCATGTTCAAAGGTCAGCCGCTAGATGAGTATGTTAAAGAGCATGGTAGCCTGGATTATGCGCGCCAGGTGCAGATGATTTTCCAGGACCCTTTTGGATCGCTGAATCCTGTGCATTCTATTTTCCACCATATTGCACGCCCGCTGCTTATTCATAAGCGGGCAAATAAGGAAAATCTTGAGAAAGTGGTATATGGGCTTCTTGAATTAGTCGGTTTACAACCTGCGGTTGAGACAGCAGAAAAATACCCGCATGAGTTAAGCGGTGGGCAAAGGCAACGTGTTGCTATTGCCCGCGCGTTAGCAGTGGACCCTGAAGTTATTTTAGCTGATGAACCTATTTCAATGCTGGATGTCTCGGTACGTTTGGGTATTTTAAATTTAATGAGCGATCTTAAAGATAAACACGGTATCTCATTTATGTACATTACCCATGATATCGCCACCGCGAGATATTTTGCAGAAAAAACAGCGGTTATGTATGTCGGTCATATGGTGGAGTGGGGCAGTAGCGATAACGTGACGCAAACCCCTCAGCATCCGTACACACAATTACTGCTATCTGCGGTTCCCGAAGCGGGTAAAAGTGGTCGTCGTGAGTTAGATGCCAAAAAAGGCGAAATTCCATTATGGAAACCGGACTCTAAAGGTTGTCCATTTGCCATGCGCTGTCCGCGTGTTTTAGATAAATGCAGCGACAGTTTTCCCGCGATCACGCAAATAGCAGATGATCATTTCATCCGATGTTTTAATATCTAAGACTATGCTGAAACTTAAATTTAAGTGTCAGCATAGTGTCAGATAAAGAAAGCGCTTACTTAAGGTTTACTCTATGACTGTGAAAAATATAAGTACTTTAGTAGATAAGGTACCAGAACAATTTCTTTCGCCAGAGGGCGATAAATCTTATCAATCCAAAAAAGTAGATCAGATGGAAAATTTATCAAATAGTGTTTCAGGGAAGTTTATTGCCATTGATGGCGATAAATACTATCAAATAAAAAATGTGGATCAGATGGCGCCCTTTTTTATCAGTGTTGTATCAGCCAGTGATCACTGGTTGTTTATTTCATCTACGGGCTGTTTATCTGCTGGTAGAATACGCCCAGAAAATGCTTTATTCCCCTATAAATCCGTAGATTATATCCACGAGAGTGCCGAAAACACCGGCAGTAAAACCATTGTTAAAGTGCAGACTAAAAACGGTTGCAGAACATGGGAGCCCTTTAATCTGCAGCACAATAGCCTTTATGAGGTACAGCGTAATCTTTATAAAAACATTGCTGGTGACAAGATTATTTTTGAAGAGATAAACCTTGATTTGGGGCTGACCTTTAAATATCAATGGGCGACCAGTGACCAGTTTGGTTTTGTTAGAAGCTCAACGGTAACAAATAATGATCAGAAAGCCGTCGTATTTGAACTGCTTGATGGCATTCAAAATATTTTACCCCCTAACGCGCCGCTTTCCCTTATGCAAACCAGCAGTGCATTAATTGATGCTTATAAGTGGAATGAATTACTGCCTGAATCCACACTCGCCACTTATAGTTTGTATGCAAAATTAAGTGATCGAGCGGAGCCTGCTGAGTCACTGCTTGCCACATCAGTATTTAGTATTATTGATAATTGTCAGTCGGTTTTATTGTCAAGTCGGCAGTTAGGCGCTTTCCGTCGCGGCCAACAAATTAATAATGAGGAATTGTGCCGTGGCCTGAGAGGGGCATATTTTATTCATAAAAAATGTCAACTCAGTGCCGGTCAACAAGATAGCTGGCAGATTGTGGCTAATATCGATCAATCTCATGCTGATATTGCTGCGCTAAAACAACATATTCAGGCTGATGATCTTATTAAAACCGCGGTAATAGGGTCAGTTGAAGCTAACCATCAGGATCTTATTATGTTGATGGCGGGCAGCGATGCCTATCAGAAAACGGCAGAAGAGGAGACGACTGTCCACCACTATGCCAATGTGTTATTTAATAATATGCGTGGCGGTGTTGTTGTCGATCAATACTGGGTAGAAAAGCCTGATTTTGTTAAAACGCTGACCAGTGCCAACAAGGTTGTTGCAGCGAATAATCGCGACTTTTTTGCAACGCTTCCTGAACGTATCGCTTATCAAGCCTTGCTTGCATCGGCTGCAGAGCAGAACGACCCTCAGCTTTTACGTCTTTGCCATGAATACCTGCCGTTAACTTTTGGACGTCGTCATGGTGATCCCAGCCGTCCATGGAACCATTTTGAAATTAAGTTAAAAGATACGAATGGTGACCGATTATTATCTTATCAGGGTAACTGGCGTGATATTTTCCAAAACTGGGAAGCATTGGGCCTGAGTTATCCTCACTTTATTAAGTCGTTTATCTCAAAATTTGTTAACGCATCAACCATTGATGGCTATAATCCTTACCGTATTACCAAAGCAGGGGTTGATTGGGAACAGCTGGAAGAAGATGATCTCTGGGGTAATATAGGTTACTGGGGTGATCACCAGATTATTTATCTGCTTAAGTTTTTGGAATTATCAAAGAAATTCCAACCGCAAGAGCTTAAAGCGCTATTGAATGCTGATATTTTCAGCTATGCCAATGTTCCCTATGAAATTAAAGACGTTGATCAATTATTTGCCGATCCTAAAAATACCGTTATCTTCAATAATGAAAAACAAGCTGTTATCGAAGCGAAAGTAGCACAATTGGGCAGTGATGGACGCTTGTTATTGAAGGCTGATGACAGTGTCTATCTGGTTAATTTAACGGAGAAACTATTAATACCTTTGCTGGCGAAACTGGGCAACCTGGTGGTGGACGGTGGGATCTGGTTAAATACACAGCGCCCTGAATGGAATGATGCCAATAACGCCATTGTAGGCACGGGTCTATCGATGGTGACTTTGTACTACATGCGTCGTTATATTGCCTTTTTACAAGCGTTACTTATTGATCATAGCGGTACAGTTGCGCTTTCTGCCGAGCTTGCAAAATGGGTTAGCAGTACAGGCGAAATTCTGCAGCAAGCCGCTGTTCTGATTGATGATAATAAAATTAACAGTGAAGCACGTAACGATCTGCTCAGAAAACTTGCCGGTGCTGCGGGTGACTACCGCGCTGTTGTTTATAAAAATGGTTTCTCGGGTAAAATTGCGTTTGACTGCTCGGTTATCAACGGAATGTTAAACGCCAGCCTGCAGGTGATTGATCAAAGCATTCAGACTAATCTGCGTCAGGATGGCTTGTATAATGCCTATAACATTATTAATTGTACGCCTGATAATATTAATGTTGACGTGCTCTATCCGATGCTTGAAGGTCAGGTAGCAGTTTTATCCTCGGGGGTATTAACACCGGAACAAGCTGTTACTTTAATAGATAATTTGTATGCGAGTGATATGTTCCGCGCGGATCAGCAAACTTTTATGCTCTATCCAGATCGTGATTTATCGTGCTTTGCCGCTAAAAACTGTATTGATGGTACGCGTGTCAATGACAACCGGCTGCTTAAATTAATGGCTGAAAAAGGGGATCGCCGTTTAATTGAAGTCGATGCTGAAGGTGTTTATCATTTTAATGCCAACTTTGAAAATGCGACTTTCCTAAAAAATGCGCTTCAGGAAGTTAAAGCTGATTACTTGAGTATTGAGAGTGCCACCTTCGCGGACGTTCTAATCTGCTATGAAGAGGTTTTTAATCACCAGGCATTTACAGGGCGCTCAGGGACGATGTTCGGCTATGAAGGTTTGGGCAGTATCTACTGGCATATGGTCTCTAAGTTATTGCTTGCTGTTCAGGAAAACTATTTTACAGCGTGGAACAACAATGCGGATTCTGAAGCGACTGGTAAGCTTGCGGAGTATTATTATAAAGTACGCGCCGGGATAGGTTTTAATAAAACCCCTGATGTTTATGGTGCGTTCCCGACCGACCCGTATTCTCATACACCCAAACAAGCCGGTGCTCAACAGCCTGGTATGACCGGGCAGGTAAAAGAAGAGATCCTGACTCGTTTTGGTGAATTGGGGCTGCTGGTTAAAAATGGTCAAATTTATTTCCAGCCAACGCTGCTTAAAGAAACGGAGTTTTTGTCTGTGGACGACGAATTTGAGTTTATTGATATTAACAGTGAATATAAAAAAATCTCGTTAGCACCACGTATGTTGGCATTTACTTACTGCCAAGTTCCTTTCGTGTATGAGGTTGTAGGAGCTGAAGAGGCAGGCGTGACGGTTGAACATGAAAATGGTTCAACGCTGCAGTTTAATACATTAGCACTGAGCAACTTGATCAGTTCTCAAATATTTTCCCGTTGCGCTGAGATTGAACAGGTCAAGGTTTCTATTCCGGAAACTATGTTATTGAAAACATATTAGGAGTGAGAGTGAATAGTCACCTGTTAGAGGTGTCTGAATACAATACGGCGGGCTATGCGCCCGTCGTTGATTTTCAGGCATGGCGAGTCGCAATACTTAATTATATTGATGAACTGGAGCCCGATCAAATCGATAACTTTCAGTGCCATAACGAAACCGATGAGGTCTTTGTATTGTTATCAGGAAAGTGTATTTTATTTTGCGCTGAAGTGGATGATAAAAATAATATTATTGACATCATCAGCTGGGATATGAAAATACACAAAACCTATAATATTAAGCGTGGGGTTTATCATACTCATACGCTGAGTAAAGATGCGAAGGTTTTGATTGTGGAGAATAGTGATACGGGTGATCACAACTCACCGAAAATAATGATTGACGATACTGTTGGTTATAAGTTAAAGAAAATAACCTCACAATTATGGCCATCATCATAGGCTGCTTATGTGCATTTTGAAGGTGGATTTTTATATCTTAAAAAATTCACCGGGCAAGGTCAACAGATCCTAAGCGCTAAAAATCATATCTACACTGTTATTGTCCAAATGATAGTTAACTGTTTCTAGAATGCAGGGCGAAACGGAGTATTCACGTCGTTAATACTCCGTTATCGTACTGCTATCTTTATTTTATTTTTTTTACCGAATCTCTGATGACTAATTCAGGCACCAATCTTTTTTTGAATGGATAGCTTTTTTTATCGATCATCGCGAGCACCGCGTGTGCCGCTTCCAGACCCATGTCAACAACGGGGAAGTTGACCGTCGACAGTCTGGGACGGATATGCTGGCTGTAGGTATCGTTATCAAAACCAACAATGGAAATATCATCACCTACGGACAAGTTTTTTTCGTTGCAGATATCATAAGCTGCCAGGGCGATATTATCGTTCTCACAGAAAATAGCGGTTATTCCATTATCACGGCTGAGCAATCTTCTGACCACCTCGTGATTGCCCTGATGATCAAAACGCCCTTCAATAACCAGATTAGTATCGTAGGGGATAGAAAACTCCGCCAGCGCATTTCTGTATCCCTGAAAGCGATCACGGCTGTCAATTTTACTCATTTGACCTGTAATACAGCCTACTTTTGTATGTCCATTTTCAAGTAAATATTTTGTTGCCAGGTATCCGCCCAGTTCATTATCTATGCAGATACACTGTTTATCTAATTCCGGAATATAGCGGTTTAAAATAACCATTGCAGGATTTTTTTGCGCGATGGTTATTAATTCTTGATCGGTTAATTTATCTGAATGGATAATCATACCATCAACCTGTTTAGACTGGAGAAATGCAATAGAATCGACTTCCTTGGTTCTCGACTCCTGGCCGCTGGTGACAATTAAATGCATATTTTTCTGACGAATAATATTTTCTGCATTATGCATTAAAGGACCAAAGAAGGGGCCATCGAGTGTACCAACCAGCATACCGATGCTATTTGAACGGTTGGACGCCAGTGCCTGTGCGAAAGAGTTAGGTTTATAACCAAGTTTTTTGATTGCTTCAAACACCTTGAGCTTATTGCTCTCTTTAACAGTTGGGTGCCCATTGATGGCTCTTGATACTGTTGCCTGAGAGACCTGCGCAAGATCGGATACCTCTTTAATCGTGATCAACGTCATTACCTTACCAAAAATATCTATCTATTAATTGAAGCATAATTATTTATTCCAATAAGGAGCTGTCTTATTATGCCGTTTTATATCGCGTGTGAATGATATATTTCTTTTTATTCTCAGAGCGGTATTAACCCTTAGTTTCCCCAAAAAATATTACTGTAGCTGAGTTTCAATATCATACTAACATGAGGCCTGCACCATCAGAAAAAAATTCCAAAAAAGAGCTCACTAAATAAGCCTGTAGATAAAAATGTGACACATATCTAAATAAAGCGCTTACTTAGAGAGCTGAGTCACGTTATTTATGCTTTAGATCGTTATAATTTCCCTTTAATAGCTTAACGGATTTTTCTGTCAAAAACACCTCAGAATCATGCCAGTTGCAGCTGCAAATGCCTGCCTAACGGTTCAGGTTTTTTTTAAGGTAGCAAAGAAAGCGCTTACTTGTAGTCCTTGATTTAAAATAAGAATCACTAATTATATATATGGAGTTGTAATGAAACTATCAAAAATTACCCTTGCATGCCTGCTGGCGACCTCTGGTTTATCTGTCTCGGGTGCAGCTAATGCTGGCGAAACTGAAGGGTTTGAGTTCCATGGCTATTTTCGTGCAGGGGTATTAACCAGTGCTGAGCATGATTTTAAACAGTCAAATTTTTCGGGTCAAAAAGAAACCTTGGGTCGATTAGGCATTGAAGCTGATAATGATGTGTCAGTTACATTGGCGAAGACTTGGGCATTCGATGACGATAAAAAAATAAAAATTGTAGTGAGTGCTTCGGGGACAGATAGCGAAAATTCATTAGGCACTAGCGCGGATGCTACCCATATGGGTATTGGTCAAACCTATGTTGAATTTGAAGGTGTTTCTCCAAGCGGTACTTTCTGGGGCGGTACAAGAGATTATGGTAAAGCTAATTATATTTTTATGACCGATTTCTTTTACACTGATATGTCGGGTACAGGTATTGGCGTGATGGATTATCAACTAGGTGATACTTCATTGGACTTTGCTTATATAGCCAGTGATCGAAATGATGATGTGATTGATCGTTGGGCAACCGATGACAGTGGTAACCTTGCAAATTTAAATAATTTGATGCACGCTTTTCATCTTTCAGCAACATTTGGTGCATTTGAACTTTCTGCTTTGTTAAAGGCTATGCCCGATAACTGGGATGAAGATGGTACCGAATATGCGGAAACCGGTTTTGACTTAACCGCTATCTACAACCTTGATAGCTTCTTTTTTATGCCCGGTAATGGTTTCTCTAAAATTATTGCCCAGGGTGGTGTAGGTCTGGGTTCAGGAAATTTACTGGGTGGCACAATCACCGAGTATAATGCTTTTCGCCCCGGTTCACTGACCCAGGGACAGCACGATGACTATGCTGCTTGGCATCCAAGTGGCGGCGAAGCGACACGTCTTTTAACCTACGTTGGTAAAGATGATGTATCAGCGCGTGTATTACTCTGGGGTGGTTATTTCTTTGACAACGGTATTAAGCTATTCCCTTCAATTCAGGGACAATGGAATGATCACGAACAATGGGTTGGTAATCCAGGTTTCACAGAGTACTGGCTCTCGGCAATGGTTCGTCCTATCTTCCCTGTATCAAATAACTTCTTTGTGGCAACTGAATTTGGAGCGATGTATACCAACTGGAATGGTGCCTCAGGGAATCAAGCTAAAGCAACCATTGCACCAACGTGGATTATTGGCACCGGTGCTGGACCTGCACCGGAAATTCGTCTATTAGCGAGTTATGTCAATAATGCGTGGAATGTAGATGATGTCGATAGTAAAAGTGACATTATTGTTGGTCTGCAGGCTGATATGTGGTGGTAATTAGCCATTAGCCATTATCTGTTAATGGCTAATGCTGAGCGAGCAGAAACCGTCAGGTGTGATAATGACGGTTTTTTATCTTCTCATTCTGCAAAAAAGACGTGCCTGAAGTGTTTTTTTTATCTGTATTAAACCCAACCATCGAAGCAACTTGCTTAAAATTAAAATAATGCAGTCTTCTTCCGTTACACTGTCACTTTCAGCTACCCTTTAAAGGGTTTACTATCGAATAAAAGTCTCCTCTTTATCTTTATCCGATTACTCTGTTCTGCTGTCGCAGATCATGAATCCTGTGTTCACCTAAATCTGCCTGAAAGGGCTAACGCTTATTTTATGCTTAAACGGGCTGTTTACCGGTAAACCGCGCAGGATTTTTGACCTTGTTATGCCAATAATATAGCGGCATTTTGCAGCTGGGAATGTCTGGATTCTGTTGCTCTTTCCGTTTTAAGTGTCCGATAGAATAGTAATCCGGGTAAATATCGAATCCATATTATAGTTTGTAGGGTGCGCTCTGCGCACCGATTTCCACCGCTTGCAATCCGCGTAGCGCACCCTGCCGATAAGATAGACCAATTCCATTAATTAATTTGTCATGTCGATTCAATCTCTTGAACAGCGTATTTATAGCAAATGTATTAATCAAGTGAACAGATTTACTCTTAAAATTGATCCTCACGGCTTTGTGAGCGTAGATTTAACCTTTGAAGCCCGTGATCATAAACGTAATGCTTTTGGTATTAAGTGCCCGATAGAATAACAATCCGCATAAATATCGAATCCATCTTATAGGTTAAAATAAACGCTTTGCTATCATTCTTTTTTTTTGGGTAACTTCAGGTGATTTACGGATGCAAATTGTTCTAAGACAATAATTGTGGACAAAATGAGTAGTTGGAGCGCAACAGGGGTGGCGCTGGGGTGGGCATTGTTATGGATTTATTGCCGTGGCTTAAAGAAGGATTAAAATAATAATGGAAAAAGGTCAGATAGCCTTATTTAAAGGCTGTCTGACCTCGGTCAGGATAACAACAGAGAGTAATATTACCGACTGATATCAGCTGTTATTAGAGCAGATGGAGCCGTTATTTTGGTGCATATTCAAAACGAATGTTATCCAGTTTAAAGGTCATTGATGCCAAGGGTTCAAAAACCAATAAATTTGTAATCGCAGCTATGTTGGCTTTACCATTTTCGAAGCGGTTACCGCCAGCTAGGATGTCGGCGATATCAATTTTAACTTCTCCCCACGTACCCACTGGAGGTGTTGTCACCGTGTAATCACTGCTTGCAGGCCAGCCACTATCAAGTTTAACTAAAAGTTCTGCACCTTCTTCCTGGCTTTCAACATTGATGTCAAACACTAACTGTCCGCCATCAAGCCAGTGGGTCAAATCTGTTTTTGGCGCTCGGATATAAATGTTCCCCGCACCGTTTTTCTTAGTGACTTGCAGGACTTTACCTCGACCGGCTTCTTCAATTTCTTGATAACTGACCACATCAACAGGGTTGTAACTGTCAAACGCTAAGCTTGTATTCAATGCATCTGTATAAATATCTAACAGAGGACCTTCTGCATAACTGTCATCGGCTGCAAGAATGGCGGGCACTGCATGACCTTTAACCAGTTTGTCCGTTTCTGAAGTACTGGCGCAACCTTTACCCTTCCAGCGATCCACGCTACAGCGATAAACACGCACATAATCAACCGCTAATGTCTGCGGGAAGACTGATTCATCAATCCCCTTATTATTGGCATTTGCGGCCCATGAACCTCCTACCGCAAGATTTAGCAGCAGATGAAATTTTTGATTGAAAGGGGCACTTTCTTCGGCATTGATCAGCGTGCCATCTTTTTCATACTGACTGTACCAACCGTCTTGTCTTTGCGTGGCAAAGTGAATATTATCGACATACCAGCGAATTTCACCTTCTTCCCACTCAATAGCATAGGTATGAAAATCATCGGCGGGATTGATGCCCTTTGGTAATGCTGCGCCTTGACCTGTGTAGGCATTATCCGGCCATTCTTTCCCATAGTGCAGACTGCCATAAACACGTGATTCTTCTTCACCTGCAGCGGCATTCGGCGCATCAGATTGGACTTTCAAATTTACCGCTTCCATAATGTCTATTTCACCTGAAGCTGCCCAGCCGCTATATACAAAATCCGTTGGTAGCATCCAGATTGCGGGCCAGGTTCCTTGACCTTGAGGCAGTTTCGCCCGGACTTCAAAACGACCGTATTTCCAGTCTTTTTTGTTTAAGGTACGTAATCGAGCCGAAGTATAGGGTAAGGTTTTGGTCGTCTCAGTACGGCCATCTGGATTGTCCGGGCCAGTAAAACTGCCTTTTTTGGCAACAATGTTAAGTTTTCCATCTTCTACAAAGGAATTACTTTCCCGCTTGGTATAACATTGCTGCTCATTATTACCGCCACCCCAACAGTTTTCTTCAAAATCCCATTTTCTCTTGTCAATGCTGTCACCATCGAATTCATCACTCCAGACCAATTTCCATTTTTCACTTGGTGTAATAGGCGCATCTGTCAAAACAACTGGTTTTTTGGTTTGTACCAGAGTGGTATCGCCATTAGCCTCTTTTGCTGTTGAGCTGCAACCGGCGAGTGAAACGGCTAATGCGATGGCGGTCATTTTGGCGGCTAAGTGCAGTATTGTCTTCATTATTTATTCTTCCCTTGTTTGTGTGAAATTAATTGTAAGCGCTTTCTTATATCACTATTAAACACCTGTTTACATATAAGCCTTACTATGGCCGCAATGGAGATCGTTATTTGAGAGCAACTTCACAACTGTTTTTTTTAGTGCTGATGCTAAAGCTTAATTAACGTTATTTGCTTCTGCCTGCACAATTTCCAGTGATTGCATGGAAGTGGCGGTGAGAGATAACTATTTATAGGCAGCTGTTGATTGCTGATGGGTGACCCGTAATTCTTTGGCTATTTTAAGGTTGAAAATAAGATGGCTATAATAGTGTGGGGCAAGCGCAATCAAGATAAAAAATTCTCAACAGCGCTATAGGTCATTAATTTAAAGGATGGGCGATTTTTTTTGAGCTGAAACAGTTCCTCTTAGTGTTGCAGGGAAGAAATCAATACAGTTATTTTTTATGCTGCTTATGTTGCTTATGGAATCTAAATAGATCCTTATAATGCCTGGATCTGCTGACAATTATCTGCCCGGGCAGCTGACCGCATAGCACTATTTAATTGTCATAAATACAGCCCTTTTTTTGTTGAATATTAGAATAAGGCCTTTTTACCAGCTGATATGTGGCATCTATTTAAGTATTTTTATGTGCCACACCAGTCTACTTTTAAATTAAAAATTATAATTTACACATCTCTAACCCTGCTAAAAAGAATTAAATTTCGCTGGAAATGTGACTTACCTTAAAGAAAGCGCTTGCTAAAGTGATGCGCATCTCATTTTGGATGCGATTTTCTGTATATAATTGCGCCTATAAAATGATTACTGGTAATTAGAGAAGCATAATTGTTATCAATATGTCTGTTCTAGCTTAAATGTTAACCGCTGAATTGGATCTTGTCATTTTTTTTGCCCTATAAAGCAAGCGCTTTCTTTCCAATGCGCGATGAAGAGGGTTCTCAAAACAAAAGCTCAACTATTAAATAGTAAGGATTCCTATAAATGAAAGTAATTAAAGGTTTTAAATTAGCAAATGTTGTATTGGCTAGTGCAATGGCACTCGCATTAGCTGGTTGTAATGGGGATGATTTATTAAGTCATAAACCAGATGCACCAGCTGCTCCAAAGGATACAACTGATCTGTCAGGTAAGGCTGCAGATGGTTATTTAAGCGGAGCGATAGTTTGCCTTGATGTCAATGATGATAAAATATGTGGTATCGATGAGCCAACGGCAACCACTAGTGCTGGTGGGGGGTTTAGTATAACAGGTGTTGCACAAAGTCTGATTGATGCCCATCCTCTGTTAGTTCAAATAACTGCAGATACAATAGATGAAGACTACCCTGAGAAAACGTTAACACCCTATACATTAAGCGCGCCTGTTGGTTTTACCTTTGTCAGCCCGATTACCACAATGATTCAAAATGCGATTGAAAGTGACAGTAGCATTTCAGCAAAAGATGCTGAAGATTTGGTAAAAGCGCAGCTAGGAACAACATTAGACTTAAGTCAAGACTATATTGCAGGCAAGAGCGACAGTGCAAACCAAGCTGAGTTTGAAAAATTGCACAAAGTGGCACAGGTTGTCGCGCGAATTATTGCCGCTAAGGTGGATCAGTTCAACGGTGCAGCAACAGCGTTTACTGCTAAGGAAATAAGCACGGCAATAATGGCTGAAGTGTTTAAAGCAACTGGAGGTATTGCAGGGCAGGTTGATGCGGCAATTGAAGCTGGTTCGGCATTTGATCCTGATACTATCGCTACCGAAATCGGAGATAAAATTGTAGTAGCTGTTAAATCTGATGCAAAAGAATATGTATTGATCTCTTCAACAGGTACGGCAAGTGAAATTAATGATGCTACTGTAGTTGGTGAATGGAGTACTGGAAGTGTAATTAATGCTGCGGGTAACTATGATGGATTGGATGCCTGGACTGTTACATCAGGTGCAGGCGGGGATAATAATTGGGGAACGGTACTAGCTTTATCGGATGGTTTTGTAGGTGATTTCAGTGCATTCGATAAATTAACATTAAAAATAGCCACATCGGGTGGTTATGCTGATGGCTACTTTATTAAAATAGGTGCAGGTGGCGTAGAGACAGAGATTCCATTATCAGTTACTGATGGATCAACAAGCTGGCAAGATGTAGAGGTTGATCTTGCTAATTATGATCTCTCGTCAATTGAATATATTGCGGTCTTTGCTAAAACTGGAACGGCAGGTGTTTCTAAGATTCATATTGCCGACTTAGCGCTCGGGCAACAACCAGATGCTGTTCCTGACACAGTGATCCAAGAGTATACCTTGATCTCATCAGCAGGTACGGCAAGTGAAATTAATGCGAATACTGAGGTTGGTGAGTGGAGTACAGGAAGTGTAATAAATGCCGAGGCTAGTTATGAAGGGCTTAATGCTTGGTCAGTTACATCAGGTGCAGGCGGGGATAATAATTGGGGAACGGTACTTGCTCTAACCGGTGGTTTTGTAGGTGATTTTACTGCATTCGATAAATTAAAATTAAAAGTAGCCACATCGGGCGGTTATGCTGATGGCTACTTTATTAAAATAGGTGCAGGCGGCGTAGAGACAGAGATTCCATTATCAGTTAGTGATGGAACAACAGGCTGGCAAGATGTAGAGGTTAATCTTGCCACCTACGATCTCTCTTCGATTGAATTTATTGCGATTTTTGCTAAAACCGGGACGGCAGGTGTTTCTCAGATTCATATTGCCGATTTATCGCTTGTGCAATTGGCTGATACAGGCACAAGTACAGAGGATGCAGCGTTAGAAGTACAGAAAACAGCAGCAGCCATACTTGTGGATACAAGCTATACAACATCAACTTGGGCAACACTTACAACCGCATTAGCAATGCCAGAAACAACCCAAGCAGAAGTGACAGCTAAAACAGAAGCAATAACAACTGCAACAGCTGGATTAGAGCAAAAAGCACCAGTTGGAGTAGATAAGACATCTTTATCAGCAGCAATCACTGCCTCTGAGGGTGATAATTTACGCCAAACAGGTATTGGTGAGGCTGAAGGTCAAGCTTCACAGACAGACTGGCAGGCATTTTATGATGCTATTTTAGCAGCTGGAGTTATTCGTGATGCAGCCGCAGATCAGGCTGCAGTAGATCAAGCAGTCAGTGATTTAGCAGCCGCACAAGTTGTATTTAATGGAGCAAAAGTAGGTACAATTATTGACCAAGTTGTTGACTCAAGCCCTCGTGCTCCTGTGTTCACTGTTTTTAATGATCAGATTAATCCTAAATGGGCGGCATGGGGATGTTGTGATAACGCCTCAACACAACATATTTATGATGCTTCTGATGCCTACGCTAATGTCACTCAGTTTTCAATTTTTGGTGAAGCGGTGGCCGGTTTTACCAGCCGAAGTAATGCACAAGATCCATCCCATACTGCTGTAGACGGGATTCCTTTTGATGCCAGTGCGATAGCAGCAACGGGCACAATAGAATTCGATCTGAAAATGACGACACCGGCAGATGCGGGTG
Organism: Psychromonas ingrahamii 37; assembly: GCF_000015285.1. Lineage (NCBI taxonomy): Bacteria > Pseudomonadati > Pseudomonadota > Gammaproteobacteria > Alteromonadales > Psychromonadaceae > Psychromonas > Psychromonas ingrahamii. Next base: position 715,099 of record NC_008709.1, read on the forward strand.
ATACCACCTGGAAATTTAAAGTTGAAAGTAGTGGAGGGGGCGCAATTGAACTTGATTTAGCAAATGCACCCACGGCTGAGTGGCAGCATTATAGCTTCAGCTTAGCCGGTTTAGGCACAGTGAATACCAGTGCGATTGATTTACTGATGGTTTTCCCTGCTTGGGGTACCGGTACCGGAGCTGTGTACTCGGTTGATAATGTACAATTCTTTGATGCACCAGCGGCGGGCGATCGTACGCCAGGCGCATCGGGTGATAGTGCAACAACAACTGTTGCTGCGGGTATCGATTTTGAAGGTTCACAGTTAACTTGGGAATCATTTGATACGGCAGCACTGCAGTTTGTTGCAAACCCTGATAGCAGCGGAACTAATAGTTCAGCAACCGTCGCTAAACTGACTAATTTAACATCTGATGGTGAATGGGTTGGTGCATTTACACGTGGTGGTCTAGAAACCTTTACACTTGATGCAAGTAATAACGTGGTTAAAATCTGGGTTTATAAAAATACTATTAGCCCTGTGCATATCAAGTTCGAAAAGCAACATGGTGATGGTTGGGGCGCACATCCATCTCGCTCTGTCTCAAATACACTGATTAACCAATGGGAAGAGTTAACCATTGATTTCGCTGCTGATATTGGTCTGCCTGAGAATGATGCTATTGGTGGTTTTGTGGTTATGCCTGATGTGACTAATGCAAGATCTGAAGAGTCAGTAATCTATTTTGATAATATCAGCTTCTCAGGCGATGGTGATTCAACTAACTCGGTTGATCCAGTTGGCTCAGTTGTAGAAGAGGGTGTTGCGCTGGTGACTGACGGTGGTTTTGAATCGGCTACACTGGGCGATTGGGCTGATGAGTCACAAAATAGCGCAATTGCGCAGGTTAGTAGTGAAGATAGTCAAAGTGGTACTTACTCGGCAAAACTGTCTGCTGATACTGCTCAGGTTGCAATGATTAGGCTGATAGACCCGGCTCCCGGTACTGTTGTCGCAGGACAATCAGTGATTGTGTCATTTGATCTGAAAGGTTCAATTGATGGCCCTGGTGGCGTGTTTTTTGCTGAATTGATGTCCAATCTTGCTGGCGACGGAACCTCAAAGAGTGAACTCCTCAGTGGTGGTCCACTCTTTCCTAACGCAACTTGGACTAACTATCGCTACGAAACTACCTTGGGTAATGATGTAGACGGCGGTCTATCACTGTTACTGAAAGCTGATCCTGGCGCTGCTGTTAATATCACAGCTTACATCGATAACATTGTAATTAATGCATTAGCGGCAGTAGATGCCCCAGTGGAGCTAACTGCAGCCGCGCCAGCACCAACAGCGTCTGCAGCAGATGTTATCTCTATATTCAGTGATTCTTATACTTCAGTCGCGGGTGTTAACACTAACCCTGATTGGGGGCAATCAACGGTGACAACTGAGGTTGATATTGCTGGTAACAATACATTAAAAATGGCTGCTTTAACTTATCAAGGGTTAGATCTAAGTGCTCAGGATTTAAGCAGTAAAACTTATCTGCATCTTGATTACTGGACAGCTGATGCAACTGGCTTTGATGTATACCTTATTGGCGGCGGTGAAACAGCACATGCCATAACCCCTGTAACAGGTAGCTGGCAGAGTATTGAAATACCGCTTAGTGTTTATACTGGTGTTAATCTTACCGCTGTAAATCAGTTTAAGTTTGATGCTCAGGCATACGATACAAGCGCAACCATTCACTTCGATAACATGTATTTTTACTAATAGTTAATATGAAATAGAAGTTATATTTTTGTTGGAGCCATCTTTAAACCGGTTTTTAAAGATGGCTTTTTTACCAAACAAAGAAAGCCTTTTCTTTGTTTGGAGTTTACAGATTGTTTGCCGCAGATTTTAAAACGCCGGATAAATAAGATCGCGCAAAATTTAAAAGGCGTCTGCAGACTGATTTTTAACAACATAATAAATATAACGTTTTATGGTTAATAGATTTTTTGAAAAGGGCAATAAAATGAAAAAAAGTAGTTACAAAATATTTTTAATAGCATTCCTATCGATATTTATGTTTGCCTGTGGGGATGAACCCTTAACAACATTATTAAATAATACGTCTTCTGCAGGTGATACCGGCACTCTACAACCGCAGGCCATCGTCAGCGATGCACCGCTGTCAAAATCAGGCGAGCAGATACTCGGTAATCCGGATTATCAGGCGATCTCCTACGGTGCCTTTAGAGCACCAACACGTGAAGAAGCAACGGTGCCCAGTGTTGCTGATCTTAAAGAAGATATGCTGCTACTGCAGGCGATGGATATAAAAGTATTAAGAACTTATAACACTCAAATTTTTAGTGATACGGCAAATCTACTGGAAGCCATTGATCAGTTAATGGCTGCTGATCCTAACTTTGAAATGTACGTGATGCTGGGTGTTTGGGTACAAGCACAAGGCTCTTATACTGCTAATGTAGATAATACAACTGGAGATGCTGCGCTGAACCGAGCTGAAATGGATAAAGCAATAGAGATGGCACAGAATTATCCTGAGATTATTAAAGTGATTGCCGTGGGTAATGAAGCGATGGTGGACTGGCAGGCACATGATATTCCTGTCAGTGTTGTGCTTGGCTATGTAAACGAGTTACAAGGCTTAAAAGCTGACAGTACTATTTCTGCTGATATCTGGATCACAAGTTCAGATAATCAGGCCGTTTGGTCTGGTAGCGATCCGAGAGTATCTGGACAACTGAATGATTTAAATGCCTTGATTGCAGCGGTTGATTATATCTCACTGCATACTTACCCCTTCCATGATACGCACCACATTCCCGATTTCTGGCAGGTTCCTGCGGATCAAGCTGGTTTAACGGATCAACAGAAAATTGATGCCGCGATGGTCAGAGCTCAAGCGCGTGTTGTTGAACAATATACGGCTGCACAAGCTTATATGTTAAAGTTAGGTATCAATAAACCGATCCACATTGGCGAAACAGGCTGGGCAACAGTGGGTAGCCCGGGTGGTGAAGATTTTACTCAATCCGGCTCTGCAGCAGCGGACGAATACAAACAAAAAATGGCTTATGATGCACTGCGTACCTGGTCAAATGAGTTTGGTGCATCGCTGTTCTTTTTTGAAGCTTTTGATGAGCAGTGGAAAGCGGGCACAGAAAACCCTGCAACTCACCCTGAAAAACATTTTGGCTTAATTAATATGCAGGGCGAAGCGAAATACCTGCTTTGGGATCTGGTTGATGCCGGAGCATTTAATGGCCTGGAAAGGGATGGTTTACAAATTACTAAAACTTACGGTGGTAATGTAGCGGCTATGATGGATGAGGTCTTTGTGCCGCCTGCAGCGCCGGTAACTAACGAACCTGTAGCGGGTGAGTTCATTGTCCTAGGCATTTCATTATATTCAAATGCGCTTGCTTACGGTTGGGATTCTCCAGAGACCGCCTGGGCTGGTGTTAATGATGATACGGGTGTCTTAACGGTAGCAACAGATCCTGATACTGCAGCAACTTGGGGCTGGGGAGCAGGTGTTGGAATTCCAAATGAGACCAGTAATCTAAGCACTTCTACACAGATTACCTTTGAAATTAAAGGTGATGCCGCTTTTGGCTTTTACCTTGGCTTCCAAACGACCAAAGGCGCAGGAACAAATCACTGGGTTAGATTTAATACTGGCAGCTATACACTCACTGACCAGTGGGCTAAATATACCATTAGTCTTAGTGACTTTTCGGACTTTGCAAGTGGCAATTTAGAGGTTGTCAATTCACCCTTTACTATTGCTGATATTTACGAAACGTCGGGAGGCAGTGCGCCTACCTTAAGTACGATTGAGGTGAAAAATATTTCCTGGTTAGAATAAAATCAGATAACTAACTTAAATATTAGAACCGCCCCAAAGTGTGAAGTAACCCCGAAAAGCGAGTCTCTTAATAAGACGGTCTTGAATTTAATAATGGATTCAAGGCCGTTTTTATTTTGTACTTTCACGCTGCACTGCAGCCTTAAACATCTTGTATATGCAAACGGGTTTATTTAATATCCTTTTTTGCCTTTTCAGCTTAGCTGTATCTATCCTTAAATCCGGCCACAAGGCACAAGTAAGCCCTTGACCTGTGGCTATTACCTCCTTTCTTTTGATTCTCAAGCTGTATAATTAACCCCAACTGGCTGATAAGCATAACAGCGCAACCACCATTTTTTGCGCAATAGGAACGTAATACCAAATCCATTAATTTTCTGTTCATTTATGCTGCATGCTAGCGAGACATAAAACGATATTTTAGTCTTTATTATTGATTTGATTCATACACCCTGTTATTCACCACTTAGTGGCCAGCAGAAGCTGTTCAAAATAGTTCCCTACTATTTTGTATAATTAGAACAACTTGTTACTGCAATCAGTGCCTTGCTTTCATGCGTTTTTCCGGCGCCTAAACAGATCACTTAATGAGTGGAATTGGTATAATGCGGCAAATAGCTATCATAACTCGGTTAATGTTTCTGATGCTTACTTAGATAAAAAGGGGGCGGCAATTGTAAATATTGCCAGATTAGATCCTATGCATTGGAAAAAAGAGCTGATTTACACAGCGAATGCTACCCGGAGGGTTAGGCACAGGGATGTGTCTAATGAAGCTCAGTTGGTGATCCAAAAGATACTCAGTCACCTGAATACAAAAAATGACGAAATCGTCGAATTATTGCCCCCACAAAGTAGAGCGCCGCCTCAGATAAGTCTGTTTGAATAAAAGCAGTTCATCATCATAAACAAAAGCAATATTCAAAACTGGTTTGCACAACAGTGGGATGCGGTTGTTTTAAATTCTGAATTATGTTGAAACAGTTGATTCATAGTCGACTTTCATTCCCTAAGGGATTTAAAATAAATGTCAATATGGAAAATATGAGCCTAGATGTATTTTCATTTTATGAAAAATGACGTTTTATTCTATCTATACACACACCTTGTTGCAAATAGTACTCGGCCAATGCCAATGCCAATGCCAATGCCAATTCCAAGCCAATACCGCACGATATGCCAGTGATTAAAATACGGGGACAATTGTGCTGCGGAATTAATGCTTTTTTTCCTTGCGAACTTTTTCGATCAAGGCATAGAGGAGTTTAATCGTGTGTGCCGATTCCCCAGAAATGACATATTTGCCACCGATAATCAGCGTTGGTGTGCTACGAATGTGATAGTCGTTCTTTTGCATATGTATATCCAAGGTGTATGCCAATCCCCTGGCGCGTTCCAATGCCTGGCTGATAGAGTAAGCGTTGTAGGCATTTTGGAATTTAGTAACGTCTACACCATAGGGTGTGAGCGCATTGATCAGGCTGGCTTTGTCATAAGGTGGGTTGCTGCTATGCCAGATGTCGAATAAGGTGTCATGCAATTTGTTGTGTAAACCGAGGTACTCCACCGCGTAAAAAGCACGGGCAGGTATTTCCATGTCGGCTCTGTATACTACTGGCACATAAGTCAGAGAAACATCATCGGGCATGCGCTTTGTCCAAGCTTGCATCAAAGGATTAAAGTTGTAGCAATGAATACAGTCGTAGGAAAAAAATTCTAGAACCTCAATCTTTTTACCGCTATGCGTAGGCATTGCGGGATTTAAAATTGAGTAATCCTTACCTAATTCTGGTTTTGCAAAAGCCTGGCTGGCGCATAGCAAAATTAGGGTCAAAAATAATTGCTTGATAAGATTCATGTGGACTCCTTTAATAAAAGCTAATGTTATTGGGCACCACGGGTGGCGGGCACACCATTCTGTTTTAATGTAGTGACGACATCATTCATTTCAGCAGCAGTTTTAAATGGGCCTAAACGCACTGATGCCAGACAGACTTATCCGTTAGCGAACTGACTTTAACCAGCATGGCAAGCTTTCTGGCGAGTTTTGATATCTGGTTAAGGGCTTCACCTGAACTAATGCCTTGTGCGGCCTCACCTTTAATTTCTAGAGAAGAATTGCCATCAAACCGTGTTAGCTTTGGTGGCCATATATCTATTCGCCTGATCCAATGGCTGACAAGAGTACCATTCCGCTAGATTAAGTCCTAAAAATTTGTTAGCACTCACGATGCTAATAAAATTGGGAAGGTAACAATTTCTGGTTCTTCTAAAACAATATTATCTACACTCCAGGAAGTGTTACTCATGTTCCGTTCTTTATTTGCCTGCGCTTTGATGGGGGAGGCTGTGCCGGGCGCGGAACAAGCCCAATAAACCTAAAAATAATAAAATGCCTGCGCTTATACTACCACCCGTACTGTTGGCATTAATTGTATTGCTGGTGGATATTGACTCCGATATCACTTTAAGTGTTTGCGCATCTCTATCTGTCTGTGTGGGATTCTGATCGTCCGTCAGGATAACAGACACATAATAATAACCATTAACCATTGAAGACGGGTCAAAGTTTATTTGATTCCCTGTTATGATCGGGCTGGCCAGGCCACTGGTATACCAGTCATAGCTGTAACTGCTGTCTGCATTTATATTGCCGGTTTGTGCGCTGAGTGTGACTAAACCATTATCGGGGTTAATATCAGTAATAGTGTACCCGTTTTGAGTGATCTTGATGCTGACCTCGGGCAAACCATTATTTTGCTCGGCAAGTGCTTGATTGCAGTAAGTTGCGTTGTTGGCAGCAGAAGGTTGACAGTGGGCAACATAGTCGATTTCCATTGTGGCTTGGGTGAGGCTTGGGTTGATGTTGCCACCTAAGTTGCCACCCATTGCGACATTGAGCAGCACAAACATTGGTTCTTGATATTGATTACAACTACTCATATCTTGTGAGACAACCAGAATGTCATCAATGTAAAAAGAGGTGTTATCTTTGCTCCATTCCAGTGCGTAGTTGTGCCAGTTTTGTACATCAGGTCCACCGTTCGGGTAGCTATACAGCGTCTCACCAGCACAGCTTTCGGTGTTAAAGAAGTTAGTGATATAAGTATTAGGTGCGTTAGAAAACCATTCCCAGACATCAATTTCGCCAGCCCCTGCATTGGGCCAGTTAATAGAGTCACCATCACCCTTAACAGGTTGCTCAGCAATACGATTTTCCAGCATCCAGAATGCTGGCCAGGTACCACCTTCTAAATTGTGGAATTTGATTCTTGATTCTATCCGTCCATAAAGAAATTCGTTTTTATCTTTGCTGTTTAAACGGCCCGAGGTCCAGCTTTTTTGCGTGCCGCCTAAGCCGGGACAATTAATGTTTTGTTTACGGGCAATAATTTTCAGGGTGCCGTCCGAAACATCATAGTTTTTATTCACCGAGCTGTCATCATTGGTATAGCACTGTACTTCATTGTTATAGTTGGCTTGTGTCTGCGCGGTCCAGTTATCCCAGTTAACACTTGTTCCATCAAATTTATCAATCCACTGCAGTTCCCAGCCAGCCATTGCCGAGCTGCTGAAGCTGAGCATTAATAAAGCTGCTAAAAGAGTTGTCCGTGATTTTTGTAGTTTCTGACCAATACAAAAATACATTTTCTGGAGCTGTAATGTCATTATAACCTCGTAAATTTATTAACTATTAATGGTCTGTTAAGTTGCGGGTTAAGGATCTATTTTTACATGTCTTATGACCAAGAGTAAGCGCTTTCTTTATGCTATAGAATACAATGGAATAAGCCAATCACTTTACACCGTAAACACAAGCTTGATCACAGCAGTGAGGGCGTGGTTATCTTGACAGCCCATTGCTATGACTAACTTTAGACCCTGTTTTCCATCTTTTGTCATTTTGGTATGGGTATTGGTGAGCATTGTGCTGTTAACTGCCGTTATAATGTGAGCAAGTTAGTGTTTTATTTCTATGAAGATTGTACTTTATAAGGTTATTACATAGTATCAAACGCAATTAAAGAAAGCGCTTTCTTCGGTTGTTCAAGGGTTATTGTGAAGGTATCTAAGAATATTAACAAAGCGCCTTTTAACTAAAGCTATGGAGAAATAAAATGTTCAAAAATATAAAGATATTCATGTTATTACTGTTATCTGTGCTGTTTTTTGGCTGCGCTGACGAGGAACTTGAGGCAGTTGTTAGTGCCAGAGGGGACGACACCCCGCCTATTACATACTCTGTTACCGTGAAGGTGAGCGATGATATCAATGGGGCAAGTATCAGCAACGCGCAAGTCGTGCTGGCAGGAAAAACAAAAATAACCAATGCGTTAGGTGCTGCAAGCTTTGAGTTAGCAAAAGCCAGCTACTCCCTTAGTATTGCCGCGACAGGCTATAAGAGTTATACACACGTTTTTGATCTCACTGCCGATAACCAGCAAGTACTTGCAGCAATGGCTGAAACGCTGCCAGTACCCGAAGTGAGTTACCTATTCCACTCTGAAAATGAAGATTCAAACTTTATGCAATATTGGGGTGATAATTGGGGATCTGGTGCAACAATAACTAATATTGATGACGACCCTGATTTTATCAAAGTACTTAAAGTGAGCAGTGGCACAAACTGGGGTAATAAAGGGGCGGTTGCTTGGGGTAATGAAGACCAAAATGCCATTAATATCTCAACTTATACACATGTTAAATTTAAAGTTAAAGCGACTAACCTGACTGATGTTGAAGTGATTGTTAATAGCGCCACCAAAGTTGAATCTAATATTGGTTATTTAATCAATAATGGCACTTTATTAGAAAATGGATGGGTAGAAATAACCGCGGTGTTGCCTGATTTTTCTGATATGACCTGGTTTGCATTGGCATTCAATGGTGAGCAATCTGGTTTGGTACTGCTTGCTGATGTGCACTTTGTTACCCAGACTATGATTATTCAGGGACCTCATGAGGCCGCGGCTTTACCTCCACAACTAAGCGATGCTCAAGCAATCGTTCTTTACAGTGATTCCTTAAAGCAGGATAAATATATTTCGGTTTGGAGTTCAAACTGGTGGAATGCACCCATTTATTCCCAGGGAAATATAGACGGCAATTATTATGCAAAATATGAAATTACAGAATTAGGCACAGTTGGTGGTGCCGTTGGCCTTGAGTTTGGGATTGAAAATGGTTTTGTTGACGCATCTGCAAAAACCATGATGAACTTTGATATGTATGTTGAAAGTGGCATAACACAAATCCAACTGAAATTAGTCTCAGATGGCGGTGACTCTTTATATAAAACCATTAATCCACCAACGGGAGAATGGGTTTCACATCAAGCCGTTTTTTCAGAGCTGGAAGTCTTATCGGGCACCCTTGAACCAAGTACACTAAAATTAGCAGGCTTTATCGTATTCGGTGAAGCAGGTAAGTCATTCTATGTTGATAATATCTATTTTTCTGGTGAATCAATATTTTCTGATCTGGTTGTGACCGTTGAAGATAATAATAATGTTGTCATTGCCGGTGCGATTGTATCGATTGGTGATCTAAGTGTTACAGCAGATGCAAATGGCGTTGCGACACTGAATCTACAGGAAGGTGAGCACAGTGTAAAAGTAAGTGCAGATGGCTTTGGGCTGAGACAACAGATTCAATCTAATGTTGGTGGTGGAGCAATAACACTGACTATGCAGCCACTTAACCCAGGGCCTTTTCTGCCAGCACCTGCGCCAATACACAGCGATGCAGAGGCTTTTGTATTATACAGTGACTCATTATTAGTCGATAAAAACATCTCTTTCTGGGAAGATAATTGGTATAACGCACCAGTATATTCGCAGGTTAATTTAGCAGGTAATAACATGGCTAAATTTCAAATCACACCTGATGGTCGCGATGGAGGGGTAGTCGGTATACAGTATGGTGTAGAAGGCGGGGTTGTTGATGCCTCGAATAAAATTGGCATGCGCTTTGATATCTATGCGACTAGTGGTGTTACACAAGCGGTCATTCAGATAGTCGCGTCTAATGGTGCCAGAATACAGACCATAAAACCTGTAACCACTGGAGAATGGGTATCACTAGAACTTGTATTTGATGATTTAGTCGATTCTAATCAGTCTTTTAGTTCAGAGGAATTAACTCAGTTAGGCTTGCAGTTATGGGGAACAAGCAGTGACAGTGTTTACCTGGACAATATCTATTTTTACTAAGTAATAACCGATAGTGTGTTGTTATCACGCAATCAGACAGCCTTAGATTATGTGTAGGTCAGATCTAAAGATCCTTGATAAGTACATGATATCAAGGCTTTTTTTATGGTATTGGTTTGTTATAAATACATTGTGAATGGCAAGGTAACTATGGTAATTATTATTGATGCAGATATTTATTCAAACGATTAAAAATAGAACCCTGGATCTTTTATAAAAGCGCGCAGGGTTGTTTTTCTGGTTTTGATTATTGGTACTTAAGCAGCGTATTCAGAGCCTTTGCTGAGCCGGCCCGCTCAGCTTGTTTAACAAGACGCAGCGCTTTTTCGTAGTCACCGTCTTTTACTGCTTGTTCAATAAGGGTTAAAAACATTGCTTCGCTTTCTGGCTGAATGCTGTTGTTAATAACAGCTCCAGCTTCAGTGGCAACGGTTGCAGTTATGCTTTGAGCCGCAACCTTTACTTGTGCTTTTTGACTGCCGTTTGGGGCTTCTGTCACTATCCTTGTTGCCAAATTGCGGCTACCTGGCGTGTAATCAAAGGTAAGTCTTACTACTCCCGTGGCAGTGTGCGCAATAGGTTGGGTTTTATAAAAAAGATCTGCACGACCTACCTCTGCTGCCAATTGTTTCTGTGGCGCAAGTTTAGTTGTGCTCTGCATCGCCTCTTCGGTTGTCAGGACAAGCAAATATTTTGCGCGTCGGCCATCTGCAAATACTGCCGGAAATTCAATATCAGCAAACAAGCGGTCAGCTTTTAATAAAGAAGCGCTGTCGTATTTAATGGTCTCTTCACTATAGCGTTGCAGCGCTTTATGCTGTTCATCTAAGATCAATAGGGTAGGGACAAATACGCCTGCTGCTATCGGAGAGGATAGCGTCATTTTAATTGTCCCATCCACCACCGGTAAGGCAATACCTTTGACAAAGGATTTACCCGTCGTAAAGTTAAACGCCTCATTTTGTGGCGTGATGACGAAGTCAAATTTACCCGCTTCAGTTATTATCTGATAATTAAGCTCGCTTAATGAATCGCAGCACAAGGGTGCTTTTTTTAGTGTTTGAAAGCCGCTAGACAGATCTGCTTCTTGCATGTTTTGGATGTTTTTTTTGCCGTTATCAGCAATTATCATCTTATTATTACTGCATCCTGTGGCTAATATTGCTAAACCGATAACAAGTATTTTTTTCATTTTCATTCCTTGTATTAAAAGCGCTACAAACGAGTCTGGAAAGAGTAATCGTCCGTTATTATTTAAGCAAGCGCTTACTTTATCGGGAGCTGCAAACTTGGTGATTTTATTAACGGGAGGGGGATCTTTTTATCCTGCTAGCGCTGATGTTAATGCTCTGTTTTAATCACTGGCATCAAGAATAGTTCGCTTTACTCGGTAAAATAATAAAGGTAAGGCTGAAAAAGGTAACTTTTATTCTTTGCATTACAGCGCAGCTAATACTAATTCGCCTAATTAAAACGTTAGAAATTGCGCCGTGAAAATTAATAAGGACAAGATGTTTAATTGAGCAATAGCTGGCTATTGGGACTGAAAAAAAACACCAAGTTATTATCATTTCAACAAGTAATACCGATCAGATAGTTAAGCGAATGGTTAGAATATCTACCTGTATCTATCCCGATAGACATAAGTTGACGTGATGTGTTTCACGTTTTATGAAATTTAATATGTCGTATTTGAAGTGTCCATAGATCAATTTTTATACGGTTATAACAACCCGTTAAATGATGATCCAAAATAGGCTGTTCAGCACTAATATAGTGCACTTTGATTTTAAATTGACTTGTTCTTTCCAGATAAAATTAGCCGTGATTTTTTTCTAAAAAAAGACTGGATCAAGCGGCAGTAGGCTTGTATAGACAATTATTTATAAAAAAAAGTGTGCCGCAGATTAAAAAGGCAATAATTTTTTTTGGGCATATATTTTGCTTTATTGTGCACAGGCTACAGTTTAAGAGCCGTACACTGTCTGTTTTCAGCGTATAAATAATGTTCTAAAGGTTGTTTTTTAAGTATTAATGTTTTTCTTTATTCCTAATCTGGCGCATTGCAAAATTAAATATATTGAATAATATACTCCGCACTCTCATATAGTATTTTGTTATTAGATATGTTTTATCTAATAACCTGTAAAACATACTAAATGGTAATAATTTTTTGAAGCCAGATGCTATTTCATCTAGTTGTAGGTAATTGTCATGTCTTTATTAGAAGTAAAAAATCTTCGCATTGAGTATCCATCTCGTCATGGAGTCCATGCTGCCGTTAAGTCACTCTCTTTTTCAATCGAAAGAGGAGAAATTGTCGGCGTTGTTGGTGAGTCAGGTGCCGGTAAGTCGACTGTCGGTAATGGCATTATTGACCTGCTGAGTCCGCCTGGTGTTATTGCGAGTGGTGACATTTATTTAGATGGGGAAAAAATTTCCGGTTTAACAGACGAGCAAATGCGCTTAGTTCGCGGCTCAAAAATAGGTTTTATTTTTCAAGATCCAATGACCTCTCTCAATCCTCTTTTCACCGTTGAAAAGCAACTGACCGAAACCATTCGCGCCAATTTAAAGGTGACTGGAAAAGAAGCTTATCAACGCGCGCTTAATTTGATGGACCAGGTTGGCATTCCTGATGCGCATTTAAGAATCAAACAGTATCCTCATCAATTTTCAGGTGGTATGCGCCAGCGTGTTGTTATCGCGATAGCACTTTCCGGTGAGCCTGATTTAATTATTGCTGATGAACCGACGACGGCACTGGATGTCTCCATTCAGGATCAAATTCTTACCCTGATCCGTAATCTGTGCATTGAGAAAAATGTTGGCTGTATGCTGGTTACCCATGATATGGGCGTGGTATCTAATGTAACGGATAAAGTTGCAGTCATGTATCGTGGTGATTTGGTTGAATTTGGACCAACGGAAAAAGTGCTTGGCAATCCCGATCATGATTATACGCGCAGCCTGATCTCCGCTGTACCCCGTTCAGATATTAAGTTAGACCGATTTCCTCTGGTAAATTATATAGAGGAAGCGGGTGAAATGAAGAAACTGGATATAAAAACCCATTGGTTAGGTCAAAGTGAAGATCAGCGTGAATATAGCGGGCCGCTATTAAATGTAGAAAATGTTAGTTTACGTTTTACCACCAAAGACTCAATGTTTGAGAGTCGCCGTGAATATGTCCAAGCTAATGATAATATTAGTTTTCACATTAACGAAGGTGAAACCTTCGGTCTGGTGGGTGAGTCTGGCTCAGGAAAATCCACTGTCGCCCGCGTTATTGCCGGTTTATATAAACCAAATGCAGGTAAAATTTCCTTTGAAGGAATTGATTTAACCGCAATAAAATCAGAAAAACAGCGCCGGCCAATTCGCCGGCAAATGCAGATGGTATTTCAAAATCCCTATACTTCAATGAATCCTCGAATGCGTATATTCGATATCATTGCTGAACCGATACGCTTTCATAAACTCGCACAATCAGAAGCGCAAACGCGTCAAATTGTGCATGATTTATTAGATCATGTGGGTCTCGGGCGCATGGCGGGGGTTAAATATCCGCATGAATTTTCAGGTGGTCAACGCCAACGTATCTCTATTGCGCGTGCATTAGCCACCAGACCACGCTTATTAATCTGTGATGAACCGACATCCGCTTTAGACGTTTCTGTACAGGGGCAAATATTAAACTTGTTAAAAGATCTTCAGGATGAACTGAATCTGACCATGTTATTTATCAGTCATGATCTCCCTGTTATACGTCAAGTGTGTGATCGTGTCGGGGTTATGCAGAAAGGAAAACTGTTAGAAATAGCCCCTACCGAGCAATTATTTAACACACCACAACATCAATACAGTCAGCATCTTGTTTCTTTAATGCCTGAATTTAAAGGCCTGAGAGTTTAATCATTAACTGACATTAACGAAAACGTCAGGAATTTAAAATAGTGTAAGCATCATGTTAGCTGTGTGACTACATTCTAAAACAACCAAAACCAACGGGAAATTAGTCCCGGCATCAAGGAGTTATGTAATGAAATTTTTCAAAACCAAACTAACGGTTGCTTTGCTGGCAGCAGGATTAAGCTTTAGTGTTGCAGCAGCAGATATTACTGTTGCTTATGATGCTGATCCGGTATCACTTGACCCGCATGAGCAACTTTCAGGTGGAACGCTGCAGATGTCCCATATGCTTTTTGATCCGCTTATTCGTTTCACTCAAGAAATGGACTTTGAACCCCGTTTAGCTTCAAAATGGGAACGTATTGATGCGACCACATTCCGCTTTAATCTGCGTAAAGGGGTTAAATTCCACTCCGGCAATACGATGACTGCGGACGATGTTATTTGGACATTTAATCGTCTGAAAAACTCTGCTGACTTTAAAGGCGTTTTTTCACCTTATGAGAAAATGATTAAAATCGATGATTACACGGTAGAGATCAAGTCAACTGAACCTTACCCGTTAGTACTGCAAACGGCGACCTATATCTTCCCGATGGACAGAAAATTCTATACTGGCGAAATGGACGGTAAAGATAAAAGTGAAATTTTAAAACATGGTGGTTCTTTTGCGTCAACGCACGTTTCAGGCACAGGTCCCTATACAATAACAACACGTGAACAGGGCATTAAAGTGGTATTTGATCGTTTTGATGATTATTGGGATACAAACTCTCCCGGTAACGTTGATAAACTGACACTGGTACCGATTAAAGAAGATGCAACACGTGTTGCAGCCCTTCTTTCTGGTGATGTCGATATGATCTATCCGGTGGCACCAAACGATCAGAAACGTGTTGCTGATACTGAAGGTCTTAAACTAACGACTGTTCCCGGCTCTCGCATTATCACTTTCCAAATGAATCAGAAAAGTAATCCGGCGCTTAAAGATGTACGCGTTCGCCAGGCGATTGTCCATGCCATTAATAATGACGGTATTGTTAAAAAGATCATGAAAGATTTTGCAACGACTGCTGGCCAACAAGGACCTGCTGGTTACGCGGGTTATGATGAAGCCTTAGTGCCTCGTTTTGATGTGGCAAAAGCGAAGAAATTAATGGAAGAAGCGGGTTACTCTAAAGATAAACCCTTGCAGATTTCTATGATGGCACCCAACAACCGTTATGTGAAGGATGCTCAAATCGCACAGGCAACTGCCGGTATGCTAGCTAAAATTTACATTAATGTAGACTTGAAAACACTGCCTAAAGCGCAATACTGGCCTGAATTTGATGTTTGTGCTTCGGACATGATGATGATCGGTTGGCATTCAGATACAGAAGATTCAGCTAACTTTTCTGAATTCCTGATGATGACGCGTGATGCTGATGCGGGTAAAGGTGCTTATAACTGCGGGAATTACTCTAATCCAGAAGTTGATCGTTTAGTTAATGCTGCCAATGCTGAAACAGATCCTGCTAAACGTGCGACTATGTTACAAAAGGTTGAGCAAATATTGTACAAAGATGCGGCATTTGTACCTCTTCATTGGCAGAACTTGGCATGGGGATCAAAATCTAACCTTCAGATTGAACCCATAGTTAACTCCATGAACTTCCCATACTTCGGTGACCTTATTGTTAAATAGTGAGTTGTTAAATAACGAGTTATTGAATAGGTAAGAAGTAGTTAAGTAACACTTAAAAAGGCCCTATTTATTTAGGGCCTTAGTCAATATCCAAACCACTTGAAGAGTCTAATTCCTGAATCTTCAAGTGGTTTGGATATAAAAAAGAGATCGTTTTTTCATTAAGATTTTTATGGCGGAGACCTTAGTGCTTCGTTTAAACTTTTATTCTATTAATTAATTTGAGGTATAAGGAATGTTTACGTTTCTGATCAAGCGCCTTTTTCAGGCTCTGGTAGTGATGTTTGTGATCAGTTTGGTTGCCTTCTCTATTCAAGATAATCTGGGCGATCCGCTTCGTGAGTTAGTTGGCCAATCTGTCTCCGAGGAAGAGAGACAAATACTACGTGATGAATTAGGTCTTAATGATCCATTTCCTGTCAAATACACCCGTTTTATTGTAAATGCTGCCCATGGGGATTTAGGCACTTCTTATTTCTTTAAAAAGCCTGTTGTTGAAGTTATATTCGATAAACTTGAAGCAACCCTTGAACTGGTTTTTGGGGCTGCATTGATTATTCTTTTTGTGGCTATACCGCTGGGGGTCTACTGTGCTATTCACCCTAAAAGCGCATGGACAAAAATGATTATGGCATTCAGCAGTTTGGGTATTTCTGTTCCGGTTTTCCTGACTGCCATTATGCTGATGTATGTGTTTTCCATTGAGCTTCAGTGGCTGCCCTCCTACGGACGTGGTGAAACCTTTAATGTTTTGGGTTGGGAGACAGGATATCTGACTAAAGATGGTCTGTTACACCTTATTTTACCTTGTGTTTCTTTAGCGTCTATTATGTTGCCGCTGTTTATCCGTTTAGTGCGTTCTGAAATGCTGGAAGCGCTTGGCTCTGAATATGTTAAATTTGCCATGGCGAAAGGGTTGGCGGTGAATAAAGTTCATTACCAGCATGCTCTGAAAAATACTATGCTGCCGGTGTTGACTGTAGGTGGCGTACAAATAGGGACTATGGTTGCTTATACGATTTTAACCGAGACGGTATTTCAATGGCCGGGAACCGGTTTTTTATTTTTAGAAGCAGTTAACCGTGTGGATACACCCTTGATTACGGCTTATGTTATTTTTGTCGGTTTAATCTTTGTGGTGACAAATACCGTTGTTGATCTTTTATATGGTGTGGTTGATCCTACTGTTAATATAACCGGTAAAGGTGCTTAAACATGAATACTATTACTTCTTCTCATGTCCCGACCCGTTGGGAACGTTTGAAAAACTCAGATCTGATTTATTATTTTCTGAAAGACAAAGTCGCAATGTTCAGTTTTGCCATCTTTCTGACTTGTTTGCTGATGTCTTTATTTGCGCCACTTATTGCACCGACTGATCCCTATGATCTTACCAGCATTAGTCTGATGGATTCGGAACTTCCCCCTGCTTGGATGGCAGAGGGAGATGAGAATTTTTTACTGGGAACTGACGATCAAGGGCGCGATATATTCTCAACCATACTTTATGGCTCTCGTTTATCCTTAACCATTGGCTTTTTAGCCGTCGGCTTGCAGCTTATATTAGGTATAGTCATTGGTCTTTCTTCTGGTTATTTTGGCGGACGTATTGACAGTTTTCTGATGCGTTTTGCCGATGTACAGTTGTCCTTCTCAACCCTGATGGTGGCTATTATTGTCTCGGCTATTTTTAAAGCGAGTTTTGGTAATGAATTCTACAGTGAATATGCGGTGATCATGCTGGTTGTGATCATCGGTATTGCCGAATGGCCGCAATATGCGCGCACCATTCGTGCTTCGGTACTGGCGGAAAAGGAAAAAGAATACGTAGAAGCTGCGCAGGTGATGGGATTTAAAGCCGGTCGAATAATGTTCAGACATATTTTACCAAATTGTCTATCACCGATTCTGGTTATTTCTACGGTACAAGTTGCTAATGCAATCATGTCTGAAGCTGCATTATCATTTTTGGGCTTAGGTTTACCCGTTGACCAGCCTTCATTAGGTGCGCTGATTAGTATAGGTTTTAAATATATTTTCTCGGGTGCCTGGTGGATAACACTCTTCCCTGGGATTGTGCTGGTAACTCTGGTACTGGTTATTAACCTGCTGGGTGACTGGTTAAGAGATGCCTTTAACCCGAAAATCTACAAAGGTTAAGCCTTTAATGCTTTCAGCCGTCAGCCGTCAGCCGTCAGCCGTCAGCCGTTAGCTTTCCAGCTTTCCGATTTTTAGATACAAAAAAGGCGCTGGATAGCGCCTTTTTGATTAATATCTTATTTAACTGAGAGGTTAATTAAGATTTTGTAAAATAGCATTAACCGATGCTTTTGCATCGCCAAATAACATTTCAGAGTTCTCTTTAAAGAACAATGGATTTTGCACACCTGCATAACCTGATGCCATTGAACGTTTAAAGACAACCACTTTTTCGGCCTCCCAAACGTGTAATACTGGCATACCTGAGATAGGCGTACCTGGCTCATTGGCGGCCGGATTGACCGTATCATTTGCACCAATGACTAAGACCACATCGGTTTTAGCGAAATCGTCATTGATTTCATCCATTTCCAATACGATATCGTAGGGTACTTTTGCTTCCGCTAATAATACGTTCATATGACCAGGCAGACGTCCTGCAACCGGATGAATACCAAAACGCACTTTTTTACCTTTACTGCGCAAGTATTTGGTTAGTTCAGCAACGGGGTATTGTGCCTGCGCAACGGCCATGCCGTAACCTGGAACAATTACCACATTTTTAGCCGCGGCCAGTGAATCTGCAACCTCTTGAGCACTTGTTTCAAAATGCTCTCCCTGCTCCTCATCGCCACTTTGCACCGTCACTTCGTTACCAAAACCACCTAAGATAACGCTAATGAACGAACGGTTCATTGCTTTACACATAATATAAGAAAGAATGGCACCTGAAGAACCCACTAATGCACCTGTGATGATCAGCAGATCGTTGGAGAGCATAAAACCTGTTGCTGCTGCTGCCCAACCTGAATAGGAGTTAAGCATTGATACAACCACCGGCATATCTGCGCCGCCGATTGAAGCAACCAAATGCCAACCGAAGGCCAGAGCAATAATGGTCATTATGATAAGAGCGGTTAAACCTAAACCACTGCTGACAAAACCCACTAACAGGAAGGCGCTTGATGCCAGCACCGCAAGGTTAATCCAGTTTTTACCCGGCAGGTTAAGTGGCGTGCTGTTAATTTTTCCGCTCAGTTTACCATAGGCAACAATTGAACCAGTAAAGGTAACAGAGCCAATAAAGATACCTAAAAACACTTCTACATCATGGATTGATTGCTCAATACCGGTCAGCAGACCATGTTCTAAATAAGAGTTGAAACCGATAAAGACCGCAGCCAGACCAACAAAACTATGCAGTACTGCGATAAGCTCCGGCATTGAAGTCATTTCTACTTTTAATGCTAAACGAACTCCAATCCCTGCGCCAATAGCCATTGCCACGGTAATGTAACCCATGCCTGCAACTTGTGCGCTGGCGATAGTTGCAATAATTGCAACTATCATACCTATGATGCCAAAAGTGTTACCACGCTTGGCACTTTCTTGACTGCTTAAGCCGTTAAGGCTGGCAATAAAGAGGATGGCTGCAATCATGTATGCAGCTGTAATTAATCCTTGAGACATGCTTATTTATCCTTTTGGAACATTTTCAACATACGCTGAGTAACGGTAAAGCCACCCACGATATTGATAGTGGCGATCAGTATTGCAATGGTCGACAGGGTAGTCACAAAACCGTTACCTTGACCTACCTGCAGCAGCGCTCCGATGATGATAATGCCGCTGATTGCGTTGGTTACACTCATTAGTGGTGTATGCAGAGAATGGGCAACATTCCAAACCACGCCGTAACCCACAATACAGGCCAGTATAAAGACGGTAAAATGAGCGAGAAAGTTTGCCGGTGCGACGCTTGCAAGCCATCCAAATAGGATGGCAGCAACAACAGCTGCAGCGGGTTTAATCCATTTATTTTCTGGTTTTTTCTCAACAACGGTAGCCGATTTTGCAGCTTCTGCTTTAGGCGCAGGTGCAGCACTGACATTGATTGCCGGTGGTGGCCAGGAAATTTCACCTTCTTTGACAACGGTTGCACCGCGGATAACTTCATCGTTGAAGTCAATATTGATAATGCCGTCTTTATCTTTACAAAGCAGCTTCATCAAGTTAACTAAATTGGTTGAATAAAGCTGGCTTGATTGCGTCGGTAAACGGCTGGGAAGATCCGTATAGCCAACGATTTTTACACCGTTATCGGTTAAGAAAACTTCATCTTTAACCGTGAGTGCCGCGTTACCGCCTGCTTGCGCTGCTAAATCAACGATCACACTACCCGCTTTCATCGATGCTATCATTTCTTTGGTCACAAGAAGCGGAGCCGGTTTACCTGGAATAAGTGCCGTTGTAATAATGATGTCAACATCTTTAGCTTGCTCAGCCATCATTGCAGCTTGCGCTTTTTGATAACCCTCGCTCATAGTCTTAGCATAACCCGAGCTGCTGACCTCGTTTTCTTCTTCGTATTCAACGACTAAGAATTCAGCACCCATACTCTCAACTTGCTCTTTTACTTCAGGGCGAGTATCAAATGCGCGTACAATTGCGCCTAAACTGCCGGCGGTGCCTAATGCAGAAAGACCTGCAACACCCGCGCCTATAATCAGTACCTTGGCGGGTGGTACTTTACCTGCTGCCGTGATCTGTCCGGTGAAGAAACGGCCAAACTGATTAGCGGCTTCAATAACGGCACGGTAACCTGCGATATTGGCCATTGAGCTCAGTGCATCAAGTGCTTGTGCCCGGGAAGTACGTGGTACTGAATCCATTGCAATAACACTGATTTTTTTACTGGTTAATTTTTCAAGTAATTCAGGGTTTTGTGCTGGCCAGATGAAACTGACTAGGGTCGCCCCTTCCTTCATTAAGGTAATCTCAGTATCGGTAGGCGCATTCACTTTGAAAATAATATCTGATTGCCATACCAGATTTTTATCAGTGCCAATTTCGGCACCAGAATTCTGGTAGGCTTGATCAGAAAAGCTGGCAGCTATTCCGGCGTTTTTTTCCACAAGAAAAGTAAAACCCTGTTTAATGAGCAGCTCAACAGTATTTGGTGTTGCTGCCACGCGGTTTTCATTCTCTTGGATCTCTCTAGGTATACCTATCTGCATAGTAAGTCCATGATCGCTTGTTATTATGAATTGTTGATTTTACGTACAAAAAAAAGGCATAAATAGATCTGGATCATATTCAGCTTTTATTTGTACAGGCTTTTATTTATTTAATTAACTTAAAGACCTTGATCTGGTTTTGTAGGCCTGTTGCGTTTTTTCTTGTTGTAAGTACAACAAAAAAGAGGGGAACTCGAAGTGAGCTCTATACATTTTTTATTCTATTAATATATGTGGTGACGTCACATACTAGTGAAAAAATCTGTGTACGGCTACTATTTTCACTCTTTAAACTCCGCTCAACAGTATAATTATGTCACTTTATATAACATTTAGTTATATAAAGAAAGGTGATCTTGATCGTATTTAAATAAAATAGAATCGAATTTTGACAAGAGTATTAACGCTTGTAAATTCGTTTAAATTTATTAAGTTGATTGTTATTATCTATTAAAGCTCAAATCACTTGAACCTGGATCACCAAATGATCTGAGAGAGTCGATTAGCCGTTTAAATATTCATAAAGGGTGGAGGGCAATTAAAGGTAATACGTTGCTGAGTTGAAGGATGGGTAAGGGTGATGCTTGCGGCGTGTAATGCCAGGCGCTGCGGTGATAATTTCTTACCAAATTCGGTTGAGTAAAATTCATCGCCAACAATCGCGTGCCCAATCGCCTGCAGATGTACGCGTAACTGATGAGTCCGCCCCGTTAAAGGCTTTAAACAAACTAAAGTGGTTAACTTTTCTCTTTTAACCACTGACCACTCTGTTTGCGAGCTTTTACCCTCGGCAAAATCAACAATTTGACGCGGGCGGTTTTCCCAGTCACAACGAATGGGTAAATCAATGACTCCATTATCCTCTTTGATAATGCCTTCAACGCGTGCGTAATAGGTTTTATCTATTATTTTTTGTTGGAATTGTCGTCCTATATGACTTTGTGCAGATTTACGCATGGTTAAAATAAGCAGTCCAGAGGTGGCCATATCTAAACGGTGTACAACGGATGCATTTGGCCAGACACGTAAAATACGTAAGGCCAAACTGTCACGATTTTTTTTTGCTCGGCCAGGGACACTTAATAAACCATAGGGTTTATTTAAGACAACAATATCGTCATCCTGATAAAGGATATCTAAATAGGGGGTTGTGGGGGGATAGTAAACAAAATTTGGCATATGAGTATCTGCTATAGGTTTGAAAGCGATAAGAAAGCTGACAGCTGTTAGCCGTCAGCTGTCGGCCAGTATCTTAGCTACGAGCTACGAAATTCGAAGCTAGAGGCTCGAAATAAAGCTGACAGCTGTTAGCTATCAGCTGTCGGCCTTTTCTAGGATTGTGTTGAAACAATAAATCGGATGGCATCTAATTTTAATTGGGTTTGATCTAATATCTTTTCGAAGTTGCTTTGCTGATCCCGTAGGTGCTGGATCTCTTCTTCGCGGATATTTGGATTGACCGCTTTTAATGCCTGCAGACGATCTTGTTCCTGCTGTAATGTCTGCTGCATATTGTGTTTTGCCTGATCAATAATTTCAGCCATTAGTTTTTGTGCTGTTGGCCGTGAGTCTTTAATCAATTGATGAATTAAAGGCTGTGAGGTATTGGCGACTTTACGACTGATATGGCGGTTAATGGGAGTTAACTGGCGATTAAAGCTATCAAAGGTGACATTCTGTCCTAAATCTTTTGCATTTTTATCCAATAACAAACGAATAGGGGTTGTGGGTAAGAAACGTTTTAATTGTGCATTTTCTGTATTGATTGTTTCTACGACATAGATTAATTCTAAAAATGTTGTCGCAGCGGGTAATGAATTGTTTTTTAAAATGGCCACCGCGGTTGTACCGGTATCTGAGCTTAAGATCATTTCCATACCGCCGCTTATCATGGGATGCTCCCAGGTTAAATACTGCACATCATCACGACTTAATGCGGTTTTTCTGTTAAAGGTGATGGTTGTCCCTTCTTCCGGTAATCCCGGAAAATCGCTGGTCAGCATATGCTCGGTAGGGCGGAGCGCTAAACAGTGATTACCCCGGTCTTCCTGCTGTACACCCACCACATCAAAGAGCTGCAAAGCAAACTGGGTGAAATCCGGTTTCTGATCGATTTCCGTAATATCATCAAGCAGATCACTGTTATGTAGAATACCACTGGAGTTGATTTCTAATAATTTGTCACGGCCTTGTTCAAGCTGCTTTTTAAGCTTGTCGTTATGACTGCGTGTCAGCTTAATAAGTTTATCTACTTCACCATTATCGTTTTCACCCGTTGCCAGTAAATTAATTAAATCCTCTTCAACTAACTCAAAGATAGTGTGGCCCGTAGGAGTCGTCTGCGTGAAGGCTTGCAGACCTTGTTCATACCACTTTTGCAGGTTTTCCTGTGATGTACCCTTTAAATACGGGGTATAGATTTGAATGTCGCAACGTTGGCCTATCCTGTCTAAGCGGCCAATACGCTGCTCAAGCAGATCCGGGTTGATCGGCAGGTCAAATAATACCAGGTGATGGGCAAATTGGAAGTTACGCCCCTCTGAACCAATTTCAGAACAAATCATCACCTGCGCACCCTCTTCAGTTTGGGCAAAATAAGCGGCCGCTTTATCACGTTCAATTAATGATAAACCTTCATGGAAAACAGCCGATTTAATGGCTTCACGCGTGCGTAATGCCTCTTCAAGTGCTAATGCGGTTTCAGCTTGTGCTGCAATAATTAAGATCTTTTCCCCTTTTAACTGCTGAATAAGATCAATTAACCAATTTATGCGTGGATCGAATGAACACCAGGAATTGCTTTCACCCCCTTCAAAGGCTTGATAAATCTGTTCAGGATAAAGAGCCCGAAAGGCTTGTTCTTGAAGTGTGCCGGAAGGCAACATTTTAGATACTTTAATCGCGGTTTTATATTGCTCAGGCAAAGGCAGGGCAATGGTTTTTAAATGACGTTTTGGGAAGCCTTGAATAGCCGAACGGGTATTACGGAATAATAAGCGCCCGGTGCCATGTCTGTCTAACAAGTTACTTATCAATTCATGCTGTGCGGACTGACGTTCGTCATTTTCAAGAGAAATATCATCAATAATATTAAACAGGGGCTGCACATCCTGTTCGCGGAGCAGTTCTGTAATACTGTTCTTTGATTCATTGGATAATTGATTGTTGTCCAGCAGTTCATTAATTGCTGTCGCAACGGGCTTGTAACCTTCTTCTTCCTGGATAAATTTTTGGTAATCAAAGAAACGATTTGGATCTAATAAACGCAAACGTGCAAAATGGCTCTCGTGACCCAGTTGCTCAGGTGTGGCTGTCAGTAATAAAATGCCGGGAATACTTTTTGATAAGGCTTCAACAACCTGATAGTCGCGACTTGGTTTTTCTTTATCCCAGATAAGGTGATGTGCTTCATCAACGATCAGTAAATCCCAATCCGCTTCTAATGCATTTTCGAAATGGGTTCTTTTACGTAATAAATCAATACTGCACAGGACTAATTGTTCAGTTTCAAAGGGGTTAATCGAATCAAGATAAGCTTCATTACA
This sequence comes from Psychromonas ingrahamii 37, assembly GCF_000015285.1. Classification (NCBI taxonomy): domain Bacteria; kingdom Pseudomonadati; phylum Pseudomonadota; class Gammaproteobacteria; order Alteromonadales; family Psychromonadaceae; genus Psychromonas; species Psychromonas ingrahamii. The sequence goes on from NC_008709.1 coordinate 739,538, forward strand.
ACGTGCATCATCGAAAATACTAAAATGTAAATTAAAACGTCGCATCATTTCGACCAACCACTGATGCTGTAAATTTTCAGGTAAAACAATTAAGATACGTTTAGCGCGACCGGTCACTAATTGCTGGTGGATAATTAAACCCGCTTCAATAGTTTTACCAAGACCCACTTCATCGGCCAATAAAACACGAGGGGCATGACGCTTACCCACTTCTTCTGCTATATAAAACTGGTGGGGAATAAGATCTACCCGCGGGCCTAATAAACCACGCAGTTTAGATTTTTGTTGCTGGTGTTGATTGGTTAAGGATTTATAACGCAGCACAAAACGATCAAATTTATCAATCTGACCGGCAAACAGTTTATCCTGCGGTTTATTAAATTTGATGAAATTATTTAGGAACGTTTCTCTTAATTCGCTTGCTGAACCATTATCTACACGTGTTCCTATATAGGTTATTAAGTTATCCTTTTCGACGACTTCACTGACCAATAATTTCGAGTCGTCATGGCTAAGAATTTCATCCCCGACATTAAAACGAACACGTGTAATAGGCGCTTCTTCAATAGCATACAAACGCTGCTCACCTGAAGCTGCGAATAACACTGTCAACATACGTCCCTCTAAGGCGACAATGGTGCCTAATCCTAATTCGGATTCTGTATCACTAATCCAACGCTGACCTAAAGAAAATATCATAAAATACCACTCAAAATAAAACTAAAACAAGAAGGGGCGCTATGTTACCTAAATCACCTTGGCTGGTGCTAGTTATAAATCAATAAAAACAGGGATTGTTTGAAACTCCCATATAAATGAAGAAATATTGGGCATTGTTTAGCAGTTGTTTAACAAATAAGCAGTCAGAAGTTTGTTGTAAATAAACCCTTGCCAACGTTAACAAAATCCCTATAATGCGCCCCACGGAAACGGGAAAGACGCAAGTCAAACCGGTTACTTAGAACGAAAGAGGTTAAGTTTTTAATAACGTTAAACGTTGATTAAAAACATTAAAAATAATCATTGACATCGTTTGCAGGTAGCGTAATATATGCACCTCGCCGAAAGGCACGCTCTTTAACAATTTAATCAAACAATCTGTGTGGACACTTATTGTTGATGTGATTTCAAAAAAATCAAAGTCCTTTCTTGTAAAGGCAGTAACTTTTTACTTCGTAAATAGCTTACTCATCAATAAAAGTGACACACGAATAAATTTATTTATTCAGAATAATAAGTTATTCATTATTTTTATACTGAAGTTTTCATACTTAGGTGTTGAAATGAAGAGTAATTAGTTTTAGTCAGTTATATTGAGTCGCAGCGCAAGCTGCAAATTAAACTTTAAATTGAAGAGTTTGATCATGGCTCAGATTGAACGCTGGCGGCAGGCTTAACACATGCAAGTCGAACGGTAACAGAGAATAGCTTGCTATTTTGCTGACGAGTGGCGGACGGGTGAGTAATGCTTGGGAATTTGCCTTGTTGCGGGGGACAACAGTTGGAAACGACTGCTAATACCGCATAATGTCTCCGGACCAAAGGTGGCCTCTATTTATATGCTATCGCGACAAGATGAGCCCAAGTGGGATTAGCTAGTTGGTAAGGTAATGGCTTACCAAGGCGTCGATCCCTAGCTGGTCTTAGAGGATGACCAGCCACACTGGAACTGAGACACGGTCCAGACTCCTACGGGAGGCAGCAGTGGGGAATATTGCACAATGGAGGAAACTCTGATGCAGCCATGCCGCGTGTGTGAAGAAGGCTTTCGGGTTGTAAAGCACTTTCAGCGAGGAGGAAAGGGTATTGGTTAATATCCAATATCTGTGACGTTACTCGCAGAAGAAGCACCGGCTAACTCCGTGCCAGCAGCCGCGGTAATACGGAGGGTGCGAGCGTTAATCGGAATTACTGGGCGTAAAGCGCGCGTAGGCGGTTAATTAAGTCAGATGTGAAAGCCCAGGGCTCAACCTTGGAACTGCATTTGAAACTGGTTAACTAGAGTTTTGTAGAGGGTGGTAGAATTTCAGGTGTAGCGGTGAAATGCGTAGAGATCTGAAGGAATACCAGTGGCGAAGGCGGCCACCTGGACAAAGACTGACGCTGAGGCGCGAAGGCGTGGGGAGCAAACGGGATTAGATACCCCGGTAGTCCACGCAGTAAACGATGTCTATTAGAAGTTTGTGGCTATATGCCGTGGGTTTCAAAGCTAACGCATTAAATAGACCGCCTGGGGAGTACGGCCGCAAGGTTAAAACTCAAATGAATTGACGGGGGCCCGCACAAGCGGTGGAGCATGTGGTTTAATTCGATGCAACGCGAAGAACCTTACCATCCCTTGACATCCAGAGAATCTGTTAGAGATAGTAGAGTGCCTTCGGGAACTCTGAGACAGGTGCTGCATGGCTGTCGTCAGCTCGTGTTGTGAAATGTTGGGTTAAGTCCCGCAACGAGCGCAACCCTTATCCTTAGTTGCCAGCACGTAATGGTGGGAACTCTAGGGAGACTGCCGGTGATAAACCGGAGGAAGGTGGGGACGACGTCAAGTCATCATGGCCCTTACGGGATGGGCTACACACGTGCTACAATGGCAAATACAAAGGGTTGCTAGCCTGCGAAGGTATGCGAATCTCATAAAGTTTGTCGTAGTCCGGATCGGAGTCTGCAACTCGACTCCGTGAAGTTGGAATCGCTAGTAATCGTGGATCAGAATGCCACGGTGAATACGTTCCCGGGCCTTGTACACACCGCCCGTCACACCATGGGAGTGGGCTGCACCAGAAGTCATTAGCTTAACCCTTCGGGGATGGCGATGACCACGGTGTGGTTCATGACTGGGGTGAAGTCGTAACAAGGTAGCCCTAGGGGAACCTGGGGCTGGATCACCTCCTTACGTAAAGAGACACATCAGTTAATTCGCTTGCGGATTGACACATTAGAGACTTGCTTGCAAGTGCTCTGCAGTACAAGCCTTTCGGCGATTTTGCTTTGCAAATTCACCTTACGGCTCAAGTTTTTGCTTTGCAAATACTTGATGAGTGTTCACACAGATTGTTTGATTAGAATGTATAGAGAGTATAGATAGACCTTATGCTGGGTCTGTAGCTCAGTTGGTTAGAGCGCACCCCTGATAAGGGTGAGGTCGGTAGTTCAAATCTACTCAGACCCACCAAATCGTTGATTTGGGAACGCATGACAGAGTCTATTTATACACAACATGTCGGGGCTATAGCTCAGTTGGGAGAGCGCCTGCCTTGCACGCAGGAGGTCTGCGGTTCGATCCCGCATAGCTCCACCACTTATTGTAACGATAAGTATCCGACATGAACCTCTTTTTGAGGAGAGGCTTAAGATAAATTATAAAATTTACCTTAAGCTTTTTTTTACTAAAAAGTTTGCTCTTTAACAATTAGGAAAGCTGATAAAAGTTCTTTTTATCACACAATAACAATGGCACTCAGGTGTTGATTGGTGTGATAAATTAAACGAAATTGTTCTCGATTATTTAAATTTATTTAAATAATCGTAATCAAGCAAAAATAAATGTTGTTCAAACTGATACTTTGGATAACGTACGTATCTACGAATTAATCGTTAAACATTAATTCTAGGTGCACGAAAAACGAATGTTGTTTTTTGTATTGTAAAATATGAGAAATCGCAAGCGTCTTGGAAACTCAAATAAATACAAAATCTAGATTTTGTTGTCTTATGTGTTTTTTGAATGTTATTAACATTCATAAAAACGCTTAAAGTGACACCTTTTAGGTGTTGTATGGTTAAGTGAATAAGCGTGCACGGTGGATGCCTAGGCAATTAGAGGCGATGAAGGACGTGGTAATCTGCGATAAGTCCAGGGGAGTTGATAACAAGCGTTATATCCTGGAATTTCCGAATGGGGCAACCCGGCACTTAGTGTCATCGTTATGTGAATACATAGCATAACGAAGCGAACGAGGGGAACTGAAACATCTAAGTACCCTTAGGAAAAGAAATCAACCGAGATTCCGATAGTAGCGGCGAGCGAAATTGGAACAGCCCTTAAGCTGTTTAAAAGTTAGTGGAAGGCTCTGGAAAGTGCCGCGATACAGGGTGATAGCCCCGTACACAAAAACTTCTTTACAGTGAAAGCGAGTAGGTCGGGACACGAGAAATCCTGACTGAATATGGGGGGACCATCCTCCAAGGCTAAATACTCCTAATTGACCGATAGTGAACCAGTACCGTGAGGGAAAGGCGAAAAGAACCCCTGTGAGGGGAGTGAAATAGAACCTGAAACCGTGTACGTACAAGCAGTAGGAGCGGACATTGTGTTCCGTGACTGCGTACCTTTTGTATAATGGGTCAACGACTTAATTTCAGTAGCAAGGTTAACCAAATAGGGGAGCCGTAGGGAAACCGAGTCTTAACTGGGCGAATAGTTGCTGGGATTAGACCCGAAACTTGGTGATCTAGCCATGAGCAGGTTGAAGGTTGAGTAACATCAACTGGAGGACCGAACCCACTAATGTTGAAAAATTAGGGGATGACTTGTGGCTGGGGGTGAAAGGCCAATCAAACCAAGAGATAGCTGGTTCTCCTCGAAAGCTATTTAGGTAGCGCCTCGTGTATCACTGTTGGGGGTAGAGCACTGTTTGGGCTAGGGGGTCATCCCGACTTACCAACCCCATGCAAACTCCGAATACCAACAAGTGCAATCACGGGAGACACACGGCGGGTGCTAACGTCCGTCGTGGAAAGGGAAACAACCCAGACCGCCAGCTAAGGTCCCTAAGTATATGTTAAGTGGGAAACGATGTGGAAAGGCTCAGACAGCTAGGAAGTTGGCTTAGAAGCAGCCATCTTTTAAAGAAAGCGTAATAGCTCACTAGTCGAGTCGGTCTGCGCGGAAGATTTAACGGGGCTAAACATATCACCGAAGCTGCGGATGCTTATTTATAGGCATGGTAGAGGAGCGTTCTGTAAGCCGTCGAAGGGAAAGGTGTAAACCATCCTGGAGGTATCAGAAGTGCGAATGTTGACATGAGTAACGATAAGGGAGGTGAAAAACCTCCCCGCCGGAAGACCAAGGGTTCCTGTCCAACGTTAATCGGGGCAGGGTGAGTCGACCCCTAAGGCGAGGCCGAAAGGCGTAGTCGATGGGAAACGGGTTAATATTCCAGTACCCTTTATTATTGCGATGGGAGGACGGAGAAGGCTAGGTGAGCCTGGCGATGGTTGTCCAGGTTCAAGTGCGTAGGCGGGAGACTTAGGTAAATCCGGGTTTCTTTTAACGCTGAGACACGATGTCGAGTCACCAAGGTGATGAAGTCATTGATGCCATGCTTCCAGGAAAAGTCTCTAAGCTTCAGGTAATAGAGGATCGTACCCCAAACCGACACAGGTGGTCAGGTAGAGAATACTAAGGCGCTTGAGAGAACTCGGGTGAAGGAACTAGGCAAAATGGTACCGTAACTTCGGGAGAAGGTACGCCTCCGACGGTGACGAGACTTGCTCTCTGAGCTGTTGGAGGCCGAAGATACCAGATGGCTGCAACTGTTTATTAAAAACACAGCACTCTGCTAAATCGTAAGATGACGTATAGGGTGTGACGCCTGCCCGGTGCCGGAAGGTTAATTGATGAGGTTAGACTCAGGTCGAAGCTTTTGATCGAAGCCCCGGTAAACGGCGGCCGTAACTATAACGGTCCTAAGGTAGCGAAATTCCTTGTCGGGTAAGTTCCGACCTGCACGAATGGCGTAATGATGGCCATGCTGTCTCCACCCGAGACTCAGTGAAGTTGAAATCGCAGTGAAGATGCTGCGTCCCCGCGGCTAGACGGAAAGACCCCGTGAACCTTTACTACAGCTTAGCAGTGAACTTAGAGCCTACATGTGTAGGATAGGTGGGAGGCTTTGAAGCGTTGTCGCTAGATGACGTGGAGCCAACCTTGAAATACCACCCTTGTATGTTTTGAGTTCTAACCATGGCCCCTGAATCGGGGTTTGGAACATTGTTTGGTGGGTAGTTTGACTGGGGCGGTCTCCTCCTAAAGAGTAACGGAGGAGTACGAAGGTTGGCTAATCACGGTCGGACATCGTGAGGTTAGTACAATGGTATAAGCCAGCTTAACTGCGAGACAGACACGTCGAGCAGGTACGAAAGTAGGTCATAGTGATCCGGTGGTTCTGAATGGAAGGGCCATCGCTCAACGGATAAAAGGTACTCCGGGGATAACAGGCTGATACCGCCCAAGAGTTCATATCGACGGCGGTGTTTGGCACCTCGATGTCGGCTCATCACATCCTGGGGCTGAAGTCGGTCCCAAGGGTATGGCTGTTCGCCATTTAAAGTGGTACGCGAGCTGGGTTTAGAACGTCGTGAGACAGTTCGGTCCCTATCTGCCGTGGGCGTTTGAGAATTGAGAGGAGCTGCTCCTAGTACGAGAGGACCGGAGTGGACGAACCGCTGGTGTTCGGGTTGTATCGCCAGATGCATTGCCCGGTAGCTACGTTCGGAATCGATAACCGCTGAAAGCATCTAAGCGGGAAGCGAGCCTCGAGATGAGTTCTCACTGGAGCTTTAAGCTCCCTAAAGGGCCGTTGGAGACTACAACGTTGATAGGCAAGGTGTGTAAGTGCAGTAATGTATTGAGCTAACTTGTACTAATTACCCGTGAGGCTTAACCATACAACACCTAAGACGTGTTGAGTTGCAGTAGACGCATAGTGGGTCAGTGAATGTTATTAACATTCCCTCTGATTAAGCTAAGAGTTGAAACAACAGTATCCAAGACAAAGAAAAAATATGCTTGCGAAACATATTTTACAAAAATTAATGCTTGTATCAAAACACAGAACAATAAACAGCTTTTCTAATTAAATTTTAAAAAGACTTTAGATTGTTGCCTTACGGAAGATTAACAAAAAGACGTTAATCTCCTACCGGCCAAAACAATTTAAAGCTAAAAAAAGCCTAAGCTTTAAAAAGTTTTTGCTTGGCGACCATAGCATTGTGGTACCACCTGATCCCATTCCGAACTCAGCAGTGAAACGCAATTGCGCCGATGGTAGTGTGGGGTCTCCCCATGTGAGAGTAGGTCATCGCCAAGCGCCTAATAACGATAAATCCCAGTCCTTCGAAAGAAGGGCTGGGATTTTTTTGTTATTAGGGCTTTGACGCGATGACCAACTCGAACATGGAAAAGGTTAAGAGTATGCCGTAGGCATTAACCTATCCATGTGGAGTAGGGTGAGTTTGCTGGAAGGCAAGTGTCACGAGCGGGTGAGCTCTGCGAACCCTGTTCCATCGCCAGTATTGTGCACAAACTTAAACAATTAGGACCATCGGCAGTATCTCGCACAAGCTGAGCAATTAAATCCAGATAAATCCCTGCTGACTAACGTCAGCAGGGATTTTTTCGTTTAATCGCTTGAGACGATGACCTACTCTCGAGTAGGAAGGCGAATTTTGCATTAGCAAAGTGTCATGAGCGGGCTAAGCTCTGCGTGCCCTGGTTGTTTGCCGGCAGGAAAGGTTTACGAGCGGGTGAGCTCTGCGAATCCTGTTCCATCGCCAAGCGCCTAATAACGATAAATCCCAGTCCTTCAAAAGAAGTGCTGGGATTTTTTCGTTATTAGGGCTTTGACGCGATGACCAACTCGAACATGGGAAAGGTTAAGAGTATGCCGTAGGCATTAACCCATCCATGTGGAGTAGGGCGAATTTGCCGGCAGGCAAGTGTCACGAGCGGGTGAGCTCTGCGAACCCTGTTCCATCGCCAGTATCTCGCACAAGCTGAGCAATTAAATCTAAAACAATCCCTGTTGACTAACGTCAGCAGGGATTTTTTCGTTTAAGCGCTTGGGCGATGAGCTACTCTCACATGGGAAATCAAGAGTAGCCACGTAGTGGCATTCAATCCATGTAATAGTCGGGGTGAGTTCAGCGATAGCTGAGTGTTACGAACGGGCTAAGTTTTACGTGCCCTGGATAATTTGGCTTCAGCCAAGGTTCATGAGCGGGTGAGCTCTGCGAATCCCGTTCCATCGCGAGTATCTCGCACAAGCTGTGCAATTAAATCCAGAAAAATCCCTGTTGACTAACGTCAGCAGGAATTTTTTCGTTTAAGCGTTTAAGTTCAGTGAACTCTATCTCATCGCTTAGTGTGTTGTGTTTATCTCAAACTTGCTGCTTGCGTTGCGTATACAATCCAATAATAGGGTGAAGGCTTTAGCCATTTGCTCTTCAGGAACACAAGCAAAACCCATCAGTAAGCCTTGTCGTACATTGTCTAACATGTAATAACGGGATAACGGCCTGACCAACACTCCCTGTGCATTGGCGGCCTCACTGATAGCGACATCATTACTGTTATCCGGCAGATTTAAAATGAGATGTAAACCTGCATTGCTATTGAATTCACTTAGCGCTGTTTTGCCTAAATGAGATTCAATTAACTCAACCAAAAAGGCGCGGCGTTTTGCATAGAGTAAACGCATCCTGCGAATATGGGCAGCGTAGTGACCTTCTTGAATAAACTGTCCTAATGCTTTTTGAATCAGAAGGTGGCCACCGCGATATAATTCTGAATGGGCGGTTTTTAATGGTTTCATTAATGATTTGGGTATGACTACATAGCCAATACGTAATGCCGGGTATAAGGTTTTACTAAAAGTGCCTATGTAGATCACCGGTGCATCGGATTGCAAGCCCTGCAGGGCGGGAATAGGCTGACCGGAGAAGCGAAACTCACTATCGTAATCGTCCTCAATAATCCAACTTCCTGTTTTTGCCGCCATCAAAAGCAAACGCTGTCTGCGTCTGAGGCTCATTACCGACCCTAATGGATATTGATGGGAGGGGGTCACGAAGGTTAAACTGGGTTTTTTTTCTATTTTTTTAGGTAACACCAGACCTGATTTATCCACCGGAAGCGGGTGAATATTAACTTCATTCATGTGCAGAATATTGCGTATTCCCCAATACCCAGGCTCTTCAAGCCAGACTGTATCCCCGGGATCACATAATAGACGGGTGACCAGATCAATGGCCTGGTGAATTCCTTCGGTAATCAGAATTTGATCCGCGCTGCAACGTACTGAACGTGCTACGCGCAGATAATCAACCAATGCATGACGTAATTCGGGGTGGCCTCCCTGATTGCTGTAGCTTAGCTCCTGCGGCGGAGGACGGCGATTAATGCGTGCCTGAATTTTGCTGAATAAATGATGGGGAAAGGCCGTAACATCAGGTACCCCCGGGATAAATGCACCCCATTGTTCAGGGCTTGCGCTGGCATCTCCAAGCAGTGTGCAACCTCGTTGGGATAGCTTAATTTGTCGGCTGCTAATTGATAGTTGATCGGGCACGCTTTCGCTGGATAAGTAACTATCCGGCAGGGTTTCCGCCACAAAAGTACCACTGCCGGCGCGCGTTAATAAATAACCTTCTGCCTGTAATTGATCGTAAACCGTCAGGACGGTATTACGTGATAATTGCAGTACCTTTGCCAGATCACGCGTTGCAGGTAAGCGGCTCGACGGCAGCAAACTACCCTCTAGAATAGTGCTGCGAATCGCGTTATACAGACGTTTATAAAGTTTCTCATCGGACTGCTCTGCAAACCGTTGTAATAATAGATCGCTACTTAATGATTCCAATTGGCCCCCTTAATTAATAACAATTGGTACTAGATTATACAACCACATGCCGTATAAATACATCCCCTCGGTTGTAACACTTTATTAACATACTAGCTTGAAAGATTGAATATAAGATGACTATTAATACAAACTAAATAAACGTTGAGCTGATGCAATATTTTGTGTTGTTGACAGTACCTGTGATTTTTATGTATGGGTGAAAAATACCATCTTATCGAATGTGTAAAACAATAAAATTATTGATATTGACTTCATCTTTAGATCTTTTTTGCTGTTAAATAAGAAACGTTAAAAGTCTCTTTTTTTCCCAAAAACAGCCTCCCTTTAAAGCAAAAAAAGCTCATTAACGCCGCTTGTCTAAAATTAACTTAAATTAAATTTTTTATTTTTATTTTGTTGTAATTTGTTGATTTAATTAATTTTTATTTAATAACTTTTATATTATTTAAAGTTATTTGATTTTTGCACCAATAATGTGCGTAATGCCCCATTTTAATGCAAAAAAGTTTAACATATGGAGGTTTTTATTGATTTTAAAATATTAATAACCTTTTTTATTTTTTTATCTGTTTGATATTGAATGTTATTATTTTTAAAGTATAGCATTGTGTGTTTTTTGTGACATTTGGCATGCTAGTTGCTCTAAACGTGTGGTATTCTTTTCGAAATGAAAACGCTAACACAGCTAATTTATATTAGCGTTTAGGTGATTAAACCGAAGGGTGAAAATGCTTACAAAGTACTTTTTTCTAACGAATGTTTGTACCAAGCAACTTACATTTAGATAACTCAACTAAAAGAGAGAATTTATATGATTAATTTTAAAAAACATAAACTGATTAATGGCTTACTGGCCTTATCACTGGGGTTCGGTTCTTTGGCATCATCGGCAATGGCCAATGCTGCTGAGCATAATTGGCGTTTTGCCAATTTGTATGGACGTGGCACTGCTTATGGCACGCTTTACGAAAACCTGGGAAAAAATATTGAAACTATGTCTAACGGCCGTATTTCTGTGCAGGTTTTATATTCAGGAGAAGGGGTTAACACCACGGGTATCTTGTCGGCCGTTAAAACTGGTTTGATTACTATGGGTGCACCATTTCAATCCATGCATGCGGGAGAATTACCTGCAGGTATTGTAGAAATCGGCTTGCCGGGCGGTACATCTGACGTGGGCGCATTATCAACACTCTTTCATGAAACACAATGGTCGGAAATTTTAGATAAAGCCTATGGTGAACTGGGCATGGTGCGCTTAGAGCCTTATATTCAACCGCCAGTTTATGTGATTACTAAAAAAGAAATTACATCTATTGATGACTTTGAAGGCTTAAAAATCCGTGCGCCGGGTGCCTATGGTAAATTTTTACGTAATCTTGGTGCATCGCCTGTCTCGCTTGCCTGGAGTGAAATTTACACATCAATGGCGACCGGGGTTATTGATGGTTCAATCGGCTCAAATATGATTGATCATCGCGATGGTAATCACGTAGAGGTTGCCAAATATATGTATGCTTTACCGCTTGCGGGTGCACAGGTATTACCTATTGTGGTTAATCAAAAAGCATGGAGTAAACTAACGCCTGATTTACAAGCCATTGTGCGTGGCGCCAGTGCGATACATGCGCAGGAACAGATGACTAAATCTGTGTTATGGGAATCTCAAGCGGTCGCAGAGATGGAAGCCGCTGGACTGAAGTGGAGTCCAGAGCCTTCAGCTGCTGATAAAAAAGCATGGAAAGAAGCAGGTATGTCTTTAGCCAAAGAGTATTCCGAGGAAGATAAATATTCTAAGCAGTTAGTGGATATATTAAACGCACAATAATTTATAGGAGTACGGGTGAGCCATAGGCTCACCTTTTTTAAGGAGCAAAAATGATTGTCCCAGTATTACAAGGTTATTGTCGCTTAGTCCGTTATATCGTAAAAGGTATTGGGCATACTGTGCCGTTTTTACTGCCACTATTGGCGGGTATTGTGGCCTTTGAAGTCTTTTCGCGCTATATCTTAAATTCACCGACCATTTGGGTTTATGATACTTCTTTATTTTTATTTGGTTATATCTCGGCACTCGGCGGCGCTTATGCACAACAGAGAAATGCACATATCAATGTTGATATTATCTATCTAAAAGTACCGTTGTATTTACGCCGGGTGTTTAACGTTATTACCATTATTCTGGCGGTTGGCTTCTTAATACTGTTAGCTAAAATGAGTTTTGAAAAATTTCAGGAAAGTTTAAAATTTACTTACCGTACGCCAAGTGAATGGGCACCTGAGGTGTATCATTTCTGGTTAATGATGACGGTCTCAGCGGTTATTTTTATTGCTGAGTATTCAGCTGAATTGATTGAGAATATTTATTACCTTTTCACTCGCAAAGAGCTTTCTTCAAAAATCAGCAGTCAGTAAGAGTCTGTAACAGAACTATCTGTCTGCAGATTATTTGAATAACGAATATTACGCGATAAAAATAAAGAAGTAGGATACTCAGATGGAAATTGAATTATTAACGGGCATTTTATTGCTCTGTATTTTAGTGGCCTTTGCCTTAGGTGCTCAGGTTGGACTTGCATTGGCGGGGATCGCCATGGGGGTTGGTTATTTAGTATGGGGTGAGGCATTATTTAATGTTATTCCAAGCACGGTTGAAGGTACCTTTTTTAACTTTATTCTGCTTGCCATTCCCCTGTATATTTATATGGGACAGATTCTGACTCGCTCGGGTATTGGTGATGCGATGTTTAATGCCAGTCAATTAGTGATTGGGCGACTGCGCGGATCGCTTGCAATCAGTGTGATTGGGGTTTGTTCTATGATTGGCGCGATGGTGGGTATTATTGGTGCGGGTATTATGACCTCCAGCAGTATTGCACTTCAGCCGATGTTAGATCGTGGTTATGATAAACGACTCGCACTAGGCGTTATTATGGCGGGGGGATCTCTCGGTATTCTCATTCCGCCCAGTATCCCGATGATTATGTTTGCGGCTGCCACCCAAAACTCTGTTGGGAGGATGTTTTTAGCGGCGATGGTGCCGGCATTAATTACGATTGTTTTACTCATTAGTTATGTGCTTATTACCTGTAAGTTAAATCCTGAGAAAGCACCGCTTGATAAAGAGAATGATATTCAAATCCCCAAAGGTTACGAGTTATTTAGAACTATTCGTGATGGTTTCTCTTCACTGCTGCTGATTGTCGCGGTACTCGGCAGTATTATTATCGGCATTGCCACGCCAACAGAATCGGGTGCCATCGGGGTAGTCGGTGCGATTATTCTGGCGATACTCTTTAAACGTTTTAAACCTGCCATTATGATTAAAGCCGGCTTGCAGACTTCAATTTTAGTGAGTGTCGCAATGTGGATTATTTTAGGCGCTTCTGTATTTAGTAATTTCCATCTTCTGATGGGGGTACAAACTATGGTGGCAGGGTTTGCAACCAGCTTAGATTTACCGCCAATCTACATTATTATTATGTTTCAACTCATTATGCTGCTGCTTGGCTTTATTATTGATGAGTTTATTATTGTCTTAATGTGTGCGCCTATCTTTACCCCAATCGCCGTTTCTTTGGGTTATGACCCGATCTGGTTTGGTGTGTTAATGATTTTAAATATAGTGATTGCGGTGCAGACACCACCCTACGGATTTGCACTGTTTTATTTAAAAGGCATTGCACCTAAAGGTATTACTATGATGGATATTTATAAATCGGTAACGCCATTTATTCTGGTACAGTTAGTCGTGCTGATTATCTGCATGGTCTTTCCCGAGTTAGTGCTGTGGTTACCGAACAAGATGATGGACTGACAATAGATAATAGAAAATGTAATAAAGACAAAAAAGGGCTCCACTAAAGCAAGATAATTGCCTTATTGGAGCCCTTGCTGCTCAGATCTTCATCCAGACAATCGTTATCCCTCAAAATATTTCAGATCCGGCCTGCAGGCTATTTTATGCTTGCCGACTATAATCAATCTTCTTTTATTGTTAAAATCCTGGAATAGGATTGCTTCTTCGCAGTAAAAAATCGATCCCTGCATTTCGTTATAACATTTACTGCTGAGCGGTTTTTTGTACGTTTAGATAAATGTATTTAATGTTATAATCGCCCGCGAAATAAATTAAATTGAATACCTTGATAAGCCATACTGTCAAAATTCAGATTTCTAAAGAAGAGATTGATGCTCGAATCAATCTCATTGCTGCAGAAATTAACCAGCACTACAAAGACTGCAAATCAATTCTGCTGCTCGGTTTATTGTGGGGTCTGGAATCTATTTTGATCAGCTTTATCGCAACCTTCCTTATAATATAGCCAGCGTTAATTTTAATCAGTCATTAAGGCCATTATCATATGCATGCAATCGAATTAGAAAATATTAGAAAAGTTTATAAAGGGGGTGTTGAAGCACTAAAAGGCATCTCTTTGCGGGTTGAAGAGGGCGACTTTTATGCTCTGCTCGGACCGAACGGGGCAGGTAAATCAACGACTATTGGTATTATTTCATCACTGGTCAATAAAACTGAGGGAAAGGTAAAGGTCTTTGGTTATGATTTAGATACACAATTAGAATCGGTTAAAGCTCAAATAGGGTTAGTACCGCAAGAATTTAACTTTAATCAATTTGAACCGCCTATTCAGATACTGGTGAATCAAGCGGGTTATTATGGTATCAAGCGCAAAGATGCGTTCATCCGCGCCGAAAAATACCTAAGACAATTAGATCTATGGGGAAAACGTAATGCACCGTCCCGTGAATTATCCGGCGGCATGAAACGCCGTTTAATGATCGCACGCGCATTAATACACGGTCCGAGGTTATTGATTTTAGACGAACCAACAGCCGGCGTGGATATTGAGGTTCGCCGCTCTATGTGGGAGTTTTTAAAAAAAATAAATGCAGAAGGGGTAACCATTGTTTTAACCACGCATTATCTTGAAGAAGCTGAGATGCTATGTCGTCATATTGGTATTATTGACAAGGGTATTCTGGTGGAAAATACCAGCATGAAAGAGTTATTGGCACGCTTAGACAGTGAAATTTTTATTCTTGATGTTGATTCCCTTGAAAAGAGTCCAACGAGTGAGCATTTTATTATTACTAAAATTGATGATATTACATTGGAAATTGAAGTGAAAAAAGGGCAATCATTAAATAATATTTTTGCAGAGTTAACCACTCAGGGCGTGCGAGTTCACAGTTTACGTAATAAATCCAATAGATTAGAAGAGTTGTTTGTAGGACTTGTAGAAAAAGGCAATTTAAATGATGAATAGTAATTACCTCACAGCGTTAAAAAGTCTGTGCATAAAAGAAGTTAACCGTTTTTTACGGATTTGGGTACAAACACTTATCCCTCCCGCCATCACGATGACCCTTTATTTTGTTATTTTTGGCAATTTAATCGGCAAACGTATTGGTGAAATGAGTGGTTTCAGTTATATGTCATTTATTGTCCCCGGTATTATTATGATGGCGGTGATTACCAACTCCTACTCAAACGTGGCATCTTCCTTTTTCAGTGCCAAGTTCCAGCGTAATGTTGAAGAGTTATTGGTCGCGCCTGTTCCTAATTATATTATTATTTGGGGCTACGTCGGGGGGGGAGTGATCCGCGGTTTACTGGTCGGGTTTATAGTGACTTGTGTTTCTCTGTTTTTTGTTGAGTTACAGATTTTTAATATATTCGCCTTATTATTAAGTGTTTTATGTACCTCAATCCTGTTTTCACTGGCGGGTTTGTTAAATGCGATATTTGCCCGTACTTTTGATGATATTAGTATTATTCCTACCTTTGTATTAACGCCGTTAACCTATCTGGGTGGGGTCTTTTATTCAATTGATCTGCTCCCTGATTTTTGGCAAACCGTGTCGCACTTTAACCCCGTATTTTATATGATCAATGCCTTCCGTTATGGTTTTCTGGGTATTGCAGATGTGTCATTGCTTTGGTCCTTTTCAATGATAGGCAGCTTTATTGTTCTGCTTTATGGGTTGATCACTCTGCTACTCCGAAAAGGTGTGGGTATCCGCTCATGAATGAATCAGGTAATTCAAGAGTAATAAGCTCTAACCAATCTGGTTTACATGAACAATTAGATGAGGTGGTCTTAAAACATCTCAGCCATCAGTTTCGTAAACCTTATCAAAAACATACCCTGGACGCTTTTACGGCCTGCGAGAAGTGGGTCGAACAGCAGGGTAAACCCATTATTTTTGATTCCTGCTGCGGTGTTGGCGAAAGTACTTACCATCTTGCCGAAAGACACCCTGAGGCAATTGTGCTGGGCATGGACAAGTCGGCTGACCGCTTGTCTAAACACCCGCAGTCCAGCGCTGATAATTATCGCTTATTACAGGTTAACCTTAATGATTTTTGGCGCTTGGCGGTCGAAGCTAACTGGCAACTAAGTCATCACTACCTGCTTTATCCTAACCCTTGGCCAAAAGCTAAACATCTGCAGCGTCGTTGGCACGGCAGTGCCGTTTTCCCGGCTATCATACAGCTGGGAGGGGAGCTTGAGGTACGCAGTAACTGGTTTACCTATATTCATGAGTTCTCCCGTGCATTGCAACTTGCCGGGCAAACTTGCCAGCTTGAAGAGTTTCAAAATAAAACGCCTATTACCCCTTTTGAACGTAAATACTGGACCAGTGGTCAAAAGTCATTGAGGTTAATAGCAGACCTTAATCGTTAGCTGCAACCCACTCAGTATAAAAGCATAAATTTTTTATACTGAGTGCAATTAATGTCTATGCTGCAGGGTCTTATCTTTACGATTAACTTGATTCGGAGTGGATTATGCTTATAAAAACAAGAAAAAAATCGGATATTAAAGAGTCTCAGTTAACCGATGAAAAGGTTTATAAAAATAGGCGGGTTGTGCTTAAAGCATTAGGTTTATCTGCATTGAGTATTCCCTTGGCAAGCTCTGTGCAGGCAGGGTTGTTTGATATTTTTTCGGATAAAGAAAAAACCGATAATTCAGATCTTATCTTTAAACGCAGTGAGTTAATTCACACAAAAAATAGTCGTTTTCAATCTTTAACTCCGCTTACGCCGGAAGATAAAATATTACAGTACAATAATTTTTATGAATTTGGTACCGGCAAGGGGGATCCCTTCTCCTTTGCGCAACAGTTTAAAGTTGATCCCTGGCAGTTGGTTATTGATGGATTAGTTGATAAACCCATAACGCTTAATTATGAGGAGTTATTAACACGTTTTGCTATTGAAGAGCGTTTATATCGTATGCGCTGTGTCGAAGCCTGGTCAATGAATATCCCCTGGTTAGGTTTCAGCCTGGCAACGCTGCTTAAAATGGCCTCTCCAAAAAGTAATGCTAAATATGTACGTTTTGAAACGCTTGAGGATCCCAAGCAGATGCGCGGACAAAGTTCCCGTTTTATTGGAGGAGGCCTTGATTATCCCTATGTCGAAGGATTGCGTCTTGATGAAGCGATGAATCCTCTGGTGTTATTATCCGTCGGTTTATATGGTAAAACGCTGGCACCTCAAAACGGTGCCCCGATTCGTTTGGTTGTTCCCTGGAAGTATGGTTTTAAAAGTATTAAATCTATTGTCAAAATCACGTTAACGGATAAAGCACCCGTTAATACCTGGCAAAAGATTGCCGCTAACGAGTATGGTTTTTTTGCCAATGTTAACCCGCAAGTTGATCACCCGCGATGGAGCCAGGCAAGTGAACGTTTTATCGGACCGGGTAATCTGTTTGCAGCCTCTCGCAAGCCGACTCTGCCTTTTAATGGTTATCAGGAAGAAGTTGCTTCTCTGTATAAAGGGTTAGATTTAACCCGTTATTATTAAAAAGGAGCACAGGTGAAAATTTCTAAAACGGGTCTATTATCTGCTAAGGCGCTGATTCATTTGGCTTCTCTGTCCACGTTTTTATATTTGTGGCTGTTGGTCGAGCAAAATGCACTAGGTGCTGACCCGGTTAAAGAGATGATTCATTTTTTAGGTAAAACGGCGCTTAATTATCTGTTAATAACCCTTTGTATTTCGCCTTTAGCGCGCCGTTTTAAACAACCCTTATTAATTCAATTACGGCGTGTATTAGGTTTATATTGTTTTTTTTGGGCGTGTTTACATCTTTTGGTTTTTATTTGGTTAGATCTCAATTGGGAGGTGACTTTATTTGCAGAAGAAGTAGTCAAACGTCCTTATATGACCCTGGGTGCATTGACCTGGGTGATTTTATTGGCGTTAAGTATCACCTCTATTAATGTTATCCGCAGGCGGATGAAGCGCGCGTGGTTGACCTTACACCGAACTATTTATTGGGCTGTTCTATTGGCAACTATTCATTATTACTGGTCGGTTAAATCTGGTTTGATTGAGCCTATCATTTATTTTGCGATCTGTTTTACCCTGCTTGCGCAGCGTAAAGATTACTTTAAATCTTTTTTAAAGCATTACGCTAAGAAAAAATCAGTTTAAGGATTTCTCTTAATAGTGATTTTTCAATGAAGATAAAACAGCTCAATGAGTTTTGCTTCTGAGTATCATTTTAACCGGAATATTTGTGCAGGAGATTAATAACTTATTGACTGATAACAAAAAGCCCGAGAATAAGCTGCTTATTCTCGGGCTTTTTGTAGATTATAGAAGCGCTTAAGCAACTTGTACTGGTACGTCTTTACTCGTACGTACAATATTATTTTGCGCATCTAAATACACTAAACTTGGTTTATGATTTACAATTTCCGCTGCATTTAAACTCGCGTAGGTACAGATTATTACGCGATCGCCTACCGCTGCCAGACGCGCTGCGGCACCATTAACAGATATCATTTTTGAACCTCGTTCGCCGGTAATAGCGTAGGTTGAAAAACGCGCACCATTTTCGATATTGTAAATTTCAATCTGCTCGTATTCTAGAATACCAGCTTGCTCAAGGAGGTCTTGATCGATAGCGCATGAACCTTCATAATTTAATTCGGCGTGTGTCACTCTCGCTTGGTGGAGTTTGCCTGTAAGCATTGTTTTTTTCATACGAAAAACCTTTTTCTAGTAATGGACCGCTGTTTTTTTCAACAGGGCGACTATAAAGTAAAATCCTTAATGGTGCAAATTAAACCCTACTCCAATCTGTAGAGTTATAATGCGCTTTGATGAAAGTCAAATTTATAACATCAAGGAAAGATGGCGTATTGATTAAAAGTCGACGCAACACCAAGAAATTACACTTAAATTTTTGTTGCCGAATGATTCAGGATGACTACTTTATTATCAATTAAACGTGTTTCCCCTAAAAAAGCCGCCATTAAAATAACCGCTTCCTTACTATGGCAATTCACCGCCTGTAATGTTTGTGCATCGACAATATGGATAGCATCGGTATTAAAACCGGCGTTATTAAGGATGATTGAGGCATCATCTATTAATATTGAAAGTTCAGTTTTCTGTGCTTGCACATCAACAGCTAATTGATTCATCACTTTTGCTAAAAGAGGCGCTTTTTGTTTTTCTAAGCTGCTCAGTTTACCATTGCGAGAACTCATCGCCAGGCCATTTTTTTCGCGCATAGTCGCAACCGGAATTATCTCAATGGGCATGCCTAAATCGCTTACCATCTGTTTGACAATGGCTAACTGCTGAAAGTCTTTTTCACCAAAACAGGCATAATCAGGTTGAACAAGGTTAAATAATTTATTCACTATGGTGCTCATGCCGCGGAAATGTCCTGGGCGAAGTTCGCCTTCTAAACAATTAGATAAAAGGGGCACCTCAACATAGGTTTGAGCATTCAAACCATTTGGATAAATGCTGCTCGCTGCGGGCGTAAAAATAATATTTACCCCAGCCGCCGCCAGTTTTTCACAATCTTGCGCCATTGTTTTTGGATAATTTAGCAAATCCTGTGCATTATTAAACTGCATCGGGTTAATAAAAATACTCACAATAACCACGGCAGCTTTTTTCTGGCCAGCCTGCACTAGAGTTAAATGCCCCTCATGTAAATTTCCCATGGTAGGCACAAAAGCAATTTCAGACCCTTGCTGTTTGAGTTGTTTTATCTTTTCACGTAGTTGCTGTGGATTATCAATAATAAGCATGTTTTTATCTGCCAATATACTTAATAAAAACTGTGTTCAGCAGACGGGAATTGTCTGCTTTCAACTTGATCTATATAAAGCGTTACCGCCTGGCGAATATCGCCTGTTTCAAGCAGGAAGTTTTTGGAAAATTTTGGACAAAAACCAGCCGAGACACCAAAGGCATCATGCATCACTAAAATTTGTCCGTCGGTTTCACACCCTGCTCCAATCCCAATCACTGGAATTTTTAAGGCTGTCGTAATGCGATCGGCTAAACTGACCGGAACGCATTCTAGAACTAACAGTTGTATCCCTGCTTCCTGGAGCAATAATGCGTCGTTGAGCAGCTCGTCTGCCTGTTCTTCCTCGCGTCCTTGTACTTTGTAACCACCAAAAATATTGACCGATTGTGGTGTTAAACCAAGGTGACCACAGACTGGAATACCACGTTCCACTAATCCTTTTACGGAATCAGTGAGCCATTCGCCGCCCTCCATTTTTACCATATTAGCGCCTGCACGCATTAATATTGCGGCATTTTCATAGCTCATTTCTGGCGTTGAATAACTCATAAAGGGTAAATCAGCGATAATGAATGCACTTTTAGCGGTACTTACAACCGCAGCTGTATGGTATCTGATATCGTCAACTGTCACTGGCAGCGTAGAATCATGTCCCTGTAATACCATGCCGAGTGAGTCACCTACTAATAATACTTGGATACCGGCCTGGTCAAAAATAGCTGCAAAACTCGCATCATATGCGGTCATGCAGGTGATTTTTTGATTGTCTTGTTTCATTTTAGTCAGACGAGAAACGCTGATTTTAGCCATGATTACTCCAAAATTAAAATTACATTTATACCTGTCACATTAATTAATTCAGAGTAGGAAAAATCTGAGATAAAAAATTAATGACGGCAACTTTTTGTATTTATTGCGATAAAGTTTCAGATCGCTTTCGTAAATCGTCAACGACTCAGGCAGTCAATTAATCATTCTAACGCATTTATACCCCTCTAAATGCGTTAGAATGATTAACCTATGCTCCACTCCACCCGAACAGTTAATCGCATTTTTAAGTTGCTGATAAATAATATTTATATTATTTACAATATTTTTATTATTTTACGGGGATGACTTTTTTATTCAACTGCTAATCCGGATCAAGCCGTTTTTATGACAATGCGCGGAGAGTTGTGATAATGCTTTGCCATCGGGCAAACGCAGCTCATTGTCGATTTCTAATAAGGGATATAGCACAAATTCACGCTCTTTCATTCCATAATGTGGAACGGTTAGGCGTGCATTATTGATAACTTCATTACCATATAAAATAATATCAAGATCTAAGGTGCGCGGTCCCCAACGGTTTTCTTTACGGACTCTGCCCTGCGATAGCTCTATTTTTTGCAATTCATCCAACAACTCAATGGCCGTTAGTTTCGTATCAATTTTAACCACGGCATTAATATAGTCAGGTTGGTCCTGTGGCCCCATCGGCGCACTGCGGTACAACGACGAGCAGTCACAAAATAGACTGTCAGGTAAGTGTTGCAGTCTTTCAATGGCTAATTTTGCCTGTTTAACGGGATCCGTTTGATTGCTGCCCACACCGATATAACTAATCAACGCCAGTAGTCTCTGTTTTTTTATGTTTTTTATTGGGGTATCTGCGTTTTTTATAGGGTTTTTTATCCGCAGGTTTAACTTCAGTGGCTTTGCTCGCATTACCAGCGTAACTGTGATCCGGTAATTTATTATGATTTTGATATTCCTGCCACCACGCAGTTAATTCAGCCAGTTCTGAGCTTTGCTCTACTTTTGCACGCAGCGATAAAAAATCAAAAGCAGCCCTGAATTTAATGTGCTGATAAACTCGTTGTGCGCGTTTTCCGCCAAATCGAGGTAAACGTAACTGCAACACCCAAATATCACGAACAGCTGCCGTAAAACGTTTTGGAATAGCAATTGTTTTGACTTGTATGCTAAGGACTTCATTCATTGCTAATAAGAAGGCATCATAATAATCTAACCCCCCTTCAAAAGCCATCTCCTGTGCACGTTGCTCAAGCGGATACCAGAGGATAATTGCGTAAATATAAGCCGGGGTAAGGTGCTTACCTTGCGCAATTCTTCGATCCGTATCGGTCAGTGCCTGTTCAATTAGCTGGGTCGCTTTATCATCTTCACCATCTTTAAAGAGAATGGGAAATAATACCTGTAATAATTTGTATTCTTTTAATAAACGATAAGTGACTAACCCCTGGCCTGAAAGCAGTAATTTAATAACCTCATCAAAATGGCGCGCAGCCGGTATATCTTGTAAGAGGGGGGCTAAACGGCGAATAGGCTCTGCACACTCTTCACTGATGGTAAGATCTAATTTTGCTGAAAAGCGAATAGCCCTTATCATCCGCACCGGATCTTCCCGGTAACGTACCTCCGGATCACCAATCAAGGTTAGCCTGCGCTCTTGTAAATCCTTCATGCCATTACAAAAATCATAAATGGCAAAATCAGCAATATCGTAATAAAGGGCATTAACGGTAAAATCACGACGCTCAGCATCTTCTTCTAACGAGCCGTAAACATTATCGCGCAGTAACATGCCCGCTTTTGATTGTTTTACTTTTTGTGCATCCTGACCATTATCATCATCGTGATGACCACGAAAAGTAGCCACTTCAATCACTTCACGGCCAAATAAAATATGCGCGAGACGAAAGCGACGGCCAATTAAACGGCAGTTACGGAATAAAGCTTTAACCTCTTCGGGTGTTGCATTGGTCGTAATGTCAAAATCTTTAGGTTTTAGGCCAAGTAATA
The DNA here is from genome assembly GCF_000015285.1 of Psychromonas ingrahamii 37. Classification (NCBI taxonomy): domain Bacteria; kingdom Pseudomonadati; phylum Pseudomonadota; class Gammaproteobacteria; order Alteromonadales; family Psychromonadaceae; genus Psychromonas; species Psychromonas ingrahamii. Next base: position 762,084 of record NC_008709.1, read on the forward strand.
AATCACGCACACCACCGCCCACCAATAGTGCCCTGAATCCCGCGTTATGAAGGCGATAAAGTACCTTTAAGGCGTTTTCATCTATGTCCTTACGGGAGAGATTGTGTGACTCTCGCGGGATTTTAAAGGGATCCGCTGCTGGGATTTGTTTTTGTTCACTTTTTTTTGTAAACATTTTTTTAACGAATTTACTGAATCGTTTAATAACGCTATCCTCAATGATTGATTTTTACAATATGTGTCAAAATATGCACCCATTTTATGTGCGCGGGCGGTGAAAGACAAATTAATTTTTTATTTGAATTTCAGCAAGCTGGGGGAGCTTGTCCAGCGACCAGTTTTGTATTGCCCATTTCAGTATTTCGAAGCAACTATTTAGCGCCATTTCCTGGGGCACAGTGTGCCCTAGAAAGCGGAGTGCTGCTAATAATGTTGGTCTTGGATTGTCTTTACTGATTGCTAACGCATGGTTTTGTTTGGAAAGTTTGTTGCCGGGTGCTGTCACCGCGACGGGCAAGTGTAAATAACCGGGTGGTTTCTTATTTAGCAGCTGATATAAGGTAAGTTGTTTACCCGTGGTGTTGAGCAGATCAGCACCGCGTACTATCTCTGTAATACCTTGATTGATATCATCTATGACGGTGGCCAGATTATAAGCATATAAGCCCTCTTTACGCCTGATAATAAAATCTTCAGTCGCTTGTTTTTTATCTAATACCACACTTCCCTGCAATTGATCATCAAAATACGTCACAGGATGGGTCATATTGTATAAATTAATGCGCAGTGCATGGTTTATTTCCGGGAGCTGTTTATTCCGGCAGGTGCCCTGATAAAGTCCCCCACTTTGGCGAATTATCTTACGGCTGCAGGCGCATGCATAACAGAGTTGTCGCTCTGTCAGTTGGCTTAGGACATTTTCATAGGATTGGCTGTTATGACTTTGGTAAATGACTTCGCCATCCCAGTTTAGTCCGTAAGCCTGCAGGGTCAGGAGAATATCCTGTGCGGCACCTTTTACTTCACGGGGAGGATCAATATCATCAATACGAACTTGCCATGATCCGTGCTGAGATCTTGCCTGCAGATAACTGCCTAATGCTGCGACCAAAGAGCCAAAGTGCATTGGACCTGAAGGCGAGGGAGCAAAGCGTCCACGATATATGACGGGCTTAGGCAAAAAATAACTTATAAACAGATAGCTTATAAACAAAAACGGCTAGCCAATGGCTAACCGTTTTTTTAACAAAAAGAGGGTTAACCAACTATTTGTCTCTCTTTGATTTCAGCTAATGTTTTACAGTCAATGCATAATTCTGCTGTTGGACGGGCTTCTAAACGGCGGATGCCGATTTCTACGCCACAAGAATCACAAAAACCAAAATCATCTTCATCTATTTTCTTTAAGGTTTTTTCAATCTTTTTAATTAATTTACGTTCACGGTCCCGAGCGCGAAGTTCTAAACTGAACTCCTCTTCCTGCGTAGCACGGTCAATGGGATCGGGAAAGTTTGACGCTTCATCTTTCATATGATCAACGGTACGGTCAACTTCTTGACGTAATTGAATGCGCCATGCATTAAGGATTTTGGTAAAGTGATCACGTTGAGCTTTACCCATATATTCTTCATCACGCTTGACTTTATAGGGTTCCACTCCGGCAATGGCTAAAATGCCCAATGTTTTTTTTATTTGAGTTGGCATAGAAATTTCCTTAATTGATGCATGATTGATTGTGCTAATTGCTGGCATCAATACAGTGGCAAAATGAGAATAAAGTAAGAGAGAAAATCACGTTAAAATGCTTCCGTATATTTTCGGCGGCTATCTATAGCAAGTAAATTATAATCAGTCAATTAACCTTTGTCGATTTAAGCTGATTTTATTTTAATTATTTCTTAATTGTATTACAGCTCTCACAACTTTTGATTTTTTGTTCATGTTTTCAGGTGCGCTATTTGTCTTCACTGTTTGCCGAATCACCCACTCAAAAAGTGTAGCTCAAGTTTGTTAACTTTCCCTTAGGCGTGTTGCGAACACCTCCCGGGGCTGAAAATACTTGATCATGGACAAAGAAAAATGCCTTTAAGCACAGATTATTCCAACTGGGTAATCTGTACGGGTGAAAAACTTACCGGTCATTTTAGTTGTAACGTTGTGCAGGCAAGTTTTGAGCGGTCAATAACATCCAGCCCAATTTTCAGTTATATCAGGTTTTCAGTTATAATGCCCAGCATAAACAACATTCAACTTATATTCAGGTTATTTTACACGTGCTTCCAATTGATGATTTTATTCCACAAATACAAGAAACCCTCAGCCAACACCCGGCACTCGTGCTGCAGGCCGAACCAGGAGCGGGTAAATCAACCGCTGTTCCGTTAAGCTTGCTTGGATCGCCTTTTTTAAAGGGTAAAAAAATTATTTTACTGGAGCCACGAAGAGTTGCCGTTAAATCGCTCGCTTTTTATCTGGCAAAACAGTTAGGTGAAAAAGTAGGGCAACGGGTAGGTTACCAGGTTCGTAATGAACGGAAAATATCAGCTGATACCGTGCTGGAAATTGTTACTGAAGGGGTCTTAACCCGCCGTTTGCAAAATGATCCAGAATTGAGTGATGTTGGGCTGATTATTTTCGATGAATTTCATGAGCGCTCGATCCATGCTGATTTAGCCTTAATGCTGGCCTTGGAAGTTCAACAAGCCTATCGGGATGATTTAACATTATTGGTGATGTCAGCGACAATCGACACTGATCTGCTCGCTAATTATCTTAACCATGCCCCGGTCATTAAATGCCCGGGACGTACTTATCCCGTTGAGATTGAATATATCAGTAACACTCAGGGATATCTTGATCAGCAGGTGATGAAGGCCCTGAATACAGTATTAAATGAGACAAGTGCGGGTGATATTCTAATATTTTTACCCGGGCAAGGTGAGATAAAAAGAGCTATCCAGTTAGCCAAGCAGCAACTTGGCTCAAACTTCGATTTATTACCCTTATATGGCGGCCTGTCACTGTCACAACAGGAATTAGTACTGAGCAAAAAGTCAGGCAGTCAACAAAGAGTTATTTTTTCCACCAACATCGCTGAAACCAGTTTAACCATTGAAGGTATTAGCACAGTTATCGACTCTGGTTTAGAAAAAGTGTTAAGTTTTGATGTCAAAAGCGGTTTATCCCGATTAGAAACAACTTCTATATCCAAAGCCTCAGCCACGCAAAGAGCCGGAAGGGCGGGTCGTTTGCAGCGCGGGCGGGCGATTCGTCTGTACAGCGAAGCAAAACATCAGGGGCTCAAGGATTTTCAGGCAGAGGAGATAACCAACACCGATTTGAGCAGTTTAGTCTTGGATTTGGCTGCCTGGGGAATTACAAGCTTTGCCAAGGTTAACTGGTTAACGCCACCACCTGAGCATCACTTTAATGTCGCCTGCTCCCTTAACTGCGTTTTAGGCTTACTGGATGCACAGAATAAAATAACCAAACAGGGAACCCGTGCATTAAAAATGGGCCTGGACCCAAGGCTTGCGAGTATGTTGCTTTCCTGTCAATCGACTCTGGAAAAAAGAATCGCCTGTGTGCTGGGGGCACTGCTTTCTGAGCGCGATATTTTATTCAATGCAGGGAGCTCGGATATTATTGAACGCGCTATGCTGTTTAATGATTATCTGGCGGATAGAAAAGCATTAAAAGCCAACCGCAATATTAATATCGGTGTTGTCGAGCAGGTAGTCACTCTGGCTAAATCTTTTGCAAAATCGCTGGGTTTGTCAAGCTTGGGTGAGCCGGTCAGTTTAACTGAGTTAAACCATTATGCGGGCGCTTTATTACTGACGGCCTACCCGGATCGTTTAGCCAAAATTCGCAGCGCAAAAAGCAATCGCTATTTACTTGCCAACGGGCGGGGCGTCACTCTTAGAGAGATGGACTCTGTTCAAGGTGAGCTCTGGCTTGTGGTCTGTGATTGTGACGGCAAAAACAAAGACGGAAATATCTACAGCTGCGCGGCTGTTTCCATCCCACAAATTAAAACTGTACTGGCTGACCAGTTGACCGAGAATAGCCATTACGCATTAGATACTAAAAAAGAGAAAGTAATTGGCCGGCAGAAACTCACTTACCGCGCTTTGGTACTTGAAGAGCAGCTTTTAAGCGAAATTCCTGACAATGAATTTGCTCAGTGTGTTGCCGATCTTCTTAAGCAGGAGGGTCTGGCATTTCTCAACTGGACGAGCCGCTGTGCATCATGGCTTGCGAGAGTCAAATGGTTGAGCTCTGTGATGACGGATTTCCCGCAAATAAGCGAAACCACTTTAATTGAGCAGTTAGATAACTGGTTACTGCCCTATATCGGCAGAATAAAAACCATTAAGCAGCTCAGACAATTTCAAATAGTTGATTTACTGATGGCGACCTTAACCTTTCAGGAAAGCCAGACGTTAGCCGCTCAGGCTGCCGAGTTTTATGAAGCACCAAGCGGCAAATCAATACCGATTCGTTATGATCAGCAGCAGGGGCCTACTGTGTCGATTATTCTGCAGGAGATGTTTGGCCAGTTAGACTCTCCTATGCTGGCGAACAACACTATTCCGATCCGTTTTGAACTGCTTTCACCGGCCCGAAAACCCATTCAAACGACCAGCGATTTAGCTAATTTCTGGTGCACTTCCTATTTTGATGTCGCCAAAGATATGCGCGGCAGATACCCTAAACATCGCTGGCCGGAAGCGCCACTGCTGGAGTTGCCCGGACGTTCGATTAAAAAAAGAAAATAGTTTGTAAAGCATCTGCTGAATAAGCGCTTTTACGCTCCTATACTCTAAAATAATGCACGGTGACAGTGGACTCGGGATACTGTTCAGCAATAAAACAGAGTAATTATTGTCAACATTAAATTTTTCTCTCTAACCGTATAAAAGGATGTCTTAAATGGAAAGCTACCAAGCATTACTGGCCACTTTAGCCCTGACTATGGGCGCATCATGGGCCAGTGGAGTTAATTTATATGCGGCCCTGTTAGTGCTGGGTTTAGGCGGAATCAGTGGCAATATTGATTTACCTGTTGGACTTGAGGTGCTTGAAAACCCACTGGTGATAGGTGCAGCAGGCCTAATGTATGTTGTCGAATTTTTTATCGATAAAACGCCGGGGCTCGACAGCAGTTGGGATGCTATTTCTACTTTTATTCGTTTACCCGCCGGTGCCATGCTTGCCGCCGGCGCCGTGGGAGATGTTACGCCAGCACTGGAAATTGCCGCCGGTATTATGGGCGGGGGATTGGCGGCCACCAGTCATGCCACCAAGGCAGGAACAAGGCTGCTGATTAATACCTCACCTGAGCCCGTGACTAACTGGACGGCATCAATTACTGAGGACTTGTTGGTTCTCGGTGGGCTTTGGACAGCGCTTAATCATCCGCTTATTTTTATTATTTTGATGGTGATCTTTCTCATTCTGGCTATTTTTATTTTGCCCAAATTATGGCGTTTGATTAAACGGCTGTTTCGAAAAATGGGTCAATTCCTTGGCTTAGTTGATCGGGGCTTAGTTGATCGAGGTTTAGTTGATAGCGATTTAGTTGAGAGAGGTGAGGGCCGTGAAGCAGAAGCTGCTTTAAGTTCAAATCCGCAGTATCAACGCCTGCAGGCGTTATATGATGAGGGGGTCTTAAGTGAAGATGAGTTTAATACCGCAAGACAGAGGTTGAATCGCAATAGTGAGTCGCAATAAGACCAGCCTGCGCACCAGTTAGCAAAGCCTCATATGATCTGAAAAAACAGTTAGAGCCTTATAAAATTTTTCTGGGCTCAATATTGATCGTGACTATTAATGATGGCCATTATATTTTTAAAATAAAAAGTCAATAAACGTCAGGTAGTGGGTATCATTACAGTTATTTCTGGCATGATTGCAACTGGCTTTTAAAAGCACTTAAGCACACAAGGAAAGTTATGGAAGCGCTTAAAATTTTTGGTATTTTCACTGTTACTGCTGTCGCAGAAATTGTCGGCTGCTACCTCCCCTATCTTTGGTTGCGGCAAGGCCATTCAATTTGGTTACTGGTACCTGCTGCATTTAGCCTTGCAGCCTTTGTCTGGTTGCTTACATTACATCCTGAAGCCGCGGGCCGTACTTACGCTGCATACGGCGGTATTTATGTTTCTGTCGCTTTAATGTGGTTGTGGCTGGTCGAATCAACACGTCCAACCATGACAGATCTGCTGGGTGTATTAATTTGTATTATTGGTATGGCTGTCATTATGTTTGGTCCAAGGAATGTTTAACAAATAAGTTACTTAACGGCTTGGGTGTTTTTTGACGGGGTTTAAAATAAATCGCTTATATTTGTCAACCTTTGAGCGTCGAGCCTTTTTTATGCGCATTTATTATTAAAGCGTTAATCAGGGTAATAATAATAAACGGCGGAATATGAAACTAAGGGCGGTGCGCCTGCATCACCAATACCTGCAAGACCTTCATCATAATGTAGCCCTCCCGTGCCGGAAATCTCAACATTTTTACCGCGTATTGCGCCCATAATACCTGCATTGCCGTTATAAGCAACGTCCCCAAAAGGGGCATAAAGATTTATATAAATTTCGCCATTACCGGCAAGTGTTACCGCGTCAACAGTGTTGTTGGAGGAATATACCGTTAACGGAATAGCATCAGAATCGGTGTATCCGCCTGCAAAAATATTACTGCCGGTATCAATACTCATTGTACCCTCAATATATATCTTTAATGAGCTGGTATCAGTCGCCAGAGTAAATGTTGTATTTTTAGCGGTCATATCACCTGTGATATAAAGAATTACATCACCCGTTATTAATACATCATCATTTTGTATGTTGAAATCGTCATAAAAATAAATATTCCCGTCGGTAAAATCATCACTAACAGCAAAGTTTGTGCGTGCAGTTCCACCTGCCGTTGCAATGCCCGTGATCACTGCCGCAATACCAAGCGGATCACATTCACCAAGATATTCAGAGATACTGCCCTGAATAGAATCACGGTCGGAATAGATCACATTGTCAATGCTTCCTATCGCACTAACATTGCCATTCGCTGCCACTGTCGTTGCAGAATAAGGGCCGCCCGAATAACTATCAATAATTGCAGCGCCTCCCACACTAACAGTCTGACAAGCAACAATCGCATCATCAAAAATACCAATCAATTTACTGTTTATTGCTGTTTGTAAATAAGCCACCGCATCAGAGAAGATACCTTTACTTACAAAAGAAAAGGTACTGTCGGTTTCACTCCCGCTCCATAGTATATTTTGCAGGGTATACCCGCTTTCATTGGTCGCAGAAAGAAGGTTAAGTTCTGTCGCTATCGCCGAACTTGAAGTACTCATTTTAATCACTTCAAAGGCATCAAAAATACCTTTTTCCGCGGAGAGTCGCGCATTGAGCTCTTTCTGTTGGTTACCGGCGATCCGCTCCTGAAGACGATTCTCACCAAGTTGAGAAAATGCCAGAATAGTCGCAATAGTAGTGATTACAAGCACGGACAGCAGTACAAAACCTTTTTTCTGTAGCATTTTTTTTCCCGTTAATTTTGAACTTTTTATTCTTATCCTGCCCTCGATGGCGGGTCGATAATAAGAAACCGAAACGTAGTTTCGCATCTCGAGGCAATCATGCTTCGCAACAGTAATAAAAGAGTTTTTTTTTGACGCATAACTTACTGTGCTGTCAGCGCTTATTCGAGCGAACTGCCTAAATATTTTGTATCTTGCCTGTTCAATCATTTTTTACCACATATCCCCGTGTTGAGCGAAGCAAATCTAATGAAATTAAAGGGCAATCAAAGCTTAGCCCTTTGAAAAAAAAGTGCAAACAGAGCTCAGCTTGTAAGACTGTACGGAAGTTTAATTTGGTCCCGGTTTTCACTTGTTAAAGGAATTCACTGATCAAAAAAACGGTCACTAAGGCACCAGCCGAATTAGTTTATTTATAAAAACTTTGTCTACTAATTCGGCCGTTTCACTTCAAAGCACATTCCTGCTGTAAGGACGGAATCAACTTACTTTTTCACGGTTATTAATTTATATTTTTCAATATAAGTAATTGATTAATAAAAGCTCAAAGTGTAGTGTTGATATTTATTGTTAATTTTTGATGGGAAGTGTCTCTTGTGGTTATCAACATAAACTCATTCAATAATCACCTAAATGTAGCTTGACGCAGTGCCATTCAGATCCTTACTACTCTTACTCAAAAAAAAAGCTAATGCCGCAACCTAGGCAGTGTTTGCGGCGTTAGCTTTTTCAAGGAGGCCAAAGATGAATATGACACGATTTTTTGAATGGATTGAACAGTACCAACTTAAGATCAAAATATTGATGATTCCGCTGCTGGCCATTCTTATTGTTTCTGTCTACATACTTGTTTATATGACCGGCGGTATTAAATTCGTTTATTCACATTCGATGTATGTTCCTATCGTATTGTCAGGTTTGGTCTTTGGTGCCAGAGGCGGTATTTTAGTCGGTTTAATTAGCGGTTTGGTATTAGGACCCTTTATGCCAATCGATGTCGTCACCGGTGAACAGCAGAAGATGATTAACTGGCTCTATCGTACTGGATTCTTTACCTTGATAGCATTTATCAGTGGTATCGCATGGGATGGTGTAAAAACCCATATTATACAACTTAACTGGATTTTACAGCATAATGCATCTACCCGTCTGCCAAACCAATTGGCGTTGCTCAAGAAAATTCCCCTGATTGTCAAAGAAAAATCCTCACACTGTACTTTAATACTGGCTGTTATTTCCTTGGAAAATTCAATGGAGTTGAAAAATGCTTTTGGTTTAGGTGTTATTCAAGAAATTATCCAACAATTGGCCAAGCGTTTGAAAGATATTGAAATTAAAAATTATACATATCAAATAGAGACATCACAGTTAGTGATATTGGCAGTCGATAGCGCTCAAAAAAATGAGGCCATTTATCACGAAATAGCAGGAATAAGCCGTGAGCCGTTTACTTTCAATGAAATTTTTATTCATGTTGATATACGAATGGGCATTAGCGAATTCAGCCAACTTGTGCAAGCGCCCATCATCTATCTGCAAGAGGCGGTACGAGCCTTGGCCGTGGCGCAAGAAAGAAAAATAGACAGAGTAACCTACAGTGCTGAAATCAAGCTTCATGATACTGGCAATGTTGCTTTTTTAGGTGAGTTGAAAAAAGCGATAGCAGAAGGAGAGCTGTCGATGCATTATCAGCCGAAAATCGATATTCCAACAGGGAATATCCATAGCGTAGAAGCGCTGATGAGATGGAATCATCCAGAAAAGGGGAATATACCTCCCTGTTTATTTATTCCACGCGCAGAGCAAAGTACATTGATTAATTTATTGACAGAGTTTGCTTTGGATGAGGCGATTAAGCAAATCGTGCAGTGGAGGCAATACGATATAAATATACCCGTAGCCGTCAATATTTCGATCAACGATCTGTTACACCCGGGATTTTATAATCTTATCGCAAATCTTCTCGATAAGTACGGCGTAAGTGGAGAGTTTCTGGAATTGGAATTGACAGAAGGGGTAATGATAATTGATATGGAGAAGTCGAATGCTGAGTTGATGAAATTAAAAAAACTGAATATAAGTTTTTCTATCGATGATTTCGGCACAGGGTATTCATCATTACAATATTTGCATCTGCTTCCCATCTCTTTTATTAAAATAGATCAATCGTTTGTCCGCAGGTTACCGTCTGAAAGGCATGGTGTTTCCATTGTGGAAGCCACGGTGATGTTGGCCAATAAGATGGGAATAAAAGCCATCGCTGAAGGCGTAGAAAACAAAGAAAGTTACGATTTTCTTGAAAATATCGGCTGTGATATAGCTCAGGGATATTTGATCTCCCGTCCCTTGCCAGCAGATGATTTTACAAAATTCTACCTGCAATGCGGTGGTAGATATTTACCTGCGTGAATTATAAAAAAGAATGGGCTAAAGTGGCAATAAAGCCAAATTATTAAAAGGCCCTGGGTGATCTTTTTTCTTTAGCAGTTCAAATCGAATGACTCTTTTGATCTGCGAAACTGTATTTAAGTTTCTGATCATCGACTCGCCAACAAGGCGAAATAGCCACAAAGAAGGTGTCCTGAAGCGTAAATCTGCTAATCAATAGCGAATTGCTTAGCGCAAGAAGTTAAGAAAGAGCCTGTATTAGGTTAAGTGTGAAACCCTAATCTCAAAAAAACAGGTTATAGGCCTTCAATAAACTGATTTATCGCTCAATTTAACCAATCTGCTATTAAAAACCAAATTAACCAATTGAATGTAAATAAAATGTCAATTAATGTGATTGGTGTTTTAAACTGGCTGGCTGCAAATAAAAAATTTTACAGCCTGATTATATTTGCACCATCATTTGGGAGTAATACGGAATGCCTACGTTAATTAAAAATGAAGCAAGTTGTCTATGCGGTAGTGTAAAAATAAACGTTGCCAATGTAAATCCTAAATTCACGGTATGCCACTGTGATGCCTGTCGAAATTGGGGAGGAGGCCCTTCTTTTTCAGTTCAGTGCGGTACTGAGGTGAATATTAAAGGTGCTGAAAATATCAAAGAATATAATTCATCATTCTGGGCTTCGAGGGGGTTTTGTTCTACTTGTGGTACTCATTTATTCTACAGATTGAATCAAAGTGGTGGTTATAATATTCCTGTCGGCTTATTTTCAAAGGTTAATGATTTTGTCATGACGATGCAGTATTTTAGTGATCAACGGCCTGACTATTATTGTTTTTCCAATCAAACCGAGGAAATGACCAGAGCTGAAATTAAATCTTACTTTTCATCGAAAGTATAACAAAAGTTGTTTAACTGGCAGGGGGAGTGAGTGTTTAAAATAACTAAAGGGTTGTTTTTATAAGTTGTTGAGCTCACTTTAACCTAAATTGAAAGACTATTTATTCGTATATTGGAGATTGTCATGATTAAAAGAATAGGGGTTTTAACAAGTGGAGGCGATGCACCCGGTATGAATGCGGCAATCCGTGCCGTAGTACGTGAAGGCTTACATCTTGGTTTAGAAGTCTATGGTATCTTTGATGGTTATGAAGGGTTGCATCAAGGTAAGATTAAGCCACTCGATCGTAATTCTGTTTCTGATGTCATTAACCGTGGCGGTACTTTTTTAGGCTCGGCACGTTTCCCTGAATTTAAACAACAAAAAACCCGTGAAGAAGCCATTGAAAATCTTAAAAAATACGGTATTGATGCCTTAGTGGTTATTGGTGGTGATGGTTCATACATGGGGGCTAAAAAACTCACAGAAATGGGTTACCCCTGTATCGGTATTCCAGGCACTATTGATAATGATATTCCAGGTACAACTTATACTATCGGTTTTGATACTGCACTAAATATCGTTGTTGAAGCAATTGACCGTCTACGTGATACCTCTGCATCACACAAACGTATCTCCATTGTTGAAATCATGGGTCGTTACTGTGGTGATTTAACCTTAGGTGCCGCTGTCGCGGGCGGTGCTGAATTTGTTGTAATTCCAGAAAAAGGGTATAGCGAAGCTGAGTTACTGGGGCAAATCAAAGCCGGTATTGCAAAAGGTAAAACCCATATGATTATCGCCATGTGTGAGCACGTAACAAAGGTTGATAAACTTGCGGAGCATATCCAAGCTGAAACCGGCCATGATACACGTGCAACCATTTTAGGTCATATCCAACGTGGCGGTACACCGACAGCCCAAGATCGCATTTTGGCGAGTCGTATGGGATCTTTTGCTGTTAAGCTGTTATTAGAAGATCAAGGCGGTCGTTGCATTGGCGTCGTGAATTCACAAATGGTTCACTATGATATTATTGATTGTATCAACAATATGAAACGACCTTTTAATCAAGAATTATTTGATCTGTCGGACTCTTTATTCTGAGCCAAAATTCCATACTTGAATGATCAACAGCCTGCTTATTATTATATTTCCAATTAAACAGAGGAAATGTAACATTAAAGCTTATTTTGGAGAATATATAGCAGGCAACTATTATGCGTGGGGCATCAGGTGCAGGTTGTCGAAACATTAAGGATTATAAAAATGAAACGAATGTTAGCGAGCATAATAGTGTTATTGAGCATTCTATCATTTCCAGTTTGGGCGGATGATACTCACTTAAAGCAAGCCTATGAGTCTTTGCAAAGTGATATTCAAGTTCAAGGGCAAGGTGAAGTCATTAAAATTCTTGCTGATGACACCTATGGTGCTAAGCATCAGCGATTTATTCTCCGCTTAGTTAACCACCAAACTATTTTGGTGTCCCATAATATCGACCTGGCGCCAAGAATCTCAAATTTGAAAGCCGGGGATTGGGTTGAATTCTATGGTGAGTATGAGTGGAACAGTAAAGGCGGGGTGGTGCATTGGACGCACAAAGATCCTCGACATTCACATGCTCACGGTTGGCTGAAACACCGAAATAAAAAGTACAACTAATACCAAATTTATTAAACAGGTGCGCATAACAGCGGTCATTTTTTACAAAAGCTAAAACAGTTTACTCGCCGGTAAGCAGAGCATTAGCTATCAGTATTTATCAATATAAAAAGGAATTCAGTATGTCATTAGAATTATGGTTAACGTTTGCATTGGCATGTGTGATTTTTAGTATTGCTCCCGGTGCAGGTATGGTCACAACGGTCAGTAACTCAATTTCTGGGGGCTTTAAAACTGCAGTAAAGAATATATTAGGTTTACAGATAGCATTGTTGACCCATATTTTAATTGTATCAGCGGGACTCGGCGCGCTGTTAGCCACTTCTGCATTGGCTTTTACAATATTAAAATATCTTGGGGCCGCTTATTTATTATATTTAGGCTTCTCTAAATTTTTCAGTTGTGAGGGGCCAGTAAATTCTGAATATGAATTAGTATCTAATGTATCCAATAAAAATCTAATATGGAAAGGCTTCGCTGCCAATATGATGAATCCTAAATCGATTGTATTTTTAGCGGCTTTCTTACCGCAATTTTTAAATCCTGCACTTGACCTGGTTGTTCAATATATTGCATTAGGGAGTACGGTGCTAATGATCGATTTAGCCGTTATGTGCAGTTATGCTTTATTAGCGACCTTATTGAAACCCTATTTAGTTAAATCCAATTTTGTAAAATTACAAAACAAAGTTTTTGGTTCATTGTTTATTGCAATGGGAATATTCTTGGCGAGAGTCGAGCAATCAACCAGCTAATAAGTCAATCTACAAAAATATAATATTATCCGGGCATTATATTCCATAGGAAAGACTCGTGACAGCACAAGAATGCTGGCTTGGTACTGTCAAATACCCCTACAACGCGGCAAGACATTTTCTTAAAATAGCAGAGTCAATCATTGTTTATTTCTGGCAACCTTCGCTTAATAGCAGAAAAAGCATTTCCACCCAAGTCAATCACTCTGGTCAATAAGTAGTTTAAGAAAATGGGCTGCCACGTCTTCGCCAACATACCCGGGAGTCACCTGATAAATATGCAAGTATCTCAGCGACGTTATATTCTGGATTGGCGAGCTATGGTGCGGTGGGAATCTTCAGGTTTGGAATAAATGAAATATAATAATATGGCCAATGATGTTAGCTTAATCACTATCTGCTTAAATATTACAAAGTGAGAATGATTAATGTTGCCAATAAAATCACGTTTTTGAATTTCTTACCTTATTGATAGGATAGGGTAAAAAAGACCTGATTCCTACCGTGCACTATGACTTATATAATCAACTAATTGAGATGTCACAAAAAAGGCCTCATCTTTTAATAACAGGAGATTGCAATGAACAATGAATTTAATGTCGAGATTTTATCTTTTCTGAAAATTTCTGAAATTGAAAATGCTTGGACGGCAGATGATTATAAAGCGCTGTTATCGATGATTGATATGGGTGAAGATGAACTTGGCGGAATGAGTGAATCAGAGTTAAAAGAGATGTGTTTGATGTCGCTTAATGATTTAGAAGCTCATGAATCCGCTAAATTGCTTTTAGCACATATTTTTAAAGATGAAATTACGGCAGGCAAGATAGATCAAATCAGTCATCAAATGCTGGAAAAGAATCTTTGGGAAGTACATGCAGATCCTGCGTATCATATGAGCCTTTTTAATGCCTATGAACTGTTAAGAAAAGCCTATAATGGCACGTTCACCGAGCCTACAGGCGTTAAATTTACGATAAAAATAAGCGCAGATAAAAAGGAATCCTTTGATATTTTTGACGGATCACTGCATGCGGTGATCGTCAGATTGCTTGCTAATGGCTTGAAGAAATCTGCCATTCTAAATCGTCTTTTTGAAGAGAAAATCATTGGAGAGAGCTTCCCTGAGGCAAAAAATATACTTTGGATATTGAAAGAACTCTCTACAACGGACAATGAGCGCCAGTATGAAATTACCAGTTCATATCTTTGGTTTGGTGAACTGGAAGATGTGACCCCTTTTGATGCAGATGCTCATGCTGATCGGGAGGAAGAAGATCAGGAAACAAAGTAATAGGAGACAGATTAGGATAAAACCACGGTAACAAGTGACACAACGGCAAAATAGCCTAACAATTTAGTGCAGTGGACGCGCAGGATTTGTTTAACAAGAAGACAAACCCTGCGTGTATTGATCTGCTTAAATATTACAAAATGAGAATGAATAATGATTGATGTTGCGAATAAAATTACGTTTTTTGAATTTCTTACGCCATTGATTAAATCGGGTAAAAAGACAATAACGATTCGGGATAAGTCTGAAAGCCACTATCTTGTCGGCTCTCAAGTCGAAGTTTTCACCTTGGAAACAGATCAAAAGGTTTGTGAGATAGAAATTGTGTCTGTAGAAGCAATAAGGTTTGATCTGATCAACGAATTCCATGCTCAGCAGGAACACTTAGCATTACCGAGGCTCAAAGAGCTTATTAAAGAAATCTATCCGAATACAAATGAGTTGTTTGTTATCACCTATAAGCTAATGCCAAGCGATACATAGCCAATTTTTGGATGCCATTGT
This sequence comes from Psychromonas ingrahamii 37, assembly GCF_000015285.1. Classification (NCBI taxonomy): domain Bacteria; kingdom Pseudomonadati; phylum Pseudomonadota; class Gammaproteobacteria; order Alteromonadales; family Psychromonadaceae; genus Psychromonas; species Psychromonas ingrahamii. The sequence goes on from NC_008709.1 coordinate 777,132, forward strand.
TGCCGTTTTTAACGGCCATTCAGAACTAAGTTTCTGCAGTGCAGATAATTAGTTACAAGCGTCAGTCACTGTTTCTTCTTTTTAAATTTATCACGAATAAGATACCCTCAAGCGTGGGTCAGTTATGGTCAAGACAAATTTAAATCACCTTTATTTATATTCCTTTTTGTCAGCATTCCTGATCCAGATTGGCAAATTGCTTGCTAATCCGCTGGTACGGTCCATTATTGGTCGGATAAAAGGTTTGAAGCCGTAGCCGCAGCCGCAAAAAGTGGATAGATCAAAAATAAAACAGTTGGGAAGTTGATGTCTAAAAAGAGCAAAACACCTGAGGTTGTTGAAACAAGCAAACAACCTAAATCTAAAGCTGGACCTAAACCTAAACCTAAACCTAAACCTAAACCTAAATCTCAAAATAAAAAATCTTTGAAACAGTTATTTTTAAGCTTTTTATGGTCTTTTTTTTGGAAAGGCAGTATCGCTTTTATTGCCCTGATGTTTATCGCCGGTATCTATTTTGATAAAAAGATTGAGCGTAAATTAGACGGGTCAACGTGGACGTTACCGGCACAGGTTTATGCCCGGCCTCTCTTATTAACCAGCAGCAGCCAGCTGTCGAAACAAGCCTTAATAGCCGAGCTTAAGTTATTAAACTATCGTCCGGTACGAAACGTTCAGGCAAGTGGGCAGTTTGCGGTTAACAAACAGCAGGTGCTGATTTATAAACGCGCTTTTAATTTTCCGGATCGTTATGAAAGTGCGAAGCTGATTACGGTTAACTTTTCAGGTGATTGGATTCAGTCGATCAGTGGTAAAAATCAGCAGAATATAAACTCAGTGCGTCTGGATCCCTTATTATTAGAGCGGCTTGCTTCGAATAATATTGAAGATCGTGTTTTTATTCCTTTTGAGCAAATTCCCGATCTATTGGTTAATACTTTGTTATTGATGGAGGATCGTAATTTTTATCACCATCAGGGGATCTCGCCGATAGCTATTCTCCGTGCATTTATCGTTAACGTTAAGGCCGGGAAAACCTTACAGGGGGGCAGTACCCTTACCCAGCAGTTGGCCAAGAATCTTTTTTTGAACGAAGATCGCAGTTTGTGGCGTAAATTTCAAGAAGCTTATATCGCGTTGCTAATCGATTATAAATACAGTAAAGATAAAATTTTGGAAGCCTATTTAAACGAAGTTTATCTGGCTCAGAATGGTAGCTCTGGTATCTATGGGATTGAGCTTGCCAGTGATTATTATTTTGCCCGTCCTATTAATGAATTACGGATTGAACAAATTGCCCTGCTGGTGGCTATTATCAAAGGCCCTTCCTATTATAACCCTCACCGCAATCCGCAGCGGGCATTAGCACGTCGCGATCTGGTTTTGCGTACGATGCTTGAATATAACCTGATTGGTGTTCGCGACTATCAATATGCAGTACGGGGTGAGCTTAATTTAAGCGCAATAGGTGCTTTAAATCATCGAAAAAATCCCGCCTTTGTCAGTTTGCTGCGGCGAGAGTTGCAGGCGAATGTTACTAATAAAGTACGTAAACGTAACGGTTTGTTTATTTTTACTTCGATCGATCCCTTCGTGCAAAAAAACGCTGAGCTGGCCGTTTCGCAGGGCATTGATGGTCTTGAAAAAAAAGGCCAATTGATGCTACAAGGCGCGATGGTGGTGAGCGATCGCAAGCATGCTGAGGTACTGGGTTTAGTTTCAGGAAAAGAGGTGAAATTTAGTGGCTTTAACCGCGCTTTGGATGCCAAAAGGCCGATCGGATCGTTGGTTAAACCCGTTGTTTATTTAACGGCGTTGGACGGGGGATTTGATCTGGATGATAGATTAAATGATAAAGAGATTCTCCTGACAAATGGTTCCGGTGAGCACTGGAGTCCAAAAAATTACGACCGTAAATTCCGAGGAGATGTGAGCCTCGAGGATGCCTTAATTTACTCTCTGAATGTACCGACGGTGAATCTAGGGATGCAGGTGGGTCTTAACAATGTTATTAATAGCTTGTATAAAATGGGGGTGACGGAAAAAATCAGCGCTTACCCCTCTTTGGTTTTAGGGAGTGTGGCCCTTTCCCCTTTCCAGGTCGCACAACTGTATCAACCCATCACTATGTCCGGCGTTTATCAACCATTAACAATTATTCGCTCAATCGTTTCAAAAGAGGGACAGTTGCTGTATCAACGTCCGGTTCGGCGTAAAAAAATATTCTCTGAAAAGGCGGTCACAAAATTAACCAATACAATGCATAAAGTGACCACACAAGGCACTGCCCGCAGTTTAACCTGGCGCAATAAGGGGCAATACTTTTCCGGTAAGACAGGCACCACCAACAATTTATATGACAGCTGGTTTGTTGGTTTCGATGCCGAGCAGGTGGTGACAACATGGGTTGGAAGGGATGATAATAAAAGTGCACAATTAACCGGTAGTAGTGGAGCATTGATTTTATTTTCGGATTATATGAATAATAAAAAAAGATAGTCATAGTAATTCTGACTATAATGGCTGCGATACGTAACAATGGCTTGTTATAAAGAAGTGTGCCGTTTTATATTTTTTGGTAAACTTTTAAAGCAAGCAAATGCACAAACGTTGGTTAAATTAAGGATAGGTAACAATGGCATTGTCTTTACCGACAACAGAACAATTATTAAATGATTTTCAAGAAAATAAAAGTTGGGATAAACAGTACAAATTAATTATTCAATGGGGTAAGAAACTACCGGATATGGATTCACAGGATAAAATTGAAACTAATCGGGTTGAAGGGTGTGAAAGTTTAGCCTGGTTAATAATTGAGAAAGAGGAAGATTTTTATACCTTTAACATGGACAGTGAGACGCGTGTCGTCAAAGGGTTAATGATGATTTTATTAATTATCTATCAGGGTAAAAACGCGGAGCAAATCCGCCATTTTGATATTCATCACTATTTTGAAAAACTGGGTTTACTTAAGCATTTAAGCCCGTCTCGTGCGAATGGATTATTTACCATAGTACAAAAAATTCAGGAGATATAGTCCTTTGAAAATAAATAAGTTTTTATCTTTTTTGTTGTTTTTTTTGTTGTTGACAACAAGCCGGTTAGGGCTTGCGGAAGAAGTTGATTTAGTGCCTGTCAATGAACAGACTTATGTTTACGATGTGTATTACAAAAAGCTATCAATAGGACAAATGATCAGAGAACTGCAATTGAAAGACGAGCAAATTAAGGTTAATACTATTACGGATCTGTCTTTTTTACTGATGAAATTCGGTGGTAACCAAAGTTCAGATATTTATTGGGATGAAAAAACCCAACAGTATTTAACTAAACGTTTTTTACGTAATAGCGTTGGTTTCAGTTCGGTGAGTATGGCTGCACAATTTTCTAATAATGGCCATAATACAACCATAATTAATAATGGAAAAAGTACCTATTTCAGTAACCCGGACGAGTATATTGTGGATTTTAATGCCGTTCTTCTGCAAATCCGCAAAGGATTAAAATCAGGACAAACTGACTTTGAGTTTTTTATGCAAACCTCGGACTCAATCGGGCACTACTTTTTTAAAGTCACCGGGAAAGAGATGATTGACAGTAAATTTGGAAAATTTGAGAGCTACCGTGTTGAGCAAATGAAAAAAAATGATCGTACCCTTACCGCCTGGTTTGCTGTTGCGCTTGATCATCAGATGATAAAATTTTCCTATAAAAGGAATATCTTAGATATTCGCGGTGAGTTGAGTGAATATCCCGATATGAATTTATAATACCAAATGTATTAAGGATGTGATCTTGCATTGCGTAGGAAAAATTAACACTAAGTTGCAGAAAGTAGTTATTCTCCTTTCACAAAATCGTATGGAACGATTTTGAACAGCTTTAGCTGGCCACGAAGTGGTGAAGAACAGGATGTTATGAATAAGACTTATAACGCAGATAGGCTTGATTTTAACCAGCAAGGCTGAACACTTATTTGATGCGTTTGGTATAAGCATCTCTTTAGATAATTTAGTCAATGACTTTAACATTATGCTTTTTAACCGCCCATTTTTTGGATAAATTAAATGACCAAGGATATACAAGTTAAAAAATTATTACACCCAAGAAATTTACACCGGGGTCATTACGATTTAAAACAACTTTGCGAGCAATCCCCATTATTAAGCACATTTTTAAGGACTAATCCTAAAGGTGAACAAACACTTGATTTTGCTGAGCCACAGGCGGTATTACTGCTCAATCAAGTTTTGCTTAAACAGTTTTATCATGTTGATTTCTGGCAAATACCGAAGGGTTATTTATGCCCGCCAATTCCGGGGCGTGTCGATTATATTCATTATCTTGCGGATTTATTGGGCGACACTTTTCATGGAAAAATCCCAGAAGGTAAGCAGGTTAAGGTATTAGATATAGGGACAGGTGCAAATTGCATTTATCCTATTTTAGGCAGCCAAAGTTACGGATGGTCTTTTGTGGGAACAGATATTGATCCGTTATCGGTAAAAATGGCGGGGCTGATTATAAAATCAAATGTCTCTCTTAAACCTTTTATTAAAGTGCAGTTACAAGCGAATAAACAGGCTATTTTTGCAGGGATCATTAAACCAAAAGACAAATTTACCTTAACCATGTGTAATCCCCCTTTTCATGCCTCTATGGAAAAAGCGCTTGCCGGAAGTGCACGAAAAATAAAGAATCTCAGTAACGATCAAAATAACCTATCGCGAGTACTTAATTTTGCAGGGCAGGAAGGTGAGCTTTGTTGTGCTGGTGGGGAAATCCGATTTTTAAAACAGATGATTCAGGAAAGTAAAGATTATGCCCGGCAGGTGTGCTGGTTTACCAGTTTAGTTTCAAAGTCCGACAATATAGCACCATTAAAGCAACAACTTGAAAAAGTGGGCGCTGAGCATGTAAAGGTTATTAAAATGGCGCAAGGGCAGAAAGTGAGCCGCTTTATTGCCTGGAGTTTTTTACCCCAACCGCAAAATTTTTAGCAACAGGTTATTTTTTTTAAATGATCAAGCCGGAGAATCTGGCACTTTGATTACGACCTTAAAAAACCTGAATATCACATTCAGGTTTTTTAAGGGTCGAGAGATGCTAGATGTTGGTGGGTTTATCTTAATAAACGCGCTTTAATTGTCCCTTCGATCTCATTTAATTTAGCTAATGCAAGTTGCGCATCATCACTATTTACATCAATGACCACATAACCAATATTTGCATTTGTTTGCAGGTATTGTGCCGCAATATTGATGCCATACTCTTCAAAGGTCAAGTTGATTTTGGTTAGAATACCCGGCATATTTTTATGAATATGCAGTAAACGGCTGGCATCAACATGCACCGGTAGAGATACTTCAGGAAAGTTATTAGAAGACAATGTTGAACCATTATCAGAGTATTTAACTAACTTGCCCGCAACTTCATAGCCAATATTTTCTTGTGCTTCCTGGGTGCTGCCACCAACGTGGGGAGTTAAGAGTACGTTATCAAACTTACGCAACGGAGAAATAAACTCTTCTTTATTTGATCCGGGCTCAGTTGGGAACACATCAATAGCGGCTCCAGAAAGTTTTTTACTCTCAAGTGCTGCGCATAACGCCGGGATATCAACAACGGTGCCACGTGCTGCGTTCATAAAGATCGCACCATCTTTCATTTGTGCAAATTCTTTAGCACCCATCATGTTTTTAGTCGAGTCAAGTTCAGGAACATGCAGACTAATAATATCAGACTGAGCAAGCAAGGCTTCCATTGTCGCTATCTGTACCGCATTACCTAAGCTTAATTTATTTTCGACGTCGTAATATGACACCTTAAAACCTAAGTTTTCAGCAAGAATACCAAACTGAGTTCCAATATGGCCATAGCCAATAATACCTAAATTTTTACCACGCGCTTCATAGGACTTAGTGGCTGATTTATCCCACTCGCCGCGATGCGCTTTTGCGTTACGCTCTGGAATACCACGCAATAATAATAATGACTGACCTAACACTAATTCAGCAACACTGCGGGTATTTGAAAAAGGCGCGTTAAATACTGCGATTCCTTTTGCTTGAGCCGCATTCAAATCAACCTGATTGGTACCGATACAAAAACAACCGATGCCAACCAGTTTATCTGCGGCAGCTAATACGGTTGCATTAAGGTTAGAACGGGAACGGATACCAACAAAATGTGCATCTTTAATTTTTTCAATTAATTCTTCTTCGCTTAACGCTGTTTTGATGTTTTGGATGTTGTTGTAACCAGCCTGGGTGAAAGTATCAACCGCACTTTGATGTAATCCTTCAAGTAGCAGAATTTTTATTTTATCTTTATCAAGCGAAAGCTTAGTCATTATATTTCCTTGTGGTCTGTCAATAAGGTAAATGGACAAACAAATTTTAAGAGTTCCAATATGCCAACTAAGTATTCAATAAGCAGACTTAGTTGATAAAATGGGAAGTGTAATTTTGGATAACTTAAAATAGCAAAAACTACAGCGGTTGTGAACTTTTTGTGATGAAATTCACAAATAAAAGTTTTGACTTAGTTATTACGTTTTATTTTTGAGGTGAGTGTGTGCAGCGTTTTCCATACTCACTCACACTCAAAGATGTTCTTATTTTAGCGTTTTAACACCTTCTGGTGTACCAACTAAAACAACATCAGCCGCACGGTTTGCAAATAAACCATTGGTGACTACGCCAACAATCGCATTGATTTGCGCCTCTAATTTAAGGGGTTCAGCAATTTTTAAGTTATGAACATCTAAAATCACATTGCCATTGTCTGTTACCACACCCTGACGATAAACAGGATCTCCACCTAATTTAACCAATTCACGTGCGACATAACTGCGCGCCATCGGAATCACTTCAATAGGTAATGGAAAGTCACCCAGAATATCAACATTTTTAGTGTTATCCACAATACAGATAAATTTTTCAGCAACCGCTGAAATTATCTTTTCACGCGTTAAGGCTGCACCGCCACCTTTGATCATGTGGTTATAGGGATTTATTTCATCCGCACCATCGACATAAATGCTCAATTCAGAAACCTCATTAAGATCAAAAACATCGATACCATAGGATTGTAACCTTGCAGTTGACTCATCGGAGCTTGAAACCGCACCTTTGATAAGATCCTTTATGGTTGCCAGCGCATCAATAAAATGAGTCACTGTTGAGCCAGTGCCGACGCCAACAATTGAATCTGGCTGTACATATTCCAAGGCTGCATAGGCGGCTGCTTTTTTCATTTCATCTTGTGTCATAGTCCGGGCTTCCTGTTTTTATCATTCGCTATAAAAGTTGCGGAGATTATACTCAATCCTGTTTAGTTATCCATGTGATAATGATCAAATAGGGCGATTTAATACCCAAATTATTTGAAGATGTAAGAATCAGCAAGACGATAAATGATGAAATTCTAGGCAGAAGGCTGATGATCTAGTTATTCTAAATCGAAGCTTTCTAACAACGAAGATCGTCGTTTATCGCCTTGCCCTTCGGGATATTCGCCCAAAAACTAGCACTGCGTTGTAACACTTGAGAAGGGAATAACCATTCTCATCATGTTACGTCTTGCTCTAGCATCCGGGCGAAACTCTGAATCTGCATCTTCAAGTAGTTTGGGTATACAGGCAAACTACTTGCAGCAGCTTATTCAAAAAGAGGTGTCGCACTGTGCCAGCACCCGACAGGAAAGCGGAAAGTTCGTTATGGGAGAGCAGTACCCAAGCTACTTGCTGATTTCTCGATCTTAAAGTAGCTAGCTGTTTATTCATTTTCTAGGGTTTTGTTCTTACCAACAAAAGTGCATTGAAGGAGTTATTATTTCAGGTAAAGGCACATCCCATTCTTCAACGGGTAGTTGCTGCACTTGCTGGCAATCATGGGCTAACCCTATTGGATAGGGGCCGGTTTTATCTTTAAACCAGGGAGCCAGCATTCTGTCGTAATACCCCCCTCCCATGCCAATCCTATTTCCCTGTGTATCAAATGCGACCAGAGGAGTGAAAATAAGATCTAACTCTTTCATTGGGCAGGCATCTAATTGATTTAATTTGGGCTCAAATATCCCGTGTTGATTAAGCACCATTTCAGTTTTTGTGGTGTACTCCAGAAACAACAAGTGACCTTTGTTAAAGGGGTGTATAACGGGTAAGTATATTTTTTTGTTTTTTTGCCAGCACCACTCAACAAATCGAAGCGTATCTATTTCACCATCATAAGCAAGAGTGACCGATATTTTTCCCGCTTGTTGAACCCGCGAATGTTTAATTAAACGGGAGAATAAGCTGTCTGCATCTTGTTTTTGCTGTAAGCCGGAAAGATCACGTCTTGCTGTGCGGATTTGATGCCGTATTTCTGTTCGAGAAAGTGTTTTGTTCATAGGTCAATGCTAATCCATGGCGGTAGAGTGGAGAAATAATACTACGCATAATACATTTTTGACAGTGGCTCAGACAGGTCGTTTTTTATTAACGCTATCCCAGTGATCAAGGCTGTTTTTAACCGTTTTTTAAGACCCTCTTATGCTGAGGTTTAAAACAGTTTTACCTTGCTGTAACTCTGCGTCGATGCATTTATAAATCTGTTAGAGAAGTGTCAGTTATATCAAAATAAATAAAATTGCGAGATCAATTGAAAGGTTCGGATATCAAAATTAATCAATAGGTTCAGGGGGGCTGTTTTACAATATGAATATTTATTTTGGTATTCGCTCAACGAGTGTTGATCACTCTTTGTCAAAGCTATCGACTACAATAGCGCCCATTGATGCAGGCATAGTAATGATTATGATGCGTTTTAAGGCGGTTATTGGATCCTCTAACAACGGCAGTTTATTTAAACAGAATAAAACCAAACTGACCACAAAAGCGGCCATGACATAAGCTATAAAGATACGAAAAATAAAGACGATTACACGAGACTTAATATTCTTTTGAAATACACTTTGATAGGTAAAAAATGCAAGAAATAGTATCGATAAAGTAAGTAACATGAGCAAGTTAGGGAAGGGTAGCGTTTCACTCAATCGCCACGCTTCTTCCGAAAAAGAGATGGGAACTGCCAGAGCAAAAGCGCCGACAAACACTTGACTAACATCTTCCATATTGAAACTGAATTTCATTTTATATCCTTTCAACGGTCGGCCATTTAAGTAGCAATAAGCACAGAATAATAGTGGAATATCTAACTAAGCCCTCTTACGGCCAGTCTGCTTGCCTTGTATACACCTGAGTGTCAATAATAGATATTACGGGAGGGGCTATCATTACTGACATAGTTTTAGTCAGTACATCTATTTTTGATGGCGATGCATGATTTTTAAATCTGTTTTTAAGCTTACTTTATAATTTACAGCTATGTCTAACCTGTTTTTTTTATTATGCCTATTTTGCGACATTATCATAAGGTATTCAGTTCTAATTGAGCTGGATAGGTTAATTTTTGAATAATACTATTCACTATCGATGTGCAGATGAAGGCAAAAAATCACTAAGAAAAATTATTACAGTGAATTTAAAATAGAAGCATTATTGATAGAGCAGGGTAATAGCGTTTAGGATATAGAACAAAAGGGGAGTGATTCAATAATAGCGTTATTGACTGTCGACCTAAACTCGAAGGTCAAGGTATGGATATTTCTAAGTTTTGCAGGATGAAAAAAGTAATCAGAGGAGTTTGTTATTGGATGTCGACCTAAACCCGAAGGGCAAGGTATGGATATTTCTAAATTTTGCAGGATGAAAAAAGTAACCCAAGGATATCGTTATTGACTGTAGACCTGAACCCGAAGGTCAAGGTAGGTGTCTTAGTGTTTGCCGTAGGCTTCTCGATACGAGCCGAGCTTGCACAGTAGCATTCAAGCCAAGTCACCGGGATTATAATTATCGGCTCAGAGACGTAGTCAAGAAGAGCGGATATCCGAGGGTTGAAATAACTCTACGCGAGTTTGTTGTATTTGGAAAGGATTTTCCTATAGAATTTCGACATTGTTTCAAAGTTCATTTACATTTTTTTAATAGGTAATTTAAGTGTTTAAAAATTAATGTGGTTGTGTCAATGTCACCGTTAGTTTTTTTTGATTGTTTTTGCTAAGCGCAAGTCAATTGAATCATTAATCTTTTGAATTCGTTGATCCAGTTTTTCTACATGTTCTTTATGTTGTGTTTGTTCTACAGATAGTTCATGGCAGAAATTCAATGCCGCTAGCACAATGACCTGTTCATTACGTAAATTTCGTGCATTGCTTTTTATATTGCTAATTCTTTCGTTAAATTGATCTACGCTGTTTTGAAGGGTTAACTCCTCCCCTTCCGGGCATGATATTTTGTATTGTTGCCCTAAAATAGATATATCAATATGTGCCATAATCAACCTGTGAAATGTAAATTTAAAGTAAGCTCGGCGCTATTGTGTTGGCAAGCTTAAAAAGAATGTATAACTTACGAACTATAGCTACCATGCTATGAAGTTTCAAGTAGTTACTAGCGACAAAAACGACAGGATGTTAGTATTAAGCTTTCATATTTTATTTAATTGATGAGTAAAACGAATGAGTAATGAACCACTACCAAGTTTTAACAAAATAACCCAAACCTTGGAAGCTGCAGAGCTGTTTACTAATGCATCTGAAACTCATGGTGTTTTGTCCGGCCTTATTTGCGGTGGTGTTAAGCTTGATGGAAAAAGTTGGCGACCTCATTTTAATGATGTTGTCAACGAAGGGGTGGGGTTGCCTCGTTCCGCGCAAAAGTTGGTAGAATCCATTTATGGGCAAGTTGTTAATCAGTTTACCGATGATGGTTTGGGCTTTAACTTGTTATTACCCGATGATGAGGTGCCACTTGATGAACGCGCCGAAGCAATGTCACAATGGTCTCAAGGCTTTTTAGTTGGATTTGGTATGGTGCAGCAAGCATTAAATGAGGCACCTGCTGACGTTCAAGAATTGATTCGTGATATTCGTGATATCTCCCAGGTGAGTTTGGATTTTGAACAGGAAGATGAAGAGTCAGAAATCGCATTTGCTGAGATTGTTGAGTATCTTCGTGTTGGCGCAATGCTTTGCTTTAATACTTTTTCACGTAACCCCAACACACCCATTTCAAAAACCCTTCACTAGGATTAATAATTAATGGTAATGACTGAATTTCAACAACGCAGAGCCTCTTTTTTTACAAAGATGCAAAATAATAGTCTGGCTATTTTTCCGGCAGCGGAAGAAAAGATACGCAGTAAAGATACTGAATATCCTTTCCGGCAAAATAGTGACTTTTATTATTTAACGGGTTTTAATGAGCCGGATGCTTATTTGCTGATTATCAATAAGTGTGGTGAGCAGCAAACAGTTTTATTTAATCGAAAAAAAGATAAAAATGCGGAAATTTGGCATGGTCTGCGCATGGGACAAAGTGCCGCCGTGAGTACACTTGGTTTTGATCTGGCTTATGATGTTCTCGAATTTGAAGAGCAACTGCAGGGCTTTATTGGTGACTTTTCTGTGCTTTATTATCCCGTTTTTAATGCGCCCGAATTGGAAAAACGCTTAAGTTCTGTGATTAACTTAATGCGGGCAGATCGCAGCAAAGGACAGGCTGCGCCTACGCAGTTTATTGATAACCTTGCCATTGTGCATGAAATGCGTCTAATTAAATCTGAAAATGAAATGGCATTGATGTCTGATGCGGCTGAAATTTCAGCGGCGGGGCACATCAGAGCCATGCAGCTTTGTCATCCAGGCATGTGGGAATACCAGTTAGAAGCAGAAATTCGCTACGAATTTGCTCAACAGGGTGCGACGAATGTTGCTTATAACAGTATCGTTGCTGGTGGCCATCATGCTTGTATTTTACATTACACGGAAAATAATCAACAGTTACATGATGGGGATCTGGTCTTAATTGATGCCGGTGCTGAATATAAGGGCTATGCAGGTGATATCACCCGAACCTTTCCTGTTAATGGTATTTTTTCTGAGCATCAGGCAAAACTATATCAACTGGTTTTGAATATTCAAGTAAGTGCGATTAATCAGGTAAAGCCCGGTGTTGCCTTGGCCGATATTAATAAAAGTGCCGTTAAGAAAATGATTGAGGGTCTGCTTGAATTGGGGATTGTAGAAGGAGACAGTGAGCAGCTGATAAAGGATCAGGCTCATAAAGAGTTTTATATGCATGGTCTGGGTCATTATTTAGGATTAGATGTGCATGATGTAGGCTTATACGGTACTGCTGAACATCCCCGTTTACTCGAAGCAGGTATGGTGATCACCATTGAGCCTGGTATATATATCAGTGAAAATGCTAACGTCGATGATGTTTGGAAGGGCATTGGTATTCGCATCGAAGATGATGTCTTAGTGACTCAAAGTGGCGCTGAAGTGTTAAGCGCGGATGTCCCTAAGAGTATTAATGAAATTGAAGCATTAATGGCCAATGTAACTGTCTATGGATAAAAATAGTGATTATGACCTTGTTATTGTCGGGGCAGGTATTGTTGGCAGTCTGCTTGCTTATGCCTTATTAAAGCGCAGTCCAACGCTGAGGGTTGCCCTTGTCGATGAAAACCCGAAACCAGCATCAGGCAGCAAAAGCTCTATTCCGGGGTTTGATGCGCGCAGTATTGCGCTAAGCGCAGGCACCTGCGATATACTCGATGACTTGGGTTTTTGGGCGGATATTAAAGCGCATGCCCAGCCGATTGAAGAGATACATATCTCTGATCGCGGTTGTTTCGGGAAATTAGATTTATGCGCTAAAGATGAGCCTCAAGCATTTGGTTATGTGCTCGAACTGCATCAAATTGGCTGCGCGCTTAACAAACGATTAGATAAGTTAACACAATTAGCGCGTTTTTATGATTCACGTATTACCAAAATTGAAAAACAGCCAGAGCAGACCCTTTGTCATCTTTTTGATAATACTATTCTGACGGCTAAATTATGTGTCGCAGCAGATGGAGCAAACAGTTCGACCCGTCATCTGCTGTCGATCCCCTCACAATCTTTTGATTATGAATGTACTGCGATTATTGCTAATGTGCGTTGTTCTAAGCCGCATCTTAATAAGGCGTTTGAGCGTTTTACCGAATTTGGTCCTATTGCCTTATTACCCTTAACGGATAATCGTTACTCATTAGTTTGGTCGGTGGCAAGTGGTGATGCTGCCCGTTTATGCGCATTAAATGACGAACATTTCCTAAGTGAACTGCAGAATGCTTTTGGCTATCTGGCAGGCGTGTTTACTGCGGCTGGAAAACGGGACAGCTACCCGCTGAAATTGACAAAAACGACACAACCTTTTGCCCACAGAGGTGTTTGTATTGGTAATGCTGCTCATTGTCTGCACCCTGTGATGGGGCAGGGATTTAACTTAGGGATGCGTGATTTGTTTGTATTATCTTCCATTATCAGTGAGTTGCAGGACCCTCAAAAAATAGGTGGTTTTGATATGCTGAATCGTTATTGGTTAGCGCGAGAGAGCGACCATAATAATACCATCAGTCTCACGGATTCAGTCGTGCGTATTTTTAATAATAACCATTGGCCGATTATACTGGGACGAAATGTTGTCTTACAGGCGATGCGTTATTTATCCGATTTATCAGTTCCTATTATAAAACAGGCGAAAGGGCAGTTTCCATTACTCAGTAGAGATACAAACAAATGATGCAATCATACGACTTAACCATAGTAGGTGGCGGAATTGTCGGGCTGACGTTGGCAGCCTCCCTCGCAGACAGAGCATTATCGATTGCGCTGATTGAAACCAGCAACAGGCCTATTATACTGGGACGAAATGTTGTCTTACAGGCGATGCGTTATTTACCCGATTTATCAGCTCCTATTATAAAACAGGCGAAAGGGCAGTTTCCATTACTCAGCAGAGATACAAACAAATGATGCAATCATACGACTTAACCATAGTGGGCGGCGGAATTGTCGGGCTGACGTTGGCAGCCTCCCTAGCAGACAGTGCATTATCGATTGCGCTGATTGAAACCAGCAACAGGCCAATATTACCCGAAAAGCCAGTTAATCGAGTCAGTGCTATTAGCTTCGCCAGTAAAAAGATTTTTGAAAAATTAAGCGTCTGGCAGCAGCTTGATAGTGGAAGAATAACGGCATACGACAGCATGCTGGTCTGGGACAAGGATAGTTTTGGAAAAATTGAATTTTCTGCTCAGCAAGTCGGATATTCGGAGCTCGGTTACATTATTGAGAATGACAATCTTTGCCTTGCCTTACTCGATACAGTACAAAAACAAAAGAATGTCTCTTTTTACAGTCCAGATAGCTTAAATGATATTGTTTTTGGTGAAGGTGAAGCCTGGTTAACCCTGCACAGTGGTAAAACTCTGACCTCGAAATTGGTTGTAGGGGCTGACGGTGCAAATTCATGGTTACGGGAAAAATCCACTATTCCTTTAACCTTTTGGGATTACCAGCATCATGCACTGGTCGCGACGATTAAAACAGAACTGCCGCATGAGCATTGTGCCCGGCAAATTTTCACGCCCGACGGGCCACTCGCTTTTTTGCCTCTTTTTGAACAGAATTTATGCTCTATTGTTTGGTCAGTATCACCGCAAAAAGCTGAGCAGTTAAAAAATTTAACGGCTGTCGAGTTTAATAAACAATTATCGCGCAATTTTGATAACCGTTTAGGGCTGTGTGAATTGCAAAGTGAGCGCTTCAGCTTTCCTCTTCGCATGCGTTATGCGCGAGACTTTGCCAAACACCGAATCGCTTTAATTGGCGATGCTGCACATACTATCCATCCTCTAGCGGGGCAGGGGGTTAACCTTGGTTTGTTAGATGCGGTCAGTTTAGGACAAACCATTGAACAAAATATTGCGGCAGAAAAGGATATTGGTTTATATAAAAACCTCCGTTATTTTGAGCGTTGGAGAAAAACTGAAGCCGCACAAATGATTGCGTCAATGGAATTGTTAAAGCAATTATTTGAGGGAGACAATCCCCTCCAGAAAGCCCTTCGCGATGTTGCACTGGTTTTTACCGACCAAGTCAGTCCACTGAAAAAATCATTTATTAAACAGGCAATGGGCTTAAGTGGAGAATTACCCCTATTGGCAAAATAAAGTCAGTTATACCCAAACTATTTGAAGATGCAGTAATCTGGATCTTCAAGTAATTTGGGTAGATAAATCTAAGGCTTTGAATTTGTATTTTCAAGTGTTTTACCGGCAGCTATTTTGTGCAACTAAAAAAACAGTGTATATTACCCAAAACTCATATTAAATCTAACTTAGAAGAGCTCAAATTATGATCATTAAACCCAAGATTCGTGGCTTTATTTGTACAACAACTCACCCCGTGGGCTGCGAAAAAAATATACAGGCACAAATCGAATACACTAAACAACAAGGGAAAATTGCCAATGGCCCTAAACGTGTATTAGTGATTGGTTCTTCAGCAGGTTACGGTATGTCTTCGCGCGTTGCTGCAGCATACGGCAGCGATGCATCAACCATTGGTGTGTTTTTTGAAAAACCGGCAACGGAGAAAAAACCAGGATCTGCAGGTTGGTACAACAGTGCAGCTTTTGAAAAACAAGCAAAAGCGGATGGTTTATATGCTAAAAGTATTAATGGAGATGCCTTCTCTCACGAAATAAAAGCAAAAGTGGTTGAATTAATCAAACAAGACTTAGGCCAAATAGATGCGATTATCTACTCGGTTGCCGCGCCGGTTCGTAAATTACCGGATACTGGCGAAGTGATTCGATCAAGCTTAAAACCCATTGGTGAAACTTACATTTCAACGGCGATTGATACTAATAAAGATGTGATTATCAATGCAACGGTTGAACCGGCAACAGAAGAAGAAGTGGCTGATACCGTGACGGTAATGGGCGGACAGGACTGGGAGTTATGGTTAAGTGCGCTGGGCGAAGCCGGTGTATTAGCTGAAGGCCTTAAAACCGTTGCTTACTCATACATTGGTACCGAGCTAACTTGGCCCATTTACTGGGATGGCGCATTGGGTAAAGCTAAAATAGATTTGGACCGGGCATCGACCGCTATTCAGGCGCAGCTTGCACCTCTTAATGGTGAAGCTTATGTTTCGGTACAAAAAAGTGTTGTCACCCAAGCAAGCTCTGCCATTCCTGTTATGCCGCTGTATATCTCCATGGTATTTAAAATAATGAAAGAGAAAGGCCTTCACGAAGGTTGTATGGAGCAGATTTATCGTTTGTTTACCAGCCAACTTTATAAACAAGACGGCAGTGCACCGGAAACGGATCAAGCTCGTCGTATACGTCTTGATGATTGGGAGTTACGTGATGATGTTCAACAGGCTTGTAAAGAATTATGGCCTAAAATTACCACGGAAAATTTGTTCGAATTAACCGATTATAAAGAATATAAAGAAGAATTTGTGCAACTTTTCGGTTTTTCTATAGATGGTGTGGACTATGATGCTGACGTTGATACTGTCGTTGAGTTTGACTGCCTTTCAGTTTAAAAAACGCAACATATCCTATTAAAAACAGCCGCTATTGTGGCTGTTTTTGTTAGTGCTTTGTTCAATAGACTCGGCTCTAGTCCTGGGTATTCATCATGCTTGATAAACGCTGTAATGAAGACAATATCAGGTTTTGTTCCCAAATTTCCAGCGCCTGAAATTGCTCCAGAAAGCCTGGTTGCAAGATACTGGGCTCTTGCGCTAACATCTGCTGACCGGATTCGGTGAGCAGAGCATGTACTTTACGCTTATCCTGTTGATTGCGTATACGCACTACTCGCCCGCGGGCCTCCAGCCGATCAAGAATAATGGTTGCTGTTGCCTGACTCATATTAGTCTTTTCCGATAATTGACGAATGGTGACATGATTATCGCGTTGAATCGTACGCATTAACATTAATTGCGGACTGGTCAGGCCAAAATCTTTACTCATTTTTTTGGAATACAGATCGATTCCACGAGTAATTTGCCTTATAGCCACCAAGACTTTATCACTTGTTTCGATATCAAACTCCTTTTATTTAAATACAGAGGCTAGCGCAGTAGCCTCTGTATTTTTACTTTCTTTGACTATCTATTATTTGTATCAGATGATTAGGTTTTGTACTACATTGCCGCTTTCTTGGTGGTTTCAATCGAAGCGTAAAACTGTTTCTGATCGGCTTTAATCCCGCCATCGGCATGAACTTCAATATCTTTTGGCTTATTCGTCCCTTTTGCCATTATCACATTTTCAGCACTGACATCATTAATATCAAATTTCATAAGCTCAAACAGTTTAGCGGCTGCCGGGTTTGCATCCGCAAACTTTTTGTTGGTGACAATGTGCATTGAGCTGATCTGGAAACTGTGATTTTTTCCATTAGGCAGTTTGGTATCAATATTCTTTTGCTCGCCGGGAAGTGCGGAGAATAGGACTTCTAACCACACCACATCTTTATCTAGCTCTTGCTCCATTAAAGTGAATTGTGTCTGAATACCTTGTACAGGTTTTGCACTGCTAACAGAGTTGATATAAAGAACATCCTTTATGGAGCGTTAACAGATAATAAAGCTATTAGTACTCTAATTATCTTTACTATAAATATCAAGTAAAAGTAATGGTGAAATCAAATTTACGCCCGTCTTGATATGTTTTTCAGCGGCCTAGATTTTTTTTTTAGTATTAAACCTTTGTTTGGTCATAAACAAATAAAACCAGACTACCGATACGCAGAAAGGTAGGGTTTTCTTTGAATATTGGGAAAATGTAATAGTATTAAAGTGGGTAGAGATTAAGGGGCAAGGTGTTTATAGCTGCCCATAACAGTCTAAGGCTTTAGGAAGGGCGCTGTCAGTGTGCCCTATAGGCTAAATAAGTACAGCAGTTAAAAGCCAGTGTTAATATTCAAGGCCAAAAAATTTTAAAATAAAGTATTAAGAGTTTTGATCTTGAGCGCTAGTTCGGAGCGTTCATCATGCTTGATAAACGTTGTAATGAAGACAAAATAAGGCTTTGTTCCCAAAGTTCCAAGGACTGAAATTTTTCCAGAAAATCAGGCTGCAATATACCGGGTGCTTCCGCTAACATTTTATGACCGGACTCGGTGAGCCGGGCGTGTACTTTACGTTTATCCTGTTGATTGCGTATACGCACTACCCGCCCGCTATTTTCCAGCCGATCGAGAATGATTGTGGCTGTTGCCTGGCTCATACTGTTCTTTTCTGATAATTGACCAATAGTCACATTATCATCGAGTTGAATCGTACGCATTAACATTAATTGTGGGCTGGTCAGGCCAAAATCTTTACTCATTTTTTTGGAATGCAGATCGATGGCACGCATAATTTGTCGGAGAGCCACCAAGACTTTATCACTGGTTTCCATTGGACACTCCTCTTCCTGGAATACAGAGGCTAGCGCAGTAGCCTCTGTTTTTTCACTTTCTCTGACTATTTCTTATTTGTAGCAGATGATTATTCTGCTAGATAGCTTTCGAACTACATTGCCGCTTCCTTGGCAGTTTCAATCCAAGCATCAAACTGTTTCTGATGGGCTTTGATCCAACCATCGGCATGGGCATTAATATCTTTTTGCGTATTTGCCCCTTTTGCCATCATTCCATTTTCAGCACTGATATCATTGATATTGAGCTTCATAATAGCAAACAATTCAGCTGCTGCAGGGTTTGCATCAGTAAATTTCTTGTTGGCAACTATGTGCATGGAGTTCATTTGGAAACCGTAATTTTTTCCATTAGCCAGTGTAGTATCAACATTGCTGCGCTCGCCTGGAAGTGATGAGAATGGGACTTCTAACCACACCACATCTTTACCGGGAACCAATACACCACTTACCCAGTAAGGAGTCCAAGTGTAGTAAAAGATGGAACCCCCTTTATTATAACGGGCGATAGTATCTGCGATAATGGCCGAATAGTTACCCTGGTTATGATCTACTGTTTCACGCAGGCCAAAAGTATCAAGTTGGTGTTCGATAACGCCTTCACAACCCCATCCCGGGTTACATCCGGTTAAGTCTGCTGTGCCATCGCCATTAGCATCAAAGTGTTTGGCAATTTCCGGATCTTTAAGTTGTGCAATATTGGTAATATTATATTTGTCGGCGGTTTTTTTATCAATCAGATAACCTTGTCCTGCACCCTTGACATATTCACCTTTGCGGTAAAATTTTTCGTCGCCGCCTGCGGCTGCGTATTTATCTTTGTGCAATGGATTCCAGTTGTCCGCTAAATAGGTGGCATCGCCTGCTGCAATCGCAGTGTAAGCAACGTTATAGGAAACCTCTTTAGTTCCTTTGACAGTATAACCAAGCGCCTGCATTGCTTTGTTGACAATTAAGGTCTGAAAAGTTTCTTCCGCAATGGTGGATTGAATCGGTTGAACAGTAATACCATCGCCTGGCAGGTTTTCAGCCCAGACAGCGGATGACAGGGTTGCTGAAACAGCGATTGCCGTTGTAAGTATTGTCTTTCGTATATACTTCATTTTATTCTCCTAGTTTACAGTTTTATTGTGGTTAAGTTTTTTTAACAGTAAATAAATCAATGAAACGGGGCCTGTTTGATACCAGCGCGTTTTTTGATCGCGTTTGTTTTTACCTATGGTTTGCGTAATACGATCAAGCAAGATAGCAAGAATAACAATCCCAAGACCACCGACAGCCGCCAGACCCATATCCAGTCGTCCAATCCCGCGTAACACCATTTGTCCCAGACCACCGACGGCAATCATAGAGGCTATCACCACCATGGACAGCGACAACATGAGAGTTTGGTTCACTCCGGCCATAATAGTGGGCATTGCTAAGGGGAGTTGAATCCGATAAAGCATCTGTTTCGGGCTGGCACCAAAAGCGTGCCCTGCTTCGATCAGCTCTTCCGGTACTTGCTGAATACCTAGAATAGTCAGACGGACAATGGGTGGTAAGGCGAAAATAATAGTCACCACAACACCCGGAACATTACCGATACCAAAGAGCATAACAATAGGCACTAAATAGACAAAAGCGGGTGTGGTTTGCATCGCATCAAGCATAGGTCGAATTATTTTCGCGGCTGATTGACTTCGAGCCAACCAGATCCCTAAGGGTAAGCCCATCAAAAAACAGAAAAATACTGAGGTCATCACCAGTGCGAGTGTCACCATCGCTTGTGACCACGCGCCGACCAGTCCAATGATAATCAAAGAGAATAAAGAGGTAATTCCCATTCGGGGTCCGGCTAGTTGCCAGGCAATCAAGGCTAAAATAAGTAACATAATCGGAGCGGGCGTTGATACCAATGCACTTTGAAATGAAGTGAGAATCAAATCAATCGGGACACGGATTGCCTGAAATACCGGACGCCCGTGAACCACTAACCAGTTAAGCCCGGTCTCAACCCACTGATCAAAAGGCATAATAGCCTCCTGGAAGGGATGCAACCAATCAAAAGGCTCGGCTTCGGTGGCAACGTTCAACCAATCATTCGCGGTTGATGTTGCGGAGGAGGCCGTCGTCCATGGATCGGCCGGCGCTGCTGCACTGGCCCAAGGGTCAGCGGCTTGAGTTGTTGTTTCTGTTGCCATGATTATTCCCTATCTAAAATTTTTAATAAGCGTGATTTAGTGATCACCCCGTGGTAGGTGCCATCTTCAGCAACAACGGGTACGGCATAACGCACGTCAGCTACCTGGCCAATTAATTCGCTGACCGAGACATCGGGTTTGATGGTGGTGATATTTTCGAGCAGTGCGCTGCTGAGTGTATCCTGATTTTTTTTCGCGATACGTAAAGAGTCCGTTGAAACAATACCCGTGAAACGGTTGGCACGATCAACAACAATTCCGAAGTCACGCTCACTATCGAGCAGTAACTGCATCGCAACGGCAGGGCTGTCATTTTCATGTTTCTTAAAGACGGCAGCCGGTGTTTTTTTGGCGATATCCTTAGCACAAAAGACAGTGGCCACATTGACACCACTGAAAAAGGAGCTGACATAGTCATTCGCCGGATTCTGCAGAATATCATCGGGTGTACCGACTTGGACGACGATACCGCCCTGCATAATAGCAATACGATCGCCGATGCGCATGGCTTCATCTAGATCATGTGAAATAAATACAATGGTGCGTTTATCGTCATTTTGCAGGCGGATCAGCTCATCCTGCATCTCGCATCGAATCAAGGGGTCAAGGGCCGAGAAGGCTTCATCCATCAATAGAATATCCGGGTCATTGGCTAAGGCTCTTGCCAATCCCACCCGCTGTTTCATACCGCCGGAAAGTTCATCGGGATAGGATTCACAATGCATTTCAAGACCGACGCGGGTGAGCGCTTCACGTGCGGCTTTATGACGTTCATCAATGTCAATACCGCTCAGTTCCAAGCCAAATGCGGCATTATCAATGACATTCATATGCGGCATTAAGGCGAAGTTTTGGAATACCATAGAAATGTGCTTGCGACGAACTTGACGCAGCTCTTCTGTTGATATGCTAGCAATATCTTTACCCTGAAATAAGACTTTACCACTGGTGGGTTCGATTAAACGGTTTAGAAGGCGGACCAGGGTTGATTTCCCGGAACCAGACAATCCCATAATAACGAAGACTTCTCCTTTCTCAATGGTCAAAGAAACATTGTTGACCCCGACAGTAAGCCCGGTCTTTGCAAATATTTCATCTTTATCGAGCCCCTGCTCAATCAAAGGGAAAGCTTCTTCTGGAGACGGTCCAAATACCTTGTAGAGGTTTTGAACTTCTAACAGAGTTGACATGAATAACATCCTTTATAGAGGGTCATCAGGTGATGACACAGGTGATAAAACTATTAGTACTCTAATCATTTTAACTGTCGAACTCAAGTTAAAATAGATTATTTACCAAGAATTGCCTGTCTTGACCGGTTTTTTTAGCTGTTTAAAGCTGTTTTTTCGTACTGAATATATCTATAGTTGGCGATAAAAAAGCTAAATCAGCGCTTTGATGTGCACTAAGGTGGGATTTGCTATGAATATCAGGATCTTTTTATCAACATTGAACATGAGTAAAAAAGAGAGAAATTAGTTATCGTTAAAATTACTTATAACAAGAGAGACAAAGGCTAAAACGTCAGCCCTGCAGGGAGTGACTGCTGATTGCTTATTAATTATATTACAAAAACAGCGAAAGTGATGTTTGAATAGCCAGATAATTAAATAGGTTAAATCAAAAAGCGGTGAATATTCATGGCTTTTTAGTCGCACTATAGGTACTAACTTTTTCTGTTAAAATACAACCACAGGCGTAGACTTAGCTGAAATAATCCTGAGGTTTGTATATGACACAATTTACTTTATCAACGTCCCAATTAATTAAAGAAGTTCGCACTGTATTTGATGTGCAAAGCCAAGCACTAACCTCCCACAGTCAGCGTCTTGGTGATGAATATCTGCAAGCGTTAGCATTAATGAAAAACTGTACAGGTCGGATCATTGTTTGTGGTATGGGGAAATCAGGGCATATTGGTAAAAAAATATCAGCCACCTTGGCGTCGTTAGGTACGCCTTCTTTTTACATGCATCCCGGCGAAGCATTTCATGGTGATTTAGGCATGGTGACGCAAAATGATCTCCTTTTGCTTATCTCATACAGCGGTGAAACAGATGAATTGCTTAAAATCATTCCATCCATTCAGCACTCCGGTAATAAGATAATCTCCATTACTGGCGGTTTAAATTCTACTTTAGCTAAAAACTCCGATGTTGTTTTAGATGCAAGTGTTGAAAAAGAGACTTGTCCGAATAATTTAGCCCCGACAACATCCACTACTTTAAGTTTGGTGATTGGCGACGCGTTAGCCTCGACCTTAACCTTAGAGAAAAACTTTAGTCCAATGGATTTTGCACGTTTCCATCCGGGGGGCAGTCTGGGTAAGCGATTGCTCACTTTTGTTAAAAATGAAATGCGCACTGAAAAATTACCCTTAGTGCAAGCGCAAACCTCTTTGACGGATGCCTTGATGGTAATGACAGAAACCCGCACCGGTCTTGCGCTAGTCATGGAAGAGGGCAACCTGCAGGGGGTTATCACCGATGGTGATGTACGTCGATTCTTGATTTCAGGCCAAAGCATTGCAGACTGTACTGCGCAACAATTAATGAACAGCTCGCCTTGTTTTATCTCTCCGAATGCGCGTTTAACCGAGGCTGAAGAATTGATGCGTGAAAAACATATTAAGTGGCTGGTGGTGAGTGAAGATGGTAAAAAACTTGATGGTATTATTGAGTGGGTGCAATAAGTCTTTGTGAGTGTGCTTTGCAGCAGAAAGTTTTATCTCATTATTTTTTTCAGCTATGGTTTGCTGTTGCTAAGCAAACCATTAGCGAATGCCAATGAGTTGAAGGAAATGACGGAACAAGAGTTGTCATTCTTAACCTGGCTTCCTCTTCTGTCGAGCAGTTTAAAACGTTTACAACCGGATATTCACTGCCCGCAAAATCAGATGACTGATATTCAAGTGATTAAAGAAAAAGATAAGATCAACAGCTCTATCGGCTCGATTGATTGGGACTTAAACTGTCAACGCTCTAATGCAGGGCAAAATCCCTCACTAACCTTAAACAAATCTCAAACGACTTCTCAACTCGCTCAGCTCTTAACATTTCTGGCGCGATTACCCGATACTGAGATAATGGTTAAATCGGTTAATTTGAGATCAGCACGGCTTAAGAAAAAACTGTCATTTAATGTGCATCTCAACAAAACCAAACAAGCGGTGTTTATTCGCTTATCAAATGAATCCGGGCAGCTAACGGTCAATGTGGATCTTTTAAAGAAAGAGCTTCATTTAAAGACAGTATTTAAAGCAGAAAAATTTATTCAATATATTAAACTGCCGGAAGCTTACTTTGATTTAATTAAAGGGTCATTCACCTTCAGCTATTCAGCCGATTTGAAAAAATGGGAACAGGGTCAGTTTGTTTTAAATTCTAGCGCAGATATGACCCTTTTAGCTGAAAAAATGGTGATGAAGTTGGTGGGAGAGTTTAATATTTTAACCGGGCAGGTGAGTTTACAGAAAATGGACTTAGGCTTAACGAAAATTAATTATGCACTAACAAATAACATCCTATTGAAAACGCCTTACGTGAAACTGACACTGCCAGAACCTGCGAGTATAAATTTATCTGACGGCATAAATATTAATACTTTACCGCTGCACCTGCGTATTGGCGGCGGTGCTATGCAAACAAAAATGGAACCACTTATAAAGTCCAGCATTCGAACTAAAACGCAGAGATTTCCACCGCTGCTTGCTAATATTAAAGTGCATGGCAGGACTAATAATCTCAATATTGACTGGTCTCTGTCTTTAATAAACAGCGCTATTGCAGGTTCCCTTAACTACCATTCCAAACTACTCACGGCGAACATAAAAAATGGACAGCTCTCAGCGCCCGTGCTTATTGATGGACTGCAGAGTTATGTGCCTGCAGTGCAAAATTGGTCTGTTGAAAAAGGGTCAATTAACTACCAGCTAAATGCAAGCTATAATTTGCAAAAAAAAACCGGTTATGTGAAAAGTTCACTGCAGGGACAGGATATCGCGGGGCAAAAAGGAACTATTTTATTTGATGGTTTGACCTTTAACAGCGATACTGATTTTGAAATTAAAAGCGCCAATGTTCATATCAAACAGGGCCAACAGCAGTTAATGGTGGATAATTTGTTTGTGGGAGTACCCATTCAGGCGATGCAGATAGATGCTCATAACAGCGCCGGAATCACTGTAATTGATGAATTTAGCGCACATTTACTAGGTGGAGAGGTCACCCTTGAAAATCTTAAAATACAACCGCAAAGTAGCAGTTCGCTCAAGCTTTCCGGTTTAAGTTTGAGCGAGATAATCAAATATAGTGCCTATCCGGCGATTACCGCAAACGGTCTCCTTGATGGTGTTTTACCTTTAACATTAACTTCCAAAGGTCTAAATATAAAAAAAGGTGTTATTTTTGCACGGGCACCTGGTGGATATATTAAGGTTCCACAGGATGACGTGGTGAAAAAAATGGCCAGCACACATCCGACATTTGCATTTACTTTACGGTTATTATCTAATTTTCAGTTTGATACTTTGCAGGGAAAGATAGGTTATACTGCAGATGGTGAAATCGATATTAACGCTGAAATTCACGGTGTAAATCCCGATGTGAGTGGTGTACAACCGGTTAAATTTAATTATTCTCATACTGAAAATATGTTAAAACTGTTGGAGAGTTTACGTTTTTCTGATGAATTAACGCGTCAAATACAGGAGAACTATTAATGTTAAAACGAATTATTATTTTATTTCCATTGATTATTATTATGTCGGCATGCACACCTCGCGTGGAGTTGGCAATGCCGAGCGAACCTATTACAATTAATTTAAATGTGAAAATAGATCATCAAATCCGGGTTAAAGTGGATCAGCAGTTAGATGAACTATTTAACGATGAAAGTGGCCTGTTTTAGACGTGATTGATAAAAATTAGGAATAAAAATGAAAAAAATTATTTTGATGATCACCCTGATGTTGAGTTTCTCGGTATTTGCCCTCGAGTTGTCCGATGCTAAGCAGCAAGGTTTAGTTGGTGAAAGAGTTGATGGTTTATTGGGCGTGGTTGAGACTTCCCTGGAAGTTACAGAACTGGTGAGTAGCATTAATGCTCAGCGCCTTGCCGTGTATAAGCAAATAGCAGAAAAAAATGCGATGACCCTTGATCAGGTATCGGTTCTTGCGGGTGAGAAAGCCATTAAAAAAACGCCTAAAGGTCAATATATTCAAAATACTGCCGGGCAGTGGGTAATAAAGTGAATGAAGACGTAACGGGGCAAGCATTATAGTGTTTGCCCTTTTATCCGGATAAAGAGTATCTCTAACTAGTCAATCGTCCTTTAAGTTCCCAAATTTTAAACACGCCAAAAAAGAAAACTTGCAGAGCATCTGCTTTGGTTAATTTTAGTTTTTCTGCAAATGCACCGTAAATAAGCAATAACTGCATGATATGCATGACTGAAATTAATCCGAGAAAAATATAAAACAGTAGTGCAGCTTGTCCGGGAAATGGAAAAAAAAGATTACCTATCAAGAACCCCCAGATTGCTAGCATTAATAATTTTCCTGATGTTATAAAATAGTTCATTTTACTCCCCGTAAATACAGTTGATAGGATACTTGTGCTGTGCTCTTTTCTTTTAATAGTTGCCAATTTTTCGGTGCTGAAAAATCATTCGACAGTGTTTCTTTTTCAATATAGATCAATGCGTTTTCGGCCAGGTAATCATTTATTTCTAAGGCATTGCAGCAGGGTTGGAGTAATCCGTTAAAGAAAGGGGGGTCAATAAAAACAATATCGAACTTTTGACATGCGGTTTGCTGCAGATAGTGAATAGAGTCAGTTTCTATCAGAGTGGCATTATCCACTTTTAGCGTTTTTAAGTTTTCACGTAATTGATTTGCAACTTGATTGTCTTTTTCTAATAAGGTCACATTTTTTGCATAACGAGACAAAGCTTCAAAAGCGAGGCTGCCACTGCCGCTAAAACAATCCAGACAACTTGCATCACGAATATCCTGCATTAACCAGTTAAATAATGTTTCTTTAGTGCGATCCGTTGTAGGTCGTAAACCCGCTTTATCTTGTACTGATAATTTCTTGCCACGCCATTTCCCAGATATTAATCGAATAAACCCACCTTTGACTGATTTTGTGCTTTTTTCGTGATATTTAACCTGATGATTTTTACCCATATAATTTTTAGTCCGACGATAAGGTGTTAATATAGAGCTATAAACGACTGTGAAAAGTTTATTTCAGTGGTTTAAGCGTTTTTAATATGCTGCTATTTTAGCAGCCTAAATTGGTTGTGAGTAAGGTTTTTAATTAATGACAAAAAAGAAAGGTCTATTTTCCTGGTTCGGAAAAAAATCAACTGAAGAAACAGAGCAAGCTGAAAAAAATGCATTACTTGAGGCGGATAAGCTCGAAGCTCAAAGGTTAGAAGCTGAGCAGCTCAAAGATCTAAAGCTTAAAGCCAAAAGGCTGGAAGCTGAAAGGCTTGAAGCTGAAAAGCTTGAAGCTGAAAGGCTTGAAGCTGAAAGGCTTGAAGCTGAAAGGCTTGAAGCTGAAAAGCTCGCAGCTCAAAGGCTTGAAGCTGAAAAGCTTGAAGCTGAAAAGCTTGAAGCTGAAAGGCTTGAAGCTGAAAGGCTTGAAGCTGAAAGGCTTGAAACTGAAAAGCTCACAGCTCAACAGCTCGAAGCTCAACAGCCCACAGCCCCGCTCCCCTCCAGTGAAAAACAAAAAACGGAAGAAAAAGCCCTCGGTTTTTTCGCGCGGTTCAAGCAAAGTTTGACCAAAACTCGTTTAAGTATCGGCAGTGGTTTATATTCTTTATTTAGCGGTAAAAAAATTGACGCGGATCTTTTTGAAGAGTTGGAAGAGCAATTAATCCTTGCCGATATTGGTGTTGATACAACATTAAAAATTATCGACAAATTAACCGCACAAGCGAATCGTAAACAACTTAAAGATGCAGAAGCATTATATACCCTATTAAAAGAGGATCTTTCCGGCATATTGCAAGAAGTTGAACAGCCTTTAGTCATAGATGAAACTAAATCGCCCTACGTTATCTTGATGGTCGGTGTTAATGGGGTAGGTAAAACGACCACTATTGGTAAATTGGCTAAAAAATATCAACAACAGGGGAAATCGGTAATGTTAGCCGCAGGTGATACTTTTCGTGCTGCCGCCGTTGAACAATTACAGGTCTGGGGAGAGCGAAACAATATTCCCGTTATTGCGCAGCAAACAGGATCCGATAGTGCATCGGTATTGTTTGATGCAATGGATGCGGCTAAAGCACGAGGTATTGATGTGTTAATCGCAGATACTGCCGGTCGTTTACAAAATAAAGAGCATTTGATGGATGAGCTAAGCAAAGTGGTTCGTATTATGCGTAAAAAAGATCCCAGTGCACCCCATGAAATTATGCTAACCATTGATGCAAGTACTGGCCAAAATGCCATAAGCCAGGCCGATTTATTTAATAAAGCAGTCGGAATTACCGGTATAACCTTAACCAAACTGGATGGCACAGCAAAAGGAGGGGTTATTTTTTCAATTGCTGATAAGTATAAACTGCCTATTCGTTATATTGGAACAGGCGAAGGAATTGATGACTTAAGAGAATTTAATGCCAGGGAGTTTATTGACGCCCTTTTTTCGAAAGAAGAAGAGATTGAATAAGGTAACAAATAATTATGATTTTATTTGAAGACGTCAGCAAAGTCTATCCGCAGGACTATATTGCACTTAACCAGGTGGATTTTCATTTAAAACAGGGGGAAATGGCGTTCTTGACCGGACATTCGGGGTCAGGGAAAAGTACTCTGCTAAGATTAATCAGCTTAATGGAGAGGCCAACGACCGGGCGAATTATCTTAGACGGTAATGACATTAGCCATATAAAAGGCAATGATATTCCTTATTTACGGCGGCATATTGGTATGATTTTTCAAGAGCACCGCTTGTTGATGAACCGTACTGTATTGGATAATGTTGGCTTACCGCTATTAATTGAAGGCTATAGCCGCTACGAAATTAAACGACGTAGTTTGGCGGCGCTTGATAAAGTCGGTTTGTCAGGAAAGGAAGAAAGCTTTCCAATTCACCTTTCCGGTGGAGAACAGCAACGAGTCGGAATCGCTCGGGCAATTATTAATCAACCTCCCTTATTACTTGCCGATGAACCAACGGGTAATTTAGATCCCAAATTATCATTAGAAATTTTAGATTTATTTAAATCACTCAATGAATATGGCATGTCAGTATTAATCGCGACCCATGATTTAGGGTTAATTGCAAAAATGCGCTATCGTACATTAACCCTTAAAGAGGGCGAAATGATCAACGATGGATTATTGAGATAACGTAATGATTAAAAAAAACATAAATAAAATCTTATCTGGCTCGCCACGTATTACCAAAGTATCTTTTGGAGGACGTCTATCCGCTGCTACTCATCAACATGCCGAGCAATTTTTTAGCAGTTTTACGGAATTATGGAAAACACCTTTTTCAACATTAATGACCATTTTGGTCTTAGGTCTGGCTTTATCACTACCCAGCATTTTTCAGGTGGCTTATAAAAATATTGAACGTGTGAACGGACAATGGGACAGTGCTTCGGAAGTGAGTTTATTCTTGAAAAAAGGATTATCTCAGCAACGCGTACAGGTGCTCATTAATAAGCTCGGGTTATATGAGGATATTGACAGTGTTACTTATATTAGCAGTCATCAGGCTTTGGAAGAATTTAAAGCGATGTCAGGCTTCTCTAAAGCGCTTGACTATCTAAGTGAAAATCCACTACCGGGCGTATTAGTTGTTGTTCCTACCGAAAAAGCAAAGAATAGCGCGGGCAGCAAGCTTTTAGTCGCTAAGCTGCAACGGGAAGCTGATATTGATTTTGTTAAGGTGGATTCTGATTGGATAGAGAAGCTTCAGGCTATTTTATCCCTTGTTGTGGACATGATTTTTGCTGTGGCAGTCTTATTACTGATAGCTGTCTTATTAATTGTCAGCAATACCATTCGCTTAAATATTTTAAATCAAAGATCGGAAATTGAAGTGTTAAAATTAGTAGGTGCTACGAATAGTTTTATACAACGTCCATTTCTGTATATCGGTGCCTGGTACGGTCTATTAGGGGGTTGTATCGCGCTATTGCTCACCTACATTATGGTACTGTGGTTGCAGTCGGGAGTAGCAAATTTAGTCGGATTATATCAATCTCAATTTAATATTTTGATGTTAAACCTAGATGAGACTATTATTTTGATTGGACTCTCTACATTTCTTGGTTTCATCGCTTCCTATATTTCGGTGAAACAATATTTAGTCAAAATCGAGCCTAAGTGACTCTAAATTAGATTAAATAAAAACTGTTCACAAATTTTTTCTTGATAATATATAATGGGCGCTGATTTTAGCCTTTCATTATTGTATAAAGATAACTACTTTATATTTATATTAATGAGCGTTAACATTTTATGTATCGGGCACGCGTAACAACATATTAAGGGTAATAATGAAGAATACAAACAATTCAATGAGTTTAGTTCCTCAAGGAAGTATTGGAGCTTATGTTCAATCCGTAAACCAATTCTCTATGCTAAGTGCAGAGGCAGAAAAAGAACTTGCTGAACGTTTGTTTCATGAAGGTGACTTAGCGGCCGCCAAAAAACTGGTCATGTCTCATTTACGTTTTGTCGTCTATATCGCAAAAAGTTATGCAGGTTACGGTCTGGCCCAGGCAGATTTAATTCAAGAGGGTAATATTGGCTTAATGAAAGCCGTTAAACGTTTTGATCCGTCAGTGGGTGTGCGTTTAGTCTCTTTTGCTGTGCATTGGATTAAAGCAGAAATTCATGAATATGTTATTCGTAACTGGCGCATGGTAAAAATTGCAACCACCAAAGCCCAACGTAAATTGTTTTTTAATCTGCGTAGAGCCAAAAAACGTCTTGGCTGGTTTAGCCATGATGAAGTTGCCACTGTGGCAGAAAATTTAAATGTCAGTACTAAAGATGTCCTGGAAATGGAGTCACGCTTAAACGCGCAGGATCAATCCTTTGATTTAAGCGACAGTGATGACGATGAAAGCGGATTTGCACCGGTGCAATACCTTGAGGACAAAAGTGCAGATGTTTTTCAGGTAGTCGCCACTGAGAATACTCAGCTGCACACCAAAAATAAACTTTATTCGGCACTTTCAACGCTTGATGAACGTAGCCAGGATATCGTAAGCTCGCGCTGGTTAAGTGAACCTAAAGCAACACTGCATGACTTGGCTGCCCGATATGGTATTTCAGCAGAACGTATTCGCCAGCTAGAAGAAAATGCGATGAAAAAGCTACAATCTAATATGGATTTAGACTAAAAAATAGAAGGTAAGTATCATGCTTACCTTTTTTGTTGGTTTTTTTTATAGTCGCTACCTTAACAAAAGCGCTAAAAGATCTCTTTGTCAGTGTAATTACTACCCGGTGCCCCATGCCTAAAATTGCTACCCTTGGTCCTAAAGAAACATTCTCCGATTTGGCTACGCAACAATATTTACAAAGCCAAAACCGTGCATATGAAATTAAATATTTTAATAGCCTTCCTGAAACCTTTGCTGCGATCGGTAACGATTGTGAAATGGGGGTCTTGCCAATAGAGAACCTGTCCGAGGGATATGTCCAAGTCGTATTAGACCATCTTTTTGATACGAACTTAGTGGTCATTTCTGAAATTTTATTACCGATTCGATTTTCTTTTGTCGCGTCCTGTGCAAACTTGTCAGAGTTGACGGATCTTTATGTGCAGTTTGTTGCGCATGGTCAGTGTTCTGAATTTATTGATAAGTTAGGTAATATCAAAGTGCATAATACCCAAAGTAATATTGAGTCTTTACTCCTTGCACAAAAGCATGGTGACGGGGCCGGTGCCATTATCCCCCAACATGCTTTAAATATGGCTAAAAATCAGACGCTTATTAGGGGAAATGTCACCAATTATAAGAATAATCAAACTCGGTTTCTGGTATTAACCGATAAACCACAACCGCGCCTGGCTGAGCAACAGTATAAAACAACGTTAGTAGTTAAAAATGAAAAAGATTCTCCCGGTGTTTTGGGCAATATTGTGGCTGCGTTTGCGGAACAAAAAGTGAATCTCACTTCAATTATGTCACGGCCAACCAAATCAGAATTTGGTAAATACCACTTCTTTATTGATATTGATGGGCACCAGGAAGATCCTGATGTGGATCGGGCACTGCAACAAATAATGAGACAGCACCCGGTTACTATTCTTGGCTCCTATATCAAAGCATCAAAATAAAAAGTGAAGTAGGATACAGGCAGCTGTTTCGCTTATCGTTTAACCAAATAAACACCCGCTTCGCTGTGGTAGGTATAAGGGAATTGGTCAAATAAAGCAAAACGTTTTATTTCATGTGTTTTGCTAAGGACTTCCAGGTTACGCGATAAGGTATCCGCATTGCAGCTGATATATAAAATATTGTCGTAGTGTTGCACCATCTTGACCGTTTCATCATCAAGGCCCGATCTGGGCGGATCAACCAAAATAGTATTACATTGGTAATCACTTAAAGTGATCTCTTTTAAGCGATAAAATTCACGTTCGCCATTGATTGCCTGAGTAAATTCTTCAGCAGACATACGAATAACAGTGACGTTATTAATACCATTTTGGGCCATATTAAACTGCGCTGACTCAACCGATGGTTTTGCTATCTCAGTGGCTAAGACTTTATTAAAGTTTTTCGCCAGTGCCAATGAGAAGTTACCATTACCGCAATAAAGCTCCAGTAAGTCACCTTGGCTATCGCGGGTACAGTCAATTGCCCACTCCAACATTTTTTCGCAGACCTTTGCATTTGGTTGGGTAAAGCTATTTTCAATTTGTTGATAAAACAGTTTATTGCCATCAACCTGTAATTCTTCGATCACATAATCGTAATCGAGCAATATCTTTTGTTTTCTGGCACGACCAATAAAGTTGATATCAAACTGCTTTAATAATTCAGCTTTAATACGCTTTGCTTCCACCAGCCAGTTATCGTCAAGTTGTTTGTGATAAAGCAGGCTTACAATTACCTGACCTTTTAAGTTAGATAAAAAATCAATCTGAAACAGTTTATAACGCAGTATCTCGGACGATTTTACTAATTCAAGCAAGACAGGCATTAAGTTATTAATTAATTCACTTGCCGGGGGGAATTGCTCCACGCGGAATTTTTGTTTGGTCTTTTTATCAAACATAATGTAATAAAGTTCATCACCATCATGCCATACGCGAAGCTCAGCACGCATCCGATAATGTAATTTGGGTGATGCAAAACATTCCAAAGCCGGCGGGTTAAAGATGGCAAATTGTTTATTAAGATGCTCTTTTTTAGCGGCTAACAGTGTTTCATAATTTTCAGGATCAACAAATTGCAGAGTCATTTTTAACCTTTTGGTGGCAGATATAAGGGCCGAATGTTAAAGTAGCAGCCGTAGCTTGGCCAGATAAATTCATTTTATTTCTTAATTTATTTATAAAAGGTTAAAATAGTCCGGTCGATAAAATTTAAATGGATCAATAATGTCAGTAAAACAGGTGCTTATATTTGACTCCGGTGTAGGGGGGTTATCTGTCTTTGATCAAGTGAGAAAACAGTCACCGGGGATAAAATGCTTTTATCTATTTGATAATGCATATTTCCCCTATGGTGAATTACAGGCTGATTTTCTTATTCAGCGTTTAATGAGTTTACTGAGTTCATTTTTGGGCAGGCACAAAATTGATTTGATTGTGATTGCCTGTAATTCAGCCAGCACAGTTGCATTACAGTATTTGCGTGAATCTTTCTCTATTCCCATTGTAGGTGTGGTACCGGCAATTAAACCCGCAACATTTTTAACAAAAAATGGGGTGATTGGTTTATTAGCCACTCCCGCGACTATTAATGGTGCTTATACCGCTCGACTAATTGATGAATTTGCAGCCGATAAGCAAGTATTGAAAATTGGTTCAACGCAATTGGTTAAACTGGCAGAGTTAAAGCTGCAGGGGAAATTAATACAGCAGGCAGATATCGAAGGGGTATTAGCAGCCTGGTTAATGTTAGACACAATGCCCGATACCATAGTCTTAGGTTGTACTCATTTTCCTTTATTAAAAGCGGAAATTTTCCGCTGCTTCAAAGATAAAATTAACTTAGTGGACTCGGGTAATGCGATTGCGCAGCGGGTAACCCAACTGCTTGGGGAAAGTGAGATGACAGCAAAAGAAAATACCCATCAAGCTTATTTTACCAAGGTTTATCAGCTTGATGAATCCACTAATTTCAGCGCCTTGCAGCGCAGTTTTTTAGCTTACGGTTTTAACTCATTACAGCTGTATATTTAATCTGCATTTAAAACGTTGCGTAGGACATGATAATAATAAATTTCACAGCCGAGGTTTAGTTAAAATTGGGAAATAGAGCGCCACAAAGCAGCCGTAACCAATCACCCAAAAACCAATGGCGATGGAAATAACGTGGCTATAGTTAGCGACCCAATAACTGCCAAAAACGCGCATAATAAAGGCCAAAATTAGAGCGATAAAAGCCATTGTCATCACTTTACCAACAACCATATTTCTGCCGGTATGACCTAATGAAACGCGTGAAATCATCGCCAGAATCATGCTTGCCATAGCGCCAATCGTTAACGTATGAATCGCCTGTGAGTGGCTGACCGATGCCGTTATTTCTGATAAGCCAATCATCAACAGGCCGATCGCAATGCACCAATAGCTTAGATGCAGAGACCAAACTAAAGGTGTTTTGAAGGTTACCCAACTTTTCCAACGAAAAACGCGTAGTGCATTAGCACTTGCTGCGACAAAAAAGATAACTGCGATCAAAATTGAAGGTAGTGGAATAAAATTAAAGGAGGTTAATACAGCGAGTAACGTGCTGCCTATAACAAGTTTCTCAAGCCAAGCGATAGACATTACCCGGGCCGTTTTTGTTCCATTGGCGGTGAACATGGGAAATACTCTGCCGCCCATAATACACATCATCAAGGTCACCAGTAAAATCATTGCACTACTGGCTGTTCCCATTAATTGCAGATTTTGAGAGATGATACTGTAATGCATCATAGCATTAGTGGCGGCCATTATTAATAATATTGGGATAAACAGAAGGTTGCGCCAGAGCTTAACGCTGACAATCGGGTAAGCTAATATTATCGCCGCCACAGGCAGAAAGGCGATATCCACAATAGCGATAAGCGAGTGAGAAAGGCTGTTGGGAAAGAAAAATAATACTCTAGCGGTTAGCCAGAGAGCAACGATAAGCAACAATCCTTTACCATGTAAACCCCGTACTCCAGTCCAGTTTTGTACCGCAGTTAATAAGAATCCAACAATAATAGCGGCCACAAAAGCAAATAACATTTCATGCATGTGCCACCACAGGGGACCGCCATAAAGATTCAGAGCAATATTTCCGGTTAATATACCATTCCATACTAACAAACTGAAAATGCTAAACAGGGAAGCAAGTAAAAAAAAGGGGCGAAAGGCGAATTCAAAAAATGCCATGTCGGGTTTAGGATTACTTTTAGGGTTTGAAATATTGATCATAATGAAAGTCTCAATGTCATCTAACAGTTAATTTTTCGGTTTATATCTGAATAATTTCAAGTTATAAAACATTAATATCCAGTAATTCGCCTAGTTCGGTTTGTCTCTTCACAGCCACTAAATCAGCCAAAGTATATTTGTCCAGAGTGTTAAAAAAGCTCTCTTGCGCTTCGGCAAAAATACCTTTTAATTGACAACTTGGGCTGATCACGCAGTGGTTATTATCACTAAAGCATTCTACTAATTTGTTGCTGTCTTCCATTTCCCGTACCAGGCTGCCAATATTAATATCACCAGGATCGCGGTTTAATTTAATGCCGCCATTTTTTCCGCGAATCGCTAATAAATACCCTTTAACATTAAGTTGTTGAACAATCTTCATCAGGTGATTTTTGGAAATGTGATAGCTTTGGGCTATCTCATTAATGGTACTTAGCTGATCGTTATTGATGGCTAAATAAATCAATATGCGCAATGAATAATCGGTATAACGGGTAATGTGCATTGTAAGTACCTTGTCAGGTATTAATAAAAGATGTATTTATTTTACATCTTTTAGGGTTATTGTAAAATAGTTTTCCAATAAAAAGAGTCACACAATCATTGATTACAAAAAACGACTTGTGAACAGTGTTATTTTCTTGACTGTTTTTCGCTAAGGCAATAGGGTCATAAGGCTGTAAGGCTGTAAGGCTGTAAGGCTGTAAGGCTGTAAAGCTATAAAGCTATAAAGCTATAAAGCTATAGTGCTATAAGGCTCTAAGGCTCTAAGGTAATAGGATAAGTGGCAAAATATGATCAGAAAATATTTTAAAAAAATGCAGGGGGGAGGATTCAGTCCACCCAGAAAACCATTAAGCAAAATTGGATGGTCATGGTTAGGGGCATTTATTGGGATCTACCTGATTGCAATATTAAGTAAATATAGTTATGAAAATTTACACAACAGTTTGTTTTTAGTGGCTTCATTTGGCGCATCGGCCGTATTACTTTATGGCGCCCCGCAGGCCGAACTCTCACAGCCACGTAACCTGCTGGGTGGACACATTATTTCTGCCGCGACAGGGGTAGCGATTTATAAACATCTCCCCTTCGACGTGACACTATTGGCAGCCCTTGCCGTTTCGCTTTCCATCTTTGCTATGCATTTTACTCGTACTTTACACCCACCCGGCGGTGCTACCGCACTAATAGCGGTTATTGGTGATCCGGAAGTACACAGCCAAGGCTACTTATTTATCGTCTTTCCAATATTGAGTAGTGCGATAATTTTGCTTGTCGTGGCGCTTTTTGTAAATAATTTATCGGGTCATCCGCAGCGACATTATCCAAGGTACTGGTTGTAGTGTTATTAGGCTGTTATCTTTGATGATTAATTCCTTTTCTATAATGCTGCCTGAATGGTCTATCTCAACGGCAACCTTTCCCCAAACTCGGCTCAATGCTAATATTGTCACACTTACAACAAGCAGAGAAAATCATGAATTTAAAACTTAAACTGTCAGCCCCCCAAGCGCTAAAAAAAAACCACATTCATGAAATTCATGGTGATTTACGTCAAGATGATTATTTTTGGTTGCGTGATGATCATCGTCAGAATCAGCAGGTGATCGATTATTTAGAGCAAGAAAATGCCTTTACCGAGCAGGAGATGAGCCCCTTAGCTCCCCTGCAGACTGAGTTGTATGACGAGATGGTGGCACGGCAGGAGCCTGAGCTTGAATCTGTTCCTTATTTTAAACAAGGGTTTTGGTATACCGTCCGCTTTGCAGAAGGCAAAGATTATATGGTTTATAGCCGTAGAAAAGAATCGATGGCGGCCTCAGAGCAGATACTTGTCGATTGCAATGAACGTGCACAGGGGCTTTCGTATTATCAATTGGGTGATGTGACCCTATCAAGTAATTCAATGTTGATGGCATTCTCCGAAGATGTGGTTGGTCGCCGTCAATATACCTTAGGTTTTAAAAATCTTGAGACAGGTGAGATTCTAAATGATCTTATTGAAGATGTTTCTGACGTGGTCTGGGCAAATGATAATCAAACCGTTTTTTATGTTAAACAACACCCGGAAACCTTATTACCCTACCAGGTATACCGCCACAGATTAGGTGACAGAATAAAG
Source organism: Psychromonas ingrahamii 37 (assembly GCF_000015285.1). Classification (NCBI taxonomy): domain Bacteria; kingdom Pseudomonadati; phylum Pseudomonadota; class Gammaproteobacteria; order Alteromonadales; family Psychromonadaceae; genus Psychromonas; species Psychromonas ingrahamii. The sequence goes on from NC_008709.1 coordinate 814,449, forward strand.
GATGACGTATTAGTTTATGAAGAGCTGGATGATACCTTCTACGTGAGTCTTGACAAAACACGTTCCGAGCAGTATCTGGTTATTGCCATTGACAGTACCACCACCTCTGAATGTTTAGTGTTAGATGCTGATCAGCCGATGGGAGAGTTTGTCTCATTTTTACCCCGGTTACGCGGGCATGAATACAGTATTGATCATTTCCAGGAACAGTTTTATATTCGCACCAATAACAGTGGTAAAAACTTTGCTTTAAAAACATCGACTTTACTGATCAATCACAATGCAGATGCTTGGGTTACTATTATTGAAGCGCGTAACGATGTGCTGTTGGAAGGTTATGAATTGATGAAGGAGTGGTTAATTGTTGAAGAGCGTCAAGATGGTTTACCCCTGTTACGGCAGATTAATCATCAAACCGGTGAGTCAAAAACCTTAACGTTTAGTGATCCTGTCTATACCGTTTTTAGTCATTTTAATCCTGAAGCTAATACAGCTAAATTTCGCTATCAATATACCTCATTTACCACTCCCTCATCGGTCTATGAATTGGATTTAAACAGCGGTGAAACCATTCTATTAAAACAAAGCCAAGTAATGGGCGAGTTTGACAGTCATGACTATAAAAGCGAACGTGTTTGGGTCACCGCGCGTGATGGTGTACAGGTTCCTGTTTCTCTGGTTTATAGTAAAAAATTGTTTAATCACGAAAATCCAATACTTATTTATGCCTATGGCTCTTATGGCCATAGTTTAGATATTGGTTTTGATTCTTCAAACTTAAGTCTTCTGGATCGCGGTTTTGTGTATGCCATTGCACATATTCGAGGTGGAGAAGAGTTAGGACGGTCTTGGTATGAAGAGGGGAAGTTGCTTAAGAAACAAAATACCTTTAATGATTTTATTGATGTAACGAAAAGCCTAATCAGCACTGGTTACGGGTCAGAGGAGAAGGTCTTTGCGATGGGCGGAAGCGCGGGGGGATTATTGATGGGGGCAATAATTAACCAGGCACCGGAATTATATAAAGGGGTGGTGGCAGTGGTGCCCTTTGTTGACATAGTATCAACGATGTTAGACGAATCCATTCCGCTGACCACGGGGGAATATGATGAGTGGGGTAATCCAAATGAAAAAAATTATTATCACTATATGCTTTCCTATAGCCCCTACGATCAAGTGAAAGCCGTGGACTATCCTAATATGTTGGTGACCACCGGCTTACATGATTCACAGGTGCAATATTGGGAACCTGCCAAGTGGGTGGCTAAATTGCGCGCCTTAAAGACGGATCACAACCAATTACTTTTATATACGGATATGGAAGCCGGACACGGTGGTAAATCGGGTCGCTTTAAACACTTTGAGGATACCGCCAGAGAATTTGCCTTTATTCTTTCTTTAGTGAAATAAACGCCGCAGTGTGAGCTTGCATTCTTTGCCGTAGTGGTCAGATTAACTGCGCTGCTGCCGCTGCAACAGTATTATTTATAACTGGCAATCAGGGGCAATAGTCAGTTATTCTGAGCCTTTGCCACTTACTTTGGAGTAGTACTATGAGTCAACAAATCTTTGAGCAGGTCATTTCTTTGATCGATGCAGTAAACGGTGAAGATCCAAATAGGGAAAGCGCTGAGAATAAAGAATGGCCAAAAGAGTATCTCTATTCGCAGCGTATGTCAGAAATGCTTGCACGCTTTAAACCAGACGCTGATGATCTTTTGAAAATTGCGGTTCACGGGCAGCATATTCAGCGCTGGAAATCACCACGCAGTGACTACCCTACGGGTAAACAGGGATATCACCAGTGGCGAACAAATCTTTATACTTTTCATGCTGAAAGTGTCGCAAGCCTGATGGTCCAAGCCGGTTATGATGACACTGCATTAGAGCGCGTCAAAAATGCAGTGAGTAAAAAATCCATTAAAATAAACCCAGATAGCCAGTTAGTTGAAGATATTGCAAGCTTAGTTTTTATCGAGCATTACATGTTAGCTTTTGCTGAAAAACATCCTGAATACTCGCAGGAAAAATGGATCGGCATGATTAGCAAAACATGGAAAAAAATGTCCAATGACGGACATCAATTTGTACTGGCAGGTAACATAAAATTACCCGCACCTTTGCTGGAATTGATTCATCAGTCGATTGGATAACAAATAACTGCATAAATAAGGTAAGCGCAGGCACTTACCTTATATCATTTTTATTTCGCTAATGAATCAATACGATAGAAGCTTGTTGTACCGCTGACTTCATTACCGACAATAAGAATAGGGTTGTTAGTGGGGCTGTCTTTAGCGGCCACAAAACGGAAACCTTCGGGTCCTAAATCACCGGCATCGACGTTATAGGTCTTTACGTGATTGGCATCTTTTGCAATATTATCTTTGGGATCCACGCTCAAATCCCGGTTATTAAGATACTGTACAAACTGTGCATTAGCAGGATCAGAAATATTATAAACCATAATGCCGCCCATTCGCTCAAGGCCAATAAAGGCATAAGTTATCCCATCAATAATACCGGTCGTTAAGGCTTCAGGCTCAGGGCCCTTTTTGCCACTACGATTCTCAGCTTTGTTTTTACTGTGGGTTTGGTTGAAATTAGCACCGTATTTCTGTGCGGTAATGCGTTCAAAATCACTACCTGAATCAAAAATCAATTGCTCTGCATCGACATTCCAAATGGAAAATGAACGTCCACCAAAGGTCAGTATGCGATCAATTTTTCCATCAGCATTTAAGTCGCCAAATTGTTTAGTGGCAGAGTGAGAAAATTTAAGCGTTTTAACCGCATCTTGGTAAATACCCCCTTGCTGAAAATTGCTTAAATCCAACCTGTTTTGCTGATCCGAAGGTTTATAAATACCACCGTCAAAGGCATCTTTTAATTTAATATCATCGCCACAGGCTTTGTCTTCCAAATTAAAATAATAATCACCCGCTTCACAATCAGCTATAGATAAATCAGTTAGCCAATCACTGCGATCATCTCCTTCGTTCGCTGTCAGTACATAATCAGTTCCGCCAATAGTGACCACGGCAATGGAATCCGGCTGATACATGCCTAGGGCAGGTTCATTCTTAAGCAAGGCTTGTTTGTCTTTGTTATTACCATCCAACTCATTACCCGATTGTAAATGATCTTTAAAACCTAATGCCATTATTTTTTCAATAGACTTATCAGCCAGATTAATTACTGCAATGGCGTTATTTTCCTGCAAACTCACATAGGCCTTGGTTGAGCTTTTATTTATTGCAATATACTCGGGCTCTAAATCCTGTTCCACGCTTGCTTGAAAACCATTTAATACCAACTGTTCGGGTAATTCATTAAATCGCGTACCTCCCTGATTAAATTCATGGAAATTAATCCGTGTCACCGTCGTTTTTAATGTATTTTTTTGCCAGTCGATATCAATGACTGCTATTTCACCCACGGGATCTAGCGCATAATTTTTATCCGAAGGTTCACCTTCAAGAGCCACCACTAACTGTTTACCATTTGCGCTGAAGGTCACCATATCAGGGAGAGCCCCAACATAAACAGCATCAATATATGTCAGGTTTTGGGTGTCATAAAAGGCTACCCAGCCTGTATCTGTTTTATTTTCGGCTTCAATGGCGACAGCAAGCAATCCATCAGACACATCAACACTATTAGCGGCACCTGCTTGTTTATTAAGATGTTTTTGTATATCAGCACCAATATTTAAGCTGCTCAGTAATGTTGGTTTATTAATATCAGCACTGCGAACAACATCGACTTTGCCCGACTCCGCATTAACCACAAAGGTATTTTGCGTTTTTTTGTCGTAAGTCACAATCTCAGCAGCACTTTCATCAAAGATGTTCGAGTGATAACGACCTTGCTCAACTAATTGAATAGTTTGTTTTTTTTCAATAAGATTAGTTTGCGGTGGAGTCGCTGAACAAGCGATAAGTGTCGTTGATAAAATAACGGAGGTTAAAATATTAAGTTTCATAAAATCTCTTTGCATGGCTGGAATTAGAAGTTAGCCACTTTTATACCTGACTAATATGACAGACAGATGAAAATAACATTAATAGAGTCAACGTTTATGGGGCGCAAGCAGTTACTTTTCTGCGTCTGCGCTGCAGGATGATTTTTCTGTAGAAGAGAATAGAGACTTATTCCCGGTGGTTTTGGTGGGTTAAGTTGCTGTCAAACATTTTCTCAAGTTGTTTATCTTGTACAATGACTTTTTTTAAGTGTTCTATATTTAACCAGATAAGTTCAACAGGGGTTATCGCTTTTGCACTGATCTTAAAGCGATGGGTTAGAAAAGCATCAATACCAATCACAGCGCCTGTTTCAACAATCTCTTCATGAGTACTGCTCATTAATACGACCTTGCCATGTAAAATTAAGGCGATTGAGTCTGTACTTTTATTTTGATGACAAATCATCTCGCTATTATTGTAAATTTCCCGTATGGCTAAGCGACTAAGGAGAAATAGACTTTTTTCCTTGACGTTTTTTGTCCATGGCATTAAAGCTAACTGTTGACTGATTTGTTTGGAGCTAATGCTATGAGGTGGTTTCGCCAGATGTATTATTTTATACTCTATTTCCTCCGTCAGTTTTTTAGCTTCGCTCTCATCAAAGACCCCCTCGGCGATTAACTCATTCAAATAAACACGTTCTAAATGAAGCAGTAATCTATGTGCAGCATAGGTTTCCAGACTGTAGGATAGTGCGGGAAAATTTTCTCTGATCTTTTGAATATATAAACGAGTGTGTTTTTTATTGTCCTCAATTTCCTGCTCCACTAATTGTCTGTCCTGCTCTGAAGGGGACAGTGACTGCAGATGTTTTTGGATCTCTTCCTGCCCTTGAATAAAGCCGCGGGCAGTATCATAACTGAGTGATAAGCGTTCAAATGAAAAATTGACCACTATTTTATTTAACAAGGGGATGTGATAAAACCAACGTATATAATAGGGGGTTTTCCAAGACTCAAAAAGTGTCTTGCGGGGCGAAATTTCAGCATTACCATCTAAGGCAAATTCAACTGCGGTGACCAAGTGTTTGGTTGCCTGTCCGGTTAAGGCTCCTTGGCTAAATTGTGACCAATAAAATTGTCTTTCAGTTTCTAATAAACGGTGCCTGAAAGCGACCAGAAAATCAGCTTCCTGCACCGCGCTGATGGGTTGAGCTTCTTGGAGGGGCTCAGTTAAGCTTTTCCAATCGGCACGTTGTAAAAATTCGTTTTTTTGCAATAAAAGTAAGTCATTTGTCAAATGTTGTTTAATGCTTTGCTGCGCTTTTATCAGGCTGGCCTGTTTCGCTTCGGGTAATTTATCTAAACCAAAATACCGCAATAGCAGGCTCATGCTGCTTGCGTTTATAAGAATAGTTAATACCACAATACCTGCCGTTAAAAATAAGATTTGATCACCCAGTTCTTTTGGTAAGAAGTTATCCTGAGCAATAATCAGAGCTAATGCTAAAGAGACCGCTCCCCGCAATCCGCCCCAGATAACAACAATCGCTTTTTCTTTGCTGATACCCGCCTGTTTTAAGATCGGCATAAAAGTGAATACCGTCACCGCCCGTATAAGTTGAATGCCAATATATAACCCCGCTAAGGTGACCCACCATTCCCAGTTGTCCAAACGGATCCGCGAGGCGATAATAATACCCACTAAAATAAAAATAAGCGTATTGGCAATGTGCGCCATCATTTGCCAAAAGTGATGTAAAAAAACACTGACGCCAGGTGAAATGCGGGTGCGTCCTACGCTTGCAACCAGCACTCCTAAGCTCACTACAGCGACAACCCCAGACACATGAAATACATTTTCCGCAATAAAATAAGCAATATACGCGGCCGAAATAGTCAGGGTTATTTCAATGATTGCCTGATTAAATAGACGCCCAATCCAAAATAAAAATACTGCCCCAACTGCTAAACCAGTCAACAGGCCTAACAATACCACTGAGATAAAACTGCTTGATATTGCCAGAATATCTAAATCAGCCTCTCCTCCTGAGGTTAATAAGCCATAAAACAGGCTGAATAATACAATGGCGGTACCATCATTTAATAATGATTCTCCTTCAATCAGGGTTTCCAGGCGTTTTCGTGAACTGATTTCTTTTAATAAGGAGACAACGGCAACAGGATCCGTTGCACTGATCAGGGCACCAAATAAAAAGCACACTGTCCATGACCATTGCCAGGGAAAAAGATAGAAGGTTAAAACAGCGGTTAGCGCGGTGGAGAAAATCAATCCGGGTACCGCTAATACCATTATCTGTTTGATCATACGTTTAAACAGATGGGGATCCATGGAAAATGCAGATTCAAAAATGAGCGTGGGTAAAAATAATAATAGAATAAGGTGCGGATCAACCTGTGCCAAAGTGCTTAGTGCACTGTTTAATCCGGGTAAATTCGCCTGTATGTGCTCTGTACGCCCATAGAGACCAAGGCTTAGGCCAGCTAGCAATAAAATAACACAATAGGGGGAGGAGAGTGTTTTGGAAACCGATTTTATCAACGCACCAAGCAGTAAAGATAAAATAACAAAGATCACCATTAAGACACTGCTGTCTAAATGCATATCTAACTCCTTAGTGTAAAGGGGGTATTCGTCTCGCTTTTAGGGGCTCTGATGATAATCGATGGTGGCAACAAAGCATAAAAACGCTCCAAAGAGCGTTTGAAATGTCACTTTAAATTTAAAGAGGCTTATCTGATGTTGGCGCTGATTCTGCTTGAGGAGCTCGTTCGTTTGCTTCGCGAACTTTTAAAGAACGTTCTTGGAACTCAAATTCATTTAATGCATTGATTGCATTATTAGCATCTTTTTCAGGCATTTCGACGAACCCAAAACCACGACGTTTGCCGGTGTGTTTATCTTTCATTAAACGTACTGAAAGAACCTGACCATGCTCAGAAAAAAGAGACCGTATCGCCATTTCATTTGCCCGATAAGGTAAGTTACCTACATAAAGAGTTGTGGTGGAAAAATCACCTTCACTGACCTCTTTTTTAGGACTAACAGATTTTTTTGTACCACGAAATTGAAGCGCTATTCCGCTGGCTAATGCGCCGATTGCGAATAAAAATGCGCCATCAATTGTTAACTGGGATAGTTTAATCACAGCAAAACCTACAATCGCAATGACGATTGAAAGCAACACGGATGTGTTTGATTTCATAATAAAATAACCTCAAAGATAAATAGAAAAAATAATGAGTGTGGAGTTACCAATAGTTTAAATTAAGTTGTTGCTTCGCAAACGTTGCGTTCCGATTTAATACCCGCTTATTTGGTCATAATCGCACCTCTAAAATGGGTATTTCCCAGAAGCGCGTAGCCAGTATCACTTAATTTAATTGGTAATCTCTTTCTTTGGTGTTTTTGGCTTGACAAAAATGTCCTATACCCGGCCAGCAACCATACTTAAAAAAGCAATTACATTGTAAGCTAAATTTAACAATTAAGTTAATTCTTTAACAATATTAGATTTTAATTTGATCATTGTAATGCCATTTTGTGAAATAGAACACGTTGAAAATAGCTGATTGGCAGTCAAAGACTGATTATCTTGTCTAAAAACAAGATGTTGTTTATCAATATGGCAAGGTTTTTTTGTCTATCAGTGCACTTTCGAGCAACAGCTTAAGGCTTTTAGAAGGCGCTCAACGGCTTAAAAGTAAAGGTTAAGCTCAGTGGTTCTCTTCATTAATCAAGCCACCAGTTTTTAAACGGGGTGATTTTCTTCGCTATTGTTAATGTTAATAATAAGTTTTTTTCTCGTTACTCGGCAGGGAGCTATAAAGATAGCGATTGTAGGATAAATTCGATAGAATACCCTGTAATATACACCCAAATCACTTATCAATGCAGATTAGCGTGTTTTTAGGTGTTATCGTGGTAAGCACGGCATGAGCTAAACAGCTGGCATGCAACTAAAAAGGTATTTAAAGGCTTCATGAAAAATATTCGTAACTTTTCGATTATCGCCCATATCGACCACGGTAAGTCGACTCTTTCAGATCGTTTAATCAATACTTGTGGCGGCTTAAGTGACCGGGAAATGGAATCTCAAGTATTAGATTCAATGGATATTGAGCGCGAGCGTGGCATTACCATCAAAGCGCAAAGTGTCACCTTAGATTACCACGCAAAAGACGGTGAAACATATCAGCTTAACTTTATCGACACTCCCGGACACGTTGATTTCGCTTATGAAGTATCGCGCTCATTAGCCGCCTGTGAGGGTGCCTTATTAGTGGTGGATGCAGGTCAAGGTGTTGAAGCGCAAACATTGGCTAACTGTTACACCGCGATGGAAATGAACTTAGAAGTGGTGCCGATTTTAAATAAAATTGATCTACCCGCCGCAGATCCTGATCGTGTGGCCAAAGAGATTGAAGATATTATCGGTATTGATGCGGCTGATGCGGTGCGTTGTTCTGCAAAAACGGGCGTTGGTATTGATTTGGTATTGGAAGAGATTGTTCGTTGTATTCCACCTCCTGTGGGCGATTTAACCGGACCGCTGCAGGCATTAATTATCGACTCATGGTTTGATAACTATCAGGGTGTTGTCTCATTAGTACGTGTTATGCACGGCCAAATTAAAGTGGGCGATCGCATGAAAGTGATGTCTACTGGGCAGGTTAATCCGGTTGCTAAAGTGGGTTACTTTACACCCAAACAAAAAGAAACCGGCATTCTAAAAGCGGGTGAAGTGGGTTATGTTATTGCGGGTATCAAAGATATTTTAGGTGCTCCCGTCGGTGATACTTTAACCATTTCAGGTCATGAGGCTGCGAAAGCATTACCCGGTTTTAAACGTGCTAAACCTCAGGTTTATGCGGGACTATTTCCGGTCAGTTCCGATGATTACGAAAACTTTCGTGATGCATTAGCGAAGTTAAGTATTAATGATGCTTCACTCTTTTATGAACCAGAAAACTCCTCTGCATTAGGATTTGGTTTCCGTTGTGGCTTCCTCGGTTTATTGCACATGGAAATCGTGCAAGAACGTTTGGAGCGAGAATACGACCTGAATCTTATTACCACTGCGCCAACGGTTGTTTATGAAGTCGAAACAACTAGGGGTGAAGTGCTCCACATTGATAGCCCCGCTAAGTTCCCGGCGATGAATGATATTGAGGAAATCCGCGAGCCCATTGCGGAATGTAATATTTTAGTGCCGCAGGAGTACTTGGGTAATGTCATCACACTTTGTGTTCAGAAACGCGGTATGCAAACCAAAATGGTCTATCACGGTAAGCAAGTGGCGTTAACTTACCATATTCCGATGGGCGAGGTTGTAATGGACTTTTTTGACCGTTTGAAATCAACCAGTCGCGGTTATGCCTCGCTTGAGTATAATTTTGTTAAGTTTGAAGCGGCCGATATGGTCCGCGTTGATGTCTTAATCAATAGTGAACGTGTGGATGCCTTAGCGTTAATTACGCATCGTGCAAACTCTGAAAGCTATGGGCGTGATCTGGTGGATAAAATGAAAGATCTCATTCCTCGCCAAATGTTCAATATTGCATTACAAGCTGCTATTGGAAGTAAGATTATTGCCCGTTCTACGGTTAAACAGTTGACTAAAAATGTATTGGCAAAATGTTACGGTGGTGATATCAGCCGTAAGAAAAAATTGTTGAAAAAGCAAAAAGAAGGTAAAAAACGCATGAAATCTGTGGGTAACGTAGATATACCGCAGGAAGCGTTTTTGGCTGTATTGCACATAGGTAAAGACAAATAATTGCATTTTCAACAAGGCAATAAAAGCATAATGCGCCGGTTTTTAATCTGCGCATTTTTGTGTTTTTAAATCCCCAATCGTTGTCAACACTGCGATTGACTGACCAGTCATATTAGTTAAACCGATATTGAACCAATTGATTCAATTATGTCCGCTTAAATAATGTGATTTTGACATACCCATTTTTATAGGAATTAACATGGCAAATACTTTTGCTCTTATTTTAGTTATTGCAACCTTTGTAACCGGTATTATTTGGATTATAGATAAAATAAAATGGGGACCTGCACGACGGGCCGCTCAAAAGGCTGCACAGGAAAAAGCGACGGTTAAACTTGATGAAGAGGTGCTTGCGACCATTCATCCTGAAAATGTAGTGATTGAAAATGCACGTTCACTTTTTCCAGTGATCCTGATTGTTTTTATACTGCGTTCGTTTATTTATGAGCCCTTTCAAATTCCATCTGGATCGATGATGCCAACGCTTTTAGTGGGTGATTTTATACTGGTGGAAAAATTTTCCTACGGTGTAAAAGAGCCCGTATGGCAAAATACCTTAATCCCCATGGGCAAGGTAAAACGCGGTGATGTTGCCGTCTTTAAATACCCGGAAGATATCCGTGTTGATTTTATCAAACGTGTTGTCGGTCTACCTGGGGATCATATTGTTTATAAAGATAAACAGTTATATTTATGCGCAAGCGAGCCATGTGCTTCATACAAAGCGTTAGAGATGAATTTTATCGGTGAGCAGGAATTCGTTGATGAAGAAAGCACAATGCAGGTTTACAACGAAATGTTAGGCCAAGTGGCACATCAGATACTGATTAACCCAATGCGCATTGATCAACCTGCCCGTTATTACCAACAGCCCGAGACTGTCGCTTATGAGTGGATTGTGCCAGAAGGGCATTATTTTATGATGGGTGATAACCGTGATAACAGCAGAGACAGTCGTTACTGGGGATTTGTGCCGGAACAAAATTTAGTCGGTAAAGCCGTTGCTATTTGGATTAGTTTTGAATTTCAGCGTAGCAGCCGCAGTATTCTCCCTTCTTGGGTCCCAAGTGGTGTGCGTTTTGACCGAGTTGGTGGGATAAAATGATGATCAAACAGGCAGAATTAAAACGTTTAGAAAGACGTGTTGATTATACTTTTTCAGATTTTTCACTGCTTCAACAGGCATTAACCCATCGCAGTGCCTTGGGAAATCATAATGAGCGTTTAGAGTTTTTAGGTGACTCTATTCTAAGTTATGCTATTTCAACAGATCTTTATGCTCGTTTCCCAAAGGTCGACGAGGGTGACTTAAGCCGCATGCGGGCAACCTTAGTTTGCGGAAAAATGCTGGCTGAAATTGGACGAGAATTCCAACTCGGCGATTGTTTGATTTTAGGGCCGGGAGAATTAAAAAGTGGTGGCTTTCGACGCGATTCGATTATCGCCGATGGTGTAGAAGCGATTATTGGTGCCGCTTTTTTAGATTCAGATATTGATACGGTCAAAAAACTCATTTTAAAATGGTTTGATAGTCGTTTAAATACAATCGAGCCTGGTATCAGCCAAAAAGATCCTAAAACCCGCCTGCAGGAGCATTTGCAGTCCCGTAAACAGCCTTTACCGATTTATGAGGTGCTGGAAATTAAAGGTGAAGCGCATAATCAGCGTTTTACCATGAGCTGTTCAATAGACGGTTTAAAATCAGTACAAGGACAGGGCACCAGTCGTCGTAAAGCAGAACAAATAGCGGCAAATAAAATGTTAGATAGCTTATCAGGAGCTAAATAATGATCCAGAAATGTGAATGTGCTGCACTGGCAGAACGTCTTGAAATATTAATAGAAATCAATGTTGAATTTCTAATGTTGGGAGAAAAATAATGACTCAAAAATGTGGATTAGTGGCAATAGTGGGTCGTCCTAACGTAGGTAAATCAACCCTTATTAATGCTCTTTTAGGGCAAAAAGTAAGTATTACGTCGCGTAAAGCGCAAACCACCCGTCACCGTATTTTAGGTATTGATACCGAGGGGGATTACCAAACTATCTTTGTTGATACGCCAGGGCTTCATATCGAAGAGAAACGTGCGATTAACCGCTTAATGAACCGCGCAGCATCAAGCTCAATCAATGATGTTGAAATGGTCATTTTTGTTGTTGAAGGCACACATTGGAATGAAGATGACGACATGGTACTGAGTAAGTTTAAGTACTTAAAATGTCCGGTTGTTTTAGCGGTTAATAAGATTGATAACGTCGAAGACAAAGAATTATTACTGCCACATTTAGAAGCACTGGGTAAACGTTATAACTTTAAACATATTTTACCTATGTCGGCTAAAAAGGGCGATAATATAGAAAAAATTCGGACCTGGGCAAAAGAAGTGCTGCCAGAATCGGAGCATTATTTTCCCGAAGACTACATCACGGACCGTTCCTCACGCTTTATGGCATCAGAAATGGTCCGTGAAAAATTAATGCGTTTTCTAGGTGATGAACTGCCTTATTCTGTCACGGTAGAAATCGAGCAGTTTAAGCAGCAGGCCAATGGTGTTTTACACATTAATGCCTTGATCTTGGTCGAACGGGAAGGTCAAAAACGCATGGTTATCGGTAATAAAGGTGAAAAACTGAAAGCCATAGGTAAACAAGCGCGTATTGATATGGAAGAATTATTTGATTCAAAAGTCTTTCTGGAAATTTGGGTCAAAGTTAAATCAGGTTGGGCTGATGATGATCGCGCCCTGCGCAGTTTAGGTTATGGTGATGATTATTTAGGTTAGTCAGGTGAAAGGCTGTCAGCTTTTAGCCTTCTGCCGACAGCCGATAGCTGATAGCTGATAGCCGACAGCTGATAGCCGACAGCTGATAGCCGACAGCTGATAGCCAACAGCTGACAGCTTCTCGCCCGCCACTTTCTGAGGTTATTGAATGTCCATTGAGTGCCACAATGCTTTTATTTTACATCGACGTCCTTATCGGGAAACCAGTCAGTTAATTGATCTTTTCTGTCAGGACGTTGGTAAAGTAAGCCTGGTTTATAAAGGTGGGCGCAGTAGTACGCGTATGAGACGTGGTACGGCGCAACCTTTTACTCTATTGCAAGTCAGTTATTTTGGCCGCGGCAGTTTAAAAACAGTTAAATCCTTTGAAGCGCAAACCCAAGTTGTCCCATTAGTCGGGCAGCGACTTTTTCTGGCGATGTATATCAACGAATTATTGTATCGTTTATTGCAGGCAGAAACGGCCTGCGATGGTTTATTTGAGTGTTATCAGCAAACCTTATTAGCTATTGCCGGCGCTGTGGATCCGCAAATAGCATTGCGTCTTTTTGAGTTGACACTGATTGAAACCTTAGGTTACGGGGTTAATTTTAGCGAAGATATTTATAGCGGTGAATTAATTGAAAGCGGTTACGAATATCAATATCAGCATCAAGCAGGTTTTTTTGCTAAACAAGCTATTCATAAACAGCATGACGTTTACAGTGGGCAGGATATACTTGCATTAGCACAACGTGATTTTTCAAATCAAAATGTCTTAAAATCAGCAAAACGATTTTGCCGGCAAGCATTAGCTAATCTCTTAGGTGGCAAACCATTACATAGTCGGGCACTCTTTACGGCTAAATAAACAATAAAGGATAATTTGTAAATGAGTCAAATTTTACTTGGCGTTAATATCGATCATATCGCAACATTACGTAACGCTCGTGGTACTTGTTATCCTGAGCCTGCTCATTTAGCGGCTATTGCCGAGTGTGCCGGTGCCGATGGTATCACTATTCATCTGCGTGAAGATCGTCGCCATATTAATGATCGGGATGTCGCAGTACTTGCACAAACGCTGCAAACGCGGATGAACTTGGAAATGGCGGTAACCGATGAGATGGTCGATATTGCGCTAAAAACAAAACCCGCCTTTGTGTGCCTGGTACCTGAAAAACGCGAAGAGCTAACCACTGAAGGTGGCTTAAATGTGGTTGCTTCATTTTCTAAAATTGCCTCTGCCGTGAGCCGGTTAAATGCGGCCGCTATTCAGGTATCATTATTTATTGATCCTGAAAACGCGCAAATTGATGCTGCGATTAAAACCGGTGCCGCTTATATTGAGCTGCATACGGGGAAATATGCTGATGCGCCGTCTGAAGATATTCAACAGTTTGAGTTAATGCGCGTCGCAAAAGCGGCAACTTATGCAAGCCAAGCGGGTATCAAAGTGAATGCCGGGCATGGTCTTAATTACCATAATGTGAAACCTATCGCAGCATTGCCTGAAATTATCGAGCTTAATATCGGGCATGCGATTGTGGCCCGTGCGCTTGTTGATGGTTTTGGACCTGCAGTTGCAGAAATGAAGCGTCTGATGGTTGAAGGCCGTAACGGCTAAATAATACCAAATCCATTAATTTTCTGTTCATTTATGCTGGTTAAAACACATACTAGCTAGACATAAAACTACGTTTTAGTCTTTGTGCTTGATTTTATAATTAGAACAACTAGTTACTGCAATCAATGCCTTGCTTTTATGCGTTTTCCCGGCGCCTAAATAGATCACTTAATTAGTGGAATTGGTATACAACAATTAGCTGAATATTATGCAGTACTTGTACTGAGGGTATCATCGCGGTATTGTTTTTTGTTACGGAATTAAAAGGTGAAATAATTTTGTCAAACTCTTCTTTTTGCGTTTATCAAATACGTCAGCATTTTCCGATTCTAGATCAAATGATTAATGAACATCCTTTGATCTATTTAGATAACGCGGCGACGACCCAAAAACCCCAAGCTATGGTGGATGCCATTGCTGCATATTATTTGCGTGATAACGCCAATGTACACCGCGGCAGCCATCATCTGAGCCTTCGCGCGACGGCCGCATTTGAGGGCGTTAGAGAGACCGTAAAAACATTTATTAATGCCAAAAACACAAAAGAAATCATCTGGACAAAAGGCACAACGGAAGGCATTAATTTATTAGCCAATGTATTATCTAAAGGCTTGAAAGCCGGTGATGAAGTCATTATCAGTGCATTGGAGCACCATGCAAATATTGTGCCCTGGCAAATGCTGGTAGAATCACTGGGTATCGTTTTAAAAATCATTCCATTGACCCTGCAGCAGGATTTAGATTTAAAGAGTTACCAGAAACTATTAAGTGCAAAAACCAAAATTGTATCGGTCACCCATATCTCCAATGCATTAGGCGTTATTAATCCTATTAAAGAGATAATAAAACTGGCTCATCAGGTTGGCGCTCAGGTTATTATTGATGGTGCCCAGGCAGTTGGGCATTTAATCGTTGATGTAAAGGATCTTGACTGTGATTATTACGTTTTTTCCGGCCATAAATTATTTTCCCCAACAGGAGTAGGTGTTTTATACGGCAAACAGCACCTTTTAGAAGCCCTACCTCCCTGGCAGGGTGGCGGAGAGATGATTAAAACGGTGAGTTTTGAAAAAAGTACTTTTAACCAATTACCTTTTAAGTTTGAAGCGGGTACGCCTAATATTGCCGGTATAATAGGGATGGGTGCAGCCATTGATTTTATCCGTGTTTTTAACCGCCAGGATTTGATTGATCATGAACAGTCATTATTAACTTTCACGGAAAAAGCGTTATTAGAGCTCCCTGCTATCACTGTTTTTTATGAAGGCGGAGTTAAGTCTGGTGCGCTCAGTTTTGCGGTTAAAGGTGAACACCCAAGTGATATTGCGATGTTATTAGATGCGCAGGGTATTGCTGTGCGCAGTGGAATGCATTGTGCTATGCCCCTAATGGCGGAACTTAATTGCAAAGGCACCGTAAGAGTCTCATTTTCAATTTATAATACCCATGAGGAAGCTGAGCGTTTTATTGAAGCGCTGAAAAAAATATTGGAAATGTTAGAGTAAGTTTTTATCGGTTAGCCGACTTCAAGCCCTTTGCCGTACTGATTGATGCGGCTTATTTTTTATTCCTTGCCCCTTTTGTATGCTGTACCGCTTCTTCAAAATTTTTATCGCACCCGACTTATTTAAAAAATCACTTTTGGCCATGGCTGTGGCAAGCTGGATCGCGTTATGCCAAGCGAGGACTTTTTGTGTTAAATTCTAAGCTGTCTTTTTAGTTTATTAAAATTAGCCCGGTCATAAGAGGAATAGGTGAAATTATGAAAATTGTTATCGCACCCGATTCATTTAAAGAATCGCTTTCAGCCATGGCTGTGGCAACCTGCATCGAAAACGGTTTTTCGCAAATTTTTCCTGACTGTGAATTTATCAAGATTCCTCTGGCTGACGGCGGAGAAGGGACTGTTGATGTTTTAGTTGATATGCTAAAAGGGAAAAAACAATATAAAGAGGTAAAGGGGCCTATTTCCGGTAATGTTAATGCTGTCTGGGCTTTGCTTAATGATGGTCAATCTAAAACGGCATTAATAGAAATCGCGGCCGCTTCCGGTCTTGATTTAATTACTCCAGAACAACGTAATCCGCTGATAAGCACCAGTTTTGGTACGGGTCAGATTATACTTCAAGCACTGGATTCAGGCGCTAACAAAATAATCATTGGCTTAGGGGGCAGTGCAAGTAATGATGGGGGAGCGGGTATTTTACAGGCCCTTGGTGGGCAATTATTGAATGCACAAGGTAATCAACTGACCATTGGCGGGGCGGCGCTTGAAGGCTTAGCGGCTATTGATTTAAGCAAGCTTGATAAACGCTGCGCCGATGTTGAATTTATTGTTGCCTGTGATGTATCAAATCCTTTAACTGGAGATAATGGCGCAAGTCGCGTTTTTGGACCACAAAAAGGGGCAACACCGGAGATGGTTGAGTTACTTGATAGTGCCTTAAGTCATTTTGCCGATATTGCTGCGCAGAGCACCCATATCAAGCAGCAAAAAAGTGCCGGATTTGGTGCGGCAGGCGGCGCACCATTGGGTTTGTCCTTAGCCTTTAATATTAAAATTCAAGCCGGTATTGATATGGTACTGGATATTTTACAGGTGGATGATGTATTACAGGGGGCTGATTTGGTGATCACTGGAGAAGGGCAGATGGATAACCAGACGCTTAATGGTAAAACGCCTTATGGTATTGCTAAACGCGCACAAGCGCGAGGTATTCCCGTGATTGCGATTGCCGGATCCTTAGGCACTGAAGTGGAAGGCTTATATGAAAATATTGGCAGCATATTTGGGACAGTGCGTTCAGCGCAGCCTTTAGCGCAGGTATTAAGTGAGGCAGAAGGGAACTTAACGCGCACAGCAAGAAATATTGCTGCAACCTTATTAATAGGAAATGAAATTTATCTAAAATAATAAGCGGTTTTGATTAAAAATTTTCCGCAGAGTTATAAAAAGAAGAGTGATATTTTAAATATCACTCTTCTTTAAATTAAAGTTAAAAAAGGAGATCTTTCACTTCTTAATTAAGCTAAGCGCTATACAGCATCTGTGGTAACCAAAGTGATAAAGCAGGAATAAAAAGTAATAATAAAAGACGAATAATATCAGCACACCAAAAGGGGGTTACGCCTTTAAAAATGGTACTGGTTTTAATGTCTTTAATCACACTGCTTAACACAAATATATTTAATCCTACGGGTGGAGTAATCAAACTGATTTCAGTCACAACCACCACCACAATACCAAACCAAACAAGGTCAAATCCCATTGCTTGCACCAGTGGATAAAACACCGGGATGGTTAATAACAGCATCGATAAACTTTCAAATACTGTCCCTAACAAAATATAAATACCCAGTATTGCCAGCATAACCATAATCGGCTCTGCACCAATAGAGGTAATTAGATTAACAAGTTCAGCGGGCAAGCCGGCGCGATTAACAAAATTTGAATATATTAATGCCCCAATAATGACACCAAACAGCATGGTAGTTGTACGGGCAGTTTCAATAAGGATATCGCGCAGAATCACAAAGGTTAATGACCGGCGATAAAGCGCAATAACGAACGCGCCCCCGGCACCAATTCCCGCGGCTTCCGTCGGTGTAAATATACCGCCATAAATTCCGCCCATAACAACAATAAACAAACCTAAAATAGACGCCACGGAGCGAACCGCATTCCATCTTTCACTTTTACCCATCTTATCTCCACAAGGCCCAGCCTTGGGATTACGCCAAACAACAAAACGTATTGCCAGCATATAAAAAAGTATACCTAATAGACCGGGAATAAAGCCTGCTGCAAATAAATCTCTTATGCTTTGTTCGGTCATCACACCGTAAATAATTAAAATGACGCTGGGTGGAATTAATATTCCTAACGTACCGCCAGCGGCAATTGATGCGGAAGCCAAACCATCGGAATAACCGTATTTACGCATCGGTGGCATAGCAACTTTTGCCATTGTCGCAGCTGTCGCAAGGCTTGATCCTGATATTGCAGAAAACCCCCCACACGCGGCAATAGTCGCCATTGCAAGACCGCCTCTCTTGTGTCCTAAAAAGGCATAACAAGCACGATACAGTTCCTGGGATAATCCGGCTTTGGTAATAAAATTCCCCATTAAAATAAACAGGGGGATAACAGAAAGACCATAAGATTGAGAGGTATCTATTAAACGGTTAGCACTGATTGACAGTGCCCCGCCAAAATTCCAATCGCCTAACGCTGAATAACCAATGAAACCAACAATCCCCATTGCAAAAGCAACGGGCATTCTCAGTAAAATCAATACCATTAACGCTGTGAATCCAATTAATGTAATTAGCATGCTTATCCCTGGTTTTTATATTGTTTATTAAGTGTTTCAGTTAAAACCAAAACAAGCGAGGTAATAGCTGTTAACCAACATGTTAACGCAAGGAAGTAAGTCAAGTAATAAACAGGTATTTCCAAATACAGCGTTATTTCATGATAACGCTGTGAACGTTCGGCAAGACCCCAAACCTTGCCACCTATAACAAAAAGACTCGTTGCAATAGCGATATTAAATACATTGTCACGAAATGTTTTAACCTTTTTCGGAATAAAAGAGTCCATAATGTCGACACTTATGTGCTCTTTACGCCATGTAATAATAGGCAGTGCAGAAAAAATCAAGCACCCGAGCAGGAGCCGAGTTAATTCTACACTTCCAATAAGAGGAGCAGAGAATAGATAGCGGCCAATAACATCGATACAGGTTATGGTCATTAATCCAAACAATACAAATGCAGTCAACAATTTGAGACATTTATCTAAAAACTCAGCGCCAACTTCCCAATATTTAATCATGTTTCCAATAAAAAAGGTCATATAACAATCCTATAAATCAATTGGTTGATAGTTCTCAGCTTCGTTTCTAAATGCCTTTAATGCGGCTTCTGCATCAACGCCTCGACTATTGGCTGATTTAATCCACTGCTCATCCATTCCTTTGATTTTTTCATTAAAATAGGCAATATCTTCTGCCGATGCGTCAATAACTTGACTGCCACTTGCAATGATATCTGCTTCGCCAATTTTATCAGCTTCAGCCCAT
Organism: Psychromonas ingrahamii 37; assembly: GCF_000015285.1. NCBI lineage: Bacteria > Pseudomonadati > Pseudomonadota > Gammaproteobacteria > Alteromonadales > Psychromonadaceae > Psychromonas > Psychromonas ingrahamii. Next base: position 833,686 of record NC_008709.1, read on the forward strand.
GATCTGCCTGCAAGCGCAGATAAACGCTCTCCTGAAACGCTTCTAATCGCTGCTTGATCTTTTTCTGAAAGTCCATCCATAAAGTCAGGGCTTAAAAAGATACCAAATGAGCCAAGATATAAACCACCAGGTATTTTAAGAGTATAAGGTGCGACATCTTTAAACCGACCGACTTTCATCATATCCATTTGCATAAAAATACCATCAGCAACACCTTGAGAAAGCATCTCATATGCCTTGTTGGCAGGCGCATTCACGCCAATAATACCCAGGCGTTCGCCAATTTCACTCGCAGTACCACCGCCGACTCGAATTTTTTTATCTTTAAGTTCTTTAATTGAAGCTATCGGAGTGGTTGTATGAATTTGGGCTGGACCATGAACAAAAAGCCCCGCAACCTCAACACCATCATACTCGCCTGATTTTTGGAAAAATCTTTCGTTAATTCGCCAATGAGCGACAGATGCAGCCTCTGCGCCAACATCAGCGCCTGGCAGTTCTGCCATTTGCGGCAAAAGAAAGCGTCCGGGTAAATACCCGTGGAAAGTCCAAGATGCAGCAATCGCGCCATCTTCAACGAGATCAATCAAACTTTTAGGATGACCCACATCATACTCAAGTTTAATGGTGACTCGGCCATCCGTTGCCTCTTCAATCCAATTGCCCCAAGTAGGAAGCACATTTTGATTCATTGTATGAGTCGGACTTAGCCATGTCCCAACACGCAGTACATGCTCAGGGCCAGATGCCCATGACATGCTTGAAAAACAGACGTAGGTGACAAATCCTGTGATGCTGGTTTTTAACAGATTATTAAACATATTATATCCTTTAAGTTTTAATGTTGAAATAATATGACACAGGAAATATTAACAAGCAAAATAATAGAGTCATTTTTGTTTGTAAAATGTAGCGTAAATGTTACATTTGTGATCAAAGGTAACAATTAGACGAAAACGAAGTTTTAACGTTCAGATGAAAAATAAGTTTTAACCTTAAAAAGTGACAACGCACAATAGGGCAATAAGATTTCATTCATAATCAATAGGAATAAAATAATGCAGAAACTACACAGTTACGTTATGGGAAATTGGTATTACGGAAAAAACAAACCGCGAGTAACGTCTAGCGCACTCACTAATGAAGGACTTTATGAGCTGGACAGTTCTGGTATTGACAATGCGGCAATGCTTGAATACGGTAGAAAAAAAGGCAGTAAAGCATTGGCTTCAATGACATTTCTTGAACGAGGAAATATGTTAAAAGAGGTTGCTAAATACATACTGGCTCATAAAGAAGAGCTCTATGCACTGTCGGCACAGACGGGTGCAACACGTGTTGATTCATGGGTCGATATTGAAGGTGGCGCTGCAACTTTTTTTAATAATTCAGGTCTTGCTAATCGCGAATTACCCAATGAAACCATCTGGGCAGAAGATGATTTAATCCCGCTATCTAAAAGTGGCTCATTTGCAGCACGACATATTCTGACTTCAAAACCGGGTGTCGCAATCCATATCAATGCATATAATTTCCCCTGCTGGGGTATGTTAGAAAAGCTTGCCCCAACCTGGCTTGGTGGAATGGCTGCCATTATTAAACCCGGTTCTGAATCTGCATTTTTAACCCAGGCCATGGTTAAAATGATCGTTGAGAGCGGTCTGGTACCAGAAGGGGCCATTCAAGTTGTTTGTGGATCTGTTGGTAATTTACTCGATTGTGTTGATTATCAAGATGTCGTCACTTTTACAGGTTCAGCTAAAACCGGGCACATGTTACGAGCAACAGATAATCTGATTAAAAAATCAATTCCCTTCACCATGGAAGTTGACTCTATAAACTGCGCTGTCCTTGGCGATGATGTCACCATTGACTCACCCGAATTTAAGTTGTTTGTTAAAGAAGTTTGTCGTGAAATGACCATTAAAGCAGGACAAAAATGTACTGCTATTCGTCGTGCAATGGTGCCGTCCCACCTGCTTAGTGAAGCACGTGATGCAATAAAAATACGCCTTGAAAGAATAGTGGTCGGTGACCCAAGTATTAAAGACGTTACTATGGGACCGCTTATTAGTCAGTCTCAACTTGATGATGTTAAAGAAAAAGTAGCTTTACTAAGCCATGATTGTGAGATTGTTACCGGTGGTGATATGTTAAATTTCACGCCACAAGGCTCTGAAAATGGCGCTTATTTCCCACCCACATTATTAGTCTGTAATGAACCTCAAGCATCGACAACTATTCATGATGTTGAAGCCTTTGGCCCTGTTTGTACATTAATGCCATACCAGGATCGTGATTCTCTTACTGAGTTAATTGCCCTGGGTAAAGGCAGTCTTGTTGGCAGTCTTGTGACAGCATCAGGCAGCTTTGCATCAGAAATGGTAAGCCGAATCGGTCATCTGCACGGGCGCTTGCATATCCTAAATGCCGAATCATCTAAAGAATCGACAGGTCACGGCTCACCACTGCCGATGTTAATTCATGGTGGTCCTGGCCGTGCCGGCGGCGGGGAAGAAATGGGCGGGCTACGTGGTATTAAGCACTATATGCAACGTACTGCTATTCAAGGATCACCAACCATGATTGCGAGTGTAGGCAAAGAATGGGTTCGAGGCGCGCAAACAACAACCGATCTCGTCCATCCTTTTAAGAAATATTTTGAAAATATTGCCGTTGGCGAAAGCTTGAAAACCGCACGGCGTACCATAACAGAAACTGATATTGTTAACTTTGCCTGTTTAAGTGGCGATCATTTTTATGCGCACATGGATGATATTGCAGCAAAAGAATCGATGTTTGGTCAACGGGTTGCACATGGTTATTTTATTATTTCCGCCGCTGCTGGTTTATTTGTTGAAGCCGCTCCTGGTCCTGTTTTAGCAAACTATGGTATGGAAAGTCTCAGGTTTGTTGAAGCGGTCGCAATTGGCGATACTATTCAGGTAGTATTAACCTGCCAAAAGAAAACTAAAAAGCGCCAGAAGCTCGAAGAGGACACGCCTCAAGGTGTGGTTGCCTGGGATGTAGAAGTCACTAATCAACATGGTAACCCCGTTGCCCTTTATACAATACTAACCCTTGTCGCGCGGGAAAAGGGAGACTTTTAATGATTATCCCCAACAGATAATTATTATTTTAAACAGCTAATCATTATCGATTAGCTGTTTTTTTTACTTCAAAAAAAATATTAAAAACCGCCTCAATATTATCTCCCCCTTCTAATTACACTCAAAGTGTTAATTAAATGTTAATTTAAATCAATTAATGTGATCTTAAATGTTAATTCTATCTTGTTATTTAATCCATTAATGATACATTTATTAACACAAAAATAAATAAGCGTATCGCAACTGGAGGTTGATAGTGTCCTTAGATAATATTGCTTTTGAATCGAAAATTGAAAAAGAAATTCCAATCGAACCAAAAAATTGGATGCCGGAAAAGTATCGAAAAACATTAATTCGTCAGATTGGGCAGCATGCTCATTCGGAAATAATAGGCATGCTGCCTGAAGCAAATTGGATCACTCGTGCGCCTTCTTTACGACGCAAAGCGATATTACTTGCCAAGGTACAAGATGAAGCCGGCCACGGTATGTATCTTTATAGCGCAGCAGAAACACTGGGTGGAGATCGTTATGACCTTTACCAAAAAATGCTTAAAGGTGAGATGAAATATTCATCCATTTTCAACTACCCAACCTTAAACTGGGCAGATATTGGTGTTGTTGGTTGGTTAGTTGATGGCGCTGCCATTATTAATCAGGTTGCACTTTGCAGAACATCCTATGGACCCTATGCACGTGCAATGGTGAAAATTTGTAAAGAAGAGAGTTTTCACCAACGACAAGGTTATGAAGCCGTTACTGTATTAGCGAAAGGAACGAAAGAACAAAAACAAATGTTACAAGACGCGATCAACCGTTGGTGGTGGCCGGTGTTAACGATGTTTGGTCCAAGCGATGATAACTCGCCTAACTCAGAACAAAGTATGGCATGGAAAATAAAACTCTTGAGTAATGACGAATTACGTCAAAAATTTGTTAACAATACGGTTCATCAGGTCGAAGCGTTAGGCATGGATATTCCAGATTCAGACTTAAAATGGAATGAATCAAGCAATCAATTTGATCACGGTGAAATTGATTGGAATGAATTTATGGAAGTCATTAAAGGAAACGGTATCTGTAACCATGAGCGCATTCAAGCGAAGCAACGTGCTTGGGATGATGGCGAGTGGGTACGAGAAGCGGCGACTGCTTATGCCAATAAACAACAACAAAAATCAGCGTAAATAAGGAAATAAAAATGACATCTACTAACTGGCCGTTATATGAAGTTTTTGTACAAAGTAAGCAAGGTCTTGATCATAAACATGTAGGAAGCATACGTGGTGCCGATGACAGAACCGCATTAGAAGGTGCACGCGATTTATACACACGCAGAAGTGAAGGTGTTTCTATTTGGGTGGTTAAATCATCACTTATTACCGCTTCACAGCCAAGTGAAAGCGGTCCGCTTTTTGAACCGGCAGATGATAAAATTTACCGTCATGCTCGTTTTTATACTATTCCATCTAACATTAAGCATATGTAATTCAAGGAGTTAAGAATGAATAATATTGATCCTAAACTACAATATGTACTGCAGCTAGCTGATACTAGTTTTGTATTATCACATCGTTTAGCGGAACTCTGCGGTATTGCGCCTGAGCTTGAAATTGATTTAGCGCTGACCAATATCAGTTTAGATCTGCTTGGCGAAGCGCGTAATTTATATCAATATGCGGGTGAATTCGATACTGAAAATCGCAAAGAAGACGATTTTGCTTATTTTCGAGATCAATCTGCTTATTATAATCTGCTCTTAAGTGAACAGCCGAACGAAGGCTTTGATATTACTATCACACGCCAATACCTATTTGATGTTTTTCACTATCATTTCTTAACAGAACTTCAAAATAGTAGCGATCCTCAATTAGTCGTTATTGCAAAAAAATCAATTAAAGAAGCCAGCTACCATAAACGTTTCAGCCAGAATTGGATGATTCGATTAGGTGATGGCACGGCTCAAAGTAATCAAAAAATGCAAATGGCACTCAATGAAATGTGGCGCTTCAGTCATGAAATGTTTACCCCGACAGACAATGAGAAAAACCTTATTTCACAAGGTTTTGCTGTTGATGTTCAAGCATTGCAGCCAACGTGGCAACAGGAAATAGAAAGCACATTAGCCAAGGCAAATCTTGTTCTACCTAAAACAACAAACACCCGCCAAGGTGGCAAGGAAGGTTTACACAGTGAACATCTTGGTTTTCTGTTAGCTGAAATGCAGCACATACAAAGATCTTATCCTAACTGTGAATGGTAGGGGTTGAAATGGTTGTTAAAAATTTAGAAACGCTTGATCATCCTCAAAAAGTATCAGCCTGGAAATTACTTTCAGCGATACCGGATCCAGAAATTCCAGCGATTACGATCGCTGAACTGGGGATGCTACGCGCCGTTGATTTTGAAAACGAACAATGGGTAGTGACTTTTACACCAACCTATTCTGGTTGCCCGGCAACAGAAATGCTGATTAATGACATTACACAAGCAATGACATCAGCAGGGCACACACCCGTTAAGGTAAATGTCAGTCTGGATCCTGCCTGGACAACGGATTGGATGTCCGAGGCAAGCAAAAAAAAATTATCTGATTACGGCATTGCGCCACCTCAAGGTAAAGCCTGTTTTGAGGGCTCTTTACCACCCAGCGTTAACTGTCCAAATTGTGGTGGTCAATCAACCCAATTAATCAGTGAGTTTGGATCAACAGCCTGTAAAGCACATTATAAATGCCTTACTTGTTATGAACCTTTTGATTACTTTAAATGTATTTAATCGAGAACTAATTATGACAACATTTTACCCGCTTATGATAAAAGAAATACAACATGAAACGAATGATGCCGTCGTGCTTACATTTGCAATTCCAGCGTCATTATCAGCAGAGTTTAAATTTAAGCCAGGGCAATACCTGACGCTGAAATCAACGCTTGATAATGAGGAGCTGCGCCGTTGTTATTCAATATGCTCATCTGCTAACGACAGCGATCTTAGTATTGGCATTAAAGAAATCCCCGATGGGCGCTTTTCACAATATGCAAATAAAGAATTAAAAGTGGGAGATTCGATTGATGTTATGTCTCCAAAAGGTCAGTTTGGCTTTGAACCTGAAAAAAACACCAATAAAAAATATTTAGGTATTGCCGTTGGCTCAGGCATTACGCCTATTATTTCGATGTTAAAAAGCACCTTAGAAGCCGAGCCTGAAAGTCAATTTACGCTGCTTTATGGTAATAAAACACTGAATTCCACTATGTTCAAAAGAGAATTATCCGATTATAAAAATCGCTTTACGGACAGATTGCAGCTTGTTTATTTATTTTCCCGTGAAAGTCATGAGGCTGAACTGCTAAACGGCCGGCTGGATGCGCAAAAACTTCAAGATTTAGGTCATTCCTTTTTTGATTGGAGTAAATTTAATGAGTGCTATCTGTGTGGTCCGGAGGAGATGTTAGAGCCTTCTTACAGCGTTTTAAATAAAGGCGGACTGCGCAAAGAGAACTTTCATGTTGAACGCTTTAATATTTCAAAAAGTCCACGACGAGCAATTGAGAGTCATGTTGAAAAAAGCGAGATAACAGTAAAACGTGATGGCCGTATTATGTCAATTGAAATGACTGAAGATGACGATAGTATTTTAGATGCAGCGCTTCGACAAGGTGCTGATCTTCCTCACGCATGTAAAGGGGGCGTCTGTGCAACCTGCATTTGTAAAGTGACATCGGGTACCGTTGAGATGTCGGTTAATTATAGTTTGGAAGATGAACAAGTTAATAAAGGTTTTGTTCTTAGCTGCCAGGCTGTACCGACTTCAAATGCAGTCACCGTTGACTTTGATGCTTAGGAGGCAGGGATATTGACTTTAAATAATGAATCAAATTTTCTTCAATGCTCTGAAAAAAAGGGTGTGCTGTTAATACAATTTACGCATTACGAAAAACGTAATGCACTTTCAAATGACTGCCTTAATGAACTGGCAGGGGTATTAGATAAAGCCGAGCAACAGAATCATATTGCTGCGGTCGTGCTAACCGGTGGACAACGTTGTTTTGCTGCAGGTGCAGATCTTAATGAGTTAGCAACGCAAGGTGCTATTGATACCTGGTTGAACCCCAGACCTGAATTATGGGCGCGTTTAAATAAGTTTAGCAAACCTTTATTAGCCGCTGTGAATGGTTATGCCTTAGGAGCCGGCCTTGAGTTAGTTCTACTGTGTGATATTGCCATTTCAGGACAAAAAGCCCTGTTTGGTTTGCCGGAAATAACCTTAGGATTAATACCGGGTGCTGGTGGCACACAACGTTTAGCGCGGACAGTCGGTAAATCTTTGACTAATCAAATGGTACTGACTGGGCTTCCGATCACGGCCGAACGCGCTTTACAAGCAGGTCTTATTAGTGAAGTTGTTATTCCTGAGTTAACACTTGAGCGCACCATCATCATTGCCGAAACAATAGCAAAACGCGCGCCGCTTGCGATAAAAGCTGCCAAACAATCTCTGCAGCAAGTTCCTAATAGCAGCTTGGATCAAGGCTTAAAATTCGAGCGTCAATTGTTTGTCACATTAGCCGCAAGCAACGATAGAAAAGAAGGCATTGATGCTTTTTTTAACAAGCGTCAACCGACCTATAAAGGGAGTTAGATTGATGGAAAATAGCGTACTGACAATAATAGAAAATGGCGTCTGCCTTATTTCTCTTAATCGACCAAAACAATTAAATAGTTTTAACCCTGAAATGCACCAAGCATTAATGAGTGCATTAAAAAATGCCAACAGAAATGATGAAGTACGATCCATTGTCATTACAGGTACAGGTCGCGCATTTTGTGCGGGACAAGACTTAAACGATCGTAATATTAGCGCAGATCAAGCCAGACCCGATCTCGGTGAAAGTATTGAGAAATTTTATAATCCGCTGATAAATATGCTTGTTGCAATCAACAAGCCCATTATTGCAGCGGTTAACGGCGTGGCGGCAGGTGCAGGTGCAAATCTGGCGCTCGCTTGTGACATTGTGATTGCAGGGAAATCCGCGAGTTTTATTCAGGCATTCTGCAAACTTGGGCTAGTGCCGGATTCCGGGGGCACATGGACACTGCCGCGATTAATTGGCCCGGCACGGGCAAAGGCATTAATGCTGCTCGGCAATAAGTTACCCGCGCAGCAGGCTAAAGAGTGGGGCATGATCTGGGAATGCGTTGAAGATGACCAACTAATGTCAGAAGCGATGACATTAGCTGATCATCTTGCAACGCAACCAACAACGGGACTCGGTTATATAAAGAGAGCGCTTAATCACAGTAGTGATAATACATTATCAGAACAACTTGAATTAGAGCGCGACCTGCAACGTCTTGCAGGGCGTACTGATGATTACCGTGAAGGTGTTACGGCTTTCTTTGAAAAAAGACAACCGGTCTTTAAAGGGAAATAAACTGTGGAAAAATTACTATTTAAAACCGTCGCCGTGATAGGCGCGGGTGCAATGGGAGCGGGTATTGCTCAAGTTGCAGCGCAATCTGGCTATCAAGTTTATTTATTTGATCTTGCAAAAGGCAAGGCTGAAGAAGCAAAAGAGAATATCGAAAAACAACTTGAGCGTCGCGTTAAAAAAGGACGGATGGAACAACAGACACTGGAAAGCACTCTTCTGCGAATTCACTGTTCATCGGAATTATCTGAAATAGCGTCAGCAAATCTGGTGATTGAAGCTATTGTTGAAAATCTTGAAATAAAGCAGGGCTTATTTAAAGAATTAGAAACAATCTGTTCAGCGGATTGTATTTTAGCGTCGAATACATCATCAATATCGATTACCGCGATTGCCAGTGCATTAAAATCGCCTGAACGCTTTATTGGCCTGCATTTTTTCAATCCTGCACCAGTGATGAAATTAGTCGAAGTGATTCAAGGTGTCGCAACGGCTGATAATATCGCAGAAACAGCGCAACAATGGGCACGCTCCTGCGGGAAAAAATCTGTTCTTGCCTGCTCTATTCCCGGTTTTATTGTCAATCGCGTCGCTCGGCCATTTTATGCTGAAGGGTTAAGAGCACTTGAAGAGAGCGTTGCAACTATTGATGATATTGATCACCTGATGCGTGCGTCGGCCGGGTTTAATATGGGGCCCTTTGAGCTGATGGATTTGATTGGTCATGATGTTAATTATGCGGTCACCAAAAGCGTATTTGATGCCTGTTATCAAGATCGCAGATATCAACCCTCATTGGCTCAAAAAGAATTAGTCGATGCCGGATTTTTTGGCCGTAAGAGTGGGCGGGGTTTTTATGATTACAGCGAAAAGGCATATCAAAATAATTATAATACTTGCCGCCCGGTGACCATGGATATTAATGCTGTCACCCTGGCGACCCATTGGGATGACTCAGAATTAACACTTAAAGAGCTTGTTAACCAATCCTTTGGTGATAACAAAAATACAACATTGAATAATGCTCTGTTAGCGAAAGGCGCCATTCTAAAAGTTGATGACGTTCTTATTATTCCAACAAGAGGGAAGACAGCAACAGAACTTTCCCATAAATTAGGCTCCGCGGTGGTCACTATTGATTACTGCCGTGATTATTTGTCTACCTCGGTTGTTGCTGTCTCAGGTGCACTGCAAAACAGCGATGCCCAGACGGATAAAGTCATTGCCTTTCTACAGTTATTGGATAAACAAGTCATTCTAATAAAAGATTATCCCGGCATGATTGTTTGGCGCACATTAAGTATGTTGAGTAACGAAGCATTAGATTTAGCTAATAAAAAGGGTGCCTCCGAAGCTGATATTGATATCGCAATGAAAAGCGGCGTCAATTATCCCTTAGGGCCCGTTGAGTGGGGTGAGAAATTAGGCTGGAAAAACGTCAAAGAAACATTGGAGTCTTTAACGGCTTTTTATGGTGAAGAGCGCTACCGGCCATCCCCCTTATTAAGACAATTATCTTACGGAGTCATTAATGGAGAATAGTCAAGAATTAGCATGGCGTTGTGCCAAAAAAATGTATAACAATGATGCTTGCTCTAATTTCTTAGGAATGAAAATCGAAGACATGGGTAAGGGATATGCGGTGCTTAATATGGTTGTCAGTAACACTATGTTAAACGGTTTTCCAAGTTGCCATGGCGGAATGATTTTTTCCCTTGCAGATTCAGCCTTTGCCTTTGCATGTAACAGTGAGAATCAGACTGCTGTGGCTGCGGGTTGCAATATTGAATATCTTCGCCCGGGGTTTGAGGGCGACATACTTACGGCAACGGCGCATATGAAATCCCAGGGAAAAGTAACCGGTACCTATGATGTTGAAGTCACCAATCAACAGCAAAAATTGGTCGCTCTATTTAGAGGGAAAGCGTATCGGTTAGGCACTCAAATATTAGGAGATAACAACAATGATTAATGCATATATCTGCGATGCAATAAGAACACCAATAGGTCGTTACGGCGGCGGTCTCTCACCAATACGTCCGGATGATCTGGGCGCTTTACCCATTAAAGCCATTATGGAACGTAATCCGGATATTGATTGGCGAGAAATTGATGATGTTATTTATGGGTGTGCAAACCAGGCTGGAGAAGATAATCGTAATGTTGCGCGCATGAGTCTGCTGCTTGCCGGATTGCCGGAAGAAGTATCAGGTACCACTATTAATCGCTTATGTGGCTCTGGTATGGATGCTATTTCACTTGTTGCAAGAAGTATTAAGGCAGGTGATGCAGAGCTTATGATTGCTGGTGGTGTTGAATCAATGTCACGCGCTCCTTTTGTGATGGGTAAAGCGACGTCAGCTTACTCCCGCAATGCAGAAATGTACGATACAACCATTGGATGGCGCTTTATAAATAAAGAGCTGCAAAAACAGTTTGGCACGGACTCTATGCCTGAAACAGCAGAAAATGTCGCTGCCCGATACAATATCTCCCGCGAAGATCAGGATGCTTTTGCCCTAAGAAGTCAATACCGCACTGAACAAGCCCAGAAATCGGGAAGACTGTCAGAAGAAATTGTGCCGGTGACCATTTTAAATCGCAAATCTGAACCAACCATTATTGATAAAGATGAGCACCCGCGTCCAGAAACAACGCTTTCTCAATTAGCTAATTTACGTACTCCTTTTGCTGAAAATGGCAGTGTGACTGCTGGCAATTCGTCTGGTGTTAATGATGGTGCTGCTGCAATGTTAATCGCAAGCGACAAAGCGGTTATTAAATACGGTTTATTACCAAAAGCAAAAGTGATTGCCTGTGCAACTGCCGGGGTTGAGCCATCCATAATGGGAATGGGTCCAGCACCTGCGGTTAAAAAAGTGCTTAAAAAAGCGGGTTTATCAATTGATGATATGGATGTAATTGAATTAAATGAAGCTTTTGCAGCACAATCATTAGCCGTATTACGTGAATTAGGGTTGCCTGATGATGCTGATCATGTCAACCCAAATGGCGGTGCCATTGCATTAGGGCATCCACTGGGAATGAGCGGTACTCGACTTGTTATGGCTGCCACTAATGAGTTAACACGACGTAAAGGAAAATATGCGCTTTGTTGCATGTGTATCGGTGTTGGTCAAGGCATTGCCATGATCATTGAACGCGTTTAATTGCTTATTTAACTCTGTTGTTAGGGCTATAAAAACAGAGTGATATATTAAAAAGGAAAGAGAACAATGACAATTTATAATAAATTAGAATCAATTGAAAAAGCATCATCTGAAGATCTGCGTGCTTTACAGTTTGAGCGTATGAAATGGACCATTGAACACGCTTATCAAAACTCTCCAATGTATAAGAAAAAATTTGATGATGCCGGCGTACAGCCTTCAGATTTTCAATGCTTGGAAGACATTAATAAATTTCCTTACACCACCAAAGAAGATCTTCGTCAAAACTATCCCTTTGGTACGCTTGCAGTCCCAATGAAAGATGTTGTCCGTGTCCATGCATCATCGGGCACAACCGGAAAACCGACCGTTGTCGGCTACACTCAAAACGATATTGATACCTGGGCAACTATTGTGGCTCGTTCAATTCGAGCGGCAGGCGGTAGTTCAGAAGACATTATCCATATTGCTTATGGTTATGGCCTGTTTACCGGAGGGTTGGGGGCACATTATGGTGCTGAAAAACTGGGTGCGACTGTTATTCCAATGTCCGGCGGACAAACCGAAAAACAAATTCAATTAATTGAAGATTTTAAACCCACTATTATTATGGTGACGCCTTCTTATTGTTTAAATTTGATTGATGAACTTGAGAAAAAACACGGCGGTGATGCCTCAAATTGTTCACTGAAAATTGGTATCTTTGGCGCCGAGCCTTGGACTGACTCTATGCGCAAAGAAATCGAAAACCGCTTAGGCATTAAAGCGTTAGACATCTACGGTTTAACCGAAGTGATGGGCCCTGGGGTTGCAATGGAATGTGCTGAAACAGCCGATGGTCCAACCATTTGGGAAGATCATTTTTACCCTGAAATTGTTAATCCTGTTAGTGGTGATGTTCTACCTGATAATGAACATGGTGAATTAGTCTTTACCTCGCTAACAAAAGAAGCGATGCCTGTTATACGCTATAGAACGCGCGATTTAACCCGGCTTTTACCCGGTACAGCAAGAACAATGCGACGTATGGATAAAATAACCGGTCGCAGCGATGATATGTTGATTATCCGCGGCGTAAATGTATTTCCATCACAAGTAGAAGAACAAATTCTCAGTGTTGCCGGATTCGATCCACATTATCAACTTGAAATTAATAAGCAGGGAAACCTTGATACATTGACAGTCAAAGTTGAACTCAAAGGCACGATAGACAACCAAACAAGTATTAATATGGTGACTGAACTTAAGCATCGAATCAAAACAATGATTGGTGTATCTTCAAAAATATTGATTCAACCTAGTGGCGTTATTCCTCGCTCGGAAGGCAAAGCACAGCGTGTTTTTGATTTAAGAGCATCCTAAATATTTTATAAAAAAAAAGCTTCTCCTCTTTATTATTAGTTAATAAATAAAGAATAAAACTAAGTAATGTCTTTAATTTTATTCTTTATCATATGAAAGTTATAGTAAGATGGCCAGCATATAAAGTTCATTATAAATGTGCTTACTCCTTACTTTTTAGACTTAAAAATAATTATATTGAGGTTTTTTGAAAACAAAATTAAACGAATTTTTCACTTTAGCAATAGAGCATAATTATATTAGTGGAAGATCCTTAGTGATGACTTTCCTGGGTGATTATCTTTGCCATAGTGACAGTGCAATAGGGATGAGCAGCTTAATAAACTTCTTTGAATCTTTAGGGTTCAATCAACGTTTTGTACGCTCATCCCTGTTTAGATTAAAACAAGACGGTTGGGTTGATGCAAAAAAAGTAGGCAGGAAAAGCTATTATTATATGACGCCTGAGCGCTTTGATGAAATAAGAGAGGCGAACAAAAAAATTTATAATACCGAAAAGCCGGCCTGGAATGGAAGATGGAATTTTATTCATATTCCCTCATCTACGATCACTGAATCAAACCTTAAAGGCAAAGAACTGGCTAAATATGGTTTTGGAATACTCAATAAAGGAATGTATATTCAGGCAGATCAAGGACAAGCATTGCAACCTAGCTTTAAACGGATCTTAAGTAAATGTTCAGATGCAACTATTTTGACTGGCGCAGAGCTTGTTTCATGCAAGGAAAAAAACAAAAGTAAATTTGTTTCTGATACTTGGAATTTAGATAAAATCAATGACGATTACGGCGCTTTTGTCAATATGTTTGACCCAATAGAGTTAATGATACAAGAGGCAGGCAGTGACGCCTTAGATAATGAAGATTGTTTCAAATTACGCCTTCTCCTGATCCATTTTTATAGACGTATTATTATTCGTGATCCTCTGCTTCCCGATGAATTCTTGCCTCATAATTGGAGTGGACGGCGTGCGCAAGAAATTACAATCAATATATACCAAAAAATTCATTTACAAGCCAAAGCTCATATAACAGAGCATGGTGAAACAATTGACGGGCTATTGCCTTTACTTGCATCGGATTATTATTCTCGTTTTAATGGTCTGGGTAATATTTAATAATACAAAGGATTTAGCATGGCAATATATAAAATTGATGGAGTAACACCGGTCATTCACCCTAGCAGTTTTGTGCACCCCAGTGCTGATATTATTGGTGATGTGATAATAGGAAAAAATGTTTATATTGGCCCGCAAGTCGCTGTTCGTGGTGATATGGGCGGTATCCGCATTATGGATGGCAGCAATATACAGGATAACTGTGTGATTCATGGTTTTCCTGATTATGAAACACTATTAGAAGAAAATAGTCATATTGGTCATGGCGCAATTATTCATGGTTGTCATATCGAAGAAAATTGCCTTATTGGAATGAATGCGGTGGTAATGGATTTATCTGTAATAGGTAAAGAATCCATTGTAGGCGCGCACAGTTTTATTAAGGCAAATAGTCATTTTGATGCGAGAAGCTTAATACTCGGCAGTCCTGCGACAGTAAAACGTACAGTCTCAGATGATGAATTAACCTGGAAAATTAAAGGCACAGTAATGTACCATGAGCTTGTTGAGCGCTGTAAGAGTTCACTTATTGAAACGGCTCCACTACCCTATCCAGAAAAAGATAGAGAGGGCATTATCTTTAAAAAAACCCACAGTGTGAAAACATAAATTCAACTGCCTGGTTTGGCATCTTCAAGTCGTTTGGGGTTAAAGACGGTTGATTGTGCTTTAAAAAAATAAAAAGACCGCCGATTTAGGCGGTCTTTTTATATGCGTCCCTAATAATAAAGAAGCAGCTTAGGACTCAAAGCGCTTATGCATAAAGGCGTAATAAAGCACCGGAATAATCAGTAAGGTTAATATTGTTGAGATAAAAATACCAAAAATCAGGCTGATTGCCAAACCGCCAAAAATGGGATCATCAAGAATAAAAAATGCCCCAATCATCGCCGCTAAGCCGGTTAAAATAATAGGTTTGGCACGTACTGCCCCTGCATTAATAACCGCTTCGCTAAAAGGTTTCCCATTGTTTGTTTGATGATTAATAAAATCAACTAACAAAATTGAGTTTCTGACAATAATACCTGCCAGGGCGATCATCCCGATCATTGAGGTCGCAGCAAATTGTTGTCCTAACAGGGCATGTCCGGGCATCACGCCGATAATAGTTAAGGGAATGGGCGCCATAATAATAAGCGGGACAATATAGGAGCGGAACTGCGCAACGACTAATAGATAAATCAATATCATTCCAACGCCATAAGCAATACCCATATCCCGGAAGGTTTCATAGGTTATTTTCCATTCACCATCCCATAAGATGGCGACTTCTTCAGTACCCTTAGGTTGATTAATAAGATATTGATTGATATCTAATTTTTTTTCTTTGATGGTGTTGTATATAGAGAACATACCATATAAAGGGCTGTCTAATTGTCCCGTCATATCCGCCGTCAGCATAATCATTGGAATCATGTTTTTATGCATAATAGGTTTATCCACCAGGGTTTTCTTAATCTCAATTACCTCGGACAGAGAAATTAATTTACCATTCTGGTTGGCGAGTTTAAGATTTAAGACCTGTGCCAAATTGACTTTATCACCCTCTTTAAGCTGGAGACGAATAGGGATGGCATACTTTTGTTTATCGCTGTGTAGAATATTAATATCTTTGCCGCCAATGGAGGTTGATACTGCGTCCACTATATTGGCATAGGACAGCATTAAGCGCGCTGCCTTACTGCGGTCAATATTAACTTGCCATTTTTCCTGATCCTCTGGATACATTATATCAACATCAACTACATCGTCAGTACCATAAAACAAGGCCTGTAACTGCTTGGCTGTCTGCTGCCTAAGCGCCGCATTCGGGGCATAGACTTCTGCCACAATGGGTGACCATACCGGTGGTCCCGGTGGTACTTCGACGACTTTTACATTGGCTTGATAAGGTTGAGCTATTTTTTGCAGTTGGCCGCGGATACTGAGCGCTATCTTATGGCTATCGCGCTGCCGCTTACTTTTATCGATAAGATTAACCTGAATATCACCGAGCTCCTGGGTGCTGCGCATATCGTAATGACGCACCAGACCATTAAAGTTAATCGGCGCCGCAGTCCCGGCATAAATTTGAAAGTTTTTAATTTCAGGGACATCGATAACAACTGTACTCAACTCCACCAGTAAACGTTGGGTTTCTTCGATAGGACTGCCTTCGGGTAAGTCCACAATGATTTGAAATTCTGATTTATTATCAAAGGGTAACATCTTCAGAACCACTAATTTTGTAAGGGGTAGAAGCACAGATAACAGGATTAAAATCATCACCACAACAAATAGAATCCAACGCGCCATTTTCGCTTTTTTGCCCAGCACAAAGGGGCCAATTATTTTATGGAATAAGCGGTCCATAAAATTTTCTGTGATCGGCTTAACTTCTTCGCTTGCGTGAGTGATTGGCTTTTTAGTTGGCCTGTGAGATTTTAATAATTTTCCGCTTAACCAGGGGGAAAGCACAAAAGCAACAGCTAATGAAATCAGCATTCCCATGCTGGCATTAATGGGAATGGGACTCATATAAGGGCCCATTAAGCCACTGACAAAAGCCATTGGCAAAAGGGCTGCAATAACCGTAAAGGTTGCAAGTATAGTCGGCCCTCCAACTTCATCGACCGCAACGGGAATGATTTTACTGAGTTTTTCATTACTTAACTTCATATGGCGGTGAATATTTTCCACTACCACAATCGCATCATCGACCAGAATCCCTATCGAGAAAATAAGTGCAAACAGAGAAACCCGGTTCAGGGTAAATCCGTAGGCCCATGAGGCAAACAGAGTAATAGTCAAAGTGATCGAAATAGCCACGCCTACCACAACTGCTTCCCGCCAGCCCATGGTTAATAACACTAAAATAATTACTGCGCTGGTGGCGAAGATAAGTTTAGCAATTAACGTGTTGGATTTATCTTCCGCGGTGGCGCCATAATCGCGCGAAATGGTCACCTCAATATTGTTTGGGATAAGCACATTTTTAATTTCATTAATGCGCGCTGCTATTGCATTGGTGACATCAACGGCATTTTTACCGGGCTGCTTGGCAATCGCTATCGTTACCGCGGGATATAACTTGCCATCTTCACCGTGTAACACATTTTTCGTTGGAATATCGGCGGACAGATTAACTTCGGCGACATCTTCTAAATAAACTGGAAAACCACTTTTAACCGAAACAATCAATTTTTTTATTTCAGAAATGTTTTGTAAAAACTGCCCTGTTTGTACTTTTATCTGCTGGTTATTCTGTATTAAAGAAACCGGCGATGAGCTGGCATTGTTACTGGCTAACACTTGATTGATCTGATCAAAACTGACGCCAAAACTGTTCATTTTTATGGGATCGATACGTATATCAACAATCAGTTGATGCCCGCCAACCGTATAGATATCACGGGTGCCATTAATATGTTTAAGTTCGCTTTCCAAGCCATGAGCAACCTGAGTCAATTGCTGTGGGGTGACATTTTTATCTTTTGACCAAAGGGTTAATGAGGAGATGGGTACATCATCAATGGCGCGCGGTTTAATCAAGGGTTGGCCGATACCTGCATTCATCGGCAGTTTATCCATATTGGAATAAACTTGGTTGTACAAATTGACAATCGCATCGTTACGTTGTTCACCCACCTTAAAAATAACGATGATCATCGCACCATCGGGTTGCGAAAAAGAGTAAGTAGTATCAATCCCTTTTATTTCAGAAATCACCTGTTCCATCGGAATGGTCACTAAGTTTTCTACCTCTTTAGGGGAGGCGCCGGGGAAGGGGATATAGATATCTGCAAAAGTGACATCGATTTGTGGTTCCTCCTCCTTGGGAGTTACCATAATAGCGAAAAAACCTAATAATAATCCGACAATAGCAAGCAAAGGGGTGATGGCAGCCCCTTGGAAATATTGTGCAATTCTCCCTGAAATATTGAGTTGAGAATTCATTATTTAGCCCCTAGCTGTTGTAGCTTTTGGTAAGCATCAATACTGATTTTATCGCCGGAATGTAATCCGGATAAAATTTCAACCTCGTTATCCAGACTATTACCCAATCGAACTTGAGTTAACACCGCTTTACCATCAACATCCCGATAGACTGCATTCAGTTCGTTATTGGTCAAGATTGCGCTGCTGGGTACGCTAATCATTTTTGATTCTCCCCAAACAAATTGTACTTTCACCCACATTCCGGGTAATAAGAGTTTCTCGGTAGGCGGTAAGTCTATACGGACCTTAAAAGCATGAGACTGTTGATCGGCATAGTTAAATAACGTGATTTTATTCGAAAACAGTTTACTGCCATCACTGAGAGTAATAATAAACTCTGGATTATTACGCAGCGCCACAAGATAACGTTGCGGAATCTCAGTTATCGCACGCAGGTTGGTTAATGACATACCGGAAAAAAGTGGCGCGCCGGGATTGACTGTTTCACCAATCTCGACATGCCGTTCGGTCACAACACCTGCGAAGGGGGCTTTGATAATAGTATAATCTAAGGATTCTTTGGCTTGGATTAAACCCGCCTGGGCTGCCTTTATAAGCTGTTTATTGGTTTCAGCTGTCGCTGCAGCCTGATCTAATTGCCCTTGTGAAATAGCACCTTTAGGAAAAAGTTTTTTATAACGATCATAATTTAATTTTGATTCATTATAGGCCGCCTGAGTGCGTAATACATTAGCTTCCGCAGCGGCGAGCTGTGCTCCCTGCTCTTTGTTGGTCATTTCCAATATAATGCTGTCTTGTTCGACATAATCATTTGTATCAAAATTAATTTTTGTAATACGCCCGCTGGTTTGTGAAGAAACCGTTGCTTTATTAATGGCCTCAATGGTGGCATCTAAAACGACGATCTGTTCTTTTTTCTGATCGATTACTTCAAACAATGTATCTGCTAAAAGCGATTTACTGTAAATAATGGCAAAAAACAAGCTTATAAAAAATGCTGAGAGTGAATAATATTTTGATTTCATGAGTGCGCCCTTGACAATGAACCTTAATTTTAATTAGCTTATGCTAATATAGTTTTATCTTATTTCCAAGCTCAAAATGTTATATCATTAAATGTAGTTATTATCTGCCCGGTTGTGTTTGATTTCTGAGCTAAAAAGCGATAAAAGCTATAAAAGCCATAAGGCTGTAAAGCTAAAAAGCGGTAAGGCTGTAATGGGATAAAGGCTATAAGGCTATAAAGCTATAAAGCTATAAGGCTATAAGGCTATAAGGCTATAAGGCTATAAGGCTATAAGGCTATAAGGCTATAAGGCTATAAAGCAAAGATCTCAGTGGCTGCTTAACAGCACCTTATTGTAGTGTGCGTCTGTATATCCCGTGATCATTCATATCCTGTTTATAATCTTCGACAATTCATTTATTCTTAGCAGTTTATTTATTAATGTTATTAAGGATCTCTTTATGCCAACGGCTAATTTACAACCTCTGTTAAAGATTATGGAACAACTGCGCGATCCTGAAAATGGCTGTCCCTGGGACAACAAACAAACCTTTGATTCCATTGTGTCTCATACTATAGAAGAAGCTTACGAGGTTGCTGACGCTATAAAGCTGAAAGACTTCGATGAGTTAAAAGGGGAGCTGGGGGATTTATTATTTCAAGTGGTCTTTTATGCGCAGATGGCAAAAGAGCAGGGGCTGTTTGAGTTTAATGATATTATTGAGGCGATCAGCGAAAAGCTGATTCGTCGCCATCCGCACGTATTTGCCAAGGCCGAGTTTGCCAGTGAAGACGCCATTCATGCCAACTGGGAAGCTGAAAAAGACAAGGAGCGTGCCGCAAAAGCGTTGTCAGAAAATAAAAGCGACAGTCTATTAGATAATATTCCCTTAAGCTTACCGGCATTAAACCGTGCTTATAAAATTCAAAAACGCTGTGCGAGTGTGGGCTTTGATTGGGATAGTTTGCCGCCTGTTGTTGATAAAATTTATGAAGAGATAGACGAAGTGTTAGTGGAAGTAAAACGTGATGATCTCAGCGAGCAGCAACAACAGGCGCGTATTGAAGAAGAGTTAGGGGATCTGTTATTTGCAAATGTGAATTTAGTGCGTCATTTAAAATGCAATCCTGAACAAGTATTACGTCAGGCGAACAGTAAATTCGAAAAACGTTTTCGTCTGGTTGAGTTAGCTGTATTAAAACAGGGGAAAAAAATGCAGGACTGCACCATCGATGAGTTGGATGCAGTTTGGGAACAAGTCAAAAAGCAGCAGGGTTAAAGTGCTGTCGGCTGATAGCTGATAACTGCTAACCCCCTTAAAAAGCAAGGGTTATTTAAATAGAAACGATAAAAAAGTACCTTTGCAATATTCGAGTTCGATCACTGTTTATTTTTATATTATAGGTACGATAGCCTTTCGTTAATGTTGGCAATATTTAAAGTAACCTTGACGAATTAGACAGGGTGTTTAATACGGGCAGTAAATAATTTATCAACGTTTGCTAGGTGGCAAGCTAGTAAATTATACAGAGTAAAGAACATTTCTTATTACCTGGTAATAATGAGGCAGACTTTACTCAAGATTAGCGCCGAGCATACACTATTATGCTGTATTGCCTGCGCATTTAACCTAAAAAAAAGATAAACAGGAAAACTATGAAAAAAACATTACTAGCAGTCGCAATCCCAGCACTTTTATTCGCCAACGCAAGTTCAGCGGTTGAATTATACAACGATGCAGCTAATACTTTTTCTATCGGCGGCCATGTTGCAATGGGTTTAGCTGGATCAGATGAAGGCGAAACTCAGGTAGCTTCAGTATCACCGCGTATCAATTTTGAAGCTACTCGTGATTTAGGCGAAGGTTACACTATGTTTCTTCGCACTGAGTGGTCAGTAAATACATTAGACGGCGGAGCAAACTCATTTTCCACACGTTTAGGTTACCTTGGGCTTAGCCATGCAGACAACGGTACTGCTATCATCGGTACACAATGGTCTCCATACTACAGTGTTGGTGGCGTTGCAGATTTACCTGTTGCATTCGCTAACGGATCTTTATACAGCGACCACTATAATCTTGGTACAGGACGTGCTGAAAGAATGGTCAGTTACAGCAATAAACTAGATTTAGGCACTGCAGGCGCGCTTAAATTAGGTCTAGGTTGGCAGGGTAAGCACGCTGCATATGATACTCGTGTGCAAGCGGCATTAACCTACTCAGTAATGGACGTAACTCTAGGTTATGCACACAACACCGGTGATGTTGCTGCAGACAAAGCTGTTTCAAATATTGTTTCAGCAAAATATGGTTCTTACGGTAACGGATTATATGCAGCCGTTTCTTATGCTGACAACGAGTTTATGAACAATGCACTTGCTGAAACATCGCAGACAAGCGCGATTGCAGCTTACGCATTACCAAGCAGCGTAAACCTCAGTGTTAACTATGAAACTGTTGAAAATGATCTAACTAATAAGACATTAAATGAATCAACGGCATTCCAGGTAGAATACAAGCCGTTTAACAATGTTCTGACTTATGTTGGTTACCAGGTTGATCTTGGTGACGACGATGCTACTACTGCAGATGATAACAAGTGGGCACTTGGTGCACGTTTATACCTATAAGGTATAGTGTTGTCTAAAAAACCTCGGTTTTTAAACTAAGATAATATTGGAACGGTCTTGAATGCATCTATAAAGCATTTAAGACCGTTTTTTTAATTTATAATCAATTAATATCAACTTAGCTGTTGTAGACCCTTATTCTATAAACCAAAAAATTGATTCAATGACCCCGTCAATTCATTTAATCACCCCGTCAATTCATTTAATCACCCCGTTAATTCATTTAATCACTCCGTTAATTCATTTAATCACTCCGTTAACAGGCAATAACCCCGTTTTAAGAAAAGATAAAATTGAAATAACGCCACTAAAAATTCACCCGGCAGATCTCTTCTGCGCATTGCTCGCGATCAACAATAAAGTGCTAAATTTTTTAGTCATTAACATAGCTGCATGTTTTTAAGTTAATGAATAGAAAAGATTGTCGAAAATGAGCGCTCTTGCTATACTATATTCCCATCTAAATGCTCTAAATTCTCATTTTAAAATTGTAATAAATTACCTGCTTATTATTAACCTCAGTGATTTCGTAAGCTGATGGTTTTTTGCGTTTTTATTTTTACAATTGAAGCTGAGTTTATTTTTCCCATTCCTAAATTTTCAGGGTTACTATGACGACAAAATATATTTTCGTAACGGGTGGTGTTGTTTCATCACTCGGTAAAGGCATTGCAGCAGGTTCACTGGCTGCTATTCTAGAAGCACGTGGTCTGGATGTCACCATTCTGAAACTAGATCCTTATATTAACGTAGACCCTGGCACCATGAGTCCAATACAACATGGTGAAGTTTTTGTAACCGATGACGGTGCAGAAACAGATCTTGATTTAGGGCATTATGAGCGTTATATCCGCACCAGAATGACCGCCCGTAATAACTTTACAACGGGTCGTGTTTATTCTGAAGTGATGGCTAAAGAGCGTCGTGGTGATTACCTTGGTGCAACCATCCAGGTTATTCCACATATTACTAACGAGATTCAAGAACGTATTGTTGCTGGTGGTAAAGGCCATGATATTGCGATCGTTGAACTCGGTGGCACGGTAGGTGATATTGAATCACAGCCCTTTTTGGAAGCGATTCGTCAGCTGGGGCTAAAAGTCGGGCGTGACAGTGTTATCTACATGCACCTGACATTACTGCCTTACTTAAAAACCGCCGGTGAAGTTAAAACCAAACCCACACAGCATTCGGTTAAAGAGTTGCGCAGTTTAGGTATTCAGCCAGATATTTTAGTCTGCCGCTCTGAAGTGAATATTCCCATTAACGAACGTGTGAAGATCGCCTTATTCTGTAATGTCACCGAAAAATCGGTGATTTTATTACGCGATGTAGATTCTATCTATAAAATTCCAGCCTTGTTAAAAGCGCAGGGTCTTGATGAGATTTGTGTCAAACGTTTTGGTCTTGACTGCCCCGAAGCTGACTTAAGCGAATGGGCGCAAGTCGTTTCTGAAGAAGCGAACACCTCAAATGAAGTTATCATTGGCATGGTAGGTAAATACACTGAACTGCCAGATGCCTATAAATCTGTTAATGAAGCGCTTAAACATGGCGGGCTTAAAAATGCGGCATCGGTCAAAATAAAATACATCGACTCGCAGGATGTTGAAGTGAGAGGCGTTTCTATTTTAGAAGGCGTTGATGCGATTTTAGTGCCGGGCGGTTTTGGTGAACGCGGTATTGAAGGTAAAATCCTCGCGGCTCAATATGCACGCGTAAATAAAATACCTTATTTAGGTATCTGTTTAGGGATGCAGGTTGCGATCATTGAGTTTGCACGCAATGTCGCTGGCCTTAAAAATGCCCATTCAACGGAATTTGAGGCTAACTGTGACCAACCTGTTGTTGGCTTGATCACTGAGTGGCTTGATAAAACCGGTGAAGTTGAACAGCGCACCGAAAATTCGGATTTAGGGGGCACGATGCGGGTAGGTGCACAGCTTTGCCACCTTAAAAAAGGTTCTAAAGTGTTTGATATGTACGGCACAAAAGAGATATTTGAACGCCATCGTCATCGTTATGAGGTAAATAATAATTTATTACCTATTTTAGAGAAAGCGGGGCTAGTGGTCACCGGTTTATCTGAAGATAAAAAATTAGTCGAAATTATTGAAATCCCAAATCATCCCTGGTTCGTTGCTTCTCAATTCCATCCGGAATTCACCTCGACACCAAGAGATGGACACCCTTTATTTAAAGGTTTCATAAAATCTGCGATAGATCATCAACAGGGCCGATTTGAATAGTTTTTGTTGACCAGATCACTTTTTTTTGTTAAAAAATAACGCATTAAAGTGATCTGGAATTATATAACCCATTTTTAAACTTATTTTTAATACAACTAAAGGAACAATTATGTCCACTATCGTAAAAGTACTTGGTCGCGAAATCATGGATTCACGTGGTAACCCAACTGTTGAAGCTGAAGTTCACTTAGCTGACGGTTCAATCGGTATGGCTGCAGCACCTTCTGGCGCATCTACCGGTTCTCGTGAAGCATTAGAACTGCGTGACGGTGATAAAGCGCGTTACTTAGGTAAAGGCGTGCTTAAAGCTGTTACTGCTGTTAACGGCCCAATCGCTGAAGCGCTTATTGGTAAAGATGCAGTTAAACAAGCTGAACTTGATCAAATCATGATTGATTTAGATGGTACTGAAAACAAAGCTAAATTTGGCGCAAATGCTATTTTGGCTGTTTCACTGGCGGCAGCAAAAGCGGCTGCAGTATCGAAAAAAGTGCCTCTGTACGCGCATATCGCTGACCTTAACGGTACACCCGGTGTTTACTCTATGCCGCTTCCAATGATGAATATCATCAATGGTGGTGAGCATGCTGATAACTCTGTTGATATCCAAGAGTTCATGATTCAACCTGTTGGCGCATCTACATTCCGTGAAGGTCTGCGTATGGGCGCTGAAGTATTCCATAGCCTTGCTAAAGTACTTAAAGCTGATGGCCACTCAACGGCTGTTGGTGATGAAGGTGGTTTTGCTCCAAACCTTGAGTCTAACGCTGCTGCACTTGCTGCCATTAAAGTGGCTGTTGCAAACGCAGGTTACGAACTAGGTAAAGACATCACTCTAGCAATGGATTGTGCTGCATCTGAGTTCTATAACAAAGAAACTGGCATGTACGAACTTAAAGGTGAAGGTAAGACTTTTACTGCTAAAGAGTTCAACTACTTCCTTGAAGATCTTGTTAACCAATACCCAATTGTTTCTATCGAAGATGGTCTTGACGAGTCTGATTGGGATGGTTTCAAACACCAAACTGAACTACTAGGTGATAAAATTCAACTAGTCGGTGACGATTTGTTTGTCACAAACACTAAGATTCTGGCTCGTGGTATCAAAGAAGGTATTACTAACTCTATCTTAATCAAATTCAACCAAATCGGTTCTTTAACTGAAACTCTTGCTGCAATCAAAATGGCTAAAGATGCTGGCTTTACTGCTGTTATCTCTCACCGTTCTGGTGAAACAGAAGATTCAACTATTGCAGACCTTGCTGTTGGTACTGCTGCTGGCCAAATCAAAACGGGTTCATTAAGCCGTAGTGATCGTGTTGCTAAATATAACCAGCTTCTACGTATTGAAGAAGCGCTAGGTTCAAAAGCACCTTACAATGGTCTTAAAGAAGTTAAAGGTACTTTTAACTTTTAATTTAAACTAATTCAGTTTGAATCATAATCCTCACTCCGGTGGGGATTTTTTTTGCCTGAAGAAAAGCTGTCGAGCTGTCGGCTGTCCGTTGATGGCTGTCGGCTCGATGGCTGATGGCTCGATGCTCAAAGGGATTGGGCGAATTTAGTGGGTTAGATCATTTATTAACAAAAAAAGAAAGAGTAAACTACTGCCTCTTTTAAAAATAATGTCACAGTGGAGATAGTAGTCAAAAATGAGTATGGAATTATTAGTCGAAGTCTTAGGTTGGACGAGTGTCCTTTTTTATATTTTATTATTGGTTTTTAATGGCATGAAAAGAGTGCGTCTTGCTTCTTTTCTTTCTGTTGCTAATGATACCCTTTGGGGATTGCTAATCGGTGTTATGCCTAAGGTGTTACTGAACTTAGTCGTTGGTGGTGTTACTTTATACCGTTATGCTTGTGATTTTACTAAGACCCCTAAAAAAATTATTAACCTATTGTTAGTACTGATGTTGGCTGGTTTTGCTTATTTTGCCAATTTTGCAATTAACAGTTATTTGGCAAATCCATCCTTAGGATTGTTACTAACTTGGGTTGATTTTACGGTGATATTAACCGCATTAAGTATGAAACGTCTGCGTTTATTTCAAATTTTAATGCTTAGCTCAGCGTTCGTCGGAGGTTATGCCTATTACCTGCTTGGCATTGAACAGATGGTGGTGATTAAAATAATTGTCGGTATGCTGACAACTTATAAAATTTTTATTCACCCGGTTTTTCCACAGCTTGAAAACAAGCTATTATTTTGGAAAGCGGCTTAATCGTTTATTCATCTTAATTAAATCGGGTATTAGAAAATGATAGCTTGTGGATCCTTGTCTTTTGATGGGGATTTTTTACTTGTTAGCGTGCGTTTAAATTTAACGCTTAATATGTAAAAATAACCTCCTATTAACCTTACTCGTTTTACTGTGGAGCCTGACCTTTTATGCGTTTATTTGTGTTTTTTATGCTCTGTTTGCTGGTTTTGTTACAATACCACCTCTGGTTTGGAAAAAATGGATTAGGGGATCGGCATAATTTGCAGGAAGAGGTTACTCTTATTCTGGAAAATAACAGTGAATTAAGGCAGCGTAATCAGATGATGTTTTCTGAAATAAAAGATCTCAAAGAGGGGACGGACGCAATAGAAGAACGTGCGCGCAATGAGTTAGGTTTAGTTAAAGAGGGTGAAACTTTTTTCCGTATTGTGCCAAAAGAAGATTAATGAATGAGTCGATTAAATTTAAATGCGGTGATTGCCGCTGCTGGGATAGGTCAACGTGTTGGGGCCCATATCCCTAAACAATACCTGCCCCTGTTAGGTAAGACAATTATCGAACACAGCATCGCGCCATTTTTGAACCACCCTGATATAAAAAAGGTCATTGTTGTCATTGCAGAGAATGATTGTTGGTTTGCACAGCTGCCGCTTGCTGAAAATTCTAAGATAAAAGTGGTTATTGGCGGAAAAGAGCGTGTTGATTCTGTGTTATGTGCATTAAAAGTGCTGCCGAGCGAGGAATATGTTCTGGTGCATGACGCGGCACGCCCCTGTATTAAAAGCACCGATATCAATAAACTTATCAATACGGCAGTGCAGTCAAAACATGGCGCAATTCTTGGGACTCGGGTACGCGATACCATGAAACGCAGTGATTTCGATGGTCAGATCACTCAGACTGTCAGTAGGACAAATCTTTGGCATGCTTTGACACCGCAGATGTTTGAAAATAAAGTATTAATTAATGCGATAGAAAGCGCCGAATTTCCAGAGCAGATCACCGATGAGGCATCGGCAATGGAAATGGCAGGATTACCGGTTGCCATCATTGAAGGGCGTAGTGATAATTTAAAAGTGACTCGATCTGAAGATTTAACACTCGCCGAATTATATTTATCATCACCAACAAGCAAATAATAAAGGGTAACTTATGATCCGTATCGGACATGGCTTTGATGTGCACAAATTTGGTGGGCAAGGACCTATCACTATTGCCGGCGTGAAAATCCCTTATCATCAGGGATTAATTGCACATTCCGATGGTGACGTGGCTTTACATGCATTATGTGATGCCCTGTTAGGGGCATTAGCATTAGGTGATATCGGTCGTCACTTTCCAGACAATGATCCGCAGTATGCAGGGATTGATAGCCGAAAATTATTGGAAAATGTTTTTCTGCAGGTTAAAGAGCGCGGTTATCAAATTGGAAATATAGATCTGACTATTGTTGCGGAACAACCTAAGATGGCCGCGTTTATTCCAGATATGTGCGTCGAAATCTCACAACTCGTCGACACTGAAATCCAAAATGTTAATGTCAAAGCGACGACGACGGAAAGATTAGGTGCGATTGGGCGTAGCGAAGGAATCGCTACGCATGCTGTGGTTTTATTAATGAAGAAAAAAATATGACAGAAGAAGAAAAACAAGTATTTAACTTAGATTTTAATTATCTGTATGGCGCGCCACAAAGTGAAGGTATATTTAAACAGTCATGTGAAGACTTTAACGTTGAGGAAAACCTTGGGTTTGAGTTAACGGGTGAGGGGGAACATGTTTGCTTATGGGTGCAAAAAGTGGGTGAAAATACGGCCTATCTAGCCAGGGAATTAGCCAAGTTTGCTGCTATTCCAGCTAAAAATGTCAGCTACGCAGGACTTAAAGATCGAAATGCTGATACTAAACAGTGGTTTTCATTACATATTCCCGGAAAGATAACACCTGATTTTAGTACCTTTGAATCGCCCGGTGTGACTATCCTTAATGTTGTTCGCCATAATAAAAAGATTAAAATAGGGGCATTAGCGGGTAATACTTTTGCCATTGTTATACGTGAAATTAGTGATAAAAGTGCAATGGAAAAAGCACTATTGCAGGTTCAAGGGGGTGTGCCAAATTATTATGGATCACAGCGTTTTGGTTTTGATGGACACAATGTTAATGCAGCATTATTAATGTTCCGGGGCCGTAAAATTAAAGATCGTTTTAAACGCGGTATGTATTTAAGTGCTGCGCGCAGTTACTTGTTTAATCAGGTTGTGTCAGCACGTGTTAAAGATGATTTATATGATAAACCGATCCTCGGAGATTGTGTGCAGTTTGTGGCTAACCGTTCATTTTTCCCGCTAACGGAACTTGACAAGCAGACCAAGCAGCGGTTAAAAAGCCGCGAAGTTTGTTTGACAGCCCCTTTGTGGGGAGCGGGCGAATTGACTTCATTAGATGATGCAAAACAATATGAAAGTGAACTGTTAACCCCCTATCAGGAGATTCAAGCGGGGCTGGCTAAAAATGGCTTAAAGCAGGAGCGTCGTCCGCTATTATTAGTACCTGAAAAATTTTCATCAATCTGGCTGGATAATAAAACGGTCAGAGTTGAGTTTTATTTACCTTCTGGTTGTTACGCAACCAGTGTGTTGCGTGAATTAATAAAGGCAAGCTGATGACCCTATTAATAAGTAATGATGATGGTGTTTATGCGCCTGGTTTAAACGCGTTATATCATGCATTAAAAGATCTGGCGGATGTGAAAGTGGTCGCGCCTGACCGAAATCACAGTGGTGCGAGTAACGCACTAACATTAGAAAATCCATTACGTCTGCAGTATTTAGACAACGGTTTTATAGCGGTAAGTGGTACGCCGACGGATTGTGTGCATTTAGCGCTTAACAAAATCTGTATAACAGTGCCTAAATTAGTTGTGTCCGGGATTAATCATGGTGCAAATATGGGCGATGATGTGCTCTATTCGGGGACAGTTGCAGCAGCAATGGAGGGGCGATTTCTAGGTCTGCCTGCTATTGCTATTTCTTTGGCGGGTCAAACGCATTTTGAGAGTGCTGCTTTTTATGCAAAACAGCTGGTTGGCAAGTTATTAGCATCACCTTTATCAACAGATCAAGTGCTTAATGTGAATGTGCCTGATCTCCCTTTAGCGCAGATTAAAGGCATTAAAATAACCCGCTTAGGGAAACGCCACAAAGCGGAAATGATTGAAAAAAGTGTTGACCCCAGAGGAAAAGAAATCTTTTGGGTTGGTCCTCCCGGGAAGATTGCGGAAGCAGGTGACGGGACTGATTTCCATGCTATTGAAAATGGATATGTCTCAATCACTCCCCTTAAGATTGATTTAACCGCGACTGAGCAGTTATCCGACCTGACAAAATGGTTAGACAAGTGACCGACAAAATACTCATTTTAATGTAATAAAATAAGAAACGAGAGCTCAAGTATTACGCAGTTAACAAGACGCTCGTGACTCTCGCTTCACAATTATGGTCTGAACTATAATAGTATGGAAGGATTTTGAAGCGCTTTAGCTGATCACAATCGAGAGAATAACAGGATCTTCTGAATAAACAGCTGCAGCGCAGGTAGGGGGAATATTTAATACTCCCTTTTTTAATTCATTTGCTCTTATTGTAACGTGATTTTGTCATTGACTGGTAAACTGCTTAGATTTTTGTTTAAAGCTGGTTTTCTGGAATCTATTTTTAGGCTTATATTTAGATCTTTTTTCAGTCACACCTTTAATATTATTAGGAGGGTAGGGAATGCGATCTAATTCTGGCAAACAGGGTTATTTTAAAAGTTGGCTGATATTTTTTTTAGCGCTCTTTTATACCCTGCTACTGAGAACTAATTACCGGTGAGAATTTTAGCTTTTCTGTTAGTCACTTTAGGTTTAAGTGGTTGCTCATCTTCATATGGCCCTGTTCCTGTTTCCGATGTAACGGGGAGCACTCGCTATCAAACCGTTAAGCAGCAAACATCGGGAATAACTGCTAAAAGTTATCAAGTGCAAAAAGGTGATACTTTATTTTCTATTTCCTGGCGGGCGAATATTAATGTTAATGATTTGGCGAACTACAATCAATTATCTGCACCCTATCTTATTAAGGAAGGACAAACTTTACATTTAAGCGCAGCCAAGAAGAGAAATACCATTTCTGTTAAAAAGCCAGCAGTAAAAAGAAAGCCTCCCCCAATAAAAGACAAAAAAATATCAAACACAGATCAAGTTTATAGCAAAGAAAGTCAACCTGCTATTGTACAAAAAAATCCAATCACCTATTCTTCCTCTACGAGAAAAACCGATGTAAAAATAACTAAGCCTAAAAAATTAAATGTTAAAATAAGCCATTGGCAATGGCCCGCAAAAGGAAAATTGACAAAAACTTTTGCTTCCTCTGAAACAGGAATGAAAGGGCTCAGTCTCTCAAATCAGCGTGGAACGCCTATCTACACGGCAGCGTCCGGTGAGGTTGTTTACGCAGGTGCGGGTCTTCGTGGTTTTGGTAATTTAATTATCATCAAACATAATGATGATTATTTAAGTGCTTATGCACATAATGAGCAGCTACTAATAAGCGAAAAACAACAGGTAAAAGCAGGCCAAAAAATAGCAACAATGGGTGATAGTGGTAC
The DNA here is from genome assembly GCF_000015285.1 of Psychromonas ingrahamii 37. NCBI lineage: Bacteria > Pseudomonadati > Pseudomonadota > Gammaproteobacteria > Alteromonadales > Psychromonadaceae > Psychromonas > Psychromonas ingrahamii. The sequence goes on from NC_008709.1 coordinate 864,577, forward strand.
AGATAGTGTGAAACTGCACTTTGAAATCCGTTATCAAGGAAAGTCTATCGATCCCATGCGTTATTTACCTAAACGCTAATAGTTTACTTAATTAATTATCATTAGTTCATGAATGGAATAGCTTTTTTATGGGCAGATATCTATAAATCTTAACATAAAATAACAGGTTTTTTGTAATAGCAGGTTAAGCTTTTTAAAGAGGACGTGGTTATGATTAAGGATTTAAAATTAGAGAGCAAAAAAAGTCTCCCTTTTGATCTGGATGAAAATGCAGATACAGATACAGATACAATTGATGATGAAGATTTTAGTGCCGCTAAGATAGCTGTTGCTAATGAAGTAAAAAGCATGGATGCAACTCAACTTTATTTAGGTGAAATTGGTTTCTCGCCACTATTAACAGCAGAAGAAGAAGTTTATTACGCCCGGCGTTTACTGCGCGGTGATCAAGTATCACGTAAACGCATGATAGAAAGTAATTTACGCCTGGTAGTGAAAATTTCCCGTCGTTATAATAATCGTGGATTATCATTATTAGATTTAGTTGAAGAGGGTAACCTAGGGCTTATTCGGGCTGTTGAAAAATTTGATCCGGAAAAAGGCTTTCGCTTTTCAACCTATGCAACCTGGTGGATACGTCAAACGATTGAACGCGCGATAATGAATCAAACCCGTACTATTCGTTTGCCTATCCACATAGTAAAAAAATTAAATGTGTATTTACGAACTGCCCGTGAATTAACACACACGCTTACTCACGAACCAACGGCTGAAGAGATCGCCGAAGTTTTGGGAGTCTCCGCGAAAGAAGTCTCTAAGATTTTAAAACTTAATGAGCGTATTAGTTCCGTTGATATCCCCATAGGAAATAATTCTGATAAAGAATTATTGGATATTATTCCAGATCGAAAAGAGGCTTCACCGGAAAATGAACTGCAAGAGGCTGATATGAAACTGCGTATTGTTAAGTGGTTAGAAGACCTTAATCCTAAACAGCGTGAAGTATTAGCAAGACGATTTGGTTTGTTAGGTTATGAAGCTGCAACACTTGAAAATGTGGGGAAAGAGATCGGTCTGACACGCGAACGTGTGCGGCAGATACAAGTTGAAGCGCTAAAATATTTACGTGATGTACTCTCTGAGCAGGGTTTATCAATCGAATCATTGTTTCAAGTTTAGCTATCAAAAGCGCATTAAAAAAAGCATCTTTTGATGCAATGCCGATAGGTTAAGGACTTTTTAAGAAAACTGGAACGATTTTACAGAGAGATAATAATCCCTGATCTTGTCAAAGGTTGGGGATTTTTTTGTTTAATAAAGAAATGGGTATATAAATCATTTGCAAGCAAGTAGATGTATCACAATATATTAGAAAAAATTGATGCTAAATGAATTAAAGCGCTATTGTTTAGCACTCAAATATTCAGCACATAAATGTTTAGCACACAAATGTTCAGTACATAAAAACTCAGTACACAAAAATCCACTATTTGCCGATACCCGTTACCCGCAGGCAAGCAGTCTGGTTGATTATAATAATGTATTAATGCGCAATAGCGCGCTAAAAAAAGTCGGTGGCTAGCCGGGTATTATTCTACAAACCAATCCTAAGAAATGCTTTCGTAGGTCACTTCAGCGTTCTTGCATGACTGTGGTCAGTGATCAGAAGAATTACCAATAAGCTATCTGTTAGTAGCGCCTGTTCAGCTTGGCATAATTGCATCCTTTTCAAGAAAAATTTAGCAGGTTTGCAGTTACTCGCAGTGTATGGCAGGACATTGACTCGCAGGACATTGAGGGCACAAGACTCCTAAGAACAGAGCCGAATTTGGTTGCATATAAAAACACCAAGCATTTCCATATTCAGTGTTTTATATGCCATCAATAGATTAACTAAGAGATAAGTCATTAATTTATAATCTAAGTTGAGCCCATTCGCTTAATGAAAAATCAAGGTCTAAACCCATATCAAGTAACTCTTTTGATAACTTTTGCTGTTCTTTAATGGCTTCAATTTCACGCCATTTTCGCACCTTTGGAATTTTTTTCTTTGCCGTAAAAAAAAGAGCATCATCGGCAAAAATATCAGTATCAGTCTTGCTGTATTGCATATTATTTTCCTTGGTTTCACGGCAGAAAAATTCTGCGTACGGACACAATAAGGAATTATTGTTGCAACTTTATGACATTAAAAAGATTTTTTGATTTTTTTACAACCTAAAATCATCAGCAAGGCGAGTAATAATATTCGGATAATTCTTAATAAAAAAAAAGAGAGTTACTTGATTAAGCATCTGTTTAAACTAAGCTTTGTTGATGCAAAAATTATTTCTGCATCAAACTTTTTTGAGGGATATATAAACCCAAAGACCTCAATTTTTGATCAAAATGGATGCTGTTGAAAGGTTTTATATGGAAATTAAACATAACAATAATCGTGGCTTTACATTCATTGAGTTATTGGCTTCTCTAACGGTAATCATGATTCTGGTAGCAGCTGGCATCAGTAATTACGGGGCTCTCTTTGCACAGCAGACTTTAATACAAAAAACTGAACATCTTTATCACTTTTTGCGTTTAGCGCAGACTCAGGCTATTAAAGGTAATCGACAGATTTATGTACATTTTTGCCAGGCCACAAATTCTAATAGTTGGAAAATGGCGATGTCAAATAGTCCTGTCGCTGATTCATGTTCGTTAAACGGTCATAATAAAGTGGAACAGTTAGCCGACGGTAAAAAGCTGTTTGCTGCGACAAATTTTGGCAGTAACCAAGCCTCCTACCAGCCGATGCGATTTGACACTAATCTCGGTAATGTGACCTTGAGTAATAGTAACGGGGACTCATTAAAAGTGATCCAGTCAAGAATACGTTTAAGAATATGTTCTCCGGACAGCGCTCGATTAGGATATGAACAATGTTAACTAAAAACAGAGGATATTCATTAATTGAACTGATGCTGGCGCTATTACTTGGCTCAGTACTGTTATCTATGGTGATTGGCCTGTATGTCACCGGTGTCTCTTCCGGTGCAAAAAGTTTAAAATATTCACGGTTACGTACTGATTTGCAGTCGATTATGTTAATTATGGAAACTGATATCAGGCGGGCAGGATACGGAGGCAGCGATTTTTTAGTGGGCAGTGGCGATACTAAAATGGTTGATACATTTACTAGCGATACATTAAAGTGCATCGTCTATTCTTACAATCATGACTCTGCCACCGCTATTACTGATACAAATCGAATGGGATTCAAATTTTTGCCTGCTGAGAATGAAATTAAATTTGGCAGTGGAGTTGATCCCCTTGCCGCTCATTGTGACTCAACAGGTTACTGGGAAGGACTTTCAGATAACAATTTTATAACAATAACCGATCTGACTTTTACTGAATCAGTTGTTTCCAGTGCATCGGCAAGCATACGTTCTGTTGAAATTCATCTGTCTGGCGAGCTGGCCGCCGATAGCGATTATAAATATGCCATTAACACTACGGTGCAAGTTCGAAATCTTGAACTCTAGCCTTTTGAATTATAACGTTTACTTATTCGATAATCATATTGGCTGCTAATAAAAGGGAAATAAAATGTATCAGTTGATTTTTTATGTACCAGTTTCACATCTAGGAAGCGTAAAAAGTGCCTTATTTAAAGCAGGGGCGGGGCGTATTGGGGATTATGATTGTTGTGCATGGCAAACTCTGGGAGATGGCCAATATCGTCCTCTTGCTGCGAGTAATGCTTTTATTGGTACAAAAAATCAAATGACAAAAATAGCCGAATATAAAGTTGAAATGGTCTGCTCAGCAGAGATAATTCAATCGGCTTTACAAGCATTAATAAACTCTCATCCCTATGAGATGCCCGCGTATGCCGTTCTGGAAATAAAAACAGTGGAAAATTTTGATTTTCAGTCTAAACAGCTTGTGCTTAATGGCTGTTGAATGAGCCTTTTCGGGGTTGATGGAGCAGCCTTATGACTGCTCTTTTATTACTGGCTGAGCAACTTTCAACTTGATAAATGCAATCGCTTGTTTATTTAAGCTGGATTTTGAGAGGTAATTTTTAGCCCCACTTTTCAAATACAGCATCAACCCTTTTGGGGTTTCAACCCCGTGTTTAATCTCATTCCAGAGCAGTTCATTGTTATTATATAAACTTTCTGTTTTTACACCCCGTTCGCTGATCGTTAAGGTAATGGTATTATGAGAATTTTTGCTCCACATCTGTCTCATTAACCACCATGCACGGCGGTAACGAAAACTGAAATATTCAACAAAAGAGAGAGAAATAATAAACAAACCCACTGTCTTTTGTTGGTCAGCAAATACGATAATCGCGCTACCTGCAAAAACAAGAAAGGCCATCAATTTATATTTCGGCGTCGCTTTTCCCCCTAACAATAATGATTGATCAAAACATTCTTCAAAATGTTCACGGTTGAGCACAAATTCTGACTGAAATAACATGATTAAGACCTTAATAGAGTATCGCCTGCAAATTATATAAGATAATTGTCTCTAGCGTTGTAATAAATTTATTAGATTACTGATTGGATTATTCTGAGCTGTTTTGCGAAATTAACCCGTAAAGCAATTTTTTCTTCTAAGCTATGGCTTTATTCTCACTGTTCATCACTCTGTGAAATGCTAATATGGTATTACTTGCGATATTTACCGATGGAAATAAATATGAAAAAAGAAACACAAATTGTATGTCTAGGACGTAATAAAAAATGGACAAAAGGGGTGGTTAATCCTCCGGTGGTGCGTGCTTCAACTATGTTGTTTGATACGATGGAAGATATGCGTTTTGCCGGCAAAAATAAAAACAATGGCGAAATGTATTATGGACGCCGTGGCGGACCGACTCACTTTGCTTTTCAAGAGGCTATTGCTGAACTTGAAGGTGGTGCTGGTACCGCCTTATATCCTTCCGGTACCGCTGCGATTAGCAGTGCATTAATGTCCTTTTTAAAAGCGGGCGATCATTTATTGATGCTTGATAACGCTTACGAACCTACCCGTGCTTTATGTGATACTTTACTGGCCGGATTTGGTATCGAAACGACTTATTATGACCCGTTAATTGGTGCGGGGATCAGTGAGCTAATACAGCCTAATACCAAAGTGTTATTTCTTGAATCACCAGGTTCCATCACCATGGAAATTCAAGATGTACCCACATTAAGCCGTATTGCCCATGAAAATAATCTGATAGTGATGTTAGATAATACTTGGGCTTCTCCTATCAATTCACGTCCCTTCGAAATGGGTGTTGATATCTCCATTCAAGCGGCGACTAAATATATCGTTGGGCATTCCGATGTTATGATGGGCACTGCCACGGCGAATACCAAGTATTGGCCAACGCTGCGAGAACACAGTTATTTATTGGGTCAATGTACTTCGCCTGACGATGTTTATTTAGCCAGTCGTGGATTACGTACGTTAGGTGTACGTATGGCGCAACATGAAAAAAATGCGCTTGCCGTCGCTAATTGGTTAGCAACTCGCCCTGAAGTTGATCACCTGCGTCATCCCGCTTTCGAAACCTGTCCGGGTCATGAGTTCTTTAAACGCGATTTTAGTGGTAGTAATGGTTTATTTTCATTTGTTTTAAAAGAGGGAAATTTAAAATCGGTGACTGCTTTAGTTGAGAATATGGATTATTTTAAAATGGGCTTTTCATGGGGCGGTTTTGAAAGTCTTATTCTGGGCGTCTTTGGTATTGATAAAATACGCACGGTAACACAGTGGGATAAAAGCAAGCCGCTGATCCGCCTGCATGTTGGTCTGGAAAATGTAGATGATCTGATTGCTGATTTAGAAGCCGGATTTGAACGAATGAATAAAGCCTTAAGTAAATAACGTTAAGGTAAATAAAAGTTTAATATTAGCTGCCGGCAGCAGAAAGATATGCGCAGTTTAACCCAGTGCGCATATCTTATTAATGATACTAAATCTCTTTTTTTATCACTCTTGTCCGCTGATTAAATGAATTAATCTATTATCGGCTAAATAGCTATTATCAATGAATTGCAGTTTGTTATAACGGATCATCTTACGTAAACCCTCGGTATATGCCTGGCCACGTTCAGAATATTTATTCAATGTTCCTACTAATTTAAGACCGGTTATTTTTTGATTCTTATCGCGCAGTTGTGCACGTACCCTGCGTAATTTCTTATAAGCGTTATTGGTATTGATATTAAGCATATAACCTTCAACGGATGCCAGCGGACTATCAAAACGCGCTACGCCATAATTTCCCAGCGCCTTACGTTGTCGTTTAGGTTTCATGCCGTTACCACTGAAATCCCATTGACCAAAAAAAGCATTACCTTCTTTTGCGAAACGGGAGGTGCCCCAGCCACTTTCCTCGGCTGCCTGTGCAAGTGCAAGGGAGGGCGGTAAAATATCAACTTTATTCAATAACATATTACGCATCGTGGCGGTTATTCGGTTTTTTTTATTTTTTATAAGACGATATTTAAGGGCCACTTTTTTCAGTTCAGGTGAATTTAAAGAATCGTATTTGACTATTTCTCGCTCACCAAGAATATTTTCGTTGGCCATTAAAATAAGGGGTGCCATCAGGCGGAAAAAGAATGATTTTTTAGTTTCGACAGGAAGTTTTTGCGAATTTTTTTGCCAATTATCTGTCACTTTTTCAAAGGTGATACGTGGTAATTCCCACTTGCCGTTTTCCCAATTTTCACTGCTGTACTGGTATTTATCAAATAATTTATCCAATTCTTGCAACGACACAATGCTGATTTCAAGAGGTCCTTCAGGCACTTGCTTTATGTTAACAATCGGATTTGGTGTTTTTATTTTGGGTATTATCAGGGGCTTTTTTTGTGTTGAGCATCCACTTATAATTAGTGTTATAGCGAAGGCTAATACGCATGTTATGCGATAAAAGTGTTTTTTCATATAGGCTGTTCCTAAGGATAATTGAGAATATATTTTATTAATGCGTTTAATCCTTCAAACGGCTTACTTGTTATTTAAACTGCTATTTGAACTGTTATTTGAACTGTTATTTGAACTGTTATTTGAACTGTTATTTGAACTGTTATTTTAGCTTTTGTTGAAGTAATAACAGGCGATTTTAGCAGATCTTTTGTACTGTGGCAGATTTTTATATTGCCTGATCATGCAAGGATGGCGATTAGCCCATAAGATTATCTTAGTTGGCAATGAAAACAGACGCACATATTTTAAGTCTTTTATTAAGAGAGGCTCGCTGTTATCGGTTGAAGGATTCGTCCTAAATGATGAAGATAACCTGCTGGTATTTGGCTTAAATCAAAGAAATTTAATCCCATATAAAAATGCGAAAGTGTTTCCTGCAAACGGATTCATAGCTTTCATTACCGCCAATTTCAACCTGTGCTCCTTTGGTGATTGGCTTACCCTGTTTATCCAGTCGTAACACCATATTAGCTTTACGGCCACAGTGGCAGATGGTTTTTAACTCAACCAATTTATCAGCCCAAGCCAGCAGATAGTGGCTACCGGTAAATAATTCACCTTGAAAATCGGTTTTAATGCCGTAACACAAAATAGGAATTGATAACTTATCCACGATCCAGGTTAACTGTTTAACCTGCTCTTTAGTGAGAAATTGTGCTTCATCAATTAGAATACAATGCTGATGCTCTACCCGATGGGCGATCTCTATCATTTTTGCTAAATTATCCTCACCAGAAAACAGTTGTGCATCACACTCCAGCCCAATTCTCGAGGCGACTTTCCCCACGCCGGCGCGATTATCAATGCTGGGTGTCATGACCAAGCACTGCATGCCACGCTCCCGGTAGTTATAGGCGGATTGCAATAGAGAGGTTGATTTACCGGCATTCATGGTTGAGTGATAGAAATAGAGCTGCGCCACAGAGAGGTACCTTATTGGGAGAGAGAAATTGGGGGAGCTGATAATAACATTCTGTTAGTTAAATTGATTGTTTATTTCGCAGTGCTGATGGGCAATTAATAGTGTCTTTTTTCTAAGGGCTCTGCTTTTTTTGTTATTTATGAAGGTATTTTTTTACTAGGAGTAGCCCTTGTGTTGTTATTCAATGAAGGCATAATATGGCTATCTTCAACAAACGGGAAGCGCATAGTGGAATTGCTACAACTTGAACATTTTGGAAAAACATTAAGGCTCGAGGGCTCCCTTGCCGGGTGGCAAGAGCTGTATTGGGGGGATAATTTAGTCTCGCAGTTAAGTGCAACAGAAAATCTAGACGCAAAATCGAGTCATCATTTTGAGCTGCATAATAACGTGCCTCGGGCAGTCGAGCCTGAAGAGCAGGCGCAACCGGCAATGCAATGTCAGCTCGCTATTGATTTAACTTGGCAGCCCTTTACTATTGAGTATCAGTTAATGATAGATGGTCGTATCATTGATCAAGGCAGCCGTAACAGTAAAGATATCGAGCAGCAAGTCCCGATAAAAAAGCCGCAGATTAAAAAGAAATTTAGCACTGTGGGACTGCTCTCATTGGGTCTTAAATTATTTAAAAGTGCCAAATTATTTAAAGTGATCCTTGCTGGTGCGAGCTTGGCCGCCTATAGCTGGTTTTTCTCCTGGCAATTTGCGCTGTCATTAATCGCTTGCCTGGTTTTTCATGAGTACGGCCATATTCGTGCTATGCAGTATTTTTCTATGAAAACCAAGGGTATTTACCTGATCCCTTTTTTTGGGGGACTGGCTGTTAGCGATGATAAAATTAATACACGCTGGCAAAATGTGGTTATTTCCATTATGGGGCCAACCTTTGGTTTATTCCTGTCGATTGCCTGTCTGCTGCTTTATTGGTCTACCGATATTACTTTTTTTGCCGGACTGGCTGTTTTTAACAGTCTTTTAAATCTTTTTAACTTGCTGCCAATTTTACCGCTGGATGGTGGGCATATTCTAAAAAGTATTAGCTTTTCAATCAATAGTAAGCTTGGATTAGTTGCTTGTATGCTAGCCGCTGCGCTGGGTGTATTCATCAGCTATAGTTTAGGATTAGCCTTATTAGGCTTTTTGCTAATAATTGGCAGTGTCGAAATTATTATGGAGTGGCGTGGTCGTCATCAAAGTCATCTGCTTCCACTGGATCGTTACGGGCAAATTTTTTCAACAGTGTGGTATCTGTTAACCGTTGGCATTTTGGTGGCTATTATTATGTATTTTGCAGATTCGCCTGAAGAGATCCTGGCATTACCAATGAAGATCTTAGGGAGTTAGGAAGTTAGGAAGTCAGGAAGTTAGGTAGCTAGTAATTGTCATTGCGTGAAAGAGCCGATCTGCATTAAAACAGATCTGCTTTTTTATTTCCTTATAAGTCGTGCAAAAAAGCAAGCAGTGCCTGACGCTCGACCTTATCCAGTTTCAATAGGGCCAATTTACTTGTCTGCGCTTCACCACTGTGCCAGAGAACTGCTTCCAAAATGGTTCTGGCGCGACCATCATGTAAAAAAGTAGCTTTAGGATCAACTGTCTGTGCCAAACCAATTCCCCATAGAGGAGGGGTTCGCCATTCATTTGCCTGCGCTAAAAACTCAACCGGTATTTCACCGTCGACGGCATTACTGTGTTGATCAAAATCAGTTAACCCTGTCCCCATATCATGTAATAACAGATCGCTGTAGGGATAAATTTTTTGCTCGGAGAGTTCACTAAACTGCTCACTCTTTTGGGTTGTATAGCTTTCGCTATGGCATTGTCCACAACCTATTTTATTAAAAAGTTGTTTACCCTGTAAAACTTTTGGTGCATAGGCGTTGCGGCGTATCGGGACGGCGAGATGATGAGCATAAAAAGTGACCTTGTCGAGGATCCGCGTTGACACTTCAAATTCTTCCGGTGTATTGTTATGATGACTATTACCATTTTTTGCATTAAGACAATCGGATTGCGTGCTTAAACAGTTTTCATTGGTAGCTAAATCACTAGTAATCCCCATATCGCCTAAAAAAGCGCCTGCTGCCTGCTGCCTTAAGCTTGGCTGTCCCGCTTTCCAGCCAAAACGGCCTAAGGTGACACCCTGCGCCGCGATTGACCAAACTTGATTGGCTTTACCGGAGATACCATCTTGATTGGCATCATCAATATCCTGCCTGGCTAAAATATCTTGCTTATCAATCAGCGCCAGTAAACCCAGACCAATCATTGCGGGTGCAACGCGCGCAGAAAGAACAGTATCTTGCCCAATATCGCAGCTAATACCCTTAACATGCCAAATTGGACTGCGCAGCTCAATAGTTTTCCCATCGGCAAAATTAACCGTCTTATAACGATAACTCAGTTGTTGATTAGCTTCATTTGTAACACCAAACACAGCTTTGTGCTGCAGTTGTCCACCAATACAGGCATCACCAACATTCGCTTGCAATGATTGTTTGATACGTGCTGTTTGCGCTGTTGTTAGCTCACTCTTGGAGGCGCGAATTAACAGGGTAGAAAAATCATTCCCCAATTGCCCCTTTGCAGCTTCCGATGCATGTCCCCGGCCATCACGTACATGACAATTTTGACAGGCATTACTGTTAAAAAGGGGACCTAACCCATCTTGAGAGCTTACGGAACCAACACTTTGTGCCCAGGGCTCTTCAAAAAATTTATTGCCGCCGTTAAAGCTTAAAATATTTTTGGCTTTGGTCATATTCGCTGAATGCATTGAAAAGGCTGAGGCCATTTTGTTGTCCACGCTGGCTGTACCGCCCGCTAGATGCTGATTTTTATCCAGCGCTAAACTATTACAGGAAAGACAGGAAAGCAGCACTGATAAAGGAAAAATATTTTTGTTAATCATAAATAGAGCCGCTATTGTAAGAAAAATTGATAGGGTGGAATTTTTATATAAACTGTCTGCGGGCAGATTAGTCACCGTCACCGGAAATAATCAGAGCAGGTAGGGAGAATAATGCCTGCAGATCATTAAAGGCGAATTGTAAATCGACCAATTGATAGACAGCATTAAAGGCAGCGGTGCGTTGCGGAGCCGTTTCTGCTTGACCTATTATCTGGTCAAAACGAATTGGATTGTTAATACGCTCACCGGCATCAAAAACAATTTTCATGTTTTTTTCAATGTCATTGAATTGATCATCAAACTGCTTAAAAATAGCCGGGCTTTGCTGGTGGATATAATCACCCAGACTGGCACCGCTAACATATTGACCCATAGTATTTTGATAACCGCCGTAAAAGGCATTACGAATAGCTTGAAAATTATAATAAATAGCAAGATGGCTGAGATCGCTAAAGCAATCATGCTCCTGTTCGGGATCTAATCCGTCTAATCCTTCATTCATGCGTGCGGAAGCCAGTTCATCGGTTGCCATGCTTTTCATCGCAAATAAGATGTAACGAATCCCATCATCGGAAGCTAAAAAGTTATACGCCAGAGTGCCTTGTTGCCTGCTTGCCGTTGCACTCCACTGATCACGCATCTCTCTCAAATCCGCAACCAATAATTGGCTGGCGGCTTGTAAATAGGTACGTCTACGATCACAGTTATTGACGCTGCATTTACCGCTAAGATCGGTCTGAAAATCATTAACGTTACGTTGACCCGCGCCTGCGTTGGTACCATTAAGATCCTGTCCCCAAAGCAAAAATTCAATAGCATGAAAACCGGTTGTAACATTGGCTTCGCCTCCCATGCCATTTTGAGCAATTAAATAATCGGGGTTAATAGCAGGGCCGTTTTTTTTATTAATAATCCCTGCGTTAGCATTCCCTTGAACATAATCGATCGCCTGCTCGTCTAGCGGCCAGGCATTCACTTGTCCTTCCCACTGATCAACGCTTGCCGGTCCGCCATCTTTATCAAGTTCTGCAGTAATAGTAATATCGGTGTCCCAACGCATAATTTCTGTTTGCTGGTAGGGAATACGGGCTAATTTATAGGCGGCTTTGGCTTGTAGTAATTGCCCTTCACTTGGACTTGCCAGCAATTTTCCTATGTTATTTTGTAAGTATAAGGCACTGTTAAGTGAGTCTTCATAAGCTGCATAAGCCATTTTCACATAGTTGGCTTTAACCTCTGATTCACTAACCTGTGTCGAACTCGCGCTACGATGCTCGGCTTTATCTGCAAATGCAGCAAAGGCGGTTGAGCAGAAAAAGGTCAGTATGAGAGTGATGATTAGATTTTTTTTAAACATAAAGTTAATACCCTGTTGATTCAATTCCTAAATACGAATAGTATTGATTATCATTATCAAAAGCAAGTGCTTTATTTTTTGGGGAATAAGCTGTGTGGGAAGGGTTTGAGGGGGTAATGCAACCGCTATTTTTTATCTTAGATCCCAATAAAAGGGTTTACTGGCTATATCTGTTATCTGCTTTAATCTTGTCTATATGGCTTTACGGTGCATTAATTTTTAAAAAGCAGCACTGGATTAATAGCTCATCATTTGTGGATCTTGTGTGGATTTTTGTCAATCAAGGGGGGACAAAACTATTGCTCGTGCCGATGCTGGCGATGCAGATAAGTTGCATTTTATGGCTTAATCAAATAATTAAACAGCTTTTTGGAGAAGGGCATTGGTTTTATGTCAATGATAGTTATTTATCATTAGGTTTTGCATTTGCATTGTTTGTAAGTCACGATTTTTCCAAATATTTGCTCCATTTAGCGCTGCATAAAATGCCCTTTCTGTGGCGTTTTCATGCTGTACATCATAGTGCAACAAGCATGACACCCTTAACGCTATATCGTATTCATCCTGTTGAATTCACTATCAATGCACTGCGCGGTCTGATAGTGAACGTATTACTCAGTGTTTTTTTTATTTACCTGTTTAAAAATAAGATCACAGTGTTTGATCTGCTCGGGGTTAATCTATTTGTTTTTTTATTTGATGTCGCAGGAAGTAATTTACGTCATAGTCATATTTGGCTGGGGTTTGGCAAGTGGGAGCGATTTTTTATCAGCCCAGCCCAGCACCAAATTCATCACAGTGCTAAAATTAAGCACTTTAATCAAAATTTTGGGTCCACCTTAGCTATTTGGGATGCTTTGTTTAATAGTTTATTATTGAGTAAAAATGAGCAGGTTAAGGTTTTTGGTTTTGACCAAAAATTAAAAAACAGGCAAACATTAAAGCAACAGTGGTCGGGCATTGTGTACTAAAGTAGAAGGGTCATTATGTTGTATGATCATAACAACAAAATAATTTATCAATGTCGGAAAAGAACAAAAGTGCCACTGGACACTTTTGTTAAACTATATAGCATTCCGCATCATTATCAGATCAATTTCACGACTAAGATAAAAACGAAGATCGTTTCTTTGATTGGTAATAAGCCGCTGTTACTCAATCAAATACCTGACAATCATTTATTTTTACTGCGTAACATTAGCCTTTTTATTGATGCGAATTGCTACTTAAGTAAGTATATTTATTTTACAACGGTTAAGCCGGGTGTAAATACTGATACACGACGGTTTAACGCTCGTCCGTCTTTGGTTGCATTACTTGCTTTTGGCGCTAGTTCGCCGCGACCACTTTCCTTGATGCGGTTTTTAGCAATAGCAAAGTGAGTTGCTAAGTAATCAGCAACTAATGCTGCACGTCGCTCAGATAACTGTTGATTGTAAGACTCTGGGCCGGTGCTATCAGTATGACCAATGACGATTAACTCTGCTTCCGGGTATTTAATGAGCTGCTGTGCAATGGGTTTTAATTGGTCGATATATTTAGGTGCTAATTTAACACTATCAAACGCAAAGGGTATTTCAATGATCAGTGGCTCAATGTCAATTGTTTTTTGTGGCTCAGCAACCGCTGGTTCCATAGCTGTCATTGTTATTGGCGCAGGTGCACCCCAGCTATAAACTAGACTGACACCATAAAAATGCGTATTCCAGCTAGTATCGACCCCTGAATCTTTAAGATCTATATCATGATAGTATTGATACTCAAGGCGTGCAGAGACGTTTTTATTGAAAAAGTATTCTACACCAGCACCTGTAGTTGGAATCAGCCCTCTATCGTGAGAAGTGTTAAACTCACCTTTGCCATCAGCAAAGTAGTAAAATCCGCCGGCCTTAGCGAAAACATCAAGAGAATCTGTTGCTTGCCAAGTGAATTTACCAACAAGATCGATGCCTTGTTGTTCGACGGAGCGATTGTTTCCAAACTGAGCTTCACCAAGGTATGTGTAACCTGTTTCAACAGCCAACCATGGTTTGTAGTTATAACCTAGGAAAATACCGCCCGCAAGATCATTCTGATCTTGATTATCCGGTGTCCAGATGTTCTCCGCAAAATCACTATAGTGAGCGCCACCCAAGCGGGCACCGGTATACCAAGGGTTTTCAGTTGCTTCGGTTGCGGCAGTTGCTGCACCGGAGACCAGTAATGCCAATGGCAGTATGTAATTCATTTTAGACATAGTTATATCCTTTTAGTTATGTATAGTTTTTATCATTGCCTCTACAATGTGAGAAGCTTTTGTACTTTTGGTAAGTTAATTCTTTATTTTTTCCTACTCTTACCTATACAGTATATCTTGCGCTTTTATTATAACCGTTTGATAATAAATAAGTTGTTTTTAAGCAATATAATTTCAAATAGTCTACTCACTCAACATTAAAAACAGAGTGAATAAAACTTTTGGCACCGTCAGGGGTAATCTCAGCAAGCAAGAAAAAACACTTTTAGTGCTTATGCGATTATTAATCCATCCCTAAAAAGCCACCCGTTTGATGAGCCCAAAGCTGAGCATAAATACCTTTACCCTGAATAAGTTCGCTATGCGTACCCTGCTCAACTATTCTCCCTTCATCTAAGACAATTAACCTATCCATCGCGGCGATGGTTGATAGACGATGAGCAATAGCGATCACTGTTTTGTCCTGCATCAAGTTATACAAACTTTCATTAATTGCAGCTTCTACTTCTGAGTCCAGTGCCGATGTTGCCTCATCTAAAACCAGAATGGGTGCATCTTTAAGCAAAACGCGGGCAATAGCGATACGTTGGCGTTGTCCACCGGAAAGTTTTACGCCACGTTCACCGACTTGCGCATCATAACCTGTGTTGCCGGTATTATCGATTAAGCCCAAAATAAATTGATGGGCCTGTGCTTGTTGGGTGGCATTGATCATATCTTCTTCGGTCGCGTCTGGACGACCGTAAAGAATATTTTCACGAATCGAGCGGTGTAATAAGGAGGTATCTTGGGTGACCATGCCGATTTTAAAACGTAAACTTTCCTGCTGAACATCGTTAATATTCTGCCCGTCAATGATAATCCGGCCTTTCTCAACATCATAAAAACGCAGCAGTAAATTGACCAGGGTAGATTTCCCAGCACCGGAGCGGCCTACTAAACCAATTTTTTCGCCTGCTTTTATCTGTAGATTGAGATCAGTGAGAATGCCTTTTTCTTCGCCATAATGAAAACTGACATTATCAAAATATATTGCACCCTGATTCACCACCAGAGGTTTTGCCTCTTTTTTATCTTCTATAATATTGGGTTTTGCAAGCGTTGACATACCATCGGTAACAGTGCCGATATTCTCAAAGAGTGAACTTATTTCCCACATTATCCATTGCGACATACCATTTAAACGCAGGGCTAAGCTGATTGCGATTGCAATAGCGCCAATAGTGATGGCGCTTTGCATCCATAATCCGATCGCCAGTGCAGTGATAACAAAAGCTAAAATATAATTTGAAACTTGTACGCTGACATTAATGCAGGTGACTAAACGCATCTGCCGGTAAACGGTATTCAAAAAGCTTTTCATCCCCTGTTTTGCATAGGCGGACTCTGCATCCGTATGAGCAAAGAGCTTAACCGTTGATATATTGGTATAACTATCAACAATACGACCTGTCATAGTAGAGCGTGCATCGGCCTGTTCAGTGGCTATTTTTCTTAATTTAGGCAGAAAATGAGTTTGCAGCATGACATAAATAACTAACCAGATAAGCATTGGAATCGCCAGACGTATATCGGCTTTGGCAAGCATCACCACCATCGAGATAAAGTACACTGTGATATAAACCATTACATCGAGCAGCTTCATGACCGTTTCCCTAACGGCCAATGCGGTTTGCATTACCTTAGTGGCAATACGACCGGCAAAATCGTCCTGGTAAAATGAAATGCTTTGTTTGAGCAGATAACGATGCGCGAACCAACGAATAGACATTGGGTAGTTACCAAGTAAAACCTGATGCACAACTAATGAGTGGAACAGAATAAGTAACGGGATAATCACCAGTACCATAATTGACATGGCCAGTAATGTGTCGCTTTCGTCGCTTAATAAGGTTTCTGGATTTTTAGTGATTAACCAGTCAACGAGCTGCCCCATAAAACCAAATAATTGCACCTCAAGAATGGCTAACAAAGCGGTTAAAACTGTCATCAATACAAGTGGTATTTTATAACCATTTGTATAATAAAGACAAAAAGCCAGTAGTGTGTTTGGGGGTTGTTTGGGTTCCGCGTCATTCAATGCGGGGACTATTTTTTCGAAAAAGTTAAACATCTGGTTACCTTTTGGTTGCTCTATACCCTGCAGCTTAGTAATTTGTAAATTTTATATTTTATATTTTATAAATCAGAAAAACAGTAAGTGAAATGCGTGACGCTTGAGTTTACACTAAGTGCTCGATATAAATGTATGTTTTAGTCTTATCCATCGATTTTTTATAACATATTGTGCAAATGATGGCCCATGATTTGTGCGGGTAAATTTAAGGCTGCTCGCTTTGTAGAAAGACAAAAAACGCCTGTATTGGTGATTTTAACCGATAATATTAATCACTTTCCTATATTCAAATAAGTAAGTGGGAAAGGTATCAATAAAAACTATTTTTCTGCTGCTGATTAGAAGTGTTGTGCGACCGCTTACGGGCAAGAAAAACAACAATAAATTATTATTCCGCAGGGACAATCGAATGTTTCGCACCAAGCAAAATGCTGGAAGATGATTTATCAATAAAAGCTAAGCTACAACAAGAGTCAAAACTTAAAGCGTTAAGCTTATAATAATAAAAATGAGAAGGTGAACGTAAGTATGTCAGAAATAAATTTTGATTGGTTAAATGCATTACCAAAAGTTGAATTACACCTGCACTTAGAGGGCAGTTTAGAGCCAGAGTTAATGTTTACACTGGCAAAACGTAATAATGTGAAGATCCCTTTTACGTCCGTTGAGCAGATTAAAGAAGCCTACCAATTTAATAATCTGCAGGACTTTTTAGATATCTATTATCAAGGCGCAGACGTCTTGGTCGTTGAGCAGGATTTTTATGATTTAACCTGGGCTTATTTATTGAAATGTCAGCAACAAAATGTATTGCATGTTGAACCATTTTTTGATCCGCAAACCCATACGGCACGCGGTATTGATTTTTCAACCATTATCGATGGGATAAACCGTGCATTAGTTGATGGACGTGAAAAATTAGGTATCAGCAGTGAATTAATACTGTGTTTTTTACGTCATCTTAGCGAAGATGACGCCTTTATTACATTACAACAGGCCATCCCCCATTTAGATAAAATTAAGGCAGTTGGTTTAGACAGCTCGGAAAAAGGGCATCCGCCGGAAAAATTCAGTCGAGTATTTGCCAAAGCGCGGGAGCTGGGATTATTAACCGTGGCCCATGCGGGAGAGGAGGGGCCTGCTGAGTATATTTGGACTGCGCTTAATGATTTAAAAGTATCACGTGTTGATCATGGTGTCAGTGCCATTTTCGATAAGGCGCTGATGGAGTATTTAATTGCGGCACAGATGCCGCTAACGATTTGCCCGTTATCCAATACCAAGTTGAAAGTGTTTGCTGATATGTCTGAGCATACTATTTTACAAATGTTGGAACTGGGTGTTTGTGTGACGGTCAATTCTGATGATCCTGCCTATTTCGGCGGTTATATGACCGAAAACTTTGTTGTCTTGAGGGATTCATTAGCCATGACAAAAGCACAAGCAAAACGGCTAGTGAGCAATAGTATTAAGGGCAGTTTTACCTCGCTTGAATATAAAAACACAATGCAGCAACAACTTGCTGATTATCGTTAATTATTATGGACTAATGTTATTAGTCAGTTTTTAAGTTTTTACTGCTTTAATCAAGTAAGGCTCAATGCATTAAAAGCAAAGCCATTAAGCTATCTGATTATTATCTGGCAATCATAATTCATAAAATTTACTATTAACGGAGCCTGATAAAAGTTCTGTCATATCAGGCTATTTTATACCCAAACTAATTAAGATGCAGATACCTGCGTCTTAAAATAGTTTGGGTATATTGCTCTATTATCAGTCGTTTTTTAAACTAAGGTTTTGTAAATGAAACATTTTTTCGGTATTTTTTTACGTGGATTGGCAATGGGGGCTGCAGATGTTGTACCCGGTGTTTCCGGGGGAACCATTGCATTTATTACGGGTATTTACTCTGAGTTATTACATAGCCTCAGCCGTTTTAATCTGCAATTTATTACAATATTAAAAAATCAAGGGGTTAAAGCTGCATGGTTACATATTAACGGATATTTTTTACTGAGTCTGGGATTAGGAATTATTGTTAGTATCCTCTCTTTAGCCCGACTTGTTACTTATTTGTTGGCGTCTCACCCCTTATTAGTTTGGTCTTTTTTCTTTGGTCTTATTATCGCTTCTAGTATTTTTGTATTACGGCAAATGCGAGGTTGGAATGTTGGGGGCATCATATTGTTGGTGGCAGGCATTGCCTTGGCGGTTGCCATTGGGCAGCTGCGTCCTGCTGAGGTGGTGGCAAGTAATGCCTATATATTTATGGCTGGTGCGATTGCTATCTGCGCCATGATCCTGCCGGGAATTTCAGGCAGTTTTATTCTTTTGTTACTGGGTGTTTATGGCCATGTATTAGGCGCAATCAAAGCATTAGATCTAACTACTCTGGCGTTATTTGGCAGTGGTTGTGTGGTCGGTTTGTTGAGTTTTGTGAGGATTTTAACCTGGTTACTGGATCATTATCATCAACGTGTTATTGCGCTGTTAGCTGGATTTATTGCGGGATCTTTATATTTGGTGTGGCCGTGGAAAGCCGTTTTATCTGTGTATACCGACTCACATGGTATTGAAAAACCACTGACTCAAGCCAATGTTCTACCGGCTGATTTTGAGCTAATAACGGGTCACTCTGCACAGCTTTTACCTTGTATATTATTAATGATCTCAGGTTTGCTGGTGGTTTTTGCACTGGAAAAATTGGGCGAAAAAAACGTAAATAATCTTTAATCTGTCAATAATAGGAAGCTAAAAGGCGGCTAAATTTGACCGCCTTTTTATACTAAAGCGTAAAGTTTTTATTGATTGAGCTAAAAAAAATGTTGATTTAACCACAAGTGGCAGGCAATGCCAGCGACATAACCAAGCAAAATAACAGGTGACCAGCGTAAGTGTCCGACAAAGGTATAACTGCCGCGCGCATGTCCCATCAGTGCAACACCAGCTGCTGAGCCGATTGATAATAAACTGCCACCAATACCGGCTGTTAGTGTAACCAATAACCACTGGCCTAAGGCCATATCCGGTTGCATGGTTAAGACAGCAAACATAACTGGGATGTTGTCGATAACCGCACTCAATAATCCTACGGCAATATTGGCATAAGTCGGATCCCACTGGGTATAGAGAAGATTCGAGACCAGTTCAAGGTAACCTATATATCCCAGACCTCCGACACACATCACCACGCCATAAAAGAATAACAGTGTATCCCATTCGGCTTGAGCGATACGGTTAAATACATCAAAAGGCACAACATTACCCAGATAATTCAACCTTTGATCGTCGCCACTAGCAATAGCACAGGCTCTTTTTTTGGCAAGACTTGAGGCCAATGTTTGACGTAAAAAATAGCCGAAAAACTGCAAATACCCTAAGCCCATCATCATACCCAATACGGGCGGAAGACTAAATAAACTAAAGCTTGCGACAGCCGTTGAAATAGTAAATAAAAACAGTGCGATGATCCGTTTTGCGCCACGTTTTAATTCAACGCGCTCAGATATATCGCTGATGGGCCCCTTACCAATAAAAAATGACATGATTAATGCCGGGAGTATAAAACTGACCAGAGAGGGGATAAATAAGACTAAAAACTGATCAAATGCCACTAGTCCTTTTTGCCAAACCATCAATGTGGTTATATCACCAAAGGGGCTAAATGCCCCCCCCGCATTGGAAGCCACCACTATGTTGATACAAGCAAGGTTGATAAACTGTTTTTTTCCGGGGGCCACTTTGATAACCACGGCACACATCAGCAATGCGGTGGTTAAATTATCAGCAATAGGAGAAATGAAAAAGGCCAATAGGCCGGTAAGCCAGAATAAGCTGCGATAGGATAAACGCTTATGGACTATCCAGCTGCGCAAGGCATCAAATAAACGACGCTCTTCCATGGCGTTGATATAGGTCATAGCGACTAATAAAAACAGCAATAACTCGGAATATTCCAGAAGGTTATGACGAAAGGTCAGCTGCACTGTTTCAGCATCACCGGTACCATAAGCATGCCAGCCAATGGCCAGCCAAATTAAACCCGCGGCAACTAACACGGGTTTTGATTTTCGCAAGTGCAGGACCTCTTCGCTCGCCACTAACAAATAAGCGAGCACAAAAATGATCAGTGCAAACCAGGCAACGGGTGTACCGACCATAGATGTTGTTGCTTGGCTGGCCAGTGCGCCAAAACTTGATAGAGTTAAGATCAAAGTAAATAAGATTCTAAATTTCACCATACTCTTCCTGTCTGCAATGAGTTAATTTTTCATTTTTGAGGCGTCTGTACCTGCGGGGTTACAGTCTTGAACAGTCACTTTTCCTGTTAGAAATCATGGCACGACATCCCCAAAAATACTATGACAGGCACTTGATTTTTGGGTTTTTTAGAAAAAAATCCAAAGAGAAGAGTAAGCATAATACTGTCAATACTGTTTTTATGGTTGTAGGTAAATAGGATGCTAATAATGGTGCTTAATTAATACCCTTAAGCTTAATCGGAGGATCAAGTTATCCGGGAATTAGTTACTATTTTAAAAAAATATCCGCGCGTTGATACAGTAGGCCGATGGGGAAGGAAGAGTTTTTAATTATTTGCCCCGAAAATGACCTTAAAAGTGCAAAACAGCTCGCAGATAAAATCCGAGAAATAATTGAGCAGCACAACTTCCCTTCGTTTGGCTGTGTTACCTGTTCTTTTGGCATAAGTATTTTTCATTATGGAGACAGCTAGGACAGTATGATGGAACGCGCTGATAAAGCCCTCTATCGAGCCTAACTGTCTGCGGAAAACTATAGGATTGCGCTGCAAGCTAATACCTTCATCTAGGTATAGGGGAAATGGACAAGAACGTCTTTTTTCATTCGCAGTAATTACGATGACTCAATCAGAGGCTTTGCTACTTTGCATTTTCTTGATCTGTTTATTTTTTTGTAAATAAGCACTAAAGGCCAGCCGTAATTTTGGTGCGTATTGAGTCATTTTTTGTGAGTTTTATTTTTTAATTAAAGATTAAGGGGATTACTTGGCTAAATGCTCCTGTAGGTTTTTAAGAATTTGCGCTGTTGCTCCCCAAATTAATCTGTTTTGGTATGGAATACAATAAGTGAAGTGACGTTTTTTATGGGTAAATAAATGTTGTTTATAATAATTATTGACATCTAAGAGGTAAGAAAGGGGCACTTCAAAAACACTGCGTACCTCCTGCGGCTCAATTGCGATAGTATGCTCATTATCGATAAAACCGAGAAAAGGGCTAATCATAAATCCACTTCCTGTCGGTAGATTAGGCAATGAACCAAAGAGACTTACCTGGCGCTGTAAAATACCGATCTCTTCTTCTGTTTCGCGCAGGGCTGTTTGCTGTAAAGAATGATCCGATGGCTCATATCGGCCGCCAGGAAAACTAATTTGTCCAGGGTGGTGACGTAAATGTAAAGCCCGTTCAGTAAATATTAGGTTTAAGCCATTTTGGCGCTTTATCAAAGGTAACAAAACAGCGGCTTTTTTTAACCCTTGTTGGTTTAAATTAAGAGGGGACTTATGCGCGATCAGGTCAGAAACATTTTGTCTATTATGAAATAAAAAACGACTTAAAAAAATTTGTTTATTCATTCAAAAAAACCTAAAAAATATTGGGTGTATTAATCATAACAGCAAAGGAGTGCATGGCACAAAGTTGCTGGACGCGCGGCTTATTTTAGCAATAATGGTTTTAACACAGTCACTCATACATCACTGCGTCAGCCCTCACCCCTCCAGTTCAAAGCTTAATCACTATTAATTTTACCTGTTTAACTTAATGCTTTTATGGCTTTTTTAGCAATTAATAAGGCACGTTTTGGTGCCGGGTAACCTTCTACTGTTCTGCTGGGATCATTAGGATCTAAATAATCCTCCAGTGATTCATTGGTCATCCAGGCAGTACTGCGCTGCTCGCCAGTTAAGGTATCGTTAATATCGGCAATGCGCACATTTTCAAAACCGCACTTTTCAACCCATAGTTTTAACGCTTGTGCGCTGGGTAAAAACCAGATATTGCGCATTTTTGCATATCTGTCCTGAGGCACTAATACCGCATTTTCATCACCGCCAATGACGAGGGTTTCGAGTACCAGTTCGCCGCCTTCGACCAACTGATCCTGCAACTGGGTAATATGATCCATGGGCGATTTTCTGTGATATAAAACGCCCATTGAAAAGACCGTATCAAAAGCGCCTAACTTAGGCAGTTCCTGAATACCTAAAGGTAATAAATGTACATTTTGCTCTTTATTGGCAAAATGGCGCACAGCTTCAAACTGGCATAAAAACAGCTCACTGGGATCAATGCCAACAACAAATTCAGCACCTTCACCGCGCATACGCCACATATGATAACCGCTGCCACAACCCACATCTAAGACATAACGGTATTTAAGCGGGCTAATATGCGGCAGTAGCCGATCCCATTTCCAATCACTGCGCCATTCTGTATCAATATGTATTCCGTGAATGACAAAGGGGCCTTTGCGCCAGGGATGAAATTTTTGTAATAAATTTTCCAGTTTTTTGGTTTCACCCGGTGATAATTCAGTGGCAGATCCTATCTCAACACGATCTTTAAGCTCGATATGACTCGTTTTAATATCAGGAAACTTATTTAAGACCCTAATCCAACTGGCTAATTGGCCATGCACATGGGTATTTTCCCATTCATGTAACTGCATTGGCAGAGTCCGTAACCAATGGCTTAAACGGTTTTTAGCGATGCTGCTGTAGAAGTTTGTAAAGTCGATCATGGCGAACCTTGTGATAATTTTATGTGTATCTTCCCTTTTTGAAGGGTTATTTAATGCTGATTGTTAACCCCCGATTTAAAGGGTTATTTAATGCTGATTGTTAACCCCCGATTTAAAGGATTATTTGATGCTGATTGTTAACCCTCGATTTAAAGGGTTATTTAATGCTGATTATTAACCCTCGATTTAAAGAGTTATTTAATGCTGATTGTTAACCCCCGATTTAAAGGGTTATTTAATGCTGATTGTTAACCCCCGATTTAAAGGATTATTTAATGCTGATTGTTAACCCTCGATTTAAAGGGTTATTTAATGCTGATTATTAACCCTCGATTTAAAGAGTTATTTAATGCTGATTGTTAACCCTCGATTTAAAGGGTTATTTAATGCTGATTGTTAACCCCCGATTTAAAGGATTATTTAATGCTGATTGTTAACCCCCGATTTAAAGAGTTATTTAATGCTGATTGTTAACCCTCGATTTAAAGGGTTATTTAATGCTGATTGTTAACCCCCGATTTAAAGGATTATTTAATGCTGATTGTTAACCCTCGATTTAAAGAGTTATTTAATACTGATGATTGAGCCAAAATTAAAATATTGGTACCAGAGATTGTTATGCTTAAAGCCGGCTTTTCGTAAACGTAAATAATGTTGTTCAACGGTATCGGCAATTAAAACGTTATCTAATGAGGCACGTTTCTGGCTAATTTCAAGTTCACTGTAACCCTGGCTGCGTTTAAAGTCTAAATGCAGATCGTTTAATAGCTGGTGGTTAAGCGGATCCTCAAAAACAAATTTTTCCGACAGCACTAAAACCCCGCCTGGTAATAAGCCGTTATAGATATTGGTAAGCAGGTTTAAACGTTTTTCAGGTGTCAAAAACTGCAGAGTGAAATTCAAGATCACAACAGATGCATTTTCAATGTGGATATTACAAATATCATCACATAAGACCTGAACAGGTGTATCGGATTTATAAGCATGAATGTATTGCTCACAGCGTTCAACCATTTGCTGTGAGTTGTCCACCGCAATGATTTGGCATCCTGCTTTATTCAGCCCGCGACGCATCGACAGGGTTGCGGCACCAAGTGAGCAGCCCAAATCGTAGAGATTACTGTTTTCAACCGCGCAGCGTTCGGTGATAGTACCGATGCTGTTAATAATGGTTTCATAACCGGGCACCGAGCGTTTGATCATATCCGGGAATACCTGCACGACCTGCTCATCAAAACTAAATCCGTCGATCTGTGCGCGCCGTTTGCTGTAGATATTGTCCGTTTTACTCATGTTAGTTTACCCGTTAGTGATTCATGCTGAGATGTTGCGCCGTATTTTACTTAAAATAAAGCAGATGGTCATTTTTTTATTTAGCTGTGTTGCTATTAACTGTTTTCTTCTATAATGCACGCATTATTTTTATATGATATTTAAAACAGGAATCGATAATGCGCACTATGTATTGTGGCGAAGTGACTGAAGCCGTCTTAGGTCAGGAAATTCAGTTAGTAGGTTGGATCAATAAACAGCGCGATTTAGGCGGTGTAATCTTTTTAGATATGCGCGACCGTGCCGGTATTGTACAAGTGTTTTTTGATGCAGATACACCCATAGCAACGGCACTTGCGACTACGGTACGTAATGAATTCTGTATCCAAATTAAAGGCTTAGTTCGCGCGCGTCCCGAAGGTCAAGTCAACAAAGATATGACCACCGGTGGGATTGAGATTCTAGGCCTTGAACTCGAAATATTAAACCGCTCAGAGCCATTACCGCTTGATAGCAACCAGCAGAACAGTGAAGAGCAGCGTTTACGTTACCGTTATCTGGATTTACGTCGCCCGGAAATGGCCAAACGGATGCAGTTCCGCGCTAAAGTAAGCAGTTTTGTGCGTCGTTTCCTCGATGATCAGGATTTTTTAGACGTTGAAACGCCTATTTTGACCAAAGCGACACCGGAAGGCGCGCGTGATTATTTAGTGCCAAGCCGAACCCATAAAGGGAAATTCTTTGCCTTGCCGCAATCTCCACAGCTGTTTAAACAATTATTAATGATGTCCGGTATGGATCGTTATTACCAAATTGTTAAATGTTTCCGAGATGAAGATTTACGTGCCGACCGCCAGCCTGAATTTACCCAAATAGATATTGAAACCTCCTTTATGAATGCGGATCAGGTGATGGAGATCAGCGAAGAGATGATAGTGAAGCTTTTCAAAGAGATGCTCAATGTTGATTTAGGCAACTTTCCTAAAATGACTTATGCCGAAGCACTGCGCCGTTTTGGCAGTGATAAACCTGATCTGCGTATTGATTTTGAACTGTATGATGTTGCTGATTTAATGAAAGACGTTGAATTTAACGTTTTCTCCGGTCCTGCAAATGATCCGGACAGCCGTGTTGCCGTTATCTGTGTACCGGGTGGCGCAAAACTTTCGCGTAAAAATATTGATGAATATGGAAAATTTGTGACTATCTACGGTGCTAAAGGACTTGCATGGATGAAAGTCAATGAAGTGGCTAAAGGTTTAGAAGGTGTACAATCACCGGTTGCTAAATTCTTAAATGAAGAAATTGTCACAGAGTTACTCATCCGTACGGGTGCAAAAGATGGTGATATCATCTTATTTGGCGCTGACAAATCAAATATTGTCAGCGAAGCTATCGGCGCATTACGTCTTAAAGTCGCGCAAGACTTAGGGTTGGTTAAAGATCAATGGAAACCGCTTTGGGTTATCGATTTCCCGATGTTTGAACCGCTGGATGATGGCGGATTAACACCGCTGCACCATCCTTTTACCGCGCCCATTGGTTTAACAGTTGAAGAATTGGAAGCAAATCCTGTTGGCGCTATCTCCAATGCCTACGATATGGTCTTAAACGGTTGTGAACTCGGTGGTGGTAGTGTGCGTATCCATAAACAAGATATGCAGGCGGCTATTTTCCGCATTCTAAAGATCAGCGATGAAGAAGCTGAAGATAAATTTGGTTTCTTATTAGAAGCCCTTAAATACGGTGCTCCACCGCATGCAGGTTTAGCCTTTGGTTTAGACCGTTTAGTGATGTTAATGACCGGCACAAGCTCAATTCGTGACGTCATTGCTTTCCCGAAAACGGCTTCTGCTGCCTGTCCTTTAACCAATGCACCAAGTTTTGCTAACCCGGCGGTGCTGGCTGAGTTAAACGTTGCTGTTGTTGCCGATCCGAAGAAAGTTATTAGTGAATAAGCTTAGGGGTTTAAGGCTTGGGGCTTTAGGGCTTTGGGGCTTGAGGGTTTCGAGCTGTCAGCTGTCAGCCGTCAGCTTTGAGCTTTGAGCTTTCGGGCGTTAAGGCGTTAATGCGTTAGAGTTTCGAGCCGTCAGCTTTCAAGCCTTCCGCCTTCCGCCTTTCTGTCTGATAGAAAATAAAAAACCTTGATGTCATTAAAACACCAAGGTTTTTAAAAAACACTTTAGATTAGGCTAAATTAAAAAGTGTAACCAAGACCCAACATAGCAGACACGGGATCAATGTCAGTATTGATAGTACCAACAGCGGTATGAACATCAGTATTAATATCCATATACCAAACAGAAACATTAGCAAACCAATGTTCATCAAGTTTTACATCCAAACCAGCTTGAACAGCCCCACCCAGAGAATTATCTACGCTAACATCCGTTCCAGATAATGCTCCATACCCTTCTTCTTCAAAGAAAAAAGTATAGTTCAGACCCGCACCAACATAAGGACGAAATTGACTATCTGGCTGACCAAAATAGTATTGCACCATCAAAGAAGGGGGTAACTGAGAGACTTCAGCCACTTTATTGCCATCTAGAGAAACATCATGTGTAAAGGGTGTCGCCAAAAGCAACTCGATACCTATTTTATCAGTTGTCATATAAGTAAATGTGGCCGCAGCTTGAGTATTATTATCAATTTTTAACTCATTGCCACCCACTTTATCACTGCTTTCATTTGGCATAACAATAGCAGCACCACCACGAACAAATAAGTCACCAGCATTATGAGCAAGAGCAACAGAAGAACAAAGGGTAGAAACAAGTGCAACAGATAGAATAGCTTTCATCATCAGATTCCTTTTTTATTAAACAAAATATCAATGACATGCAAGCTAACAAGCATCATGCGGGGAACTATTAATCTAGATCAATTTTTGATTAAACTTCATCTGCAAGTGTTATAAAACTCCAACATAGGTCAATAAAAAGCAAAAATTTAAAATTAAATGTCTTTGAGCTTTGAGCTTCGAGTTTCGAGCTTTTAGCCGTCAGCCGTCAGCTTTCAAGCCCTCCCGCCTTCCCGCCTCTAGCCTTTAGCATTCCAGTTCCGCATAAAAAGGATAATATTCTATAATTAAACCGAGATTGAATAAATCATTCAATGTCATCGTTGTGTGAAAAAAGGCTAACCAGAGGCTCGCTATGAATAAAATATTGATCAGTGTTATTTTTATATTAATTGCTCTTTTGGGGGCTAATACTTTGGTTGCAAAATATTATGGAGCAGAGGCAGAAAAAGTGCTTGTACCTCCATTAGTCGCGCTCGATGTTGTAGAAGTATCCCATTTGACCTTTATGCGCGAAGAAGAAAAATTCGCACGTGATGTTTACTTAACTTTGGCAGAGCAATATCCACAGCAAAAAATTTTTAAGCTTATAGCGACGGGTGCAGAGCAAATTCATACTGATATGATGCGTGATAAACTGGAGATGTTTAATGTGCCAGATCCAAATCCTAATAGCGATAATTTGTCCGATATTATCGGTGTTTTTGCTGGAGCGGAATGGGGCTGGTACTTTACTGAACAGTATCAGTTTTTAATAGATCAAGGCATGATCAGCGAGCTTGAAGCCTTATACGTCGCGGCTTATATTGAAGAGCTAAACATAAAAGATATTGCGCTGTGTCCAGACGTAATGATTGATAATGGATATCCCTCTCCATGCGGTTTAGCCTATACCACTCAAAAAGCCTTACAAACCGCATATAACACATTACTTAGCGGATCAGAAAATCACCTGCGCGCTTTTGTGAGGCGGATCGAGGCGGTGATTGGAGAGGGTGATTATGAGGCTCAATATCTAACTCAAGCTGAAATGGATACCATTCTAGGCCGTTGACTTACTGGTTTGATGGTTGAGTGTCCTCAATTTTATAATCCTTATAAAAAAGCCTCAGATCCAAGGTACAAAAAACCAAGATCAACTCGGCTTTTTAACCTTGATTAAAAGTCAGCAAGTATTACTTCGCTCTATTGATTGGTACAACCGTGCGTTTTTATCAACATAGAATTTCAAGAAAAAGATTAGCTATAAAATAATTAATCATTACTTTTCCGCTTAACTAAAAACACTTCTATTTATTGTGTTGCCTTAATTTAAAAATCATAACTACCAATAGCTTTGATCGTGCCCCATTTGGTGCAATAACAATATAATTTAACCTTTCTGGTGCTAATCTTCATACAAAAAAACAAATAAAAAACCTAACACGTTGATAATAAAGAAATTGAAAACATGGCATAGTTTTTGCTTATTACCTAGTATGTTAATTATTTATTAATTGCATGCTGATTTTATCTGCCAATTGTACGCCATGATTTGATTGTTTGATTAACTTGGCTTGCACAATAGCTTACTAAACAATATTGATTTTTTTATGCACATTCAGTATTCACCATTATTAGGAATATTATTATGATTAAAATAGACGTAACTGAACTTATTTTTGCTGCCAAAAAAGAGAATGACTTATCTTGGCAGGCGATTGCAGACGCAGCGGGAATGTCCGTGGTTTGGACAACCTCAGCCTGTTTAGGCATGAATAGTTGTTCATCCGAGGTAGCCGATAAACTGGTTGAGTTTCTAGGCTTACCAGCAGAAACCAAATCAGTACTAATGGAATATCCAACTAAAGAGTGGGATAAATCAGTCCCGCAAGATCCTTTAGTTTACCGATTATACGAAGTGGTCGGTGTATATGGAGATACGCTAAAAGAAGTGATTCAAGAAAAATTTGGAGACGGTATTATGAGTGCTATCGATTTTTCTATGGATGTTCAAAAAGAAGAAAATCCTAAAGGTGACCGTGTCATTTTAACCCTAAATGGTAAGTTTTTACCCTATAGTGCCTGGTAAATTTTTATTGTTGATAGTCTTTATCGTAAGTTGTTATTTCACAAGATCTTTTTGAAAATAAGTGGAAATTAGCAGTTTTCCACTTGTCTTTGTCATTGAAATGCATGTTATTGAATAATTTAATATTAAAAGTGAGAATTTAAATGTCTTATATTGAACCGAGTGAATTTGTTACCAAGATGGTTGATTCTGGTGAACAAAAAATATACATGTCTACTAAAGACACCCTTATCCGTGGATTCATGGCCGGCGCTATTTTAGGTTTAGCTGCCGTTTTTGCAATAACGGTGGCAACAAAAACAGGTAGCCCTATATTAGGCGCAGTTCTTTTCCCTGTTGGTTTTATTATGCTGTATTTAATGAAATTTGACTTACTAACCGGTGTATTTACACTTGCGCCACTGGCGTTATTGGATAAACGTCCTGGGGTAACCTTTGGCGGTGTCATGCGCAATTGGGGTCTAGTATTTCTTGGTAACTTTGCTGGAGCATTAACAACTGCCTTTTTAATGTCTTTTATTTTAACCTATGGTTATTCAACGGACGGTGGTGCTATCGCCGCTAAGGTGAGTACTATTGGTGAATCAAGAACCTTAGGTTATCAAGAACATGGTGTTGGTGGTTGGCTCACTATCTTTGTTCGCGGTATGTTATGTAACTGGATGGTATCAATGGGCGTTGTTGGTGCAATGATATCAACTTCTGCGGGTGCTAAAATGGCGGCAATGTGGATGCCTGTTATGTTGTTCTTCTACATGGGATTTGAGCATTCAATTGTAAATATGTTTTTATTCCCGTTCTCTATGATTATGGGCGGTGAATTTACCGTGACTGATTACATATTATGGAACGAAGTACCTACTGTTCTTGGTAACTTAGTAGGTGGCTTATTATTTGTAGCTTTACCCTTGTATTATACACATGTTAAGACATCACCAGCGCGTAAACTTGTTTAATAGAAACCTTTAATTAATACCTTTAAAGCGCCAAAGTAATAACACTTTGGCGCTTTTTTATAAATATTAGCTATAAAATTATTCACATAAAGAGAATGATTTTATAGGCAATATTTACCCTCATACTCACAAAAAAATGCCCCATAGATTAGGATGTAAATAATGAGCCAACCGTTAAGCGTTAGTATTGGGCAAGCCACCAATAAAGGTGTGAAAGAAATTAACCAAGACGCTATTGGTCATTGTATTCCCGAGGAGCCATTATTAAGCACTAAGGGTATTGTTTTGGCAATGGCAGATGGCATTAGCTCAAGTAAGGTGAGCCAAATAGCTAGCAGTACGGCCGTTGCTAGTTTTCTCGATGATTATTATTGTACTTCTGATGCCTGGGCGGTTAAAACATCAGCGGAAAAAGTCATTAAGTCGATTAATTATTGGCTGTATGCACAAACTCGTAACAGCCCCTACCGTTTCGAAAGAGATAAAGGCTATGTGGCGACTTTTAGCGCACTAGTTTTGAAATCTAATACGGCTCATCTATTCCATTCGGGTGATACCCGTATTTTTCGACTTTTAGGTAATCAATTAGAACAATTAACCAAGGATCATCGCCGGGTTGTTTCGGCTGAAGTCAATTATTTAACGCGCGCCTTAGGCATTGAGCCAGTATTAGAAATTGATTACCACAGTGAAACCATTGAAAAAGGTGATGTATTTATTATTGCGACCGATGGCGTGTATGAATTTATTAGTCACCAGCAGATACTAAGCTGTATTGTCGACTCAGAAACCTTAGATATTGCGGCCCAACAGATCATCACACAAGCCATTTCCGCAGGAAGTGATGACAACCTCAGCATTCAAATTGTGCGCATTGAACATCTGCCAAACTATCAACTGAGTGAATTACAACAGCATATTACACTGCTGCCACTCCCGCCTAGATTAACGCCCAGAATGCAGTTTGATGGTTATGAAATACTGCGTGAAATATATATCAGTAGCCGTAGCCATGTTTTTTTAGCGCTCGACAGTGAAAGCGGGCAAACCGTGGTGATTAAAACGCCCTCAACGGAATTACGTAATAATAGGCAATATCTTGAAAGCTTTATGCTGGAAGAGTGGATAGCTAAGCGCCTGAATAATCCCCATGTTGCTAAAGCCATAGAGCCGACACGCAAGCGGAATTTTTTATATTTGGTGAGCGAATATATTGATGGTATTACACTCACACAATGGATGACTGATAACCCGAAACCGACGATTAATCAAGTTAGAAAAATTATCGAACAAACGGCAAAAGGACTGCAGGCGTTTCATCGACAAGAAATGATTCACCAAGATTTACGACCCAATAATATTATGATCGACTGCAATAACGTGGTTAAAATTATTGATTTTGGATCAACTTTTATTGCCGGTGTAACCGATATCAAAAACGAAGAAGCGGTACGTGGCACTATGCGCTACTCAGCGCCAGAATACTTTTTAGGAGAAGTCGGTAGCTCACGTTCGGACATATACGCATTAGCCGTTATTACTTATCAAATGTTATCGGGGCGTTTTCCATACCATGCTGAAATAGCACAAGTTAGAAGCCTTTCTGCACAGCGTCGTTTAATTTATAAGAGTTTAATTAATGATGATATCGAATTTCCAATTTGGATTGATGACACATTGCGTAAAGCATTAAACGTTGAACCCTTAAAACGTTATGAGGAGTTATCAGAATTTGTACATGATCTGCACCACCCAAATAAAGCCTTTATATCCCGTAGCAGCAGGCCGCTAATAGAACGTGATCCGGTTATGTTTTGGCAGGGTATTAGTTTGATTTTACTGTTAATCATTGTTATTCAACTGGCTGTATAATGTTTCGAGCCGTCAGCCGTCAGCCGTCAGCCGTTAGTCGTCAGTTTTCAGGCATCGAGCTTCGAGCCTTCAAGCATTCTAGCCCTCCAGCCTTTAGCGAAGCTATTGTATAGATTGCCGTTATCTGAACAAAGGTGTAGTCTCTAACGTTTACAAAAATGGACGTGTGTGTGGCACTTTGAGATCGAGGTATAATGCAAGTTTATAAAGATGACGCAGTAAATTGGCTTTCAACGCTTGCAGATGAGAGTGTTGATTTATTAATTACAGACCCACCCTATGAGTCACTGGAGAAGCATCGGAAAATTGGCACAACGACAAGACTGAAAGTGAGTAAAGCATCAAGCAATGAATGGTTTGGTATCTTCTCCAATGATCGTTTTGAAAGCTTGCTAACCGAGATATATCGAGTCCTAAAGAAAAACTCACATTTCTATTTATTCTGTGATCAAGAAACAATGTTTGTAATAAAGCCGATTGCTGAAAAAGTAGGTTTTAAATTTTGGAAGCCAATTATCTGGGATAAGGTTTGTATTGGCATGGGTTATCATTACAGAGCCCGTCATGAATATATTCTGTTTTTTGAAAAAGGTAAGAAAAAACTAAATAATTTAGCCACGCCAGATATCCTTGAATACAAACGCGTTTTCCGGGGTTACCCAACAGAAAAACCAGTACCGCTAATGGAAACCTTGATTGCTCAAAGCAGTGTTAAGGGGGAGTTGGTCATCGATCCTTTTTTTGGCTCAGGGGCAACGTTGGTAGCGGCACAAAATCTGGAACGCCGATACAGTGGCTGTGATCTCTCAGAGTCGGCACACCAACACTATCAAAATAGAATACTTGAAAAACGATAAGTTATTTAACGGGGCACATAACGGCTATTGACGCTAACCGAGGACAGGCAAACCTTTTTGCTGTGTTCGCTATGCCTTCCCGCATTATCGCTTTACAGCTTTATCGCCTTCCCACCTTTTAGCTTTTTAGCCTTTTCGCGTTATATTAGAAGGGGTGCTGGCACCCTTGAAATTATCTGGCTTTGCAAAGGAGAGAATAAATGGATTTGAAAAAATTGAGTGGTAGTGAGTTATTGATTGAGCTTGAAAAACTGAATTGTGATTTAGCTATCCCCTGGAAAATTGAGGATGAAAAATTAAGTAAAACCTTTAAGTTTAAAAACTTTATGCAGGCATTTGCATTTATGACACAAAGTGCTCTTTATGCGGAAAAGAAAAATCATCACCCCGAATGGTTTAATATCTATAACAAAGTTGTTATTCAGTTAACCACTCATGATGTTGCGGGAATAAGCTTTAAAGATTTTGATTTGGCTAAAAAAATGGAATCATTTATCCCGCATTTTTAAACTGAGCGTTACAGCATTCGCGGTTGTTAGGCACTGCTGCTTTATAGATACTCGTCCTTCATCTGCTGGCGAGTATTACTCTATGATACTATTTCCCTCTGCGCTGTGCTATTCATACTTAATTTCAAATCTTTATCAACATTTGAAATAATCTGCTCTTGCTGTTTATTTTTATATCCTCTGTAATTTATTAACTATCAATAAATTAAGTGTCTTTCTCTAAACTGTCAGGCGCTATTTTACTATCTTAGGAAAAAATTAAAAAGACGCTGTTATCTTGCTATTAAAATATGATCGAGCTATAACTTTAATGTTTTTTTTATATTTTACAGATATGATTTTTAAAAAAACAAGCGCACCAATGTAGTTCTATGTCGACTCAGGAAGTTACCTTTTTATATTGAAAAAGTTTTAGGGGAAATTTATGGTTGACAAAATTACCGCTATGCTAGGCTTGGTGGGCATTTTATCTTTATTGTGTCAGTGGATTGGTTGGAAAATTCGATTACCAGCTATATTACCTCTGTTGATCTGTGGTTTACTTATTGGTCCCGGATTGAATATTCTCAAACCTGATGAGCTATTTGGCGAACTGCTCTTTCCTATTATCTCTTTAGGGGTTGCGATTATTCTTTTTGAAGGGGCTTTAACGCTCAACTTTAAAGAGCTTAAAAATCACGGGCGAATGGTGACCCACCTCGTTTCTCTCGGTACGCTTATTACATGGGGATGTATTGCCAGCGCCACACATATTATACTCGAATTTCAATGGTCGATGGCTATTCTGTTTGGTGCGCTGGTGGTGGTCACCGGGCCTACGGTGATAGTCCCTATGCTACGTAGTATCAAACCCAAAACAGAATTAGCCAGTATTTTACGTTGGGAGGGGATCCTTATTGATCCCGTTGGCGCAGTGCTTGCGGTTCTGGTTTTTGAGTACATTTCATTCACTTCTGATCCAGCGGTACATATACTTTCAGCTTTGGCCACAACCTTAGTAATAGGCTTGGGTTTTGGCCTGATCAGTGGTTATTATTTGGGCTACCTGCTAAGAAATAATTTGTTACCTCATTATTTAAAGAATACCGCTGTGGTCACTATTATGCTGGGTGTATTTGTCAGCGCTAATCTCATGCAGGAAGAGTCTGGTTTACTGACCGTTACTGTTATGGGGATTGTATTGGCGAATATGCGTGGTGTTGGCGTTTCCGATATTCTAGAGTTTAAAGAAACATTAACGGTATTAGTGATTTCGGTCTTATTTATTCTACTCGCCGCTCGTGTCGATTCCGAGGCGCTACTGAGTTTAGGTTGGCAAGGTCTTGTTCTTTTATTGGTGGTGCTGTTTATTGCCCGCCCCTTAAGTGTTTGGTGTTGCGGACTGGGCACATCCTTAACTAAACAGGATAAATGGTTTTTAAGTTGGATGGCGCCGCGAGGCATTGTCGCAGCAGCGGTATCATCCCTGTTTGCTATTAAACTGGAAAAAATAGGGGTAGAAGGAGCCGAATTAATTGTCCCTTTAGTCTTTCTGATTATTATTGGAACCGTGGTTATTCAAAGTCTGACAGCAGGGCCTTGGGCAAAATTTTTACGCGTCAACAAAGAAAAATCACAGGGACTGCTTATTTTTGGCGCTTCCCGTTTTTCGAGAGAGTTAGCGGCCGTTTTAATGTCAAAGAATATCAATATGCTGCTCGCTGATAATAATTGGGATAATATCAGACTTGCGCGCATGATGAATATTCCTGTCTATTATGGCAACCC
The DNA here is from genome assembly GCF_000015285.1 of Psychromonas ingrahamii 37. NCBI lineage: Bacteria > Pseudomonadati > Pseudomonadota > Gammaproteobacteria > Alteromonadales > Psychromonadaceae > Psychromonas > Psychromonas ingrahamii. The sequence continues at coordinate 899,993 of NC_008709.1, forward strand.
GGCATCGGCGCATGCACTTAATTTTTTAGATATGACCGGCATAGGGCGATTATTAGTGCTGTCTCCCTACACAGAGCTTAATCCTCTGGTGGTTTTCCAGTATCAAGATTTATTGGGTAAAGAAAATGTATATGGGTTAGATAACGGGGATGTAAAAAAACCCAGGCACCAATTGTCAGAAACATACCGGCAACGGTTATGTTTATTTGGTAAAACAGTTTCCTACGCTAAATTAGTCAGTTTAATATATCAGGGTGCTGTGGTTAAAAGTACCAATCTTACGGAAAATTTTACTTTTACCAATTTCCGTACCTGTTATGGTGATTCTGCACTGCCACTTGTGTACATAAAAAATGAAAAAGTATTTATATATACCGCATCAGAGTCAATACCGAGCAGTGACATTGAATTGATTAGTTTATTGCCGGTATCAGCTCAACATCTTGGTACAAAATGGGCTGAAAAACAGCAGCAGGTCTTACAAGAAGCGCGAGAACAGGAGTCTTTAAGCGCCCAAAGTCCTAAGAGTGATAAGAATCCAAATCATTATGAAAAAATAAAAACATTGATAACAAAAAGCATTAATCACAACGGCAAAGCAAAAAAAACTTAATTTCTTATTTGCGGTTCAGGATCTGCATTACGCAAAATAAATGAGCGAAGCAAGTCGCTGGAAACGACATTCAGGGGCTGCGTATAATGCTATCCCACCGTTTTTTCAATATGCTATTAGATAACCATTTTAAATATCATTTCACCCCCCATTCCAAGTTTAATTCCCCGATTAAAAGTAAATTGGTAATAGTTCACCCATAACATGACTTAAGTGGGCGGTTTTCCACCCACTTTAACCTTTTTTAATAAGAATTCAGGTTAACCTTATTCAGAAGATTGTTTGATTGAGCGGCCTTTGTAACCTTCTTTTGATGTTGGCACGTTAATTGCTAATCCAACGTTGATTGCTATGTGTTAATTACTATAAAGAATATGTAGTTCAACCAGCGTCCTGCATCATCAATGCGCAATTAGACTAAAACTATCGTACAGGAGTACAACATGTTAAAAAAATTAATGACCCTTTCCCTTGGCACCGTTGCTGTACTTGCAAGCTTTAATGCATCAGCAAGTTGCGAGCCGGGTGAAATAGTGATCAAATTCAGCCATGTAACCAATGAGACCAGCCACCCTAAGGGCATCGCCGCTTCTTTATTATCTGAGCGAGTGAATAAAGAGATGGATGGCAAGGCTTGTATGGAAGTTTTTCCTAATACCACGCTTTATAATGATGACCAGGCCTTAGAAGCTATTTTAAGCGGTGATCTGCAGATGGCTGCTCCTTCTTTATCTAAGTTTGAGAAAATAACTAAAAAATTCCGCATTTTTGATCTTCCCTTTTTATTCGCTGACGTGGCCGCCGTAGACCGTTTTCAAAATTCAGCATCCGGTGATATTTTGAAAGATTCGATGGTCCGTCGAGGAATCAAAGGATTGGCATTTTGGCACAATGGCATGAAACAGATGTCAGCGAGCAAACCTTTGTTATTGCCAAGTGATGCTGAAGGTCTTAAGTTCCGAGTCCAAGCATCCGATGTGCTTGTTGCTCAATTTGAACAACTTGGCGCCAACCCCCAAAAAATGTCTTTCAGTGAAGTTTATGGTGGCCTGCAAACCAAAGTTATCGATGGTCAGGAAAATACCTGGTCAAATACCTACGGCAAAAAATTCTTCGAAGTACAAGATGGTGTGACCGAAACGAATCACGGTATTCTGGATTACCTGGTTGTGACATCTGATGATTGGTGGAAGGGTTTACCAACAGATGTACGTGAGCAGTTAGGCACAATAATGTCTGAAGTGACTCAAACTAGAAATGGTGAGTCAATGAGAGTTAATGAAGAAAATAAACAAAAAATTATTGATGCCGGTGGCGTGGTGCGCACTTTAACAGCTGAGCAGCGTCAAGCCTGGGTTGACGCACTGAAACCTGTCTGGAAAAAATTCGAAAAAGATATTGGTAGTGATCTTCTTGAAGCTGCAATAGCATCAAATAAATAATATTATTATCTACCCATTTGCCAATACGCAGTACTGTATTTGCAAATGGGAGAATGAGACAGCAAGTTTTTTCTAATAGCTAATAGCTAATAACCAATAAGCCCGGAGTGTGGGAAATGAAGCATGGATTTTTTACCCGATTAGGGGAAATAACTGACTATATGGAAGAGACACTCATTGCGCTCTTTTTAGGTTTGATGACCCTGTTAACCTTTGCCAATGTCGTTGTCCGATATCTATTCAATGATAATATTTTATGGGCATTGGAGCTGACCGTGTTTATGTTTGCCTGGATGGTGCTGGTTGGTGCCTCTTATCTGGTGAAAAAACATTTTCATATCGGGGTCGACGTGATTATTAATCTTGCGCCTGCAGGGCTTAAAAAAGTCTTTGCATTAATCGCCGTTGCTTCATGCTTAACGTTTTCAATTTTATTATTAATTGGTTCTTGGGACTACTGGCTCCCTTTTATAACCGACCAGGCCTGGTATGAAACCCAGGATATTCCAATGCCGGATTTCTTACAATTTTTATCTGGCTGGCTCAATGAAGGTGAACGATATGAAAAATTACCCCGTTTTATCCCCTATTTTGCGCTGCCACTGAGCATGGCAATGATGACCTATCGATTTCTGCAAATTGCCTGGCTGGTTGCAACCAACAAAATAGATAAGATGATTGCAAGTCATGAAGCCGAAGAAGATTTAGATTCGTTACACAATTCAGAGAAAGGAGAATAATTATGGCGATGTTAACCCTTTTTCTAATGGTGATTGTATTTATGACGGTCGGTGTGCCTATTGCGGTTTCACTGGGTCTGTCGAGTATGATCTTTTTATTAATACATTCTGATGCGTCCTTAGCGTCAGTTGCGCAAACACTGTTTAACGCGTTTGCCGGACATTATACTTTATTGGCTATCCCTTTCTTTGTATTAGCGTCCAGTTTTATGGCAACGGGTGGCGTCGCTAAGCGGATTATACGTTTTGCAATCGCAATAGTGGGCTCACTGCGTGGTGGTCTGGCAATGGCCTCGGTGGTTGCCTGTATGATGTTTGCTGCACTGTCGGGATCGTCTCCGGCAACCGTTGTTGCAATTGGCGGGATCGTGATTGCTGGAATGGTTAAAAATGGTTACAGCAAAGATTTTGCGGCAGGTGTTATCTGTAATGCCGGCACCTTAGGGATTTTGATTCCGCCCTCGATCGTGATGGTGGTTTATGCGGCGGCGACGGATGTGTCTGTCGGGCGAATGTTCTTAGGTGGCGTCATACCGGGTTTGCTCGCGGGTTTAATGCTGATGATTGCTATCTATATTTATGCGCGGATTAAGAATATTCCGGCTCAGCCTTTTGTTGGCTGGAAAGAGGTTTTTGATTCGGCTAAAGAGGCGGGTTGGGGATTACTGCTGATTGTTATTATTCTTGGCGGGATTTATGGCGGTATCTTTACACCGACCGAGGCCGCGGCTGTAGCGGCAGTTTATGCCTTTTTTATCTCTAATTTTATCTATAAAGATATGGGGCCTTTATCCGATAAAGAGTCTGAAGATAAACGGGCTAAAGCGTACTGGCGTAAAGCGTCACGTGTATTTTTTCATGAAGATACCCGTAAAACCCTTTATGAAGCGGGAAAATTAACAATTATGTTAATGTTTATTGTTGCCAATGCATTGATTTTAAAACATGTTTTAACTGAAGAGCAGATTCCGCAAATGATCACCGCATCAATGCTGGATGCCGGTCTAGGACCTATTACTTTCCTGATTGTGGTTAATATCATCTTATTAATCGGTGGACAATTTATGGAGCCCTCCGGCCTGCTTATTATCGTTGCGCCTTTGGTCTTTCCGATAGCCACATCATTGGGAATTGATCCTATTCACCTCGGTATTATGATGGTGGTGAATATGGAGATAGGCATGATCACCCCGCCCGTGGGACTGAATCTGTTTGTGACCGCAGGTGTCGCACAGATGTCGATGATGAGGGTCGTGAAAGCCGCGTTACCGCTGGTCGGTGTTATGTTCCTGTTTTTGATGATAGTCACTTATGTGCCATGGGTTTCAACCTGGTTACCCACCCTGATGATGGGACCTGAAATCATTACTCACTAACAGCAGCGCATTTTTCATTTGCTATTAAAAGCCGATAAATAAACTTATTTATCGGCTTTTAAGTTTCTTAAACTCTCTGGTTAATTTATCCTGCTTAACAGTGACTCATTTCATTAATTCATTTACGGCGGATAGTTATTAAAAATAAGCTGATCCGCAACTGTTAAGTTAATGTGCCGGACCTTTTCCGCTTAAAATTTAACCAACTGGGGTAAGTTTAAAATATGTTTGAAAATTTACAAAAAGCGATACTGATCAGGCGTTATAAGCGCTTTCTGGCCGATATTGAATTGCATAATGGGAATGTTCTGACCATTTATTGTCCCAACACCGGAGCGATGACCGGGTGTGCAGAGCCGGGCGATCAGGTTTGGTACAGCACCTCAAACAATCTTAAACGTAAATATAAGTACACCTGGGAGCTCACTTTTACTAAAGGCGGTCACTGGATTTGCGTGAATACAGCCAGGGCTAACCAGTTGGTTAAAGAGGCGCTACATAATAGCGAAATCGAAGCGCTTTCGGGTTATAGCCAGATTAAAGCAGAAGTGAAGTATGGTACTGAAAATAGCCGCATCGATTTTCTGCTAAGCAATGAAAATAAAGCCGATTGTTATGTTGAAGTGAAAAGTTGTACTTTGCTTGAACAGCCCCTTGCCGAAGGCAAAGGTTTTTTCCCTGATACCGTCACAACGCGTGGTCAAAAACACCTTCGCGAGTTAATAGAAATGAAACAACAGGGTCATCGCAGTGTCTTACTGTTTGCTGTACTTCATAGTGGTATTAAATCGGTGCAGGCAGCGGGGCACCTTGACGTGAAATATGCACAATTATTTGAGCAGGCTAAAAAAGCAGGCGTAGAAGTATATTGTTATTATCCTGAATTGACCCTGCCTTGCCTTGAAGAATAACTTGCACCATAAAGCGGCTGCTTCGCGCAGTTTAAGAGCGTTCCGGCTCTTTATAATTTTGTTTTTCCAAATCGTGTTTTTGCATTTTATCGTAAAGGGTTTTACGCGCCAAATTGAGTGTGGTCATCGTCTCTTTAATGCTGCCGCCAGTGACACTTAGCGCCTGTTCTATTAAGGCTTTTTCAAATGCTTCTACCTGAGCTGATAAACTTAAGCCGCTATCGGCAACGTTATTATCGTTATTTAATCCGGTTAATGATCCGAGTAAAATAAAACGTTCGGCCGCATTTCTTAGCTCGCGCACATTTCCCGGCCAGTCATGGGCTAATAATGCCTGTAGCGCATTCGCCGGAAGCGCGGGAGCAGCTTTACCGTAACGCGCTGCTGCAACTAATAAAAAGTGATGAAATAAGGTCGGAATATCTTCTTTGCGTTGTTTTAAAGTGGGTAAATCAAGAGTGACAACATTTAGCCTGTAATACAAATCTTGTCTGAAATCAGGGGCCGTTTTTAAATCTATTTTGGTGGCAGCGATAATACGGATATCTAAGGAAATTGCCTTGTTTGAGCCAATACGTTCTAAACTGCGTTCCTGCAATACTCTTAACAAACGCACTTGTGCCTGCATCGGCATGGACTCAATTTCATCGAGAAAAAGAGTTCCCCCCTGCGCATACTCAAACTTTCCTATACGCTGCGTACCTGCCCCGGTGAACGCGCCTTTTTCATGTCCGTAAAGTTCACTTTCGATAAGATTTTCCGGTATCGCGCCACAATTAACCGCGACAAAGTTTTTTGTATTACGCTGACTTTGCTCATGCAGGGAGCGTGCGACTAATTCTTTACCTGTGCCGGTTTCGCCAAATAATAAAATATCGGCCTGGCTATCAGCAACTTGGCTGACCATTTTCTTTAGTAAAATAATACTCGGGGTATGACCAATAATACGTGGACCCAGTGTTTCTTTACTTTGCAGTGCTTTTTTAAGATCGCGATTCTCCAGGGTAAGCTGGCGTTTTTCAATGGCTTTACGGGTGGTTTCAATTAACCTGTCCGATAAAAAAGGTTTTTCGATGAAATCATAAGCGCCGGCGCGAATCGCCTGAACCGCCATTGAAATATCACCATGTCCGGTGATTAGAATAACCGGCAAGTCCGGATCTCGCTGGTGCAGCGTGGTTAATAATTGCTGGCCAGATAAACCCGGTAAACGGATATCCGTTATCACAACCACCGGAAGTGTGTTTTTCATTGCTAATAACGCAGACTCGGCATCGCTAAAAAAGCGCGCCTCAATCTCTGCCAATTCAAAGGTTTGTTCACTTGCGCTGCATAAATCATATTCATCATCAATAAAAAAAACCGGATTCATAACTCTTCCTTAATGCTGTAATACTCGGCATCGCTCAAAAAGCGCGCATCAATCTCTGCCAATTCAAAAGTTTGTTCACTTGCGCTACGTAAATCATATTCATCATCAATAAAAAAAACCGGATTCATAATTCTACTCTTCCTTCATTCATTCTGTAATGGCAGGCTAACACAAAATTTGGCACCCTGATCTTGTCTGTTTTTCGCCCAAATTTTACCGTGCATATTTTTTATGATCTGCTGGGAAATTGACAGACCTAAACCAAGCCCCATTTCTTTAGTGGTAAAGAAAGGTTCGAATAATTTTGCTAAATCACTTTCATTAATACCTATACCGGTGTCTATCACTTCAATCTGTGCCTGTTGACCATTCACTGATAATATTATTTCAATCTGTTTTTCTTTACATTCTTCCATTGCCTGAATGGCATTGGAAAGTAAATTAACCACTATTTGCTCTAACTGAATAGGCTCAGCTTTTACCTGAACCGGTTTATCGGGCAGGTTCATATGTAATAATACTCGGCTTGCCTTAAGTTGGGGTTTAACCAATTCGTAGGATGCCATTAACACCGGCTGTAAAGAGATAATAGAAAGCTCGCCGTTTGATTTTCGTGCAAAAGCTTTGAGCTGAGAACTAATTTTTGCCATCCGGTCGGTAAGGTAGGTAATGCGTATTAAGTTATTGGAAACTTTATCTATTTTATCACGCTCAAGAAATATAATGGCATTTTCAGCATAACTGCGAATGGCCGCCAGAGGGTTATTCAACTCATGACTAATGCTGGCTGAAAGTTGCCCTAACACGGCTAATTTGGCAGACTGGATCAACTCTTTTTGAGTCTCCCGCAGCGCCCGTTCAGCTTTGCGTCTTTCATCTATTTCCGCATGTAATGCAGAGGTGCGGCGCATCACCTGAAATTCAAGTTGTTGCTTAGCGTTATCTTGTAATCGCGTTTGTTCATGGCGTCTATTTTGTTTTTGACTTATCAAAATGTAAATAAGATAGACGGATAAATAAAACAAGGAAAGAAACACAATAAGTATGCTGACATTAATTAATAAGGATGTTGTCGGGACAAGCACCCGCACCTGCCAATCCGCATTGTTTAACGTTTTGGTGAGTGATAAATAATTTTTCCCTAATCGTTTATTAGTATTTAAACTGAGCGCCGCAGGGCTCTTATCTAACTCACCTGAAAAGGATAATGTTTTGATTTCTCGAGAAAGGTATCGGCGACTATTTAAAATCTGATTTTTTAATTGAGTTGAAAGCGGGGCCATACTGTGGAATAACCAAGATTTTTCGCTGGAAATAAAGACAATATGATTTTTATCAGTAACCAGAAAATGCTGATCTTTTCCCGACCAATTTTTTTCTATTGAAGAAAGATCCATTTTAATGACCACCACACCTAACACTCCTGCGGCATATTTAACGGGATAGGAAAAATAATAACCGCGCTGACCAGAAGTGGAACCCAGCGCAAAATAATGTCCCCGCTGATTATTTATCGCCTGTTGAAAGTAGGGGCGGAAAGCGAAATTTTTGCCAACAAAAGAGGTGCTCGTTGACCAATTACTGGCCGCAATAGTTGTTCCCTTAGCATCGAGAAGGTAAGTGTCCGATGCGCCAATAATTTCATTAATAGACGCTAGGTGGCGGTTAGTGATATCACGTTGAGCTGGGTTATTGACTGAATTTAATGTGTCAATCAATATCCCTTGTCGAGATAACAGTTGTGGAATATAAACAAAGCGTTCGAGTTGACTTTCAAGGTGACGGCTAAAGCGCTCAAGTTGTTCCTGATTGGTCGTGATAAGACGTTCATAACTAAATTTCCATAACCAATTAACAGACAGAATAAGGGTTAGAAAATAGAAAAAAATAAGTACAAGTGTTATTCGTTGGGTATGACTATGACTCATTATGGGTGGGTGCCATTGCTGTTAACTCCTAAATTTCTGGATATAGGGTATAGATTACCTGATTTTTTACTATTAGCCTTTTATTCATTTGCCAAGTGACTCACAAAATTAGGGGCTGAATATTCAGTGGGCTGAAGGGGAATGAATAAAAAGGCGGGAAGATCTGGAATTTACTGTTTATTTACAAGGGGTTCTCGTTTTAAATGGTGGGTATTTAAGCGTGTCGAAGCAACAGTTTCTGACTGGAGGTTTGATAAGTGAAAAGGATAAAGTATATTTATAACAGTACAGGCAGATAATCTGAGATGTTAAAATAATTTTCTGCTAACCGCTAAGTATGCTCAATATGCTCAGTGCCTAAGACTCAAAGAAAGCGAGATTAAGCTTAATGCACTTTCCTAACCAGTAAGCATATTCAAGATGGCTTCCAATGCTCATCGAATCCAGCAGAAAAAGGATTGAATATGGGTGGCTAGAAGCCTTTATTTTAGCGGAATAGCATCACTGGATGAGTGACTTATTGTAAAATGAGTATTGCTCTGGTTTATTAGCTGGGTTTAAATGCAATAAGAAAAACACCCAACCGTTCGATATGTTAATTTTTTATAAAATGTTTTTATAAAAATAATGTAAGCAAGGTCTAATAGTTAATACATAGTGTATTTAAAACTTTTAGGGGAACAATTAAAACGGTAATCTAAGATTAATTTAATTAAATTAATTTTATACCCATGATACTTCAAGATGCAAAGTCAGCAAGAAAAATTGTGCTGAGATGCTAGGCATAAAATTGAAGTATCGTTATTCTACATAGCGATTTTATAACAACACAGATTGGCACCATTTTCCTTGCCCTATGGGGTGCAAGTTCGAAAACCAACGCTGCGTTGCATCAATCGAAAAGGGAATAACTATTTACATCTACCGCTAGAGGATTAACGCAGTTAATCGCTCGAAAGGTCATGTTGCGTCTTGCTCTGATCGAAGACCTTGCGCCTGACAAAGCATGTTGAAGTAACATGGGTATACACTCAGCTTAATCCGTATTACATAAGTTCATCACTTATTTCAAGGAATTATTATGTACTCAAATTTAAAAAGCATTGGTGTTGTAAATTATGACAATATCGATAAATATACACTTCGCCAGGAAGGCGATACTGATATTCTAAAAATATATTTTCGTAAGGCTTCGCGCCAGTTTCTGGCTAAAAGTCTTAAGTTTAAATTTCCAAGGCAGAGAAAAAAAATAAGTCAGGATCACGGCAGTAGCGGATTTAGAAATGTTTCTGAGATTGGTAGCACCCTGCGTTATGTTCTAAAAGAGCTCGATTCGTTGACGGAACATGTCAAAGAAGAGAAAGAACTAAAAGTGCAGGTATTGGAGGATTTAAAACATTTGGAATCTGTGGTTGCAAGTAAAATAAAAGAAATTGAACGCAAACTAGAGCAAATGTAATTATTTTTAAGCGTTACAAATAATTGAATCAAGAGAGCATTAAAGTTGCTCTTTTGATCTGTATCAGCTCCATATTACCCTTCATTTTGTTAACTATAGCGCTATCCCTTTCGATAATTAAAGGGTTAATGGCCTTGCTCTATTTTTGGAAGGCAAGCAAATAGCCGGCTACCGTGACCTTTATTCTAACTCTCTCTATTCAAAAAAAATAAAAAAATTTTGTGATTTTGCTTTGCTCTATTTCACCGCAAAGCGTACAGTTAGCGACTTTTGCTGAGTATATATAACTATCTCTTTGATGCGCATTTTGAAGCCGTTTAGTTATATATTTTGTGATCTTTTTTTAAGGTTTTGTTGTGAGTATTATTCTTGGTATAGATCCCGGTTCACGAATCACCGGGTATGGTGTTGTTCAGCAAAAAGGCAGTAAATGTATTTATATTGCCAGTGGTTGTATCCGTACTAAAGGCGATACACTAGCCCCCAAACTGGATATGATTTTTAATGGTATCAGCGAAATTATCAAACAATACCAACCCACTGAGTTTGGTATTGAACAAGTCTTTATGGCAAAAAATCCGGATTCTGCATTAAAACTCGGGCAGGCTCGCGGCGCTGCCATTGTTGCTGCTACTCAGGCTGATTTATATGTCTGTGAATATTCAGCCAGGCAGATTAAGCAGGCTGTTTCCGGTAGTGGCGGTGCAACTAAAGAACAAGTCCAACAGATGGTGATGCAGATTTTAAATCTTTCAGGCAGACCTCAGGCCGATGCTGCCGATGGTCTGGCGGTTGCCATATGCCATGCGCATACAGCCCAGACTATTGTTGCAATGTCCGGCAAGGTTTCTAAAACCGTTCGTGGCAGGTTTCGCTAACTTATTTTTAACACGCTTTATTCTCCCCCCGACTCGCCTTAGAGGTAACAATGAAAGATCTTTCTCAAACGCAGCTTGGTATTGTCTATGCGCTTAGTGCCTATCTCCTGTGGGGAATTAACCCCATCTTTTTTAAGTATCTTGGGTTTATTCCTGTTTATGAAATACTCGCGCATCGGGTGATCTGGTCGGTGGTGTTTATCGCCATTGTTATCACTTTTCTGGGGGGATGGGGAAAAGCGCTGAGTATCCTTAAAACACCTAAAAACATTTTATTTTTAACCTGTACGAGTCTCTTAATTTCGGTCAATTGGAGCGTTTTTATTTGGGCGATAAATAATGGACGTATGTTAGAGGCAAGTTTAGGGTATTTTATTAACCCGCTTATTAATGTTGTTTTGGGTTTGGTTTTCCTGAATGAAGCCTTAAGCAGAGTCAAATGGATTGCTGTCTCATTAGCCCTGATCGGTGTGCTTATTCAGGTTGTACAGGTAGGCAGTTTACCCTGGGTTTCTTTAGTATTGCCCATTAGTTTTGGGTTTTATGGTTTATTGCGTAAAAAAATTAAAATTGAAGCCCTAATTGGCTTGTTTTTTGAAACCTTATTAGTGTTACCCGTGGCATTATATTACCTGTTTTTTGTCGCTAACGGTGAAAACGTGAATATGCTTAATAATAATTGGTCGTTAAATCTTTGGTTAATGTTTACCGGTATTGCGACCGCGATGCCGCTTTTCTTTTTCGCACAAGCGGCATTACGTTTAAAACTGTCAACTCTGGGATTTTTCCAATATCTTGCCCCCTCAATGATGTTTCTGATGGCAGTGTTTATCTATGGTGAAGTATTAAGTTTGGCGAGAATCATCACTTTTATCTTTATCTGGGCGGGTATCTTGTTATTTGCTGGTGAGAATAAGCTTAAAAAGTGGTTATAAGTCTGGTTTATCAGAGTAGTTACTAAAAAATAATACTGGATATTTACTCAGTTGTTTTTTATGCTTGTCGCATTATATTATTAGCTAGGATGTTAGAATGATTGGACGATTACGTGGTGTTTTATTAGAAAAGCAACCTCCAGAAGTGTTAATAGAAGTGTCAGGTATAGGCTACGAAGTACAATTGCCGATGAGCTCTTTTTATGCTTTACCCGATGCAGGGCAAGAAGCCATTATTTATACGCATTTTGTGGTGCGTGAAGATGCCCAGCTATTATACGGTTTTGCTGATAAACATGAACGTGCGATGTTTCGTGAATTAATAAAAGTGAATGGGGTGGGTCCAAAGTTAGCACTGGCTATTTTGTCGGGCATGTCAGCAAATCAATTCGTGCAGTGTATTCATAATGATGCCGTCACTACTTTAGTTAAATTGCCGGGGGTGGGTAAAAAAACCGCGGAGCGTTTAGTGGTTGAAATGAAAGACCGACTCAAAAACTGGACGGGTGCCGATTTATTAACACCGGCATCAGACAAAATGGTCTTTGAAAACGAATTTACCAATAGCGCTGCGAGCGGTAATGCCAAAGATGAAGCTATCAGTGCGCTGGTAAGTTTAGGGTACAAGCCAGTTTTGGCAGAAAAAGCGATCCAGCAAGTTTATGTGGAAGGCATGGATTGTGAGGCTTTGATCCGCAGTTCATTAAAAAGTATGCTCTAAACGATAATCATAAGAAAGGTCGGGTAAAAAATGATAGATGAAGATCGTCTGATTTCAGGCACACAAAAGATTGATGAAAATTTTATTGATCGGGCTATCCGTCCAAAATTTTTAGCCGATTACGAAGGCCAGCCGCAGGTTAATAAGCAGATGGAAATTTTTATTGAGGCGGCACGTCAACGTAATGAGGCATTAGATCACCTGCTTATTTTTGGTCCGCCAGGATTGGGTAAAACAACCTTATCTCATATTGTTGCCAACGAACTGGAGGTGAATATTAAAACCACCTCGGGACCTATTCTTGAAAAGGCCGGTGATTTAGCGGCGTTGTTAACCAATCTTGAAGAAAATGATGTGTTATTTATTGATGAGATACACAGATTAAGCCCGGTTGTGGAGGAAATATTATATCCTGCGATGGAAGATTACCAACTGGATATTATGATTGGTGAAGGTCCCGCTGCGCGCTCTATTAAACTTGATCTCCCCGCATTTACCTTAATCGGTGCAACAACGCGAGCAGGATCCTTAACTTCTCCTTTGCGAGACCGTTTTGGTATTGTGCAGCGCCTTGAATATTACGACCTTAAATCACTCACGCGGATAGTGCTGCGCAGTGCCGGACATTTTAAGCTTAATATGAGTGAAGCAGGTGCCGTTGAGATTGCCCGGCGCTCACGCGGTACACCGCGTATCGCTAATCGTTTATTACGTCGGGTGCGGGATTATGCTCAGGTTAAAAAAGCCAATGTTATTGATGACGATGTCGCAAAATTAGCCCTGGATATGCTCGAAGTGGATAATGAAGGCTTTGATTATATGGATAGAAAATTGTTGATGGCGATTTTAGATACTTTTATGGGCGGACCGGTCGGCTTAGATAATTTAGCCGCTGCCATTGGTGAAGAGAAAGAAACCATTGAAGATGTCCTAGAGCCCTACCTTATTCAGCAGGGGTTTTTACAGCGTACACCTCGCGGACGCATTGCCACTAATAGAACCTATCTACACTTTGGGTTTGATAAACCTCAATAACGTAAGATGAAAAAAATATAAGACTCTTTGAGGGCCCAGGTGTCTTCAAAGAGTAAGGAAATCAATAACAATATTAATTATTAATGTCTGTTGATTTTGTTCAATACCCTGTCAGATGGTTAATATTCTCTCTTGCCACTCACCCTTTAAGACTTGCTCTCTCCTGATAATCATTAGTTATAGAACACCCTTCAATACAAGATAAAGCGCTTAAATTTTTAGCTAACCTTTTAGCTAACCTTTTAACTAACTTTTTAACTAACCTATTGCATTTTAGTCTCCCTTTGAAAGATAAAACGATTCCTCAATCTGGTCATCTGAATAAAGAATTTAGGGGTCGTCTGTTACAAATGAAAGCTTGATCTAAATCAAATTACTGAGTATAAATAACACGTAGTTATGATGTAACTCATTGATGTTAAAGTATTGTTAAACTTGAAGTGGAGAATGTTGCCGTGGTTAACAGCTTATTAACATTGAGCTGGTAGCTTGCTTTTTTTATCGTTCAGATGAGAACATTATTAAAAATATTTACCGCAACACGGTATCTTTTCAATGCCATTAATCCGTGAAATAACACTGATTTTAATTACTGATTTTAATTACTGATTTTAATTACTGATTTTAATTATTAAAGTTATTGTTTTTTACCATTAAGTGATTTTGTTTTTTAGATCCTATTGCGTTTTATGAAGATCATCTTTTTGGAGAAGTTGCCTCGCAAGAAATATTGCTGCAGAACAATAACAAATAATTATTTATTTAGGAGAAACGAATGGATGACATAGTTGATTTATCGCGGTTACAATTTGCAATGACCGCCTTGTATCACTTTTTATTTGTACCGCTAACACTCGGCTTGGCGTGGTTATTGCTGATCATGGAATCGTTATATGTAATGACCGGTAAGCAAGTTTACCAAGATATGACCAAGTTTTGGGGTAAACTATTTGGTATTAACTTCGCGCTTGGTGTAGCCACGGGTTTAACCATGGAGTTCCAGTTTGGTACTAACTGGTCTTATTATTCGCATTATGTTGGTGATGTATTTGGTGCACCCTTAGCTATTGAAGGCATGATGGCCTTCTTTTTAGAGTCCACCTTTGTGGGTTTATTCTTTTTCGGATGGGAGAGACTGAGTAAATTGCAGCATCTAGGGGCTACTTTTTTGGTGGCATTCGGTTCAAGTATGTCGGCGTTATGGATTTTAGTTGCCAATGCCTGGATGCAGAACCCGGTTGGTGCTGAGTTTAACTATACAACCATGCGCATGGAAATGACCAGTTTTGCTGATTTAGTTTTTAATCCGGTTGCACAAGTCAAATTTGTGCATACCGTGGCCTCTGGTTATGTCACAGGCGCCATGTTTGTATTGGCAATCAGCGCATATTATTTGCTGAAAGGGCGTGATCTTGCCTTTGCCAAACGTTCTTTTGCCATTGCTGCAGCTTTTGGTACCGCCGGTATTTTATCAACTATTGTATTAGGTGATGAAAGTGGTTATGAGGTAGGTGATGTGCAGCAAGTCAAACTCGCCGCGATTGAGTCCGAATGGGAAACCCATCCTGCTCCCGCGGCTTTCACGCTGTTTGGCATCCCTAATCAGGACGAGCAGCGTACCGACTATGCCATTAAAATTCCCTATGCTTTGGGTATTATTGCAACGCGTTCACTCGATGAGGAAGTCATTGGATTAAAAGAGTTAATGGTGGAACATGAAGCCCGTATTCGCAACGGAATGATTGCTTACGCCCATTTAACGGATCTGCGCAATGGTGATGAATCGGCTGAAAAAATAGCCGCCTTTGAAGCCGTGAAAATAGATTTAGGTTACGGACTATTGCTGAAAAGATATGCGCCAAATGTTGTTGATGCTACTGAAGAACAAATTCAGATGGCTGTTGATAACAGTATTCCCGGGGTCGCGCCGATTTTTTGGGCCTTTAGAATCATGGTCGGCTGTGGTTTGTTGATGTTATTTATCTTCTTATTTGCATTTTATCAATCAGCTCGTAGCCGGATAGGCAAAAATAAAACTTTCCTTAAAATTGTACTTTATAGTCTGCCGTTACCTTGGATAGCAATAGAGGCAGGATGGATTGTTGCCGAGTATGGTCGTCAGCCCTGGGCGATTGCAGAAATATTGCCAACCCATATGAGTGTCTCAAGTATTTCAAGTGAACAACTGCTCTTTAGCATTATTTCAATTGCCGCATTCTATACCGTATTAATAGCGGTTGAGATGTACTTAATGTTCCACTTTGCCCGGTTAGGGCCAAGTACCCTTAAAACAGGAAAATATCATTTCGAGCAGTTAGCTGATCACACACAAACACAAAACAATAAACAGGGATAGGAGATTCTTATGTTTGATTACGAAACCTTAAAATTAATCTGGTGGTTATTGATAAGTGTTTTACTGATTGGTTTTGTTATTACCGATGGGTTTGATATGGGAGTGGGTGCACTGCTGCCTTTTATGGGTAAAACCGATCAGGAACGGCGGATTATGATCAATAGCATTGCGCCGCATTGGGAAGGAAATCAGGTCTGGTTAGTGCTGGCAGCCGGGGCTATCTTTGCTGCCTGGCCGACCGTTTACGCCACTGCATTTTCTGGTTTTTATGTAGCGATGATGCTGACCTTGTTTGCTTTGTTTTTCCGCCCGGTAGGCTTTGATTACCGCAATAAAATCAGCGATCCGCGTTGGAGAAGCAGTTGGGACTGGGGGATTTTCATCGGTAGCGCTGTGCCACCGATCATTTTTGGTGTCGCTTTTGGTAATTTGCTGCAAGGCGTGCCCTTTGTCTTTGATGAATACTTGCGTTCAACTTACCAGGGTAGTTTTTTTGACTTGTTAAACCCTTTTGCTTTGTTAACGGGAGTTTTCTCTTTAACTTTATTTATTTTACAGGGCTCAACTTGGCTGCAAATGAAAACTGAAGGCGTTGTGCAGCAACGAGCACGTTTGCTTTCATTATATTGTGCGCCATTAGCCATGCTGTTGTTTGCATTGGCGGGAGTTTGGGTCGCTTACGGTATTGATGGTTATGTGATCACCTCATTAATGGATTTAAACGGGCCGGCTAACCCGTTACTAAAATCTGCTCAGTTGCAATCGGGTGCCTGGTTAGCTAACTATGACAAATATCCGCTTACTATGATTGCACCATTAGTAGGGTTGTCATTTCCAATATTAGTTTGGATTGCCAGTAAGTTTAATCGTAATGCTTTTGCTTTTTTCTTTAGCAGTGTTACCCAAGTGGGTGTATTAATGACTTTTGCCGTTAGTACATTCCCTTTTATTATGCCATCAAGCATTGAGCCCAATTTCAGTTTAACGGTTTGGGATGCAGTCTCAAGTGAGATGACGCTTAATATTATGACCATGGCGGCTGCTATTTTCTTGCCCATTATTTTACTTTATACCTGTTGGTGTTATTTCAAAATGTTTGGTCGAATTGGCAAAAAACATATGGAACAGAATAAAAATTCAGCATATTAATAATTTATAATAAGGGAATTTTATGTGGTATTTAGCGTGGATGTTAGGGGTTTTGTTGGCTTGCTCATTAGGTATTATTAATGCCCTGTGGTACGAGCAAGTTGAAGCAAACGAGAATGCGGAGGGTATTGATGAAGATCAGCACTCTTAAATGTTTATATCGATATATTGCAGTGTCTATTTAAGTTTTTAATAACGCGGGTTGTTTCACTGTTGCTCGCGTTATTTTTAAGTGGGTTACTGCTTATATATTTTAATCATCTAGCCGCAAGTTCAGCTCAATGGGTTTATGGTTACGGATTCAGGCATTAAGTGCAGCGTTTATCCCTGGAGTAGGTTTTATCTTTATTATCGGCTGTGAAAAATACTTTTTCCTGAGGAATATTGGTGATTTTCATATTCAATCGCATAGTGTGATTTAACAATCCTAAAAGCAAAAGAGGCAATTACTGCCTCTTTTTTTTTGATTGACTAAAATATCTGACATTATTCGACAAAATATGGTATTTATAGTAGTTTTAGCTTTTATTATTTTTTGGAAAAACTGTGTATTCATGTCAACTTTAGCCGTACGAATTTATTATGAAGACACCGATGCCGGTGGTGTTGTTTATTACGCAAATTATCTGAAATTTTTTGAGCGCGGGCGTACTGAATTTTTACGTGAGCTTGACATCCAACAAGACACATTATTGGATAAAAATATTGCATTTGTAGTGCGTAAAGTGGAGATGGATTGTCTTAAACCTGCCCGTTTTAATGCGTTACTGAGCGTGAAAACACAAATAACCGGTCACAAAAAAGCTAGCTTAATATTTCAACAAGAAGTTTTTCATGAAAACGGGGAACTTCTATGCCAAGCTAGCACTCTAATCGCCTGTGTTAATTTACAGAAAATGAAACCCGCAGCTATTCCGGCTGAAATTATTGAGGTAATCGCCAGTGCATGCTGATATGTCTTTTTTAGGTCTGTTTTTACAAGCTAGTTGGCTTGTGAAATTTGTATTAATTCTTTTGCTTGGAATGTCCATTTATTCCTGGACATTGATTTTCTCCCGAACAAAAAATCTTAAATCGTCAGAAAAAGCACTGAAACTTTTTGAAGAGCGTTTCTGGTCGGGTCATGATTTAAGCCGTTTATACAAAGAATCGGCTGCCCGTAGTGAGCGAATTACAGGTGGTGAAAAAATATTTCATGGCGGTTTTAAGGAGTTTTCACGTTTACATCGGATTCCAGGGCGCACTGTCGACAGTACGACTGAAGGTGCTCATCGTATTATGCGTGTTACTTTATCAAGGGAAATTGATGAGTTAGAAACGGGTCTTCCTGTTTTAGCGACAATAGGCTCTATTAGTCCCTATATTGGATTATTTGGTACAGTATGGGGGATTATGAACTCCTTTATTGCATTAGGAGAAGTGCAGCAAGCCACTTTGACTATGGTCGCCCCGGGTATTGCTGAAGCGTTAATCGCCACTGCGATGGGGTTATTTGCAGCGATTCCTGCTGTTATGGCATATAATCGTTTTTCGACACAAGTGGGTAAATTAGAAACGGCATATATTAACTTAATGGAAGAATTCACCTCCATTTTACACCGTCAGTCAACGACTGAAAGTGACTAGGGAAGGTTATGCAACAATATTCATATCGAAGCCCCAAAAGACGCCGCGTTATTGCTGAAATTAATGTCGTTCCTTATATCGACGTTATGTTGGTTTTATTAATTATTTTTATGGTAACCGCTCCCCTTGTGACACAGGGAGTTAAAGTTGATTTGCCGCAAGCTGCCGCAGAAACCCTGGCGGAAGACAGTAAACCGCCAATGATCGCTTCCATCGATAAACAGGGTCGCTATTATTTAAGTGTTGGTGAGAGTATTGAGTCGCCGATTGATGGGCAGCAGATGACGGCTTTAGTTCGCGCACAATTAGCGATCGATCCCAATGCTCAATTTGTGGTTAAAGGTGATGGGGATGTTAACTATAAAAGCGTTATAGACTTAATGGTTTTGTTGCAATCTGCTGGTGTGCCTTCCATTGGACTAATGACTGAGCCAGAAGAAGAATGAAAAATAGATCAACATTAATTGCGTTTATTGGCGCACTTTTGATGCATATTATTGTTGGCACTCTGTTGCTTTTGAATGTGAATTTTTCCAACCCTAAAATAAAACCTAAAAATGAAGTACCTATTATCAATGCCACCGTTGTTGACCAAAAATTGCTTGATAATTTGGCTCAGCGTCAAAGTGAAAAAAAACAAGCTGAAAGAAAGAAAGTAGAGCAAGAAAAACAGCGTATTGAACAAGAGAAGAAAAAAGCAGCCGAACGGGTTGCTGCAGAAAAAAAACAAGCCGCAGAAAAGTTAAAAGCTAAACAGGATGCAGAAAAAGCTAAAAAAGTAGCCGCTGAAAAAGCGGCTGCTGAAAAAGTAGCTGCTGAAAAAGTAGCTGCTGAAAAAGTAGCTGCTGAAAAAGTAGCTGCTGAAAAAGCGGCTGCAGAAAAAGCGGCTGCAGAAAAAGCGGCTGCAGAAAAAGCGGCTGCAGAAAAAGCGGCTGCAGAAAAAGCGGCCGCTGAAAAAGCGGCTGCAGCGGCTAAAGTTAAGGCCGAACAAGAAAAGGAACGTTTACGTCGAGCTGAACTTGATAAGCAGATGGACGCGCAATTTGAAGATACCTTTTCAAATGCCCAGAGCTCTCGACAATTATCCGAAATTGCCCGCTACACAGCGCTTATCCAAGATAAGATAGGACGAAACTGGCAAATTGAGCCCAGTATGAAAGGTAAAAGCTGCACCTTGAGCATTCGTTTAGCCGCAGATGGGTTAGTGATTAGCGCAAAGCGGAGCAGTGGTGATATTCAACTTTGTGAATCAGCTAAGCGTGCTGCGTTAAAAGCAAACACATTACCTATACCTAAAGATCCGGATATTTCAGCAAAATTCCGTGATTTTGATCTTAATTTAAAACCTGAATTTTAAGGAAACCAAGCCATATGCTGTTACGTTTATTTTTATCAATTTCAATGATTATATTGTCGTCTCAGGCTTCTGCCCGCTTAGAAATTTTAATTACCGAAGGGGTTAATACTGCTAGGCCGATCGCTGTTATTCCATTTAAGTGGTTAGGTGATGGCGAAAAACCGGGAAATTTTTCAGAGATTATCGCTGCAGATTTACAACGTAGTGGTCAATTTAGTCCCCTTCCTATTGAGCAAATGCCTAATACTCCGTCAAAGAGTCTCGGCCTTGATTATGCCCTGTGGCATAAAATGGGGATTGAAGCTTTATTGATGGGGGAAGTCTCACCTTCACCGGAAGCCGGGAAATATATTGTTACCTATGAATTGGTAGACGTTGTGGCGGGAAATGCAAATATTGCTGACTACAGTCCTATTTTAGAAAGTCGCCGTGGCACCGTAAATAAAACTCAATTACGTCGCTTTGCACATCGTATTAGTGATGTTGCCTATGAAAAATTAACGGGTGAAAAAGGCGTATTTTTAACCCGGATTGCCTATATTGCAGTGGATCGCAAAAGTGACTATCCCTACCAATTACGTATTTCTGATTATGACGGTTATAACGAAAAATTAATACTGCGTTCAAAACAGCCTATTATGTCACCAACATGGTCTCCGGATGGAAGAAAATTGGCCTATGTTAGCTTTGAGCACCGCCGTTCAGAAGTCTATATACAAGATTTATATAGCCAAAAACGTGAGTTAATGACCTCTTTTCCAAAAATAAATGGCTCACCCAGTTGGTCCCCAGACGGTAAATCTTTGGCAATAGTATTATCAAAAGACGGGCAGCCCGAGATCTACACCTTAGAAATACAAAGCAAAGCGTTACGTAGAATCACTAATAATCGCGCTATAGATACCGAACCTAATTGGTCGCCAGACGGCAATAGTTTAACTTTTACTTCTACTCGCGGTGGAGGGCCTCAAATTTATCAAGTTGATCTTCAATCGAAAGTGACAAAACGGCTTACCTGGGAAGGTGATCTTAATTTAGGTGGTGCAATTACCCCCGATGGTGCTAATCTAGTGCTCGTTAGCCGCCTTGATGGTAATTATAAAATAGCCGCACAAGATCTGGCCTCTGGCGAACTAAGAACCTTGACCAAAACACATTTAGACGAGTCACCAAGCGTTGCGCCGAATGGCAGTATGATAATTTACAGTACTGTTTATAAAGGTAGTCAAGGTCTGGCGTTAGTCTCTATGGACGGTCGTTTTAAAGCGAATATTCCTGCACAAAGTGGCGAGGTTAAATCGCCTGCGTGGTCTCCATTTTTAAAGTAAGTTAATTAACAACTAAAAAGGGAAAAATATGAAACTAAGTATGATTTCAAAAAGTTTATTAATTGCACTGCCACTGTTAGCTTTGAGTGCTTGTAGTTCAAAGAGTTATAACGATTCAGCGGCGATGGAAGCTAATAAAGCGGCAATGGAACAAGCGGCGATGGACAAAGCTGCGATGGAACTAGCTGCGATGGAACGAGCTGCGGAAGAGAATAAAATTGAAACAGATGGGCTTCAAGTGGTAGAGCTAACTGAAGAAGAGTTAATGGCTCAGCAGTATTCAGATGCCATCTTGCAAAAAACCATTCAGTTTGATTTTGATACCTCTATGATAAAACCAGAGTTTACTTCTATTTTGGATGCGCATGCTAAATTCTTAGTCAACAATCCTTCGAAAAAAGTGACGATTGAAGGGCATACCGATGAAAAAGGGACGCCTGGTTACAATATCGCCTTAAGTGAACGTCGAGCAATGTCAGTTTCTGTTTATCTGGAAAATATGGGTGTTTTACCAGATCAAATTAGCGTTGTAAGCTACGGTGAAGAAAAACCGCTTAACTTTGGACATTCTGAAGCTTCTTGGGCAGATAACCGCCGCGCAGAACTGGTTTATTAATAATAAATGAAAAAAAATAATCTTCAAATGGCTATTATTCTGGCCACTTTTTTTTCAAGCTCCACTTTTGCTACTGCACCCGTCAGTGACGTAACTGGCTCTGCGAGTGGCGTAACTGGGTCTGTCAGTGTCGTAACAGCCGCAGAAGGAGTGAGTGTTGAAAAACAATTAGAAAAGTTTGCTCGTCTATTGGAATCACGTAATAGAATGCAAATCATCATGCAAAACCAATTGACTCAACTATCTAAAGAGTTGAGAGAAATTAAGGGGGGCATGGAGCTGTTTGAGCATAAAATCAGTGAGATTGAAAATCGCCAACGTAATCTATACCAACTGGTTGACCAGCCTAAGGCCGTCTCAACCCCTACTACTGCTAATAGCACTGCAACCGCAAGTTCTGCAGGTGAACAATTGGCCTATCAAGCTGCTGTGGATTTGGTTTTAGTTAATAAGGATTATGATCAGGCAATTACTGCTTTTGAGGCATTTGTTATTGATTATCCGGAATCCGAATATATCGCAAATTCTCATTATTGGTTGGGGCTAGTATTATATCAGCAGAAAAAACGTAAAGAAGCGCGCGTCGCTTTCCTGACGGTGAGTGAAAAGTTTCCCGAGTCGGTTAAACGTGCGGATTCTTTATTTAAAATAGGTATTATTGATGAATATTTGGGAGAATTAGCTTCGGCAAAAGAGTTTTATCAAAAAGTGTTAAAAGAATACCCAAATTCATCGGCCGCAGGGCTCGCACAAAAACAATTAAATGCTTTATAAATACGATTAGGATTTAATCATATAACAAGTTGCAATCCCCGTTGTTTTGCAATTTGTTTACTTTGTCGGCAAACAGAAAAAAAACAAGCGTTTTTTGTTGCGATATTCATAATATTGTATAGTATACGCCGCAGTTGAGAGCAAGATGTGATTTACTTCATGTTTCTATTTTCTTAAACTATAGCGGAAATTTTTACTTATCTGCTGGCTTGACTAAGTTGATTAAAATATTAATTTTAATCCTATTTAGTTGACAATAGTCGAAGTGAGACCTTCGGTTAATAAGTAATACTAAAAAACTATTAGGGCCGTTAGCTCAGTTGGTAGAGCAGTGGACTTTTAATCCGTTTGTCGAAGGTTCAAATCCTTCACGGCCCACCAAGTTTTTAGACAGTAAGCTCTGAATTTTATTCGGGGTATCAGTTAAGATTTTTAATATAGATTCGCTGATAAGTAAGACCAAAAAAACATTAAGACCTTCAGCTTAGTTTATTGATATAGTGCTTTAATACTCTTTGTTTGATAAGTAACCCTAAAAAATATTTGGGCCGTTAGCTCAGTTGGTAGAGCAGTGGACTTTTAATCCGTTTGTCGAAGGTTCAAATCCTTCACGGCCCACCAAATTTTTAGACAGTCAGCTCAGTTGATCGGAATGTAATTTTTAATTCTCTTTAGTTGATAAGTAAGACCAAATAAGTAACAACAGAAAAATATTTGGGCCGTTAGCTCAGTTGGTAGAGCAGTGGACTTTTAATCCGTTTGTCGAAGGTTCAAATCCTTCACGGCCCACCAAATTTTTAGACCGTCAGCTCAGTTGGTTGAAATGTGAATTTTAATCCTCTTTAGTTGATAAGAGTCGAAGTGAAACCTTCGATTAATAAGTATAAGAAGAAGTATATTTGGGCCGTTAGCTCAGTTGGTAGAGCAGTGGACTTTTAATCCGTTTGTCGAAGGTTCAAATCCTTCACGGCCCACCAAATTTTTAGACAGTCAGCTCAGTTAATTGTAATGTAAATTTTAATTCTCTTTAGTTGATAAGTAAGACCAAATAAGTAACAACAGAAAAATATTTGGGCCGTTAGCTCAGTTGGTAGAGCAGTGGACTTTTAATCCGTTTGTCGAAGGTTCAAATCCTTCACGGCCCACCACTTTTTAGATAGTCATACCGAAAAAATTGGGGTCGTTAGCCCAGTTGGCAGAGCAGCGGACTTTTGATCTACTTGTCAAAATTTTAAATATTTGCCACCCACCACTTCAATATACACTTCTATAAAAAATCCTAATAAGTTTGTATTAATTTAAGTAAATATCTATTGCTGTAAACTCTCTTTTATTCCTGAATTCAACACCAATCCCACTAAACAAACCACTTAATTGCTAAAATTCCTTTAAATAAATATAAAATTGATGGATTGGATATAAGCATTTTTTATTATCATTTTTACTGTTCTTCGCGGTACAATGACCAACATATTTTTAATATCTAAGAGACTATGATGAGTAAATACTCTCCAATTGTGGGTTCAGACTATCCTTTTCCAGCTAAACCAGCGGTTCTTTCTGTACCTGAAAAGGTTAATTATAAGGCTAGAATTAAAACGCTATTAAAAGAAAAAAATGCTGTTTTAATTGCACACTATTATACCGATCCCGACATTCAGGCATTAGCTGAAGAAACGGGCGGTTATGTTTCTGATTCATTAGATATGGCGCGTTTTGGTCGTGATAATCCAGCCACTACACTGGTGGTTGCTGGCGTTCGCTTTATGGGGGAAACGGCTAAGATTTTAACACCCAATAAACAAGTGTTAATGCCTGAATTAGAGGCTACCTGCTCTTTAGATGTGGGCTGCCCAATCGAATCCTTCAGTGAGTTTTGTGATCAGCACCCGGACCGTACTGTGGTTGTTTATGCAAATACTTCAGCGGCTGTTAAGGCGCGTGCTGATTGGGTTGTGACTTCAAGTATTGCATTAGAAATTGTCGATCACCTTGATAGCCAGGGTAAGAAAATAATTTGGGGGCCGGACAGGCATTTAGGCGATTACATTCAGCGCAAAACCAATGCTGATATGCTGATGTGGCAAGGTGACTGTATTGTTCATGACGAATTTAAAGCCAGTTCATTAAGGGACATGAAAGCGATTTATCCCGATGCCGCTATTTTAGTTCATCCGGAGTCGCCAGAGAGTGTGGTTAAATTGGCGGATGCGGTAGGCTCAACAAGTCAGTTAATAAAAGCGGCGCAAACGTTACCTAACAAAACACTGATCGTTGCAACTGATACCGGCATTTTCTATAAAATGCAGCAGGCCTGTCCAGACAAAGAGTTTCTGGCAGCGCCAACTTCTGGCGACGGAGCAACCTGTCGGAGTTGTGCACACTGTCCCTGGATGGCAATGAATGGTCTTAAGGCCGTATACAACGCCCTGAATGATGCGACTGGTCATGAAATTTATGTTGATGAAAAAGTTGCTCAAGGCGCATTAGTTTCTTTAGATAGAATGATGAACTTTGCCGCAGAGGCGCAGTTAACAGTAAAAGGTAATGCATAATCTTATAAGGTTATTGCGAAGTTAACGCGCTTTCTTTTTCCATAATAATTCTAAATTGGCATATTTTCGCTGTTTGCGTATAGTGTGCCTTCTAAAAACCTAAACCTATTGAGAAATTATGATCACCAATGATGTTTTACGACGTGTACGTTATGCGTTCAAACTGAACGATAAAAAAATGCTAGAAATTTTTGCCTCGGTTGATAATGCAATTGACGAAACAACCCTACACAGCATCATAGCTAAAGAAGGTGAAGAAAATTTTGTTTTGTGTCAAGATAGCTTGTTATCACTTTTTTTAGATGGTCTTATTAATGAAAAACGCGGTAAAAAAGAAGGCTCCAAGCCGGTTATACTAGCAGAAAATGTTTTTTTGCCTAACAATGATATTTTAAGAAAGCTACGTATCGCATTGAATTATAAAGATGAAGATATGTTAAAGATGTTAGCGCTAGCCGAATTCCCGATTTCTAAAAGTGAATTGTCAGCCTTATTTAGAAAACAGGATCACCGTAACTACAAGCTATGTGGTGATCAACTGTTAAGATACTTCTTAAACGGTATTACTATTCATTTACGGGGTGACAAGGGCGAAGATTAATCGCTTTCGGATCGCAAAGACTAAAAAGCCCGAAGCCGTCAGCCGTCAGCTGTCAGTTGTTAGCCGTCAGCTGTTAGCTGTCAGTTGTTAGCCGTCAGCTGTCAGCCTTCAGGCTCGCATCTGCGCACTGATTAAAATAGATCAGCTAATGAGACAACTTAATCTTCTGTTTTTTCTTTAAACTCGCATAAATCTTCAATCAGGCAGGAACCACAGTGGGGTTTGCGGGCAACACAGGTATAACGGCCGTGTAAAATAAGCCAATGGTGCACATCAAGTTTAAATTCAGTGGGTATCACTTTTAGCAATTTTTTTTCTACTTCCTCCACACTTTTGCCCATGGCTAATTTGCTGCGATTAGAGACGCGGAAAATATGCGTATCTACTGCTATTGTCGGCCAGCCAAATGCCGTATTTAACACCACATTAGCTGTTTTACGTCCCACACCGGGCAAGGCCTCTAACGCTTCTCTATTTTCAGGCACTTCACTATTATGGTATGTGATTAACTGGTTACAGGTTTTGATCACGTTGGCGGCTTTACTGTTAAATAAACCAATGGTTTTAATGTAGCGCTTTAAGCCCTCGACGCCTAATGCTGCGATTGTCTCTGGTGTATTGGCAACGGGATAAAGCAGAGCGGTTGCTTTGTTAACACTGACGTCAGTTGCTTGTGCAGACAGGATAACTGAAATTAACAATTCAAAGGGAGAGCTGTAATTAAGTTCAGTTTGTGGTGTTGGATTTTCAGCTCGCAGACGCATTAATATTTCGCGCCGTTTAATATCATTCATTATTTTTCAGTCCCATAAATGCATTAATATTTTGCGACGTTTAATATCGCTCATTACTTTTCAGTCGATAAATGCATTAATATTTTGCGACGTTTAATATCATTGATTATTTTTCAGTCCCATAAATGCATTAATATTTTGCGACGTTTAATATCGCTCATTACTTTTCAGTCGATAAATGCATTAATATTTCGGGATATGTAAACCTGTTCATTATTCTTTAATCCGGTGATCAATCGCATTTTTAATGGCAATGATTAATCCCATAATAATAAAAGCACCCGGCGGCAGTGCCGCAAGTAAAAAACTTGTATCAGCCTGGTAGATCGTGATGGTTAATATCTTAGCCCAATCGCCTAACATAGTTTCTATTCCGTCAAATAATGTACCTTGAGCTAATATTTCTCGGCTGGCGCCTAAAATGATTAATACCAGGCCAAAACCCACCCCCATCATCAGACCATCAAATGCGGAATGTTTAATGCTATTTTTAGACGCAAAAGCTTCCGCACGGCCAATAATCATACAGTTAGTGACGATCAAGGGTATAAAAATACCTAAAGACAGATAAAGCTCATAGGTAAAGGCATTCATTAATAATTGAATACAGCTGACCAGTGAGGCGATGATCATCACAAAAATAGGGATCCGGATGGCTTGTGGTACAAGGTGACGGATTAATGAGATCAATGAATTTGAAGCGACCACCACAAAGAGCGTGGCCAAACCAAGCCCCAGCGCATTGGTTATTGTATTTGTGACGGCCAGCAGAGGGCATAACCCTAATAACTGCACAATACCGGGATTATTTGCCCATAAACCCTGACGCATTAATTTCCTATAAACGGAATCTGCGCTATCTGTCTTATCTTTGTCTGCAGGGATTTCCTGGCTTTGTTCACTCATAAACTTTCTCCACAATTTGCTTTATGCTTGAAGAGTGCTTTTTTGTTTTTTTGAAAATAAATTAACGCATCTTTTACTGCAAAAACAACGGCGCGAGGCGTAATGGTTGCCCCGGTAAAAGCATCAAAATCCCCGCCATTTTTTTTCACTTCCCAGCGTGATTTTTGTGCTTCCTGATAAACTTTATCGTTAAAAGAGTAAATCCAGTCAGATTTATTTGTTTGAATTTTATCGCCTAGTCCTGGGGTTTCAGAATGTTGAAGTACACGGACACCGGCAATTCTGGCATCTTCATAAATTCCGACAACGAGATCTATTCTACCGGCATAACCGCTCATGGTGGTTGTTTTTAACATTAGTGCGATAGGGCGATTGTCTTTTTTAGCAATAAAGGCCTGCTGCGGCTCTGCAGTGCCTAATAAGTTTTTATCCGTGACCGCAAAGCAGCTGGCAACAATATCATTATCATATAAATCAGCCGGAATAAGCTGGTTTAGCATTTTCAACAAAGCTTGTTGCTCTTGCTGGGCAATAATGGGCTGTGTAAATTCGTTTACAATAGCGATGCTGCCGGTACAGGCGATAGCAAAGGCTGCGAGTAAATACGCATTGCGACTGATTGTTGAAAACATATTAAACTCTCCCCTCAGACACTATTGTTTGCCTATAATAATTAATTTTACCGGCACCTTTATTTTCATTTTTAAGCATAAAAAATATCTTAAATACGTCCTCACCGGACACTCTAGTTTGCCTATAATAATTAATCTTACCAGCACCTTTATTTTCATTTTTAAGCATAAAAAATATCTTAAATACGTCCCCGCCAGATACTATTTTTTGTTTATAATAATTAATTTTACTGGCATTTTTATTTTCATTTTTAAGTATACAAAACATTTTATTTTCTTCCCCCATAAACCTTGGGCTGGGTATAATAATCAATCAGAGGAACACACATATTGCCAAGCAGAACAGCGAAGGCAACTGCATCAGGGTAACCACCCACATTACGAATAATAACCACGATGAAAGCGATTAATAATGCATATAAAATACGCCCTTTAACCGTTGTGGATGCACTAACCGGATCGCTTAATATAAAAAAGGCTCCTAACATTGTAGCGCCTGAAAACAGGTGAAAGAGGGGAGGCGCATTAAGATCCGGACTGTAGGCAAAAGCGATAAAAGAGAAGATGCCGATACCCAATAAGAAACTCATCGGGATATGCCAATGAACGATACGTTTAAATAATAAAATTAATCCACCCGCTAAAAAAGCCCCATTAATCCAATAAATTTGTTGCCAGGAAGAAGCTTTAAACTGCACGCTATTGAAAATTTCGGTGACTGTAAATCCATTATGCAGGGCATCACGCACTGTGTTCAGCGGGGTTGCCATGGACAAACCGTCAATACTGACACTCAGTTGCGCAACAGAATACCCGTCAAGGGTCGAGCCCGTGAAGATTGCATTTATCTGATCCATCAAGGTCAGAGAAAATGGCTGCAGAGATTGTACTGGTAACCAGGAGGTCATTTGTACTGGAAACGAAATCAACAGCAAAACATAACCGGCCATTGCGGGATTAAAAATATTTTGTCCCAGTCCGCCATATATTTGCTTAACAAATATAATTGCAAAAATAGTACCAATTACCACAATCCACCATGGCGCAAGGGGAGGAATGGAAATCGCAAGCAGGATTGCGGTCAGTAAAGCACTCGCATCTTTTAGCGTGTTTAAAACAGGACGATTTCTTATTTTTAAAATAAAAGCTTCACTTGCCAGCGCGGCAAGACAAGCTAATGATATTTGTATTAAATTTGCATAACCAAAAAAATAACTTTGTAAAAATACGCCAGGAATTAAGCATAAAATAACCAAAACCATCACCTGTGACGTTGTTCTCCGCTGTTTTTGATGGGGTGAGCTTGCATTCTTATAGGCCATTTATATTAATCCTTGTGCGCTGTTTTTTGTGCTTTTGCTTTAGCAATTGCGGCGGCTATTTTTGCTTTTCGGTCATCCGCTGGCAGACTGCTTTTTTTATTGGCGGTCTCCTGGGGCGTTATTGATTGATGACTGTCTAGTTCCTGTTTATGTAAGCGCACTTGCTCTTTGCGCAGTTTACGGGCTTGTATTGCTTCACTGTTATCCGGCAGCTGCTCACTTGTTTGGTGCACTGTTTGCGCCGCCTGTTTTTTGTTATCTGCTGC
Source organism: Psychromonas ingrahamii 37 (assembly GCF_000015285.1). Lineage (NCBI taxonomy): Bacteria > Pseudomonadati > Pseudomonadota > Gammaproteobacteria > Alteromonadales > Psychromonadaceae > Psychromonas > Psychromonas ingrahamii. The sequence goes on from NC_008709.1 coordinate 929,685, forward strand.
TGTAACGTCACCTTCTGGTTCCTGCGTGGTTTCTGCCGCGGCCTTTTTCTTAGCTTTAGCGCGTGCAATAGCAGTGGCTACGGCATCTTTTTTGTTATCTGCTGCTGTAACGTCACCTTCTGGTTCCTGCGTGGTTTCTGCCGCAGCCTTTTTCTTAGCTTTAGCGCGTGCAATAGCAGTGGCTACGGCATTTTTTTTGTTATCGGATTCTGTAACGTCACCTTCGGGTTCCTGTGTGGCTTTTTCTGCGGCCTGTTTACTTTCACCCTCAGTTGTCTGCGTTGTTTCTGCTGCCGCCTGTTTTTTGGCTTTAGCACGTGCAATAGCGGCGGCGACGGCATCTTTTTTATTATCTGCTGGTTCACTTTCACTTTCAGGTGTCTGGGTTGTTTCTGCTGCGGCCTGTTTTTTGGCTTTAGCACGTGCAATAGCAGCGCCTACTGCGTCTTTTTTATTATCTGCAGGTTTAGTTTCACTTTCACTTTCGGGTGTCTGCGTTGTTTCTGCTGCCGCCTGTTTTTTGGCTTTAGCACGTGCAATAGCAGCGGCTACTGCGTCTTTTTTATTATCTGCAGGTTTAGTTTCACTTTCACTTTCGGGTGTCTGCGTTGTTTCTGTTGTTGCCTGTTTTTTGGCTTTAGCACGTGCAATAGCGGCGGCTACCGCGTCTTTTTTATTATCTGCAGGTTTAGTTTCATTTTCACTTTCACTTTCACTTTCGGGTATCTGTGCTGTGTCGGCTAAGCGCTGTTTTTTAGCTTTGGCGCGTTCAAGTGCGGCTGCAATTAAGTCTTGCCCGCCATTTTTTTCTTTTGACTGTTGTTTGCGCTTTTCTGCTGCTGCCTGATGCTTAGCCTGGCGTTCTAATTTCGCTTGTTCTAATCGGACGGCTCTATTTTCATGACGAATTCGTGCTGTTTCAGCTTTTTGAGCTTCCTGCCGGGCATTTCTAATTTCAGCTTTTGCTACCCTGTAATATTCAACCAGTGGAATATTACTTGGGCAAACAAAGGCACAAGCCCCACATTCAATACAGGATGGCAGGTTATACTCATCTAATTTTTCATGATCCTGGCTTTTGGAATACCATAAAAGTTGCTGGGGTAATAATACCGCCGGGCAAACGTCTGAACACTCACCACAACGGATACAGGGCATTTCTGCGGGAGGCTCCGGCATTTCTTCAGGCGTTGGCACCAGAATGCAGTTACAGCTTTTACTCACTGGAATATCAGTATGAGTAATAGTAAACCCCATCATAGGACCCCCAATAAGCAGTTTTTGCACATGTTTTTTTTCCAGTCCGTACTGCTCTAGCAGGTACTGAATGGGTGTGCCAATCCTGACATTAGCATTACCTTTCTTTTTAAATGCGTCACCTGTTAAGGTGACAATGCGCGAGATAAGGGGCTTGCCGTCAATAATGGCCTCTTTGACTGCAAACACAGTACCGACGTTGTACATTACAATACCCAGAGCAGTTGGATGTTGACCAAGGGGGATCTGTTGTCCGGTAATCATTTCAATTAATTGTTTTTCACCACCTGATGGATAACGGGTTGCGATAATGCTAACTCTCAAGTTTTTCTGCAGCGATTCAGGTGCTTGCTTAATCGCTAGATTAATAGCGGCAATGGCTTGCGGTTTGTTATCTTCAATGGCGAAGATGGTTAATGTTGGTTTTAGAATATGCTGTAAGATTTCAATCCCGGTAATGAGTTGATCAGCATGCTCCTGCATTAATCGGTCATCTGCAGTGATATAGGGCTCACATTCAATGGCGTTAATAATCAATAGTTTAACATTATGTGCATTGCTTAACTTTAAATGACTTGGAAAACCGCCCCCGCCCATTCCGATAATACCTGATTGTTGAATTAAATCGATCAGCAGGGCTGCAGGTTGAGTTTGATAATCCTGTGGTTTTTTATAAGCAATACTTCTGTCTAAGCCATCGGTTTCAATAACAATGGATAATACCGCTAAGCCTGAAGGGTGGAGGTCGGTACGTTTCTCTATTGCGTAAACAAATCCTGAACTGCTTGCATGTTGTACAACCATCGCTCCATAAACTTTGGTTAATGCCTGACCCTTTAAGACAGGGTCTCCTACTTTAACCAATAATTCAGGAATATAACCTTTGTGATCAATGGAAATAACTAAATACGGGGGGATACCCGCATCAGTAATGGCAATTTGGCTACTTTGTTTATTCTCTGCCGGATGAATACCGCCATGGAAAGACCACTGCTTTCCAGATGAAACTTGTGCGAGCTGAGCATCACTGAGAAGGTTTATTGCTTTTGTCGTCATGTTACTACTCAGTTGTGGTTTTTGTTGGTATACGGTTCAATTCCCATTGCCAATTCTGGGTGGTCAATGCAATTGGAAGCATATCAATACAATCGGTTGGGCAGGGCTCAACACAAAGCTCACAGCCGGTGCACTCATCAGTGATCACCGTATGCATTTGTCTTGTTGCACCTAAAATGGCATCAACCGGACAAGCCTGAATACATTTTGTACAGCCGATACATTCATCTTCGCGAATAAAGGCGACTAATTTCGGTTTTTCCTCAGTTTCTAGCCCTTTTGGTTCGACACCCATGCGTTCTGCAAGTTGGCGCATAACGGCGTCGCCCCCAGGAGGACATTTATTAATATCATCACCGTTGGCAATCGCTTGTGCATAGGGTTTACAGCCGGGATAACCGCATTGACCACATTGGGTTTGCGGTAAAATAGCATCCAATTCTTCAACAATAGGATCTGTTTTTACTTTAAAGCGGATTGACGAGTAGCCTAATAAAGATCCAAAAATAATGCCTAAAACGGCAAAGGTTACAATCGCTATCGTTATACTGAGTATCATTTTATAATTATTCCACTACTTAATAAGGCCGGTGAAGCCCATAAAGGCAAGAGACATTAATCCTGCGGTGATCATCGCGATTGATCCTCCTTTGAAGGGCAAAGGTATATCTGAAGCTGCTAAGCGTTCACGCATGGAGGAAAAAACCACTAAGACTAATGAAAAACCAACCCCGGCACTAAATCCGTAAATAATGGACTCAACAAAATCGTGATCTTCATTAATATTCAGTAATGCTAACCCTAAAATCGCGCAGTTAGTGGTTATCAGTGGTAAAAAGATCCCTAACAATCGATATAAGGTGGGACTCGTTTTGTGCATTACCATTTCCGTGAACTGTACAACAACAGCAATCACCAAAATAAAACCAATTGTTTGTAAATAAACCAGATCTAAGGGTAATAAAATATATTTATTGACAATATATGAAACCGCAGCGGTTAAGGTTAAAACAAAGGTTGTGGCAAATGACATGCCAACAGCTGTTTCTATTTTATTAGAAACACCCATAAACGGGCATAAGCCTAAAAATTTGACCAGTACGAAGTTATTAACTAACACAGTACCAATAAACAGTAAAAAATAATCGCTCATAAGAATTTAATTCCACTACCTTTATAGGTGTATTTAGCGGGCTCTAACAGGCCAGTATGATAACAATAAAAGCGCAAATGATCAGTGTAAAAGGTAAAAAGCTCAGGAAGTTTTTTACTGACTCCCTGAATATTATTATCGCCAAGCAGGATAATTTTCATAAAATTCAGAAAACTGATTCTTTTATGATGTTTTCTGGCGGTATTATATATTTTTAGACACTTAATAACCACCCTAAGCTAAAATTGATTCATATCAAGATGTACATATATAGTGCTATGTATAGTCCATGTCCACTAGATGTTGTGTTTTTGCTGCTTTACGAAAGCTGTTGTTAGCAAGCATCAAGCCCTCTTTAATACCTAGCATATTGCGCAAGCAATATTGAAAATCTCTGCTGCTGCACAGTGTAAAAGTGTAGACGTATTAACGATTGCGCAGGAGGTCAAAGGCAAACTTAATAGCCTGCTAGAAGTTGATATTCAGAATGCAGTAAAAGAATACTTAATGAAAAGTGGAACACGTATTTATATTAAATATCGTCATGATAGCTCACTTGCTGATCAGCGTAAACGGTATTTAAATAGATGTGAAAAAGGTGAGTTTTTAGCATTGAGTGCTGTTTTCATATTGAAGCTATATTGAAGCTATATTGAAGCGATACAAAAGATATAAAAAAGTTAATGACTGTAAAAGGAACATTTTAAATGACAAAAATCGTAATAAAGCGTGATGGTGCTAAAGCTGTCTTTAAATCTGTTTTTATTGCTAATGCTGTCAATGCCGCTGTTGAACAATCAGGTGTACAGAAACCCAATCTTGGTAGCGAAATATCCAAAAAAGTGGAATATTTACTGGCAGATGCTAAAGAAGTCAGCATTCAAGCAATTCAACACATGGTTGAGTCTGAGTTAATGGATAGAGATCCTAGCGTTGCGCGAGCATACATTGAATACAGACATGACAGAGATATTGAGCGTGAAAAGAAAAGTTTACTGAATAATGAGATTCAGGGGCTTGTTGAACAAAGCAATGCGGATTTACTGAATGAAAATGCCAATAAAGACAGTAAAGTGATTCCAACACAACGTGATCTGCTCGCGGGTATTGTGTCCAGACATTATGCACGAAATCATATGTTACCGCGTGACATCGTTAAAGCGCATGACGAGGGTGATATTCATTATCACGATTTAGATTACGCTCCCTTTTTTCCAATGTTTAACTGTATGATTGTTGATTTAAATAATATGTTAAACCAAGGTTTTCGCATGGGTAATGCTGAAATTGACACCCCTAAATCAATTCAAACAGCAACGGCAGTGACAGCCCAAATCGTGGCTCAGGTAGCAAGTCATACCTATGGCGGCACAACACTGAATCGCCTTGATCAGGTGCTGGCTTCCTACGTAACAGCAAGTTACTGCAAACATTTAAAAGTAGCTGAGGAGTGGCAAATTTCGGCGCCTGAAGCTTTTGCAAAATCGCGCACAGAAAAAGAATGTTTTGATGCTTTTCAGTCACTTGAGTATGAAATTAACACTTTGTTTTCGAGTAACGGGCAGACACCGTTTTTGAGCATTGGTTTTGGCCTTGGCACGTCATGGGAAGAACGATTAATTCAAAAAGCGATATTAAAGAACCGCCTGGCGGGGTTAGGTAAAAGTAAAAAGACCGCTATTTTCCCTAAATTAGTGTTTAGCATTAAAGACGGCGTGAATCATAAGAAAGGCGATCCAAACTATGATATCAAACAGCTGGCTTTAGAGTGTGCTTCAAAACGCATGTACCCGGACATATTAAATTATGAGCAGATAGTTGCAGTGACGGGCTCATTTAAAGCGCCTATGGGCTGTCGTTCATTCCTGGGGCCTTATCAGGAAAATGGCAAAGAAATACATGAAGGCCGTAATAATCTTGGTGTCGTAAGTATTAATCTGCCGCGTATTGCCATGGCAGCAAAAGGCGATGAAATTGTCTTCTTTGATCTCCTTGAGCAGCGCTTACAGTTATGCCGTAAAGCGCTTGATACGCGCATAGAGAGACTTCGTGGTGTCAAGGCCCGGGTTGCGCCAATCCTTTATATGGAAGGGGCATGTGGTATACGCTTAAAAGCGGATGATGATATTTTGAATATTTTTAAACAGGGTCGTGCTTCTATTTCATTGGGTTACATTGGCATCCATGAAACGATTAATGCGCTTTATAATACAAAAGATATTTATGATAGTGCCGAATTGCGTCAAAAAGGTTTGGCAATTGTACAAAAATTAAGGGATGCCGTTGATGCCTGGAAGGAAGAGTCTGGCTGGGGCTTCTCTTTATACAGCACGCCGAGTGAAAATTTATGTACTCGATTCTGCAAACTGGATACTAAGATTTATGGTATTAAAAAAGGAGTGACTGACAAGGGATACTATACCAACAGCTTCCACTTAGATGTTGAGAAAAAAGTTAATCCATTTGATAAATTAGATTTTGAAATGGATTATCCAAAAATCGCCAATGGCGGGTTTATTTGTTATAGCGAATATCCAAATATGCAGCACAATTTAGAAGCGCTGGAGAATGTTTGGGATTATTCCTATCAGCGAGTCCCTTATTATGGGACTAATACCCCCATTGATGAATGTTATGACTGTGGTTTTAGTGGCGAGTTTAACTGTACCAGTAAAGGTTTTGCCTGTCCTAAATGCGGTAATCATGACAGTGCCAGCATATCTGTTATTCGCCGAGTCTGTGGTTATTTAGGCAGCCCGGACACTCGGCCCTTTAATACGGGTAAACAAGAAGAAGTTAAACGCCGTGTGAAACACTTATAATGTATTACAGTGCTTATCATCAAGTTGATGTGGTTAATGGTACTGGCACGCGCTGTACCTTGTTTGTCAGTGGCTGCGAGCATCAATGTCGCGGCTGCTACAATCAAAAAACATGGCGTAGCGATGCGGGACATTTTTTTACCGAGGCGCTTGAAAAGGCCATCATTGATGATCTTAATGATCCACGGATTCGCAGGAAAGGTCTCTCTCTGTCAGGCGGGGATTCTCTTTATCCAGCCAATTTATTCGCTATTCTCAAGCTGGTTAAAAGAGTTAAAACCGAGTGTGAAGGAAAAGATATTTGGCTTTGGTCCGGTTATAAAATGGCGGCGTTAAGTCCTAAACAGAAAGAGATTATTGCTTTTGTCGATGTTTTTATTGATGGTAAATTTGAACAGGCGTTAGCCGACCCGTCATTAAAATGGCGAGGCAGTTCAAATCAAGTGATTTATTACTTTAATAGATAAAGCTCACCCTTCGGGCTTCGAGCTTTGGGCTTTTGAGCTGAATAGTTATCGGTAAGGTGCATTCTATGAACCGCAAACAGTGGTAATCACTGCTGAAGCATACCCTACGAGCAGAAAAAAAACCGACATCGCATTTTTAGGCGCGCAGAGCTTAACCCGTTCATAATATTGAACTGTAGTTCAATTCACTCCCTGACAAAACACCTGGGGGAGGATGTCAATACAATAGATACGTGAGTAGTCCTGTAATAAGCAACATCTTAGTCAAATTAGCCACTATTTCAGCGCATGCTCTTATATTTTGACTCTCGATTTGCACATCCATTAAGTAAAGATTAATCTAAGGTTCTGATTGGCCTTCGGGCCGCTAGCGAATTTTTCGTAACTTCATTAAATAAGACTAGACTTAAAGATGAGTGATAAAAAGGCTCCAAAAACAGTGAATAAATCTGACACAATCGAAAAGGTTGAAACAAAATTGCGACCTCCTTCGATGTACAATGTGTTGCTACACAATGATGATTATACACCGATGGATTTTGTTATTGATGTGTTGCAACAATTTTTCCGATTAGATAATCAAAAAGCAACTGAAGTGATGCTTAATGTTCATTATAAAGAAGTTGGTATTTGTGGTACTTTTAGTGCAGAAATTGCCGAAACGAAAGTGATGCAAGTGATGAATTATGCAAGACAAAATGAGCACCCGTTACGTTGCTCTATGGAAAAAGAAAGTTAAGTGATCTGTATTATTAGTAGTTTTAAGTTGTTAATAAGACTCTGATTTTTTGTTATTAACTCCTAAGGGGCTTTATATGTTGGACAAAGCGTTGGAAAACAGTTTAGATTTGGCTTTTCGTATTGCCTTTGAAAAATCGCATGAATTTATGACGGTTGAGCATTTATTATTAGCATTATTAGAAAATGACGAAATTAAAAATTTATTTACCGCTTGCTCGGTGGATATTGTCTCTTTGCATTTAGAGATTATTACGTTTTTAGAAAAAAGCCCTGCGATACCCGAAGTGCATACTCAGGAGGTTGAAATTCAGCCAACCATCGCTTTTGAGCGTGTCTTGCAGCGGGCTATTTTTCATGTGCAATCTTCCGGATCGAAGGAAGTTTCAGCTGGCAGTGTATTAGTGGCTATTTTTAGTGAACAAGAATCTCAAGCTGTTTATCTTTTAAAAAAAGCCCACCTGTCCCGTTTAGATGTTGTTAATTATCTGTCACACGGAATCACTAACGCCGCGGAGTCTATTATTCCTATTTTCCGCGCAGAAGAACAGGGTGATACAAAAGAGCAAGATCCGGAGAAGATGGCCTATACGATTAACTTAAATAAACAAGTTGAAGCGGGGGAAATTGATCCGTTAATAGGTCGAGATAAAGAGCTTGAACGTTGTATACAAGTGTTATGCCGCCGCCGTAAAAACAACCCATTATTGGTTGGGGAAGCAGGGGTTGGGAAAACCGCCATTGCTGAAGGACTCGCTTACCGCATTGTGCATGAAAAGGTACCGGAAGTTATTGCCGATAATATTGTTTATTCGTTAGACATGGGCGCCTTGCTCGCAGGTACAAAATACCGGGGCGAGTTTGAGTTGCGTTTTAAAACAGTATTAGCACAACTTGAGTCCCAGGAAGGGGCTATTTTATTTATCGATGAAATTCATACTATTATAGGTGCCGGTGCTGCAACGGGCGGACAACTTGATGCCGCAAATTTGTTAAAACCTTTACTTAGTGGTGGCAAACTTCGTTGTATGGGATCAACAACGTATAAAGAGTTTGGGCAAATTTTTGAAAAAGAACATGCATTATCACGGCGTTTTCAAAAAATTGATGTACTCGAGCCTACTATTCAAGAAACGGCGCAAATATTACTCGGATTAAGATCCCGTTACGAGAAACATCATCATATTCTCTATACTAATGAAGCGCTGATGGCCGCTGCAGAACTCAGTGCGAAATATATTAATGATCGCCATCTCCCGGATAAAGCCATTGATGTAATTGATGAGGCTGGGGCGCAAATGCGTTTATTACCCGCCGGTAAACGTAAAAAAACAGTGGGTGTAACTGACATTGAAAGCGTGATTGCCAAAATTGCACGCATTCCGGAACAATCAGTGTCCAGTTCGGCAAAAGAACAATTAGCTAAATTACCAGAACGTTTGAAAATGACGGTGTTTGGTCAAAATCAGGCGATTGATGTATTAACCGATGCCATTCATTTAAATCGCTCCGGATTATCCGATGAGTCAAAACCAATAGGCTCATTTCTGTTTGCAGGTCCTACGGGTGTCGGTAAAACTGAAGTGACACAACAACTTGCTAAGGCTATGGGAATAGAACTTTTACGTTTCGATATGTCAGAATACATGGAAAAGCATACGGTTTCGCGCCTGTTAGGAGCACCTCCTGGTTATGTTGGTTATGAACAGGCGGGGTTATTAACCGATGCGGTTGTTAAACACCCTTATGCAGTATTGTTGCTCGATGAAATAGAAAAAGCACACAGTGATATATTCAATATATTACTACAAGTCATGGATCACGGGACGTTAACCGACAGTAATGGTCGTAAAGCTGACTTTAGGAATATTATTTTAGTGATGACAACCAATGCCGGCGCGCGAGAAACCGCTAAACAGAGCATCGGGTTTAAAGATCAAAAAGATTCGCACAAAGCGACGGATGAAATAAATAAATTATTTTCACCTGAATTTAGAAATCGTCTTGATAATATTATTTGGTTTAACCATCTTGAAATAGAGATCATTTATCAAGTGGTCGATAAATTTATTGTGCAGTTACAAGCACAGCTTGATAAAAAGCAGATTTCATTGGAAGTCAGCGACAGTGCTAGAAAATGGATAGCGGATCATGGTTATGATAGGACGATGGGAGCACGGCCGATGGGGCGTTTGATCCAAGAAAAGTTGAAAAAACCATTAGCCAATGAGATTTTATTTGGTGAACTGCAACAGGGTGGAAGCGTGACTGTCTCGTTAGATAAAGATGGTCAGGACATTAGTTTCAGTTATGCACAAACCCTCGCGCTAACATAATATTTACTGCAAAAAACAAAAAACCAGCTTAAAGCTGGTTTTTTTATTTTTTGCAGTAAATAAAAACTGTCTACTGAAAAAGGTAACATATTAACGAGCACGGAATACAATACGACCTTTAGATAAATCGTAAGGAGTAAGTTGAACTGTTACCTTATCGCCAGTCAGAATACGGATGTAGTTTTTACGCATTTTACCTGAGATATGCGCTGTAACAATATGTCCGTTTTCTAACTCTACACGGAACATTGTGTTAGGCAAGGTGTCTATAATTGTGCCTTGCATTTCAATACTATCTTCTTTTGCCATTGGCGATGGATCCTTTGTATTTTATATAGAGCTAATTTCAATCGGCGCATAATGCCAGAATTATAGCCTATGGTAAAGGATTGTTGTTTATTTATTAAGCCCATAAAGGTAAATGCAGACCCAAACTACTTGAATATTAACCTGCATCTTCCTGTAATTTAGGTCTAAGGGGCGGTCACTTGACGAAAATCATAAAATAGTTTCTTCTTGGCAGTTCGTAGGGTGCGCTCTGCGCACCGATTGCCGCTGCTTGCGGTGCGCATAGCGCACCTTACCGAGAACATAATAATACCCATTTCATTAATTAACTTTCCATGTCGATTTAATCTCTTGTAGCATTAATGCAATCAATGCCTTGATTTGATCTCTTTGCTTTTAAGAATAAGCGCCAGGAAAGACTTTTGTGATCCCGAATAAGTTGTAGCTCGTAGTTTATAGGGTGCGCTCTGCGCACCGATTTTGGTAGCTTGCGGTGCGCACGCTACCAAATAACCATTTTACCATGCAGATTTAATCTCTTGCGGTATTACTGCAATCAATGCCTTAATTTGATCTCTTTAGTTTTAAGAATAAGCGCAAGGAAAGACTTTTGTGATTCTAAATAGGTAACAAAATAGTGGTAGTCGACGGGTTTCACCTGCAAAAAAAAGAGTGGATTAAAATCTCTTACTAAATTATCTGCTCTTTTTACCTTCTCTTTGTTATCGTTCTCAATATATATCTTATTAATGTTTTTAATATACAGCTAAAAGGAGATTCAATATGAACGTCCAAACAATAATAGAAAAAAAAATCAGGGATAATATAAGCTTGGAATTTTTACAGGTAGAGAATGAAAGTCATCGCCATTCTGTACCTGCTAATTCTGAAACACATTTTAAAGTAACGCTAGTGAGTGAAGAATTCGAAGGAATGCCCTTGATTGCTCGTCATCGTCTAATCAATGCCCTGTTAAAAGATGAATTAGCGGGCCCGGTGCATGCGCTTGCTTTGCATACTATGACGCCAATTCAGTGGAAAGCAAAAAAACAACTATCGCCGGATTCTGCCAATTGTTTAGGGGGCGGTAAATAACAGTTAGCCAAATTACCTGAAGATGTCGAAGTCAGCATCTTTAAGCTGTTTGAGTCTATTAATAAATGACGTTACTTTAAACTGATCTAAAAATGTTTAAATAATGTTAAAAAAAATATTTTTATGTAAAATATTTTTACAAAAAATTTGAACTCAGTGCATCTAACCTCATCTTTGAGATGGCAAACGCCTACCCTCTAGTGATACTATATGCGAGAATTTTTCCGTCTTCACGTTTAATGATCGTTATTTTTTTAAAATCATGAAACGTGTAATGTTTTTATGCCGAAAGGCAACTAACATCCCATCCCTTATACATAGTGCAAGAGAATATGATTACTATAAAAAAAGGACTGGATCTCCCTATTGCCGGCACACCAGAACAGGTTATTCATGATGGACCAAGCATCACTGAAATTGCGATACTGGGTGAAGAGTATGTAGGAATGCGTCCATTCATGGCAGTTAAAGTTGGCGATATCGTCAAAAAGGGTCAAATTCTTTTTAGTGATAAAAGGAATTCCGGTGTGCATTTTACCTCTCCAGCATCCGGTACAGTGAAAGCAATTAATCGTGGGGCACAACGTGTTTTGCAGTCAGTTGTTATTGCTATAGAAGGCAAAGAAAGTATCTCTTTTCCTAAATATACAAGTACAGAACTTAAAAACGTTGGCCGTGCTGAAATCGTTAAGAATTTAATCGATTCCGGTGCCTGGACGGCACTGCGTACTCGCCCTTTCAGTAAAATACCTGCAGTTGATGCCGAGCCGGTTTCAATTTTTGTGACTGCAATGGATACCAATCCATTGGCAGCTGATGCTGAATTAATTATTAATACCAATAAGCAGGCTTTTACTGACGGTTTAGCATTGTTAGAACAATTAACAGCTGGCAAGGTTTATGTTTGTAAGGGTGAAACTAACCTGCCCAAATCTGAATCGGTAAATGTTGAAGAAAAGCTGTTTTCTGGTGTTCACCCGGCAGGTTTAGCGGGAACGCATATTCATTTTATTGATCCTGTATCTGCTGTTAAACAGGTTTGGTCAATTAACTACCAGGATGTTATTGCCTTTGGTATGTTATTTACCACAGGTGAACTTTATACCAATAAAGTAATTTCACTTGCAGGCCCGGCGGTGAAAAAACCGCGTTTATTACGTACCCATTATGGTGCCTCAATTAATCAGCTGACTAAAAATGAATTAATTGATGACGAAGTACGGGTGATTTCGGGTTCTGTTTTATGCGGTGTGACAGCAACAGCTGCGCATGCATACCTCGGACGCTACCATAATCAAATTTCTGTGTTAGCTGAAGGTTACGAGAAAGAGTTATTTGGTTGGGGTGTCCCCGGTAGTAAGAAACATTCTGTCTCTAATGCTTTTATCTCTGCGTTCAATAGGGCAAAATCTTTTGCTTTTACAACCACCACAGGCGGTAGTAAGCGTGCAATGGTACCGATCGGTCAATATGAGCGCATTATGCCGCTGGATATTTTACCGACCAATTTGCTGCGTGACTTGATCGTTGGTGATACTGAAGAAGCTCAGGCATTAGGCTGTTTAGAGTTAGATGAAGAGGATTTAGCACTATGTACTTATGTTTGCCCCGGTAAATATGATTATGGTTCTGTGTTGCGTGCGAGCCTAAGCAAAATAGAGAAGGAAGGCTGATAATGAATCTGAAGCATATAATTGAACAAATGGAACCGCATTTTGAGTCGGGAGGGCGTCATGCAAAATGGTACGCGCTGTACGAAGCGGTCGCCACTTTTTTCTATACCCCCGGTCATGTGACTAAAGGCATTACCCATGTGCGCGATAGCATCGATCTGAAACGTATTATGATCTTTGTCTGGCTAGCCACTCTTCCGGTCATGTTTTTCGGGATGTACAATACCGGTGTGCAGGCAAATGAAGCTATCGTGGATGGATTTTCCGCCTTTGACGATTGGCGTGTTGCTATTTTGAATCTGCTGGGGGTCACAATGGGCTCCGGCGCGGGTTTTTTTGATAACCTTCTTTATGGTGCAATGTACTTTTTGCCCATTTATGCAACCACCTTTTTGGTTGGTGGTTTCTGGGAAGTCCTGTTTGCAAGTGTTCGTAAACACGAAGTCAACGAAGGTTTCTTCGTGACATCGGTCCTCTTTTCCTTGATTCTTCCTGCAACTATTCCGCTTTGGGAAGTGGCGTTAGGTATCACCTTTGGTGTTGTTGTAGCGAAAGAAATCTTTGGTGGAACCGGTCGTAACTTTATGAATCCCGCTCTGGCGGGCCGTGCTTTTTTATACTTTGCATACCCGACTAGTCTTTCTGGTGATTCGGTTTGGACTGCTGTTGACGGTTTCTCTGGTGCAACACCCTTAGGGATGGCCGCGCAGGGTGGTTTAGACTCAGTAATAGAATCAGGGTTTACCTGGATGGATGCCTTCATGGGTAATATGCAGGGCAGTATTGGTGAAGTCTCTACGCTGGCGATTTTAATCGGCGGGGCCTTTATTGTTATTACCCGCATTGCTTCATGGCGTATTATCACCGGTGTAATGATCGGTATGGTTGCTGTTTCAACATTGTTTAATTTTATCGGTAGTGATACTAATCCAATGTTTGCAATGCCTTGGTACTGGCACCTTGTTCTGGGTGGTTTTGCTTTTGGTATGATCTTTATGGCAACCGATCCGGTTTCTGCCGCCTTTACCAATAAAGGTAAATGGTTGTACGGCATATTGATAGGTTTGATGACAGTTTTAATTCGTGTCGTCAATCCAGCTTTCCCTGAAGGTATTATGCTGGCAATTTTATTCGCCAATTTATTTGCTCCACTATTCGATTATTTTGTAGTGCAAGGGAATATCAAACGGAGGTTAGCGCGTAATGTCTAATAAAGAATCATTCGGTAAAACGATCGGGGTTGTGCTGGCGGTATGTCTGGTCTGTTCAATCATTGTTGCAGGCTCTGCTGTTGGTCTTCGCGACTTGCAATTAGCAAATAAAGCGAAAGATAAACAGAACAATATTCTTGCTGTCGCCGGCTTACAAACGGATAAAACCAATAAAGAAATATTTTCTTCTAATATAGTGACGCGTTTAGTTGATTTAGACAGTGGAAATTTTGCTGAAGGTGTTGATCCTGAAAATTATGATCAACGTAAAGCATCAAAAGATCTGCAGCGCAGTATCAAGCTCACTGGAAAAGAGAATGTTGCAAGCATTGGCCGCCGGGCTAATTTAGCCACTGTCTACCTTGTGTCAGATAATCAGGGTAAATTGCAGCGTGTTATTCTGCCTGTCCATGGTGCAGGTTTATGGTCAACCATGTATGCCTTTGTTGCTGTAGAAACAGACGGTAATACTATTGCTGGCATCACTTATTATGAACAGGGTGAAACGCCGGGATTAGGCGGGGAAGTTGAAAATCCGCGCTGGGTCAAACTTTGGCCGGGAAAAGAGCTATTTGATGCTCAGTGGAACCCTGCGATTCAAGTGGTAAAAGGAGAAGTTGCGCCCGATTCCAAGCATAAAATTGATGCTTTGTCAGGGGCAACATTAACCAGTGCTGGTGTTCAAAATACTTTTACTTTTTGGTTCGGAGAGCAGGGCTTTGGTCCATTTCTTAAAAAATTTCGCCAAGGAGCGCTAACAAATGGCTAAATCTAATGAAATAAAAGCGGTTTTAACCTCGCCAATAATAAGCAATAACCCGATTACCTTACAGATTTTAGGGATTTGCTCCGCATTAGCCGTAACAAGTAAATTAGAAAACGCCGTTGTAATGACGGTTGCCGTGCTTTTTGTAACTGCATTTTCTAACTTTTTTATCTCTACTATTCGTAATTACATTCCCAATAGTGTCCGCATTATTGTACAGATGGCTATTATTGCGTCTTTGGTAATTGTTGTTGACCAATTCTTGAGAGCATACGCATTTTCGATCTCTAAGCAATTATCAGTATATGTTGGTTTAATTATCACTAACTGTATTGTAATGGGTCGAGCAGAAGCGTTTGCGATGAAGAATAAACCCATCGCAAGCTTTATGGATGGCGTCGGAAATGGGCTAGGTTATGGCGTGATTCTTATTCTCGTTGGCGCTTTCCGTGAGTTGTTTGGTTCCGGTTCTTTATATGGTTTCGTCATTTTACCCTTAACGTCGAATGGCGGTTGGTATCAAAGTAATGGTTTATTGCTACTAGCACCCAGTGCTTTCTTTATTGTTGGTGGAATTATCTGGGCTGTCCGGACGATGAGACCAGACCAAGTTGAGCCTAAGGAGTAAGTCAAATGGAACATTATATTAGTATCTTTGTGCGTTCTATTTTCATGGAAAATATGGCACTGGCTTTCTTTTTAGGCATGTGTACATTCCTTGCGGTTTCTAAGAAAGTGAAAACCTCAATGGGCTTGGGCGTAGCAGTTATTGTTGTGCTGGGTATTTCAGTACCGGTTAACCAGATTATCTACTTTAATCTGCTTGCGCCTGGTGCGCTGGCATGGGCCGGTTTTCCAGCCGCTGATCTTAGCTTTTTAGGTTTTATTACCTTTATCGGCGTGATCGCTGCATTAGTACAAATTCTGGAAATGGTATTGGATAAATACTTTCCGGCTTTGTATCAGGCGCTTGGTATTTACCTGCCGCTTATTACCGTTAACTGTGCCATTTTGGGTGGTGTACTCTTCATGGTACAACGCGAATATAACTTGATGGAATCGCTTGTCTATGGCGTTGGTAGTGGTGTCGGTTGGATGTTGGCTATTGTTTTATTAGCAGGTATCCGTGAAAAAATGAAATATTCAGACGTACCAGCAGGATTGCGGGGATTGGGAATTACCTTTACAACGGCAGGACTAATGGCAATCGCCTTTATGTCTTTCTCAGGTATCCAACTGTAATTATTTAACATATCGAGGGGTTCGCCCCTCTTAAAACAAGGAAAAAGTCGATGGAAATATTTCTCGGCGTAGCCATGTTTACCATTATTATTTTAGCCTTAGTTGTGATCATTTTGGCGGCTAAAGCAAAATTGGTAAGTTCAGGCGATATTGAAATATCTATTAATAATGATGCGGATAAAACGGTTATTACTGAAGCTGGCGGGAAACTGCTAGGTGCTCTGGCAAATTCGGGTATCTTTATCTCTTCTGCCTGTGGTGGTGGTGGTACATGTGGTCAGTGTCGCGTTAAAATTAAATCAGGTGGGGGAGATATCCTGCCCACTGAATTAGATCATATTAATAAATTAGAGGCAAAAGAAGGTGAGCGTCTGGCTTGTCAGGTCAGTGTTAAAGAAAACATGGACATTGAATTACCCGAAGAAATCTTTGGTGTAAAAAAATGGGAATGTACTGTTATCTCTAATCATAATCAGGCAACCTTTATCAAAGAGCTTAAATTACAAATACCTGACGGAGAGACTGTTCCTTTTAAAGCGGGCGGTTATATTCAGATTGAAGCTCCAGCACACCATGTGAAATTCAGTGATTTTGATATTGAAAAGGAATATCGTGGTGACTGGGAGCATTTTGGTTTCTTTAAGCTGGAATCAAAGGTTGATGATGAAACCATTCGCGCATACTCAATGGCAAACTATCCCGAGGAAGCCGGCATAATAATGCTTAATGTGCGTATCGCAACACCGCCGCCAAGAGATATGTCATTACCCTGTGGTAAAATGTCATCGTACATTTTCAGCTTAAAAGAGGGTGATAAAGTGACTATTTCCGGACCATTTGGTGAGTTTTTTGCCAAAGAAAGCGAAAATGAAATGATCTTTATCGGTGGTGGTGCTGGAATGGCGCCAATGCGTTCACATATTTTCGATCAGTTCGGTCGTTTGAAAACTAAGCGTAAAGTCAGTTTCTGGTACGGCGCACGTTCGAGACGAGAAATGTTTTATGTCGAAGATTTTGACAGTATCGCAGCTGAAAATAAGAATTTTGAGTGGCATGTGGCGTTAAGTGATCCGCAAAAAGAAGACAACTGGGACGGTTACACTGGTTTTATTCATAATGTATTGTTGGAAAATTACTTAAAAGAGCATGAAGCGCCAGAAGACTGTGAGTATTACATGTGCGGTCCACCGGTGATGAATGCGGCTGTTATTGCAATGCTTAAAGACTTAGGTGTTGAAGATGAAAATATCGCCCTTGATGATTTTGGTGGTTAATTTTAATGGTTAAATCTGTATCACACTGGCTGGCCTTGATTTTGGTGAATTATTTTGATGCTTAAATCTGTATCACACTGGCTGGCCTTGATTTTGGTGGATTATTTTAATGCTTAAATCTGTATCACAATGGCTGCCCTTAATCGGGCTGGCCTTTTTTATTTCGTCATGTGCTAAAGTTGGCCCGCAGATTGTAGAAGTGCGCGGTAATACTATGGGCACATATTATCAGGTCAAATATGTGTTAAGTGCGGAGCAGCAGGGCGACAGCCGATTAGCACTTAAAGCGCTACAATCCGATATTGATAAGCGGCTTGAATTAGTGAATGATCAAATGTCGACCTATCGCCCGGACTCTGAATTATCCCGTTTTAATCGAGCAGAAAAGTCCTTAGAGGTGTCTGCGGCAACACGCCAAGTGATTGAAGCGTCCTTAACTTTATTTGAGCAGAGCAACGGGGCATTTGATGTGACCGTTGGTCCACTGGTGAATTTGTGGGGCTTTGGCCCAAATAAAAAAGCCAATAAAGTGCCCTCTGAAGAGTTGATTGCTGAAAAACAAAAAATCGTGGGAAGCCAGTATTTGAGTGTTAACGGCAAGACCATCAGTAAAGCAATTCCTGAGCTGTATGTCGACTTGTCAGCCATTGCCAAAGGTTACGGGGTGGATGTTATTGCCGATTATCTGCAGGAAGTGGGTATTAATAATTACCTGGTTGATATTGGTGGTGAACTCCGCTTAAAAGGGGAAAAACCTCAGAATACTCCCTGGATAGTTGCTATTGAGCGACCGGCTGAGAAGCAAAGTGTTCAGCGGATAATAAATGTGGGTGATAATGCGATAGCAACCTCGGGTAATTACCGAAATTATTTTGAGTCTGATGACATACATTATTCTCATTCCATCGATCCAAGAACCGGCAAACCTATTAGCCATAAGCTGGTATCGGTGACCGTGATTAATAAAAGCAGCATGCTAGCAGATGGTTTAGCGACTGCGATAACAGTACTCGGGCCGGAGTCCGGATTAGCCTTTGCAAAAAAATACAATTTAGCCGTTTATTTGCTGGTTAAAGAAGGTGATAATATCAGCGAATATTACACTTCCGAGTTTATACCTTTTTTTATTGAGGAGAAAAAATGATTTATTTTCTGGCAACCTTTACGGTTTTTTTACTGGTTGTGGTGGGCATGGCAATTGGTTACATTTTTGATAAAAAAACCATTGGCGGCAGCTGCGGAGGACTCGCTTCCGTTGGCATAGATAAAGAGTGTGACTGCCCTGATCCCTGTGATAAACGCCTAGAGAAAGAAGCGCAGCAGCTTAGAACCGATAGATTAATGGCCGCACCGCGTATTATATAAAGCGCTTATAGCCGACAGCCGATAGCCGATCTCGCTCTTTACTGATAGCCGGTCTCGTCCTTTACTGACAGCCGATAGCTGATAACCCACAGCTTAGGTCGTTTTTTTAGCTTTTTGCAGCCAACGATCTAACGCATTAGCAAAGTTTTGTTTTTCTTTATCTCCAAATTTATTTGGGCCGCCACTGATTTGCCCCATGCTTCTTAGCTCTTCCGATAAATTACGCATTGCCAGACGCTGGCGGATGTTCGCCTCAGTATAAAGCTCTCCCCTTGGATTAAGTGCTGTTATGCCTTTCTCGACAATTTCAGCCGCCAGCGGTATATCTTGCGTTATCACCAGATCATTGATCACTGCATGTTGGCTAATATAATTATCTGCCACATCAAAGCCCTGAGCCACCTGCACGGTTTTAACCAATGCGCGTCTGGGAACAGGTAAAGGCGAATTAGCCACAAAAACCAATGCAGTGGCAGTGCGCTGACCTGCTCGTAATACCATCTCTCTTACCGGTACCGGGCAAGCATCAGCATCAATCCATATTGTCATTAATAATCCTTATTGAAAAGTCAGCGACTATAATACCAAAAGAACTAAAAAGATGCTCACCCTTGCTGGTTAAAATCATCCCTAACTGCATTGTGAGTTTTATTCAGAACGTCCTGTTCTTCACTACTTCGTGGTCAGCTAAAGCTGTTCAAAATCGTTCCATACGATTTTGTGAAAGGAGAGCAATGATCGAATGCAACTTAAGTGCTGATTTTTCCTTCGCAATCATTGATCACTTCATTAATTCTTTTGGTATAACAAAAACAAAAAATATCACTTTAATTAAATTAATAAAAAAGCAAACAACACAATGAGTTAAGGTTGCTTTGTTGTTGACTATTTTATTATGTTTATATGTTTTGTTAAATAGCTGTTGACTACCATTAGAAGACATATATAATTGATGTAGCTTGTAAGTTCGTTTTATATTTATGTTCGATGTTCCGTATTATGTACCGACTCCTATACTTCATAAGTAATAGCAAAACTTCTAGCAAACTACCTTAAACACAAGGTTAAATTACTCTAAATTAAATAGGTTACAATTATGTCTACAACTACTGGTACAGTAAAATGGTTCAACGAGTCTAAAGGTTTTGGTTTTATCGAGCAAGAAAGCGGTCCTGACGTTTTTGCTCATTTCAGCGCTATCTCAAGCACAGGTTTCAAAACTTTAACTGAAGGTCAAAAAGTACAGTTTACTGTTACTCAAGGTCAAAAAGGCCCACAAGCAGAAAATATCGTAGCGCTTTAATATTGCTTCGATTGAACTTTAATTAGTTCTTTCTATTTGAATAAAAAGGTAAGTCATTGACTTGCCTTTTTTTATGCCCATAATAAAATATTATCTGTTTCCCAGAGTATGTAAAGTGCTCAACACTGACCCGCTAAGGAATAAATGAAATGCGTTTGTGTGATACTCATATTGAAGAATATTTAGATGCTGGAAAAATTGTGATCACGCCAAGACCACCAAAATCTGCAATTTCAGGCGTCAGCGTCGACATTCGTTTAGGTAATGAATTCAGAGTCTTTAGCGAACATACAACCCCGTATATTGACCTTTCCGGACCGAAAGAAGAAGTATCTTCCGCACTTGATAAAGTCATGAGCGAACCTATTATTATTGCCAAAAACGAATCATTTTTCCTCCATCCAGGGGAACTGGCACTGGCTGTGACCTATGAAAATGTCACTTTACCGGACGATATTGTGGGCTGGTTGGATGGCCGTTCTTCACTGGCGCGTTTAGGGCTGATGGTACATGTTACAGCGCATCGAATTGATCCGGGCTGGTCAGGAAAAATCGTTTTAGAGTTTTATAACAGTGGTAAAATACCTCTGGCTTTGCGACCTGAAATGACTATCGCCGCTTTAAATTTTGAAGTCTTATCCGCGCCCGCCGCCAGACCCTATAACAAACGTGTTGATGCCAAATACCAGGTTCAGCAGGGTGCCGTCGCCAGCCGTATCAACCAAGACAACTAATCATCAGTTGTATTAACCAATCAAGTTAATAATCCGTCCGCTTAACAGCTGTCTTGCCAAACACCGATTAATTTAATAATCGGTGTTGTCCTTCCCGAATAATACCAAACGCATTAAATTTATGATCAATGCCTTCAAAGGAAAAATTGACACTCATAAAGCCGTAGTGACAATTATTGAATAATAAATCTGCTCACTTTATTAATACGTTTGGTATTATATTAGTGGTAGGGTGCATTCTATGCACCGCAAATAGCCGTAATCGGTGCGCGAAGCGCACCCTACGAGCTGACCAAATAAGCTGCGAGTGTCAGAGAGTGTTATTAATACCAAACGCATTAAATTTATGATCAATGCCTTCAAAGGAAAAATTGACACTCATGAAGCCGTAGTGATGATTTTAAATAATAAACCTGATCACTTTATTAATACGTTTGGTATTATATTAGCGATAGGGTGCATTCTATGGACCACAAATAGTGGTAATCGGTAATCGGTAATCGGTACGCGGAGCGCACCCTACGAGCTGACCAAATAAGCCGCGAGTGTCAGAGAGTGTTCTTAATACTAAACGCATTAAATTTATGATCAATGCCTTCAAAGGAAAAATTGACACTCATAAAGCAGTAGTGACGATTATTGAATAATAAACCTGATCACTTTATTAACACGTTTGGTATTATATTAGCGATAGGGTGCATTCTATGCACTGCAAATCCCGGTAACCGGAGCGCATCCTACGAGCTGACCAAATAAGCCACGAGTGTCAGAGAGTGTTATTAATACCAAACGCATTAAATTTATGATCAATGCCTTCAAAGTAAAAATTGAAACTCATAAAGCAGTAATGATGACTATTGAATAAACTTAATTAATGCGTTTAGTATAAATGACTAAAAAAGACCAAAATGCTATATAGGTGGATTTTAACTTAGTTGCCTATCTCTGTATAATACCCCCATCGCTGAATTTAATTAGATTACCAAGGAATTTTGATGTCAGAACAAGGATTTACAACAAAAATAGTGCATTCAGACCATCTTCTGGAGTTAGAATATGGTGCAATACATGCTCCCATCCATAATTCTGTCCCCTACGGTTTCCAAGACGTGCAGGGTTTAATTGATGTTTTCCAAGGTACAAAGCCAGGTCATGCTTATGCGCGCTCATCCACACCCACTATTGATGCATTGCAGCATAAAATAAAACAGATGGACAATGGCATCGCGACGCTGGTTTTTTCATGCGGCATGTCCGCAATAGTCACCACGTTTTTAACCCTGTTAAAAACCGGTGATCACCTTATCTGCAGCCATTATCTTTTTGGCAATACCAGAAGCATGATCGGCACACTTCAAGGTTACGGTATTGAAGTTACTTTTGTAGATTCAACTGATATTGAACAAGTAAAAGCCGCACAGCAACCCAATACCCGGATGCTTTTTGTCGAAACCATCGCTAATCCCGCCACTCAAATTAGCGCCTTAGATGAAATTGGTGATTTTTGTGAAGCGCAGGGTTTAGTCTATATTGTTGATAATACATTGACCTCCAGTTACCTATTTGATGCAATAAAAGTCAAAGCCAGCCTGATTATCACATCTCTTTCTAAATACGTTGCCGGACATGGTAATGCGTTGGGTGGCTCAGTCACCGATACGGGATTATTTGATTGGCAAACTTACCCAAATATCTTCGAAGCTTACCGCACGGGCGACAGTAAAATGTGGGGCATAGGCCAAATAAAGAAAAAAGGCTTAAGGGATATGGGAGCTTGTATCAGTTCACAAACCGCGCACCTTATTTCAGTCGGCAGCGAAACAATGGAACTGCGTATGCAGCGCCAGTGTAAAAACGCAGGTATATTAGCTGAATTCTTAGCGCAGCACCCGAAAGTTGCCAAAGTCTATTATCCGGGACTAAAAGATCACCCTCAACACCAAAGAGCGAAACGTTTATTTAAACACTTTGGCGCCATGTTAAGTTTTGATCTTATTGAAGGCGAAGACTGTTGTGAGTTATTAAATAAACTAAAATTGGTGATCAGCGCAACCCACCTCGGTGATAACCGTACCCTCGCATTACCCGTTGCACCAACCATCTACCATGAGATGGGACTTGAGACCCGCCAGAAAATGGGCATCAGTGAGACTATGGTACGTTGTTCAATCGGTATCGAAAATACCGCCGACTTAATAGCTGATTTCGAGCAGGCATTGGCTTAAGCGTTATCTGAAATTGCTGCCTGATTTAAAAAGCACAACTTAAGGTGGGCCGGGTTAGCTAATACGCCCGTCATTTCCGAGTTGTTCTGTCGGGAAGTGAGTTGAACGTTAGTTCAGTGTCATGAACAAGCTAAGCTCTACGTGCCCTTTGATTCCTTAAGTTTGGCTCTGCACAGGGATGTGCTGTCCGAACTGGTGCGTTAAAAACAGGTGGGCAGTGCAAGATCAAAAAATGGCTAGGCGAATTAAACGACAGTTTAGGTTCATGAGCGGGACAGGCTCTGCCGTCCCTGTATCGGCTTTTCTCTTGCTTACTTTTCTTTGGCTGTTGAAAGAGCATGACTCCCTCGAACTGCGAAACTGCGTTTTGGTTTCTCATCGTCTAGTCGCCGTCAAGGGCGAAGCTCCAACAGCAAAAGTTAAACCAGACGCTAACTCTCTTGAAAAACACCGCAAGCGAAAGCCTGCAAAGAACCAATGCGTCATAACCTCGCCGTCAAAGGCGGAATTCCAACAATAAAAGTTACACCAGACGCCTCAAGCGAAGGCCTAAAAATTACCTCATGCGTTAAAAGCATTAGCAATCGGTGCGGGGAGCGCACCCTACGAATTACAAAAAACCAATGTGTCATCACTTGATGCGTTAAAAAGCGGCTAGGCAGTGCAAAATAAAAAGATGGTCTGGACAAACAATCGGTGCGCGGAGCGCACTCTACGAACTGAAGACTCAGTTCCAAAAAAAATCGGAATCCTGTCTTCAGGCTCGCAGTTAAACAATGCAGCAAATAGGCGTGCATATTAAAGTGCATTATTCACTGGTTAGCCGTATAGTTACTGCTAGTAAAAAGTAAATAAAAAAGAACGGCAAAATAAAAGAGTTATCCCCCAAGTTTTTTCAGGTGCAGTGATGAATTTCAAAAAATTAAAACCGCAAATATTAAAACTTGCTCAAGAATATGATGATATTGAAGTACTGTGGCTTTATGGCTCTTACGCAAAAGGGTGTGCGCATGAGCATAGCGATATCGATTTAGCGGTTGTGTTTAAAACATGGGTTGATGATGTCATTGAGCGCAGAATACGTCCTGAGTTGTTAGGTATCGAATGGCAAAAAAAACTAAATTTGCAGGAAGGTGATTTAAGTATCTTAGATATGAATAATGCACCTATTCCAATCGCAATGTCAGTGCTTAAAAGTGGTCAGTTATTATTAAGTAAAAATATTTCCAGACAGCTTCAAGAACAGCAACGCATCATGTCGAAATGGGAAATAGATCATTTATATCACTACAAAAACATGAAGGTTATTTATGGATGATACCTATATCTTTTCACTGCGGGAGCACCTCGCAGGATTAAAAAGTGAATTACAAGGCTTAACTGAAATTACAGAAGAACGAGTATTAAGCCGTTATGAATATCGCGCATCGGAGCGGACACTGCAAGTACTTATAGAGGCTTGTATCGGCATCGCCAAGCATTGGTGTTATGCCCTAAATAAAGTGGCTCCCGCAGATGCTTATTCTGCTTTTGAAAAGTTATCGCAGCAAGGTGTTGAATCCGTTAATGAAGTGCCTTGGCGTAAAATAATTGGGATGAGAAATGCACTGGTACATGACTACTTGAATATCGAGCCTGAAATTATCCGAGCAGTGATAAAAAAAGCCACCTACTCAGCGCTATTTGATTTTGCTGAAAGTGGTTTAAATCAACTTGAAAAAATATTTAATAGATAATGACCGAGAAATGGTGAACAGCACGCAGCGCTTAGCCAGTTCAATTCAGACCTCCGATAAAAATATCTCTGAGGTGTGAATAATAGCAGTGTCATTCCTAATTTTTTAATTAATAATCTAAATAAGCCGAGCTTAAAGGCACAGTTCCCGACCCTGTCATTCCCAAGATCACTTAGTCGGGAATCCCAATGCGTTAGAATACCAAGCCAATGCGGCTACGAATTCCCCGTCCATTTTTCTTGCAATGAACGACTGTTTTAGCAAAGGGGAAATGGGGTGACAAATTTGTCAGGAACAAATTTGAACGTTGGAATTTACGACAACGACCTGAAAGGCGTAAGGCAGGAAGCCTGGAGTTATTTACGCCAGTTCAGCGGTATGAGCGGGCTAAGCTCTGCTTGCCCTTTGATTCCCCTAAGTTCGGCTCTGCACAGGGATGTGCTGTCCAAGCCGGTGCGTTTAAAAGGAGTTGGGCAGCGCAAGATCAAAAAATGGCTAGGCGAATTAAACGACAGTTTAGGTTCATGAGCGTGACAGGCTCTGCCGTCCCTGTATCGGCTTTTCTCTTGGCGAGTTATGCAACAGCATAGTGTCACGAGCGGGCTAAGCTCTGCGTGACCTGTTCTCTTTGGCCGTTCAAAGAACATGACTCCCTCGAACTGCGAAACTACGTTTCGGTTTCTCATCGTCTAGTCGCCGTCAAAGGCGAAAGACCAACAACAAAAGTTACACCAGACGCTAACAAGCGAAAGTCTGCAAAGAACCAATGCGTCATAACCTCGCCGTCAAAGGCGAAACTCCAACAGCAAAAGTTAAACCAAGCCTTTTTATAAATATACCAAGCCAATGTGGCTACGAATTCCCCGTCCATTTTTCTTGCAATGAACGACTGTTTTAGCAAATGAAATCATGGAAGATTTCATTAAGTTCGGCTCTGCACAGGGATGTGCTGTCCGAACTGGTGCGTTAAAAACAGGAGGGCAGTGCAAGATCAAAAAATGGCTAGGCGAATTAAACGACAGTTTAGGTTCATGAGCGGGACAGGCTCAGCCGTCCCTGTATCGGCTTTTCTCTTGTTTACTTCTCTTTGGCCGTCCAAAGAGAAGTAAAGTCGCCGTCAAAGGCGAAAGACCAACAATAAAAGCTAAACCAAGCGCTCACAAGCGAAAGCCTACAAAAAACCAATGCGTTAAAAAACAGTGGTAATCGGTGCGCCGAGCGCACCCTACGAATGACATGCAGTCAAGGGTGTAACCCCAACAACAAAAGTTAAATCAAGCACTCTTGAGCGAAAGCTTACAAAGAACCAATGCGTTAAAAACAGTGGCAATCGGTGCGCCGAGCACACCCTACAAACTAAAGGCTCAGTTCCAAAAAAAATTGGAATCCTGCATTCAGGTGAACAGTTAAACAATGCAGCAAATAGGAGAGTATTTTAAAGTGCATTATTGATTGGTGAGCCGTATAGTGAAAGGAAATAAAAAATAAGTATAGGAAGCTGGGGTGAGGGGAATGTAAAATGAAAGGCCTAACTCCCTAGTGTTTTTTTCATTGGATTATGTATGCCAAATCAAGCTGATCTACTCGCAGCAATTCAAAGGCTCGCAGCAAATAATCAGGATATTTCTGTCGTCTGGTTATACGGCTCACGAGCAGCAGATAATTTTAAATCACACAGTGATTTTGATATTGCTATCGCATTTAAAAATTTTAAGTTATCAGTGATAGACAAATATTTAAGGCCAAATGAACTGGCAATTGACTGGGCTATTGAACTTGGATTGCCGTCAGAGATGTTAAGTATTGTTGATATAAACCAAGCGCCCATATACTTAGCTTATAACATAATAGAAGACGGGCAAGTCATATACGAAACACAAACATCTCGGGTTTATAGAGAAAGAAACAGAATATACAGCCAATACGAGCATCAAATAATAGAGAATGCCAAAAATGAAAAATGAAGGCCTGCAGCTTTACTTAGCAGAAGTACTGAAGCACAAAAAAAAATACTTAACAGAGCTAGATGAATTAAGAGAGGATCTTTTAGCTGATAACTTTAAAAGCCGAGATTACCTTGCTACAGAGCGCTTGTTGCAAATTTTTACCGAGCTATGTATTGGCCTGGCAAAACACTGTTTAAAGAAGGCACAAGGTCATTCAGCTACGGACGCCTACCAGACATTTAGCCTGTTAAAAGAGCATGGTTTGATAAGCAGCGATCAATTGATGCAATGGAAAAAGATCATTGGATTGCGAAATGGTTTAGTGCATGACTACTTAAATATCGATTTGCTTATCATCGAACATATTATTAGACAAAGACAATATTTACAACTAGATGTGTTTAGCAGCAAAGCGGTTGATATTTTGCAAAAAGCTGACGTCTAACACTTCAAATTGGAATCCCGCCTTCAAGCGGGCTTAGGTGATGCGTACACAACCAGATCTCCAATTAAAAGACCTTGGAGATGACAGATAATGCGGCACTGAGCATAGTGTCACGGACAAAACCCTCTTTACCTTATTACCCTTGCTGTTGAAAGAACATGACACCCTCGAACTGCAAAACTGTGTTTCGGTTTCTTATCATCTAGTCTCCGTCAAGGCCGAAACTCCAACAACAAAAGTTAAACCAAGCACTAACAAGCGAAAGCCTACAAAGAACCAATACGGCTACAAATTCCCCGTCCATTTTTCTTGCAATGAACGACTGTTTTAGCAAGGGGAAACTGGAGTGAAAAATTTGAACGTTGGAATTTACGACAACGACCTGAAAGGCGTAGGGCAGGAAGCTGAAGTCATTTACGACAGTTCATGAGACTGAACTGTCGTTCAATTCACTCCTCAACAAAACACTTTGAGGATGACGAAGTGGAGCACTTTGAAATGACGGAGTGGAACCCGCCCTCCGTCGTTCCCGAGTTGTTCTGTCGGGAAGTGAGTTGAACGTCAGTTCAGTGTCATGAACGGGCTAAGCTCTGCGCAACCTTCCTCCATCGCGCTAGAATACCAAGCCAATGTGGCTACGAATTCCCCGTCCATTTTTCTTGCAATGAACGACTGTTTTAGCAAGGGGGAAATGGAGCGAATTGAACGCCAGTTCAGGGTTATGAGCGGGCTAAGCTCTGCGTGCCCTTTGATTCCATTAAGTTTGGCTCTGCACAGGGATGTGCTATCCGAACTGGTGCGTTAAAAACAGGCGGGCAGTGCAAGATCAAAAAATGGCCCGGGCGGCTTTTCTCTTGCTTACTTCTCTTTGGCCGTTCAAAGAGAAGTAAAGTCGCCGTCAAGGGCGAAATTCCAACAATAAAAGTTACACCAGACGCTAACAAGCGAAAGCCTACAAAAAACCAATGCGTTAAAAACAGTGGTAATCGGTGCGCCGAGCGCACCTTACAAACTACAAAGAACCAATATGTCTCACCTGATGCATTAAAAATGGCCTAGGCGGCAATCGGTGCGCCGAGCGCACCCTACAAACTACAAAAAACGAGGCGTTATCAACTGTTGCATTAAAAAAACAGCTTGATCAATGCAATAGAAAAAATACCGGAATCTCAACGTTAAGGGGTCAGCATCTAGCATCCAGCCTTCTGGCAAACTTCGCTTACAAGTCTCAGCACCAACAATGTGTGCATACACTACCAATTGGTATACTGTCTTTACTAGGAATCGGTTGATTGTCACATTAAAAAAAAGCGCACACGACGGGAACTTGTTGATAAAATTGAACTATCGTTCAACTTATAACTCCGATTGAAAAATACTATTCTTAGTACAAAAAAACAAAAATGCAAAAACATTAAGTTGACCTGCTTCAAGAAAATATGCATAATGCGGCAAATTTTTCATCTTTTCTTGCTAAATTCTTGTGATTTAGGGGCGGTAGCGTGCTTAAAAATAAATTATTATTCAACTAAAACATGTGATTGATTGTGTATAAATTCATTTTTATGATGTGAATTTGACTCCTGCAAATAGAATCTTCAAATCAGGTAATTAAAGTAGATGGTTATAGCCAGTGTGTAATTTTAATCAAAGCATCTCGCGCACCGCTTTTTTCAGCGTTTTATTATTCATTTGTCTGCAAGTTCAAGCAAGCCCATGGATGGAAACCGATGATGTTTATCTGCGTAGCGATTTACAATTATTAGCCGATGCCGGCATTGTTACTGTGCCTGTTAACAGCTTTCCTTTGCCGTGGCGGGAAATATCGGTACAAATAAAAAATACTTCACCATCGGCGCTTGCTGAAAATACCCGTCAGGCTTATTACCATATATCTTACAAAATTAACGCGGCTAAAAAAGGCTATGGTAATCGTTTTCTAAAACTGAAAACCGCGCAAAAAGGGTTGCCAAGCAGTTTTGGTCAAAATAACGACGTTAAGTGGGGCGCTTTTTCAAATGTTGGCATTGATGAATCCCGTTTCTCAATGCGGATCAGTGCAAATTACGCGCAGTATCATGATAAAGAAGAGGCGCAATTTAATTTCGATAACAGCTATTTTGCGGTCACTACAGGTAAAACAAACTTCTTTATTAATACCCAAGCACAGTGGTGGAGTCCAAGCTGGCTGGAGTCGATAAGTGCAGAGCAGCGTGTTCATCCTGCTTATGAATTAGGGCTAGAAAGAACCTTTGTTGATTTGCCTTTATTAGGCAGTGTTTATTTTAAAACCGGCTTAAATCAATTGCGATCCAGCGATGACTGGAAATATTCATGGCGCTCTCGTTTATCACTACGGCCGGTAAATGCACTTGAACTGTCATTCAGTTACTTTGATTTTCAAGAAGCGCAAAACAAAGATGCTCAGGATAACTATCAGCAATTAAGTATGGATGGACGCTTAAGTCTACAGTCAATGATAGATATTCCGCTGGCTGTTTATATGCAGCATATTATTGATGATTCGCAGCCGGATTTTTCAGCCTTCTTAATAGGAAGTGATTATAGTGTGCTGGCTGCGGGTATGCAGATGCGCTTTGTCTTTGAGTATCGTAATACGAAAGATGATTATTTAGGTGAAACGTTAGATAAAAAACGTTATTCAGTGGGAAGTGTTGTACAGATGGCCAATGATCATCAATGGCAGTTGTTTTTGCACCATAACAGCAGTGATAACAGCATAGATAGCAGCATAAATAACCCTGGAAATCAGTTAGTGGGTTCTTATCGCTTTCTGATTTATAAAGGTATGCTATCTTTGTCGCTTTCATCATCGGATACACAAGAAAACAGTGACAAAGTAAATGCCGGGCTGTCGTGGGAATTGCATTTTTAATTGGACGGACTTGTTTAAGAGTTTATTTTTTGGGCCAAAGTGGCTTTAATTTTTTTTACATATAGGTAACGAGTGAAAAATGTTTAATTTATGTCTATTATTTTCAGCTTTAATGCTGCTTGTTGGGTCTTTTAATGCGCTGGCTGCTACGCCAACGTCTGCGCAGATTCAACAGTTTAAAGCACTGCCAAGCGCGCAACAAAATGCACTGGCCTCGCAATACGGCGTCAATATAGATGCTGTCACCGCGCCTCCTGCTGAAAATAGCGCAACGCCAGATGCAGAGCCGACAATAGAAGATCGTACAACAGAAGATCCTACAACAACGGCCCAAAAAACACCAAGGGGTTTGAAGATGTTTGGTTATGATCTGTTTGCCGGCGAACCCATGTCATTGGCACCCTTAAGCGATCTTCCTGTCCCGAATGATTATTTGTTGGGGGTTGGCGATGAGCTGCAAATCAAAGTGTTTGGTACAAAGACAGAAAGCTACAATTTAGTGATTAACCGCGAAGGCTCTATCCATATTCCAGACTTGGGACCTTTTCAGGCCAGGGGCTTAACTTATCAGCAGCTTAAAACAGAATTTACAGCGTTAATAAACCGCCGCATGATTGGTGTCGAAACCAGTATCAGCTTAGGTAAATTAAAAACAATGGAAGTTTTTGTGTTGGGGGCGGCTTATAAACCTGGCAGTTACGTCATTAGCTCATTATCTTCGGTCACTCAGGCAATAAAAGCTGCTGGCGGTATAGAGAGATTAGGCTCTTTACGTGAGATCCAGGTAAAGCGTAATAATAAAATCATCAAAAAAATCGATCTCTATGATCTGTTAATTTCGGGTGATACATCCTCAGATATTTCACTCAAACAAGGTGATGTTGTTTTTATCCCAATCAAAAAGAAAACCGTCAGTATTGATGGTTTTGTAAAACGGCCGGCGATTTATGAATTAAAAAATGAAAAAGATATTGATAGCATCCTTAAACTTGCGGGCGGTTTAAACGCAAAAGCATACCCTGGCGTGCAAGTAACAAGAAGAACTCAAATTGGCCGAGATTTATATAATTTCAACTTGGAAGATAAGCAGAGTAGTCAAACATTTATAGTCGAAAATGGCGATCAGTTGAATGTTGGTGGCGTGACTGATCTTTACCATAATGCGGTCAGTGTTTCTGGTGCTGTTAGTTATGAAGGAGCCTATCAGTGGAATGCAGACTTAACCGTCAGTGATTTAATTACATCAATCAAATTCGATTTGAATAAAGATGCTGATTTACACAACGCGTTACTGGTGCGAGAAGTGGGTCTTGAGCATAATATTAAAGTGCTGTATTTTGATCTGCTGGCTGCCATATCTAACCCTAAAAGTGACTTAGATCTGAAGTTACAGGCGCAAGATCAGCTCCTAATTTTAAATAAAGAGACCGGAATTGCTGAAAAACTGGGTAAGAAAAGTAATTTATCCAAACAGATTGATAATCAAGAGGTTAATGATCAATTCGTCATCTCGGATTTAGGTGATAAATCAAAACAGCAGAGCAGTGCACAAGCCTTTAGAGCGGACCTGCTAAAACCTGTCATTGCGCAGTTAAAAGCGCAGTCTAATTTTGAAAATGCAGTGCAAATTGTTGATATTCGTGGCGCAGTTAAGTTCCCCGGTGTTTACCCCTTATTTGAACATGCCGATTTAAAAACGCTGATCAATCTCGCTGGCGGTTTAAAAGAGGCATCGTATTTGACGGCCGGTGAATTAAGCCGTATTAAGTTGATTGACGGTAAAGAGCGTATTCATTATCAAACAATTGATATTGCCAGTGCGATGAAAGACACTAAAAATGGAAATATTAAGCTTAAAAGTAAAGATAGAGTGCATGTCTTTACTAAGCCCGAATGGCGGGAAGATTACAAAGCAACTTTGTCGGGCGAAGTGCGGTTTCCGGGGACTTACCGCTTTAATCGTGGTGAAACATTATATGATGTGATTCAACGAGCAGGCGGTCTGACTGAATACGCTTATCCAGAAGGTGCTGTATTTGCGAGAGAAAGCCTGCGTAAAATAGAAGAAAAACAACTCGCATTTTTACATAGGCGCTTAAAAGAAGAAGTCAGTTCGTTAGCATTTCGCCGCCAGTCCAGCAGCAATCCAGTACAAAGTAATAATACCCAGAGTGCGATGGATACCGTTGAGAAGCTTGGAGTCGCTGAAGCCGTTGGCCGTATGTCCATTAATCTTAAAAAAATGCTGCAGCACGACGAAGCACAAAATATTAATTTAGAGAATCAGGATTTTTTACATATTCCACCATTACGTAAAGTAATATCAGTCATTGGACATGTACAGTTTCCAACGGCTCATATTTTTGAAGAAAATAAAAGCGTTGATGCCTACTTAGCGCTATCGGGTGGTGCTAAAAAACAAGCAGATACAGACCGAGTTTATGTTATCCGTGCAAACGGCAGTGTCTTTATTCCCAATCAGTCATTCTGGTTTAGCCGTGAAGAACAGCAGTTAATGCCGGGTGATACTATTGTCATGCCGATGGATACTGATTACATGGATAGATTGTCAACCCTTACCTCATCAACACAGATAATGTACCAGTTAGGTGTAGCTTGGAGCGCGATAAGTAATTAGTGAAAAACAACTGTGATCCGGTAGCGTATATAACCGTCATCCCAGCATTGCTTTGGCCGGGAGCTCGACGAATAAGTTAAGCACATCGAAAGCTTAAACAGATAAACTATTTCATTCCTAATACACGAGATGTAAATAAATGCAAAATAAGCAACAAAACAGGGTAACCACTAGTGAGTCATTTCAAATGCAGAAACCCGCTAACCCTAGTGATGTGATTGATTTGGGTGAACTTTTTTCTGTTGTATGGAAAGGAAAATGGTTAATTATTTTAATAACAGTGATTTTTGCGGCGGGCGCAGTGGTTTTTGCTCTATCCAAACCAAATATCTACAAATCATTAGTATTATTAGCACCAGTGTCAGAAGACAGTAATAAAATGGGCGCATTAGCGTCACAGTTTGGCGGTTTAGCTTCATTAGCCGGCGTTAACCTTGGATCTGGGGCCGCTAGTTCAACTGATCTGGCGATAGCGGTATTAAAATCGCGAAAATTTTTAACGGCCTTTGTAAATCGCCATGATTTGAAAATACCCTTGTTTGCAGGTGACAAATGGAATGCCTCAACAGGTGATTTATTATTAGATAAAGAAATCTATGACACCCAAAGCAAAGCTTGGATACGTGAGGTGAAAGCCGGTAAATCTGCTGAACCTAGCGATTGGGAGGTTTATGAGTTATTCAGTGAGCTTGTGGTTATTAGCTCTAATAAAGAAACAGGCATGGTTACCCTTAGTATTGAATTTATATCACCCATCTTAGCTAAGCAGTGGGTTGAGTTATTGATTCTTGATTTAAATAAAGAGATGAGAGAAAAAGATTCTGCAGAAGTTGACCGAAATATTAAATACCTTAAATCCAATTTAGAAGTAACCAATCTTGCTGATATGCGTACGGTTTTTTATAAGTTGATTGAAGAGCAGTTAAAAACAAAAATGCTATCACAAGTACAAATAGAATATGCATTTAAAACCATTGATCCCGCCGTTGTCGCCGAAGAAAAAAGTAAACCTAAGCGTGCGTTGATTGTTGTTATGGGTACATTATTAGGTGGTATGTTGAGCCTAGCGATGGTGTTGATTGCTAATGCTATCAGAAGTTCTAAAAAGTAAAAAAACAAACAAACACTACCAATTGACGGTTTGTTTTTAAGTAATTGAAAGTTAATGATTAATTTTATTTTTGGTAAGTTTTATTCGCCTTTAAAATTACAATAAATGTCTCAGTTTAAAACGTTACGTGTTGAAATTATTGAATAAAGTTTAATGGAAAATCAACATTATGCTCCCATTAGTAACATTTAAGACTGTGATTAAATCGACGCCACTTGTATCTATTGACCTTATTGTACGCAATAACAACGGCCAAATTTTGCTTGGTAAACGCACCAACCGTCCTGCAAAAAGAGATTGGTTTGTTCCTGGTGGGCGAATATTAAAAGATGAATCCTTTGAGCGTGCATTTAAACGCTTAATAAAAGCAGAATTAGATTTAACAGAAGTAGTGTCAAAATTTAAAGGGGTTTATCAGCATTTTTATAAAGATAATTTTTCAGAAGATAAATTTACAACGCACTATGTTGTTTTAGCTTATGAAATTACCTTTAATGGTAAGTTATCATTGCTGCCGGTTGAACAGCACTCCTGTTATAAGTGGTTTTCTGAAACTGATTTATTGGTAGATGAAAAGGTTCACGCTCACAGCAAATGGTATTTTCAAAAAGATAAACAAGCAGATTTACTATTTAAATAATTAATGAGTTCTTAATGCTTTGAGCTTCATTATTGACTCGGAACTTGAAACTGAAACTGGAAAATAATTTATGATCTCTCCTGTTATTCTGGCCGGTGGTACTGGTAGTCGATTATGGCCACTTTCTCGTGAGCTTTACCCAAAACAGTTTTTAACCGTAACAGGTGAGCAATCAATGTTGCAGCAGACCGTTGCGCGTTTATCTGGTATGGAGCATGCCGCACCTGTATTAATTTGTAATGAAGATCACCGTTTTATTGCTGCTGAGCAAATGCGTTTAGGCGGTTATGATCATAGCGGTATTATCTTGGAGCCTGTTGGCAGAAATACAGCGCCTGCTATTGCATTGGCTGCGCTACGAGCGGTTAACAATGCAGTTGATGGCGAAGAGCCTGTTTTATTAATACTTGCTGCTGATCATATCATTGAAAATGAAGAGGCTTTTAAAACTTCAGTAGCAAAAGCATTACTTCTTGCAGAAAATGGCCAACTGGTTACTTTTGGTATCGTTCCTACTGCGCCTGAAACGGGTTATGGTTATATAAAAAGAGGGACGAACTGCGAGGGGCTAGATACGAATGGCAGTCATGATGCTTTCTCTGTTAGTGAATTTGTAGAAAAACCAGACTTGGCTACTGCAGAAGAGTATTTGGCAAGTGGGAACTACTACTGGAACTCAGGTATGTTCCTGTTCAAAGCAAGTCGTTACCTTGAAGAATTAGCCAAATTTTCACCCATTATATTGGACGTGTGCAAGCGTGCTATTGCTGCACCATCACAAGACTTAGATTTTATTCGTGTTGACAAAGCTATCTTTGCAACCTGTCCAAATGACTCTATCGATTATTCGGTGATGGAGCCTCTTTGTGCACAGGGAAGCAATTCGGTGATGGTTGTGCCTATGGATGCTGGTTGGAGCGATGTGGGCTCTTTTTCTGCGTTATGGGAAGTCTCAGCTAAAGATGATAACCAAAATGCCATAAAAGGTGATGTAATGGTCGTTGATTCAACCAACAATTATATCTATGCAGAACATAAATTGGTCTCTACGGTCGGTGTTGATAACTTAGTGATTATTGAAACTAAAGATGCCATTTTAGTGGCAAGCAAAGATAAAGTGCAAGATGTTAAAACGATTGTTAACCAGCTAAAAGAAGCAGGCCGAACTGAACATAAACTACACCGTGAAGTATATCGTCCCTGGGGTAAATACGACTCTATCGATTTTGGTAAAAGGGATCATGTAAAACGAATTACCGTTAAACCGGGTGAAAAACTTTCAATTCAAAAACATCACCACCGCTCGGAGCATTGGATTGTGGTATCTGGCACCGCAAGCGTGTTAAATGGTGATAAAACTATTTTAGTCACTGAAAATGAATCAACCTACATCCCGTTAGGTACCATTCATGCGTTGGAAAATCCCGGCAAAATCCTGTTAGAGATGATTGAAGTGCAGACAGGCAGTTATCTTGGTGAAGATGATATAGTGCGCTTCGAAGATCGCTACGGCCGAGTCTAATAAGTAAAAGCTTAACTATAGAGAAAATGGTTAAAGATAAAGTTCAGGGCAAGATTACGAATATAGACTTTTATTTTGATTATTAATTGCTTTTTATTTTTACCTTTTATTTTTTAATGTTAGCTGTATCTATATATCTGAATTTACAAAAGGATCACGTTGTAGATCAGTTTTGGTTGTGATCATAACCTTCTTTTTATCTTAAATAGAAACTAGATATGTCCCAAATAACCTTGATAAAGCAGCTCTCAATCATCCGTGATACCCGACAACCGAGGAAAGTGCATCACAATTTAGTTGATGTTTTATTTTTGGCAATTACAGCCGTCATATCAGGCTGTGAGGGTTGGGAAGAAATACAAGATTTCGGCAACGATAAGTTAGATTGGCTGAGAAAGTATTTACCCTTTTCAGGCGGAATACCTACGGACGACACAATTTCTCGTGTTTTTCAGTTGATTGACCCAAAAGAATTTCAAAAGTGCTTTGCTACTTGGATGAAAAGTTGCTGTGAAATGAGTCATGGAGATGTCATTGCCATTGATGGAAAAACATTAAGAGGTTCATTTAATAAGAAAGATAAATCAGATACTATTCATATGGTTAGCGCTTTTGCAGCCGCTAATTCGGTTGTGTTAGGGCAAGTTAAGACAAATGCTAAGTCTAATGAAATTACAGCGATTCCTAAGTTATTAGATTTATTGGATGTACGTGGATGCCTCGTAACTATTGATGCAATGGGATGCCAAACTAAAATAGCTAAAAAAATCGTAGATAAAGGTGGTGATTATCTTTTGCCTGTTAAAGATAACCAAGAACGATTACAAACAGCATTAGACGGTATATTTTCAATTCGCCGATTAGAGTTACCAGAAACAGAAGCCTATACGACTAAAGAAAAAGGTCATGGTCGAGAAGATAGCAGGATGTGTATGGTTGCAGATGCTAACGAAATTGGTGACTTAGTTTTTGAATGGCCAGGCTTAAAAACGCTTGGGTATGTTGTCTCGTTTAGAACTGAGAAAGATATGCAAACAACTGTAGCAGTTAAGTTTTATATCAGTTCAGCAAAACTAGATGCTAAGTCTCTATTAGAGGCATCAAGAGCGCATTGGACTGTGGAAAATAACTTGCATTGGCAACTTGATATTTCTATGAATGATGACTCATGTCGTATTCGCCAGCAGAATTCAACAGAAAATCTAGCAACTGTGCGACATACAAGCTTGAACTTGTTAAAGAATGAAAAGTCTTTCGATGGTGGTATCAAGAGAAAGCATAAACAAGCAAATCGCAGTGATAGTTACCGAGAACTAGTTGTTTCAGGACTTTCGTTGTTATAAATGAAGGGTAATTTCAATCTATTTAGATTGATTATGTGAACTAAGTCGTTCGTAATTTCCCCCTGTTGTGCTATTGAAGTTCATAAAACGCTTGGGCTAGGATTATTAGAATCAAGTTATGAACAATGTTTGATGTATGAGTTAAATCAAGTAGGGATTATTGCAGAAAATCAGGTTTTATTACCTATCGCATATAAGAGTGTTGTTATCGATGCTGGTTATAGGCTTGATATATTATTACCAGAAAAGTTAATAATAGAATTGAAGTCGGTGGATAAGCTTGCGCCAATCCATACGGCACAGCTCATAACTTATTTGAAATTAAGTGGGATAAAAACAGGCTTGTTAATTAATTTTAATGAGAAAAAGTTAATGGATGGTTTAAAAAGAGTAAGTGTATAAAAATACTGTTTAACCACCGAGGGCCTGGGGAAAGCTTAACAAGTATTGTCATTTTTCTCCGTGTGCGAAGCCTCTGTGTTCTCGGTGGTGAATTGTTTTTACCAGACCCTGAATAATTTGGAAATATTATGAACAAAAAATTAATTAGCGCAACGGTTATCGCAGAAAGTGGTATTGCATTTGGCACTAGTGGTGCACGTGGTTTAGTGACTCAACTCACCCCTGATGTCTGTGCCGCCTTTGCCGTTGCATTTATTGCGGGTATGACGCGCAACTTTAATTTTAAGCAAGTTGCGATTGCAATTGACAACCGCCCGAGCAGTTATGCGATGGCAAAAGCTTGTGCCGCTGCTTTGCAACAGTTAGAGATTGATGTTGTCTATTATGGTGTTATTCCAACGCCTGCGTTAGCTTACGTGGCTCAAGAATATGTTATTCCAGCCATTATGGTTACCGGCAGCCATATTCCTTTTGATCGTAACGGGCTTAAATTTTACCGTCCTGATGGCGAAATCAGTAAAGTTGACGAGCAAGCTATTCTGACTGAGCAAGTTGAGTTTGCAGCGCTTGCTGAGCTACCTGAATTAGTTATTAATCATCGCGCTGCTGAAGAATACATTACCCGTTATACCTCTTTATTTACTAGCCCTTGGCTTACTGGCAAACGCATTGGTATTTATGAGCATTCCAGTGCCGGTCGCGATCTTTACTACCGTATTTTTGAAAAACTGGGTGCGGAAGTGATTGCGCTAGAGCGTAGTGATAAGTTTGTGCCTATTGATACTGAAGCTGTTTCTGTTGAAGATACATTAAAAGCAATTAACTGGTCTAAAGAATATAATTTAGATGTTGTTTTTTCAACCGATGGTGATGGCGACCGCCCATTAGTATCCGATGAAAATGGGAACTGGCTGCGTGGGGATATTCTCGGTTTATTAAGTGCTGAAGCATTAAATATTGAGGCGTTAGCTGTCCCTGTCAGCTGTAATACAGCGATTGAAAGCTGTAATAAATTTAAACATGTAGAGCGAACCAAAATTGGATCTCCTTATGTGATTGCTGAGTTTGCTAACTTAGCGGCTAAATTTAATGCAGTCGCAGGCTTTGAAGCCAATGGAGGTTTTCTGCTGGGCAGTGATGTGCAATTAAACGGTCAAATATTAAAAGCATTGCCGACGCGTGATGCTGTTCTGCCTGCAATTATGTTGCTAGCTGCAGCAGGCGAAGGAGTTATTTCAACATTAGTAAATGCATTACCGCAACGTTTTACCTACAGTGATCGCATTCAAAATTTTGCGACTGAAAAAAGTCAGACGATTATTGCACAAGGCAAAAATGATCCGGCAAATTTATTAATGCAGTTGGGTTTTGATAATGTTGAAATTAAAAATGTTGATGAAACAGATGGTTTAAGAATAACATTAACAGACGAGCGAATTATTCATCTGCGACCGTCAGGTAATGCCCCGGAACTGCGTTGTTATGCAGAAGCTGATAGTTACTCAAAAGCGCATGAGTTAGTAAATAACTCTTTAATAAACATACAAAAAATTTAAACTCACAAAGAGAAAGAAATGAGGTCTTTACATGTTTAAAGGTGTTGTTGTGGTTTCCTCCTTCTTTGCTCATTCATCTCTCTTTGTAAATAATGTTTTAGGCTGGTTTTTATTTTAAATTAGCTGATAGCCTTTAATCTTTAGGTCTTAGTTTTAAAAATATTTAGGAAAGTTCATGACACAAAATAAAGTTGCATTAATTACAGGTGTTACCGGCCAAGATGGCTCTTACCTTGCTGAATTGTTATTAGAAAAGGGCTATGAAGTGCACGGTATCAAACGCCGTTCTTCATCATTAAATACCGAACGTGTTGACCATATTTATGAAGATAACCATGAACAAAATCAAAAATTCTTTCTGCATTATGGCGATTTAACCGATTCATCTAATTTAACGCGTATTATTAACGATGTACAACCAGATGAACTGTACAATCTTGGTGCACAATCTCACGTTGCCGTTTCTTTTGAATGTCCTGAATATACGGCTGACGTTGATGCGATGGGAACATTACGTTTATTAGAGGCAATTCGCTTTTTAGGGCTGGAAAAGAAAACAAAATTCTATCAGGCATCAACTTCAGAGCTGTTTGGCGAAGTACAAGAAATTCCGCAAAAAGAAACAACCCCATTTCACCCTCGTTCACCTTATGGTGTCGCTAAAATGTACGCTTATTGGATAGTGGTTAATTACCGTGAATCTTATGGTATGTATGCCTGTAACGGTATTTTATTTAACCATGAGTCACCTCGTCGTGGTGAGACTTTTGTTACCCGTAAAATAACCCGTGCTATTGCTAATATTTCTCAAGGTTTTGAAAAATGTTTATATCTTGGAAATATGGATGCACTGCGCGATTGGGGGCATGCAAAAGATTACGTGCGTATGCAGTGGATGATGTTACAGCAAGAAACAGCTGATGATTTTGTTATTGCAACGGGCAAACAAATCAGTGTGCGTGAATTTGTGACATTATCAGCGATCGAGGCGGGTATTGAACTTGAATTCACAGGTAAGGGACTTGATGAAATTGCAACGGTGAAATCTATTACTGGTGATAACGCACCCGCTCTAAAAGTAGGTGATGTGATAGTGAAAGTTGATCCACGTTATTTCCGTCCCGCTGAAGTTGAAACGCTACTAGGTGATCCGTCAAAAGCAAAAGAAAAATTGGGTTGGACGCCAGAAATTACGGTTGAAGAGATGTGCGCTGAAATGGTCACTAACGACTTACAAAAAGCGAAGCAGCATGCGATTTTGCAAGCACATGGTTTCAAAGTGAATGTATCCGTAGAATCTTAGATATATAGAGCACAAGAATTTAACCACCGAGGACACCGAGAGCACAGAGAAAATATGATTATCTATTTTAAAATTTCGGTAGTTAAAGGATTGAATATTATTTTAACCTTAAGTATTTCCTTTGTGTTCTCGGT
Source organism: Psychromonas ingrahamii 37 (assembly GCF_000015285.1). Taxonomy (NCBI): domain Bacteria; kingdom Pseudomonadati; phylum Pseudomonadota; class Gammaproteobacteria; order Alteromonadales; family Psychromonadaceae; genus Psychromonas; species Psychromonas ingrahamii. The sequence goes on from NC_008709.1 coordinate 970,362, forward strand.
GTCCTCGGTGGTGAATTGTTTTATAAAGATATAGAGAGAGCACAACTGAGGCCACCAATAACGCAGAGAAAAAAGTTAGCTTTAATGTTTTGTCTTTTAAAGCATTCAGATATTATCTTAACTTTAAATCTTTCCTCTGTGTAGCGAAGCGCCTCAGGGACCTCTGTGGTAAATAGATTTTAAGATTAAAAGGTATTTATGAATAATAAAAAACGTATTTTTGTTGCGGGGCATAATGGCATGGTTGGCTCTGCTATTGTCTGTCAGCTAGAAAACAACGAAAATATTGAGATTGTAGTACGCTCACGCAAAGAATTGGATCTAACCAATCAGCAAGCTGTCTCTGATTTTTTTCAAACCGAAAAAATAGATCAAGTTTATCTGGCTGCGGCTAAAGTAGGGGGGATTGTTGCCAACAATACTTACCCTGCTGATTTCATTTACGAAAACTTAATAATTGAATGTAATATTATTAATAGCGCCCATTTAGCCGGTATTCAGCGGTTGTTATTCTTAGGCTCTTCCTGTATTTATCCGAAATTGGCGGAGCAGCCTATGTCTGAATCAGCGTTATTAACGGGAACATTAGAAGAAACCAATGAGCCTTATGCTATTGCAAAAATAGCAGGCATCAAATTGTGTGAAAGTTATAATCGCCAGTATGGACGAGATTATCGCAGTGTTATGCCAACCAATCTTTATGGTGTACGTGATAACTTCCATCCTGAAAACAGTCATGTTATTCCAGCGTTGCTGCGCCGTTTTCATGAAGCTAAGCTGAATGGTGATAAAGAAGTGATTGCATGGGGCAGTGGCAAACCGATGCGGGAGTTTTTATATGTTGATGATATGGCAGCAGCCTCTATTTATGTTATGAATTTAGGCAAAGAACTCTATAACTCCAATACAGAGCCTATGTTGAGTCATATTAATGTTGGCACGGGTGTTGATTGCACGATCAAAGACTTAGTTGAAACGGTCGCTAAGGTTGTTGGATTTGAAGGTGAAATCAAATTTGATGCAACGAAACCAGATGGGGCGCCACGCAAATTGATGAATGTAGAAAGATTGGAATCATTAGGTTGGGAATATTCAGTTTCTTTGGAAGATGGTTTGACGTTGGCCTACCAGTGGTTTGTTGATAATCAAGATAAGTTCAGAGGTTAGATAAACATGGCCTACAGAATCGAAATTCAACCATCAGGTGTTCACTTTCAAAGTGAAAATAATCTTTTAGATGATGCGCTAGACCAGTCAATCCCATTAGAGCATAGTTGCAAAACAGGAGAATGTGGCACCTGTTCGGCAGAAGTGATTTTTGGTGATATTGAAAATGAGAATGATGAAATAGTTAGTCAAGGGGCTATTCTGACTTGTCAATCTAGAGCATTATCTGACGCCATATTAAAAGCTAAATATTATCCTGAGCTTGCATCACAACAAATACAAACATTACCCAGCAAAGTAGCAAGCTTTGATTATGTAACTGCTGACATTATAGTTATTAAACTGAGATTTCCACCGACAGCTAAATTTGATTTTCTGCCTGGACAATATGTTGATTTGAATTTTAAAGGCATCAAGCGCAGTTATTCTATTGCTAATGCCAAACAAGTTTCAGACGGTATTGAGTTGCATATTCGTAAGGTAGCAGAAGGTAAAATGTCAGAGGCTGTATTCTCTGGTTTAAAAGAAGGTTTACTGATGCGATTAGAAGGTCCTAAGGGAACTTTTTTTGTGCGCGAATCAAATAAGCCGATTATTTTCCTCGCAGGAGGAACGGGTATTGCTCCTGTTAAAGCAATGATCGAAGATCTTGTTGCTAATGAAAGTAAGCGTGAAATTCATATTTATTGGGGAATGAATAATCCAAGTGCTTTCTATTTAGATAAGTTACAGCAGTTTGCTGAAGAAAATTCAAACATTTATTACACTCCCGTTTTATCTGGTGAGGAGCAATGGGATGGGCGAATGGGATTTGTACATCAGGCTGTATGTGATGATTTTGAGTCTCTAAATGAATATCAAGTTTATGCTTGCGGTTCACCATTGATGATTAATGCCGCCAAAATATCTTTTATTGAAAAGCAGTTATCAAAAGAACAGTTTTTCTCCGATGCATTTACACCTGCAAAATAATTTTAATTTCTATTTGGAGTATCCATGAAAGCAGTCATTTTAGCCGGTGGTTTAGGCACTCGTCTCAGCGAAGAAACCTCCTTAAAGCCAAAGCCTATGGTTGAAATTGGTGGTAAGCCCATTTTATGGCACATTATGAAACAATATTCAGCTCATGGTATCAATGATTTTATTATTTGCTGTGGTTATAAAGGTTATGTCATCAAAGAATATTTTGCTAACTATTTCCTACATATGTCCGATGTTACTTTTGATATGAAAAATAATGAGATGAAAGTGCACTGTGAGCGGGCAGAACCTTGGACTGTGACATTGATTGATACAGGGGATGCTTCTATGACTGGTGGTCGCTTAGCTCGAGTCGCAGATCACATAAAAGACGAAGAAGCTTTTTGTTTTACCTATGGCGATGGTGTAAGTGATGTTGATATCACAAAAACTATCGAATTCCATAAATCGCACGGCAAAAAAGCAACTCTTACAGCTACATTTCCACCGGGGCGTTTTGGTGCGTTAGATATTACTGCGGGTAAAGTGAATAGCTTCAAGGAAAAGCCGAGAGGTGATGGAGCACTGATTAATGGTGGATTTTTTGTGCTTTCCCCTGAAGTATTAAAACTCATCGATGGGGATAGCTGCACATGGGAACAAGAGCCATTAAAAACATTAGCACAAGAAAATGAGTTAATGTCTTATGAGCATCAAGGTTTCTGGCAGCCGATGGATACACTGCGTGATAAAGTGCATCTTGAAGAGTTATGGCAAGCAGGCAATGCACCTTGGAAAATTTGGGAGTAAATGATGAATCCTAGTTTTTGGAAAGATAAAAGAGTATTTATTACAGGGCATACTGGTTTTAAAGGAAGCTGGTTGTCATTATGGCTTCAGGAGATGGGCGCTATTGTTAAAGGTTATTCTTTGTCTGTGCCCACAACACCAAGCTTATTCGAAGAGGCCAATGTAAGTTTTGGAATGCTATCCGAAGAAGGTGATATACGAGACTTTTTGCATTTGCGAGAAAGCATTAGTTTATTTAAGCCTGAAATTGTTTTTCATATGGCTGCTCAGCCATTGGTACGCTTGTCCTATGATGAGCCGATGGAAACCTATTCAACTAATGTAATGGGCACAGTTTACCTGCTCGAAGCTGTTAAGCAAGTCGGTGGTGTAAAAGCTGTAGTGAACATCACTAGTGATAAATGTTATGAAAACCGCGAGTGGATATGGGGTTATCGTGAAGATGAAGCGATGGGGGGATATGATCCTTATAGTAACAGCAAAGGCTGCGCCGAGCTGGTTGCTTCATCTTACCGCCAGTCTTTCTTTCATAAAGACAAATACCAAGAGCATGGTTGTGCACTTGCGTCTGTAAGAGCTGGTAACGTGATTGGCGGTGGCGATTGGGCTGCTGACCGATTAATTCCTGATATGCTCAATGCTTTTTCAACTAACAAGTCGGTTGAAATTCGCAGCCCGCATGCGATTCGTCCATGGCAGCATGTTCTTGAACCATTATCAGGTTATATCACAATTGCAGAGCATCTTTATGAACAAGGTCCTGATTTTGCGGAAGCTTGGAATTTTGGCCCCCGTGAAGAAGATGCAAAACCTGTTCAGTGGATTGTTGAAAAGTTAGTTGAACAATGGGGTGATAAGGCGAGTTGGTATTTAAGTGACGGTGAGCATCCACATGAAGCGCATTATCTGAAATTGGATTGCTCAAAAGCAAAAGTACGCTTGGATTGGCAGCCAGTCTGGAATCTAGAAGAAACACTAAGTCGTATCGTAACATGGCAGAAAGCTTGGCTTGAAGGTAAAGATATCAAGCAGCATACATTAAACGAAATTAAACAATATATGGCAATAAGAGCGGGAAATAAAAATGTCTAAAGAATTAATTAGAAAGCAGATCGCAGAATTAGTAGATCAATACGCGGCAATTGAATATGCACCAAAAGAGTTTGTTGGTGGAGAAACAGTAGTACCACCTTCAGGTAAAGTATTGGGTGCTAATGAACTTAAAATGATGGTCGAAGCATCATTAGACGGTTGGTTAACCGCTGGACGTTTTAATGATGCATTTGAGAAGCGTTTAGGTGAATACTTGGGTGTCCCTTATGTCATGACGACAACATCAGGCTCTTCAGCAAATTTACTTGCGCTTACCGCGCTTACATCCCCTAAGCTTGGCGATCGTCAATTAAAACCGGGTGATGAAGTCATTACCGTTGCTGCTGGTTTCCCGACAACGGTAAACCCAATTATCCAAAATGGTCTAATTCCGGTATTTGTTGATGTTGATATTCCAACTTACAACATAAATGCTAAATTAATTGAAGCAGCTGTAACTGATAAAACTAAAGCGATTATGATTGCGCATACCTTGGGTAATACATTTGATTTAACAGAAGTGAAACGTGTTACTGATAAACATAACCTTTGGTTAATTGAAGATTCCTGTGATGCGTTAGGCTCTACTTATAATGGACAAATGGTTGGAACTTTTGGTGATATAGCAACGGTAAGTTTTTACCCCGCTCACCATATTACTATGGGTGAAGGTGGTGCCGTATTTACTAAAGATAAAGAGCTTCGTAAACTGCTTGAATCATTCCGCGACTGGGGGCGTGATTGTTATTGCCCGCCAGGCTGTGATAATACTTGTGGTAAGCGATTTGACCAACAATTAGGCTCACTGCCACAAGGTTACGACCATAAGTACACCTATTCGCATTTAGGTTACAACCTTAAAATAACAGATATGCAGGCCGCTTGTGGTTTAGCGCAAATGGATCGTGTTGAAGAGTTAGTGCAAGCGCGCAAAGATAACTTTAAATATCTAGTAAAAGGCTTGGCCTCTTGTGAAGAGTTCTTAATTCTACCCGAAGCGACTGAAAATTCAGATCCATCATGGTTTGGCTTTCCCATTACAATCAAACCAGAAAGTGGTATAGACCGCGTTGAACTGCTTAAATTCATGGATCAGTACAAAATTGGGACACGTTTATTATTCGCGGGTAACTTAACGCGTCAGCCCTATTTTGAGAATGTTGAATATCGTGTAGTGGGAGATCTTACTAATACCGATATTATCATGAACCATACTTTCTGGATTGGTGTATACCCTGGTTTATCGACAGATCATTTAGACTTTGTTATTGAAAAATTTGAAGAGTTTCTTGGTTTGAACTTCTGAAAAGGGTGGGAGGCTTTGGCCTCCAAATGAGGATCTGTTTATGGTTATATTTATTTCTGGTGCTTCGGGTTATTTAGGTAGTCACTTAGTTAAAGCATTATCAAAAGAAAATCGAGTTTTCGCACTTATTCGTAGGTCATCATCAAGGGCACGCGTTGAAGGTGTTGATGTTATTTATATTGATGAAGGTGATGTACTAGAAAAAGCTTTTGCACTGCATCAGCCCGGTGTAATTATCAACACCGCGGCGCTCTATGGTCGAAAAGGGGAATCTTTATCTGCCTTGGTTAATGCAAACATTGATTTTCCAACTCAATTATTAGCTTTAGCAGATAAATATAAGAGTAAAGCATTTATTCATACTGGTACTTCTTTACCGGATGACATTTCACCTTATGCATTAACAAAAAACACCTTTGTTAAGCTTGCCCAATTCAATGTAGAAAGTCCTCTTAAATTTGTGAATGTTGCTTTAGAGCATTTTTATGGCCCTGAAGATGACAGTAGTAAATTTACTTCGTATGTTATCAATGCATGCCTTGCCGGTAACAAACTTGCTTTAACGAATGGCCTCCAACAACGTGATTTCATTTATATTAATGATGTTGTTGATGCGTATAAAGTGCTTATTGAAAATATAGACAAATTAGACTCTTTCGAGACAGTACCAGTTGGCTCCGGTCTAGCACCTAGCGTTAGAGAGTTAGTTGAAATGATCCATTCTTGTAGTCATTCAAAATCAATGCTTGATTTCGGAGCAGTAGCTATGAGAGTAAATGAGCTGATGTACAGTTGCGCCGATACAAGTAGATTAAAGCAATTAGGCTGGCAACCTGCATACTCTTTAGAGTCAGGCATTCAGGCCACATTAAAAGGAAATGTATAATGAAGTTATTAATCACTGGCGGATGTGGTTTTTTAGGCAGTAATTTAGCCTCTCATGGTATCAAAAAAGGCTATGAAGTGACGGTTTTTGATAATTTATCCCGATTAGGTACGACAGACAATCTGGCATGGTTAAAAACCTTTGGTGAATTTGAGTTTGTGCATGGTGATATTCGTAATAAGAACGATGTAACCCGCTTAATTGAGCGTGTAAAACCGGATGCTATGTTTCATCTTGCTGGTCAGGTCGCGATGACAACGTCACTTGAAAATCCATATATGGATTTTGAAGTTAATATTGGTGGTTCAATCAATGTACTTGAAGCAGTGCGTCTCTATTCACCTGAGACTGCAATTTTTTATTCATCAACGAATAAAGTCTATGGCGATTTAGAGCAGTTTGAGTATGAAGAAACAGCCACTCGTTATCAGTGTGTGGATTTGCCTGCAGGTTTTGATGAGAAAGTGGGATTAGATTTTCACTCTCCTTACGGCTGTTCAAAAGGCTCCGCTGATCAGTACATGCTTGATTATGCAAGATTGTTTGGTTTGAACACTACTGTGTTTAGACATTCATCAATGTATGGCGGACGTCAATTTGCTACCTATGACCAAGGTTGGGTAGGCTGGTTCTGCCAAAAAGCACTTGATGCAAAAGCAAATCCAGATGTCGCCCCATTCACGATTTCTGGAACAGGCAAACAGGTTCGTGATGTATTGCATGCAGAAGATATGATTTCACTTTATTATTCTTCATTAGATAACAAAGAAAAAGTATCGGGTAAAGCATTTAACGTTGGCGGCGGTATTGATAACAGCTTATCGTTATTAGAGTTGTTCTCCCTATTAGAAAGCATTACGGGATGTAAGTTAAGTTATGAAAAACTACCTGTTCGCTCTAGCGACCAACGGGTCTTTGTTGCTGATTCTACAAAATTAGAGTCGTTAACTGGCTGGAAGCCTAAAGTAAGCAAAGAAGATGGTGTTGGGCGAATGATCGAGTGGCTGAGTCAGTAATGGTAATGGGGTCACAAGTTTCTGGTGCAAGGTCTAAGAGATATCTAAAGCAGCTTAAAGGGGCTTTTGTCTTTAAAATGTTGGCATTGATGGCCTCATTTCTTATTATACCAATAATGATTAAATATCTAGGTGCAATAAAATATGGAATCTGGTCAACTTTATTGTCCATCCTATCCTGGGTGCTGATGTTTGACCTTGGAATTGGAAACGGTTTAAGAAATCGAATATCAGAATCAATAGCAAAAAATGATCTCGTTTCCGTAAGGAAGTATATCTCAACTGCTTACGTTTCGATTGGTTTAGGCGCAGTGTGCATTGGAGGGCTATTTTTCATAGGAAGTGAGTATATTCCCTGGAATCGTGTTTTTAATACTGAAATTATTACAAATAAAGAATTGAAATTTGTTGTAAATATTTCAATGTTTTTTGTACTTGTAAATTTCCTTCTCTCGCTTATTAATCAAGTTTTAAATGCGGTACAAAAAGCGGAACAGACGATATTTAATCAGTTTTTATCAAATGTTTTGTCGTTAACATTTGTTTATGCCCTTTATCTATATACTGAAAGTTCGATGGAGTATTTAGCTTTTTCGTATGGCATCTCCATTTTTATTTCAAACTCTATTTTTAGCATTTGGTTCTACAAATCGAACCCCGATTTCACACCCAGTTTTAGCTTTGTACGGAAGAATCGATTAGTTGATACTTTAGCATTAGGGTTAAGGTTTTTTGTTATTCAAATTGCAGTTGTGGTATTATTTACTACGGATAAATTGATGATCACGCAACTTTTAGGCCCTGCTTACGTTACGTCTTATGATGTTGTCTTCAAATTATTCACCGTTATTACCATTATTCATGGGATTATTGTTGCGCCATTATGGACTTCATATTCTGATGCATTTCATCGTGGGGATTACACTTGGATGAGAACGATGATGAATAAGCAATTGCAAGCTTTCGGCATAATATTTTTGGGGATACTTGTTCTCTCTTTAATTTCACCTTTTGTTATCGAAATATGGGTTGGAGAGATACCTCATCTAGATAATAAATTAATATACTTCTTAGCCGTTTTTACTTTTTTTCTAACTTGGAATAATGTTTTTGCTATATTTTTAAATGGTATAAATGAAACTAAATTACAGATGCGAACTGCAATTGTCGCATCTGTTATTAACATCCCATTGTCTGTTTTTTTTGTGAAATATTTTAACATGGGAGTTGAAGGTGTTGTACTCGGCACTATTTTAGCGTTGAGTATATTTGCTTTTTTTGGCCCATATGAATCATATAAATTATTGTATAAGGTAAAAAATGACTGAACTTGTAAGTATCCTGATTCCTGTTTTTAATCGTGAAACTCTGATAGAGGAAACACTTTATAGCGCATTAAATCAAACATACGGTAATATAGAAGTCGTGGTTGTTGATAATTGCAGTACAGATCGTACGTGGGAAGTTGTTCAAGCTGTTGCCAGCAAAGATAGTAGAATAAAGTGTTTTCAGAATAAGTCTAATGTAGGCCCCGTTAGAAATTGGAAGCGCTGTATTGATGAGGCTACTGGTTCTTATGGGAAAATACTCTGGTCTGATGATTTGATTCACAAACAGTTCATTGAAGAAACACTACCGTATCTGAAGAATGAAGATGTAGGGTTTGTATATACAAAGGCTGAAATTTTTATTGATGGTTCAGAGATTAAGTCAGAACACTATCATCTTGGTAAATCTGGATTATATGATAATGAAAAATATATTGAGGGTGTAATCTTAGGAGGTGAATTTCCCGTGTCGCCAGGCTGTGCATTATTTCGATTAAATGATTTAAGATCTAATTTATTAATTGATATACCCAATTCTGTGGAAAGTGATTTTTCTATGCATGCAATTGGAAACGATTTACTAATTTTTTTATTAACGGCAAACAGTTATGCAAAATTTGCTTATGTTGATAAAACGTTATCTAAATTTAGATCTCATGATGGCTCAATCTCAGTTAATTCTATTGATGGTAAGTTGCCATTACATTATGCGTTAGCAACAGCTTTTTTTTTAGAGAATAAACGGCAGGATTTAATCGAAAAATTTAATGTCTTAATTAAAAGTTGCCTATTTCGATATAGAAAGGTTAATAAATATGGCATGAATAATATTAGTGATTTTTATTGCATCAATAAAAATTTTAGAATTGATTATAGTTTTCTACTAATAAAAGTTAAAAATAAGTTTGCATCTTTCCTTCGGCTTTAAATCATGAAATCCATTATTATTACTGGACTTATTGTTGAAAGAGGCCTATAAATTCACCTCTAAATTTCAGGTAATGAAATTTAGAGGTGAATCTAAATAAATTAGAAAATGAATGATGGCGATTCGATTCTTATTAGTTTTTCATGATTTAGCCCTGGGCTGGTAGATTTTTCTGCAGTAAATATAAGTAGAGTCAAGTGAATATAGTTAAAAAATTTACTAATTTAAAGAATAGCTCAGGTGTGATGAAGTACTTAAAAAACACATCATTGCTATTGATGGAAAACATTAAGAGGTTCATTTAATAAGAAAGATAAATCAGATACCATTCATATGATTAGCGCTTTTGCAGCCGCTAATTCGGTTGTGTTAGGGCAAGTTAAGACAGATGCTAAGTCTAATGAAATTACAGCGATTCCTAAGTTATTAGATTTATTAGATTTATTGGATGTACGTGGATGCCTCGTAACTATTGATGCAATGGGATGCCAAACTAAAATAGCTAAAAAAATAGTTGATAAGGCTGGTGATTATCTTTTACCTGTAAGAACGATTACAAAAAGCATTAAATAACATATTTTCAATTAGCCGTTTAGAAGCAAAAGAAACTCGTCATTGTATGGTTGCTGATGCAAGCGAAATGGGTGATTTGGCTTTTGAGTGGACCAGATTAAAAACACTTGGTTATGTAGTCTCTTTTAGAACTGAAAAAGGGGAGAAAACAGGGCAAGATTACGAATATAGACTTTTATTTTGATTATTAATTGCTCTTTATTTTTACCTTTTATTTTTTAATGTTAGCTGTATCTATATATCTGAATTTACAAAAGGATCACGTTGTAGATCAGTTTTGGTTGTGATCATAACCTTCTTTTTATCTTAAATAGAAACTAGATATGTCCCAAATAACCTTGATAAAGCAGCTCTCAATCATCCGTGATACCCGACAACCGAGGAAAGTGCATCACAATTTAGTTGATGTTTTATTTTTGGCAATTACAGCCGTCATATCAGGCTGTGAGGGTTGGGAAGAAATACAAGATTTCGGCAACGATAAGTTAGATTGGCTGAGAAAGTATTTACCCTTTTCAGGCGGAATACCTACGGACGACACAATTTCTCGTGTTTTTCAGTTGATTGACCCAAAAGAATTTCAAAAGTGCTTTGCTACTTGGATGAAAAGTTGCTGTGAAATGAGTCATGGAGATGTCATTGCCATTGATGGAAAAACATTAAGAGGTTCATTTAATAAGAAAGATAAATCAGATACTATTCATATGGTTAGCGCTTTTGCAGCCGCTAATTCGGTTGTGTTAGGGCAAGTTAAGACAAATGCTAAGTCTAATGAAATTACAGCGATTCCTAAGTTATTAGATTTATTGGATGTACGTGGATGCCTCGTAACTATTGATGCAATGGGATGCCAAACTAAAATAGCTAAAAAAATCGTAGATAAAGGTGGTGATTATCTTTTGCCTGTTAAAGATAACCAAGAACGATTACAAACAGCATTAGACGGTATATTTTCAATTCGCCGATTAGAGTTACCAGAAACAGAAGCCTATACGACTAAAGAAAAAGGTCATGGTCGAGAAGATAGCAGGATGTGTATGGTTGCAGATGCTAACGAAATTGGTGACTTAGTTTTTGAATGGCCAGGCTTAAAAACGCTTGGGTATGTTGTCTCGTTTAGAACTGAGAAAGATATGCAAACAACTATAGCAGTTAAGTTTTATATCAGTTCAGCAAAACTAGATGCTAAGTCTCTATTAGAGGCATCAAGAGCGTATTGGACTGTTAGAGGCATCAAGAGCGCATTGGACTGTGGAAAATAACTTGCATTGGCAACTTGATATTTCTATGAATGAAGACTCATGTCGTATTCGCCAGCAGAATTCAACAGAAAATCTAGCAACTGTGCGACATACAAGCTTGAACTTGTTAAAGAATGAAAAGTCTTTCGATGGTGGTATCAAGAGAAAGCATAAACAAGCAAATCGCAGTGATAGTTACCGAGAACTAGTTGTTTCAGGACTTTCGTTGTTATAAATGAAGGGTAATTTCAGTCTATTTAGATTGATTATGTGAAATAAGTCGTTCGTAATTTCCCCCTGGGGGAGAAAACAACCATGGCCTTTAAATTTTATATCAGCTCAGCAGAGCTTGATGCAAAATCTCTTTTAAAGGTGGAATTAAAAGAAAGCATAAATAAGCGAATAGAAGTGACGACTATAGAGAAACGATTGTGTCAGGACTTTCTTTGATTTCTTCATAAATGTGTCAATCTGGGCGAAAAGTGTTATCTAAAACGGTTCGTAATCTTGCCTTTGTGAGCACATATATTCCTCTTTATCTAATGTATAAGTTTTAATTTTTTTGGCGAAACTATTTTGTATTAACTCTATTATTAATCAAAAAAACAATGGGCATCGCAATAACTCAAAGCTATAAGTAGTAAGACTGCCATTTACTTTGTTGTTTTGAAGGAGTTATAAAATAAATCATCAGCGATGACTGAGGTAGGTTAAGCCAAGTTATATTTTTAATTTTTAATTTTTAATTTTTAATTTTGAGGTTGCAATAAAGTGTTACTTAATAATAAAAAAACATATACCTTTAGTTTTTTTTTAGTTACATCATTTATAATTATTCTTGTATTGAATGCTGATTATTATCAGCCTAACTTTATTTCAACGATAATTAAAGCTACATTGATACTCATATGTTTATTTTACTATAAGACTTTTAATGCTGATGCTGATGCTGATGCTGATGCGGCTTTTTTAAACCTTAAATACTTTCTTTGGTTTCAATCAATACTGATAATATATTCATATTTTGAACCTACTATACCTAGGATTATCGGTCAATTAATTGGTTTTCATCTTAGTCCCAATTTAGAGTTTTTGTTTTCTCGTGAAGCATTCGATCCAATGAAAAGAGCCTTTTCTATTTTTGATAACCCTAATATTGCTTCAAGAATTTTAATTTTTAATCTTATACTGGTATTGTCAATAAGGAGACTCGATATATTAAGTATTATTTTAGTTTTCGTCGCATTAGCGATGACGGGGTCTCGAACTGGTATATTTATTTTTGTGCTTTTAGCTTCTTTTTGTTATATAAAAGTTAATATAAAGTCACTAGCAATGGTTCTGTCTTTTTTTGTTTTCCTATCAATTGTTTATTTTAATATGGAACTTTTTTCTGAGTCTAGAGCCTTTAATATTTCGGGTGATGATAATTCCCTCCAAGTTAAAATATCAATTTTCAATGAGGTTTTAAAGTCAAGGGAGATTAAAGATATTTATGATTCTGATTTGTCATTGATTTTGGGGTATTTTGGACTTCAAGGATTAATTATATTTTTAGTGAGTATTTTTGTTTATGCTTTTTTTAATTTTAATTCATTAATAAATTTTTATCTTTTATACTTGTTTTCAGGAACCCTTTTATTTTCAACTGTAAACGTAATCTTTATTTTATTTTTTGCTTTGATATTGAATTTTCGGGAAATATCATTAATTAAACGGAAACCAGTTTAATTAATGCTTGGATTCAAATAGTAAGTGCATAACTTGAATTTATAATTTACTGATCTGATTTGCGATTATTAAAATAATAAAGGGAAGATTATGAAATTGTACTTTTGATTTTACATTTTTAATGTTCTTTTTTATTTGCTTAAAATGTAGAATCGATTCTCTTGATCTTTAATCAGTAAACGTCCTCGTTGTAGTTCACGTTGCTTTGTGATCTTATACTGCTTTTTATATTAAGAAAATCCCTATGTCTGAAACAACTTTAATTAGTCAACTCTCCGCGATTCATTGTTTCGTCCTGGTTTTATTATTTATCCCTAATGTAGCAGTGAGATAAATTTGGATTCATACATGTTAATGGTAAAAATAGTACATTATTTGCATTAGTGAAATCGCTATAACGTGATGCTTTTATTGGCGAATATAATGAGAAGTTTGACTCTTTTACACCTGCTATAGGTTCTCGTTCAGTCTGTGTCATTATTTGTTGAATTAGCAATAAAAAATATATAAATTAAATTTATACTGATAGGAGTGCTGGCGTGGATGTTGAAATAATTAAATATATAACACCTTTAAATAATGAGATTATTGAAAGTTTATTATTTTTAGGAGAAGAAAACTGCTTTAAATTTAGAGTCGACGAATTCACAAAGCCTGGCTCAACAATTTTTATTGCTTGGTCTAAAGGGAAAGCTGTTGCTTCTAGGAGGTTTTTAAAAAGTACCTTCATCAATAAAGTAAGTAAAAAAACAATAATGGGTTTACAGTGTTGTGAAACTATAACCGACGATAAATATCGGGGAAGAGGCTTGTTTGGTAAAATTTGGGAACGGGCATTAAAAGAATGTAAAAGTGATGTTGATTTATTTTATAATTTTCCGAATGATGTCTCATTCAAACCATATATCAAATCAGGATTCAAATTATTAGACTATATGATTGTATTTTATAATGTGCAAAATATAGCCGTTGCCGATACTTATAGGGATTTTTTTTTCGATGAAAATAACATGATAAATAATACAGAAGGTGATTACTCTAGTGTTAAATTAACTAACGGAATTCATAAATTTTTTCCTATTCAAGTGCTAAAAGGTAATAAATTAATAAGTACTAATGTTCCGAAGTATCACTTTTTTGGTTGTAATTTAAATGCTCTTCGTAAAGTTCATCAATTGAATTTTGTTAAAGCGCCATTGTTTACCTTGAGGCCAATAACTTTTTTCCAAGTAAATGATGATATTGATGTAAATAACTTATATTTAACACCAGGTAGCTATGATACAACACAAAAATAAATTGATATATATCAATGCACATTCGTTATACAGTTTAAGTACTGATAGGGTTGAGTTAGAAAAGTGGTTCCGTAACCTTTATATTTTATTGTCTTTTTTTGGTTTGCATAAAGATAATATCTATGTGACGTTTGATGATTTTTATATTGATGAAAACAAACTATTAGAAAGCTTAATCTCATTAGGTATAAAAAATATCTATATTTTTTATAGCCCTAATTTATTGAGCGTTGATGATATGTCATCTTATATATCTATTAATAGTTCGAAGCCAATTAAACCCGGTAATAAAAAAAATCTGTTATCGATCAAATCAAAGTATCCATTCATTAAAATTGGAGTTCATGGGATGTCCCATGAAAATTACTCTAATGTTACATTAGAAGAATCTGTAAATTTATTTGAAAAGCAGATCGAATACCATAAGCATAATTTTGATGAGGAATGTCTCTATTTTGCATTCCCTTATGGAAGAGCTCCAGACGAGATAATCAATCGTGCTAGTGAGTATTTTCATTTTACATTTTTATCAGACAATAGGTATAAAATAACAACATATGTAGAACAAGATAAATTTGGTGGAATTATTAATAGAAGGCACCTAGAGATTGGTGGTAATTTGATTAAACTCTTTATTTTACTACTTCGAGAGAAATTAAAATGAAAGTTATTTTTTGTATAGCCGCATTGTATCATTCAAAAGAATTAGTAGAGACTCTAGATAGTTTAAATAAGTGTAGTCAACCATGGAAAGCAGTTGTTAAGTTAAAAGTAAAGCCTGAACTTGAGTTGAAAGTTGATAATGTAGAGTTCATATATGGTGTAGACAATGGAATTTATAATGCATTTAACTCAATAGTTGATCATATAATAGACCTAGATGTATATACTTTTTTTTTAGGCGAAGGTGACTGTCTTGAAAATGATTTAAGCTTTTTATCTAATGCTGATTTAAAAGATATTCCACTTATCTACGGAAGGGCTATGATTTATACCCCAACTGGGGTTTTTTCACGACTCAGTAAAAATGGTATACTTTGTAACGGTTTTTATTCTGGTAGACCTTATGTGCCATGCCATCAAAGTATTTTAGTACATTCTTCTGTGTATAGGGATGTAGGATTGTTCAATGAGTCATTTCATGTTTCTGCGGATGCAGATTTTATGATTAGATGTTTTTTAAATAAAATAAACTCAAAGATAGTTATTGAAAATATTGCATCAATGGCAAGTCATGGTGCTAGTTCTAACCCTATAAATTTTAAATCTCAAACTTTAGATAATTTAAAATTATATCTAAAGTACAATAAATCATTTAATAATAGGTATGCATTTAAATTTATAATATTTACTCTTCGTCGATTTTTATCTATGGCTTATTATAGAGTTATGCCTTAAATTTTATCCATGTATTTTAATACGTAATATTTAATATCTTACATTCAGTGGCAACTTGTGTATCCTAGTCTACTCAAGCGTGCCACTCTAAATATACCATTAAATTCCTATGTAATAACGACAAGTGAGTCATAGTGAATTTTATGACTGGCTGAACGGTCAGCTAAAATAGGGCAAGATTACGAATACAGACTTTTATTTTGATTATTAATTGCTCTTTATTTTTACCTTTTATTTTTTAATGTTAGCTGTATCTATATATCTGAATTTACAAAAGGATCACGTTGTAGATCAGTTTTGGTTGTGATCATAACCTTCTTTTTATCTTAAATAGAAACTAGATATGTCCCAAATAACCTTGATAAAGCAGCTCTCAATCATCCGTGATACCCGACAACCGAGGAAAGTGCATCACAATTTAGTTGATGTTTTATTTTTGGCAATTACAGCCGTCATATCAGGCTGTGAGGGTTGGGAAGAAATACAAGATTTCGGCAACGATAAGTTAGATTGGCTGAGAAAGTATTTACCCTTTTCAGGCGGAATACCTACGGATGACACAATTTCTCGTGTTTTTCAGTTGATTGACCCAAAAGAATTTCAAAAGTGCTTTGCTACTTGGATGAAAAGTTGCTGTGAAATGAGTCATGGAGATGTCATTGCCATTGATGGAAAAACATTAAGAGGTTCATTTAATAAGAAAGATAAATCAGATACTATTCATATGGTTAGCGCTTTTGCAGCCGCTAATTCGGTTGTGTTAGGGCAAGTTAAGACAAATGCTAAGTCTAATGAAATTACAGCGATTCCTAAGTTATTAGATTTATTGGATGTACGTGGATGCCTCGTAACTATTGATGCAATGGGATGCCAAACTAAAATAGCTAAAAAAATCGTAGATAAAGGTGGTGATTATCTTTTGCCTGTTAAAGATAACCAAGAACGATTACAAACAGCATTAGACGGTATATTTTCAATTCGCCGATTAGAGTTACCAGAAACAGAAGCCTATACGACTAAAGAAAAAGGTCATGGTCGAGAAGATAGCAGGATGTGTATGGTTGCAGATGCTAACGAAATTGGTGACTTAGTTTTTGAATGGCCAGGCTTAAAAACGCTTGGGTATGTTGTCTCGTTTAGAACTGAGAAAGATATGCAAACAACTATAGCAGTTAAGTTTTATATCAGTTCAGCAAAACTAGATGCTAAGTCTCTATTAGAGGCATCAAGAGCGCATTGGACTGTGGAAAATAACTTGCATTGGCAACTTGATATTTCTATGAATGAAGACTCATGTCGTATTCGCCAGCAGAATTCAACAGAAAATATAGCAACTGTGCGACATACAAGCTTGAACTTGTTAAAGAATGAAAAGTCTTTCGATGGTGGTATCAAGAGAAAGCATAAACAAGCAAATCGCAGTGATAGTTACCGAGAACTAGTTGTTTCAGGACTTTCGTTTTTATAAATGAAGGGTAATTTCAATCTATTTAGATTGATTATGTGAACTAAGTCGTTCGTAATTTCCCCCTGTCAGCTAAAACTATTAATAAAGAATAGCTGCCTCAAGGAGCAGTGTCGGCTCTTGTTTAGATAATACTGTTCTAGGATGATTTTTTGGCAGTTTAAAGAATGAATAATTATTGAATATTGCTCATCAATACATGAAACGATGGAGGTGTCTGTTGAAGAATACATAAGTTATTATAATCATGAACGATTTCATACAGCACTCGGTGACTTAACACCGATTAACTATGAAAATTTACAAAGTCAGGGGCCTGTCGGTCTTGACCGGTGTAACTGTATGATAAGAAGAACTACATGAATAAAATATTAGTGAATGGGACTGCCGCTAGAGAAGGCGGAGCTTTAACTATCATCAATCAGTTTTCAATGTCAAAAAAAGATGATGCTGAAAATTTTTATTATATATTATCTCCTCTAAAACCAGATGTTTGTCCCACAAATTATAAATGGATAAAAAAAGAAACTCGCGGACTGAACACTCTTTTTTTCTCTTTGTTTTTTTCTTGGTTTTATTGTGTTTTTTTTAGATGCAATAAATTAATTAGCTTTTCCAACGTTAATACGATATTTCCTGTGAAAAATAAAGTGACATATTTTCACAACCTTTTGATTATAAAAGGGGGAGGGGTGAAATATTTCATCATCAAGTTTATAATAACTTGGTGCAATCAAAAAGAACCTTTATACATATTTCAAACATCATATGTACAGGAACAATTTAAAAAGGAATTTCATTTTGAACCTAAGAATAAAATATTATGGCCAGGTGTTCTTCGAAATATAATTACACCTCGCCTTATAAAAAAAAACAATAGTATTTACAATCTAGTTGTTCCAATTACTAATATAAATCATAGCCATAGAAATTTTAAAAAAATCATTCAATTCGCTAAGGTATTAGAAAAATATAACATCAATTTTCTAGTTACGGTTGAAACTCTTCCACAAGGTTTACCTGCAAATATTAAAGCAACGGGTCATTTGTCACGAGGCGACTTTCTTTTGTTAATTTATAATAATGATGGAATATTAGTATCTTCCGAATTTGAAACCCTTTGCTTGCCTATATTTGAATCACTACAATTAAATCGCCCTGCATTTGTATTAGAAAAAGAATATGTGAAGGGTTTGAAAAGCACGTTTGGTGAAATTGAGGGGTTATTTTTATATGAAGATTCTGACGAGCTATATAATCATATTTTAAGTACGAGAAACAAAGAAAATATATTTTTTAGAGATAAATACTCAATTGGTAGATGGGAGTTTTAAGGGGACATATGTTCAAAAATAAAGTTTTATTAATAACTGGCGGTACTGGTTCATTTGGTAATGCAGTCTTGAAGCGTTTCTTGGATACGGATATTAAAGAAATTCGTATTTTTTCTCGGGATGAAAAAAAACAAGATGATATGCGCAAAGCATTTAACAATGATAAATTAAAGTTTTATATTGGTGATGTGCGGGATCCTCAAAGTATTTCAACTGCGATGCGCGGAGTTGATTATGTATTCCATGCAGCTGCATTAAAACAGGTACCATCTTGTGAATTTTACCCATTAGAAGCAGTAAAAACCAATGTATTAGGCACTGAGAATGTTTTAGAGTCTGCTATTTTTCACGGTGTAAGTCGTGTTGTTTGTTTAAGCACTGATAAAGCGGTGTATCCTATCAATGCGATGGGGATATCTAAGGCAATGATGGAAAAAGTAATTGTTGCTAAAAGCCGTAATTTAGCAGGCACCAACACAGTTATTTGTGGTACGCGTTACGGCAATGTCATGGCTTCTCGTGGTTCTGTTATTCCTCTGTTTATCCGTCAAATTATTGAGGGCATGCCACTTACCCTTACTGACCCTTCGATGACACGTTTTATGATGACCTTGGATGATGCCGTTGATTTGGTATTGCATGCATTTACTTATGGTGTGAATGGGGATATTTTTGTGCAGAAAGCGCCCGCAGCTACGATTGAGGTCTTAACTAAAGCAATCTTAGAGTTGATGAAAAAACCAGATCATAAAGTGAATGTGATTGGTACACGTCATGGTGAAAAGCTATTTGAAGCATTATGCAGCCGTGAAGAGATGTTTGTCGCTCAAGATCAAGGTGAATATTACCGAGTTCCAGCTGATAATCGTGATTTGAATTATTCAAAATACTTCGAAGAGGGTGAACAAGACCTCTCTGCCGTAGAAGATTATAACTCACACAATACAGAACGTTTAGATGTTGAGGGAATGAAGACCTTATTACGTAAACTCGATTTTATGCGTGATATCGAGAGTGGTAATCTAACTGTTCCAGAAGGTGTATAAATGAAAGTTTTGATTATTGGTGCAACAGGTATGCTAGGTTATAGCCTATTCCAGAACCTTTGTGATGTAGCTCATTTAGATGTTTATGGAACAGTTCGCAGCATTAAAGGGAAAGAGCCGTTCTTTAGTGATTGCGAAGAGCGGCTTTTTAAAGGCGTTGATGTTAGCGATTTAGCGGCAGTAGAGGCGGTTATTAAGGAAATCAAACCTGATGTTGTTATTAACTGTATTGGTTTGATTAAACAACATAGCATTTCAAAGCAGCATGTTGATGCAGTGGCTATTAATAGTTTGTTGCCTCATCAGCTTGCAAGTTTATGCGATAGTCATTCTTGCAAATTAATTCATTTTTCTACTGATTGCATTTTTGATGGGAAAAAAGGTTTTTACACAGAAGAAGATACACCTGATGCGCTAGACTTATATGGACGCTCAAAATGTTTAGGTGAAGTTGATTCTTCTCCTCATCTTACGCTTCGAACTTCAATCATAGGTCATGAGTTAGATTCGGCTGTGAGTTTAGTTGATTGGTTTTTATCACAAGAAAACAGTACAAAAGGATTTTCTAAAGCGATATTCTCTGGTCTTCCTACTTGTGTTATCGCTCGATTACTTATTGAAAAAATACTGCCTGCAAGTGACTTATCTGGATTGTATCAATTAAGTGTTGACCCTATAGACAAATTCACATTATTGAACCTTGTTGCTGATATATATAATAAAAAGATAGAAATAATTGAGTCAAAAGAGTTAAAAATAGACCGTTCATTAAACTCGAAAAAATTACGCGATGCATTAAGCTTAGAAATCCCTTCTTGGAAGTCGCTTATTTCTGAAATGCATAATGACTATGAAAATCGATATGAGAAATACAGATGCAAAAATTAAAAGTAGCCACTATTGTTGGTACTCGCCCAGAGATTATCCGTTTATCCAGAACAATCACCAAATTAGATAAATATTGTGATCACACCTTAATTCATACAGGTCAGAATTATGACTATGAGCTAAACCAGATTTTTTTTGATGATTTAGGTATCCGTGCGCCAGATGTTTTTTTAGAATGCGCGGGTGCAACCGCAGCAGATACGATGGCACAGGTTATCAGAAAATCAGATAAAGTTTTTGAAGATATCCTGCCGGATGCATTACTTATTCTAGGTGACACAAATAGTGCACTTTCTGCTATTTCTGCAAAACGTAGAAAAATTCCAATTTTTCATATGGAAGCAGGTAATCGTTGTTTTGATATGCGAGTGCCGGAAGAGATAAATCGTAAAATAGTTGACCATATTTCTGATGTTAATATGCCCTACAGTGATATTGCGCGTGAATACCTATTACGCGAGGGATTAAAGCCTGAGTTTATTATTAAAACAGGCAGTCCTATGGCTGAAGTATTATCATTTTACAAAGATAGTATTGATTCATCTGATGTTATTTCTCGTTTAGAAATTGAATCTGGTAAGTACTTTGTCGTGAGTGTTCACCGAGAAGAAAATGTTGACTCAGAGTCCAATATTCACAAATATGTTAACGTGTTAAATACAATTGCAGATAAGTTTGGTTTGCCAATTATTGTTTCAACACACCCGAGGACTCGTAAGAAAATTGAAGCATTAAATCTTCATTTTTCACCATTAGTTCAACTGTTAAAACCATTAGGATTTTCTGATTATGTGAAGCTTCAATGTGATTCTAAATTGGTTTTAAGTGACAGCGGGACTATCACTGAAGAATCTTCAATTATGAATTTTTCAGCGTTAAATATTCGCGAAGCTCAAGAAAGACCAGAAGGTTTTGAAGAAGGGGCGGTTATGTTTACCGGTATGGAAATTGATAGGATATTGCAAGCAATTGACATATTGGAAGATCAAAGTGATGGTGAAAAACGAACACTAAATATAGTTGCTGATTACGTCGCACCAAATGTGTCAGATAAAGTGGTGCGTATTATTACTAGTTATACGGACTATGTTAATAAATTTGTTTGGAAAAAATAATTAACGTCAATTAAAGTAGATGAAATTATTTTGTTTCATCTACTTTCTCCTCCTTATTGGAAATTATTAAATGCGCTTAGCTTTATTGATTGATGATTACATGCCTGATAGTACCCGTGTAGGGGCTAAAATGTTTCATGAGTTAGCTTGTGAGTTTGTGAAATGTGGACATGAGGTTGTTGTTATAACCCCTGGCATTAATCAAAAGAATCCTTTAGAAAAAAGTGACCTTGATGGGGTTGCCGTCTGGAAATTTAACAGCGGTCCAATAAAAGATATTGGAAAAATAAAGCGTGCGATCAATGAAACGATGCTTTCTACCCGTGCTTGGAATGCAATTAAATCAGAGCTGAACTCGAGTTTTTTTGATGGCATAGTGTATTACTCGCCTTCTATTTTCTTTTCCCGTCTTGTAACAAAGCTAAAAAAGACTTGTGGTTGTGCGTCTTATTTGGTGCTGCGCGACTTGTTTCCACAGTGGGCAGTTGATGAAGGGCTAATGAAAGAAGGCTCTTTAATTGAAAAATATTTTCGCTTTTTTGAGAAATTAAATTATAAAGCAGCTAACCATATTGGCTTAATGTCTCAGAATAACCTTACCTTGTTTAACAATAGAACTGACAATCTTTATCAAACAAATATTTTAAGAAATTGGGCTGCATTTTCCCCATTTAATTTTCAAGATGCTGATTTTAGTTATAGGGAAAAATTAAATATTAACAATAAAACCATTTATTTTTATGGTGGTAATATTGGTCATGCCCAAGATATGGAAAATTTAATGCGTTTAGCGCGTGACATGCAATCATATGCTCAAGCGCATTTCTTGTTTGTTGGACAGGGCGATGAAGTTGAGTTAATTAATAAACTTGCTGCGGACTGGAAATTAGATAATTTCACTTATTTACCTTCAGTAAATCAGGAAGAATTTAAACATTTATTATCTGAAGTCGACGTGGGCTTGTTTTCTTTAGCTCATAGCCACACAGCCCATAACTTCCCTGGAAAATTACTTGGTTATATGGTCGAGTCATTACCTATTTTAGGAAGTGTTAATCCAGGTAATGATCTGCTTGATATTGTTCGAGAATATGATGCCGGTGATATATTTATTAATGGTGATGATAAGAATCTGTTTGAAGCCGCTATCACCTATTTAGATGATGAATATCGTAATAACAAAGGTAATAATGCGACTGCATTATTACATAAAGAATTTACAGTTGAGTCTGCCGCTAAAGATATAGTTAATATATTTAGTCATAGATAGGTTAATAAGCAACTAATTTTAAATCTATAAATTTTCTTTGAAATTTATTTCTACTCTTAAAAAATGTTAAAGTAGAAAGTGTATTCTCAATTGTGCTTTAGTCCTCCTGAAATTTAATTTTTACATTTTTTTATTGTTTTTAACATTCCATGCCAAGGGCAAAATTACGAAGGTGTACTTTAATTTTTACTTATTTAATGTTGTTTTATTGCTTCCTAGATTAATAAGACTTGAGTCTGTTGAGCTTCAATGACTAAAGGATCGTGTTGTAGATCAGGTTGTTTTGTGATTGGTTATTTCTTTTTTCATTGAGTAGAAGTCTTACAGTCCTAAATCATGAAAGCCCTGGCTACAGGGCAAGATTACGAATATAGACTTTTATTTTGATTATTAATTGCTCTTTATTTTTACCTTTTATTTTTTAATGTTAGCTGTATCTATATATCTGAATTTACAAAAGGATCACGTTGTAGATCAGTTTTGGTTGTGATCATAACCTTCTTTTTATCTTAAATAGAAACTAGATATGTCCCAAATAACCTTGATAAACCAGCTCTCAATCATCCGTGATACCCGACAACCAAGGAAAGTGCATCACAATTTAGTTGATGTTTTATTTTTGGCAATTACAGCCGTCATATCGGGCTGTGAGGGTTGGGAAGAAATACAAGATTTCGGCAACGATAAGTTAGATTGGCTGAGAAAGTATTTACCATTTTCAGGCGGAATACCTACGGACGACACAATTTCTCGTATTTTTCAGTTGATTGACCCAAAAGAATTTCAAAAGTGCTTTGCTACTTGGATGAAAAGTTGCTGTGAAATGAGTCATGGAGATGTCATTGCTATTGATGGAAAAACATTAAGAGGTTCATTTAATAAGAAAGATAAATCAGATACTATTCATATGGTTAGTGCTTTTGCAGCCGCTAATTCGGTTGTGCTAGGGCAAGTTAAGACAAATGCTAAGTCTAATGAAATTACAGCGATTCCTAAGTTATTAGATTTATTGGATGTACGTGGATGCCTCGTAACTATTGATGCAATGGGATGCCAAACTAAAATAGCTAAAAAAATCGTAGATAAAGGTGGTGATTATCTTTTGCCTGTTAAAGGTAACCAAGAACGATTACAAACAGCATTAGACGGTATATTTTCAATTCGCCGATTAGAGTTACCAGAAACAGAAGCCTATACGACTAAAGAAAAAGGCCATGGTCGAGAAGATAGCAGGATGTGTATGGTTGCAGATGCTAACGAAATTGGTGACTTAGTTTTTGAATGGCCAGGCTTAAAAACGCTTGGGTATGCTGTCTCGTTTAGAACTGAGAAAGATATGCAAACAACTGTAGCAGTTAAGTTTTATATCAGTTCAGCAAAACTAGATGCTAAGTCTCTATTAGAGGCATCAAGAGCGCATTGGACTGTGGAAAATAACTTGCATTGGCAACTTGATATTTCTATGAATGAAGACTCATGTCGTATTCGCCAGCAGAATTCAACAGAAAATCTAGCAACTGTGCGACATACAAGCTTGAACTTGTTAAAGAATGAAAAGTCTTTCGATGGTGGTATCAAGAGAAAGCATAAACAAGCAAATCGCAGTGATAGTTACCGAGAACTAGTTGTTTCAGGACTTTCGTTGTTATAAATGAAGGGTAATTTCAATCTATTTAGATTGATTATGTGAATTAAGTCGTTCGTAATTTCCCCCTGCCTGAAGATACTACTCCAGCCACCAAACTCTTTGGGCAAATCTCGCCAGGGAATACCCGTTCTAAGTTGATAGAGAATTCCCTCAAAAGTATTTCTGTGCTCTGGTTTATTATAAATATGACCTGTGCTTTTCATTAAATGAAGTAGCATTTCCCATCGTTTATCAGTTAACATTAATCTAGGCATGGTTTAGTGTTGTAGTTAGTTTTTGGCGAAATAAATTATAACGCTTTACCATGCTGTTTAAAAATCATACTCGAAAGATCAACACGCCCTAGGGCCTTGGGTTTAGTCAATAAAGTTTCTCCACTTTGCTATCCTCAATGATTCCCCTTCATCATCCTAAAAGTACTCTATTGAGAATCTTCTTGAGTGCTGGTGCTGCGTTGCCTTTACTTTACTGTTTACTGGTGGTTATCGCGATGGAAAAGGGCACGCAGAGCTTAGCCCGATTATGACACTGAATTGCTGTCGTAAATGACTTTAGCTTCCTGCCATACGTTTTTCAGGTCGTTGTCGTAAATTCGAACGTTCAAATTTGTTCCTGACAAATTTTTCACTTCCTGATTAAATGATCTGGGAATGGCACCAATAGTTAATCGAATGGTAGTATTTCAAAATATGTCGCCTAGCCATATTGATTTTTTTGCTGGAAGAACAGATAATTTGCACTGTTTTGAATTTTCATTAATAGTGTTTGTTGATCATTTTATTTTTAGGGGTTTTATTCCATGCTGTTTTATTTTTCTGTTCTTATTTTTGCCTTTGTTGCTTCATTTTCTGCGATTAAGGTATTAAAACCATTGGCAGTAAAACTTGGGTTGACGGATAAACCTAATGCACGAAAGAATCATCGGGGAGAAATTCCTTTAGTGGGGGGGATTTCAGTTTATATTGGTCTGTTTTGTTCTGGGTTTTTACTCCTTATTGTCGAACCAGTAAACATTGATCTGTTGACTTATCTCTTTGCGTCATTGCTGATGGTGGTTACCGGCGCCTTAGATGACCGTTTTGATTTGAGTGTTCGAATCCGCATTTTAGCCCAAGTGCTTATAGCTTCAATCATGATGTTTGTTGCAGATCGTGTCCTCTTTAATTTGGGTGATTTATTATCGATCGGTGAAATCTCTCTTGGCTATTTTGCCTATCCTTTTACTGTTCTTGCAGTGTTAGGGGCAATTAACGCTTATAACATGATCGATGGTATTGATGGTTTGATTGGCGGTGTTAGTTTCGCTACTTTTGTGCCGCTGACTATTATCTTTTATATGGCAGGCGATATTGAGGTGGCCTTTTTCTGCCTGTTATGTGTTGTTGTCTTAGCACCTTATCTGCTTCACAATCTGCAATTAACCCGCTTTAGCAGTAAAAAAATATTTATGGGTGATGCGGGTAGTATGTTTATCGGCTTTACTGTGATTTGGTTATTGGCAATTGGCAGTCAGGGAGATTCATCGGGCAGCGAGCCTTATTTTTCTCCCGTCGTGGCAGTTTGGTTTATTGCCTTACCTTTAATGGATATGACGGCCATTATAATACGACGTATTAAAAAGGGAAATTCACCTTTTGCGGCAGATCGAGACCACCTGCATCATCTCTTTATGCGAGCGGGTTTTACTCCCAGACAAACCTTGATTTTTATTACCTGTCTGGCCCTAATGTTAAGTATGATCGGGGTATTCACTACTCTTTATTCAATACCCGATTGGATACAGTTAGTGGCTTTTATTACGCTGTTCGGTATTTTCCAAACTTCGCTTGCGTACATCTGGGTTTTACTAAAAACATTCAGAAAAATAATGGCCTTAAAGCGCCTGGCAAAGTTCAAAAAAATACGTAAAAAGTTAAAAGCAGATCGATACTGACAGACCTCAGCTGTCGGTTGTCGGTTGTTGGTTGTCTGCCGTCAGCTTTCAGCCGTCAGCACACTCTGACACCCGTCCGTTTTTATACTTTTTTCTTATCGTCTATTATTTTTTAACTTTTTTTTAATACCTATCCACCGCCTTCTTCTCAGCTCTTCTTTATTCAAATAAAATTCCCCTCCAGTTATATCTGCCAGCTTTAAGTCTTTAGCCGATCTCCCTGAGCCGTCAGTCATCAGCTGTCAGCCGATAGCTGTTCACTGCCAGTCGTTCGCTTATTACTTATAACTTTTTATCCCTTAATTATCAGAATATATTGATGCATAATGTGTGATGCATAAAATTAAATAGTGTTAACGCGAAGGAATATCATGAAAAAAAATAGATTAACTCACCTCAAGGCGCTTGAGGCTGAATCAATTCAAATTATGCGTGAGGTCGCGGCTGAATTTGATAACCCGGTGATGCTGTATTCTGTCGGTAAAGATTCTTCAGTATTACTGCATTTGGCACGCAAAGCATTTTACCCAGGGAAAATTCCGTTTCCGTTATTGCATGTTGATACCAACTGGAAATTCAAAGAGATGATTGCATTTCGCGATAACATAGCAAAAAAATATGATTTTGATTTGCTGGTTCATAAAAACCCGCGCGGCATGGAGATGGGGATCAGTCCTTTTGAACACGGTAGTGCTAAACATACGGACATTATGAAAACCGAAGGCTTAAAACAAGCTTTGGATAAATACGGTTTTGATGCGGCCTTCGGCGGCGCACGTCGTGATGAAGAGAAATCTCGTGCAAAAGAGCGTGTTTATTCTTTCCGTGATAAAAAACATCGCTGGGATCCAAAAAACCAGCGTCCTGAATTATGGAATATTTATAACGCTAAAGTGGATCGCGGTGAAAGTATTCGTGTGTTCCCGCTGTCGAACTGGACAGAGCTTGATATCTGGCAGTATATCTATCAGGAAGATATCGAAATGGTGCCTTTATACTTTGCCAAAAAACGCCCGGTCGTTGAACGTGATGGTGCACTTATTATGGTCGATGATGAACGTATGCCGTTAAAAGAAGGTGAAGTGCCGGAAATGAAAATGGTCCGTTTCCGTACTCTAGGTTGTTACCCGTTAACCGGTGCGATTGAATCGCAAGCGACAACCCTGCCAGAAATTATCCAGGAAATGCTGTTAACCACCACCTCCGAGCGCCAAGGCCGAGTGATAGACAATGACTCTGCGGGATCTATGGAAAAGAAAAAGATGGAGGGATATTTCTAGCGCTCCGCGCTAGAAATAGCTGTCGGCTTTCAGCGGTCGGCTGTCGGTTTTTAAACAACCTTATCAATTAATATGTGCTAGACCATATAGAGAGATCAAATTTAATAAAGGATAATTTATGAATTTTGAAAAACTGGATGTATGGAAAAAATCAGCACGTTTATCTGCAGAATTATATAAAGCTACCGCAGATTTAAGAGATTATGGTTTTAGAGATCAGCTTACTCGTTCAGGTTTATCTGTACCGAGTAATATCGCTGAAGGTATGACGCGCAGTAGTAAAAAAGAAAAATGCCGTTTTTTGGAGATTGCTCGCTCGTCATTGGCTGAAGCGAGAACCCAAATTTACATTGGTATTGATATTGGTTATTTATCCTCTACTGAAGGTAAAAATTGGTTAGAACAAACACATCATATATCAATGATGATAACCGGTTTGATGAAAGCAGTAGAGTCAAACGAATAGCTTTATCTGACAGCTGAGCGCTGACAGCTAAAAGCTCAAAGGATTTGTTATGTCAAACGATTCAAACTTACTTGCGACTGATATCGAAGAATATCTGCGCGTTCATGAAAATAAAGATCTTATGCGTTTTATCACTTGTGGTAGCGTGGATGATGGTAAATCTACTTTAATTGGTCGCTTGTTATTTGATAGCAAAATGATTTTTGAAGATCATATGGCGGCTATTGAAAAAGATTCTAAAAAGTTTAATACCACTGATAACGATTTTGATTTGTCGTTACTGGTTGATGGTCTGCAGTCTGAACGAGAGCAGGGTATTACTATTGATGTGGCTTATCGTTACTTTGCCACGGAACAGCGTAAATTTATTATTGCTGATACGCCGGGGCATGAGCAATATACCCGTAATATGGTAACAGGTGCGTCGACTTGTGATTTGGCTATTATTTTGATTGATGCACGTTACGGTGTGCAGGTGCAAACGCGTCGTCACTCTTATATCTGTTCGCTATTGGGTATTAAGCATCTGGTTGTTGCGGTCAATAAAATGGATGCCGTTGATTATGATCAGGCTGTTTATAAAAAAATTAAAGCGGATTACCGTGAATTTGCTAAGCAGTTAAATATTGCTGATATCCGTTTTGTGCCTATTTCGGCATTAAAAGGCGATAACGTTGTTAATGAAAGTGAGAATATGACCTGGTACCCGGGTTCACCTTTATTACGTCTGCTGAATACTATTCAAATTGATACTGATATCAACGATAAGTTCCGCCTGGCGGTGCAGTATGTGAATCGCCCGAATTTAGATTTCCGTGGTTTCTGCGGTACGGTGGCGTCGGGTGAAATTCGGGTTGGCGATACTATTCAGGCATTGCCTTCGGGTAAACAGAGTAAAGTTAAATCTATTGTTACTTTTGATGGTGAGCTGGAAAGCGCTTTTGCAGGCATGGCGATTACTTTGACGCTGGAAGATGAAATTGATATCAGCCGCGGTAATATGATTGTTCGTCCCCATGAAAAACCCACGTCGAGCAAAAACTTTGTTGCCGATTTGGTCTGGATGACTGAAGAAGCATTACATGTTGACCGTGAATACATTATTAAAGCGGGCGCGCACTCTACTTTTGGTTCGGTTATTTCTATCAATAATAAAGTTGATGTTAATACCATGGAAAAATGTGAGGCGAATCAACTGGTATTAAATGAAATCGGCAGTTGCAATTTTGAGGTTGCTGAAGCGCTTCATTTTGACCGTTACAGTGAAAATCGTGCCACGGGCGCTTTTATTATGATTGACCGCCTGACTAATGCAACGGTAGGCGCAGGCATGATTAGCGGCTCGGTTGAAGCCCTTGCTAAAACAGCCCCTGAATACAGCGCCTTTGAAGTCGAATTTAATGCCCTGGTCCGCAAGCATTATCCGCATTGGGAAACCAAGGATATAACAAAGCTGTAAGGCTAAAACAAGGCTGTCTGCTGATTATATGGCTGTCGGTTGTCGGCTGTCTGTTTTCAGTCGATAGCTGATGACTGATAGCTGATGACTGATAACTGATGGCTGACTTCTATGAATATTGACTCCTATTTTGTTTTATCTGTTTTTGTCGGGACGATTATTGGCTTAATTAAGTTTCAACAGCGTCCTGCTTTTGTTTTTGGTATTACGCTGCTGATTTTGTTTGTCTCTAATATGGTGAGTACTGAACAGGTTGTGTCAAGTTTTGCTAATCAGGGATTGCTGACCTTAATACTGTTACTGGTTTGTTCACTTGCCCTTGAAAAAACCCGATTTTTACGGATGATTGCAACTAAGGTTATTCATAAAAGCTATGGAAAAACCTTTTTTCATTTGTTCAGTTTTACGGTTTTATCTTCCGCCTTATTAAATAATACCGCCGTAGTATCCACTATGTTGGCACCGATCCGCAATAACCCTCACCATGCTGGCAGTAAATTATTGTTGCCGCTGTCCTATGCCGCTATTCTCGGTGGTACGCTGACCCTTGTTGGTACCTCTACTAACTTAATTGTGAACAGTTTGGTGATAGGCGCAGGATTACCTCCCCTTTCTTTTTTTGATTTCACCCTGGTTGGCATCTGTCTGGTTATTACTTGTGGCATCGCGTTATGGTTTTTATCACGCTTTTTACCAGAACATCATGTTAATTCTGAAGTGCTGAAAACTTACTTTATAGATGCGAAAGTGGGCGAAAAATCGACCTTAGTGGGTAAAACCATTGAGGAGAATGGTTTTCGCCAGTTAGAATCATTATTTCTTGTTGAGATTGTGCGCGCCGAGCATTTGCTTAGCCCGGTGCCGCCTACCGAGGTATTGCAGATAAATGACCGCTTAATTTTTAGTGGTGATGTGGCCAAAGTTCAGCAATTAAATCAATTTGATGGTTTGTCTATTTTTGCTCATCATCAGGGCTTGCGGCTTGATAATCTAACTGAAGTGGTTATTCGTCCTGAAAGTGTCTTACTGGGTAGAACGTTAAAAAAAGCCGGGTTTCGTGCTTTATTTGATGCGGCCGTGGTTGCCATTAAGCGTGATGGGGAAAATTTATCCGGCAAGCTGGGTGAAGTGACTTTAAACGCGGGTGATTATCTGGTCTTAGCGGTTGGTGACGATTTTAAATCACGGCGTAATATCAGTAAAAACTTCATTTTGGTCAGCGGTGTTGAACTTGATTCAATGCTTAGTGGTGGCAAGGCGTTACTCGCTATATTAGGTTTTTTTGCGGCTATTCTCGGCTCGGCATTGGGTCTTTTTACTCTGTTTAAAGGTCTGATTATTTTACTCGGATTACTGATTTTGACCGGCAGTGTCTCATCGGGTGAGTTATTACGCAGGTTGCCCGCCGAGCTATGGTTAATTATCTCCTCTGCCTTGGCGCTTTCTTATTCATTAAAAAATAGTGGATTACTGGATGTCTTCTCGGTTTTTATGGACAATTATGCGCTTGGCATCTCACCGTTATTTGCGCTGGTTATTATCTATATTTTGACCTGGTTGTTAACTGAGCTGGTAACCAATAACGCTGCAGCTGCACTGATTTTTCCTATCGCCTATGGTTTGGCGGTCACCCTGGATGCTAACCCAATGGCCTTTATTATGGCCGTCGCCTTTGGTGCCAGTGGTAGTTTTGTCAGCCCCTACGGTTATCAAACTAACCTGATGGTCTTTAACGCCGGGCAATACAAGTTAATTGATTTTGTAAAAATCGGCTTACCCGTCAGTATTATTTATGGTGTTGTTGCCGTCACTGCGATTACGCTGGTTTTTGGATTATGAATCGGCGATCAGCCGATTGCCGTCAGCTTTCAGTTTTCTGCTGTCAGCTGATAGCCGTCAGCGGTTTGCTTTCAGCTGTTAGCTGATAACCGTCAGCCGATCGCTGTAAGTATTGCTCCTGCTGTGTTTTAGTGGGAATTAGGAATTTTAACCGACAGCTGTCAGCCGCTAGCCGTCATTAGCCGATCGCCGTCATTAGCTGATAGCCGACCGCTGATAGCTGATAACTAGAAAGAGAATTTTATGTCTACCCCCTATAGTAATAAAGAAGTAAATGGCGATAAGTCATCAGATGTTGTTTGGCACGAGGCTGCGGTTTCCCATGAGGCGCGTGTTAAATTAAATGGTCATAAGCCAGCGGTATTATGGTTTACCGGGTTAAGTGGGTCGGGTAAATCGACTGTTGCGAATGCGGTGGATTATATGCTCCATCAATTGGGCGCGAAAACCTATGTGTTAGATGGTGATAATGTCCGTCATGGTCTAAACGGTGATTTGGGCTTTTCTGATGCAGGGCGTATCGAGAATATTCGCCGTATTGGCGAAGTGTCGAAATTATTTGTTGATGCGGGTTTGCTGGTATCGAGTGCCTTTATTTCGCCTTTTAATGCCGATCGCCAAATGGTGCGTGATTTGCTTGCCGAGGGGGAATTTATTGAAGTGTTTATCGATACTCCGTTAGCCGTTTGTGAACAGCGCGACCCTAAAGGGCTGTATCAAAAAGCGCGTGCCGGTGAGATTAAAAATTTCACCGGAATAGACTCAGCTTATGAAGCACCGGTTAATCCTGAAGTTCATGTAGAAACTGCAGATAAATCTGTAGAAGAATGTGCGCAGCAAGTTGTACAGTATCTAAAACAGCAGGAATATATTTAAAGCTGCTTTCTGCTTTCAGCTGTCGGCCGTCAGCTGATATCCGTCAGCTGATATCTGACAGCTGATATCTGACAGCTGATATCTGACAGCTGATATCTGACAGCTGATATCTGACAGCTGATATCTGACAGCTGATATCTGACAGCTGATATCCGTCAGCTTGTCTCGAAAAAGGATTATTTATGAATTACGATATTTTCAATGGTGATGCTGATGGCATTATTGCTTTGCTGCAATTGCGTCTGGCGTCCCCGCAGCAAAATAAATTAATAACGGGGGTTAAGCGTGATATCAACCTGGTAGGCCAAGTTGATGCGGCTGCTGGTGAAAAATTAACTGTGCTTGATATTTCGATGGAAAAAAATATCGACGGGGTAAAGCGTGCTTTGTCTAACGGCGCTGAGGTTTTTTATGCCGATCATCACCGCTCGGGCGAAATACCTGTGCATGAAAACCTGCAGGCAATGATTGATTTAGATGCTAATACTTGTACCGCATTAATTATTGATCAATTACTGGAAGGGCAGTTTCATGAATGGGCTATTACCGCCGCTTACGGGGATAACTTAATAACTAAAGCCGATCAATTAGCGGCGGATGCGGGGCTGACTAAAGCCGAAGCTGAGCAGCTCAAAGAGCTTGGCACGCTTATTAATTATAATGGTTATGGTGCGAAGATTGATGATCTTCATTTTCATCCGGCCAATTTGTACGGGTCGCTGCTGAAGTACCTGTCTCCATTGGACGTTATTGCCGATAAGGCTTCTCCCTTCGGGCAATTGCAGCAGGCCTATCAATCGGATATGGAAGAGGCATTAGCAGTTCCGGCGAATTATCGCAGTGAACTGCTTTCGGTCTATCTTCTACCTGATGCCGCCTGGGCGCGGCGTATCGGCGGGGTATATGGCAATTTACTCGCAAACCAAGGGCCGGATTCTGCCCATGCTGTCTTAACTGAAAATGCCGATGGCAGTTATTTGGTTTCACTACGCGCACCGCTTAGCAATAAGCAGGGAGCGGGTGATATCTGCAGTCAATTTATCACGGGAGGCGGACGTGCAGCCGCCGCCGGGATTAATAAACTGCCTAAGGATAAGTTAAGTTCGTTTATTGATGCAGTTGAAGGTTTTTATAAAGCTTAAGGAAACAAGGCTATAAGGCTGGAGGGTGAAAAACAAAGCTGGAAGGATAAGACAAGCTGGAAAGCGAAAACAAGGCTTGAAGGCTGGAAGGATAAAACAGGCTGGAAAGCTGATAACAAGGCTTGAGGGCTGGAAGGATAAAACAGGCTGGAAAGCTGAGAACAAAGCTGGAAGGCTGGGAGTTGAAGGCTGGAACGCCTTAAAGCCTTAAAGCCCTCTGGCCTTTCCGCCTTCGCACTTTCGCGCCTTCTAGCCTTCACGCCTTAGAGCTTTAAATTTTTAGCCTTCTCGCCTTAAAGCACTCTGGCCTTTCCGCCTTTTAATTTTTATTCTTTAATCTCTTCGGTCGCTTCGACTTTAGATTCTGCTTTTTTTACTCGAATAAAATTACCGGCTAATTTATAACCGTTTAATGTTTTCATCGCCGCTTTTGCTTCGCCAACTTTTGGCATTTCTACAAAACCAAAACCCTTGGATTTTCCTGTTACTTTATCAAGTACTAAGCTGCAAGACTGCACGGTGCCATATTCTATAAATAAGCTGTTTAATTTTTCTTCAGTGGTTGCCGCAGCAAGGTTACGTACTAATATTTTCATGGTTCACCATTTTTGCATTAAATAATTTTAAGTGAATTATTTTAACAGGTATTTGCCTTTATTTCTGCCTGTTATTAACCGGGGTGAATAAAAATAGATTTTACAGCCAAGCGATGGATGATGATGAAAGGGACATAAAAACGAGATCTCTCGCTTTTATATTTTTTCGGGGGATGAGATCGACTATTACTTAAGGTTTGATTTAAAAATCGAAGGCAATATTAATGCCGGTATAAAAATTGTTATTCGCATCTAATGCGACGGTGGGGGTGATAATGTATTTACCCGTAAGATAGGCACCTACGGCAGCGCCTAATGCATGTGATGAGGCATCGAGCAGGGCTGCACTTGCGGAGTTATCACCTAACTGATATTGACGATATTCAAGTAATGCATCTACTGTGCTGCTCAGTGCAAATCCCACCCAGGCGCTGTTTTGTTCAGGAAAATATTTATCTATTATCACGACGGCAGCAGCAGTTGAAACAGCTCCGCCTGCAAAATGGCTTATTTCACTGTTAAAACCGGAATTTCCCTGTGCCTGAGTATTTAGAGATATCAGTAGAAAAAAAAATGCAATGACTTTGTTCATAGTGCCTCCATTCGGGTAAGTGTGCTTTAAGGTGATTACTGATTACATGATTAAAAATTGCATATTATTATTTTAGTACAACCTGTTAGGCTTTGTTGCGGAGTATTTGATTAGAATGGCTAAGCGTCACACATGTCGTGATTAAAACGCTTTTATCTCGAAAAATAATTAAGTGATCAGATTTTCCCATTTACTTTTGCAGAGTGTTTTTACCTGTTCTAGCTGATGCTTAACGTTATCCCATCCTCAGCTAAGCTGCTCAATAATCTTAATACAAAATTGGCCAAATTATTGTCTTTTAACCATGCCAAAGCCTTTTTAATTGGATGTAGCTAGTAGGGTGCGCGAAGCTGGAAAGCTGGAAAGCTGGACGCTAGAAAGCTCGAAGCCCGACGCTCGAAGCTAGAAATCACCCTACGAATAAGATAATACCCATTCCATTAATTAACTTCCGACGTTGATTCAATCTTTTGATCAGAGTGTTTGCACTCTCTAGATCACTGATAAAAATATGTCACGCTCGGCTATATTCATTAATACCAAAAAATAAATTCTTAAGCTTTTAATCCAAATTGATATTCCTACCTCTTAATTAAGATCTCAATTTAAGATATTTTGCTATTACTGCAACAGGGGGAAATTACGAACGACTTAGTTCACATAATCAATCTAAATAGATTGAAATTACCCTTCATTTATAACAACGAAAGTCCTGAAACAACTAGTTCTCGGTAACTATCACTGCGATTTGCTTGTTTATGCTTTCTCTTGATACCACCATCGAAAGACTTTTCATTCTTTAACAAGTTCAAGCTTGTATGTCGCACAGTTGCTATATTTTCTGTTGAATTCTGCTGGCGAATACGACATGAGTCTTCATTCATAGAAATATCAAGTTGCCAATGCAAGTTATTTTCCACAGTCCAATGCGCTCTTGATGCCTCTAATAGAGACTTAGCATCTAGTTTTGCTGAACTGATATAAAACTTAACTGCTATAGTTGTTTGCATATCTTTCTCAGTTCTAAACGAGACAACATACCCAAGCGTTTTTAAGCCTGGCCATTCAAAAACTAAGTCACCAATTTCGTTAGCATCTGCAACCATACACATCCTGCTATCTTCTCGACCATGACCTTTTTCTTTAGTCGTATAGGCTTCTGTTTCTGGTAACTCTAATCGGCGAATTGAAAATATACCGTCTAATGCTGTTTGTAATCGTTCTTGGTTATCTTTAACAGGCAAAAGATAATCACCACCTTTATCTACGATTTTTTTAGCTATTTTAGTTTGGCATCCCATTGCATCAATAGTTACGAGGCATCCACGTACATCCAATAAATCTAATAACTTAGGAATCGCTGTAATTTCATTAGACTTAGCATTTGTCTTAACTTGCCCTAACACAACCGAATTAGCGGCTGCAAAAGCGCTAACCATATGAATAGTATCTGATTTATCTTTCTTATTAAATGAACCTCTTAATGTTTTTCCATCAATGGCAATGACATCTCCATGACTCATTTCACAGCAACTTTTCATCCAAGTAGCAAAGCACTTTTGAAATTCTTTTGGGTCAATCAACTGAAAAACACGAGAAATTGTGTCGTCCGTAGGTATTCCGCCTGAAAAGGGTAAATACTTTCTCAGCCAATCTAACTTATCGTTGCCGAAATCTTGTATTTCTTCCCAACCCTCACAGCCTGATATGACGGCTGTAATTGCCAAAAATAAAACATCAACTAAATTGTGATGCACTTTCCTCGGTTGTCGGGTATCACGGATGATTGAGAGCTGCTTTATCAAGGTTATTTGGGACATATCTAGTTTCTATTTAAGATAAAAAGAAGGTTATGATCACAACCAAAACTGATCTACAACGTGATCCTTTTGTAAATTCAGATATATAGATACAGCTAACATTAAAAAATAAAAGGTAAAAATAAAGAGCAATTAATAATCAAAATAAAAGTCTGTATTCGTAATCTTGCCCTGATTACTGCAATCAATGCCGTGCTTTCATGCGCTTTTCCGGTGTCTAAATAGATTACCTCATTAGTGGAATTGCTATTACTGATATTCAATGAATTGCTTTGCTGAATTTGCTATAATCGCAAAAATATATTCATGAATCCTTTTAAAAATTATTGTGTACCAACTTGTGCACAAAATTAGAGATAATAAAGAATGACAAGTAAAGACATTATAGAGAATGTAGAGAAGAGAAGAACATTTGCGATCATCTCTCACCCCGATGCAGGTAAAACAACGATCACTGAAAAAGTGTTATTATTTGGCAACGCATTACAAAAAGCAGGGACCGTTAAGGGTAAAAAATCGGGTCAGCATGCAAAATCTGATTGGATGGAGATGGAGAAAGATCGTGGTATCTCTATCACTACCTCGGTAATGCAGTTTCCCTATAAAGACAGATTAGTTAATTTATTAGATACTCCCGGACATGAAGATTTCTCGGAAGATACTTACCGTACTTTAACGGCCGTTGATTCCTGTTTAATGGTGATTGACGCTGCAAAAGGTGTTGAGCAACGTACTATTAAATTAATGGAAGTAACCCGTTTACGTGATACGCCGATTATCACCTTTATGAATAAGTGCGATCGTGAAACACGGGATCCGGTTGATTTAATGGATGAAGTTGAAGCTATCTTAAATATTGCCTGTGCACCTATTACTTGGCCTATTGGAATGGGCAAAGAATTTAAAGGGATTTATGATCTGTTACGTGATGAAGTGATACTTTATTCATCGGGTCAGGGGCATACCATTCAAGAGGTGCGTATTATTAAAGGGCTGGATAATCCAGAGCTTGAAAGTGTGCTGCCTAACCATATTCATGATCTGCGTGAAGAGTTAGAATTGGTTGTTGGTGCCTCGCATCAATTTGATCATGAGCTGTTTTTAAAAGGTCAATTAACACCGGTTTATTTTGGTACTGCACTGGGCAACTTTGGTGTTGATCATGTTCTGGATGGCCTGGTTGAGTGGGCACCAAAACCCTTATCCCGCGCCGCAAAACAACGTGTTGTTGAGCCCCTTGAAGATGTTTTTTCCGGATTTATTTTTAAAATCCAAGCAAATATGGATCCTAGACATCGTGATAGGATTGCCTTTATGCGTGTTTGTGCAGGGAAATATGAAAAAGGCATGAAAATGCATCATGTCCGTACGGGTAAAATGGTCAGTATTTCCGATGCGGTTACCTTTATGGCGGGTGACAGAACCGCCACCGAAGAGGCGTATCCCGGTGATATTATCGGGTTACACAACCACGGTACTATTCAAATTGGTGATACATTTACTAGTGGCGAAACGCTTAAATTCGCCGGTATTCCTAATTTCGCACCGGAAATGTTCCGCCGTATTCGTTTGCTTGATCCGCTTAAACAAAAACAGCTGTTGAAAGGTTTAATGCAACTCTCTGAAGAGGGGGCAGTACAAGTTTTCAGACCGCTGCGCAGTAATGATTTAATCGTTGGTGCGGTCGGTGTGCTTCAATTTGAAGTGGTTGTACAGCGTTTAAAATCGGAATACAAAGTGGATGCTATTTATGAGGCGATCAGTGTTGCAACGGCTCTCTGGGTTGAAAGTGATAACCCGTTAAAAATGGCCGAATTTGAGAAAAAAGCTTACGATAATTTAGCCTTAGACGGCAGTAATAACCTGGCCTACATTGCACCGACTATGGTCAATCTAAATCTTGCTATGGAGCGCTATCCGGATATTCGCTTTAGAAAAACCCGCGAGCATTAATTTACTTGTGTTTATTTTTGGGGCTTAGCGCGTTGTCAAGTAGCCTTTGCCTCAGAAAGCAGAATCAAGCTTGTAGGGTGCGCTTCAGCACCGATTACCTGCCAATCCAATCATTTTCTGTGTTTTTGGAGCTGAGCCTTTAGGCTCGGCGCTTGCTGATGCTGCATTGTTTCTTTGTAGGCTTTCGCTTGTGAGCGCTTGGTTTAACTTCTCTAGTTGGTCTTTCGCCTTTGACGGCGACTTTACTTCTCTTTGAACGGTCAAAGAGAAGTAAGTAAGAGAAAAGCCGATACAGAGACGGCAGAGCCTGTCCTGCTCATGAACCTAAACTGTCGTTTAATTCGCCTAGCCGTTTTTTATCTTGCGCTGCCCACCCGTTTTTAACGCACCAGTCCGGACAGCACATCCCTGTGCAGAGCCGAACTTAGGGGAAACCTCCATGTTCCCCCTTGCTAAAACAGGCGTTCACCACAAGAAAAACGTACGGGAATCTTCGTAGCCACATTAGTTTGGCTTATTTATAAAAAGGCTTGGATTAACTTTAATTGTTGGTGGTTTGTCACTTCCTGACAGAACAACTCGGGAATGACAGGGGCGGTTTCGACTTCGTCATTCTTAAAGTATTCCACTCCGTCATTTTCAAAGTATTCTACTCCGTCATCTTCAAAGTGTTCCACTCCGTTATTTTCAAAGTATTCTATTCCGTCATCCTCAAAGTGTTTTGTTGAGGAGTGACAAATTTGTAAGGAACAAATTTGAACGTTGGAATTTATGACAACGACCTGAAAGGCGTAGGGCAGGATGCTGAAGTCATTTACGACAGTTCAGTCTTAAGCTCTGCGTGTCCTTACTCGATGAGCTATGGCTCTGCATGCTCTTATTGTGTACTGGTGACTCTGTGTGCCCTTAACCAATGAGTTATGGCTCTGCTAGATCCGGGATTCCCGACAGAACAACTCGGGAACGACGGGTGGTTTCCACTTTGTCATCCTCAAAGTATTCCATTCCGTCATCCTCAAAGTGTTTTGTTGAGGAGTGACAAATTTGTCAGGAACAAATTTGAACGTTGGAATTTATGACAACGACCTGAAAGGCGTAGGGTAGGACGCCCGAAGTCATTTACGACAGTTCAGTCCCATGAACAGGCTAAGCTCTGCGCGGCTTTACTCGGCGAGTTAGAGTACTGCAGACCTTTACTTTTTGCTGGTGGCTATGGCACTGGAAAGGGCACGCAGTTCGTAGGGTGTGCTGTGCGCACCGATTTCCTGCTTGCGGTGCATAAAATGCACCCTACCGATAGCTATTCAGCCCGAAGCTCTAAGCCTGAAATCTCGACACTCGAAGCTCGAAGCTCGACACTCGAAAGCTCGCAGCTCGCAGCTCGCAGGGTGCGCTCTTCGCCTTTTTTTAATGTTATTTACAGCTTATAATGAACCTTTTGGCTAAGCTTCGAGGTCTTATGTTTATTGATAGTCACTGCCATCTGAACTTTGCGTGTTTTGATAGTCAACGCGAAATGTTGCTGCAACAATTACAACAAAATAATATTACTAAACTTATTATTCCGGCGACCCATAGGGCGAATTGGGGCGAGATAAGCAGGTTATGTGAAAACCATCCTAATTTGTATTATGCATTAGGGTACCATCCGCATTTTCTTGATTATTTTAAGCTGGGTGATTTGCAGTATTTACAAACACTGCTTGAAGATAAAAATAGACAGTGTGTTGCACTGGGGGAAATTGGTTTAGATAAATTTATTAAAACCCCGATTGAGGTTCAAGAGTCTATTTTTACTGAGCAGTTGAAAATAGCACAACAACTTGAATTACCGGTTATTTTACACGTTGTAAAAAAACAGGGCCGGGTGCTGGAAATATTACGGCAATTAAACTTTACCCAGGGCGGGGTTTACCATGCTTTTTCAGGCAGTTACGAGCTGGCTTTAGAGTTTATTAAATTAGGCTTTAAAATCGGGGTTGGCGGCGTGATAACCTATCCAAATTCGGTTACCACAAGAGAAACAATTTCACGATTACCGCTTGAGTCATTAGTCTTAGAAACCGATGCGCCCGGTATGCCTATCTACCAACAATATCAGCCTGACAATACACCGCTTAATTTGTTGCATATATTTGAATCTCTGGCGCTCTTGCGGGGTGAATCAAAAAAATGTTTAGCCTCGCAACTTTATAACAATACTCGTTCATTATTTTCGTTAGACAATGACTAAAGCTGAAAATTATCGTAAAATGGGCGCTAATCCCGAGAGTACAAACACAAACATTGTGTCAAAAAAGGTAATTTTTAATGGTTCAATATCCAATGACAGCTAATGGTGCTGCTAAATTACGCAGTGAATTAAAGCAGTTAAAAACAGTCACTCGTCCTCGTATTGTTAAGGCAATTGCGGAGGCTCGTGAGCACGGCGATTTAAAAGAAAATGCGGAATATCACGCGGCGCGCGAACAACAAGGTTTTTGTGAAGGACGTATTCAGGATATTGAAGCTAAATTATCCAATGCACGCATTATTGATATCACTAATATAACCAATAATGGCAAGGTTATTTTTGGCGCTACGGTCACTATTGTGAATGTCGAGACCGATGCAGAAGTGACTTATAAAATTGTTGGTGATGACGAAGCTAATATAAAAATAAATTTGATTTCTGTTAGTTCTCCGCTTGCTCGTGGTTTGATTGGCAAAACGCTAGATGATGAAATCTCCATCGTCACACCGGGTGGTACTATTGATTATGAAATTATCAGCGTTCAATATATTGCCTGATTTTATAAAAAAGCACAAAAAAGCCCATTAAAAATGGGCTTTTTAATAATGCTTTTGATCATTATTTACGCGGAAGCTCTATTTTTTTATCTTCACTTGGTCGGAATAAAACCACAATATGGCCGATTTTAGTGATGTTAAGTGCTTCAGTTTCACGCACAATCGCATCAATAATAAGCTGTTTCGTTTCGCGATCATCGCTTGAAACTTTAATTTTGATGAGTTCGTGGTGGCTAAGTGCATTTTCTATTTCAGCTAATACGCCTTCCGTTAAGCCATTTTGCCCTAATAGAACAACTGGTTTTAAGCTATGGGCAAGGCCTTTTAAGTATTGCTTTTGTTTATTTGATAATTTCATGCTTATTTCTTTGATTAAGGGTTGAAAACAAAGCATTCTACCCTTAAATATTAACCTTTACTATTTTGATTGTTACTTATACCTGTTTATTGTTTTAAGCACAGGAGATAACTAACGTTAAGGAATAAATTGATGGCACAAAAAGACCATCCGAACGGACCTAAAAAAAGTGCGTCGGCGAGCTCCAAGCGTTGGATGTATGAGCATGTAAATGATTTTTATGTTAAAGAGGCCACTAAAAAGGGATTACGTTCCCGTGCTGTCTTCAAACTGGAAGAAAT
Source organism: Psychromonas ingrahamii 37 (assembly GCF_000015285.1). Classification (NCBI taxonomy): domain Bacteria; kingdom Pseudomonadati; phylum Pseudomonadota; class Gammaproteobacteria; order Alteromonadales; family Psychromonadaceae; genus Psychromonas; species Psychromonas ingrahamii. Next base: position 1,012,247 of record NC_008709.1, read on the forward strand.
CAATAAAAAAGACAAATTAATTCGTTCCGGCATGACAGTGGTTGATTTAGGGGCTGCACCAGGAAGCTGGTCACAGTGGGCTGTCGATACCGTTGGCTTAAAGGGAAAAGTGATTGCCTGTGATATATTGCCCATGGATTCGATTGCAGGCGTTGATTTTTTGCAGGGGGATTTTCGAGAAGATGCTGTTGTAAATGCTTTGCTGGCCCGCATTGCAGGTCATAAAGTTGATGTGGTTCTCTCTGATATGTCGCCTAATATGACCGGCACTGTGGGTATTGACCAGCCTAAATCAATGTACCTTGTTGAGCTTGCCTTAGAAATGTGCAAGGAAGTATTAGTTAAAGAGGGCAGTTTTGTTGTTAAAGTGTTTATGGGGAGTGAATTTGATCTATTTATGAGTGAAGCGCGTAAATGCTTTAAATCGGTAAAAACCCGCAAACCTGACTCATCTCGTTCAAGATCACGAGAAGTGTATGTTGTTGCAACGGGTTATAAGGGGTAACAATGATGACGGCTTGGATCAGTATTTAGCAACAATTATTAAGGCTTGAATTATAGGGCCACTGTTATTCTTTATTAACAATGATTGCGGCTTGGTTTCTAGAGTCACTGTCAGTATTTAGTAACAATGATGACGGCTTGGTTTCTAGGGTCACTGTCAGTATTTAGTAATAATGATGACGGCTTGGTTTGTAGGGCTATTTTCAGTATTTATTAACAATAATTTTGTGTGGTTAGACTCAGTAACAGAATGCGCTAAGTATATTACTAGCGACACTTTTTAAACTGTAGTAATCTATTATAATATTTATATTTCTTAACAAGAGGTTTACATCTTGAATGATATGGCAAAAAACCTGATATTGTGGTTAGTCATCGCAGTAGTATTGATGTCTTTATTCCAAGGCTTTGGAAAAGACGATGCAAAACGGTCGAAAATAGACTACACCACATTCGTAAAAGAAATTAGCGGAGGACAAGTTCAGCAAGTTCAAATTGATGGCGAAGTGGTCAAAGGGATTAGAAATAATCAAACTCCTTTTGTTACTTATATTCCATCACCCGATCTTGATTTATTGAACGATTTAATTAAAAACAATGTAAAGGTTGAAGGTACACCTCCGGAGGAAACAAGCTTTTTAACGTCTATTTTTGTTTCCTGGTTCCCGATGTTGTTATTAATCGGCGTCTGGGTTTTCTTCATGCGTAATATGCAGGGCGGCGGTAAAGGCGGCGCAATGTCATTTGGTAAAAGTAAAGCCAAGTTGATGGGCGAAGACCAAATCAAAACAACCTTTGCCGATGTGGCTGGTTGTGATGAAGCCAAAGAAGATGTTAAAGAATTGGTGGATTACTTAAAAGATTCAACCAAGTTTCAAAAGTTAGGTGGCCGTATTCCAACGGGTGTATTACTTGTCGGACCTCCCGGCACAGGTAAAACACTGCTTGCAAAAGCCATTGCTGGTGAAGCTAAAGTACCTTTCTTCTCTATTTCTGGTTCCGATTTTGTGGAAATGTTTGTCGGTGTTGGTGCATCCCGTGTACGTGATATGTTTGAGCAAGCTAAAAAATCAGCGCCTTGTATCATCTTTATTGATGAAATTGATGCCGTAGGTCGCCAACGTGGCGCAGGTACAGGCGGCGGTAATGATGAGCGTGAGCAGACCTTAAACCAAATGTTAGTTGAGCTGGATGGTTTTGAAGGTAATGAAGGTATTATTGTGGTTGCTGCAACTAACAGACCCGATGTACTTGATCCCGCGTTATTAAGACCCGGCCGTTTCGATCGTCAAGTTGTTGTATCTTTACCGGATGTGCGCGGCAGAGAACAGATTTTAAATGTTCATATGCGGAAAATTCCTCTGTCTGATGATGTTAAAGCCAATGTTTTAGCGCGCGGTACACCGGGGTTTTCTGGTGCGGATCTGGCCAACTTAGTGAATGAAGCAGCATTGTTTGCGGCACGCAGTAATAAGCGCACCGTTAATGCAGAAGATTTCGAACAGGCCCGCGATAAGATCTTAATGGGTGCTGAACGTCGCAGTTTAGTGATGACGGAAAAAGATAAAGAATCAACCGCTTATCATGAAGCGGGTCATGCGATTGTCGCTAAATTAGTGCCACAGCATCATCCTATTCATAAAGTGACTATTATCCCCCGTGGGCGATCATTAGGTGTTACTCAGTTTTTACCCGAGGGTGATCAGATCAGTCAAAATCGTACTGAGCTTGAAAGCAGTATTTCAGTGGCTTACGGTGGCCGTATCGCTGAAGAGCTTATTTATGGTCTTGATAAAGTCTCAACCGGTGCATCACAGGATATAAAACAAGCTTCTGCTATTGCCCGTGCGATGGTGACAGAATGGGGTTTCTCAGAAAAATTGGGGCCTATTTTATTAACGGTGGATTCCAATACGTTACGATCTAATCTTCTTTCTCCTGAAACCGGAAGAATTATCGATGACGAAGTGAAATTCTTTATTGATAAAAATTACCAGCGGGCTGAAAAAATCTTAACCGACAATATCGACATATTACATGCAATGAAAGATGCATTAATGAAATATGAAACGATTGATACCACTCAGGTTGATGATTTGATGGCACGGGTTGTGGTTCGTCCACCGTCGGATTGGACTGAGGAAGATTCTGTTAAAGCAGAGGCTAGCGATAAACCGTCTGATATTGATTTGAGTAAAAAAGATAAACCGTCTGATATCGATCTCAGTAAAGAAGATAAATCCTCTGAAGTCGACCTCAGCAAAGACGATACAACCGCTGAAGCAGTTGATAAAAGGTCAGAGGACGAAAAAGATAAAGATAAATAATAATCAAAGCTGATTTATTTTATAAATTATCAATAAAAAACCTAAGCTTGCTTAGGTTTTTTTATTGGTATGATGAGTATAACGGAGCATTATGCAGTTAATAAGCGGCAGTAAAATACTTGATTTGAGCGAGCCTAAGGTAATGGGGATTTTAAATGTCACGCCTGATTCTTTCTCCGATGGGGGGCGTTTTTCGAATATCGATAATGCCCTTAAGCAAGCTCAAAAAATGCTTGAGCAGGGGGCCAGTATTTTGGATATCGGTGGTGAGTCGACTCGCCCGGGGGCAATCGATGTGAGCGAACAGCAGGAGCTGGATCGTGTTATACCGGTCATTGAACAAATAAATCAAGAGTTTGATTGTTGGATTTCTATTGATACAAGCAAAGCTAATGTGATGCAGGCAGCCGTTAATGCGGGTGCAGACTTGATTAATGATGTTAGGGCACTACGCGAAGATAATGCGCTGGATGTTGCGGTTAACGCTAATGTGCCAGTGTGTCTGATGCATATGCAGGGTCAGCCAAGAAGCATGCAAAGCGCCCCTGAATATGAAAATGTCATTGAAGAGGTAAAAACTTTTTTGTTACAACGTGCTGAAATTTGTATTAATGCCGGCATCAAAAAAGAAAATATTATTTTAGATTTGGGTTTTGGTTTTGGTAAGCAACTCAACGATAATTATGAGTTACTGGCTGCCACGGATCAATTTGTTAAATTAAATTATCCTATTTTGACCGGCCTCTCTAGAAAGTCCATGTTTGGGCAATTGCTGAATCGTGATGTAACTCACCGCCTCGCCGGCAGTCTTGCCGGAGCTTTAATCGCTCTGCAGCAAGGGTCGCAAATTATTCGTGTGCATGATGTTGCAGAAACCGCCGATGTTATTAAAGTATTACAAACCGTAAACGCTTTTAAAAAATAAACTTGTTCAGAAATAAACCCGTTAAGAAAATGAGATAATAATGAAAAAAAAATATTTTGGTACCGATGGCATTCGCGGCAAAGTAGGTGCTTCTTTAATTACACCTGAATTTACTTTAAAACTTGGTTGGGCAGCAGGGCGCGTTCTTGCTAAATCGGGTTCAAAAAAAGTGCTAATCGGTAAAGATCCGCGTATTTCGGGATATATGTTAGAAGCCGCTTTGGAGGCCGGGCTTGCCGCGGCAGGTTTACGTCCGGTATTAATGGGGCCTATGCCTACACCCGCCGTTGCCTATTTAACTCAGACTTTTCGTGCGACCGCAGGGATAGTTATCAGTGCCTCGCACAATCCATATTACGATAACGGTATCAAATTCTTTTCCGATCAAGGGACTAAATTGTCAGAAGAGATTGAACTGGAAATAGAAGCGGAAATTGATAAAGAATTAAAATGTGTCGATTCAAGCGAGTTAGGTAAAGCATACCGCATTGAAGATGCTGCGGGGCGATACATTGAGTTTTGTAAAAGTACCTTTCCTTCAAAATATAACTTAAATGGTTTAAAAGTAGTGGTTGATTGCGCTAATGGCGCCACTTACCATATTGCACCTCTGGTTATTAGTGAACTGGGTGCTGATGTGATAGCGATGGGGGTTGAACCCGATGGCCTGAATATTAATTTAAACTGTGGTGCAACGAGCATGCAGGCAATTTCTGAGCGGGTTGTTAAAGAAAATGCAGACTTTGGTATTGCCTTTGATGGTGATGGTGACCGGGTGATGATGGTTGACCATACCGGTTATGTTTTGGATGGTGATGAGCTGCTGTATATTATTGCGCGTGATAAATTACGCTCTGGTACGTTAAAAGGCGGCGCTGTCGGGACTAAAATGTCTAACTTAGGGCTGGAGCAGTCACTGAAAACATTAGGTATCCCCTTTGAGCGTTCTGATGTGGGAGACCGCCATGTAATGGAGCTGATGATTAAAAATAATTGGTGCATTGGTGCTGAAAATTCAGGCCATATAATATGTTCTGATCATCTCTCAACGGGCGATGGTATTGTGTCTGGATTACAAGTCATTAGTGCCATGCAAAGTAGTCGTATGAAATTATATGAATTACGCCAGGGTATAAAAAAATACCCGCAGATTTTACTCAATTTAGGTTTTGATAATAAAATCGATCCATTACAGGATAATGATGTACTGGCTGAAGCAAAACGTATTGAAACCTTACTTGGTGATAAAGGGCGTGTTTTACTGCGTAAATCCGGTACTGAACCGGTATTTCGTATTATGGTTGAAGCGGATGAAAGTGAAAAAGTGGTGCGCGGTTACGCGAAGTCAATTGCCGACAAAGTCAAGGTTTAATAAAGTAAAAAAGTCCAATATCACCTGCGGAAATTGCGAGGCTTTGTTTGAATTTTAAGCGGTCAAGCGCTGGTCCGTTTAAAATTAGAAAATAGTCTCTTTATTCTCTTGTGATTAGTGACTCTTTTCGGTAATATTCGACCGCTTCTGCGAACGAGCTCAATGATGTTTTTATAGTGAAATTAGGTATGTTTTTATGTATGAAATACTGTTAGTTGTTTATTTAATTGTTGCCATCATCTTAATTGGATTTGTATTGATTCAACAAGGTAAAGGCGCTGGAATGGGAGCTTCATTTGGCTCTGGATCTTCAAATACAGTATTTGGCGCAAGTGGTGCGGGTAACTTTATGACTCGTACAACGGCTATACTGGCTATTGTTTTTTTTGGTTTAAGCCTGGTATTAGGTAACCTTTCAACGAACAAAGTGACTGCAGACCAAAAATTCTCAAATCTTGAAGTTGAAAAAGTGATTGATGTCCCTGTTGAAAAAGACACATCGGGTGATATCCCAGAATAAAAAATAAGCGGATATGGTGGAATTGGTAGACACGTAGCCTTGAGGGGGCTATGACTTAGGTCGTGAGAGTTCAAGTCTCTCTATCCGCACCAATTTAAGTAGGTAAACATAGGCAATCTAACATCTCTATAATTTAATGTTTTTATATATCATCAGATACATGGAAACAGCGTAGATTTAAATGTTTGAAAACTTATGCGTCATTACTTACAGTGTAAAATGATTGCTTATAAATAACGCTTTCGTTATAATAAAGCACCTAAATACTGGTATAATAAAATTTAATTAGTGATAAATTTTCTTATAACCCGTAGAGATAGGCAATATTTTAGGTAAATCCTAAAATTGCATTACATTCGATATTGTATTTCTAATAACAATATCTTGTTCAATTTATTGAACAAAATGAATGAAGCTCCAATTTATTGGGGCTTTTTTGTTATTTGCGAAGTGGAAATTTAATTTCTTGTATCGCGAAGTGACAACTTATGTTTGTTTTTAATAAACATAAGTTGTTAATTAATTAGGGCTGTATGCCCTTTTTTTGTTTCTGAAAGGGGATAAGTTTGGCAAGTTTAGAAGAACGTCTAACTGAGATGTTAGCACCGAGTGTTGAAGATCTTGGTTACGAATTAGTGGGTGTCGAATATATTAGAGCAGGTAAACATTCAACTCTGCGTGTTTATATTGATCAAGATGAAGGCATTTTAGTGGACGACTGTGCGGCAGTAAGCCGGCAGGTTAGTGCAATTATGGATGTAGAAGATCCTATTACGAATGAATATTCGCTTGAAGTTTCATCTCCAGGTATGAATCGTCCGCTATTTAAAGCGGAGCATTATCAAATTTTTGCCGGAGAAGAGGTGAAAATACAATTAAGAATGCCGATTCAAAACCGTCGCAGGTGGAAAGGTGTCATTGTTTCTGCCGAAGATGAAATAATTTGTCTCAATATAGAAGGCAGAGAAGAGCGTTTTTCATTGAGCAATATTCAAAAGGCGAATATTGTTCCAAAATTTGATAATTAAGGCGATTACAGATGAATAAAGAAATTTTACTTGTAGTAGAGGCGGTCTCTAATGAAAAAGGACTTCCACGTGAAGCTATTTTTCAAGCTTTAGAAAGCGCACTAGCGATCGCAACTAAAAAGAAATATGAAAACGATATCGAAGTACGTGTTGAAATCGACCGTGAATCGGGTAAATTTGATACTTTTCGTCGTTGGTTAGTGCTAGAACCCGATGCTAAGATGGAAAACCCGTGTAAAGAAATGACTTTTGAGGCGGCTGAATATGAAACGCCGGAAATTAAAGTTGGCGACTATATAGAAGATGAAATTGAGTCGGTAACCTTTGATCGGATCACCACACAAACTGCCAAACAAGTGATTGTACAAAAAGTACGCGAAGCTGAACGTGCTCAAGTTGTCGCGCAGTACGCCGAGCAAGAAGGCGAGCTAATCACCGGTATTGTTAAGCGTATGAATCGCGATAATATTTTATTGGACTTAGGCGGTAACGCTGAAGCCGTTATCTTCCGTGATGAAATGTTACCCCGCGAAAATTTCCGTCCGGGCGATCGTCTGCGCGGCCTTTTATTTGCAGTTCGACCTGAGGCGCGAGGCGCACAACTTTTCGTGACCCGTACACAACCTGAAATGCTGATTGAACTTTTCCGGTTAGAAGTGCCTGAAATCGCAGAAGAGATGATTGATCTTATGGGTGCTGCCCGAGATCCTGGTTCGCGTGCAAAAATTGCTGTGAAATCAAATGATAAACGTATTGATCCTGTTGGTGCTTGTGTTGGTATGCGCGGTGCGCGTGTACAAGCTGTTTCAAGCGAATTAGGTGGCGAGCGTGTTGATATCATTTTGTGGGATGAAAATCCTGCGCAATATGCCATCAACGCAATGTCGCCTGCCGATGTTGTTTCGGTTGTGATTGATGAAGATGCTCACAGCATGGACATTGCTGTTGAAGAAGATAATTTAGCACAAGCGATTGGGCGTAATGGTCAAAATGTGCGTCTGGCATCTCAACTTACGGGTTGGGAACTGAATGTAATGACCGTGGTACAATTGCGCGAAAAACATCAAGCTGAGGCTGCGAGCGTGATCAGTGTCTTTACTGAAGCACTTGAGATTGATGAAGAGTTCGCTGCTGTTTTGGTGGAAGAGGGTTTCAGTTCATTAGAAGAAATTGCTTATGTTCCACTGAATGAATTATTGGCTATTGATGGTTTAGATGAAGCGCTTATTGATGAGTTACGTGTCCGTGCGAAAGACTTTTTAGCCACTAAAGCACTGGTAGATGAAGAAGGCCTAGAAGATACAAAACCAGCAGATGATCTTCTAGCGCTTGAGGGTTTAGAGGGTCATTTAGCATATGTGCTAGCAAGCAAAGGTATTATTACCCTTGAAAATCTTGCCGAGCAAGCTGTTGATGATTTACTTGAAATTGAAGAACTAAACGAAGCAAAAGCAGGGGAGCTGATCATGGCTGCTCGTAACATCTGTTGGTTCAGCGAAGACGCTGAATAAGCATCAGATAGGAGAAATAATAATGTCAGATATGTCACTTAAAGATCTTGCCAAAGATTTAAATAAATCAGAAGAAATTTTAGTTAAACAGTTCGCCGATGCAGGTATTAAAAAATCAGCATCAGATAAAGTGAGCCTAGCAGAAAAACAAACGTTAACTTCCTTTTTGCAAAAGCAACATGGCGGTGAATCGAAAACTAAAATGACCTTACAACGTAAAACCAAAAGCACGCTAAATGTAAAAGGTTCTACGGGACAGGCTAAAGCCGTACAAGTTGAGGTGCGTAAGAAACGTACTTACGTGAAACGCAGCGACAGCGAAACTCAAGAAACTCAAGCCGCTGAGTTAGCAGACCAACAAGCTGCAAACGATAAATTACAAGCAGAAATTGAAGCTAAAAAATTACTCGTTGAAAAAGCACTAGCAGAAAAACTGGCTGCTAAAAAAGAAGCTGACGAAAAAGCTAAAAAGGCAGCAGCTGCTAATAAAGAAAAACAAACTGCCGTTAAATCTGAAAAAACAGCAGAGCAGATAGCGTCAGAAAAAGAATCTGCTGCATTATTGAAAAAAGCTGATCAAGAAGCATCGGCTAAAGCTGAGAAAGAAACTGCGCAACAGGCTGCAGATGCGAAAAAACTCGTTGAAGAAAACTCTGCACGCTGGGCTGAAGAAGAAACTGCACGTAAAAAAGCAGCGGAAGGTGGGGATTATCATATAACCTCATCAAAAGAAGCCCAAGCAGCGGAAGATGTATTAGATTCTAAAGCTGAGGGACCTTCTCGTCGCAAGAAGAAGAAAAAAGCACCTGTAGAAGAAAAATTTCAAGGTCGCCGCACACGTCGTGGTAAAAAACAACGTCCTGCCACACCTTCCGCTTTGCAACAGGCATTTGAAAAACCTGCTGCGCCTGTAGAGCGAAATGTGAGAATTGGTGAAACTATTACGGTTGCAGAACTTGCTAATAAAATGGCCGTTAAAGCTACCGAAGTTATTAAAGCGATGATGAAAATGGGGGCAATGGCCACCATTAACCAGGTAATTGACCAGGAAACAGCCACTATTGTTGCTGAAGAAATGGGCCATAAAGTTATTCTAACCAAAGAAAATGAGTTAGAAGAAGCGGTAATGGCTGAAGCGCAACAAGGTGGTGACCGCACATCTCGCGCACCTGTTGTGACTATCATGGGTCACGTCGATCACGGTAAAACATCATTACTTGATTACATTCGTCGTGCCAAAGTGGCTGACGGAGAAGCCGGTGGTATTACCCAGCATATTGGTGCTTACCATGTAGAAACAGATAAAGGAATGATCTCCTTTTTAGACACGCCAGGACATGCTGCCTTTACCTCAATGCGTTCTCGTGGTGCTAAAGCAACGGATATCGTTATCTTAGTTGTTGCTGCCGATGATGGTGTTATGCCACAAACGATTGAAGCAATTCAACATGCTAAAGCCGCTAAAGTGCCGCTGATTGTGGCTGTTAACAAAATTGATAAAGAAGGCGCTGATTTCGACCGAGTTAAAAGTGAACTTTCTCAGCACAATATTATTTCTGAAGAATGGGGTGGCGAAAACATTTTCACTTACGTTTCTGCGAAAGTGGGTACTGGTGTTGATGGGCTACTGGAGAGTATTCTTCTACAAGCTGAAATGTTAGATTTGTCAGCAGTGGCGAAAGGTCCTGCAGCCGGTGTGGTAATTGAATCTCGTCTTGATAAAGGTCGCGGTCCGGTTGCTTCTATCCTTGTTCAGCACGGTGAATTGAAGCTTGGCGATATTCTACTGTGTGGTCTTGAATACGGCCGTGTTCGTGCCATGCGTGATGAGAACGGTAAACCTATTGAAGTGGCGGGTCCATCTATTCCTGTAGAAGTATTAGGTCTATCGGGCGTGCCAATGGCAGGTGATGAAGCAACTGTTGTTAAAGATGAGAAAAAAGCGCGTGAAGTTGCGTTATATCGTCAGGGTAAATTCCGTGATATTAAACTCGCACGTCAACAAAAAGCGAAACTTGATAACATGTTTGCCAATATGGAAGCCGGTGAAGTTTCAGAATTGAATATCGTGCTTAAAGCGGATGTTCAAGGTTCACTCGAAGCTATCTGCGAGTCATTAAACAAACTATCAACGGATGAAGTTAAAGTTAACATCATCGGTCGTGGTGTTGGTGGTATTACTGAAACAGATGCGTCTTTAGCTTCAGCTTCCGGTGCCATTGTTATTGGCTTTAACGTCCGTGCGGATGCATCAGCTCGTAAACTTATCGAGAATGAAGGCGTTGATCTGCATTACTACAGCATCATTTATGGTCTAATTGATGAAGTACGTGCAGCGATGAGTGGTTTATTAGCACCTGAATATAGACAAGAAATTACGGGTATTGCAGACGTTCGTGAAGTCTTTAAATCGCCTAAAATTGGCGCAATTGCCGGTTGTATGGTGACTGAAGGTACTATCAAACGTAATAATCCAATTCGTGTTTTACGTGAGAATATAGTGATTTACGAAGGTGTTCTTGAGTCTCTACGTCGTTTCAGAGACGACTTAAGCGAAGTGCGTAATGGTATGGAATGTGGTATCGGTGTTAAGAACTATAATGATGTACGTGTCGGTGATCAAATAGAAGTATTTGAAACTATTGAGATTAAACGAACGTTATAATCTCAAAGTGGCCTTAACGTAAAGAATGGAGGCCTTAGGCCTCCATTCTTATTTCTAACGAATAATCATCAGTGTGCTGATGAAGGAGTAAAAAATGGCAAAAGAATACAGCCGAACTTCCCGAGTATCTCAGCAGGTTCAAAAAGAACTTGCGCGTATATTACAGCAGGAAGTGAAAGATCCGCGCATTGGAATGGTCACTATCTCTGGCGTAGATGTCACGCGAGATCTTGCTTACGCAAAAGTATTTGTGACCTTTTTAACCGTTGGTGACCAAACCAATGATGAGTCTCTTGAGGGATTGAACGCGGCAGCGGGATATATTCGCCGTCTGTTAGGTAAAGCGATGCGTTTACGTATTGTACCTGAAGTACGCTTCTGTTTTGACAGTACGTTAACCGAAGGTTTACGTATTTCAGAATTAGTGAGCGGAGCAGTAAAAGCTGATAAGACTAAATTAGCTGCGTCAGGCAGAACGGAAGAGGACGAGGACTAATGGCAAGACGGGGAAAGGGGCGTTCAATAAACGGTATCATTTTACTGGATAAACCCACAGACATCAGCTCAAACCATGCATTACAACGTGTTAAGCGTATTTTCTTTGCTAATAAAGCGGGGCATACGGGTGCGTTAGATCCACTTGCTACGGGAATGCTGCCGGTTTGTTTAGGGGAAGCAACCAAATTTTCTCAGTTTTTGCTCGATTCCGATAAACGTTATATTGTCACTGCAACCTTAGGTGTGCGCACAACCACCAGTGATTCACAGGGTGATGTGGTTAGCGAGCGTCCGGTTGAGGTTACTCAAACGCAGCTTGATCAGGCACTGGACACTTTCCGCGGTGATATTATGCAGGTACCGTCGATGTTTTCTGCCTTAAAACATAAAGGCCAGCCCCTTTATAAATATGCCCGTGAAGGTATTACTATTGAGCGTGAAGCACGACCTATTACTGTCTATGAAATTAACCAATTACGCTTTGAAGGTAATGAAGTAGAGTTAGATATTCACGTTAGTAAAGGGACTTATATCCGCACTATCGTTGATGATCTTGGTGAGTTATTAGGCTGTGGCGCGCATGTGTCTGTGTTACGCCGTACGCAGGTTGCCGATTATCCATACGATAAAATGGTCACTATTGAACAATTAGAAGCATTGATTGAGCAAGCAAAAGAATCTGATGTCAGCCCCTATGATTTATTAGATCCGCTGTTACTTGATATGGATACTGCAGTAAAAAAATACCCGGAAGTTAATATCTCAGATGAGATGGGCGAGTATGTCTTGCATGGTCAACCGGTACAAGTTTTTGGTGCGCCTGATAATACCGTCCTTAGGATCACCGTTGGTGAGGCTCATACTTTTATTGGTGTTGGTAAAATGAACGAGGCAGGTTTAATTGCCCCAACCCGTTTGGCGAACTTGTAAGTAAAAGAAAGCTGCGAACTTCGTAGCTGTCAGAGTGAGATAACAATCATGACAAAACTAGACTTCTCAGCAATCAATAAATCAGCAGCTAACTCATTTAATGAGCAACGTAATATTATTAAAAAAATAGGCCGAGGTGAGACTGTGCTTTGTCCAACCTGCCAACAACCTTTTAAATTAAGTGTTTCGCTGTTAGGAAAAAGTGGTCTTAGTTGTGAGAAAGGGTGTACAAACATAACCTTGGAATTAGAACTGTAATAGCAATCTGAATATAGATAATAAGCTGCTATACAACTGAAATTGTACAGCGGTTTTGAGCTGACAATATATCGCAAAAAAAAGATGCTACCCATATGAAAAGGTAGTCATACCAATTTACATCAATAAATTGATTGTTTACGCCTGTTTTTTAATGTGAGCACTCACTATTTATTTTTCTTTTTAAGCAAGTAATGTGGTCTAAATTACCCGGCAATACAGTCTGCTTTGCAAACCCTAGTGTAAGGCGCTGATCTCAAAAAAATGACCGTTGTTAACTGTCAAAAGCCATCACTCCCCCGGTAAAATGTCGATAATCACCACACTGAAAGCGGTCTGAGAAGGCACAAAGTTACCGGTAATACATTTTAGAAATAGTGTTTTTACTTTATTGAATTTTGCTGATAAAGTCAGCCGTTATCTAAGAGACAGACTGTCTATACCCATCAATCGTTTTACTATGAAAACAAAATAATAGTAAATTTATTACAAAGGATCTTAACATGAATCTAAATTCGGTATTAAAAGTAATCGCATTATCAACAGTTGTTTTGTGTACTAGCCTGTACGCTAAACCCGTTTATGTTGCGACCACTGCGATTGTCGAGCACCCTGCACTTGATGCTGTTCGCGATGGTATTAAAGCGGTCCTCAATGAAAATGGATATACAGGTGATCAACTGAAATTTACCTATGAGAGTGCGCAAGGACAACCTGCTATCGCGGCTCAAATTGCACGTAAAATGGTCGGTGATGCTCCCGATGTTATTGTGGCTATTGCGACGCCTTCAGCCCAAGCGGCAGTCAGCGCCAGTCGCGATATTCCAGTGGTATTTTCTGCTGTCACGGATCCTGTTGGTGCCAAGCTTGTGCCGCGCTTAATTCAACCTGGTGGCAATGTTACTGGCCTGTCAGATATGGTTAACGTGAAACAACACCTTGCTTTGATTAAAGAATTTGTTCCCAATCTAAAAACAGTGGGTGTGCCGTATAATCCGGGTGAAGCTAACTCGGTAGCAATAGTTAATGCTTTAAAAGAAGCCGCTGTTGAGATGGGGATTACTATTGTTGAGTCTCCAGCACCTAAATCATCCGATGTAATGATTGCCAGCAAGCAACTGATAGGTAAAGTCGATGCTATTTACTGCCCAACAGATAATACTATTATCAGTGCTTTTGAAGCCGTTGTAAAAGTCGGAATCGATGCTCAAGTCCCGGTTTTTGCTGCTGATACAGGTTCAGTTGAACGTGGTGCTGTTGCTGCCGTTGGTTATGATTATGGCGATTTAGGCCGTCAAACCGGTGAGATCGTGATACGTATTCTAAAAGGTGAAAAACCTGGCGATATCGACGTAAAAATGGCCGATGGTACTAGCCTTTTTGTTAACACTACTATGGCCGCTAAAATGGGCGTAAAAGTGCCAGCTGATGTGCTTGCTCGAGCAACCCAAATCATTAAATAATAAGTAGTTATTAATATGTCACTTTATGCTTTTTTAGGCACATTAGAAATAGGCCTTATCTATGGCTTAGTTGCTATCGGGGTCTATCTTACTTTTCGAATTTTAGATTTTCCAGACCTTACGGTTGATGGTAGTTTTACACTTGGCGCAGCTGTTGCAGCGACGTTAATTGTTGCAGGTCAAAACCCATATTTAGCAACCTTATGCGGAACACTTGCGGCATCTTGTGCAGGTTTAGTTACCGCATGGTTAAATCTGCGTTTTAATATTCTGCATTTGCTGGCCAGTATCCTGACTATGACTGCCCTGTATACCATCAATTTACGGGTGATGGGAAAACCTAATGTTGCCTTAATTATGGAGCCAACGGTCCTTTCTCCTTTCGAAGGGATTTTGCCGGACATGTACATGAAGGTTATCTTTGTGGCTGTCTGCGCTATTGTTGGCGGACTGTTGGTCGCCTGGTTTTTGCGTACCCAATATGGTTTAGCGATGCGTGCGGTCGGCTCTAATAAACGCATGGCGCAAGCTAACGGTATCGTTGTGACTGAAAAAGTTTATGTGGGTTTAGCACTCTCTAATGGTTTGGTCGGACTTGCCGGTGCACTGTTTGCACAAACCAATGGTTTTGCCGATTCAACCATGGGAATAGGGACTATAGTGGTTGGTTTAGCGGCTGTTATTATTGGTGAATCTCTGCTGGCGAGTCGTTCGATGCTGGTCATTGTAATGAGCTGTATTGTGGGTTCCGTCTTATATCGTTTTGCCGTATCAATGGCATTAAATGCTGACTTTTTAGGTTTTCAAGCCTCAGATTTAAACTTGATTACCGCTGTATTGGTGGCTCTTGCATTAGTGTTTCCTAAATTACGTAATGAATGGAAAGCGAAACGCGCCATCAAGGAGCAAATATGATCAGTTGTGAAAATTTACACGTTACCTTTAATCATGGTTTACCAACAGAAAAACTTGCATTACAGGGAGTTGATCTGACCATACCATCGGGTGAATTTGTAACAGTGATTGGTTCTAATGGCGCGGGTAAATCTACCTTACTCAATACTATTGCCGGTGATATAAAATCAACTCAAGGTAAAATTTATTTTGATGATCGGGATGTCACAAAGTTGCCAGCCACGGGCCGTACTAAGGATATTGCCCGTGTCTTTCAAGATCCCTTAGCGGGAACCTGTGGTAACTTAACTGTTGAAGAGAATATGTCACTTGCTTATGGGCGGGGGAAGCGCGGGACACTGGCGTTTGCTCTAAACAATAAATTGCGCAAGGTGTTCAAGGAGCAGTTAAGCCGATTAAATCTGGGTCTGGAAGATCGTCTGGACAGTGAAATGGGGCTTTTGTCCGGTGGGCAACGCCAATCAGTCAGCTTACTGATGTCGGCATTACAGCCAAGCAGCATTTTACTGCTGGATGAGCATACGGCTGCGCTGGATCCAAAAACAGCCGCTTTAATTTTGGATATATCATCACAAATTATTAAAGAAAAACAATTAACTGTGATGATGGTGACTCATTCTATGCGGCAAGCCTTAGATCATGGATCGCGTACTATTATGCTTCATGAAGGTAATATTATTTTTGATTTGGCAAGCAAAGAGCGTGCTAATTATCAAGTTAAAGATTTGCTTAATCTATTTGCTCAAGCACGCACCGATGGTGCAGAGTTAGACGACGATAAATTATTATTAGGCGGATAATCCTTTTAATTAAAATTTACCGAATAAGTATTGCTTAATGATTCAATCCTCCGTAAGATCCGTCGTTCACTTTGCCGCTGAATTAGTGATCGGCGGTACTAATTTAAATCGGTTATACACATAACCATAAAATATCGGAGTATGTTATGTCACTAAGTGCAGAACAAAAAGCTGAGATTGTAGCTAAATATGGTCGTTCAGAAAACGATACTGGTTCTTCAGAAGTTCAAGCTGCTTTATACACAGCACAAATAGACCACCTTCAAGGTCACTTTAAAGAGCACATCCATGATCACCACAGCCGTCGTGGTCTATTGCGCATGGTAAGTCAACGTCGTAAATTACTTGACTACTTAAAGCGTAAAGATGTTGCTGCTTACACAGCATTAATCGCTGAATTAGGTCTACGTCGTTAATTTCGACTTAAACGTAATTTAAAAAAAGAGCCTATGGGCTCTTTTTTTGTTTCTGCAGATTAAAAAATGTTTAAAACGTAAAGGTTGACGTATACTAGCGGCGCGATCAAAAGCACAAGAATATAAATTTATTAAAGGAAAAAAAATGACTCCTATTGTTAAAAGTTTTCAGTATGGCGAACATACTGTCACTCTAGAAACGGGCGTAATGGCTCGTCAGGCAACTGCCGCTGTAATGTGTAGTATGGATGATACCTGTGTATTCGTTTCTGTTGTTGGTAAAAATGCTGACAACCAAGAGCGTGATTTCTTTCCGCTGACGGTAAACTACCAGGAAAAAACCTATGCTGCGGGTAAAATCCCAGGTGGTTTCTTCAAACGTGAAGGCCGTCCAAGCGAAGACGAAACACTGATTGCACGCCTTATTGACCGTCCAGTTCGTCCTCTATTCCCAGCCGGTTTCAAAAACGAAGTACAAGTGATTGCAACTGTTGTCTCTATCAACCCTGAAGTTAACCCGGATGTCGTTGCAATGATTGCAACATCTGCGGCGCTTTCTATCTCGGGTATGCCTTTCAAGGGGCCTATCGGTTGTGCACGTGTTGGTTATAAAGAAGGTGAATACCTGCTTAACCCAACCAAAACTGAATTAGAAACAAGTGATCTTAACCTTGTTGTATCTGGTACAGATAACGCTGTCTTAATGGTTGAATCTGAAGCCGGTATTCTAAGCGAAGACGTTATGCTTGGTGCGGTTGTATTTGGTCACGATCAGCAACAAATTGTTGTTGAATCAATCAAAGAGTTCGCTGCAGAGGTTGCTCGTCCAGCATGGAACTGGGCTGCCCCTGCACGTAACGAAGCATTAGATGCGGCTATTGCAACTGAAGCACAAGCGCGTTTTGAACAAGCTTACCAGATCAGTGATAAAGGCGATCGTTACGATGCGATTAAAGCTATCACCTCTGAAGTTAAAGAAAAATTATTAGCATCTGATGAAACATTAGAAGCTAAGCAAATCGGTGAATACTTACACGATCTAGAAAAAACAGTGGTACGTACGCGCATTATTAAAGGTGAGCCGCGTATCGATGGTCGCGATCCTGAAAGTATTCGTGCATTAGATGTCCGTACTGGCGTGTTACCTCGTACTCACGGTAGTGCATTGTTTACCCGTGGTGAAACTCAAGCATTAGTGACGGCGACCCTTGGTACTCAGCGTGATGCGCAAATCATTGACAGTATAATGGGTGAGAAGAAAGATAACTTCTTATTACATTACAACTTCCCTCCTTATTGTGTAGGCGAAACTGGCTTTGTTGGCTCTCCTAAACGTCGTGAGATTGGCCATGGCCGTCTTGCTAAACGTGGTGTTTTGGCTGTTATGCCTTCGCTTGAAGAATTCCCATACACAGTACGTGTTGTGTCTGAAATCACTGAATCAAACGGTTCATCTTCAATGGCTTCTGTTTGTGGTGCATCGCTAGCATTAATGGATGCGGGTGTTCCTCTTAAAGCTTCTGTTGCGGGAATCGCGATGGGTCTTGTAAAAGAAGGCGAAGAGTTTGTTGTGCTTTCTGATATTCTAGGTGATGAAGATCATCTTGGTGATATGGACTTTAAAGTTGCCGGTACTACCGAAGGTATTACTGCACTACAGATGGATATCAAAATTGAAGGGATCACGCGTGAAATCATGCAGATTGCTTTAAATCAGGCAAAAGCTGCACGTTTGCACATTTTGACCGTAATGGACCAAGCACTTCCACAAGGTCGCGCTGATATTTCTCAATTCGCTCCACGTATTCATACTATCAAAATCAACACTGATAAAATCCGTGATGTTATTGGTAAAGGCGGCGCTGTTATCCGCTCTCTATGTGAAGAAACCGGTACTACAATTGAAATCGAAGATGACGGTACTGTTAAAATTGCAGCGACCTCTGGTGAGCAAGCTGATGACGCAATTAACCGTATTAAAGCACTCACAGCTGAAGTTGAAGTGGGTACTATCTACACAGGTAAAGTGGTACGTTTAGCTGATTTCGGTGCCTTTGTTAATATCCTTCCCGGTAAAGATGGTCTAGTACATATCTCGCAAATCTGTGAAGAGCGTGTACAGAAAGTGTCTGATCACCTTAAAGAAGGTCAGGAAGTGAAAGTTAAAGTATTAGAAGTTGATCGCCAGGGCCGTGTGCGCTTAAGCATCAAAGAAGCTGCTGAAAAAACAACAGCTGAATAATACCTTGATTGGTAAAAAATAAAGTAATGACTGCGGTCATTGACTCAAAAAAAGGAAGCTGCGGCTTCCTTTTTTTATAAGCGTCCAAAACATCTGCTTTAGCATTTATCTAAAATTTTAAATGCTATAAAGGCGAACATCTAAGGGTGTTCGCCTTTTTTATTGCTGATTCCTGCATCATCAGGTAATTTAGGGTTAACAATTAAAGACACTTTCTTACCTTTCATGTTCAGGTGATTTTGGGTATAACAATTAAATACACTTTCCTATTGAGGTTTTATGCATATTCATATTCTTGGCATCTGTGGCACATTTATGGGGGGCCTTGCTATTCTCGCCAAATCCTTGGGTTATAAAGTCACAGGATCAGATAAAAACGTTTATCCTCCGATGAGTACCCAATTAGAAGAGCAAGGGATTGAATTAATTCAAGGTTTTGATCCAGACCAATTAGATTCAAATCCTGATCTTGTGGTTATTGGGAATGCAATGAGTCGTGGGAATCCTTGTGTAGAAGCTGTTCTGGATAAACAAATTCCTTATATTTCGGGTCCACAGTGGTTATTAGAGCATGTCTTAAAAGATCGTTGGGTATTAGCTGTTGCCGGGACACACGGTAAAACGTCCACTGCAAGCATGTTGGCTTGGATTTTAGAATATGCCAATATGAAACCGGGTTTCTTAATTGGTGGTGTACCGGAGAACTTTGGTCTGTCAGCCAGGTTAGGTGAAACCCCATTTTTTGTGATAGAGGCAGATGAGTATGACAGTGCTTTTTTTGATAAACGTTCCAAATTTGTTCACTATCACCCTCGAACGCTGGTTTTAAATAACTTAGAGTTTGACCATGCAGATATTTTTGAAGATTTAAATGCCATTAAAAAACAATTTCATCATTTAGTTCGTACTGTTCCTGCAACAGGGCGTATTTTTATACCCGATCAGGATCAAGCTCTGATCGATGTCCAGCGCATGGGCTGTTGGAGTGAAGTTGAATATCTGGGGAAAAACTGGTCTTGCAAAAAAATCAAAGAAGATGCTTCAATTTTTGACGTCTATCTAAATCAGCAAAAACAGGGGCAGGTGGCTTGGTCATTGATGGGTGACCATAATGTGAATAATGCACTTGCTGCCATAGCTGCTGCGCGCCACGTTGGTGTTACGCCGGAAATTGCGATTGAAGCACTCGCTGAATTTAAAAATATCAAACGTCGAATGGAAGTTAAAGGCAAAGTTAATAGTATTACTGTTTATGATGATTTTGCTCATCATCCTACCGCCATTAAAACAACCTTAGCGGGGTTACGTGCAAAAGTAGGCAATGAAAAAATTATTGCTGTTCTGGAGCCGCGTTCTAATACGATGAAATTAGGTGTCCATAAAGAGGCATTAGTCAATGCATTAGCCGCCGCTGACAGTGTTTACTGTTTTGAAACAGAAGATATTAAATGGTCAATTGAAGAACTGTTTGCAGAGCAAGGTAAAGCCGTTGATATATCCCATGATATTGATGAGTTATGCACTAAGTTAGTATCAATAGCAGAGCGAAACGCTCATATACTCATTATGAGTAATGGTGGTTTTGGTAATATCCATAACAAGTTACTGGGGCAACTCGCCCTGAAAAAGAAGGTTTAATATGTCTAAAGATGTTTTTTTTAAAGATAGGATTACGTTAGCGGTAACAGGTGCATCGGGTAGCGGTTACTTCTTAAGGCTATTACAGGCATTGGTTAATACAGATATACAAATATATCTATTACTTTCTGATGCGGCTAAAATTGTATTAAAAACAGAAGAAAATGAAGATTGGCCTGCAGATGTGACTCAACTAAATGTTTTTTTACAGGATAAATATCAGAGTAAACAGCAGCAGATAGTTGTATTAGCTGCAAAAGATTGGTTTTCACCCGTCGCCTCGGGCTCATCAGCGCCAAATAAAATGATTGTTTGTCCATGCAGTTGTGGAACATTAGCCTCTATTGCCCACGGTTTATCTAACAATTTAATCGAACGTTCTGCGGATGTTATTTTAAAAGAACGCGGGAAATTGATTGTCATGCCAAGAGAAACCCCTTTTTCCACTCTTCATTTACGAAACATGCTTACTCTGTCCGAATTAGGGGTGACAGTGATGCCATTAGCCCCAGGTTTTTATCATCAGCCTAAAACTATTGCTGATTTACAGGATTTTATGGTCGCGAGAGTATTAGACCATCTGGAAATAGCACACAAGATCGGTAAACGCTGGTGTGAATGATAACAAAAATCAAAAACTAATGATTTTTGTTTGTTTTATAAGCGTAAATATAAAGGTTTTAATTAGTTGGCGTTTTTTCTTATAAAGGCCTTGCCAAGGTTCATAAAATCTCTATAATGCGCCCCACAGAAACGGGAAAGACGCAAGTCAGTCCGGTTACTCAGAACGAAAAAGATTAAGCTTCTAATAACGTATCACGTTGATTAGAAAGATAAATTAATCATTGACATCGTTTACAGGTAGCGTAATATACGCACCTCGCCGAAAGGCACGCTCTTTAACAATTTAATCAAACAATCTGTGTGGACACTTATTGTTGATGTGATTTCAAAAAAATCAAAGTCCTTTCTTGTAAAGGCAGTAACTTTTTACTTCGTAAATAGCTTACTCATCAATAAAAGTGACACACGAATAAATTTATTTATTCAGAATAATAAGTTATTCATTATTTATATACTGAAGTTTTTATACTTAGGTATTGATATAAGAGTAATTAGTTTTAGTCAGTTATATTGAGTCGCAGCGCAAGCTGCAAATTAAACTTTAAATTGAAGAGTTTGATCATGGCTCAGATTGAACGCTGGCGGCAGGCTTAACACATGCAAGTCGAACGGTAACAGAGAATAGCTTGCTATTTTGCTGACGAGTGGCGGACGGGTGAGTAATGCTTGGGAATTTGCCTTGTTGCGGGGGACAACAGTTGGAAACGACTGCTAATACCGCATAATGTCTCCGGACCAAAGGTGGCCTCTATTTATATGCTATCGCGACAAGATGAGCCCAAGTGGGATTAGCTAGTTGGTAAGGTAATGGCTTACCAAGGCGTCGATCCCTAGCTGGTCTTAGAGGATGACCAGCCACACTGGAACTGAGACACGGTCCAGACTCCTACGGGAGGCAGCAGTGGGGAATATTGCACAATGGAGGAAACTCTGATGCAGCCATGCCGCGTGTGTGAAGAAGGCTTTCGGGTTGTAAAGCACTTTCAGCGAGGAGGAAAGGGTATTGGTTAATATCCAATATCTGTGACGTTACTCGCAGAAGAAGCACCGGCTAACTCCGTGCCAGCAGCCGCGGTAATACGGAGGGTGCGAGCGTTAATCGGAATTACTGGGCGTAAAGCGCGCGTAGGCGGTTAATTAAGTCAGATGTGAAAGCCCAGGGCTCAACCTTGGAACTGCATTTGAAACTGGTTAACTAGAGTTTTGTAGAGGGTGGTAGAATTTCAGGTGTAGCGGTGAAATGCGTAGAGATCTGAAGGAATACCAGTGGCGAAGGCGGCCACCTGGACAAAGACTGACGCTGAGGCGCGAAGGCGTGGGGAGCAAACGGGATTAGATACCCCGGTAGTCCACGCAGTAAACGATGTCTATTAGAAGTTTGTGGCTATATGCCGTGGGTTTCAAAGCTAACGCATTAAATAGACCGCCTGGGGAGTACGGCCGCAAGGTTAAAACTCAAATGAATTGACGGGGGCCCGCACAAGCGGTGGAGCATGTGGTTTAATTCGATGCAACGCGAAGAACCTTACCATCCCTTGACATCCAGAGAATCTGTTAGAGATAGTAGAGTGCCTTCGGGAACTCTGAGACAGGTGCTGCATGGCTGTCGTCAGCTCGTGTTGTGAAATGTTGGGTTAAGTCCCGCAACGAGCGCAACCCTTATCCTTAGTTGCCAGCACGTAATGGTGGGAACTCTAGGGAGACTGCCGGTGATAAACCGGAGGAAGGTGGGGACGACGTCAAGTCATCATGGCCCTTACGGGATGGGCTACACACGTGCTACAATGGCAAATACAAAGGGTTGCTAGCCTGCGAAGGTATGCGAATCTCATAAAGTTTGTCGTAGTCCGGATCGGAGTCTGCAACTCGACTCCGTGAAGTTGGAATCGCTAGTAATCGTGGATCAGAATGCCACGGTGAATACGTTCCCGGGCCTTGTACACACCGCCCGTCACACCATGGGAGTGGGCTGCACCAGAAGTCATTAGCTTAACCTTTCGGGGATGGCGATGACCACGGTGTGGTTCATGACTGGGGTGAAGTCGTAACAAGGTAGCCCTAGGGGAACCTGGGGCTGGATCACCTCCTTACGTAAAGAGACACATCAGTTAATTCGCTTGCGAATTAATACATTGAAGACTTGCTTGCAAGTGCTTCACAGTACAAGCCTTTCGGCGATTTTGCTCTGCAAATTCACCTTCCGGCATCACTATTTGCTACGCAAATAATAATTGAGTGTTCACACAGATTGTTTGATTAGAATGATAAAGCGCAAGTAGTTTCTATGTCCCCATCGTCTAGAGGCCTAGGACACCGCCCTTTCACGGCGGTAACAGGGGTTCAAATCCCCTTGGGGATACCACTTTTTATTTAAATAAATAAAAGTTATATTTGCTCCGCAAATTAATTTTATGTATTTAAGGAAATTGAACCTGCCTATAATGACGCACTTATTAACTGTTCTTTATAAAGAATAATTAATAAGTGTTTTTTTAACACTGCTCTTTAACAATTAGGAAAGCTGATAAAAGTTCTTTTTATCACACAATAACAATGACACTCAGGTGTTGATTGGTGTGATAAATTAAACGAAAAGTTTATATTTGACATAGTGAAATATAAACAGTTCTCGTTTATTAACACTTAGGTGTTAGTAAATGAATCAAGCAAAAATAAATATTATTCAAACTGATACTTTGGATAATATACGTATCTATTGAGTGATTGTTAATTCAATCATTCTTAGGTGCACGAAAAACGAATGTTGTTTTTTGTATTGTAAAATATGAGAAATCGCAAGCGTCTTGGAAACTCAAATAAATGCAAAATCTAGATTTTGTTATCTTATGTGTTTTTTGAATGTTATTAACATTCATAAAAACGCTTAAAGTGACACCTTTTAGGTGTTGTATGGTTAAGTGAATAAGCGTGCACGGTGGATGCCTAGGCAATTAGAGGCGATGAAGGACGTGGTAATCTGCGATAAGTCCAGGGGAGTTGATAACAAGCGTTATATCCTGGAATTTCCGAATGGGGCAACCCGGCACTTAGTGTCATCGTTAAGTGAATACATAGCTTAACGAAGCGAACGAGGGGAACTGAAACATCTAAGTACCCTTAGGAAAAGAAATCAACCGAGATTCCGATAGTAGCGGCGAGCGAAATTGGAACAGCCCTTAAGCTGTTTAAAAGTTAGTGGAAGGCTCTGGAAAGTGCCGCGATACAGGGTGATAGCCCCGTACACAAAAACTTCTTTACAGTGAAAGCGAGTAGGTCGGGACACGAGAAATCCTGACTGAATATGGGGGGACCATCCTCCAAGGCTAAATACTCCTAATTGACCGATAGTGAACCAGTACCGTGAGGGAAAGGCGAAAAGAACCCCTGTGAGGGGAGTGAAATAGAACCTGAAACCGTGTACGTACAAGCAGTAGGAGCGGACATTGTGTTCCGTGACTGCGTACCTTTTGTATAATGGGTCAACGACTTAATTTCAGTAGCAAGGTTAACCAAATAGGGGAGCCGTAGGGAAACCGAGTCTTAACTAGGCGAATAGTTGCTGGGATTAGACCCGAAACTTGGTGATCTAGCCATGAGCAGGTTGAAGGTTGAGTAACATCAACTGGAGGACCGAACCCACTAATGTTGAAAAATTAGGGGATGACTTGTGGCTGGGGGTGAAAGGCCAATCAAACCAAGAGATAGCTGGTTCTCCTCGAAAGCTATTTAGGTAGCGCCTCGTGTATCACTGTTGGGGGTAGAGCACTGTTTGGGCTAGGGGGTCATCCCGACTTACCAACCCCATGCAAACTCCGAATACCAACAAGTGCAATCACGGGAGACACACGGCGGGTGCTAACGTCCGTCGTGGAAAGGGAAACAACCCAGACCGCCAGCTAAGGTCCCTAAGTATATGTTAAGTGGGAAACGATGTGGAAAGGCTCAGACAGCTAGGAAGTTGGCTTAGAAGCAGCCATCTTTTAAAGAAAGCGTAATAGCTCACTAGTCGAGTCGGTCTGCGCGGAAGATTTAACGGGGCTAAACATATCACCGAAGCTGCGGATGCTTATTTATAGGCATGGTAGAGGAGCGTTCTGTAAGCCGTCGAAGGGAAAGGTGTAAACCATCCTGGAGGTATCAGAAGTGCGAATGTTGACATGAGTAACGATAAGGGAGGTGAAAAACCTCCCCGCCGGAAGACCAAGGGTTCCTGTCCAACGTTAATCGGGGCAGGGTGAGTCGACCCCTAAGGCGAGGCCGAAAGGCGTAGTCGATGGGAAACGGGTTAATATTCCCGTACCCTTTATTATTGCGATGGGAGGACGGAGAAGGCTAGGTGGGCCTGGCGATGGTTGTCCAGGTTCAAGTGCGTAGGCGGGAGACTTAGGTAAATCCGGGTTTCTTTTAACGCTGAGACACGATGTCGAGTCACCAAGGTGATGAAGTCATTGATGCCATGCTTCCAGGAAAAGTCTCTAAGCTTCAGATAATAGAGGATCGTACCCCAAACCGACACAGGTGGTCAGGTAGAGAATACTAAGGCGCTTGAGAGAACTCGGGTGAAGGAACTAGGCAAAATGGTACCGTAACTTCGGGAGAAGGTACGCCTCCGACGGTGACGAGACTTGCTCTCTAAGCTGTTGGAGGCCGAAGATACCAGATGGCTGCAACTGTTTATTAAAAACACAGCACTCTGCTAAATCGTAAGATGACGTATAGGGTGTGACGCCTGCCCGGTGCCGGAAGGTTAATTGATGAGGTTAGACTCAGGTCGAAGCTTTTGATCGAAGCCCCGGTAAACGGCGGCCGTAACTATAACGGTCCTAAGGTAGCGAAATTCCTTGTCGGGTAAGTTCCGACCTGCACGAATGGCGTAATGATGGCCATGCTGTCTCCACCCGAGACTCAGTGAAGTTGAAATCGCAGTGAAGATGCTGCGTCCCCGCGGCTAGACGGAAAGACCCCGTGAACCTTTACTACAGCTTAGCAGTGAACTTAGAGCCTACATGTGTAGGATAGGTGGGAGGCTTTGAAGCGTTGTCGCTAGATGACGTGGAGCCAACCTTGAAATACCACCCTTGTATGTTTTGAGTTCTAACCATGGCCCCTGAATCGGGGTTTGGGACACTGTTTGGTGGGTAGTTTGACTGGGGCGGTCTCCTCCTAAAGAGTAACGGAGGAGTACGAAGGTTGGCTAATCACGGTCGGACATCGTGAGGTTAGTACAATGGTATAAGCCAGCTTAACTGCGAGACAGACACGTCGAGCAGGTACGAAAGTAGGTCATAGTGATCCGGTGGTTCTGAATGGAAGGGCCATCGCTCAACGGATAAAAGGTACTCCGGGGATAACAGGCTGATACCGCCCAAGAGTTCATATCGACGGCGGTGTTTGGCACCTCGATGTCGGCTCATCACATCCTGGGGCTGAAGTCGGTCCCAAGGGTATGGCTGTTCGCCATTTAAAGTGGTACGCGAGCTGGGTTTAGAACGTCGTGAGACAGTTCGGTCCCTATCTGCCGTGGGCGTTTGAGAATTGAGAGGAGCTGCTCCTAGTACGAGAGGACCGGAGTGGACGAACCGCTGGTGTTCGGGTTGTATCGCCAGATGCATTGCCCGGTAGCTACGTTCGGAATCGATAACCGCTGAAAGCATCTAAGCGGGAAGCGAGCCTCGAGATGAGTTCTCACTGGAGCTTTAAGCTCCCTGAAGGGCCGTTGGAGACTACAACGTTGATAGGCAAGGTGTGTAAGTGCAGTAATGTATTGAGCTAACTTGTACTAATTACCCGTGAGGCTTAACCATACAACACCTAAAGTGTGTTGAGTTGCAGTAGACGCATAGTTGGTCAGTGAATGTTATTAACATTCCCTCTGATCGAGCTAAGGGTTGAAACAACAGTAACCAAGACAAATAAAAATATGCTTGCGAAACATATTTTACAAATATTTACGATTGCTTGATAAAAACAACAATAAAACCAGCTTTTCTAATTAATTTTTTTGTCTAGTAAACATAGCGCTGTGGTACCACCTGATTCCATTCCGAACTCAGAAGTGAAACGCAGCTGCGCCGATGGTAGTGTGGGGTCTCCCCATGTGAGAGTAGGTCATTGCTAGACTCCTATTTAAAAAGGCCCCACTGGTTAATTCTGGTGGGGCCTTTTTGCTTTTAGCATTTATTGCTGTGGTACCATCAACGTCAAACAAAGTTTAATGCGCAACATCCATGTTGCTTACCCTACGGGCAGCGGTGCTGTTCAAAACGGCTATCCTGCCGTTTTGCCCTTCGTCCTCCGGACTAAGGGACCTTGTTTTCCTTCCCATTCCGAACTCAGCAGTGAAACGCAATTGCGCCGATGGTACTTAGTTGCATTTTGTTTCCTTGAACCTTGTTCAAGGGACTGCAATGCAAAAGGGGTCTCCCCATGTGAGAGTAGGGCGAGTTTGCCATAGGTAAGTGTCACGAGCGGACGAGCTCTGCGAGTCCTGTTCCATCGCGAATATCTCGCACAAGCTAAATGGTATTATGTTATCCGTAGGGTGCGCTCCGCGCACCGCAAGCGGCAGAAATTGGTGCGCGGAGCGCACCCTACGGGCTGTTTCATCGGCAATGTATTGCACAAGTCAGGCAATTAAATTTGATAATTTAGCCAACTTTGTATTTAAAGATTATGTACAAACGTTAGGGATCAGGTAGAAGAGGTAAAAACACTCTGCCAAAGAGAGTAGGCAAATCTGATCACTTAATTAATGCGTTTGGTATAATAAGCTGTTCTCCCATGGTTAAGGTAGAAAGCAATTCATGGGCATTTTTTATATCTCTAAATTTATTGAAATATATACTTTCCTAAGTGCTATTCTTCAGCTATTTTTAGGGTTATACCAATACCACTCATTGTCGATTCCTTTATTTTGGTTGGAAAATGTTCGCTAGAGATGAAACTATGTTTTAGTCTTTGAGATTAGTTTTATTTAGAACATTCTATTTTTTATCTCTTTTTGCTTAGCTGAAGCGGTGCAAAATCCTTCCATATTATTTTATGAAAGGATGGAAAAACGACTTCCTGCAACCTATGCATTGCTAGTGTTGATTTTTCTGGCGTACTACAAGATTACATTTTGAATGCATTTGCTATTATCATTGTATTAAAAAATTTTTAAGGAGTACGAGACTTGCAAAAAAAAGCACAAAGAGTCATTCAGGTTAAACCAAATTCAAAACATAATCGTTTATTTTTATTATGTTTAGGCTCTTTATTGTTGTGCGTTTGTTTGTTGTTAAATCTTGTATTTTGGGACGACTATAGGCTCCCGTTAATCTTTATTATGTCAGCCAGTTTTATCATGTTATTTGTTGCTTTGCTTAAATTTTTAGAGCCACCAATAAGTTACTTCATAACACCGGAGATTATCTCTTATTATCATTTTAACGGTCATTGGCATTTACCCTGGCAAGATATTCTGCGCATTGGTGATATCCCAGCTGATATACGGGGGCAGCATGTGAAATTACCTTATTTGGGCATAAAATTAAATAGCTTGGCAAATATAGCGCAAACTATCTCACCAAGGTTGGCTAATAAATTACTTCATGAGCAGTTGGAGCTATTAATGTTAGCGGTAAAAAACCGTGAAATTGATCTGCCAGAGGATCTGATTAACTTTGAACCCTTTGAATTAAATGGGGTTACCTACAAAGGCCCGATCGCCGCATGGTTATATCGGACAGAAGAGCTGAGTAAAGCTTATGGTTATCATCTCTATTTACCGATAAATAGTTTTGATCGTGAGTCAATGGAGTTTTTAGGTTTATTGAAAGAATGCCACCATTATATTAATAGCTACCAAGGCAACTAATTATTGCTGATCATATTAATGCATTGTAAAAAAAGTTTTATCTTATTCAAGCTCAAAAAAAAGCTTAATTATATAATAATTAAGCCTTTTAATAAAAAATGTATTAAATACTGTTAGCTGATACTTACTCTGCAGCTATCACAGGTGCAGAATAAGCTTTTGTTCCCCATAGTGGAACGGTAGACATTGCATGCTTAAAGCTACCCTCAATTTCTTTAGTGCTGTAGGAAATATAAAGTATCGTTTGTGTTGATTGATCAAAAATACGTCTGATTTTTAATGATTTAAATAAAATACTTTTCGATTTTGAGAAAACCACATCGCCACTTTTTGACTTATCTATAAGGCTGAGCATTTCTGGGGTGATTTCACCCGTTTGACGGCAGCTAATGGATGAATCCGATGGATCGGCAAAACTTAAATCAGCAACAATATTAGAAATATGGCAAGTTACACCAGGTATTAACGGATCATTTAGTTTTTCAATTTTAATATCTTTTGTGGTGAAAAGTCCCAGAGAAACCGTACCGACTTCATCTCTGGAGCAGCTGTATAAAACGAAAAAAGTGATAACAAGAATGATACCGATCGCGCCGAAAAACTTTATTTTTTTTACCATTATTTTTCCCTTATTTTTTGAAATCCCAAGATATGTTTGACAATAGTTTACATGGCTCACATTTGAAATCAAAGATATCAAATAATGGCGCAGCTAGTTTCCAATCTCCCCCACAAGCGGGGCATTTTCGCTCCTGTTCTGCTATTAAACTGTTACCGGCAACACGGTATAGGTAATAATAGGTTGGTACTTTAGTAATCTCTTCAATGCGCTCACATAAATTAGTGCCGCGATAAAATAGTCTGCTGCCGATCTCGCCAATCTCTTTTAAAGCAACGCTCGAAACCGCTGAACCGTTCATTTGCAGTTCATCGCAATTAATCCACTCTTCCTGCCATTTTAGAATGGCTTTACGATCTCCATTACTAATTGCTTCGGGCGTTCGATAGAGCGGAATAGGGGCGAGGCTTTCACCGCAGCGCAGTGGGGAGCAGGTATCTAAAAAAGTTGTGTATAAAAGCTGCCAACTTGGTTGAAATTTCTCTGCGCAGCACAAAGAGTTTAAATCTTCAGCAATATTTTTGATTTTAGGTGAAAGTAATCCAGCTTCTGTTAAACCCTGTAATGCCTGCTTTACTTGCGGGCTATTAAAAATATCATTTAAACTGTTTTCTTCCGGGCAGACCAAGCTTGAGACAAACCAAGCCTCAAACATGGCGATCGGAAATTCACGACCCAGAATTTGTCCATTATAGCGTAACATATCAAAGTAGTTATTAATGGCTTTTTCAACGGCTGCGTACTGGGTATTTTTATAACACTCAAAAGTTATCTCTTTAATAAACACGGCTACTCTTTTTCTTGTATTTTAAGTTGTTTTTTTAAATCAACAAGTTGTTTAGTTAACAACTCAACCTGTTTTATTAAAGGCGCAATGGCTTGATTAATTTTAGTGTCGATTAAGGTCTCGATCGTTGTGTTACTGTCCAAATTTTCACTTGCTGTTACTTCTGTTGGAATATTGATGACTTTATGAGGATCATTGATCCACATTTTTAGACCTTGAATAATCGTTGGCAAGGGCACATTTTTAGGCAAGCGTGCTTTGATCAATGCGGTATTAGGTTGTTTACCTTCTTTGGCAATCTGCTGTGCAATTAGAATAATACTATCCATAAAAAGCCTTGTTATAAATTAAGTGAATGGGGGGATTCCACCGAGCGGTAAACTGGCAGTTCAAATCTTGGCCGGCGTAATCCGCGCATAAATAAATGCCCCTGGTAGTTGTTGTTGTTGTCACTGCTAAATTCAAAAACGAAACTGGCCTGTAAAAAGTGTTCACCTAATTTAAAATTAAAGTTAGAACGAGAAACCGACAGTAACTGCAGATCTAATTTAAAACAATGCTGGGTGATCTGCTCTCGAGCATATTCCGATTGTTTACGTAATTTCCAAATAATAGCGCTCAAAAGTACCGTTAATAAAATAAATAGCAGCTCGACCATTATAACTCCACCTAATTTTGACTACCTGAAAATAATCGTCCAATCGCTTCTGTTAAAGCGGGTGAGCGTGCTGGTAAACGTATTTGTCTGAGCACTTTTTCGCGTAATAAAGGAATCGCAACAATATCTGTAAAGAGCTGCGGAAAAAGTGCTGCTTGGTTATTTGCTAAAGATTCAAGAAAGCGATTAAGTAAGGTTTCATCTTCAAGCACTGTCCATAAACGTCCTGCAATACCCACATACCAATGTACGTTATGGATTAAGTCCGAAGAAAATTGCTCTTCTATCAATTTTTTGGTGATAGCAATAGAGGGGGAACTTGCCAATGCCCGTAATAATAAAATCGCATTTTCCTGGCGATTTTCCTGCAGTTCGACTCTTATTTGTGTGGCAATTGCCTGGTGTAAATCAGGATTTATTTTATTCTGATGCTCTAAACACAATGCGAGGGACTGCAAAGGCTGTTGTGGTAAATAAGGGAGAGCATTAATTAAATTCTGCTGATTATTATCATGATCTAAACGGGCAGTTAAGTCGGCAATCCCCTGAATGCCGAGTTCTTGCCACTCTTTCCAGCTTGTTGAACCTGAAAAATAGCGCTGTGCACCGCGATAAAAAGAGGAAGCTGGGCGAATGAAACGGGCATTCATAATCGCATTAAAAATAGCCAATTTTTCTGTGCTTGGCTTAAATAGAAACGGGTTACTGGCCATGCGCTCTTGTAATTTATCACTCACATCTGCGGTTAAATCCTCACCCAGCGCTTCTACAACCATTTTGATAAAGCTTATCTGTGCGGGGATTTGTAATAAACCCTGCTCATCTAATGGCATTTTTAAAAACCAAATGAAGTGTTCTTTTTGTGCATCCGTTTGCCAAAACGTTAATGCAATAAAAGCGTGCTGCTGAATGGGGTAGGGGTAAGGTAATTGGTTAAGTTCAATCTCTTTAAAAAAGCTGTTGGATATGTTGCAAACTTTACGTCCCAAATCATAAACACTAAATTGGCAATTTGATTGTTTTAAAAATTCGCTAAGGTTATTTATGTTCATAGTTATTTGTTCTGCTATTTAGTAAAGTGTCTGGATTATATCAATTACTAACTTGATATTGTTAGGAGTTTATATGATTTTGCTAACCCGTGGCTGCAGCTTCTATAAGTAAGCTGGGATTATACAGAGTCTTAAACTTTTGGCTAACCAATGAGTCAGTGATCTCTGCCGCCTTAATCTATATGATATTGGCATTATAAATCTATTTCAGTTAGAAAGAATCATGTTAAAAATTGAATCGGAATTAAAAAAACGCCGCCTTATTTTGCCTTTATTGACTGCATTAGAAGATGAATTACGTAATAAGGGCTTATGGCAGGAGATTAAACCTGACCAGCAGGCACTCGATAGCAGGGAACCTTTTGCGATTGACAGCTTAAGCTTTGTGCAGTGGTTACAATTTATTTTCTTAGATAAGATGGCTAAACTTGTGCGTTTGCCGCAACCCTTACCAAGTGGAATGCAGGTCTTACCGATGGCGCAGGAATATTTTAAAAGTTTGCCGGTCAATAGTGCTGAAATAACCGATATTATCGGCCGTATTGATTTGTTATTTAGCGAATAATTTGCAACCCAGCCAGGTGAACTCTTTAAGGGGCAAGATGTTAAGGGGGAGCTTTATTGACTATACATTAAACCATGATATTGGGTCAGGCAAGGGTGGGGGAGTTTATGTTTTTTAAAACAATCTCTTTGTCTAAACTGCGGTTAAGTTATTGCTAGCGGTTATTTTTTAATTAATTTGAATGTTTAATGATGCACCTGCTGGCGATTATCGCCGATCTTTATACACCTCTTTTAATCTTTATCTGGTTATTTTATTTATATCAGGAAGGTGCAACCCGTGGTGCCGAAATAAAGGTTTTATTGCTTTCATTACTGCTTGTTTATACCGTTATGTTTTTAGATAACTATTTCAATATATGGGCAACTTGGGAATTGGATTACAGCACTCATAGCGGGCTGGCATTGATCTTTGTGGTTAACTTAACCTGGCGAAATAAAATATTGCGGCTGTTCGCTCCATTGTCTTTACTTGTTTATTGCTGTTTAATGCTGAAACTTAACTACCACTCCTTTGCTGATATTCTTACGACTCTATTAGTGTTATTACCTGCACTGCTGTATTGGCAAAAAGGGTTAAAAAACTAACCTTTTTTCAAATAATATTGAGCAGTTAATGTTATGTGTCATTTTTTAAAGTTGAGGTGAAAAAAATATCATTAGTTCTTAATTAATTCGTCATATCACTGTAAGATCCCGTCAAACACTGATTATAAGAAGGATTTTTATGAGCAATAAAAAAATAAAGGCAGTAGAAGATAACGCCTATATTATCGAAGCACCCAGTGATTGTTTACAGCGGCAAGGTTTTGATGTCATGATTACAGTGACTTATGTTTAAGGTTTAGTACTTATAAATTAATACCTCCACCCTATCGTTTTATTAGATCTATCGCGTTATAGAAAATGAGTCATACATGTTAAAATCATCTCTGTTTAAACCCAGTTTACTGCGTCGTTTATTTGTCGGGTATGTGGTTCTTATACTAAGTCTAACCATTATTGTGAGTGTATTAATTAGCCGACAAACTACTGAAAATACCTTACAAGAAATCCATCATTCTTTACTTATTCGCGCACAGTTTTTGGCCGAATTATCAAAATCTGTTTTCCCCACACCTCCTCAAGCATCATTGGCTGCCCTCAATCAGAAAATTGTAGCATTAGGTAAAAAAACACAAAGTAGACTAACACTTATTACCGAAAACGGCAGAGTATTGGCCGACTCCCAAAAAGCCCCTCAGAGCATGGATAATCACGCTAATCGCCCCGAAATTATCGCAGCACGGCAACAACATATTGTCCCCACCACGCGATTTAGCGATACTTTACAAAAAAATATGATTTATCTCGCACTGCCCATTATTATTGAGCAAAAAGTTCAGGGTTTTGTTCGTGTGTCTTTACCGATCACTATAATAGATAACAAATTATCGCAATTACGTTTTGCATTGGCACTCAGTGCCTTTATTTCTGCGTTAGTGGCATTAATTTTAGGTTATTATTTTGTGGAACGTTTTTCAGCACCGTTAAGAAAAATAACGGCAGTGGCAGAGGCTATCTCCAAAGGTGATTATAGCAAACGTATTATTACCCATCAAAAGGACGAAATTGGCTTATTGGCAAATTCCTTTAATCTGATGGCACAAAGCGCTGAAAAACGCCTCGATCAAATTGAAACAGAACGCAACCGTTTAGCCATCATTTTTGCGGGTATGGTGGAAGGGGTTATTTATATTAATGAGCACCTTCAGATTATCCACATGAATCAAGTGGCCGCGCAGATGTTTAACTTGTCGAATACTAGCTCTATTAATCAACCCTTAGCAGAACAGATTCCGGTACCTGAGATAACAGCTGCAGTGCAGGCTGCGATTGCAAACCAAGGTGTGGTTAAAACGAAAATTCAAAATAATGATCACGCTAAAAATGCCGAAGTTATCGATATTTATGTTGCCGCACTCAGTAATGATTTAGGTGAATCTGTTGGCGTTGTGGTGGTACTCAATGATATATCTGAGCTTGCTTATTTGGAAAGAGTACGGCGTGATTTTGTTGCAAATGCCTCTCACGAGCTTAAAACCCCAATCACGGTGATCTTGGGTTTAGCTGAAACCATATTAGATTATAAAGATATGCCTGAGAACATGCGCACTCGGTTTATGGGTGATATACAAACACAAACATTGCGCCTTTCTTCATTAGTTACTGATTTAATGAGTATCTCTCGTTTAGAAACAACTCAAAATGGCGTAATGACTGAAACAGTAGATTTAACGGCCAGTGTCAAAAATGCGCTTTCTAATGTAGATAATATTTGCCGGGAGAAAAAAATAACCCTTTCAAATAGGTTACCAAAGGGAGAAATGTTGATCAATGGTGACAAGGAAGAAATAAATCAACTCATTGATAATCTGATCGGTAATGCCATTAAATACACACCTTCGTTAGGTCATGTCAGTGTGACTTTAAAAGCGTTAGATGAGCAGGCTCAGATAATAGTAAAGGATACCGGCATTGGTATCAGTTTGTCACATCAGCAACGTATTTTTGAACGCTTCTATCGTGTCGATAAAGCTCGCTCCCGGGATTTAGGTGGAACAGGATTAGGTCTATCGATTGTAAAAAATATTGTTGAAAAACATAAAGGAACTATCTCCGTTAGCAGTATCGAAAATCATGGTTCGACGTTTACCCTGTTGCTGCCACTGAGTTAATGTGAATATTAACTTTATCGCCTCTGGAAGCGGCTTAAGCATCGCGCACCTGTTATATAACAACTTATGTAACAACAGCAGAGTCAGTTAAAATTACTCTCTTCCGATAGCAATAATGGGATCTAACTTACTGTTTGAGATGATCAATTTTGTTATAAAAAGGACTATCATTAATGAATAAACGATCTGTGTTTATATACAATCTGATGCTTTATTGTAGGGCTCTGGGAGAGTGTTATGTCAACAGGAAAACATAAGCGTAAAACGGTCAATCATTCGAATCAAAATAAGATTCTAAAAAATGCGAATAAACACCCTGGTGTGATTAGCCGATATCCTCAGCTTTTCCTTTTTATTGGTATGTTGTTGATCGTAACAGGGATCTGTTTAATTACTATTGGCATACCTAATAATGCAAAACTTGGACTGGCGATGCTGTCCATTTTTTTTGGTATAACAACCGCCATTTTTGCTAACTCAGCCTTACCAAAGAAGCAGTAAAACAGATAAAGTGGTGCATTCCTAACAGCAACTGCGTAAATTGTTTTGAAGGTGAGATAAAGGGGGCTTTTATAATAAAAACCTCCATCTGCAACGAGCAACAACTGTGCTGATTAAGTGCGTTTATGTCTGTATCTTGGTGTCCCCGAATGCTGTATTTCATGCTAGAATGCTTACCTTCTAAGGTTATTACCTTTATACCTAACTGTTTATTTATTAATCATACCCCTGAGATGCCAAATGCTATTTTCCACCCTTAAATTAAGCGATCCGATTGTCAAAGCGGTAACTGAGCTCGGTTACCAAACCCCGACACCTATTCAAGAGCAGGCTATTCCTGTTATTTTAGCGGGTAAAAACCTGATCGCCGCTGCGCAGACAGGCACAGGTAAAACAGCCAGTTTTGTCTTACCTATATTACAAAACCTGATTGATGCGCCTGCTGTGCGGGCAAAGCGTATTCGCGTCTTAATCCTGACACCCACTCGAGAACTGGCTGTACAGGTTGAGAATAATATTGCCCAATACGGAAAATATCTGCCCCTTAAATCGATGGCTATGTATGGTGGTGTTGACTCAGAGCCCCAAAAGCAGCAGCTGATCGAAGGTGTTGATATTTTAGTCGCCACACCGGGCCGGTTATTGGATATGTATACTCGTCGAGCGATCCATTTTGATGAGTTAGAAGTGTTAGTGATAGATGAAGCCGACCGTATGCTCGATATGGGGTTTTTGCCTGATATTAATAAAATTGTTGAACGCTTACCGTTACAAAGACAGAACCTGCTGTTTTCAGCAACGCTTTCTGATCAAGTCCGCTTTTTAGCTAAAACGGCTATTACCGATGCTGTTGAAATAGCAATTTCTCCTGATTACAGAACCGCGCCTCAGATTGAGCAATGCTTGATCAGTGTTGATAAAGATAATAAATCTGCATTGCTGAGTCATTTAATCATAGAGAATCAGTGGCAACAGGCACTTATCTTTATCGAAACTAAACGTGGCGCGGCTAAGTTAGTCAGTCAGCTTGAAAAACGTGGTATTAAAGCTGAGGCTATCCATAGTGGTCGCAGCCAGGCAGTACGAACGCAACTTTTAGCGGACTTTAAATCGGGGCAACTCAACTTTTTAGTGGCGACGGGGATTGCTGCACGGGGTATTGATATTGACTCACTTGCTCGCGTGGTTAACTATGATTTACCCGACGAAGCCGATGATTATGTGCACCGCATTGGCCGTACCGGTCGTGCAGGCGTATCAGGTGAAGCGATTTCATTTGTTTCCCGAGATGATTTTAGAAACCTTTGTGCTATCGAAAATCGTTTGGGCGAATTTATTACCCGCAAAAAAATTGACGGATTTGAGCCAAAATTAGAAGTGCCAGCCTCGAATGTTGCTTATGCTCCAAAGAAACCCCAAAAACCGAGACGCCATAACGCCAAGAACAAGTAGTCTCATCACCGGGAAAAATATAGTCAAACCGCTGGGAAATACAGAAATCTGCGTTTTCAAATGGTTTGGCTCTTATTTATTTTGCACATCTAGCGAGTAGCTAATTAGTAGCTAATTAGTAGCTAATTAGTAGCTAAATTGATTGATAGCGAGATTTTCCCCTGTGTGATTTTGTAACTCAACTTTCCATTCGCCGTGCATATCGGGCTGAATAAACTTACTTGAGTAACTTCTCCAACGATTAGCGCCGACCTCTACTTTGATTTTCGCTATATTTTTGCCATTCAAGCTCCATTGGTAATAGAGAGTTTGATCTTTTAATCCATTAACATCGGAGTATGCATAGACAGTCGCAATATTGTTGCTGTCAAAATGAACCTTATCGATAGTGCCGATCGGTTCATTGCCTTCGACGGCTTGGGAAATAACAAAACGAATGACGTTATCAGAGAATGATTTTTTCAGGGATTGGGTAAATAGTCGCTCTGAAATAGACTTTTTTTCAGAAACTGCGGGCTTAATGAGGGTGATCTCTGCAGGAATCGTCTTTGTTTCCGTCGCTGCAGGCTTTACTGTTCTGACCGCGGATGGACTGATTTCCACTGCTTGTATTAGGGACTCATTCGAAGGCCCTGAAGGTGTTTTTTTGCTCTCTATTTTAGCTGTTTTCGGTAAACTGTTTTCTACTGCCGGAAGTGCCGTTGCCGTCAGCTGAGATTCTTTTTGTAACGCAGCTAAAACGGCCTCTTTTTTCAGCGATGATTGATCTTGATAGGCGATGTTCTTATCCGTGACTGATTTTACATATTCGCTATCAATCTTCTCTTGATTTAAATAATAGGAGCCCGCGCTAAGCAGGGAAGCGATGGTAACTACCGCGGCCAAGGAAATGCCTGTAATTCTTCCCCAGTGGTAATGATAGCGTTTTTTATTTTCAGGCGCTCTGTCTTTTTCTGCGCGAAAATTAATGCGTATGGTGAGTTTTTTTAGTTTATTCATTTTATGATGCTCACAGGCGTTGATAGGAATAATGCAGATTGGTACCATTCATACTTTATTTTAGTCTATTATTTGCCTGATGCGAGGGCCAATCAGGCAGCTAAAAGATAAGATGCAAATTATAAGAAAAACTCGAGGAATGGGTATGCTGATTTTTTGAAAATTTGATTTTTTGCAACTTTAAAAAACTGCTGCTTAGGGTGATGATCATCATAAAATGTTAACAAAAAAGTCTCTATTATCAGGATGTTCCTGAGAAGGGGAGTTAAAGGTTTTTATCTTTTATTCTTTAATCTTAATAAGATATATTCATTGGCTTAAGTGATAGTGAACAATACTCTTTTTTAGGCTGCAATAATCATGTAAGTATGTGAATTTCAAGTAAGTAAAATTTTATGCCAAAGCCGCAATAAAAAAACGTCGGAATCGAGTTACAGTGTCATTTTTAACTTGTTACTGTCAGTTTCCCGCTATGGTGATCTAACATTTTCTTGATTCTCTTGATTCTTTTTATTTCTTTCTAACCCTTTCGAGGTGCACCTTGTTTGCTATCCCTGCTTCATTTTGGTTGAGCTTATATTTTATTAGTTTTTTTTTTATTTGGGGAGTGTTTTTACCATTTTGGGGTATTTGGTTATCGGGTAAGGGCATGTCCAGTGAAAGTATAGGTTTGTTTTTTTCAGTCGGTTTACTGTTAAGGTTTGTCAGTAATCTGACCTTATTACCTATGGTCTCCAGTGCGAAATCCACATTACGTTTATTAAGAATATTAGGATTTTTCACGGTACTGGCTTTTGCATTGTTATTATTTTTTAATGGTTATATGTGGTTAGCCGGCATTACGTTAGTTGCCAATTTTATGATGGGGCCATTAGCGCCTTTAGGTGACCTTATTGGTGCCCGTTTAGTGAATCAAATTCAGCTCGATTATGGCAGGGTTCGTTTATGGGGTTCTCTTAGTTTTATTGTCGGTTCAACCAGTGTTGGTTGGTTGATTGTTGGGTTAGGAAACGATGCGATTTTATGGTCAATTATGGGTGCGGCATTAATAATGTGGTTACTTTCATTATTAAACTTATCGCCGCAATTGCATGATCAAATTGACTTAAACTTAGATGAAAAAAAATCTCTGTTTACACTGTTTAAACGACCCAGTGTACTGTTTTTTTTAATTATTGTTGGCTCAATTCAGGGAAGTCATGGTGCTTTTTATGCCTTTGGTACTATTCACTGGAATGCAATTGGCCTTTCAGGTGTGAGTATTGCCTGGTTATGGGCAATCGGTGTTTTTGCTGAAATATTATTAATGCGTTTTAATAAAAAATTATTTATCAACTGGTCAATTAAGCAGATGCTGTTATTAGGTCTTATTGCCGCGATAATTAGGTGGTTGGTCTTTTCCGTTAGTGATGATTTTTATGTGCTGGCAATTTTTCAAACCTTTCACGCATTAACGTTCGCGGTGACACATTTAGCGGCTATTCGTTATATTAGTTTACAAAAAAACGCAGAAATGGTCTCTTATCAATCACTCTACTCCGCAGTGGCGTTAGGTTTAATGATGGCAGGATTCACTTATCTTTCCGGTCTTTTTTATGAAGAGCTACATGGTTATATCTTCTTAATCATGTCTCTATTATTAATGCCTGTTTTTTGGTGTATTAAAAGATGGAAAGCTGAATAAGTGACCCCCTTTTTAGTTTTAACACTATTTAATACATTAATGAATTAAATAGTGAACTTCTAAGGTATTTCTTAGACAAAACCTTGTTACTACCAAGGTAATTGGTTTTTGTATTGAATTATTAAAAATTGCCCCCAAATGAGTACCAGTAATATTTTAATTTTAGGAGTAAGTATGTTTGCAAAGTTATTTTTAACTATGGTCAGCGTTTCTTTGTTAGAGATTTATGTTCTGATCAAAGTGGGTGGTTTTTTAGGTGCGTGGCCAACGGTCGCTTTAGTGGTAGTCACTGCATTTGTTGGCTCAGCACTAGTACGTAGCCAGGGTTTACAGGTATTACGAGAATTTCAACAACGCATTGCCCAGGGAGAGTTGCCCGGACAGCAGTTAATTGAAGGTTTTATGTTACTTGTTACCGGGGTATTACTGGTCACGCCTGGTTTTGTAACGGATTTTTTAGGGTTATTAATTTTACAGCCAAGCATTCGCAGCAGGGTTGCTAAATATATATTAGATAATGTTCAAATAAATTCAGCAATGTCTGGCGGGTTTTCCCAATCATCAAGCGGCTCAACTTCTGGTGATAATTTTAAAAATAAAAAATCCAATGACAATATCATCGAAGGTGAATTTGAACGTAAAGATGATAATAAAGACTAGTCGCAGATAAGTATCCTGATTGTGAAATTTTTATTAAATAACAGTTTGTAAAATAGAGCTAAGTCATAAAGTTGAAATAATGTGTTAACATCATATTGTCCACGTTTTATTATCAAGTTAATATAAATAAATAATGAATAATAACTAAAGAATAAAAATACAAAACTTTATAAATGGAACTTAACAGGGGTCAAAAGTGAATATCAAGAAATCTATTACACTGCGAACGTTTAAAAAATACCAACCACGCCAAATTGCCAAGTTTGTACGAGCGTTTTTTAATGGTCGTATATTTATTGTAGGCTTGGGGAGATTAAGGGTTATTGAAGGTAAGGTAGCAATTTACCAGCATCAAAAAAACGATAAAAATTTCCAGATTACGGTCAGTGAAATCAATCGCATCATTAATGAACTATCCCAAGCTAAAGTTTCATCTTTTTAATCTGTTATCACGCAGAGTAGGTTTTCGAGCAAACCGTTTATCGGCTCAACACCACCCTGCTCAGCGTTCAATGCATTGATTTGTAATGCATTGATTTGTAATGCATTGATTTATAATGACTAAATTTCATCTTCAGGTATCCCCTCCTTGTTTATAAGAAAGGGGTTATCCCCCGGTTTGCAAAATCCTGCCTCTTCAGTTGCTTGTTTATATTCAAAACTGCCATTTTAAGACCGTTTTTTGCAAAAAATTATTTTTTTATCCTTTTTACTTGAAAACTAATTTTTAAGCACCATCTATGAGCTACGTACAAGTATCTATTACCCTTGAGGAAAAAACATGACTATTCGTCCATTACATGACCGAGTTATTTTAAAGCGTACAGAAAAAGAAACTAAATCAGCTGGTGGTATTGTCTTAACAGGCAGCGCAGCTGAAAAATCGACACGTGGTGAAGTCCTTGCTGTCGGTAAAGGTCGTATTCTAGATAACGGTGAAGTGAAACCCCTTGATGTGAAAGTGGGTGATACTGTTATTTTTATTGAAGGTTACGGCTTAAAAACAGAAAAAATTGAAGGCGAAGAAGTCCTTATTTTAAGTGAAAACGATATCCTTGCCGTCGTTGAATAACGCCTATCTGCTTCTCTAGCGTTCAACAAGTAAGACTCTCAATATTAAAGATTTAAAGGAATATAATAATGTCTAAAGAAATTAAATTTGGAAATGATTCTCGTAGCAAAATGTTAAACGGCGTTAATATCTTAGCCGATGCAGTTAAAATCACTTTAGGGCCAAAGGGTCGTAATGTTGTGATCGATAAAAGTTACGGTGCGCCACAAATTACCAAAGACGGTGTCACGGTTGCTAAAGAAATTGAACTGGAAGATAAGTTTGAAAACATGGGCGCACAGATGGTAAAAGATGTTGCGTCACAAACTAATGATGCTGCCGGTGACGGAACAACAACGGCAACCGTATTGGCGCAGGCTATTATTGCTGATGGTTTAAAAGCCGTTGCTGCTGGTATGAATCCAATGGATTTAAAACGCGGTATTGATCAAACCGTAAAAGCGGCTGTTGCTGAGTTAAAAAAATTATCTACACCTTGTTCAGATTCAAAAGCCATCACACAGGTAGGCACTATCTCAGCCAACTCGGATCATGAAATTGGTGAAATCATTGCGCAAGCGATGCAAAAAGTTGGTAACCAGGGTGTTATCACGGTAGAAGAAGGTCAAGGTCTAGAAACTGAATTAGACGTGGTTGAAGGTATGCAGTTTGATCGTGGTTACCTGTCTCCTTACTTTATGACAAATCATGAATCCGGTACGGTTGAACTTGAAAACCCGTATATTTTATTAGTTGATAAAAAAATCGGTAATATTCGTGAATTATTGCCTACATTAGAAGCCGTTGCAAAAGCCTCTAAGCCATTACTGATTATTGCAGAAGATGTAGAAGGTGAAGCATTAGCAACATTAGTAGTCAACAATATGCGTGGTATCGTTAAAGTCTGCGCCGTTAAAGCACCTGGTTTTGGTGATCGCCGTAAAGCAATGTTACAAGATATTGCCACATTAACGGGCGGTACGGTTATCTCTGAAGAGATTGGTTTGGATATGGAAAAAGTCCAACTTGAAGATTTAGGTCAGGCTAAACGTGTTGTGATCAACAAAGATGAAACCACTATTATTGATGGTATTGGTGACGAGTCCGTTATCAATGCACGAGTAAGCCAAATTAAACAACAAATTGAAGCTTCCACGTCTGACTACGATAAAGAAAAACTGCAGGAACGTTCAGCTAAATTAGCTGGTGGTGTTGCGGTTATTAAAGTTGGCGCATCCACTGAAGTTGAAATGAAAGAGAAAAAAGATCGCGTAGATGATGCATTGCATGCAACACGTGCTGCGGTTGAAGAAGGTGTTGTTGCCGGTGGTGGTGTTGCTCTGGTACGTGTCGCTGCTATATTAAAAGGCTTAACGGGTGAGAACGAAGATCAGAATGTGGGTATTCGTGTTGCACTGCGCGCCATGGAAGCACCATTGCGTCAAATCGTAGAAAACTGCGGTGAAGAAGCTTCTGTTGTAGCAAACAATGTGCGCCAGGGTGAAGGAAACTACGGTTACAATGCAACTACAGGTGAATACGGTGATATGTTAGAGATGGGTATTATTGACCCGACTAAAGTAGCCCGTAGCGCACTGCAGTTTGCTGCATCGGTAGCTGCTCTTATGATCACGACTGAATGTATGATCACCGATCGCCCTGTTGCGGCTTCAGCAGCAGCGCCTGATATGGGCGGTATGGGTGGAATGGGCGGTATGATGTGATCATCCTTTGATTATTTTATAGGAACTCATCACGTTTCATTAAGCCCGTAAAGCCATGCTTTACGGGCTTTTTTTTGTATTAATATCGGCATAAGCTGGTGGTTTGAAAAAAGTATTTGAAAAATAGCATGGTTTTGGAGACGGTCAAACGCGCTTCCATTGTTTCATAAGTTTTCTCGAGTTAGACCTTAATGAAAGTTATAATCACCTATCAGCCTTAATATCAGTCGTATCGGCTGATATTTTTTCTATTGAAGGGAAACCAATAGCTGGCTGGTTAAATAAAGGTGAGTTGAAAAGGTGAAAAATAAAGATGATAAATGGGCTGTTTGCCCTAAATGTCAGGGACGAGGCAAAAAAGTAAGGGGCTGCGCAAGAAAGTGAGGCTTCGTTACCGGAAGGAGCTTGCGCAATTTGAAAAAACCAACAGCAAAGGGACGGCCCCCGTTCGCCCTAAGGGTCACCTTGTCATTGGCGGTCAACATCATTGCTGACATGCCATCAAACGCTTCCCTTTATCTGCATTATTTAGCAAACCACGGCCAATCAAGTAATGACAGAGCACGGAGATGGCGCGCATATTTGACCTGCTTATTACATCCACTTTTAGCCAAAATAAGACATGTCAGGTTTTTTACACATTTTGACGGATTTTAAAGGGTGAAATCCGCCTACAGCTCGGTGTTTACGGGTTTTTATCCCATTGTATGTGTCCAGTTATTTTATCTATTCATTCATATTAAAAGTGCAAAATCAACTAATACATTTTTTAAATATGGTGTTTATTATTGATATAAAGTATGTTAGGCAATATGGTATGAAATATAGTATGAGGATATAACAAGTCGCTTCTTCAGAAAATCATATTCTCAGTCACTTCACGTAATGAGTGTTG
Source organism: Psychromonas ingrahamii 37 (assembly GCF_000015285.1). Classification (NCBI taxonomy): domain Bacteria; kingdom Pseudomonadati; phylum Pseudomonadota; class Gammaproteobacteria; order Alteromonadales; family Psychromonadaceae; genus Psychromonas; species Psychromonas ingrahamii. The sequence goes on from NC_008709.1 coordinate 1,056,104, forward strand.
ATTAATTAGAGGTCCTTACCTCACAAATACAGTCACCTCATGATGGGGTATCTCACATTATATTAAATGGAAGTAAATAATGAAAAATATATTATTAAAAACCTGCTTAACCGCTTTGGCTTTGTCCGTTGCTGGTTTAGCAAATGCAGACCCAATCACCGATACTCAATTGCGCTCATATTCTGCAATATCGAAAGCTGCGGTGAATATAGCCGCCCAACCCGAATTGTCGACTGCTCCCAATGTTGGCGGTCATCTCGCTGCACAAGCGGCCGTTGTTATCGGTGCCAATACTACTGTAAATGATATTTATGCTGGCGCTGCGGTTACCACCGGTGCTGGGTCAAAAGTTAACCAAATCAAAGCTGGCGCAGCCGCGGGCATTGGGGCGAATGCCACCGCTGGGGACGTCAATGCAGGTGCTGCCGTGGTAGTTGGCGCTGTTGCTAATGTCGGCGATATCATAGCTGGCGCTGCCATCACGTTGGGCGCCAATGCGACGGCGTACTCTACCAATGACACGGTAGTCACCTATGGTGCGGGTTCCACGGATAACGCTACGGGGAATGATTACATCGATCAAGGATTTATCAAAGGTCCCGCTGAGATGACAGCTGCGATGATGGCCATCACCAATAAGTTCCATGCTAATCCAGTTGATGTCAACAAGGTCGAAACATATACGGGCCTGTCGGGTCTTACTATTGGCGTTGAGGGCGGGGAGACGACGGAATATTACAGTGCGATCAACCTGCAGGCGAATACCACACTGACCATAGAAGGGAACGTGACGGTCATTACCAGTGGGGCGATAACCCTGGGCGCCGGGGCAGAAATATTGCTGGGAAATGGTGCGAATGTTACCTGGATATTAGGCGGTGCCCTCAATCTTGGGGCCGGGTCTAAGTTTAGGGGCGAAACGTATGTGAATGGCGCGGTAAATGGCGCCACGAGTGATGTCGTATGTGGGAATTTATACGCTACAGGCGCCATAAGCATAGGTTCTATAGGGACTCCGTGCGTATCACCAATCGATGAGCCGAGTTGCCCGATATGGACAGCATCGGAATTGCAGGCAATGAAAGGTAAACATATACGATTAGAAGATTTATATGGGTCGGAAAATGGTGATACTCGTAAGGGTTTGATAACTGGAGAAAAACTTCGTAATAGAGATGATGATGATCATGGAAAGAATCTGTTTAGGGTTGATGGTCGCGTTTACGCTGATTATGAAGGTTATTTATTTTTCAATGACCCTCATGCGAGTCCAGAACCAATTCTCAGATCTAGTAACAATAATAGTATGCCATGGTCTAAAAACAAGATATCGCTGGCAGATAACCATTTATGTTTTGATATCCTGACGGTTGAGATTAACCGTCGCTTACAGCAGTAAGAGCGGATTGCCGTAGGATAGTTTACTCCTAAAGATCGTAGAGCAGCAACTAGTAATCATTGGGGAGGCAACCGACACCCCGATGCCAGCTTTGATCTATTGCTGCCAACGTTTTACATACAAACCTATGACTAAAGCCATCTCATTTGAGGTGGCTTTTTTCATACTTAGTTGCTCATAAAGCTGCCGGTAATGCACAACGTGTTTTTCTACCGTCTTTGCTGCGACGGTTAATTGTTTGCCATCAAAATGATAACCGAGAAATTCACAAAATTGCCGGGAGTCATTTTGAACAGCTTTAGCTGGCCCGCAGGGTGAAAGGCAGGATGCCTGGAATAACCCCCGACTGATTTTACCGATAAAGGTCTTATCCAGCGCTGCGCGATTTTTAATTCATTAAAGTGCTGATTGACTGTCCTCACGGCCTTGTTAATCACTTGTTAAAGCGTTCTCTGACAATGGCGTTGAGCTTGTGTTTCACAAAGAGTCTTTGACGTTCACTGGCGATGATAATCCAAGGCAAAATCTGATGCTAACAATGTTGTGTGGTATCTACAGCTTGAGCATTCAATGATGTTGGAACGTCAACGTGAAGGTATTGCATTGGCAAAACAAAAAGGCAAGCACAATGGCAAGCCGGTGAATCAAGATTTACACGAAAAAATTAAAAATTTATCATCGCAGGGCATCAATAAGATGCAAATAGCTAATACGTTGGATTGTTCCCGTACTACTGTCTATAACGCTTTAGCATAGAATGATTCTAATAATACCTATTTTATATCAATGCCCTAGAGAATGAATGGCAGAAGCCTCTCCAAATATAGACCACTCGCTGCGCTGCACATTCTCCGGTGAGCAAGGTGTTATCGATACAAAACTTAATTCGAATTTAATGCTAGTCAGTTGATTATAATGTCTCTAGTGCGCTTCGCGGGGGCTAGCAACTTATTATTCCTAAGGTCTGCTTCAAGCTCGCGAATACCAGGCGGTCAACATCATTGCTGACATGCCATCAAAGCTTCCCTTTATCTGCATTATTTAGCAAACCACGGCCAATCAAGTAATGACAGAGCACGGAGATGGCGCGCATATTTGACCTGCTTATTACATCTACTTTTAGCCAAAATAAGACATGTCAGGTTTTTTACACATTTTGACGGATTTTAAAGGGTGAAATCCGCCTACAGCTCGGTGTTTACGGGTTTTTATCCCATTGTATGTGTCCAGTTATTTTATCTATTCATCTATATTAAAAGTGCAAAATCAACTAATACATTTTTTAAATATGGTGTTTATTATTGATATAAAGTATGTTATGCAATATGGCATGAAATATAGTATGAGGATATAACAAGTCGCCTCTTCAGAAAATCATATTATCAGTCACTTCACGTAATGAGTGTTGATTAATTGGAGGTCCTTACCTCACAAATACAGTCACCTCATGATGGGGTATCTCACATTATATTAAATGGAAGTAAATAATGAAAAATATATTATTAAAAACCTGCTTAACCGCTTTGGCTTTGTCCGTTGCTGGTTTAGCAAATGCTCAAGATGCAGGCGAACCAGTAAAAATCTTTAAGGAGCAGTTGACGTCCCATGCTGCTATATCCGCTGCTGCGATAAGTATCTCTGCAGACTCTTTCGTAGACGGTCATATAGCTTCGCAAGCGGCCGTTACCACAGGAGCTGGGTCTGTAGTTCAAAACATCGTTAGTGGCGCCGCTACGGGTATAGGGGCAGCTGCTAAAACCTGCGATATTTATGCTGGAGCCGCCATTGCCGTAGGCGCGGGCAGTACAGTCGGCATTTTGAGTGCAGGTGGAGCTGTCACGTTGGGCGCGTTGGCGGATAGAGATGTGATTTGCGATTCAGCGCCAGCGGTAGTCACCAGCGACTTCGATGCAGCGAACGCTCAGATAAAAAGTGCACAGTCTGCTTTAGATACTATCCCCGCTTCCTCATTAGTGGATGCGTATACGTTGGTAGGCAGCATGGACACTGGCGTATATGAGGGCGCTGCTATTACCATACCCGCGAACACGCTCATTACGTTTGATGCTAATGGGGAGGACGGGGTTTGGATTTTCAAATTGAGTGGGGCAATGACCGTAGGTGCAGGTAGTGAATTTGAAATAATTAACGCAGGCGATAATAATGCTGTTATTTGGGATATAGGCGGCGCACTTACTCTGGGTGCTGGCTCAACTTTCCTTGGCACCGCATTTGTAGAGGGCGCCGTGTCCGGTGCGACCGCATCGGTTAGTTGTGGTAACTTATATGCTACGGGCGCCATCTCTATCGGCAACATCGGTAGCATCGGGGGTGATGATTGTAAAGTCGCAGCTGACCAGTTGGCCGATTTTTCGATAGAAGAAGGTGAATATTCTTTTATACCACAGGGGAAGCGAATTTCCGAGTGCCCATTATGGGAGAAATTGGATGCAAATTACGGGGGAGACGCATGGAAACATTACAGGGACATAATATTTAAATCGCCGGATTTAAAATTAAAAGAAGCACCAGCATCCACAGGTTATGGCGGACTTGCCACTAAATATCGATTCGATAGCCCCACTTCATATGGACAGTTCCTCGTCATCACAGACGCACAATATAGTATCATGAACTCGATTTTCCTTCGTCATACCGACTTAAGCGATGGATATACTTCCAATGTTGCTAGAATAAAGCAAGATGATATGCTCAAAAAGGATTACGATGAAGCCGCCGCCGCTTGCCGCACGGATTTACACGATATTTTTATAAACCAGACCAACTGAGCTGGGAGAGGCTTCGTTTATCATAGAGGTGCAATCCTTAGTTCCCAGTCCAGCCTTGACCCATCGCTGCCAACGTTTTACATACTGACCTAAGGCTATAGCCATCTCATCTGAGGTGGCTTTTTTCTTTCTTAGTTGCTCATAAAGCTGCCTAAAATGCACAACGTGTTTTTCTACCGTCTTTGCTGCGACGGTTAATTGTTTGCCATCAAAATGATAACCGAGAAATTCACAAAATTGCCGGGAGTCATTTTGAACAGCTTTAGTTGGCCCGCAGGGTGAAAGGCAGGATGCCTGGAATAACCCGCGACTGATTCTACCGATAAAGGTCTTATCCAGCGCTGCGCGATTTTTAATTCATTAAAGTGCTGATTGACTATTCTCAAGGCCTTGCGTAAGTGCCAGCGACAACCGAATGGGCTGGGGGTCAAGTTTTTCATTTTGCAGTTTTTTAATAATTAGCATCTACTCTAAGCCGCAATGAAGCGTTTGTGGCTTAGCGTATTGTTTGATGCACTACCGAGAACAAGCAGGGGTATAAAGCGGGGTACCTTGATTTTAAATTTTAACTATAACTTTAAATATCAATGTTATATCGTTCAAATGGGCGGTATGATGTAAACCGCATCTAGCCATTTCATAGGAACGCATCACGTTTCATTAAGCCCGTAACGCCATGCTTTACGGGCTTTTTTTTGTATTAATATCGACATAAGCTGGCGGTTTTAAAAAAGTGTTTGAAAAATAGTATGGATTTGGAGACGGTCAAACGCGCTTCCATTGCTTCAGAAGTTTTCTCGAGTTAGGCCGTAATGAAAGTTATAATCACCTATCAGCCTTAATATCAGCCATATTGGCTGTGATTTTTTCTATTTAAGGGAAAGCGATAGCTGGTTAAATAAAAGTGAGTTGAAAAGGTGAAAAATAAAGATGATAAATGGGCTGTTTGCCCTGTATGTCAGGGACGAGGCAAAAAAAGTAAGGGGCTGCGCAAGAAAGTGAGGCTCCGTTACCAGAGGGAGCTTGCGCAATTTGAAAAAACCAACAGCGAAGGGACGGCCCCCGTTCGTCCTAAGGGTCACCTTGATAGTTGCTTGAACTGTAAAGGGTCCGGATTGATTCCTTCAGCTCAGCCTCCTTTAGCGGATAAAGAAAACTACCCTCATCTTGCCATCATTGGCGGTGGAATAGGCGGAGTAGCACTGGCAGTGGCTTGTCTGCACCGCGGAATTCCCTTTACGCTTTATGAACGTGACAGCGGCTTTGATATACGATCTCAGGGTTATGGACTCACTCTGCAACAGGCGAGTAGAGCTATCGAGGGATTGGGAATTGTGTCGTTAGCAGCGGGCGTGATTTCAACCCGGCATGTGGTTCATACTACCGAAGGATCCGTTATCGGTGAATGGGGAAGAAGAAAGTTGGGGCTGCCAGATGAGAAAATATCAGCGAAACGCACTAATGTGCATATAGCCAGGCAGGCGCTGCGCTTAGCGCTGCTTGAGCAGTTAGGTGGACATGATGCGGTGCAGTGGCGGCACCAGTTAGTTGGTTTTAATGAATGTGAGGGCGAAGGTGTTGATTTGAGCTTTCAAGTAGAAGGGAAGATCAAGCATGCTAATGCAGATCTTGTGGTGGGGGCGGATGGAATTCGCAGTTCGGTGCGCAGGTTGTTGATTGGTGAGGAGGCTTCCCCATTATGTTACTTAGGTTGTATTGTGATTTTAGGAATTTGTCCTTTGGAGGCGATAGAAGACAACGAAGGTCTTGATCGTTCTTTGCTGGACTCGGCCACGGTATTCCAAACAGCCAACGGTAATGAGCGGATCTATATTATGCCTTATACGTCAAACTCGGTGATGTGGCAGCTTAGCTTTCCAATGTCAGAAAAACAGGCTAAGGCCTTAAGTGCTCGAGGAGCTCAAGCACTTAAGCTTGAGGCATGTCGTCGATGTCAGTGGCACGATCCTATTCCCCAGATTTTAGCGGCAACGCAGGAAGATAAGATTTCTGGTTATCCTGTCTATGATCGAGCACCGATCGAAGCCGAATGGTTGGCGAGGGGGGCTAAAGTGACTCTAATCGGAGATGCGGCGCACCCGATGAGTCCATTCAAAGGACAGGGAGCAAATCAAGCTTTGCTCGATGCGCTGGCGCTGGCTCGGGGGATCAAAAAAGCATGCAGACCTTTATCGCAATGGAGAAAAACGGGCCTGAGGGAGACTGTGTTAACAGAGTTTGAATCAGAAATGTTGCAACGCAGTGGGACCAAAGTGAAGGATTCAGCAGAGGCTGCACAGTTTCTGCATTCAGATGTCGTGCTTCATGAAGGGGATGAACCGAGAGGACGCTGTCTAAAGAAAAAATTATAGCAAAGGGCAATATAGCAAAGAGCAATATAACCGGATGGTGAAGAAAAATGATGACACTTGGTTTGCCCCTTCAAAAAGAGAAGAAGCAATCTTAATTTTTTATGACGCTTATTTTTTAGTCCAAGCGAATTGTTCAAACATAGGATCGACGGGCGTTTTTGCAGAGTGGTTCACGTAGTTACTGATCACTTTTTGAGAAAGACCAAGAATCACTTCAAGAATCTGCTGTTGTCCGTAGCCCGCAGCAAAGAATGCTTGCGTCTGTTGCTCAGAAACATTACCACGGTTACGCACCATGCTTAAGGTAAAGTCTTGTAATGCTTGTAGTTTCTCAGTTGGCATTGCTTCACTGTTACGTAACGCTTCAGTCAGAGCAGGATCGACCTTCATTGAATGTGCAATACCTGTGTGCGCAGGCACGCAGTAATGACAGTCGTGCTCAACGTTAATTGTTTGCCATACAACGGTTAGCTCTTCTGCATCAAAAGATGAGCTTGCAAAGAGCTGGTGTAACTGAGTGTAAGCTTTAAGTGTGTTGGGGGATTCAGACAGTACGCCGAAAAGACCAGGAACAACACCCATCTTTTCTTTTGCACCTTCTAGGATTTCTTTACTTTCTGCGGGAGCCGACTCAATGGTATGGATTTTGAAGTTTGACATAATGGTTCTCTCTCTATTGATTTAAATTTCATTTAATTGGAACCGTTGTTCCTTGAATTAAGAGTACTATAAATACAATTGAGCGATCGTTCAAGATTTATTTTGAGCGATCGTTCAGTTAACTTGTCAGGGCACAAATAAAAAGTGTGTTTTTTAATGGATTTTATTTCAGGTTGTAAAAGTTCAAACTATCGTCACGCTCGTTTTTTGCCGAAAGGAAGCCTGATGCTTTAATTGTATCAGGGTTAATTGAGTGTTCGTTTGAGGTGTTATGGCAACGTTTGCACCTTAGAATATTTTTTGATGCGTGACGATAACAAGTAGGGGAGTAATGAGGGGGACTTTGATTGGTCGTTGAAATTTTATTATTTTGTCACCGTCGGTTATTAGCCAAGTAGGCGGCATAATGAGTTTTCTACAATAATTGATTTTAAAAGCAATTTTGGCTGCTTTTTATGCGAAGTTTCTAAAAAATTTTGCTGATAATAATTATTGCTAATAACAATTATTGCTAATAACAATTTTGCTAATAAAAATGAATCTAAAGGCGTGTATTCGGCCTATCCCTAATCTTCCTGTTGTAGTTGATAAGGATTTAATTGATATGTTGAAAATTTGTGAAGCAAATACCGTAACTCTCTATCACCTCTCATTTTATATTTTTTTTAAATAGCCTTTTAGTTTACACCAACCTATAGTGAGAGGATTTATAAGTACTTAATAAGGGTCGTGTACATGAAATCAATACTCAACCAAAAAAATGACATTTTAGATCAAATTTTTTCTCAATTAAAAAGTTATTTTTCTGAATCGGAACAACAAACTGTCGAGCAGTTTATTAAAACTATTTTCCGTGATGTGGCTATCGCCGATTTAACGCCAATACCATTAACAGATCTGGCCGGACTGACGGGTTCATTATGGCGAGAGACGGCTAAATGGAAAGGTAGCCGGGCAAAAGTACGTGTTTTTAATCCCGATGTTGAGCAAGATGAATGGAAATCTACTCATACGGTATTGACGGTATTATGCCGTAATACTCCCTTTGTGATTGATACGCTAAAACTTGTCCTCAATGAGCAAAATATTAAATTACATCGTGTTTATTATGGGGAAATGTCCAGCCAACGGGACAAAAATGGGACATTAATCTCTTTCAATGAAGAAAAATTAAATGAATTGTTACTTTATTTTGAAATTGATAACACCAGTTCAAAAAAAGAACGCGATCAGATATCAGCTAAAATACAAACAGCATTAGAAAATGTGGCTTTAGTGGGTGATGATTTTGCAGCATTAAAAAACACCCTGACAGAAGCCATCGAAATCAGTAAAACGGATAATTTAAAAGAACATATTGATAACTTAAGAGAACAGCAAACCTATTTATTATGGGTGTTAAAGGATCATTTTACTTTTCTCGGTTGTGATCAATTTAGTGTTGAAAATGGAAAAATCAATGTCATTGAGGGGAGTCAGTTAGGTTTATTGAAGCGTCCTGATTTTATGACTAAAGCCCATGATTTTGAATCGTTTTCAATACTTAATGAGAAGACATTTATCCATTTCAGCAAAGCCTCTCAACGTGCGATGGTTCACCGCAGAGCTTTTCCTGATGTTATTTATATCAAACGTTTTAATGCCGCAGGGGAGCTGATTTCCGGTTTTCGTTTTGTCGGCTTATATACCTCTTCGGTTTACAGTGGTACACCCACTGAGATGCCCGTAATACGTGACAAATTAGCGAATATGTTAAAACAATCGCCTTATAGTCAAGGGGGGCATTATTATAAAGAGTTATCACAAATATTATATACCTACCCGATTGAAGATTTACTGTTATGTGATGAAACTGGATTATTAAAAAATGCCACTGAAATATTACATGCTCAGGAGCGCAAAGAATTAAAATTATTTTTACGTATGGATGGTAATAATCAATTTGTCGTTGCCATCTTATATGTTCCACGAGATGTTTATAATACGAGGGTAAGACTTGATTTTGAAGAGTTAATTTGTCGTACTCTGGAAGTCACTGATCGTGATTTTCAAACCTACTTAAGTGAATCAAATTTAGCACGTTTACGTTTGGTATTACGCTTAAAAGCGCCCCTTGAATACCCATTAGAAGTGCAGGCCATACAAGATCGCATGAAACAGTTAACCAAGCTCTGGAGCGAGGGTTTACAGGAATCTTTAGTTGAAAACTTTGGCGAAGAACGTGGTATAAAACTGGTTAAAAAATACCAGTCATCATTTTCAACAAGTTATAAAGACAGTTTTAGTGCCCGCGTTGCAGTGTCCGATATTGAACGCATCGAGTCCGTCTATGCAGATAAAGAACGGTCTATGGCATTGCGTTTTTATCGTTCTCTGGATCCTAATGGCAGTCAGTTAAAATTAAAACTTTTCCATCAGGATGGTGCTTTATTATTATCGGATCTTATCCCTATTCTGGAAAATCTCGGGCTTAAAGTGGCGGAAGAATACCCTTATAAAGTGACCCCGAATAGAGAACAGTCATTCTGGTTATATGATTTCACCTTAATTTATTCACGTGTTACTGATTTTAATCCAGATGCTTACCACGATGTTTTTGTCGATACATTTTTATCTGTCTGGTATGGAAGAGCTGAAAATGACTCTTTTAATAAACTAATTTTGAGGACGGGATTAACGTGGCGTGATATTGCAATGTTGCGTGCTTATGCCAAATACTTAAAACAGATACGTTTTGGTTTTAGTCAATCTGCAATAGCAAAAACAATGTTAGACCATAGCAAGTTAGTTATCGAGTTAGTGCAACTCTTTAAGTTACGCTTTGACCCAAGTAACGAAATTAATTTAGAAAAGCAGCAAAAATTAGAAGAAAAAATTCTAACCTCATTAAATGACGTGACTAATCTTAATGAAGACCGTGTATTAAGGCAGTATGTTGAGCTTATCATGGCCACTATTCGGACCAATTATTTCCAGAAAAGTGAGGGAGAAAATCAACCTTATATCAGTTTTAAGTTTGATCACGCTAAATTATCTGAGATTCCGTTACCGCGTTTAAATGTTGAAATTTTTGTTTATTCACCGCGCGTAGAAGGAGTGCATTTACGCGGCGGCAAAGTTGCCCGTGGTGGTTTGCGTTGGTCTGATCGTCGTGAAGATTACCGTACTGAGGTATTAGGATTAGTGAAAGCACAGCAGGTTAAAAATGCGGTGATTGTGCCCGTCGGTGCTAAAGGCGGTTTTGTTGCTAAAAAACTCAATGCTTCTATGGACAGAGATAGTTTTATGAAGGAGGGGATTAGCAGCTACAAATTGTTTGTTAGCGCATTACTTGATCTTAGCGATAACCTCGATCAAGGCCGAGTAATTCCACCCGTTGATGTGGTTCGTTATGACGAAGATGATACCTATCTTGTTGTTGCAGCAGATAAAGGAACAGCTACTTTTTCTGATTTTGCCAATGAACTCGCGGTAGCAAGAAATTTCTGGCTAAATGATGCATTCGCCTCGGGTGGTAGCCATGGTTACGACCATAAGGTCATGGGTATTACCGCGCGTGGTGCATGGATTAGTGTACAGCGTCACTTTCGTGAATTGGGTGTTAATGTACAAAAGGATCCTATCAGTGTGATCGGTATAGGTGATATGGCGGGTGATGTATTTGGCAACGGTATGTTAAGTTCACAATCGATACGCTTGGTTGCTGCCTTTAATCACCTGCATATATTTATTGATCCGAATCCGACTGATCAAGCGGCGTGTTTTACGGAGCGAAAACGCTTATATGATACGCCGAAAACGGGTTGGAATGATTACGATAAAGCGTTAATTTCTGCAGGAGGCGGGGTTTTTGAACGTCGAGCTAAGTCAATAAACGTTTCTCCTGAAATGGCCAAACGTTTCGATATTCAAAAACAGAAAGTAACACCTAATGAATTGATCTCGCTATTATTAAAAGCGCAAGTTGATCTGATTTGGAATGGTGGCATCGGTACCTACATAAAAGCCAGCAGTCAGAGTCATGCTGATGTAGGTGATAAAGCCAATGATGTGTTACGTGTCAATGCAAAACAACTGCGCTGTCGTGTGCTGGGTGAAGGTGGAAATTTAGGTGTAACACAATCTGCCCGTATTGAATATGCATTAAACGGCGGTTTATGTTTCACCGATGCGATTGATAATGCAGGAGGAGTGAACTGTTCGGATTTAGAAGTTAATATTAAAATCCTACTTGATAAACTGGTCTCTGATGGGGATTTAACGGTTAAACAACGTAATATTTGGTTAGTTACTATGACCGATCAGGTTGGACAATTGGTGCTTAAAAATAATTATCGGCAAGCGCAGAGTATCAGCCTCTCTTACGTTGAATCATATAAACGTATTGAAGAGTATCGTCGTCTGATATGTAATTTAGAAGAAAAAGGCAAGCTTAACCGTGCACTTGAATTTATTCCTACGGAGGATGTGCTTAATGAACGTAAAAATAGTCACCTCGGTTTGACGCGACCTTGTATTGCGGTGATGTTAGCTTATGCCAAAAATGAATTGAAAGAAGCCCTGGTCGCTGAGCATGTTGCTTCTGATCCTTGTTTGATTAAAGAGGCAGAAAAAATATTCCCTCGATCGCTGGTGGATAAATATAAAAATGAAGTTCATCGTCATCCGCTTATCAATGAAATTGTTGCCACGCAAATAAGTAATGATATTTTCAACTGCATGGGGACAACCTTTGTACATCGTTTAATGGCCAGCGCAGGCTGCTCATTTTTAGATGTCTGTAAAGCGTGGGTGGCAGCAAGAGAAATTTTCGCTATGACTTCGCTTTTGGAAGATATTGAAGGGTTAGATAATCAAGTTCCTGTCAGTGTGCAAAATGATTTAATGCTGCAGTTAAAACGTATGGTGCAGCGCGGTACGCGTTGGATCATTAGTACCCATCGTACAGATCTTGATATCAGCATGCTGATTAAACAATATCAGGAGCCTCTGAGTACGTTAGCGGAACAATTTGATAACATATTAACCGGATCATCTCTTCTTCATAGACAAAAATCCCTGACTGAATTAACCGCAAAGAATGTACCGGATAAATTGGCACATTCTCTGGCAAGTGTGGATAAAATTTATGCCATGTTGGGTGTTATTTCAGTTGCCGCAAAAGTGAAAATTGAACCTCAACTTGCAGTGCAGGTTTATTTCCACTGCGGTGATCATTTGAAATTATTTGATGTCGCTGAGCAACTTAGCCTTTTACCGGCAGATAATAATTGGCAATCGCTTGCCAGAGAAGCAATGCGTGATGATCTTGAATGGCAGCATATGCGGATCACTAAGAGTATATTAGAAATGGTCAAAGAAAGTACAGATGTTGGGGATGCCTATGTTGATTGGCACACCTCAAATCATATGCTTTTTGATCGCTGGCAACGTATGGCTGATGCACTATTGGCCGCTAGTCCTCCAGAGTTTAGTATGTGTCAGGTGGCGTTACGTGAGCTGCTGGATCTATCTCAGAGTTAGAAAGCTCGAGGCTCGAAGGCTCAAAACTCGAAGCCGTCAGCCGTCAGCCGTCAGCCCGAAGCCGATAACTGACAGCTGACAGCTGACAGCTGTCAGCTGTCAGTCGTTAGCCGTCAGCTGTCAGTCGTCAGCTGTCAGTCGTTAGCTGTCAGTCGTTAGCCGTCAGTCGTTAGCTGTCAGTCGTTAGTCGTTAGCCGTCAGCTCGAAGCTCGAAGCTCGAAGCTCGAAGCTCGAAGCTCGAAGCTGATAGCTGATAGCTGATAGCTGATAGCTGATAGCTGACAGCCGCTTTTATCGCACTTTTTGGGCTATTTTTTTGAGCATATAGGCGCTACCTACAAAGCCGAAACTTGCGGTTACCATAGTTGATGCGCCAAATCCCGTCGCACAATCCATTTTCATATTACCATCGGATTCCGATTTTTGTTGGCACACTTCTCCCTGTTGATCGGGGTAACTTAATTGCTCGGTAGAAAAAACACAATCCACGCTAAATTTTCGTTTAGGGTTTTTACTGAAATTGAAAAATCGGCGTAATTCCGAACGCACTTTAGAGGCCAGAGGATCCTGGACTGTACGTGCTAAATCGGCAACTTGAATTTGTGTGGGATCTAACTGCCCCCCCGCACCTCCAGAGGTAAGCAGCGGGTATTTATTACGTTTACAATGCGCAATTAAGGCCACTTTAGCTTTGATACTGTCGATTGCATCAAAGATATAATCAAATTCGGATGATAAATATTCAAAGCAATTTTCTTTATCAATAAAATCATCAATTAAATTCAGTTTAATATCCGGATTTATCAAACGGCAGCGGTTTGCCATGGCTTCTATTTTCATCTCGCCGATGGTATTGGTTAATGCATGTACCTGGCGATTGGTGTTAGTGACACAGATATCATCCATATCAATTAATGTAATTTGGCCAATACCGGAACGCGCCAGAGCCTCCACAACCCATGAACCAACACCACCAATACCAATGACGCAAATATGGCTTTGTTGAAATTTATTAAGCGCTTTACTACCGTATAAGCGTTTAATACCACCAAATCGGTTTTCGTATTGTTCTGTCATGTCAGTACTCAATCAAAAATAAAATAAAAAAGCAGCCGCTTCTAATGGGACTGGACTGCCATTATATGACTAACTGCTTAACAAAGAAAAATTATTTGATGGCGCATTTTACAAAAGTGCTCAACCAGTATTATCCCTTGATCTTAAATTTTAACAAAAGAGCGCTTATAAAGCAGCCATCAGGATAGTTTTGATATCAGTTAAGTGAATTAAGGCGGAGTCATAACAATTCGCAAAACCCACTGGCGTAAGCAAAGTCGTAGTTCTAAAAAAAGAGCAAAAAAAAGCCAGAATCAAATTCTGGCTTGGTCAGTTTTAACTAAAGGGGCTAATTAAGAAGCTGTTATTATTGTTTTCATCTCGGTCATGTAACCGCGTAGTTTTTTACCAACGATTTCGACAGGGTGAGAACGAATGGCTTCATTAACTTCGATTAGGCGTGCATTATCAACAGCATTATTTTTCACTGTTAAAGGTTTACCCAGCATTTCAGGATCTAATGCTTTAACAAAATCAGCAAGTAGTGGCTTAGCAGCATGATCAAACAGGTAACAACCGTATTCTGCTGTATCTGAGATAACAACATTCATTTCGTACAGTTTTTTACGTGCAATAGTATTGGCGATAAGCGGAGTTTCATGCAGTGATTCATAATAAGCTGAGTCTGCAATAATGCCGGAAGCTGTCATTGCATCAAACGCCAGTTCAACACCCGCTTTAATCATCGCAATAAGAAAAATACCGTTGTCGTAGAATTCCTGCTCATCAATTTTCATGTCGCCTGCAGGTTGTTTTTCAAAACCCGTTTCAGCCGTTTCAGCGCGCCATTGTAAAAGATTTTTATCATCGTTGGCCCAATCTTCCATCATAGTGCGGGAGAATTCACCTTCAATAATATCATCCATGTGCTTGTTAAATAGCGGACGTAAAATCTCTTTTAGCTCTAAAGACATATCAAATGCTTTGATTTTTGCAGGATTTGATAAACGGTCCATCATATTAGTGATGCCGCCGTATTTCATGCCTTCTGTTACCGTTTCCCAACCGTATTGAATCAGTTTTGATGCATATCCTGGTTCAATACCATCGGCAACCATTTTTTCATAACCAATAATGGCACCAGTTTGTAACATACCACAAAGGATAGTTTGCTCACCCATCAGGTCAGATTTAACTTCTGCCACAAATGATGACATAAGCACACCGGCGCGATCGCCACCCGTTGCACTTGCATAGGCTTTAGCCCATACCAAACCCTGACCTTGCGGATCGTTTGCCGGGTGAACAGCGATCAGTGTTGGCACACCAAAACCACGTTTGTATTCTTCGCGCACTTCAGAACCAGGACATTTAGGCGCACACATAATAACGGTTAAATCTTCACGGACCTGCATACCTTCTTCAACGATGTTAAAACCGTGAGAGTAAGACAGTGTTGCACCTTCTTTCATTAAGGGCATAACTGCACCAACAACAGCTGTGTGCTGTTTGTCCGGTGTTAAGTTACATAAAAGGTCGGCTTCAGGAATAAGTTCTTCGTATGTGCCAACCACAAAGCCGTTTTCAGTTGCATTTTTCCATGATTGACGTTTTTCTGCAATGGCTTGTGCACGCAGCGTGTAAGAGACGTCAAGACCCGAATCCCGCATGTTTAAACCTTGGTTTAAACCCTGAGCACCACAACCGATAATGACTACTTTTTTACCTTTTAAAGCGTCACAACCGTCGGTAAATTCACTGCGATCCATAAAACGACATTGACCTAGTTGATTTAGCTTTTCACGTAGAGAAAGGGTATTAAAATAGTTAGCCATTGAATGACACTCCAAAAATAGTTGATAGGGATTAAAGCAGATAACAATCATTGCTTTTAATTTTGAATAAGTACTATAGCCTATAACTTATATTGCACAAAATGATATATTTACAATACTGTGTTGCAGATAATGAAACATAGCATTGGAACGATAATAAGAGATTAATATCAGAATTATATGATAAATTAACGGTTTGTTAAAAAGCCGTTATTATTGTTCTTATTTTGAACTCGCAGACACTCTTTCGCACAAGGAATTATTATGCCATCGTTAAAAATACCCGGCCCGTTGGTTTCAATAGACTGGTTAGAAAAACACCTTAGTCACCCTGATCTGGTTATTCTGGACGGTAGCTGGCATATGCCCAGTGTTAAACGCGATGGCAAATTAGAATGCCTTAAACAGCGTATACCCGGCGCACTGTTTTTTGATTTTAACCGTGAAATTTGTCACCAGAACAATCCCCTACCGCATATGATGCCAAGTGAATCAGACTTTCAAGAATCTGTACAAAACCTCGGTATCAATCAAAGAAGTACTATTGTTGTTTATGATACCGTGGGGATATTCTCAAGCCCGCGCGTCTGGTGGATGTTTAAAACCATGGGATTTGAAAATGTCGCCGTATTAGACAGCGGTTTTCCTGCCTGGTTAGAAAAATCATTACCCATTGAAAGTGGGCATATCCCTCAACCAGTTGTAAAAGGCGATTTTATCGCAAACTACCAGAAGGCATTGATCTGCACTGCGGAAGATGTATTGCAGGCATCCGGCAGTTCTCAGCAGAGTATTATTGATGCTCGCCCCTCTGCGCGCTTTTTAGGGCAACAAGCAGAGCCAAGAGCCGGTATACGGGTAGGACATATGCCTAATGCGCAAAACTTACCCTCAACCAGTGTCCTTGAAAATAATAAGATGAAGGATGCTTATCAACTTGCGTTAATTTTTGAGGCCCTTTCAGGAAAAGATAAACGGGTTATTTTTAGTTGTGGTTCGGGGGTGACGGCTTGTATTTTAGCACTGGCCGCGAGCCTCGCAGGTTATGAAAATATTGGCGTTTATGATGGTTCATGGGCTGAATGGGGAAGCAGAGTCGATCTTCCTGTTATAGCAGAAGAAAACAGCCATTAAGTAGGTGAATATATAAAATCAAACATATTTATAATGTAATATCTACATATAGCAATTGGATAGTGAATTCACATGTTCGAAAACTTATGCTTCATTACTTAAACTTGATTCCGCAGTTTTTTTGTTGCGGCTTTGGCATGAAACTTCACTTGTTTTAAATTCAAATAGTTACATAATTTTTATTTTTTAAAACAAAATAGCTTTTTATCCACGCTTTGAACCAATGAAGCTATCTTATTGATATAGAAAATCAGAAAGTTTCGTGCCATCTTTAAAATTAAAAACTACGGAATCGAGTTAAATGGATATTAAATCTCTGCAGCTTTTTGTGCATCTGGCCAGCAGCCTGCATTTTTCTAAAACGGCACAGGCGATGCACGTTAGCCCATCAACCCTGAGTCGTAATATCCAGCGTATTGAGGAGGAATTAAGTACTGTCCTGTTTGTTCGTGATAATCGCTCGGTTGTTTTAACCGAAGCAGGGGTCCTGTTTAAACATTATGCACTGCAGCAGATTGAACAGTGGCTGTTACTAAAACGGGCTATCAATCAAAGTAAAAGTGAGTTGGAAGGGCAGATCAACCTGTATTGTTCAGTGACGGCAGTTTATAGCCACTTGCCACCCATTTTAGAACGTTTTCGACGCTTACATCCTAAGGTTGAAATTAAGCTCAGCACCGGGGACAGTGAACGGGCGATTGATCAGGTATTAGGAGATCAGGTTGATTTTGCTATCACTGCGCATCCGGATAATTTATCGACACGGTTGCACTTTATAAAACTGGCTGAAATACCGCTCTCTATTATTGCGCCAACCACTCCCTGTGCGGTGACACAGCAAGTTAATCAAGCGAAAATTGATTGGCAAAATATCACTTTTATTTTGCCTGAACATGGGGCTATTCGTCGTCGTTTTGATAATTGGTATCGTCTGTTAAAAGTTGGTAAACCACAAATTTATGCCACGGTCGCCGGGCATGAGGCCTTGGTCAGTATGGTCGCATTGGG
Organism: Psychromonas ingrahamii 37; assembly: GCF_000015285.1. NCBI lineage: Bacteria > Pseudomonadati > Pseudomonadota > Gammaproteobacteria > Alteromonadales > Psychromonadaceae > Psychromonas > Psychromonas ingrahamii. The sequence continues at coordinate 1,073,880 of NC_008709.1, forward strand.
TTGTGGTGTCGGTATTGCACCCGATATAGTGGTTGAAAATAGCCCGGTACGGGATCGGGTACAAAATATATCTACCCCGGTACCGCTGCAGTCCTTTAATTTAGGCATTTGCTGTTATAAAACACGGGTAAACGAGGCGTTAATCAGTGCTTTCATCGGTTGCATAGAAGGATAAGCCGTATTTGAATGTCGAAATACAAGTTTGTTTAGGTTATTCTGTTGGTCATTAAAATAAGAGTATCTGTTTATGAGCAATATCGAAGTTACAAACGTCGCACCCGTTGAAATAAGTTGCTCTAATTGCGAGGCTTGCTGTTGCCGGCTTGAAGTAATCATCATGTCGGATACTGGTGTGCCGGATGAGTATATTGAGCGAGACAAGTGGGGCAGTGAAACGATGCGTCGTTCAGAAGACGGTTGGTGCGCGGCATTGGATCGTAATACCCTGATGTGCAGTATTTACGAGCAACGGCCATGGGTTTGCCGGGCCTTTGAAGTGGCATCCGATGAATGTATTACCGAACGTAACGAGAATATGTAACATGTGTTTATTACTGGTTTTTTAAGGTTATTGCCAGCCGTCATTGAAATAAAGGTTGAGCAGTACAACTTAGGTTATGCAGAAAAAGTATTGGTATGATTAAAATAGTTCAATATTCATACTAATACTAACAACAGTTCCAGACAAAAATGAGGATGTAAAATGGGATTTTTTAAACAGTTCGCGCAATTAATTAGCGGCAAACCGGCTCCTGCCGTGGTTTTTCCAAGTATTGAATACAAAGGGTTTACTATTAGACCGGAACCAATGAAGGATAACGGGCAATTTCGCGTTGCAGCTATGATAGAAAAAGGGGAAGGTGAAACACTTAAACAACATCATTTTATCCGCTCTGATAGTCAGGCAAGCAGTGAAAAAACCGCTGAATTAACGCTGTTGAAATGTAAAATGTTTATCGATCAGTCTGGTGATGACATCTTTAAATAGGGCTGCAGGCGAAAACATTAAGTAACAATGTTAAATAATAATGTTAAGTAATGTTTTTATTTTTTTATTTTTCTGTTTTGATGGCGAATAAAAAAGATATAAACAAGATGTTACTAAAAATTGTTTATATCTTAATTTTAGCGCTTTTATTTTATAACTGAGCTTAGTTGTTATAACGGATCATTACCCGTATATCCTGAGCACTTTCCACAATGATGCTCCGTAATCGGCAATATTTGCCAAAAAACGTGCATGTTGCGCCTACTCGATAGGAGTCGCCCGTTTCAGTATCTTGAGTGCCTAACTACTGTCATTGACCCCATTCTGAGCAGTTTGTGAGGCTGAAAAAGAAGCCAATAAGACACTATCATCCAGAAAATAATTAATAAATTCTCCAACGCCGTTTACCTGTATTGATAATGTTAAGTTTTGCAGATTTACCCGTTGCTCAAAGCGGTTGGCTAAGGAGTCATTGGCTCAGAATAATCATACCCCATAGCAATCAGGTTATTCCAAAAACGATCTATCAACGCTTAATAAATTTACATAGAAATTAACAAAATGCAGGTTTACAATAGGGATTAAATTTAAGGAGAAACCATGTTTAACCCTCAAAAATTAGAACAAATAGCGAAACAGATAAGTGATGCTCTTCCTCCCGGTGTAAAAAGTTTTGGTGACGAAGCTGATCGTAAAATCAAGCAGATATTACAAGCACAATTGGGCAAACTAGATATGGTTAGCCGTGAAGAGTTTGATGTGCAAACACATGTTTTATTACGTACGCGTGAAAAACTGGCAGAGATGGAAGCAAAGTTTGCTGAGTTTGAAAAAAAGCTTGACCAGGAAAAGCTTGATCTAACAAAGACAACTCAAGAAAATATCGAGAAATAAGATGAAAGAGCAATATTTGAAAAATGCGGAAAAGTTTGTGGAACAGGTGACTGCACAACAACAGTTATTTGGCTTGTATGAGGACAGCCAGGGTTGGGCTAATTGTCATGCTCATGATAATAAAGATGCAACGGCTGTTTATCTTTTCTGGTCAGAGGCCGCATCGGCTGAAAAATTAAGAAATGAAGAATGGGCTAACTATCAGGTTCAGGCAATTTCGCTGTCGCTCTTTTTAGAGTCTTGGTTGGATGGTATGCAGAAGCAGCAGGTATTTGCAGGTCTTAACTGGGATGAAAATTTATATGGTTTGGAAATTGAAGCCATGGTGTTGAAAAACTCTTTATTTGAGAAATCACAAGAGTTAACTGATTAAGCGCAATATTGCTTGGAAAAAATAAAATCCGATAATAGACATCATCGGATTTTATTTATTATTTGAATCTAAGTGTTAGCAGATGTCTTTATTTTTTATTGTCCACAAATGCAGCAACTCCACCCCTATTGTGGCAGCCGCCAGCGCGGTGATCTCGCTATTATCATAGGCGGGTGCAACTTCGACAACATCCATACCGACAATATTGATATCCGTTAATGCGCGTAATATTTTTAATATTTTATCTGTGCTTAATCCACCACATACGGGTGTGCCTGTACCGGGTGCAAAGGCCGGATCTAAACAATCGATATCAAAAGTAAGATACACAGGCATAGTCTGAACTTTCTCTTTAATAAAAGAGGCAATCTGCTCAGCTCGCATATCATTAGCTTGGGGTGCATTGATGACATTAAAACCGTGGCCAGTTTCATTATAAGCCGTGCGGATCCCTATTTGTACCGACTTTTCCGGATCAATCAAGCCTTCCTTGGGCGCATGATAAAACATAGTGCCATGATCATAAGCACTGCCATCATGATAAGTATCAGTATGCGCATCAAAATGTATTAAGGCCATTTTCCCAAATTTTTGATGGTGGGCACGCAACAAAGGTAAGGTCACAAAGTGATCCCCTCCGAGGGATAAAATGGCCTTTCCTGAAGCGAGTAACTGTGTTGCTGCGGCGGTTACTTTTTGGGTAAACGCATTGGCATCACCGGTGCTGTAAACTAAGTCTCCGGCATCAATGATCTTGGTTTTTTTTAGGAGATTAAATTTCCAAGGGAAGCGTTTACCTTCCCATGCAAGATTAATAGATGCCTGACGTATTGCTGTTGGCCCCATACGTGCGCCAGAGCGCCCTGTGGTGGCTAAATCAAAGGGTAAACCTAATACTGCAATATCGGCATCCGTGGAAACCGGATCTGTCGGCATGGGCAGACGTAAAAAGGTCATTGCATTTGAGTAAAGGGAATTATCCACTTGGTTAAAAATAGAATTCATTATAATTTTTTCTCCACCTTAAAAATCTTCTAAATAGGTATAACCCTGTAAACCGGTGATTAATTCATTAATGATACTTTCGCGCTCTTCAACAGGTAATTTTCTATTGACCAATTCAGCATAGGTTTGTTTGAATTCCTCGGCATTTAAGTTCACGTATCTAAGCATATCTTCAACACTATCACCTTCATTTATTTCAGTGAGTTCAGCTTCACCCGCCTCGTTTACCATCACGACAGCACTGTGTGTATCACCAAATAAATTATGCATATCACCTAGGATTTCCTGATAAGCCCCGACCAGAAAAAAGCCCATTAAATAGGGTTTATCTTCCTGCCATTCTGGTACTAATAAGGTGCTTTCAATGCCTTGACCATCTACATAATTCTCAATGGCGCCATCGGAATCACAGGTAATATCAAGTAAAACAGCACGTTTTTTTTGTGTCGATTGTAAATTGTTTAGGGGTAATATAGGGAAAACTTGATCGATTCCCCAGCTATCCGGCAGTGATTGGAATAATGAAAAATTAACAAAAAATTTATCCGCCAATTTTTCGGTTAAATCATCAATAATAGGGCGATGAAAACGGTTTTTATTATCCATTAACTGGTTAAGTTCATAACAAACCCGTAAATTGACCTGCTCAGCCCATGCGCGTTGTGATAAATTAATTAACCCTGATCCAAATTGGCTATGCACTTCAGCAAGGTCATTTTGGGTGTCATGGTAAATTTCGATCAGTGCGCGATCATCATTGCGCGTATTTAATTGCTCCCAGGATTGCCACATATTTTTCAGCAACAGAGAATCATTCTTTTTGGGATTCGTCAGCTTCTCCGGTGCGTAAGACTCTGCACCAATAACATTGGAAATTAATACCGCGTGATGGGCTGTCAGCGAACGTCCTGATTCAGAAATAATCATTGGAACGGGCTGATCGTAGCTTTTACAAATATCGCCAATGGTATAAACAATATTGTTAGCATATTCCGCTAAGCTGTAATTCATTGAATTATGAGATTGACTGCGAGTCCCATCGTAATCAACAGCTAATCCGCCACCCACATCCATACATGTGATTTCTGCCCCTAAATCGCGTAATTCACAATAAAATCTTGCAGCTTCACTCACACCCAAACGCACATCACGGATATTTGCGATTTGTGAGCCTAAATGGAAATGAACAAGCTGTAAGGTATCCAGTTTATTATTTTCTTTTAATACATCCAGCACTTTCAAGACTTGTGAGGCGGATAAACCGAATTTCGATTTTTCGCCACCACTTGCCTGCCATTTACCTTTACCCTGTGAGGCTAAACGCACACGGATGCCTAAACGAGGCGCAACATTAAGTTTTTTAGCTTCACTTAAAATCATTTCCAGTTCAGACATTTTTTCTAAAACAAGATGTACTTTGTGGCCCAGTTTTTCACCGATTAGCGCCAGACGGACATATTCTCTGTCTTTATAACCGTTACAGACAATAACTGATGAGGCTTTTTGTGCCAAAGCGAGTACCGCCAGCAATTCAGCTTTACTGCCGGCTTCAAGGCCCAGTTGTTTAACTTCCTTATTGTCCTGGCTGGCCAGAATTTCATTAACAACTTCACGCTGTTGATTGACTTTAATAGGGTAAACCAATAAATATTTTTCATTATATTGATATTGTTCAATGGCATTGTTAAATACTTCACATAAACCATTCACTCTTTGGTGAATAATCTGTGGGAAACGCACTAGAGCTGGAAGAGACAGTCCTTTTTCCTGTATTTTTTCAGCAATGTCACTGATCACAATAGTCTGATCTTGATGACCACTTTTAGGCGCGACGTAAACATCACCCTGCTCATTAATACCAAAGTAGCCTTGTCCCCAGTGACGCACGTTGTAGCAATCACGAAGATCATCAAGTGAAGTTGTTTTTTTCATTTAAGTTCCTAGAGTAAAATGAAATCACCACAAGGGTGATTTTAACCTGTGAGAATAGATGCAAGGATTGTAAAGTCAAACGAATAAAAAAATATTTTTTAATTAAATTATGATGTTGCTGGTATTATAGTACAGGGGAAGGTAAGTCAATAATTTATATAAATAAAAATGCTGATTTATGCTTAAACAAGCATTATTATTCAGCAACTCCAATCCCTTTGATTGGAGTTGCTGGATAAGTCGTATATTTGAATTGCACTAAAGAGGGACTCTGCTGCGCTTTCTGAAGGGTACTATTAATCGTTTTTATTCTTCCGGATAGGTTCCCCAGCCGTCATAGTCAATTGAGAACGACTGTGCGAGTACCACTAACTTCTCAATATCTTCCATAATAGCTTCTTCATCTAAATTCATTTCGACAGTCACATCAAAACTTAAGATGATTGAACCATCCTCTAATTCACACTCTTCAGGATCGGTGACTTCATAACCTTTTTTAAAGCAGGCAATCGCGGCTTTTTCCAGCACATCGAAATCAGTACAGGAAAGATGATGCTCGATCATATAGACAGCATCAGGGTTGCTGCCATCTTCTAAAATGGCTTCTACAATTTCTTCTGTTTCTTCACGATATTCTGCCAGTAACTCTTCTAAACTTAATGCTTTTTCCATTATTAATTCCTCTTAATCGCGGCGGTCTGAATTGGTATCAGGGCGGTTTACTTCTTGATTTAATTGCTGGTATTTTTCTAACATAATAGCGTGAGAGTCTTCCATTAAGCGCCTGATTTCACGTTTTTTATACTGGGTAATATCAATGGGCTCTAACATTTCAACAATCACTTCACCATTATTCCAACGGTTTAGATTGACCTGCTTATGCGTATTTGACGTCACCGTGGGGACAACATTGACACCGGCTTGTAATGCCGTATGAAATGCCCCCATTTTAAAAGGTAATAAACCACGACCACGGCTGCGGGTACCTTCCGGGAATATCCAAACAGCCAAGTTTTTAGCGCGCATCTGATCCACTACTTCGTTAATAGTATTACGTGATTTATTTTTATTATCTCGGCTAATTAATATGTTACCCGTTAGCCAGTAGATAATGCCAAAAAAGGGAATCCACACCAAACTTTGTTTACCAATAGTCACTGAACCAGGCTGAACAGCACCGGACACCGTTACCATATCATAGCTGTTCTGGTGATTTGCAAGGTAGACGACCGAGCCGTTATTTTTGGCACTTTCAGGAATACGTAGGGTCACTTTTAACCCGAACAACCAAGATAATTTGCTAAATAATATGGCAAAATGATAAGTGTTCTTGGGATTGCGGGGGCTGAATAAGCAATAAAATAATGAATAGACGGTCATCAATATAACTATCACAAAAAGCATTATAACGCGGATAATAAATAACATAATATTAAGAGTCTCTTGAATGTATTTGCGCAGCTTCAATAATTTCGATTTTATCTACACGTTGTAAACCGCGCGGCAGTTTGCTGCCACGCCGGCCTCGTTCGCCTTGATAATGTACCAAATCACTGGGCTTTAAAGTCAATTTACGTTTTCCTGCATGCAGCGTGACCGAACTTGCCTGCGGGATAATTTCAAGCATAGTAACAAACTCTTCACGTTTAGTCGCTTTGGCAGAGATGATGTTGAGCATCCTATTTCCTTTACCTTTGCTGAGGCTTGGTAAACTGTTTACCGGGAAGAGTAATAAACGTCCCTCATTGCTGATGGTTAAACACCAATCATCATCAGCTGCGGTCATTTTTTTCGGCGGCATTAATTGTGCGTTGGGGGTGAGGTTAATAAGTGTTTTACCGTTTTTGTTGCGGCTATTAATATCGCTAAATTTGGCAATAAATCCATAACCATGATCACTGCTGATAAGATAACGATCATCATCATCCCCTATCAATGCACAGACAAAAGGAACATTTTCATTTTGATTAAATCGCCCCGTTAGCGGCTCGCCCTGTGAACGCGCTGATGGCAGGGAGTGTACATCTAATGAATAGGCCCGGCCACTTGCATCAATAAAAATACAACTTTGATTACTTCGCCCTTGTGCCTTGGTCAGGAACTCATCACCGGATTTATAATTTAATGCCTGTGCGTCAACATCCAATCCCTTGGCCGAGCGCACCCAACCTTGGGTTGATAATACGACCGTCACAGTTTCACTGGGCATTAATTCTTTTTCAGTGAGTGCTTTTGCTTCAATACGTTCAATAAGCGGAGAGCGACGATCATCGCCATATTTTAGCGCATCTGCCTGAATTTCTTTTTTAACCAGTGTGTTTAAGCGTCGCTCTGAGCTTAATAAACGTTCTAGTTTTGTTTGCTCATCGGTAAGCGTATCCATCTCAGCGCGGATTTGGATCTCTTCTAACTTGGCGAGTTGGCGAAGTTTGATTTCTAAAATAGCATGTGCTTGTATTGCTGAAAGCTCAAAACGAGACATTAATTCGGCTTTTGCATCATCACAAGTTCTAATGATTTCAATGACTTCATCTATGTTTAAATAGGCGGCTAATAAACCTTCTAAAATATGCAGGCGCGCTAAAATTTTGTCTAATCGAAACTGCAAACGGCGACGCACTGTCTTCATCCGGTACACTAACCACTCGTTTAAAATGGTCACTAAACCTTTAACTTGTGGACGCTGGTCTAATCCCAACATATTGAGGTTAACTTTATGATTAACCTCTAAATCCGTTGAAGCAAACAGGTGGTGCATTAACCCTTCAATATCAATTCGATTTGAACGCGGGATGATAACGAGTCGGGTCGGGTTTTCATGATCAGATTCATCGCGTAAATCTGCAATCATGGGTAATTTTTTATCCTGCATCTGTTTGGCTATTTCTTTGAGAATTTTGCCACCAGACACGCGATGGGGAAGGGCCGTAATAACGATTTCACCATTTTCTACCGTATAAACGGCGCGACTTTTGAAGCTACCACGGCCGGTTTCGTAAATTTTCTTTATATCACTGTTAGGGGTGATGATTTCAGCTTCAGTGGGATAATCAGGTCCCTGTACAAAGGCCATTAAATCAATCAGGTTTGCTTTAGGATGGTCAATCAAATGACAACAAGCAGCGGCTACTTCGCGGACGTTATGAGGCGGAATATCGGTTGCCATACCAACCGCAATACCGCTAATACCATTTAACAGTATATGAGGTAAACGTGCCGGTAATAACACCGGCTCTTTCATGGTGCCATCAAAATTGGGTTTCCAATCCGTGGTACCTAAGGCTACTTCCGAGAGCAATAATTCTGAAAAGGCGGATAAACGGGATTCAGTGTAACGCATAGCAGCAAACGACTTAGGATCATCCGGTGCGCCCCAGTTTCCCTGCCCATCTATTAAAGGGTAACGGTAGGAAAAGGGTTGTGCCATTAATACCATGGCTTCATAACAGGCGCTATCACCGTGTGGATGGTATTTACCTAATACATCCCCGACGGTACGGGCTGATTTTTTATGTTTGGAAAGTGCCGATAATCCCAGTTCAGACATAGCATATATGATGCGTCTTTGAACGGGTTTTAAGCCATCACTAATATGCGGTAGTGCTCTGTCCATGATCACATACATGGCATAGTTGAGATAGGCTTCCTCGGTAAATTTAGTTAGAGGCAGTTTTTCAACACCTTCTAAGCTTAAATCTAATAGATTACTCATGTGAAACGACCCTGTTTATTGGCGTGCAAAAACGCTTATTATAACGTAAATGCATTCTAAGGAAAAAATACAAATGACATATAGTATTATAAAAGAAAATAAAACCATCGGACTACTCTGCATAAGATGAAAGCGCTTTTTATGCGATTTTATGTTATTTTTTGTACAATATAGTGCTCGGGAAAATTGTCATTTGTTTGTCTGTAGTGTATTCAGGCCTAAGTAAGTATGCATATTTTTATTGATCATCTTATTTAAAATAATAGGTGTATCGACATTAATAATAAGAACTTACTAGTGATGGAATTTTATATTAAGAGCTTAAACGAACACCCGCTTAAGCTCTTATCTTTTTTAAAGCATTGAGAAGGCTTTTTTAGCAGCCGTTAACGTATCTTCAATATCTTGATCGCTATGGGCTAAAGATAAAAATCCAGCTTCAAAGGCAGAAGGGGCGAGATAAATGCCTTGTTCAAGCATCAAATGAAAGAATTTTTTAAATTTTTCTATGTCACAGGCACAAGCTTGTGTGTAATTGCTAACCTGTTCCGCTTCGGTAAAAAAGAAACCAAACATTCCGCCAGCATAATTGATAGCTAACGGTACATTTTCTTCTTTTGCGACGCGCTTTAAACCTAATGCTAATTTTTTTGTTTTTTCGGCAAGCTGTGCATATTCAGGTCTATCAAGGGCGGTCAGAGCCGCTAAACCCGCATGCATAGCAATGGGGTTACCCGACAGTGTGCCTGCTTGATATACCGGACCCGTAGGGGCGATATGCTGCATGACTTTTTTACTGCCACCAAATGCCCCAACCGGCATGCCACCGCCGATCACTTTGCCTAAAGTGGTTAAATCTGGTTTGATATCGTAATAAGCTTGTGCGCCACCGAGCGCAACCCGGAAACCTGTCATGACTTCATCTAAAATTAACAATGCATCATTAGCGTCACAAATCTCTCTTAATCCCTGTAAAAACCCTTCTTGAGGAAGAATACAGTTCATGTTACCTGCAACCGGTTCAACGATGATGCAGGCGATCTGATCTTTATACTCAGTAAACAGTTGTTGTACAGAGGCTAAGTCGTTATAGGTGGCTGTTAGAGTGTGTTTTGCAAAATCAGCTGGAATACCGGGAGAGCTTGGTTGGCCTAATGTAAGTGCGCCGGATCCTGCTTTTACCAATAATGAATCGGAGTGGCCGTGATAATTACCTTCAAACTTTAAAATCTTGTCACGACCTGTGTAACCTCGGGCTAAACGTATTGCACTCATGGTGGCTTCAGTCCCTGAGCTTACCATGCGCACCTGCTCCATTGACGGCACTAAACTTTTTACTTTTTCTGCCATGATGATTTCTATTTCGGTTGGGGCACCAAAACTTAAGCCATTTTCAACAGCTGCAATAACCGCCGCTTTAATCTCCGGATGATTATGTCCTAAAATCATCGGTCCCCATGACCCGACATAATCAATATAGCTTTTTTTATCAACATCATAAATGTAAGCACCTTGTGCTTTTTCAATAAATAGAGGGTCACCACCAACGCCATTGAATGCGCGAGCTGGAGAGTTAACACCACCTGGAATAATTGCTTGTGCCCGATCGAAAAGTTGGTTAGATATGCTCATAAAAGTCCTATCAAAGATCATTAAATTAGTCCGCTATAATAACAAATCCTCTATTTAAGTATATATGAGAGTTGATCATGGCTTTTTATTCGTTTCCTAAAAAGATTGAAACTATCGACTTTAGCTATTCTATTCGGATAGGTATTCTCTTTGCAACGATAATGGATTATCGATGCTGTGGTCGTTATCGGGTTTTTTTAGATTCAGTCTTATTTTTACTCAATATCTCTATTGGACTAAAGCTAAGAAAGTTGATCTGATGCTTGGAAATTGAGCTGTTAGTAAGTGCCTTTTAGTTTCAGCTCCACCGAATAAACTCCGAATGAAATAAGGTGAAAAGTGATACGGTAGTAAGGGTAAAACAAGGTGGAGAATGAAGGTCTGATCCTGAGCTAGATTGTTTGAAAGTTCCGCTGATTTAAAAGCGATATTGGCGCGTCATTTTGTGCTACATCAAAAGAGCAATGCTTAAAGAATATTTAGCCCATTATGGTGCGCCTAAACCTTCTCATTATTTTAAAAAAGCGTTAAAGCAACGGGTCTTTGATTCAATCCAGACTTTAGTCCATAAATCCTAACTTAGCTGCTTTAGTGGGGGTATTGAATTTACTTGTTGATTAACTTCCTATTTATAACTTTGTTCAGTTGTTTTTTGCGTTAAATCATATTAGTTTGTAGCGATATTTTTATATAATGTTCATCCTGTATTCACGTTTGCGGCTTTTTGAGCGACGAGTTGCACTCTCCTTATCTTGAAATAGTTGTATTTATTTAATGAATAAAAAAACACCAACGTCCTCTGTTAGTATACCAAAGCGTTTTATTACTCATTTTTTTACCCGTAAAAGTAGTGCCTTACTTATCTGGTTATCGGCCATTATTGGTATTTTAGCGGGTGCCATGTCAGCGCTGTTTGACCATGGTATTATCTGGATCAGCGAATTACGTTTACAGTTAATTGCCTCTTTTGGTGACTCGGATATTCCGCTGTGGATCGTTGCTATCCCCATTTCCTCGTTTATGGCAGGTCTTGCATTTTACCTTACTCATCGATTTGCCCCTGAAGCGGGTGGCAGTGGTATTCCTGAAATAGAAGGTGCGATGGAAGGAATGCGACCGGTGCGTTGGAAAAGAGTTATTCCGGTGAAGTTTTTTGGCGGTCTCCTCGCGCTCGGCAGTGGTATGGCATTGGGGAGAGAGGGGCCTTCCGTGCAAATGGGCGGCAATATCGGGCGTATGATTTCTGACATTTTTAAAGTAGATCAGGCAGATGCTCAGGCGCTGTTAGCTGCCGGGGCAGCCGGTGGATTAGCGGCTGCATTTAATGCACCCCTTGCGGGCATTATGTTTGTTATCGAAGAGATGCGTTCACAATTTAATTACAGTTTAACCTCTACAAAAAGTGTTTTTATGAGCGCTGTAATGGCCACGATCGTAATGCGCTTTATGTCTGGTCAAGATGCGGTGATCAGCGTAACCCACTATTCACATCCTGATTTACTGTCATTATGGTTATATTTATTATTGGGTTTTTGTTTTGGCGTAATTGGGCTTTTCTTTAATAAGCTGTTGCTTGCAGCGCAAGATATGTATCTCTTTATACATAAAAATAAACGCTGGCGCTTTGTCTCCGTTGGTTTGTTTTTGGGGGCGGTTTTTGGCGCTTTATCGGTATTAGAGCCGCAGTTAGCTTATAGTGGCCTGGAGTTAATTCCCGAGATCGCTGGTGGGCATTATCTTTCTGGTGCTCTAATGATTATTTTTTTATTTCGTATCGTCACAACCTTAGCAAGCTTCGGCTCAGGTGCGCCTGGCGGTGTTTTTGCTCCAACCTTAGCGTTAGGCACCTTATTTGGCATGTTATTTGGACTCGCATGCCATGCTTTATTTCCCGAACTTGTCACTGAACCAGGCAGATTTGCTATTGCCGGGATGGGCGGGTTATTTGCCGCATCGGTTCGTGCACCGATCACCGGGATATTGTTAGTGATTGAAATGACTAGTAATTATGAGATGATTTTACCCTTAATAGTGACCTGTTTAGGAGCCACTATGGTCGCGCAAACGCTTGGCGGACGTCCAATTTATACGCAATTATTAGAACGGACAATGCGCATTTCAATGCGCCAAAAACGTCAAGAGCAAGCGCGTAAAGCAATGGTTCATCTCGAGCGTAATCAAAGATAATTTTTGATCATTTTTTTGAATCTTTCGACGATAGATAATTTAACTTTATTTGGTAGAGTTAATACTTGAACTAATTAGTCAGGTACTAGATAATGTTATTCTGTTTACATATTTCTAGAGGTTATGATGACATCCGAAGTCCAAGTCGAAGTGGCAATGCCAATCTATTTTAGCGACAGTGCTGCAAATAAAGTCAAAGGACTGATTGCGGAAGAAGAAAATCCAAATATGAAATTGCGAGTTTATGTTACTGGTGGTGGTTGTTCTGGTTTTTCTTATGGTTTTACTTTTGCTGAAACTGCAAATGAGGATGATACCAAGATTGAAAATGCTGGTGTAACTCTGTTGGTGGATCCGATGAGTTTACAATATTTAGTCGGTGGTACAGTTGATTATACCAATGGATTAGAGGGATCTCGATTTTTTGTTAATAACCCAAATGCAACGGCGACTTGTGGTTGTGGCTCTTCTTTTTCAATGTAACCTCAATAGCGATACCCATTCTACATCTGGTTGTTGAGGTAGAATGGGTTTAAACCACTTCTGCCTTTTCAAGTTATTTCCTCCATTCCAACAACGGCATTTTTAACACAAATATTGCTTCCATTATAATAACCAGACCATTTCTAACAAAATATGACTTCATTCAATGCCTTTCTCGGTTATTAACTCGCGCAGTTTTTTTTATCAACTAAATTATAAGTTGTTAGTAAAATTGAGGCTCTGCTATGTTTGCTCGTATTGCTTATTTCTTTTCGTTGCGCCCTTATTGGCTGGCGTTGCTTATCAGCCTCTTATTATTCTTATGGATGTTTTCCGGCAGTGAAGAAAACAGATCCCCAACAGCGGTAAAAAAACCACAAGAAAACTTTCCCCAAGTGCAAATAACCCATTTTATTCCTCGACAAATGACTAAATCATTAACCTTATATGCCCACAGTGAGGCTGAAAGTCACATTATAGTGCGGGCAGAGGTTGCCGGTGGAATCAGTAAAACCTATGTTGAAAAGGGCAACTATGTGGAAATTAACAATAACTTGGCAGAAATAGATAAAAACGAACACCCTTTCAGGTTTGAACAAGCCAAAGCCCTTTTGTATGAAAGGCAGTTAAATTATAACGCAGTCAAATTGTTAAATGCCAAAGGATTACAAGCCGACATTTATTTAGCTGAAGCAAACAGTTTGTTATTAGCAGCCAAATCCAACCTTGCACTGTTAGGCTTAACCTTAAAAAATACGCATATTACTGCGCCTTTTACGGGTGTTCTGCAGGAGAAATTTGTTGAACAAGGGGATTATGTAAAGGTGGGTGATCCTCTTTTTAGTCTCGAAAATATTGATCCTATTGTTTTCCGTGGGGACACAACTGAGCATTATGTTAACCAATTAAGCTTAAACCAGGAAGTTCGAGCAACACTATTATCGGCTGAGGTATTAACCGGTAAATTGACTTACATTGCATCAATGGCTGACCCGCAGAGCAGTACTTTTCGTGTTGAAGCGCAATTTGCAAATCCGAATAGGAAAATATTTTCCGGCATGAGTGCGCAACTCTCTATCCCGCTTTATTCCGTACAAGCGATTTATCTCTCGCCTTCAGCGTTAGCATTGGATAAAGAGGGCAATTTAGGGGTTAAATTAGTACAGAATGAGCGGGTTAGTTTTAAAAAAATTAATCTGGTTGAAGCTGATATTAATGGTGTTTGGTTAACGGGTTTTGCTGGTGAAGTGGATATTATCACCTTAGGGCAAGGTTTTGTGAAATCGGGTGATCGCGTGCAGGCGATAATAGTGGAGAAATAATCATGACAGGGGTTATTGAGGGGACATTATCACGTAAACGTGTGGTCCTAACGTTGTTAGCTTTTTTATTGACCGCGGGTCTTTCTGCTTATATTAATATCCCTAAAGAGGCCGAGCCCGATGTGCCTATTCCCATTATATACGTCTCTGTTCGCCATGAGGGGATCTCGCCGGAAGATGCTGAACGTTTACTGTTACGTCCCCTAGAGCAGGAATTGCGTGGCATTGAGGGGGTTAAGGAGATGAAATCCACCGCCAGTAGCGACTATGCCTCTATTGTTTTGGAGTTTTATGTCGGAATTGATATTAAAGATGCGTTGATCAATGTGCGTGAGCAGGTGAATCAGGCAAAGGGTAAATTGCCGCAGGAAGGGGATGAGCCGATTGTTAAACAAGTGACCTTAGCAACGGAAAATCCCGCGCTCACTATTTTATTATCCGGCAGTGCGCCCGAGCGGGCAATGGTTATTCTGGCGCGCACTCTGCGCGATAATATCGAAGGATTTGCAGAAGTTTTAGAGGTTAAGATAGGGGGGGATCGTGAAGAAATGGTGGAGATTTTAGTGGATCCATTATTAATGGCAAGTTACCGGCTTAATATGAATGATATCTACACCTTAGTTTCTCGTAATAATCGTCTTGTTGCCGCCGGTATCATGGATACCGGTAAGGGGCGTTTTCCTATTAAAGTTCCGTCTGTTTTTTCAACCATTCAAGATGTCATGGCAATGCCGATTAAGGTTAGCGGTGATCGAGTGCTAACTTTTGCTGACGTTGCCCAAATTAGGCGCACCTTTAAAGATCCCGCTGGCTTTGTCAGAGTTAATGGTTTACCGACTATCTCTCTGGAAGTGGTTAAACGTCCGGGTGAAAATATTATTGCGACTGTCGATAAAGTGAAAGCCTTTATTGTTGAGAACGAAGTCTTATTGCCGAATAATATCCACATAAGTTACGCTGGCGATCGCGCTAAAGATGTAAAAAACATGCTTAACGATCTGCAAAACAATGTCCTTAGCGCAGTATTATTAGTGGTCATTGTGATCGTTGCTATTCTTGGCGTTAGAAGTGCAGCGTTGGTGGGTATCGCTATTCCCGGTTCCTTTTTAACCGGCATTCTAGTACTTTGGATGTCCGGCATTACGGTTAATATAGTCGTGTTATTTGCACTGATTATGTCCGTTGGTATGTTAGTCGATGGTGCCATAGTGGTCACCGAATTTGCCGATCGGGAGATGACGGCTGGGACAGATCGTCATAATGCTTACCTTAATGCTGCCAAGCGCATGGCATGGCCTATTATTGCATCAACAGCCACCACGCTGGCAGCTTTTGCCCCGTTATTATTCTGGCCCGGTATTACCGGTGAATTTATGAAATACCTGCCACTCACGTTAATTGCAACCCTAACGGCTTCTTTGGCGATGGCACTGATCTTTGTGCCGGTTCTGGGCAGTGTTTTTGGAAAACCGCGCTTATTATCGACAAAAGAAAAAAATAATGCCCTATTGGCAGAAAACGGCAACTTATTAAAATTAACCGGTTTTACTGGTTTCTATGTAAAAACACTCCATAAAGCCATTAAAAGTCCCTGGATCGTCTTGTTTTTGACCACTGCGGTTGCCATTTCCGGCGTTGTTTTGTTCGCAAAATCAAATTTGGGCGTAGAGTTTTTTCCACAGGTTGAGCCATCGGGTATTAATATTAAAGTGCGTTCCTATGGCGATTTTTCAATCGATGAACAAGATCAGATTATGTCTGGTATTGAGCAAAAAATATTACCACTGCAGGATGAAATTGATACGCTTTATCTTAAAACGGGTGATACCACGGGGGAATCGATTGGCAGTATGCGTCTTAATTTAATTGATTGGCAAGACAGGCGCAGTGCAACGGACATTATTGCTGATCTACTTGATCGTACAAAAAATCTTCCGGGTATTGAAATTGAGATAACAAAAGATCAGGCCGGCCCACCGGGCGGTAAGGCCTTACAAATTGAAATAGGCTCAAGGTACCCGGAACTGTTACAGGAAAATGCCGATAAAATTCGCCATGCGCTGCAGGAAAAACCGTATTTTGTCAATATTGAAGATGATGGTGAAAAACCCGGTATTGAATGGCAATTTATCATTAATCGTGCTGATGCAGCACGTTATGGGGCTGATGCTACTCTGCTGGGAAGTGGCGTGCAGTTCTTAACCAATGGGTTAATGCTCGGGAGCTACCGTCCCGATGACGTTGATGACGAGTTAGATATTCGGGTCCGTTACCCTGAGAATGAAAGGACCTTAAGTAAACTTTCAGCACTGCGTTTGCAGACTCGTGCAGGGCAGGTGCCGGTCAGTCATTTTGTGGCGCTTATCCCATCCGTAAAACAATCCTCAATAAAAAAAGTGGATAGCCGTATTGTGATGACGGTCAGTGCAGATATGGCTGAAGGTTATAACTTAAGTCTTATCTTACCAGAGCTTGAAAAAGAGTTACTGGGCTTAGCGCTGGATCCTCGCATTAGTTTGAAAGTGCGTGGAGAAAATGAAGATCAGCAGGAAGCCGCCGCGTTTTTAAAAAATGCTTTTATGGTTGCACTGGCGGTGATGGCCCTGATTTTAATACTGCAATTTAACTCTTTTTATCAAGCTTTTTTAATTTTGAGCGCCGTTGTTTTTTCAACCACAGGGGTCTTTTTCGGGTTGTTTTTAAGCCAAAGTGCTTTTGGCATAGTAATGTCAGGCATTGGTGTTATTGCTCTGGCGGGGATAGTGGTCAACAATAATATTGTGTTAATTGATACTTATAATGTTTTAAAAAACACTGGGGAAACCACTGAGAATACAATCTTAAGGACCGGGGCACAGCGTATCAGGCCAGTGTTACTGACCACTGTCACCACTATTTTTGGCTTAATTCCCATGGTTTTAAAAGTTAATCTTGATTTTTTTACACGCAGTATTGAATTTGGTGCACCTTCTACTCAATGGTGGGCTCAACTGGCGACTGCGATTGCGGGAGGGTTGACCTTTGCAACCTTATTGACCCTTGTTTTGACACCTTGTTTATTAATGATTGGTGTTAATTCATCAGCATATTTTAAGCGCCATACAACAAAAAAACAGTAGTTCTTTCTACTCTTATTTATCTTTAAAGTAACTTAAATTAGTCCAAATAAAGCAAAATAAAATCAACTAACTCAGTCCTTAAGCCTGTTTGGGTATATAATGTGCCATTTTTTATGAAATGGAGAATAATAAGTGGATAATCAAAGATGTTAGAACAATTTATCTATATTGCAGATATGATTGGCGTTATCTCCTGTGCTATTTCAGGTGTGCTGGTAGCAACTAGGTTACGTATGGATCCCGTTGGTATTATTGTGCTTGCAGCCGTGACCGGGATAGGTGGCGGCACACTTCGGGATATGATGATGGGAGCAACGCCAGTTTTTTGGATTGTTGATAATAATTATACTTATGTGATTACAATAACGGCTATTTTAACTGTTTTCTGGTTAAAACATATTCATCGATCCCCGCCTTATCTATTAATGATATTAGATGCGTTTGGACTGGCAATCTTCACTATTGTGGGTGCTCAAAAAGCATTAGCGTTAGGTTTTAGCGGACCTGTCGCTATTGCTATGGGGTGTATAACCGGGGTTGTGGGCGGTATGATTCGGGATCTGTTAAGCGGTCAAATACCCTTTGTGTTACAAAAAGAGATCTATGCAACAGCCTCTGTTCTGGGTGGAGTATTATTTGTATTATGCAGCTATCTTGAATTTACACCCATTTTAGCGATGAGCATCGCAATCAGCGGGACCTTATCACTACGCTTGAGTGCTATCTATTGGCACCTTTCCCTGCCCGTCTTTGCGTCGGACCGGGAAGCCTAATTAATAAGGTTTTATAAGAATGAGAGGGTAAGCTATTAGTTAACCAGTGGGTATTGTAATTGCTCCCATAAAACCATATGCCCGGTTAAGTCAATGAGTTTTGTAAAGCCCAGTGCCTGTAAAGTCCTTGCTGCCATGTCTGCACGCCTTCCAGAGTGGCAATAAAGAATCACTTGTTGGTCTTTATAAGCAATTATTTTGTCCTGCTCTTTGCGTAATTGGTCATAGGGGATGTTAATAGCACCTTGAATATGCCCTTGGGTATATTCATTTTCTGTGCGCACATCAAGAATCACCAACAACTTTTCATTTTGAATCTGTTTGATAAGTTGTTGTGGCTCTATATGTGAAACTTGTGCGTTACAAAAGCTGCTAAACAACAATAAAGTGGCCAGTTTAAGCATATTTTTAATGATCATTGTATTACCCTATTATTAGTTTTAGCTAATATAACACAATAATAGGAATAACAAAGTGGCAGAAAATCGCATCTTGGGAATAATAGAGTGCAAACCGTCCTATGGGTGATTTCTGGTGTATAACTAATGAACGAAAGTCATTAAATATTAATGCATTTTTGCGGACTGATTGATAATATATTAGACATAGGTGTTTAAATAGGTGTTGTAATGGAAGTCGTACAAGATTCAAAACAGTTAGTGCATTGGTTCCGTAATTCGGCTCCTTATATTAATGCGCATCGTGGTAAAACCTTTGTGCTGATGCTCGGGGGGGAAGCCCTAGAAACAGATAATTTTCAGCATATTATTAATGATATTGCATTATTGAACAGTTTGGGGGTGCGGCTTGTTTTAGTGCATGGGGTGCGTCCGCAAATTCAAAAACAACTGGAATTAAATGGGCACACGAGTCAATTTGCTGATGATTTGCGTATTACCGACGACAAAACCCTGACCCTTATCAAGCAGGCAGTTGGTACGGTACAGATTGAATTACAATCACGACTATCAATGGGTTTGGTTAACTCTCCAATGCAGGGTGCTGCGATACGAACAGTGATTAGCAATGTGGTCACTGCACAGCCGATAGGAATAAAAGATGGTATCGACTTCTGCCATGCAGGTAAGGTCAGAAAAATCGATGTTGTGGGAATAAGAACACAACTTGCAGCAGGTGCTATTCCCGTTATTTCACCTATTGGTTATTCTGTCACCGGTGAGGTTTTTAATCTTCTTGCTGAAGAAGTGGCAACACAAGTAGCAGTCGGATTACAAGCTGATAAATTGATTGGTTTTTGCTCTAATACTGGGTTGCTGGATGAGCAGGGTCAGGTTATTACTGAATTATTACCTGAGCAAGCGCAACAGTATGTTGATTTAATGGAGCAAGAGTCTGAACATGCTTCTGGTACATTACGTTTTTTACGTGCGGCGCTAGCGGCATGTCAAGCAGGTGTGGCGCGTAGCCATTTAATAAGTTATTACCAGGATGGTGCTTTATTAAAAGAGTTGTTTACCCGAGACGGGGTTGGTACTCAGATAGTAAAAGAGAGTTATGAGAAAATAAGAACAGCAACGATTGACGATATTGGTGGTTTATTGGAACTGATAGAGCCGCTCGAACAACAGGGCATTTTAGTCAAACGTTCACGTGAGCTATTAGAGAATGAAATTGGATATTTTGAAATTGTAGAACGGGACGGCATGGTGATTGGCTGTGCTGCACTTTATCCCTTTGCTGCTGAAAAAATGGGTGAACTGGCTTGTTTAGTCAGTCATCCTGAATACCGGAGAAATGCAAGAGCGGATAACCTGGTTACCCATATCGAGCGCAAAGCAAGGAAACTAGGTTTGGAGTCTGTTTTTGTTTTGACAACACAAAGTATTCATTGGTTTCGGGAACGGGGCTTTGAATTTGCAGAACTCAGCCAGTTACCTGCCGCTAAAAAAGAGCTCTACAACCTTAAACGCAACTCTCGCATCTTAATACGTAACATACGCTAGCTTGTTATGTATAAAAAAAAGCCCCGTTTACAATAGGCTAAACGAGGCTTTTAATATGATAACTGAGGCTTTCAGATGATAACTATTGGCTATGTTTTATGCTTGCATTTACCATCAATTGCTTCACCAAACAGATAAAGGCTGTGATTAGTTAACTTAATTCCGTGTTTTTCTGCAATGAGCTGTTGCTGATTTTCTATTAGATCATCATTAAATTCAATAACCTCTCCACAGGTTAAACAGACAAGGTGATCATGATGCTCTTGATTGGCAAGCTCAAAAACGGATTTTCCACCCTCAAAATGATGGCGAGTGACTATTCCTGCATCGTCAAATTGATTTAATACACGATAAACCGTCGCTACACCTACTTCATCACCTTGTTCAAGTAGTTTTTTATAGAGATCTTCCGCACTAATATGTTGATTATCAGGTCGTTGTAATAAACTCAAAATTTTCACTCGTGGTGATGTTATTTTTAGTCCGGCTTCTTTTAATGCATCATTTTCTATCGACATGCTGGATTCCTAGGATTTTCGCTGCGAATAATTAATCTGCAAGTTCAGCAAGACACATTTCATCATAAACCTGTTTTGACCATTCTTTTACGCGAGCAGCGGTTAATTCAGGCTGACGATCTTCATCAATACCAAGGCCAATTAAATGGTCATCATCAATTTGCGCTTTGGATGCTTCATGATAATAACCTTTGCTAGGCCAGTGGCCAACAATAATAGCGCCCTTACTTTCTACTATGTCACCGAGTTGACCCATCGCATCCAGAAAGTATTCTGCATAATCTTCCTGATCACCACAACCAAAAATAGCCACTAACTTGTCGTTAAAATCAATCTCTTCTAATTCCGGAAAAAAATCATCCCAGTCACATTGCGCTTCACCGTAGTACCAAGTTGGAATACCAAATAGGATCAAACTATATTCAGCAATTTCTTCCTTGGTGCTTTTTGCTATATCTTTTACTTCAACTAATTTTTTACCTAACTCTTTCTGGATCATTTTAGCAACAGCTTCAGTGTTGCCCGTGTCACTACCAAAAAAAATACCCACGCTAGCCATAGTCGATTACCTTTATTTATAAATTAAATTAATTGCTCGTGAAGTAACTGCTTAATTAACTCTCCACGGGTAATTTCTTGATCTTTTGATAGCTGATTTAGTTTTTCAAATAATTCACTATCCACTTTTAACTCAATACGTTTTAAACCTTTCTGCTTGTCCCGTAGTACCTGCTTCTTTTTATTCATTTTAAGCTGAACTTGACGACAATGCGGATTGCTCTTCGGTCTGCCTGGACGCACCTCATCAGCAAAAAGATCGTGTGTTATGCGATCAAATGATTCTTTTGCCATTATTTTACCTAAAACTGCTATTTTCTGCTAATAGATTGAACTCATAGATAGATAATAAACCATTAGTTCAGCGTATTAGTATGTTTTGTTATGGCTAGCCAAGACCTCTGCTAGTCCAAACAATTTCGATAATTGCTTTGGCGATAAAACCGGTACAACCAAAAAAAAGCACAGCCCAAACCACTTGGCGACCAAATTTAGGCACATTACCGCGCTTTAATACATCTTGAATGGCAAGCCCCATTAATAAAAAAAGGAGAAGGTAAAATCCATAAAGACCAATAGTCTCAATCTGTTCAGTATATTCCTGTAACACATTACTCTCCATTCAAAAAAGAGGGGAGAATATAACATATACATTGGGCTATTGGGAGTAAGATTTTAGGCACTTGACTTCCGGGTGAAAAACACATGCTTTGTTTTTCATTTGAGAAATTCTTTCACTAAACGATTAAAGGTCTTGGGTTTCTCAGCATGTAACCAATGGCCTGTATCTTTAATCATTTTGGCTTTGGCATTGGGGAAGTAGTGTAAAATATTAGCCTGATATTCAGGCAGGATATAATCAGAATCGGCTCCTTTTATAAAAAGCGCTTCTTTATTAAAAATATCATCAAATTCCGGCCAGCTTCTAATGGTCGCATAGTTTGCGCTAAGTGCCGGTAAATTAAACAGCAGGTGAAAGTTTTCTCCCTTTTTTCTTAATGACTTAAGTAAAAACTGACGAGTTTCCGGTATTGTAATATAGGGGCTTAAGGTTAATTCCGCTGTTTTTCTGGTTTGAATTGGTTCATTTGCAAGCGCATTTAAGCCAATAAAGACATCATTATGTTTATCGGTGTAGACTACCGGTGCAATATCCGCGACGATTATTTTATTAACACGCTGCGGATTTAATAAAGCGCAGGCCATGGCTACTTTTCCGCCCATCGAATGGCCCACAATAGAAAAGTGTTCAATATTAAGATGATCTGCTAATGAAAATATATCATTAGCCATTTCGATATAAGTCATTGAGTTATCATGCGGGCTGTTACCATGGTTTCTCAAATCAACAGAAATAGTGTGATATAGCTCTTGTAATTCACTCGCCAAACCAGAGAGGTTTGATAAACTGCCAAATAACCCGTGTATGATGAAAATATTTTCAGCGGGTTGTTTTGACTCGGGTAAAGTCGATTTTTTCTGTTGGTAATTAAGGAGCATCAGATTCTGTCTTAAAGCTAAATATACGGACAAACATTATTACATATGAAAAATAAGAATGTTTGCAGATTATATATAAATGACAAAATATTGCATTATGGAGGATGTAAAGACTTAAAATGTGTAAACACTTGGCTTTTTGAGTAGAAAGGAAATAGATCAATAAATAATATTTTTTTTAGTTTAATATTAACGGGTTATTTTTAAGGAAAGCGTCTTTCTAAGGTAAAGCTTATCCTTATGATTTTTTTGAGTAGTTTTTTTAATTTTCAGATTGAAATAGAATAGAATAGAATAAAGCAAAATAACTCGTGAAGTGGTGAATATCGCATGGTGAAAGAATGAAAAATATAGAGATAGAAGATGACCTTTATAAATATATTTTGGCTAATATAGAAGCCTTTGGAGAAACACCCTCGCAGATTCTGCGCAGATTGTTATCTTTACCGAATGCATCCCCAGACAATGCAACCCCAATTACCTCATCCGTAACGCCAAGCGCTCCCCGTCAAGAAGCCGTTAATGATGAGTCCTCTGTTTTTGAGGCGGTCACGCCTAAGGTGCTTGATCGTGCGAATATTTCATTGCCAGAGCCCCTTGCTCACGGTGTTAATGCTTTATTTGATAGCGAGGTATTTAAAACAGAAGCCGTTGTGACTAATAAATTTATGATGTTGTTGGCGACTATGTATTATGAAAATAAAAATGCATTTGAAGACGCTGCGGATAAAACCAAGGGACGTACCCGGGATTATCTGGGGCAGAATTTAAATGCTTTATTGGCAGCGGATAGCGAGGAAGAGCAGAACTTTTTTAAAGCCAGCAAACCTCGTAACATTCCCCATACGCCATTTTGGGTTATAACCAATGCAAACACGGGGAGGAAACGTATTATTATTACCCAAATGATGGCATCAATGGGATACCCCCATTATTTAATTGAACGTATAAAAGAAGAAATTTAGTAAGGGTTAATGTTATTTTTTGACGGACCACAGTGAAGTAGTTTAGCCAAACCGTTGAAAATGTTTTGCGAGTGCTTTGAATATATTTACGAATTTGTAACCACATTTTTATTTAAAGCAATACCGTGTTTGACGAACTAGGGTGAAGCAGTTTAGTCAAACGGTCGAAAGTACAGTTACGAACTTGTAACCACATTTTTATTTAAACCAATACCGTGTTTGACGAACTAGGGTGAAGCAGTCTAGTCAAACGGTCGAAAATACATTTACGAACTTGTAACCACATTTTTACTTAAACCAATACCGTGTTTGACGAACTAGGGTGAAGCAGTCTAGTCAAACGGTCGAAAATACATTTACGAACTTGTAACCACATTTTTATTTAAACCAATACCGTGTTTGACGAACTAGGGTGAAGCAGTCTAGTCAAACGGTCGAAAATACATTTACGAACTTGTAACCACATTTTATTTAACCTAATCGAGGTAGACATTATTATGGCAATTCATCCCCGCGCAGGGCAACCTGCACAGGTTCAAGATTTAGTTAATATACCAAAATTGATTTCAGCGTATTATATTAACCTTCCCGATGTGAGTGTTGCAAGCGAGCAAGTTGCATTTGGTACCTCCGGGCATCGTGGCAGTTCATTTAACAATGCATTCACTGAGCTGCATATCTTAGCGATTAGCCAGGCATTAGCAGAATACCGCATTCAGCAAGGTTATACTGGGCCTCTGTTTATTGGTAAAGATACCCATGCGTTATCTGAGCCTGCTTTTGTTTCTGCGGTGCAGGTTTTAGTTGCCAATAATATTAAAGTAATTGTACAAGCTGGCGGTGGTTACACGCCAACACCCGTTATTTCACATGCCATTCTGCAATACAATAAAGCCAATCCAGACAATTTAGCTGATGGTATTGTGATCACTCCCTCGCATAATCCACCGGAAGATGGCGGGTTTAAGTACAATCCACCCAACGGCGGTCCTGCAGACAGTGATGTGACAAAAATTATCCAAGACAGAGCCAATGAAATTTTAAATGATAATTTTGATGATATCGAACAATGGGATTTCAGCGAGGCAATGGCATCAGACTTGGTTGAAGAATACGATTATATTCAACCCTATGTTGATGATTTGAAAAATGTCCTTGATTTGGATGCTATTGCAAAAGCGGGGATCAAAATTGGTGTGGATACGCTAGGGGGTTCTGGGGTTGCATACTGGCCTGTGATTGCGAAAACCTATGGTTTGAATATTGAAGTTGTCAACGATCGTGTCGATCCTACTTTCTCTTTTATGACCTTAGATAAAGATGGCAAAATCCGCATGGATTGTTCTTCGCCTTATGCCATGGCGGGTTTAATTAAATTAAAAGACAAATTTGATGTTGCTATCGCTAACGACCCTGACTACGACCGTCACGGTATTGTTACCAAAAGCTCCGGTTTATTAAACCCAAATCATTACCTTGCCGTGGCTATTAATTACTTATTCACTCACCGCACTGGCTGGTCTGAGAATGCAAAAGTAGGTAAAACACTAGTATCGAGCTCAATGATTGATCGTGTTGTTGCACAATTAGGTCGTCAGATGTCTGAAGTGCCCGTCGGTTTTAAATGGTTTGTTGATGGTTTATTCGATGGCTCATTTGGTTTTGGTGGCGAAGAGAGTGCCGGTGCTTCTTTTCTGCGCAAAGATGGTACGGTATGGACGACGGATAAAGACGGTATTATTTTGGCGTTATTAGCCGCGGAAATTATTGCTGTCACAGGTCGTGATCCTGGTGAGCATTATGCTGAATTTACAGAAAAATTTGGTTCACCTGTTTATACGCGTTTTGATGCGCCCGCAAGCGCTGAACAGAAGAAAGTATTAGCCAACTTAACTGCGGATATGGTCGAAGCAGAAACATTAGCCGGTGAAAAAATTACCGCCAAATTAACCCACGCTTCAGGTAATGGCGCTGCTATTGGCGGTTTAAAGGTGACCACTGAAAACGGTTGGTTTGCCGCGCGCCCATCGGGTACGGAAAACATCTACAAAATTTACTCAGAGTCATTTATTGGTGAAGAGCATATTGCATTGATTCAAAAAGAAGCACAGGTAATTGTTGCCCAAGCCTTTGCCAAAGCCGGATTATAATCCACTCTTTTACAGTGCATGATCAGCTTAAATAAAGTGAAATATTTTTTAAAAACGAGGGTTATCACCCTCGTTTTTTGCTTTTAATTTTGTCATCTCAGCAAACCCCTTATCGCTGTTTATTATCACTTTCTGTTGATCCTCCTTCCCGTTGTTCATAGCTTTAATAGCTATCTGTGCACCTGCTTTATTCTAATCAAGTCTATTACCCTCTATTCCTAAAAATACAAATTTATCAGTAAAATTATTAGCAGGACAAAAAATAAACGTTAAAGGATGCATTATAAATCTTTTGATGAGATCAATCGGGCGTTCTATTGAACAGTGATATTTTGTTCAATTAAATTAATAGTTGAATCTGCCGTTCTTTATTAAAATAAATGAGTAATGTGACTTTTTATGGGAGTACACGCACAAAAAATGCCAAATCACAGATTGACTCGTTGATTTTAATCATCATGCGGGTAAACATAATATGTTAAATTTCTAATAATAATATGTTTTATCGGCTTATCGAAAATAAATCGGATTTTATTACTCTGTCTTGAAGGTGAAAATTTAATCTAAATAAATAGATTTATATTTAGGAATAGAGGAAAAAAGTGATATTTTCAAAGATTAATATGATTATTATTTTTTAAAAAATTCATCAATTTGTCACTTAAAAAACAAACAATTAAAGTAAAATTAAAAAATGAAGTAAAATAAAGAAATAAGGTAAAATCAAAAAAATAAAATTTAACTTGGTTTTTTCAATTTGAAAGCTGCGTATTGCCATATTCTATGGAAATGACGTAATTACTTATAAGAATGGTAGGAATATTATATGCCAACTAAAACGAACAAGAAAAAAAACACAATAAAAGCGGATCTAAAAGCGGCAGTAGAGGAAAAAAAAATGACTAAGAAACAGGCAGCAAAAAAAACAATCATTAAAAATAAATCAGCTGAAATAGTGCCAGCCGTAGCCTGCACAACAAAGCAAATGCGACAAGCTATTCTGGATCGTCTGCATAAAAGTTTAGCGACAGAAGAAAGCAAGGCAAATAACAAAGCGTGGTGGAATGCAACTTGTTACGCTGTGAATGAATTACTTTTTGAAAAATTAACAGATACACAAAAGAGTCACTCAGGGCATGATACCCGGGCTGTCAATTACCTGTCACTTGAATTTTTGATGGGCCGTCTGCTTTCAAATAACTTACATAACCTGGAATTATTCAATGTAGCACAGGATGCATTAAAAGGTTTAGGCAAAGACTTATATGAAATTTGCGAGGAAGAGCCGGATATGGCCCTCGGTAATGGGGGACTTGGCCGTTTAGCTGCGTGTTTTATTGATTCTTTAGCAACATTAGGCTACCCGGCAATTGGCTACGGTATCCATTATGAAAATGGTCTCTTTGCTCAATCATTCCAAGACGGCCGTCAAATTGAACGCCCTGATACATGGCGTGAATACGGTAATCCTTGGGAAATTTGTCGCCCTGAATCTATTCAGCATGTGCCATTATATGGTTACGTTGAAACCGTTATTGATGAAAACGGTATCTCACATAAAGTTTGGCATGCGGGTCAAAAACTTAAAGGCGTACCATGGGATGTGCCCATTGTGGGTTATGGTGCTAAAACTGTCAATATTCTACGTTTATGGGAAAGCCGTGCCGATGAAGCATTTGACTGGGATGTCTTTAATGCCGGTGGTTATGTTGATGCGCAAGTTGAAAAATCAAAAGCTGAGACAATCTCAAAAGTATTATACCCAAATGACTCAACAGATGAAGGGAAAGAATTACGCTTAATTCAACAATACTTTTTCTGTGCATGTTCAGTTAAAGATATTTTACGTCGCTTTAGACGTGCAGGAAATAAGTGGCCAATATTAGCTGAAAAAGTGGCAATTCAATTAAATGATACCCATCCAACCATCGCCATTCCCGAGTTAATGCGTATTCTGGTTGATGAAGAGCGTCTTGACTGGAATTTTGCATGGTCACTTTGTGAGAAGATTTTTTCTTACACAAACCATACTTTATTGCCAGAGGCGTTAGAAAAATGGTCCGTCGCATTATTTGAAAAAGTATTACCTCGCCATTTAGAAATTATTTATGAAATTAACCGTCGTTTTCTTGAAACAGTTGAACAAAAATGGCCTGGTGATAACGACATAAAAGCTAAATTATCTATTGTTGAGGAAGGTTCGCAGCGCATGGTCCGCATGGCTAATTTGTGTGTTGTAACCTCTCACAAAGTTAATGGCGTTGCAGCGGTTCATTCTGAATTGGTGAAAACAGATTTGTTCCCTGAATTTGATCAACTGTACCCGACTAAATTAATTAATGTTACTAACGGTATTACTCCACGTCGTTGGTTAAAAGCTTGTAATCCCGCACTTGCTGCATTATATGATGAAACGGTGGGTAAAGATTGGGTAGTAAATCTTGATAAATTAAAAGATGCATTACCAAAAGCGACTGACACTGTCTTCCAAAAGCGCTTTATGGAGATTAAACGCGACAATAAAGTTGAGTTAGTTAACATCATTAAAGACTTGACCGGTATTGAAGTTTCTGCAGATGCCATTTTTGACATTCAAATTAAACGTCTGCACGAATACAAACGTCAGCAGTTAAACCTGATTCATATTTTAACCTTGTACAGGCGTTTATTGGATAATCCAGATTACGATATGGTTCCGCGGGTTTTCTTATTTGGTGCAAAAGCCGCGCCTGGTTACCATATGGCAAAACAGATCATTTATGCATTGAACAAAGTTGCAGAGAAAGTAAACAGTGATAAACGTATCAAAGGTAAGCTGAAAGTTGTTTTCTTACCAAATTACCGTGTCTCACTTGCTGAAAAAATGTTCCCGGCAGCCGACATATCTGAACAGATTTCAACGGCAGGTTTGGAAGCTTCCGGTACAGGTAACATGAAATTTGCGCTTAATGGTGCCTTAACCGTCGGTACTATGGATGGTGCAAATATTGAAATGGCCGAGGAGATCGGTGCTGAGCACATGTTTATTTTCGGTTTAAGTGTTGCTGAAGTTAAAGAGCTGAAAACAGCGGGTTACAACCCTTACGATTATTATTACAATAATCCTGAGCTGAAAGCGGTGCTTGATTGGTTAGACACTGATTTCTTTACACCGGGACAGCCGGGCGCGTTATCCGATATCAAACGCAGCTTGCTTGAATACGGTGATGAGTACCTTTGTTTAGCTGATTATGAGTCTTACTGTAAAGCTCACGACGCAATTGATACAACCTACCGAAATAAAGCCTTATGGGCCGAAAAAGCGATTAGAAACTCCGCCGCAATGGGTAAATTTAATTCTGATCGATCCATTGAGGACTATGTAGAAAATGTTTGGCATTTGAAAAAATACCCGTTAGCGTGATCTAGAAGCTTAATTAATTAAAAGGCGATATTCTTATATCGCCTTTTTTTTACCTGATTAGAAGGGGAAATAACTAATATCAACGCCTTTCAAATTTGTTGGGATTATCTTTAAAGCAGGTTATAATAACCCCACAAAAAACATTGAATAGAGGTTGTTATGTCTCAAGATAAAAACGCAGATGACATATGCGAAGCATGTGGTTCATTTGTTGAATTAGGCAGTGTGATTAGCGACGATGATACGGTATTAGTGTTGCCATTTACCGGAAAAGAGAGTGTTGCGGTTACAGCACTGGCAATAAAATATATTGATGCGGCAAAAACACGTTTCGATAGTGTTGTTGTGACCGAGCAGGAAATAACCGCTGATGATCTGGTTACCTTAGAGGTTACGTTTAATTTTGATTGTACAGCTGAAAAACTTATTTTTGAAATGGGTTTAAGCGCCATTTAATCAACTGTGGTTAGATCAATTTTATATTATTAAAAGCCAATTAGTGTGGTTTTTTTTGTATTTGTGCTTTGACATTAAAAGAGATTAATTGCCGCACAATGTAAATTTTTTTTCTTCTTTTGGTGCTTAATCGTTATACTACTCAGATTATTACTAATATTGCCTTTTGGAGAGTACTTTGCTGATCGATGATTTACCCGTTGACCGCCGTTTAATCATTTCGTTATCCCACCTTGGATTTACTGAAACCACAGAAATTCAAGCTAAAGCCGTTCCCATTGCCGTTGCTGGGAAAGATTTACTGGCATCATCAAAAACCGGGTCGGGTAAAACATTAGCATATTTGCTACCTGCTATGCAGCGCGTTTTAAAAACACGGGCATTAACCAAACGTGATCCGCGTGTTTTAATATTAACGCCAACACGTGAGCTTGCAAAACAGGTTTATGCACAATTGCGTTTATTAGTGTCAAATACCAGTTTGAAATCAACCCTAGTATCAGGGGGAGAAAACTTTAATGATCAAGTTAAAGCGCTGGATAAAGACCCGCATTTTGTTGTTGGAACACCAGGACGAATTGTTGATCATTTAAAAAAAGGGTTGTTACATTTAGAAGGCTTAGAGTTATTAATTTTAGATGAAGCAGATCGTATGTTGGATTTAGGCTTTGCAGAGCAATTAAAGGCGGTTAACTCGGCAGCGAACCATCGTTTGCGCCAAACATTGTTATTTTCAGCCACCTTAGGGCATGCCGAAGTTAATGAATTTGCCAGTGAATTATTAAAAGCACCCGTACGTATTGCTATTGGTGAAGAAAATCAGCAGCACAGTGAAATTTCACAGCGTTTTTATCTGGCAGATAACTTAAATCAAAAAGAAAAATTACTTTTCCATTTTATAAAAAATGAAGAAATTAAGCAGGCTATTATCTTCACCGCAACGCGTCTGGATGCACAGCGTCTAAGTGCTGCTTTAAGTGAAAAAGGCTATGGTACTTTGGCCCTGCATGGCGATTTAACGCAGAATAACCGTAACAGCATTATGGACAGTTTTTCCCGTGGTAAAGCCCAGCTATTAGTGACAACGGATATCGCCTCCCGCGGATTAGATTTACTCAATGTCAGTCATGTGATTAATTTTGATATCCCTAAACATACGGAAGAGTATATTCATCGGATAGGCCGGACAGGTCGCGCAGGTGAGAAGGGGGATGCGATTTCAATTATTGGCCCTAAAGACTGGGTAAACTTTAAAAAAGTCGAAGAGTTTGTGCAGCGACAGTTAACTTTTAACCGTGTTGATGGCATTAAACCTCAATTTAAAGGTATTGTTGAAAAAGTAGTTAAGGCACCAGAAACTAAAGTTGTCAGTCATAAAGCTGAAAAGAAACAGAGCAGTAAAACGCGTAAACCTAAAGCTGCCCCCAACAAAATTTTCCATGAAGCGGAAGAGGCTGGTTTTACACCGATGCGCCGTAAGAAAAAGATTGAAGAATAGAAACAAAGAGTAGTTCGCTATGCTTAATCACTAAAGGAATTAAACTGGGGTAATAACATTGCCGCAGTATTCAGTGGTTTCTTGAACGACCAAAAAGTCAGCGAATAAGCTGACTTTTTACTTTTTAGAAAATAGTTTTTTGCTCCCCCTTAATTAAAACCTCTTGGCATTTCATCACCTCTATTCGACTTGTTCTATAATATTGATTTTTGTTAACTTAAGTATTCGCTTAGTCGCTTGGTCATTCTAGCCATAGCAATAAAGTAGACAAAGCGCCATAGAAAAAGGACTACTTTGACTCTAGCTTAGTGGTCAGAATTACTTATCCAGTACACCTCGGTGTAAGAAGTTCGATGTTCATCGTTAAAATAGCCGTCATCGCCAAATTTCTTGTCTACAAACTTTTGCAATGCGACTTACGAGCTCTATTATCGCTGAATTTTCTACAAAAAATTTTGTCATATTTATATTTAGCCTTAGTTTTATTTAAAAAAAGTAATATATTCATTTAGCATTCGCAAGTGCAGGTCTAATTTATTTTTCATAAATAAAGGGTTCAATGTACAGTTTGTTGTTTGGCGCTTTATCTGAGTTTGGGGCTAGCAGTGAGATTGTCTGGCTACAAAATCCAGAGGCGGTCGAGTCATTTGACCTTGCCGAAATTCATTCAAAACACCATTAACAAAATTGGAGCATACCGGCGCTGCCAAAAAGAAAATATCTAAGATTAAGCTGGTATAGCGTCACAAGGCTTCCGTAAAGTTTGATGAGCAAGCAATTAAGGATCGTTATGGCAAACAAGTGGTTATTGAGTCTATCAAAGACAGTGAAGGCTATTATTCTATGAGTGGTATCACCACTTTCTGTAAGAAATGCGCTTACTTGATGGATGTTAAGGGACTGTTGCTATGCGGCAATTGCAACGATTACATGCCGAGTTGGCATGTTTGTGAAAGTTAACCAAGTTTCATCAATTATTTAATTCATGCGCCACATGATTAAGCGCCACAAGTTGGAAATGAGTTGTATAATACTCAAAATATAGCTAGCGCACGAGTTATTGAGTACTATAAAGGTCAATAGAAAGCAATTATAGTAATTATTGAGTATTATCAGACGCATTTATGGTCAACGCAATAATCTTCTAATGAACCAAATTAACTTCAAACACAAACAACTAAATGAGTCGTATTATACTCAATAATTGAAATTAACAATAGTTATTGAGTACTAAAAAGCACTTTATTTGACAATTCGCATTTTTTGAGTACTATAATTTTCATTAAATATAGAAAAGAGTGTTCAATGGAAGCGATTAATCTTGGAAATTTAAATGATCTTACTGTACAAGCTTTCATTGATAATTCATGGAAGGATATTGCGAAGATTACATTCCCAAAGAATGCTGACTACACGTATGATGTTAGCGAGGTTGATTATGACTCGGACTATGCCATTCATAACCTTTATGCCGATGATCACCATGCAGTCTCTATAAATCACCCTGTTGAATTATTTTTTGATGACAATGGACAACAAGGTTGGTTGAAGTTCATTGACGACATCATACCTAGTGGCTCAAGCCGTAAGTACTGGCTAACGCAAATAGATACAGAGGGGATGTCAGCCAATCAACAAAAGTTCGTGTTACTAGCATATGGTACCATTGCTCCCATTGGGAATTTGCGCATCAAAGAATCTATCGAAGCGGTTAATAAAGTCCCTACGCAATACTTTGAAGTTTCAGACGTAGCAGGTAGAGCGGCAGACTTTTTGAGTTACGCACAAACTCGGGGTGCAGCAGTTGGTGGAGCTACTGGAGCCGGTGGAGAAGCCCCAAAACTACTACTAAGACGCAGCAAAGACGATGTTGTGTGGATAGATACCTATCAAGACAATACCAATATCGATGATATGTATTACCTCGTTAAATTCCCAAGAGGGATCAGAAGTGGAGTTAATGATGCGGTGTTAGTTGCCGAGTACCACTATTACCATGAGTTAACAGATATGGGTTTTAATACTATACCCGTAGCAGACATGAAACTAGAAAAAGGTGAAAACTATCATTCACTTTGGCTGCCAAGGTTCGATATAGAGACTCAAGCAGATGGGACGACCAAACGTTATGGGATGGAGTCTGTGTACTCAATGCTAAAAAAACCGCCAGCTACTATTTTAGATCATGGCGAGACAATACGTGATTTGATTGTTTTGATCACTGAAAGTAACACTGTCAAGGAGAAGAACCTACATTTTGATGTAGAGGCATTTATCATTGAATGGGTTCGCCGTGACTTATTAAATATTGCGTTTGGCAATAGCGATAACCACGGACGAAATACTTCATTCTATAAAGATGAGAAGGGAATAAGGTTAACACCCATTTATGACTTTGCTCCTATGAAAGCTGATCCAGAAGGTATACCAAGAACAACGAAATGGGCTGCACCAGCTTTAGAGCTTGGTGGAAAATTTAATTTTGTCGAGATTGCATACTCCTTAAGTGATTTAATTGACCCAGAACTATTGATAAATGAACTAAGGACAACAGCACATCAACTAGTAGGCTTAAAGCAGAGGCTAATAGGTCGTGGTGTTCCTGATCAAATAGTTAATATGCCAATATTTGGGTTTGATTTTCTAGATGAAAAATTGGAACTATGGGGATTATTATGAAAAAGAAAAGCTTAATGAATACAGTCAATTTCTTAAAAAAACATAATTCTGATAGAAATATGAAATTTAACAGCGAGGGTGAACGTATCGGGACTAGAAACGATAATGCGCAGGGCCAAATTGTAACTAATCGAGTTGATAGCCGCCTTGTCCATATGACAGTTGAAGATACTGGAGAGCCTGTTGTTGTTCAGAGAGATCCACTCACTCGCTGGGAGGATACTCAAACTAGGCAACGTTCGTCTACGAACACGGCTATTAAGGATGCTAAGTTACGTAAGGCAGTTATTAATAGTGTTGTTACTAAATTACTATTTTCTGACATTACACAAGGAGATGCCTTAATTCAGTTACGCATACAGGTACTAGGTTTTAACCAAGAAAAATATGCGAAATTAGTTAATGTTTCTCGTAAAAAAATTTCTGATATAGAAAATAACAGGAGCAACCCAAGCGTTGAAGTTTTGAATAAAGTTTTTAAGCCTTTTGGTTTAAATGTAGGTTTGATCCCAATCTCACCCACTGTATTGAAAAATCTTCTAGATAATGGCACCAACTAACCACCTAGGCCACTAACTACATGGCTTAACTTTCTAATTCATTAAGAATGAGATGATTTGGGTTTTGGCTTAAACCGCTGTGCGTTCTTATCAAAGGTACGCTTAACAAAGCCACTTTTCTGACAACCACCGATATGTTGTGGTTAATTAATATTGGCCACAATTTTATAAGTTGCTAAGGTGCTTTGAAGGCGTAAGAACCTTAGAAATTTTGTACTATTAATTTGTTGAATTACCTCATTTACGTGCGCTTTCTCCCACAAGAAAAATCAAAGTTCCTTGCCTGTAAAGTCGATTTTAATATTCATGTACTGCTTGAACTATTTCGCTAAGGTGCTTTTTCCCCATAACAGCTTATAAATATGTGGCCAACTAAAAGGCAAGACACGAGCCTATTCACATTCTCTATTCACATTCCTAATCATTAAAGAAATTAAACTGGGGCAATAACATTGCCCCAATGTTTAGTGGTTTCTTGAACGACCAAAAAGTCAGCGAATAAGCTGACTTTTTAAAGTCTGAGATATTTGAGCCCTGTCATCTCCTGTTTAAGAACATGCCTAGTTATGAATATAACTGCGTACAACGCTAAATGCCGAATATTTGAACTCACTTGCCTATTTACCGTTAATTGATTTAAAAACCTTCTATTTCATTATTACTTATCTCTTTCGTCTGCTTATGATTTGCATTTGTAGAGATATCTGTAAATGCAAACGGTCATTTCTCCAATATAAAAAATCAATTTACGATCAGAGATACAGGCTATCTGAGCATTTTTTATGTTTGTTGTTCTATAATTTTTATCAGAAAATAAAATTTAATATGTGTCTGCAGATAGGTTCCTTGTCAGAGGTAAACGGAGATTTCACTATGCCGGAAAAGAGCAACAACAGTTTTTTGTCTATAATCGCAACCACGGGCAAAGATCTGGTCGCAATGTTAAGAGATGCGATGCTGCTGTTAATAGTTGTCCTGTTAATCGGGTGGCCAAAAACCGTCAACAACATTCTTGTAGAAGCGGGATTTGAAGAAGGAAGCTTTGCAGGATTGAAATGGAAAGCTAAATTGACCCAATCAGATGAAACCCTTCTAAAAGCCCAAGCGACCATTGCTGATCTAATAGCGCAGAATGAAAAACTGAATAGCGCGCTCTCTGAAGTTAATTCCCGGACAGACAGTGCTGAGGTTAAAGCGAACATAACGAAACTTAATAAACTCAACACCTACTTAGCGGCCAGTTCGGCGAAAGTTCAAGCAGCCGCAGAAACAACTACCTCGGCGAATGCCGCTTTGATTCAGAAAGCACAAAGCGACACAGGAATAGTTGTTACCTGGGGGGTTGTCTATAGCGGTGATCGCACTCTAGAGGCTGCGCAGTATGAGGTTCAAACAATCGCTCCGAAATTAGGATTAACAAACGCAGCAGTCTATTTCCGACAAGATTCTTACCGCAGTGTCGCAACAGTTACCGACAGATTATACGCGGAGCAGCTTCTTAAGAAGGCAAATGAGCGCCGAAAGGACTCGTACATTGTCAATATGTCTCACTGGTGTCCAAACACAGCGGAAAAGGACGGCTATTTTGAGTGCTCAATTCCCTGACAAGTGCTTCTTGCGATAGTAAAAAAAGTCACCCAAGGTTATTGGCGAATATTTAAGCATTAGCATCATATTTAGTTGGCAGTGCCTTTTTTGTGATTTGTGGGCTTTTTGATGGGCAAATTGAGAGTTTGTAGTCAGAAGTCCTGCTAATGACTATTACAAATCGCAACTGGACGTAGTTGAGCGCTAACCACTGGTTTCATTAGGGTTTTATTGGGATATTGTTGGGGCTGGTGGGCTTTGCTGGACTTTCTTAAAAGAGAAAGTGGTGTCCCCTGCGAGATTTGAACTCACGTCTAAGACTTAGGAGGTCCTTGTTCTATCCAGCTGAACTAAGGGGACTAGATGTTCACTTTATACCTATCTGACTACGGGAAATTGCTTAAAGGAACAATCAATTATAACGCATTAGATTTCTTCTTTATTCACCGCTCACCTTTTAATTATCAGGCGACATTAGAAGAGCTGTAAACTAATTGAATTATATACAATAATTAGGATAAAAAAAATCCCTAATAACAGATCATTGTAGTAAAGTCGGGTATTAGTGAAGATTGTTAACGGGAAACTGTCATTATTAAATATTCTTGGTCTCTCCCATTGAAATAAAAACAGACATTTCCTCCGATAGCTCAAAATTCAGTCATCTGCTTAAAAATCGAAAATAATGAAGGATAGTTTATGTTTTTAGAGTCACTTATGTTTTCTTTTTCAGTGACCGGGCCAATCTGTCTGTTACTTTTTCTGGGTTGGTTTCTCAGGCGAATAGATTTTATTAATGAACAATTCATTTTGATCGGATCAAAATTGGTTTTTACCGTCACTTTACCAACCCTTCTTTTTCTTAATATTATAAAATCGGATCGTGATGCAGATATTAATTTTTCATTGATTTCTTATTCACTATTGGCGAATATTTTATTTTTTTTACTGGCGGTTATTTTAACTAAACTGTTAGCCCGCAATCGGGATGATCATGGGGCTATTATCCAAGGCGCTTTCCGATCCAATCTAGCTATTATCGGTTTAGCCTATGTTGATAATATTTATGGGGATTCAGGTCTTGCGTTGGCTGCTGTTTATGTCGCATTTCATGTTGTTTTATTTAATGTTTTATCGGTGTTAATACTGATGCCTAAACAAGAGAAAATGAGCATTAAGATGTGCTTAGGGTTGTTTAAATCAATTTTCAAAAACCCATTAATTATTGGCATTTTGTTGGGTGTTGTATTCTTTTTCTTCGCCATACCGGTGCCTGATGTGATGCTTGATGCCGGACAATATTTTGCGGGGATGAGCCTGCCAATGGCATTATTATGTACAGGTGGTGGACTGCATTTAAAGACCTTAAATTCAGATGGTTTTATTATCGGCTTTGCAACTATTCTAAAAATAATTGTTGCTCCCGTATTAATCACCGGGGGGGCTTATTTTCTTGGTTTTAGAGGATTCGCGTTAGGGCTGACTTTTTTGATGACCGCGGCCCCAACGGCTGCTGCAAGTTATGTGATGGCCAGGGCGATGGGCGCTAATGCCAGCTTAGCTGCGAATGTAATAGCTTCTACGACAGTTGGCTCGCTGGTGACTTACAGTATTGGTCTTTCAATGCTTTATAGTTTCAATTTAATGTAGCGGGTAAGGAGTCACGGGTAATGAGCCGCGAGTAACGAGTAATAAGTAACAAGCAATGAGTAATGGTTAAAGAGGATGCTAAGTGCTTTATTTTTTTATCCCTGTAAAAAAGCAAGCAGTTTAGCTGCCTGCTTTTTTAGTACCACTATATTAAACGTAGTGGCCATGTTTTAAGGGTTACAAACTCATCGCTGCAATCCAGCCAAATACCATTAAGGGTAGGTTATAGTGAATAAAGGTCGGTACAACGGTATCCCAAATATGATCGTGTTTACCATCGGCGTTTAGACCCGCTGTCGGCCCCAGAGTCGAGTCCGACGCCGGTGAACCTGCATCCCCCAACGCCGCTGCTGTTCCAACTAATGCGATGATTGCCATCGGTGAAAATCCAAATGAGAGGGCAAGAGGAACGTAAATAGTGGCAATAATTGGAATAGTTGAAAAAGAAGAGCCTATTCCCATGGTCACTAACAAACCGACTACCAGCATTAATACGGCTGCTAGTGGTTTATTTTGGCCAATATTTGCAGATAACATCTCAACCAGGGTGTCTACGCTACCCGTGGCTTTCATTACGGCTGTAAAACCGGCAGCGGCAATCATAATAAAACCGATCATTGCCATCATATGCACACCTTTAGTAAATACATCTTGCGTTTCTTTCCAAGCTATAACACCACCAAAGGTAAAGACGACAAATCCAGCCAATGCGCCGACTATCATCGAGCCTGACAATAACTGTATGCTTAATGTTGCTGAAATTGCAATCAAGGCAACCACTATATGGCGCTTGTTTAAGGGGGTTTTTGCGGGTTTTTGATTTTCTGCGGGTGTAAATAGTGACTCTCCCTGAGGATAATCCCGTGGCTTACGGTAGCTAATAAAGACTGCAATCAGTAAACCGGTAACCATACCTAAAGCAGGTAAGATCATTGCTGTTGGAACC
Source organism: Psychromonas ingrahamii 37 (assembly GCF_000015285.1). Classification (NCBI taxonomy): domain Bacteria; kingdom Pseudomonadati; phylum Pseudomonadota; class Gammaproteobacteria; order Alteromonadales; family Psychromonadaceae; genus Psychromonas; species Psychromonas ingrahamii. Next base: position 1,112,734 of record NC_008709.1, read on the forward strand.
TGGCTGGCGGTTACTTCCAGGCCATTATCATGTAAATTTTTTAATAATATATTATTTAAAAAGATACCGCCAAAACCTATCGGTAAAACCATATAAGGCGTGATTAAACCAAAGGTTAATATACACGCCACTAAGCGTCTGTCTAAACGTAATTTTGTAAATACGCTGATCAGTGGTGGAATTAAAATGGGAATAAAGGCGATATGCACAGGGATAATATTCTGTGATGAAATAGTTATTAATAAAATTAAAGATAACACCACATATTTTATCACGTAGGTTAAATGATCCGGGTGCCTGCCATGTACTTTATTAATAACTGTTTGTGCTAATAAATCGGTAATACCTGATTTAGAAATTGCCACTGCAAATGCACCCAGCATAGCGTAACTTAATGCAATGGTTGCACCGCCACCCAATCCTCCTTCAAAAGCACTGACGGTATCAGAGACTGACATACCGGCACTTAACCCTCCGATTAATGCACTTAATGTTAATGCTATTACTACATTAATACGCATTAAAGACAAAGCCAGCATCACGCAGACTGAGAGTACAACGGGGTTGATCATAAATTTTCCTAACTCATTCAATAAAATAAAGTCGGCATCTTACGCGAGTATTTTTTGATGGCAAATTTAATTAAGGATATTAGACGCTTTTTTGTTAGGGCTATTAATACATTTCACTTAACCATTTACGCATTCAATACTGCAAATGGCTGATAAACATTTCATCTCTTACTGTCTTCAGTGCAGAGAATAAAATCAGAATGGTATATTTTAATTAATAAATTATAATACTTTTCCCAGAAGGCCATTAGATAAGTCTGATGCTTTATTATTTATCAATCTTTTTTTTATATGCAAAAAAAATAAAACCCGCGATAGCGCCGTAAAGATGCGCATTAACTAATACTTCTGCCGCAATTAAATTGATCGTACTTTGCGATGCGCCAAACATTTGCTCATAAATAATCTTAATAACCAGACCTGCTCCCAGCAGATAACCCCAGGGATCTTTCTTCGCAATATCGGTGACAACCCCGTAGCTAAATAAACCGTGTAAAACACCCGATAAGCCCACATACCAAATAACCTCAGTATCAAAGAAAAACAGGCATAACCCGATAAATAAACTGCAGAAAATAATGATTGGGAAAATTTTAATGGTCTTAAAAAGATCAACAAATAATGCCAAAGTGATCACTAAGCCCACGATATTTAATACCAGATGATTAAAATTAGTATGGCAAAATGTGGCACTAATCAGTCTCCAAATTTCTCCTTCTGCTATGCCATTATGGTAATATGCCAGTAGTTCACTGGCTTCCGGCTCAAACAAATAAAGTATAAGAGTCAGTAATATTATCAATGACGTTTCGATAATAAGAGAGCGCATCGGTTTCCTTTATTAAGAGATTTTTATAAATGAGTAAAAGAGCTGTTTGCAAACGCTGCTTAAAAGCCCAATCTGCCTGTATCTGCTCAGCGATCCAGTTGATTGATAATCAACACTTTGTGCATGTATTGCAAGATCCCGGTGAAGAAAAAAATGCGATAGGCACTGCGCGAATTTTGGGGCTGTCATTAAAACGATCAAAAATTAGCGTAGGGGTATTGTTTGATGCCGGTTTATTTGATTTACAGAATAGCTATTTAGTTTTTCCCGATGCCTCGGCAGTCCCTACGGAGCAGCTTGTTAATCTGAAAAAAATTAATAACCACAGCGTTTTTATTTTGCTCGATGGCAGTTGGAAAAAAGCCTACAAATTATTGATGAGTAATGTTTTTTTACAGAATTTGCCGAAGATATCAATTAATATAGATAAAAAAAGCGAGTATCGTATTCGTAAATCACCACGTGATGATGGTTTGTCGACGGTTGAAGCGGGTTATTATTTACTTTCCCAATTGGAAGAAAATAAAGAAAAATTTGTCCCCTTATTAACCAGTTTTAATAGAATGATCGACTATCAAATAGCATCTATGCCGGCGGCGATCTATAAAAAGCACTATCTGGATAAAAAACCAACATCCAAAGAAATGTTTAAGTGACCTAACAAATTAAAAGATAATTTATAAGTTAAAGGAGTGTAATGTTAAAAATATCAAATAATGTCGAGCTTGCTGACTGGGAAATCGACATGACTGCCATTCGTGCACAGGGAGCCGGCGGGCAAAATGTGAACAAAGTTTCCAGCGCGATTCATTTACGCTTTGATATCAAAAAATCAACCTTACCCGATTTTTATAAAGAGAGATTATTAGCATTATCCGATAGCCGTATCACAGGCGATGGCGTGATAATAATCAAAGCTCAAAGCCATCGCACGCAAGAGAAAAATAGAGATGATGCACTGCAGCGTTTAAAGAACCTGATTGTCTCGGCAGCTGTGGTTCAAAAAGTACGACGAGCGACGAGAGCCACAAAAGGTTCACAACGTAAACGTATGGATAAAAAAACCCAAAGGGGACGGATTAAAAATCTGCGCAGTAAAAATAATGATGATTAATACTCAATCAGCTGGTAAATACTCTGTTAAGCATGGGTTATATTTAAACTGTTTCCTGAAGTAGGCCGGTCAAAATGGGATACAATATTAAGGGAAGCGTTATTCCCTTGCGGCCGTTATGCCGCTGCGCGTTAGTCAGCAGATAGGGGGTAACTGAATAGTGCAAAAATAATACTTTTTTATGATAATAACCTATCTACTCTGTTGATAACTGGTGTTTTTTCTATTAGCAATCTACAATATGCTCCATATTTTCCATTTCAATATTCTTAGCAGATCATGACTCATTTAAAAAATACGCGTATACGGCATACTAAAGGTCCTTTTGCGATGACTGTTGTATACAGTTTCACCGGCGCAGCCATTTTAGCCTCGATAATATTTTCTCTCTTATTATTTCTTTCTATCGACGAAAATCCCTGGATGAAGGTTTTATTTGGCGCATTGGCGGTGATTTTTGAACTGGGTAAGTTTTTTGCATGGTATGAATTTGGTGAACGTATCGCAAGGCGTCATTTGATCGCAGCCTTTTCGGCCTTTTCCTTTTATAGCGTATTGGCTGCTATTTCAATTGGGGGCAGTATAGGCGGCATTAATAGTGCGACTAATACTGCTCAACGTTATGTTGATGTACAGCAAAATAAAGTGGCTATTTTTAATCTGCAGATTGCGGCGCTCGAAAAGCAGATCGATTTAAACAATATTGCTGCCGAAAAATATATTGAACTTAACCGCATTGCAACGGGGGTTGTCAGGATTCAAAAAGAGAATGCTTTACTGCGACAAGAACAGGTTGAACTGGCCGTGCAGAGAGACCATTTACCCGTTGCAAGTCAAGGCTCAGTCTTCGGTCTGATTGGCAGTATTGCCGACGGACTTAAGATCAATGCCACGGATGCTCAACTGGGGCTGGTGGTATTTTTATCTGTCTTATTGGATCTTTTTGCGGCATTTTTTGTCGGTTTAATCGGGGAAGAGCTGAGATTTAGACGCACTTTGGCAGGGGCGCTTCCGCAAAGCCCTATGCAATCGTCAGAAGTTGCTCAAAAAAGTCTGGCTGTAGATAATGAAATGGTCATCTCGCGCTCTGATATTTTATTTCAAAAAGCGCTGGATGTATTACTGAAGGGCGATGTTCGCTGCACTAAAAAAGCGATTGCCGATAAGCTTGCTATCAGTGCTGAAGAAGTTGATCTGATCTTTTTTGGTTTATTAGAAAAAGGTTTGGTTACCCAGAAAGCAAATCGTCATTTCAATTGGCAGGGTGAATCGGTCTAAACAAAGTGAGCTTATTTTTACTTTTTTTACGTTAGCTATTTGAAAAGTAAAATTATCTCTTCTTCACAATATACGAGTAAAAATTCAGAATCGTTCTATTTAGTCGCTGTTGTCGTTTTGATTCTCTAAATTACAATGCGTTTTGATTCTCTAAATTACAATGCGTTTTGATTCTCTAAATTACAATGCGTTATGAAAACATAAAAATCACTACAATCTTAATATTCAGAAGATGTTGGGCATAAATAATAAAGCTAACAGCAATAATCTGGAACATATCTGCTAATTTAGGCTGTTTAAAAATAACACTCAGAATTTCAGCACTCCTCACTTTTTCTTTTCAATTTTCATCTCTTTTTTTGAGCACAATGTGCAATGTCTCTTATACTTTGGGAAGTATCAATCGAGTGGGTAATCTCTTTTTTAGGATTTTATCTTACATAAGAAAAATAGACATTTTGCATTTAAAAATTATTTAACCATAAATATCAGGAGCAGAAGATGAACAATAAAAAACTTAGCATCATAGCATTGGCGCTTGGCCTTACTTTCGCCAATATTTCAGTGAGTCAGGCACACGGAGGTATGCAAAATAATGCCGGTGGCTGGATGCACGGCGGCATGATGGATAGCGGAATAATGAATGGTGGCATGATGAATGGTGGCATGATGAATGGTGGCATGATAAATGGCGGCATGATGTATGGTGGTATGATGAATGGCGGCATGATGAATGGTGGCATGATGAATGGCGGCATGATGAATGGTGGCATGATGAATGGCGGCATGATGTTCTCATCATTAAACCTGACGGGTGAACAGCAGCAGCAAATTCAATCTATTATGACAGCGGCTATGGCTTCGATGCACAGTGGGCCAAACATGATGACAAATATGCAAGCTAGTACAGCAGAATCACAAGCACTGTTAAATAGCCCAACCTTTGACGACGCTAAAGCACGTGAAATAATAAGTAAACAGCAGGCCTTAATGGTTGATAATCAATTGCAGATGTTAAAAGCACATCATCACGCGTTTCAAGTGTTAACTGAGGCGCAGCAAGAACAAGTTAATACTTTGATGGCAGAACATCTTGCCCTGATGCAGCAATATATGAAGGGGTTTCAGCAGTAGCAATGTCATGAGATGGGTCAATAACATTGCTGACTATATTTGTTATTCAGTTTATTACGCTTTAACCGCCAAGTATTGTTGGCACTTTTATTGAAGTGCCAACAATCTTTAGATTGTCAGTGTATGCAAAAAGTCAGTGTGATTTTAACGCCAGAGGCTAAAGCACTCTTAGCTGCAATATCATTGGAGTTGGCCAGATCCTTTGATCAGTATCCTAATCCTTGTTGCGCAATAGCGCCATTGATTAATACCCCTTTTTGATTAAAGTTGGTCATAACACTTTGGTTACATAAAGAGTCCCGAATGTATGAATTACTGCCAGGTAAAACCCATCCTATCGGTGCCACGGTGGAGGATGGGGGGGTTAATTTTTGCCTCTATTGTGATGAACGATCAACCTCCGTCGAGCTGCTTCTGTTTGAACAGCATAATGCGCTTGAACCTTACGAGATTATCCGGTTCGATCCCCTGATTCATCGTAGCTTTTATTTTTGGCATATTTTTGTAAAGGGTTTACCGGAAAAAACACATTATGCTTACCGTGTTGGTGGCCCTTTTCAACCTGAAAACGGGCTGGTTTTTGATCCGCAAAAAGTATTAATTGATCCCTACTCAAAAGGTATTAATTGTAGTTTATGGCAGCGAAATGATGCCTGCAAAGCGGGTGATAATCTGCACACTTCGATGCGCAGTTGCGTACTCAAGCTAACGGATTATGACTGGCAGGGTGATAGCCCTCCTAATCATCATCTCAATGAAAGTATTATTTATGAGATGAATGTCGGCGGATTTACTAAATCACCGACCTCCGGGGTAAAACATCCGGGTACCTATGCAGGCATAATAGAAAAAATACCCTATTTAACAGCATTAGGTATTACGGCGGTAGAGTTGTTACCCATATTTGAATTTGAAGACTCTGAGGTGCGTTATTTTAATGGCAATAAATTAGTTAATTATTGGGGATATAGCACCATTAATTTTTTTGCACCGCATTCGGGGTACTGTGTCAATCCACAGGAAGGTAACCACCTTGATGAATTTAGAGATCTCGTTAAGGCGCTACACCAGGCTGATATTAGTGTGATTCTGGATGTTGTTTTTAACCACACCGATGAAAGTGATCATCGAGGGCCAGTTTACTCTTTTAAAGGTTTTGCTAATAATAGCTATTATTTTTTAATGGATAAGCATAAAAATTTTTACTGTAATTATTCTGGATGCGGTAATACTTTTAAATGCAACCATCCTATTGGTGAAAAATTTATTGTTGATTGTTTAGAATATTGGGTGCGGGATATGCATGTCGATGGTTTTCGTTTTGACGAAGGCACTATCTTAGCACGTGGGGATAACGGTAATTTAATTGCCAATCCTCCCGTTGTTTGGGCTATCGAATTATCTGAACAATTAGCCGATACTAAGGTGATTGCAGAAGCTTGGGATGCGGAGGGAGGATATCTGGTGGGATCTTTCCCCGGACATCGTTGGGCGGAGTGGAACGGTCTTTATCGAGATGATCTGCGTGATTTTGTGCGCGGTAAAGCGGGTATGCTGGGCACGTTTGCCCGGCGTATTACCGGCAGTGCCGATATCTACGAGTCCCAATATGAATTACCCGGTAACAGTATTAATTTTATTAATTCCCATGATGGTTTTACCCTTAATGATCTTGTGTCCTATAACCATAAACATAATCAGGCGAATGGGGAAAATAATAGTGATGGTATTGATAATAACAGAAGTTGGAATTGTGGTGTTGAGGGTATAACCGATAATCCACAAATCAATATGCTGCGCAAGCGACAAATCAAAAATTTTGCCGCTATTTTAATGTTATCCAAAGGTGTCCCGATGTTTGTTGCAGGCGATGAAATTTGCAGAACACAACAGGGAAACAATAATGCTTATTGTCAGGATAACGAACTATCCTGGTTCAATTGGCAGGATGTTGATACCAATAAGTCTATGCTGCAGTTCTGGCAACGGCTGATCGCTTTTCGTAAAGTTCACCCGCGTTTATTTCGCAATAAATATTACAATAGTGAAATAAACAAGAGTGGATTATCCGATATATTATGGCATGGATGTGAACTGGGGAAACCTGGTTGGTATGACCCAAGCGGGCTGGCATTAGCGATGACACTTGGAGAACGGGCCGACGGGGAAGATATACATATTATGTTTAATATGTATTGGGAAGGACTTGAATTTGAGTTGCCGGATATTGAAGGAGAGAAGTGGTATCGCGCCATTGATACATTCTTATCCTCTCCTTTAGATATCGCTAAAACCGGGGAGGAAATAGTGCATAGCGGTTCGCATTATAAAGTGAATGCGCGCAGTGTTGTTGTCTTAATTTCAAAAAAAGATCCGATCTGCTAAGCCCAATCTTTTTTATTCTGACAGGCGGCAATAAAGGCTGAAAAAAACACACAGGGTGACAGCCTTTTTCACACTCCTTTAAGACCAACCCTTTAGGTTATTTTCTCAGGCGCAGGAAAATCAATAACCAACGCCAAAACCGTGCGTGATCACCAGCCAGTATTCGTTTTAACTGGTATAAATAAATAGAAAATAATTAATTAAAGCGCCAAGATAGCCTAATCAATCGCTTTTAATGTTGCCACTAATAATTGCCAAAATTTATCAACACTGTTGATCTGCACTTTTTCATCGGGGCTATGCGGAAATTTAATGGTTGGGCCGAATGAAATCATATCCCATTGTGGATATTCAGCACTAAACAAACCGCATTCTAATCCTGCATGAATCACCATTGCTTTGGGCTGTTTGTCAAAAAGTTTAACATATTGTTTTTCAACTGTTTTATAAATTTCTGAGTGCGGGTTTGGCGTCCAGCCGGGATAGTTACCCGTCAACGAAACGGTTGCATCATGCTGCTCAAATTGTTGTGCAATTTTTTGTGCTTCAGCTTGTTTTTCCTGCTCAACCTGAGAACGTACTAAGACCTGAATATCAAAAACGCCACGGTTATTTCTGTTTTGTGAAACAACGCCTAAATTTGAAGAGGTTTGCACTACATCAGAAAAATTATTATCCATACTGAATACTCCATTATTACATTGGGTCAGGCTGGTTAATAAATTAGCTTGGCTTTTATGGGTTAAGATAAAACCGGGTAAGGCACAGGATTTCACCGAAAGTGCTAAATTAGGCTCAGACGCTTTAAATTGACTACAGAGATTTTTTTGCAGGGTATTGATGATGATTTCTATACTATTTTGATACTGAGGGTCACAAATAATGACACAACTCGCTTCTCGTGGAATAGCATTACGTAAACTGCCGCCTTCAAAATACGCAAGGTGAAATGGAATGCCCTCGAGGTTGTTCAACACTGATACCAGTGTTTTTATTGCATTTGCACGGCCCAAATTAATATCACAACCGGAATGCCCTCCCTTAAGGCCATCCAGACAAATTTCAAACGCACTGTTGTCCGGTTCACGTTCCATTATTTCATAGGGTAGGGTCACCGTTACATTAACGCCTCCCGCACAACCCACAAAAAGTTCACCTTCTTGTTCAGAATCCGTATTAAGTAGGATTTTTCCCTGGAGTGCATTCGCTTTCAGGCCAAATGCACCGGTCATGCCGGTTTCTTCGTCGGTTGTTAAAAGTACTTCAAGGGGGCCATGCTGTAGTGTGTTATCAGCTAATACAGCTAAACAAGCTGCCATGCCGATCCCGTTATCTGCACCCAATGTTGTATTGTCAGCGCGTAACCATTCACCCTCGATAATAGGCTTAATCGCATCGGTTAAAAAATTGTGGTCAATATTGTTGTTTTTTTGCGGCACCATATCAAGGTGCGCCTGAAGAATAATAGCCGTGTTATTTTCATAACCATGACTTGCGGCTTTTTTTAAAATTAGATTACCAATTTCATCTTGTACACAGCTTATATTTTTTTCTTTCGCCCAATGGATTATCCAATCTGCAAGTTTCCGATCGTGTTTAGAAGGATGCGGGATAGAGCAAATAGTCGAGAAATAAGACCAAACGGGGGAAGCGATTGTTGAGTGTAAAGCCTGCATAAAAGATCCTGTTTTGAAAAATACGGAATGAGTTGCTGCTAATCTACAACCGTTCGGGGTATACTTAAATTGATCTAGATCAATAACATTAACATATTTAATTTCTTAGGGAAGGTACAATGTCAGAAGAAAATTTTAAAGATCCATATTCAATTCGTTATTTTTTAGGCTTTCTGGTTGTGATGCTTATCCCGACTTTGCCTGCCGCCTTGACGCTCTTTAAAGTCCTGGGTTAATCTAATACCTCCGACCGGAGAAGTGTGAAATTACTAAAATAACCTTTTTTATAAATGGGTTATTTTATTCACAGTAATTTTTTTCCGTGAAAACAAAATTTTATTGGTTAATTGTGGTGAAGATCTATAACATGTCGCCAATTTGCCAAAGTTTATGATTATTTGGTGGAAAAAAAACATTATTTTCCTCCAGTTATCAATAAATTTATTTTTATTTCCCTACGGAGGTTATTTTGAGTCATTCTGCCATATTGGTATTGGAAGATGGAACTGTATTTGAAGGTATCTCAATCGGTGCTGATGGTAGTTCTATCGGTGAGGTTGTTTTCAACACGTCAATGACGGGTTATCAGGAAATTTTAACAGATCCATCCTACGCACGCCAAATTGTTACATTAACCTACCCTCATATCGGAAATACCGGAACAAATAACGAAGACGAAGAGTCAACATCTATCCATGCCTGTGGTTTGGTTATTCGTGATTTGCCGCTGCTTGCAAGCAATTTCCGTAATCAACTTGGGTTAAGTGATTATTTAAAAAAACATAATATTGTCGCTATTGCTGAAATTGATACACGTAAACTAACCCGTATTTTACGTGAAAAGGGTGCGCAAGCTGGTTGTATTGTTGCGGATGAAAACCTCGATCAAGCGCTTGCTTTATCTCAAGCTAAAGCCTTTCCCGGTCTTAAAGGAATGGATTTGGCTAAGGAAGTGAGTACTACTGAAGCCTATAATTGGGCACAGGGTAGCTGGACACTGACCGGCGGATTACCTGCAGATGCGACGGATTCGAAATATCATGTTGTCGCTTTTGATTATGGTGTTAAACGTAATATTTTACGTATGTTGGTTGACCGGGGCTGCCGCGTAACGGTTGTGCCGGCACAAACTTCCGCAAGTGATGTATTAGCAATGAATCCTGATGGCATATTTCTGTCAAATGGCCCGGGCGATCCGGAGCCTTGTACCTATGCGATTACCGCCATCCAAGAAATTCTAAAAACAGAGATTCCCGTCTTTGGTATCTGTTTAGGCCATCAACTGCTTGCGTTAGCAAGTGGTGCTAAAACATCCAAAATGAAATTCGGTCATCATGGTGCCAACCATCCGGTAAAAGATTTAGATCGTAATGTCGTTATGATTACCAGCCAAAATCATGGTTTTGCTGCTGATATATCATCATTACCGGATAATTTGCGTGCCACGCATATTTCATTGTTTGATGGCTCACTGCAGGGAATGGCGCGTACTGATAAACCTGCATTTAGTTTCCAAGGCCACCCAGAAGCAAGTCCGGGTCCGCATGATGCTGCGCCATTATTTAATCGCTTTATTGAGTTGATTGAAGAGTACAAAAAAGCCTAGTTAATCAGAAAATAGAACACCGAATAGAAAGGTAAATTTCAGATGCCAAAACGTAATGACTTAAAAACTATCCTAATCATTGGCGCCGGACCGATTATTATTGGCCAAGCTTGTGAGTTTGATTACTCGGGCGCACAAGCATGTAAAGCTTTAAAAGAGGAAGGGTACCGTGTTGTCCTGGTTAATTCTAACCCGGCAACGATAATGACCGATCCCGATATGGCTGATGCAACCTATATCGAACCGATTCATTGGCAGGTTGTTGAAAAGATCATCGCCAAAGAACGTCCCTGTGCGATTCTACCGACTATGGGTGGACAAACAGCATTAAACTGTGCGCTTGAGTTAGAAGCGAAAGGCATATTAGCTAAATATAATGTTGAAATGATCGGTGCAACAGCTGACGCTATTGATAAAGCGGAAGATCGTAGCCGTTTCGATACTGCCATGAAAAAAATAGGCCTTGCGTGTCCTCGTGCCGGTATCGCACATAATATGGATGAAGCTTACGCTGTGTTAGACATGGTTGGTTTCCCCTGTATTATTCGTCCTTCTTTCACTATGGGCGGAACAGGCGGCGGTATCGCCTACAACAAAGAAGAATTTGACGACATTTGTACAAATGGTCTGGACCTTTCACCTACCACTGAGCTATTAATTGATGAATCATTAATTGGTTGGAAAGAGTATGAGATGGAAGTGGTTCGTGACAAAAATGATAATTGTATTATCGTTTGTGCGATTGAAAACTTTGACCCGATGGGCATTCATACCGGCGACTCAATTACGGTTGCACCTGCGCAGACATTAACCGATAAAGAATACCAATTAATGCGTAATGCATCGCTCGCTGTACTGCGTGAAATTGGTGTTGAAACGGGTGGATCAAACGTCCAGTTTGGTATTAATCCCGAAGACGGCCGTATGGTGCTAATCGAAATGAATCCTCGCGTATCACGTTCATCTGCACTGGCATCAAAAGCGACCGGTTTCCCGATTGCGCGAATCGCGGCAAAACTGGCGATTGGTTACACCTTAGATGAATTACAAAATGATATCACCGGCGGTAAAACACCGGCATCCTTTGAGCCAACCATTGACTACGTTGTTACTAAAATTCCGCGTTTTAACTTCGAAAAATTCTCAAATTCAAACGATCGTCTTACTACACAGATGAAATCTGTGGGTGAAGTCATGGCAATCGGCCGTAACCAGCAGGAGTCTTTACAAAAAGCGCTTCGCGGTTTGGAAGTCGGCGCTGACGGTTTCAACCCGATGGTTGATTTAAATGATCAAGGTGCAAAAGAAAAAGTACTATACGAACTGGGCGAAGCCGGTGCTGAGCGTATCTGGTATATCGGTGATGCATTCCGTTTAGGAATGAGCATAGATGAAATTTATGCTATTACTATGATTGATAAATGGTTCCTGGTACAGATCGAAGACTTGATTCTTGAAGAAGGTAAAATCGCTGAAGGCGGTTTACGCGGTTTAGATAAAGCCGTGCTTAAACGTCTAAAACGTAAAGGTTTTGCTGATAGTCGTATCGCCACTGTGGTCGGTGTTACTGAAGCTGAAGTGCGTAAACTGCGTGAACGTTTTGATCTGCACCCGGTCTATAAACGGGTAGATACTTGTGCTGCTGAGTTTTCATCTGACACTGCTTACATGTATTCGACCTATGATGAAGAATGTGAAGCTAACCCCACGAACAATGAAAAAATTATGATCATTGGTGGCGGTCCTAATCGGATAGGTCAGGGGATCGAATTTGATTACTGTTGTGTACATGCTGCCATGGCAATGCGTGCCGACGGTTATGAAACCATTATGGTTAACTGTAATCCAGAAACCGTTTCTACGGATTTTGACACATCAGATCGTCTCTACTTTGAACCTATTACTCTGGAAGATGTGCTTGAAATAGTCCGTGTTGAAAAACCAAAAGGGGTGATCGTACAGTACGGTGGTCAAACACCGCTAAAACTGGCACGTGCACTGGAAGCTGCCGGTGTGCCTATAATCGGTACTTCACCGGAAGCGATTGACCGCGCCGAAGACCGTGAGCGTTTCCAGCAAGTGGTTGAGCGTTTAGGCCTTAAACAGCCTGAAAATGATACTGTCACCACACTTGAGCAAGCGGTTGAATCAGCTAAGCATATAGGTTATCCGCTGGTGGTTCGTCCATCCTATGTATTAGGTGGCCGTGCAATGGAAATTGTTTATGATGAAGTTGATTTACGCCGTTACTTTAAAGATGCGGTCAGTGTATCTAATGAATCACCGGTACTGCTGGATCGTTTCTTAGATGATGCCATAGAAGTAGATATTGATGCCATCTGTGACGGTACGGACGTGGTTATCGGTGCTATTATGGAGCATATTGAACAAGCCGGTGTTCACTCCGGTGACTCTGCATGTTCATTACCTGCCTACACTCTCAGTGTGGAAATCCAAGATGAAATACGTGGTTACATTCGCTCACTTGCATTAGAACTCGGTGTTATTGGTCTAATGAATACCCAGCTTGCGGTCAAAGACAACGAAGTCTACATGATTGAAGTTAACCCGCGCGCAGCACGTACTGTGCCCTTTGTGTCGAAAGCGACAGGTGTGCCGATTGCTAAAATTGGCGCAAGCGTAATGGCCGGTAAAACACTTAAAGAGCTTGGCGTAACCAAAGAAGTTATCCCTCCTTACTTCTCCGTTAAAGAAGTGGTGTTACCCTTTAATAAATTCCCGGGTTCAGATCCTATTTTAGGGCCTGAAATGCGCAGTACGGGTGAAGTAATGGGGGCGGGTGATACTTTTGCAGAAGCTTATGCAAAAGCGGAGCTTGGTTCGATTAAAGATGTGCCAACCATAGGTCGAGCATTAATCTCGGTACGTAACAGTGATAAAAAACGCGTCGCAAAACTGGCTAAAAATTTAGTCGAACTTGGATATGAGATTGATGCAACCCATGGCACTATGATTGTATTGCAGGAAGCGGGTATTAACGCTCGCCTTGTTAATAAAGTACATGAAGGTCGTCCGCATATTCTGGATCGCACTAAAAATGGCGAATACACTTACATGGTGAATACCACTGAAGGTCGTATTGCTATTGAAGATTCACGTCAACTGCGCCGTGCAGCGCTGCGTTATAAAGTAAATTATACGACTACTTTGAAGGGTGCATTTGCAACATGCCAGGCGCATCTTGCAGATCCGACGGCACCAGAGGCGACGGTCAACTCAGTACAAGAGTTACATAAACGCATAAACGGTTAATGTTAATTAAGCGAAGCGTTAACCGTTAACGCTTCTTGCGTGATAAAAAAAGGCTGAGCAATTAATTGCTCAGCCTTTTTTTATGCATAAAATTAATAGCAAAGACTAAAACATTATTTTATGTCTCGTTAGCAGATATTTTATCCCGCATTAATGAAAAAAATCAATGGACTTGCAGATTACCGGGGTTATTTTTTATTTCTGCGTTGCCATTTTTTGGTAACAGTAAAACGCCAAAAAGCACGAAATAGGAAATACCCCAAAAAGGCACTTATACTGCCAAGGAGCAGTGCACCTAGAAACAGTGGTGGGGCGATGGTTTCAAAAGTTGCACATAACCAGCTATAAGATAATTCAAAGTTAAAATGCTGCACAGGCAGATGCATGATATAAGCCCCTAAACGGTAAGCGCCATAAAATAACGGCCCCATCGTCAGCGGGTTTGAAAGCCAAACTAAGGCAACGGATAAAGGCAGGTTAACCGTAAATATAATGGCGATAGCAGCGGCTAAGAACATCTGGAAAGGAATGGGTATCCAGGCACAAAAGAGACCAACAGCCACTGCACCTGCTGCACTGCGGCGGTTTAAGTGCCATAGATTGGGATTATGCAGCATTTCGCCAAAATGCCTAAGGTGAGGATGTGCTTTTAACGTTTCAGGTTTTGGAGTAAAACGTTTAAGAAATTTTTTTGGCATATAATTAAGGTTTACTTAAATGGATTGAATGACAATGCGTCTATTATTGTGGCTGTCAATTATTGTTTTTATATCAAGCCTATTTTGGCCACGATTATTAGACAATAACGAGATAATATTTTGTGGCGTTTTATTTATTTCTTTAATGTTGATTCCGCGCCTGCGTATTCTCGCGGTTATTCCATTTTTTGCTGTCTATTTCTCACTTTATACTTCTTTAGCATTAACGGGAAGTTTTTTTGCTTTTCAACCCGTGACTAATCTCCCCTTTTCAAACTCAGCCCCCCTGCAGGCTTCTGTCGATGGGCGAAACCATAGCATAGTTGTGCAAATTAAATCCTTAATCAGTGATCAAAATAGAGGATATTTTCGCGCTAAGTTAGTTGAACTTGATGGGCATCACTTAAGTTACTCTCCTTTATTGGAAATGCGCTGGTACGCACCGACAGTAAAGGTACAGGAAAACGAAAGACATCTCTTTAAAGTGCGTTTTAAACCTATTTATGGACGCGCTAATCCGGCAGGATTTGATCAGCAAAAATACAAGTACTCTGAACATATTGGCTACCAGGCTATTATAAAGTCGCATATTAAAAAGCAAAAATCTGCTTTCTCCTTAAGAGCTTATTTATATGAAAGGGTGTTAAATCTTTCCGACTCTTTAAACAACCAAGGCGCTATTCTAGCCTTATCTTTTGCAGATAAATCACTAATAAAATCAGCGCAAAAAGCGTTAATTCAACAGTTGGGCATTGCTCATCTGTTCGCTATTTCAGGTTTACATATTAGCCTGTTTTTTTCCTGTATTTATTTATGCGTGGCTTATTTTACTCAGCGTTTTTTCCCCAAGAAATACCTTGGCTGGTTTTCTTGGCGATTTGTAAACTTAACGGCGTTACTCGGGGCATTTTTATATGCTTATTTAGCCGGTTTTTCCTTACCGACTCAGCGTGCATTTTTAATGTTGTTATTTGCAGTTTGTATTTTATCAATGAAACGAAAGTGCAGTTTGATCGATCTATTAGGCCTGACATTTTTTATGATTTTATTATGGGATCCTTTGGCGCTACTCAGTTTAAGCTTGTGGTTATCTTATGTGGCAGTATGTTTAATATTAATTGTTTTATGGCATTTTCCTCAATTTAAAAACAGGGAAGAAAAAAATGGTGAGATTTTTGGATTTACAAAAATAAAACATTATTTTAAATTTTTACTGCTTATTCAGTTCTCTTTGAGTCTGTTAATGTTACCTATTCAGCTATTAAGTTTTTCATCTTTTTCAATGCTAGCGCCGTTTATTAATCTGCTAGCGGTGCCACTTTTTTCACTGTTAATTATTCCTATTACTTTATTAGCGGTTGTTTTTTCGGTTGTGCATCAACCAATCGCAGTGCTGTTATTTACCATTGCAGATCGTTTGATCAGTTATTTTTTTATTGTGTTTGAGCAAGCAAAATTTGCCTATCTGTCCTTTTCCTATGATCAGGGGAGTTTACTTATCTTTTTTGTTGTTTTAATTGTAGTGCTTTATATTCTATTTAAACTACAGCATGTTAATGCTCGCCTCAGTTATTTTTTTACTTTTATATTACTCTCATCGGTTTTATTATTATTATGGTCAGAAAAACAAAATAAATCTCACGATTGGCAGGTCGAGATCCTAGACATAGGGCAGGGGTTGTCAGTGTTAGTCAAAAGCCAAGGACAAAGCCTACTCTATGATACCGGTCCTCGTTATCCGTCAGGATTTACCACTGCTGCTGTTGAGACGCTGCCCTATTTACACTCTATTGGCATTGAACGATTAGATTATTTTGTGATAAGTCACAGTGATATTGACCATGCGGGTGGCGCGGATATCATTAACCGCGCTTTTCTGCCTGAATATATACTGGTAGGCGAGCCGTTAGCGCCTCCAGCACTGCAAAATGAAAAAACGATATTGTGCCGTGCAGGCATGAAATGGTCATTAGGTTCACTGTCAGTAAAAGTGCTATCACCCTTAAAGACGGGTACAAACAATAATAATAACTCTTGTGTTTTACGTATTGATGATGGTAATTATTCACTTTTATTGACGGGAGATATTGAAAAAAAACAAGAGATTAAGTTAATTGTACAATATAGAGGGGATTTAAAAAGTACGATTTTGCTTGCCCCTCATCATGGAAGTCGACATTCATCAACCAACGCCTTTATTAAAACCGTCGCGCCACAGTGGGTTGTTTTCAGTGCTGGATTTATGAATCGATGGGGATTTCCAGCAGCAGAGGTAAAGTTACGTTATCAAGATCAAAATGTTAGAATGGTAAACAGCGGTTTGAATGGGTTTATTCGTTTTAAAATAACAACAGATAACATTATCATGCAAACATATCGAGAAGATCTTGCCCCTTATTGGTATCATCACTCTTTTTCTCTCTAATAGAAGTACTTGGTGAATCATGGAACATAAAGAAGTAAATAGTTGGCTGGTTTTTAAGCGTTTACTGGGATACGTTAAAGAGTTTAAATTGGGCTTAGTGGCTGCCATTATCGCAATGATTGGTTATGCCGTTGTCGACACTGCTTTTATCTACTCAATAAAGCCCCTGATGGATAAAGGGTTGACCGGGCAGAGTCCTGAAATCTTAACTTTTATGCCCATTTTTGTGATTTTAATTATTGCGGCAAGGGGAGTGGTTGCCTTCGTTAGTTCATACTGCATGTCGTGGGTAGGCACACATGTGGTCATGAAATTACAACGTGAGTTATTTAGCCATTTAATAGCGTTACCTATCAGCTTTTTTGATAAAACCAATACCGGTGACTTGCTCTCTAAAATCACCTACGACGCTAATCAGGTAACGTCAGCCTCAACCAAAGCCTTGATAAAAATATTCCGTGACGGCGCGACTATTATAGCTTTGGTCGGACTGATGTTTATACAAAGCTGGCAGTTATCATTAGTTTTCTTTTTGGTTGCGCCGATCGTGGGGATTGCGATTAGCGTGGTCAGTAAACGTTTTCGTAAAATCAGTAAAAATTTACAAGATGCAATGGGTTCAGTGACAACGGCTTCAGAGCAGATGTTAAAAGGTCATAAAGAAGTGTTAATGTTTGGCGGCCAAAAAGTTGAAAATGAAAAGTTTAATCAGGTCAGTAATTCTGTTCGCTCTCAAAATATGAAAATGGCCAGCGCACAGGCGATAAGTACTCCTGTAGTACAAACCCTCGCCTCTTTTGCTTTAGCCTTTATTTTGTTTCTGGCAACCAAACCTTCAATTATTAATGACTTAACCCCGGGTACCTTTATTGTTATTATTTCTTCTATGATGGCATTAATGAAACCGCTAAAAGTCATTACCGAGGTGGTGGGTGATATACAGCGTGGTATTGCTGCCAGTGTGAGTTTATTCAAAGTATTAGATACAACTTCTGCGCTAGATTCCGGCACTAAAGTGATTAAACGTGCCAAGGGTGATATTGAACTAAAGAATATTGTATTTACCTACCCAACGACCGAAAAACCTGCTTTAAACAATATTAGTTTTAAGGTCAAGGCGGGGGAAACTTTTGCCTTAGTTGGGCGTTCAGGCAGTGGCAAATCCACCATTGCCAATTTATTAACCCGTTTTTACGATATTGATAGCGGTGTGATCACTATCGATGGTGTCAATATTCAAGAATACACCCTTGCCTCGTTACGCGATCAAGTGGCGATAGTTTCACAAAGTGTGCATCTGTTTAACGATACTATTGCTAATAATATCGCTTATGCCAGCGACGGTAAATTTACCCGGGAAGATATTATCAAAGTGTCTGAAACCGCCAATGCGATGGAGTTTATTAAGCAGTTTCCAAATGGATTAGACACTGTTATTGGTGAAAATGGTGCTTTGTTGTCGGGCGGGCAACGTCAACGATTGGCCATTGCACGTGCATTATTGCGTGATGCACCCATTTTAATTCTTGATGAAGCTACCTCCGCGTTAGATTCGGAATCTGAACGCCATATTCAAGCGGCACTTGATATATTACAAAAAGACAGAACTTCTATTGTTATTGCGCATCGTTTATCAACCATTGAACATGCCGATCAAATTTTAGTGATTGATGATGGTAGCGTCGTCGAGCGTGGTACGCATGCAGAGCTTATTGAGAAAAAAGCGATTTATCACAGCCTTAGCAAAATTCAAGCGTCTGGAGAGTTATAATGCCATTTTGGTACCGCCCTGTTACTTGGGCGTGGTTACTTTTGCCACTGGCTTTACTGTTTAAAATGATCAGTTTCTGCCGCCGCTTGGCTTATCAAAAAGGTTTTTTTAAACGTTATAAAAGTAAGTTACCTGTTATTATCGTCGGTAATATTTCTGTTGGTGGTAACGGTAAAACACCTTTTGTTATCTGGTTATGCGAAATGCTAATCACGGTGGGTTACAAACCCGCCGTGATTAGTCGCGGTTATGGCGGAAAAAGCAACCATTATCCGTTGCTTGTGGGCGATCATATTAAGGGCCATGAGGCGGGTGATGAGCCGGTCTTAATCCATAAACGCCTGGGGATTCCTGTGGTGGTTGATCCAAACCGTAAAAATGCAGTTAAATATATCGAGCAGCATTTTTTGGCTGATATCATTATTAGCGATGATGGATTGCAGCATTATGCATTACAACGAGATATTGAAATTGTTATTGTTGACGGCAAGCGCCGTTTTGGTAACCAGCACCTGATGCCGATCGGTCCATTGCGGGAAAACCTATCACGTTTAAACAGTGTTGATTTTGTCGTTAATAATGGAGGACAGCAGGTTAATGAAATAACGATGTTGTTAAAGGCACAAAACTGTCAACGTGTTGATGGAGAAACGGCACAACTTAGCAGCGGTGTTCAAGTCAACGCTTGTGCGGCGATTGGTTATCCGCAACGATTTTTTGATACGCTTAACCAGCAGCAGTTTGAAATATTAAAAGCCGTCGGTTTTAATGATCATCATGCCTTTTCAAAAGATGATTTTACTCAATTTGAAGCGTCTATTCCGCTGTTAATGACAGAAAAAGACGCTGTTAAATGCACTGATTTTGCACAGCCAAATTGGTGGTATTTACCTGTTTCAGCCGAATTTTCGGCGGGCTTTGAACAACAATTATTAAATAGGATTAAGGAAATAAAATGTTAGACATTAAATTACTTGATATTATCGCCTGTCCATTATGCAAAGGTAAGTTAAGTTATAAAAAAAACAGCAATGAACTTATTTGTAAGTTTGATCATCTTGCCTACCCCGTTATTGACGGGATCCCTGCTCTGTTGAAAGTCAAAGCGCGTACCATCTCGTCCGATGAGGAGTAATATGTCATTTATTGTCGTGATACCCGCGCGTTATCATTCAACGCGTTTACCGGCTAAACCGCTGCTTGATATTTTAGGGCAAACCATGATTGAGCGGGTGACTAACCAAGCTTTAAAAAGTGGCGCCAAACAAGTTATCGTGGCGACCGATGATCAGCGCATTGTTGATGCTTTAAAGCATCTTAACGAGATTGATGTGTGCATGACATCCAAGGATCATCAGTCCGGCACGGATCGTTTAGCTGAGGTTTGCCAGCAATTTAAATTGGCCGATGATGAGATAATAGTCAATGTGCAGGGAGATGAACCCTTAATTCCCCCATCCGTCATTATACAGGTTGCGACTAACCTGCAGCAAAACAGTGCTGCTAGTGTGGCAACATTAAGTGCACCGATTGAAGACGTTGCCGATGTTTTTAATACTAATGCCGTAAAAGTGGTTTGTGATAAAAATAATATGGCGTTATATTTCAGTCGCGCCACCATTCCATGGAATCGTGATGATTTCAGTGTCGAAAATCAGGCTGAAAAATCCGTAGATTTTACTGCTTTACAACGTCATATTGGTATTTATGCCTACCGCGCTAGTTTTCTCAGGCAGTATGCAACGTTATCCGTTTCACCGCTGGAACTGCTCGAGAAGCTGGAGCAGCTGCGTGTATTATGGCATGGTTTTAAAATTCACGTTGAGCAGGCAAATAAAATCCCACCACCTGGAATCGATACTCAGGATGATTTGCAGCGTGTTATTGATTGTTTATCGCACTAGGAAACGCAATGAAAACTAACATGTTATTTATTTTAGGGCTGAGTTTTTTGCTTCTCGCCTGCGGAGACGAGCGTCCCGAAAAACTTCAGGCTAATACTCGAACAGCCGAATATTTAACAACTAATCTGGGCGAAAATCTTGATACAAAGGCATTAGCTAATGCGGCTATTTTAAGTGAATATGCAAGACTGTTAAGTGAAGATAAACCGCAACTTAAACCTTTATTAACTGCATTAAGTCGTGATGCAACGCGCCAAGGGCCTATGTATCAAGGTCTGCTGCAGCGTTTAAAAACCCTTAAAGAGCAGCCTCAGGTACTGGGCGATATTGAGGCGCAGCTATTTGAAAGTGAAAATCTTATTGCAGCATCGGATCCGGCTTTATTTAATGATGCCTTATCGGATCCCATTAATGTGATTGCTGATCTGTCCCAAGGAGAATTAGCCCGGGTTAATGCCATCAGCAAGCAGCAGAGTCTGCAGGCAAATGCGGCTGCAGATAATGGCGCTGGCAGTCAGTTAGTGGGTAATCCCGGTTACGGGCAATGGCAAACTAATAGTGGCGGTACCTCATTTTGGCAGTGGTATGGCATGTACTCCATGTTTTCAGCTCTTTCCCCAAACCGCACTCGCTATGATAGCTGGTCATCACGCCGAGATTACAGTTATTATAATGATGTAGGCCGTAACCGTTATACCTCACCACAACAAGTAAAATCTCAGGATAATTTAGCCGCCAGAACCAAAAAAAAATTTGCCAATAAGGGCGGTTTTCGAAGCCCCTATGCAAAATCTAAAACGGGGGCAAGCCGTATGTCGACTTCCAGTCGTCAGGCGCAGCAAACAACCTCTTTTGCGGGAAAGTCTAGTTACTCAAAAGCAAAGTCATCGAGCAGTTTTAGAAATAGCAAAACAACGACCTCTCGCGGTATAAGTCGCGGAAAATAAGGCTAAAAAAATATGAATGAATTAATGGCAACATTAGAGCAAAACGGCAGTTTGGTCATTTACTTATTAATTGATATGGCAGTTGCGATTCTTTTATTAGGCGGAATTCGTTATACCATGGGGTTTATCGGTAATATTAACACCAAAAATGAGTTAGCGATAAATGACAACTTTGCCTACGGTATCAGTCTTGCGGGTAGCGTGGCGGCCATGGGCATTGCCTTAAGTGGCGCCATTACGGGAGAGTTGGCCGGCTCCTATTCGGTCGAGCTAATAGGCATGCTAACCTACGGATTGATTGGATTATTATTGATCAAAGCGGGACGATATATTCACGATAAATTTGCCTTACCTGATTTTGATAAACAGGAGCAAATTCTACAAAGAAATATTCCTGTTGGGCTGGTCGATGCTGCTTCAGTTATTGCTACTGCGATTGTAGTCCGTGCCGCACTGCTGTGGGCCGAGGGATTGGGGATTAAAACCTTTGTCGCCATTTTCTGTGCGTGGATAATTTCACAAATTATGCTGGTTATGATTACTCGAATCTTTGAATGGCGATTTTCTCAAAATAATGCTATTAGCTTTCAGACAACCTTAGAAAAAGGGCATATGGCTTTAGCTATTCGTTACTCCGGGTATTTGATTTCAACTGCCATGTCAGTCACTGCGGCAAGTTATTTTGTGGTCTACGATGCGCAATCTGTATGGGCAGGTATAACACAATGGACAATTATGAGTGTTATTTTGATGTTGGCATTAACATTATTAACCACCGTTGCTAAGTTTATCGTCCTGTGGGGAATAAACCGCCGCGAAGAGGTGGAAGATCAGGATAATATTGGTATTGCCACGGTCGAGTTGACCACCTCTTTTGCCATCGCATTATTACTGATGGCATTAATGGCCTGAGCAACGAACCGACAGCTGACAGCTTTCAGCTAAGCGCTTATTTAATTGGTCATCTTTTGATGGCCTTTTTTTATCCCCGTTAGAGAAAAATATGGTCCAGGCAAAAAAAATAAAACTGCTTATCGATGACAGCCTGCTGATATTAATCATGGCAGTACTGGCTTGCTGTGGTCTGATTTATGAGTATTTACTTTCTCATTATTCAGCACGTATTCTTGGTAGTGTTGAAACGGTTATTTATGCGATTATTGGTATTATGATTGTATCAATGGGGTTAGGCGCCTTTGCCGCCAAAAAAGTTTCCAATGCCTTTCAAGGTTTTGTTATTTTAGAATTAGCCGTTGCTTTAATCGGTTGTTGTGCGACTCTGTTTATCGCCTCGATCATCGGGTTTGGGCAGACATTACCGCATCTGTTGGCTGAAACCTATCAAATCCCGATGGACACACGACCAGAGGGAGGAATGATTGCCCAACTCAACTGGTTGAGCATACAATTACCTTACTTTTTTGCATTTCTTCTTGGCTTTTTGATTGGCATGGAAATACCGCTGATTGCGCGAATTCGTGAAACCGTATACGGGCATCATTTAGCCCATAATGCGGGGACTATTTACGGGGCTGATTATATCGGAGCGGGTTTTGGTGCCGCGATTTGGGTATTGTTTATGCTGCGTATTGAAATCAGCCAGGCTGCAGCACTCACCGCTTCTCTCAATTTAGTGGCAGGGTTTGTTTTTCTGCTACGCTTTAAGCACTACTTAAGGCACATTAAAAAACTATTATTAGGGCATGGCTTGTTAGCTATTTTAGTGCTTTTGGTTTTCCAATATGGCGGCAGTTGGCAACAGAAAATGCAAAACCTTTTGTATCAAGATAAGGTGGTTTACCAAACCCAAACACCTTATCAAAATTTAGTGTTTACGCAGCGCAATTTAGGTGGAAATCTTGAGCCCATTTTCAACTTTTATATTAATGGGCGCTTACAATTCTCCAGCCTGGATGAAAAAATTTACCATGAGTTTTTAGTTCATCCTGCAATGCAGGCGGCGGCACGGCAAAATAAGATATTGATTATTGGTGGGGGTGACGGTTTGGCATTGCGCGAGGTCTTAAAATGGCAGCCTGAGAAGGTCACTTTAATTGATTTGGATGCGCAGTTAGTTGAATTGTTTAAATCTCCTCAAGCTGTATTACCCGCTTATTTAGCAAAGAAAATTAGCGCGTTAACCGAAAACAGCTTTAATGATAAACGTGTCACTGTTATTAATGATGATGCATTTATAACCATTGATAAGTTATTACAGCGCAAAAAAATGTTTGATGTGATTATTATTGACCTGCCGGATCCAAGCCACCCTGATTTAAATAAGCTCTACAGTGTTAATTTTTATTACCGGCTCAATAATTTGTTAAATGGGGATGGCGTGATAGCGATCCAGTCTACATCGCCCTTTCATGCTAAAAATGCTTTTATCTCAATTGCTAAAACTCTAAAAGAAGCTAAATTTCCCTTTGTGGAACAATACCATCAAAATGTGCCTTCATTTGGTGAGTGGGGCTGGACCATTTCTACAAAATTGGGTGCCAGTGTCAGTAAACGTTTACAAAATGCACCATCATTGTCAGTGCCAACAAGCTGGTTAACTCTGCCTTTATTAAAAAGTGCTTTTGTTTTTAATAAAGGTTTTTATGATGATATCAATAGTATTAAAGTAAATTATTTAGGATCTAATCAACTCTACCGATACCATCAGCGAGCATGGGAAAGAGAGACTGAGTTGCCACCGTCAAATGCCGATTGATGGCATGGATAACAGACACTTATTTAACATGGAGCAGCGAGCATCAAGCGCTCTATTGACCTGAATATTAGCGTTAAATTAAGTAAGATTAGGAAATAAAATGCGAAGGATAGAAGATGTTACAACAAGAAAGGCATGAAAAAATATTGGATTTGATCAGCCAATTAGGCCGGGTTTATGCGGCCGGATTAAGTCAAAGCCTGCAGGTATCCGAAGATACAATCCGTCGTGATTTAAAACAATTAGATGAGCTTAAAAAGTTGCGCAGGGTGCATGGTGGTGCATTGCCGCTGCAGCAGGAATTTCAAGAGTATCGCGATCGGCAGGATGAAGTTGATCCGTTAAAAAAGCGTGTCGCGTTAGCTGCAATTCCCTTTATTAAAGCGCATCAAACTATATTGATTGACTCAGGAACGACTTGTTTGCAATTGGCGATGAATTTGCCAACTGATTTTAATTTTACTGTGGTCACACCAAGCCCCTTAGTTGCGACTAAATTAATGCATCATAATAATATAGAGTTAATTTTATTAGGCGGTAAAGTGTCTAAATCAGCGGTGATGGCGCTTGGGGCGACAACCAATGCCATGCTTAGGAAAATTCATTTTGATGTCTGTTTCTTAGGTGTTTACGCGCTGCATCCAAGTCAGGGTTTGACCATTAACCGTTTAGATGAAGCTGAAACATTAGCCGCGATAATTGAACAATCTGAGTTGGTTATTAGTTTAGGATCTTCATTGAAACTAGGGAAGGTGGGAACCTATAAAATTTGTAACAGTAATAAATTGGATGTGCTGGTGACAGATTCAGAATCGAATCCGAAGGTATTGAAATTATTACAAACTAAAGGTGTAAAAATAACGCTTTGCGCTGATTAGTTAAAGCGTAATAACAATAATAAAATACTTTTAAAGGTAATATAAAAAAGGCAACAGAAGTTGCCTTTTAAAGATAAATGCTAAGGTTAAATGTTAAACATTAAAGCGGAAATGTATTACATCACCATCTTTAGTTACGTAGTTTTTACCTTCCAAGCGCCATTTACCGGCTTCTTTAGCACCTGCTTCACCTTTACATTCAACAAAATCATCATAGGCTATTACTTCTGCACGGATAAAACCACGCTCAAAATCAGTGTGGATAACACCAGCTGCCTGTGGTGCTGTTGCACCGACTTTAACTGTCCAGGCGCGCACTTCTTTAACACCGGCTGTAAAGTAGGTCTGTAGATGCAATAATTGATAGCCGCTATTGATAACGCGGTTTAAGCCAGCTTCTTCCTGACCTATGCCTTCGAGAAACTCTTTTTTATCTTCTTCATCAAGCTCAGCGATTTCAGATTCTATTGAAGCACAAACAGCGACGACCACTGAACCTTCTTTTTCTGCTATTTCACGAACAATATCTAAATAGGGGTTATTTTCAAAACCATCTTCACTGACATTGGCAATGTACATGGTCGGTTTGCCGGTCAGAAAGTTAAGGTAGGCAACCGCTGCTTTTTCCTCTACCGTTAATTCAAGCCCGCGTACTAAACCGTCAGCTTCAAGATGCGCTTTTATTTTTTCCAACACCGGTACTTCAAATTTGGCATCTTTGTCGCCACTTTTGGCTTTTTTGGTGAGACGTAAAAGGATACGATCACAACTGTCTAAATCGGCCAATGCCAGTTCGGTATTGATAATGTCAATATCGTCTTTAGGATCGATTTTACCCGCGACGTGAACAACGTTGTCATCTTGGAAGCAGCGCACAACGTGCCCAATGGCATCGGTTTCACGGATGTTCGCGAGAAACTTATTACCCAGTCCTTCACCTTTAGAGGCGCCTTCAACTAAACCTGCAATATCAACAAATTCCATTGTTGTTGGTAAAACGCGCTGCGGATTAACAATTTCAGCTAGTTTATCGAGGCGATGATCCGGTACCGGCACGATACCCGTATTAGGCTCAATCGTACAAAATGGAAAGTTAGCAGCTTCAATGCCCGCTTTTGTTAACGCGTTAAATAATGTTGATTTACCAACATTGGGTAAGCCTACTATGCCACATTTGAAACCCATGATTTATATCCTATTTTGTTAGTTGTGTGTTAATTGCGGGGTGTTAAGCGGATTATTTTTCTGCTTTAAAACTATGTAAGCGATTCATCGCTTTTTCCAGTCCGTCCTGCCCTAAAATATGGGTACAACGTGCTGCTTCATCAATACTTTGGTCAATCAAGTTTTGTTCACTACTCGGCGCTTTACCGAGCACATAACCACTGACTCTGTTTTTATCACCGGGGTGACCTATGCCAATACGCAGACGATAAAAATTTTTATCATTACCCAGTTTTTGGATAATATCTTTTAAACCGTTATGTCCACCATGACCACCACCCAATTTAAACTTCGCTATACCAGGAAGCAGATCCAGCTCATCGTGTGCAATGAGGATTTCTTCAGGTTTAATGCGATAAAAATTTGCCATCGCAGCAACTGCTTTTCCACTGAGGTTCATAAAGGTAGTTGGAACAAGAAGACGCAGGTCATTACCGGCAAATTGAATTCTTCCCGTTAGACCATAAAATTTTGGTTCAGCTTTAAGTTGGATATTTTCTTGAGAGGCGAGTTGGCTTACATACCACTGTCCGGCATTGTGTCTAGTTTGCGCATATTCTGGGCCTGGATTAGCCAGGCCCACAAGCAATTTAATAGTAATTGACACTATTATTCAGCAGTTTCAGCTTCTATTTCTTCAGCAGGTGCTTTTTTAGAAAGTGCAATTGAAACCATAGGAAGGTCATGTTCTTCACCTTTATTTAGTTCAACAGACTCAACACCAGCAGGAAGTGTGATATTAGAAAGGTGTAATGTATCACCAATTTCCATTGTAGAGATATCTACTTCAATGAATGAAGGAAGATCTTTAGGTAGACATAAGACTTCAACTTCGTTAATTGTACGGTAAACTATGCCGCCATTTTTAATCGCTTCTGAAAGGCCTTCGTTGATGAAGTGCAGAGGAACCGTTGTGTGAAGTTTATGTTTTGCATCAACGCGCAGTAGATCTAAATGTTGAATGCGCGCTTTAAAAGCATGACGCTGTAGATCTTTAAGAACGACTTGCTCAGAAACACCATCTATTTCTAGATCTAATACTGAAGAGTAGAACGCTTCAATGCCTTCTGCTTTAATGATGTCTTTATGTGTAAAAGTAAGAGAAACGGCTTCTTTATCAGCTCCGTATACTATTGCTGGTACTAGATCCGCATGACGTAGGCGGCGGCTCGCACCTTTCCCTAGGTCTGTACGGGTTGTTGCTGTTAATTTAATAGACATGGTATAACTCCAATAGTGAGGATACTGTTATAAAGTTCCTCAAATTTAAAATAGGTCTCATCTTGCGACCAGACAAAACCACCTTACCGGCAGCTTTAAGCTGCAGATAAAAAAGGCGCGCCATAATAGCGCGCCATCATAATTTTGTACAACATTAAAACTAATTCCGAGCACAAAAAACGCTTTCCGGTAAAACAGTAAAGTGTTTTTTGTGTTCAAAGACAATTAACAAAAGTTAAAAGGGTTACTTAACCGCCATTAACAGCGGAAGATGACCGAGATTAGTGAAACATTGCAGAGATTGATTCTTCGTTACTGACGCGACGAATTGCTTCAGCCAGCATGCCACTTAATGTTAACTGCTTAACTTTACCCGTTGCAATAATTTCTGCTGAAAGCGGAATTGAGTCAGTAACAATGAATTCATCAATAACAGAGTTTTTGATGTTTTCAGCGGCTTTTCCAGAGAAGACCGCATGTGTCGCATAAGCGTAAACAGAGCTTGCACCGCGCTCTTTAAGTGCTAAAGCTGCCTGGCATAATGTACCGCCGGTATCTATCATATCATCAACGATAATACAGTTACGTCCTTCAACATCACCAATCAAGTGCATTACTTGCGCAACGTTTGCTTTTGGACGACGTTTGTCGATGATCGCCAAATCGGCATCATCGAGTAATTTAGCATGTGCACGCGCACGAACAACACCGCCAATATCAGGGGACACAATCATTGGGTTATCCAGTTTCTTCTCTAACATATCTTCAAGAAGTACTGAGCTGCCGAATACATTATCAACCGGCACATCAAAAAATCCTTGGATTTGCTCTGCATGCAGGTCAACGGTCAATACACGGTCTACACCAACATTTGATAGGAAATCTGCAACCACTTTTGCAGTGATCGGAACACGACTTGAGCGAACTCTACGGTCTTGACGGGCATAACCAAAGTATGGAATAACGGCAGTAATACGTCCGGCTGATGCACGACGAAGTGCGTCAATCATAACGATTAATTCCATTAAATTATCATTGGTGGGAGCACATGTAGACTGTACGATAAAAATATCATCACCGCGTACGTTCTCATTAATTTGTACGTGGATCTCTCCATCGCTAAAGCGCCCAACATCCGCGCTTCCTAGTTTAACGAAAAGACGCTCTGCAACTTTCTTGGCTAGATCGGGTGTCGCGTTACCTGCAAATAGTTTCATATTTGGCACTGTGAGGACCTCTGTAATCCTAAGGGGTGTGTGTCAAAAAGCAATAATGCTGATTAACATTTGTTATTAATTACCTTAATGCAATTAATAAATTTTATTTAAGTGTTGCTAATAATTCATTTAATGGCGAATTATTTAATCCTTTTGCGGTCAATGCTGCTAACCAGTCAGGAGTATTATGTAACACAATTTCAGCTTCATTAATACTGTTAAATGTGCTAAAAACACATGCACCAGTGCCAGTCAATTGAGTTGGCGCATATTCTATCAACCACTCTATAACCTTGGCAACCTTAGGATAATTTTTTTTCACATAGGGCTGGCAGTCGTTCAGCCAATTTTGATTTATTAACTGTAAATGGGTTCTTTTTTTGGTATTGCGAATGAGATTTTTTGCCTGAAAAACGGCGGCTGTTGAAATATGGCAATCGGGTACAGCAATCAGATAACTCCGCTCTGCGGGGTAAGCCGGGGTTAATTTTTCACCTATACCTTCTGCTATCGCGGCTTTGCCAAAGATAAAAACAGGTACGTCCGCGCCCAATAAAACGCCTATTTCTGCCAATTTATCTTTTGTTAAATTGATGTTCCATTGATGATTTAATGCAACCAGTGTTGTTGCTGCATCGGATGAACCTCCACCTAAGCCTCCGCCCATCGGTAAATTCTTTTCCAGAGTAATATGTGCCCCATTATTTGCTGCCGTATGGGTTTTTAATATCATCGCCGCTTTATAGATTAGGTTATTTTCTAATGCCAACCCTTCGATGTTTGGCGTAAGCGTTATTTTTCCAGAGAGATTAGGCGTGATAGTTAAATAATCACATAGATCGATAAATTGGAATAGGGTTTGTAATTCATGGTAACCATCTTCCCGTTGGCCCGTTATATATAAGAATAAGTTCAGTTTAGCAGGAGCAGGCCAACGAATAGTTTCATTATGTATCATGGGTTATCTCTCTATTTGAAAATTATTATCGTTGAGGAGGTTATTTTAAAGACAAGATAGTAGCGATTTATGGTTTATAAAGACAGCTCAGAAGATGATAATACCAAAAGAGCTAAAAAGATGATTATCCTTACTGGTTAAAATTATCCCTAACTGTGTTGTGAGTTTTATTCAGAACGTCCTGTTCTTCACCACTTTGTGTTCAGTTAAAGCTGTTCAAAATCGTTCCATACGATTTTGTGAAGGAGAATAACGATCGAATGCAACTCACGTCTTGTTAGTATTAATTTTTCCTTCCCAATCATTGATCACTTCATTAATTCTTTTGGTATAAGTTATAACGACTGTTTTAGTCTGCAGATACCGAGGTTCCAGCTCTTATTTAAAATATTTCAGTTTTCTCTAATAGCCATTTTTGGATTGCAAATTTTATAAGTAAATCCTGACGTGTAAGCTTTAACTGGTGGGGCAGGCTTATTTCCTGAACCGTTTTATAATCTTGGTAATTGGCAGACCAGTTCTCATTTTTGTTATCTTGCCCGGTCAGGCTCACTAACTGATTATTTTCATTAAGCTGATAAACAGCACCAATCGGATTGCCTTTAATCCATTGTTGTAAAACTTCTACGGGTAACTCAATCCCTGACAATCGAGTCATTAGTGTCTGCGTATTTTTACCAAAATAAATTTTACCTTGATCGTCAATTATTCGAGTGCTCAGTGCTGTCTTTTTGACATCTAAAATAGTCGATCCTAGAAAGCTGGTTAATGTAATATGAAAATTGTCGCCGCTTTGCTGCCAGTAAATATTCAGGCTATGACGGTTTTCAGGTGTAATAATGGCTATTTTTCCGCGCAGAGACCAATCGGTTAAGTCATTAAGCTGTTGTTGATGTGCTGCCCAATCCGCAGTCTTGGTTGCGGGAGGTGTTGGTCTTTGCGCACAACCAACAAGTATTAGAAGAAAAAAGAGGCAGGGAAGGAATGTTTTCATGTTTAATAAAACCACTTAGGTAAATAAATAGGTAAATAAATAATACTAACCAGTCATAAAAATAAAGACAGGTTTATTTTTATTTAAAAACAAAGCGAGCAAAGCGTTTTATTTAAAAAAAGATAATAAAGCACAAAAAACTTATCTTTATAATATAATCAATTCTGCCAGACTAATTTCTAATAACCATTCAAAAGTGATTGCTGCAGAGAGAGTAAAAATTATTTTCATGCGGAGACGGAAATATTAACTGTATCATTGATTTACACGCCTACGCATTCACGTAGATTGTTTAAAATAGGCAGAGATATCGCTTGATAGTTCAATATGCCGTTGTTTTACCTGCACCTTTATTTAAAAAATAATTTTAGACCAAAAGGCAGCGAAACAACACTGCCTGGTCAAGCACACAAGCACACAAGCACACAAGCATATTGATTTATTGAACTAATAATTCCTGTGCATTCGCTAATGTGTGTTCAGTGATACGGTCTCCGCCTAATAACCTTGCTAATTCACTGATACGATCTTCAGGATTTAGTTTAAACATAGTGGTATTCGTGGTTTTACCATCACTTTGTTTATTAACAAACATCTGTTGATGACCATTACCTGCTACTTGCGGTAAATGCGTCACACAAAATATTTGCGTATTCTCACCCAGACTACGTAATGATTTCCCAACGACGGTCGCTGTCGCGCCACTGATCCCTGCATCAACTTCATCAAAAATCAGTGTTGGTGTAGAAACGCGTTGGCTAATGATTACTTGAATGGCCAAACCAATACGCGATAATTCACCTCCTGAAGCGACTTTACCTAAATCCTGTAGGGGTTGTCCTGCGTTTGTTGCTACTTTAAATTCAATACTGTCTATCCCCAAGGGACTCAATGTATTGCGACTTGCTTGGGTTAAGGATACTTCGAATATTCCCTCTTCCATATTAAGTTGTTGGATACTTGCGGTGATCTTTTTACTTAACTTTTTACTGTAACGAAAACGGCTTTGACTGAGTTTATTTGCCTGCTGGAAATAATTGAGTTCAGCCTCTTCTAAGTCGATAATAAGTTGTTCTATTTGCGCATTACAATCATTTAACGCTTGGTATTCTTTGTTTAATTTTTGGTGATGCTCGAAAAGAAACTCAGGTTGAACTTGGTGCTTACGGGCTAAAGATAACGCTTCACTCATGCGCGTTTCTAATTGTTGGAAATGTTCAGGATCAAGTTCTAAGTTGTCACTAAAATGACGCAGTTCATAACTGGCATCTTCGATTGGGATAATGGCTTCCTGTAAGCTTTCAAGAATAGCCCTTAGTGAAGGATCGTTATCTACCTGATGCTCAAGTGCAGAAACCGTTTTACGCAATAGGCTCAAGGCATCAAACTCTTCTCCTTCGCTTAACTGTGAAAGGCTAATTTGGCACATGGTTAATAAAGCACCGCTATTGGCTAAACGTTTATGCTCCTGCTCTATCTCTTGAAACTCATCTTCAGCGAGCGCAAAGGCATCTAACTCTTCAATTTGGTATTCAAGCAACTGTTTGCTAGCCTGTTTTTCTTGCTGATTAAGTTGTTGCTGCTTGAGTTGCTTATTAAGGAAGTGCCAGCCTTGATAGGTATCTTTCACTTTTTGTAATAATAGATGATGTCCTGCATATTCATCGACAACAGAAAGTTGAATATCATTTTTCAGAAGGCTTTGGTGGGCGTGCTGACCGTGAATATTAACCAGTAATTGTCCCAGACTTTTAAGCTGTGAGAGCGGGACTGGGGTGCCATTAATATAAGCGCGCGAACGGCCTTCTTTGGTAATAATTCGGCGTAATAAACACTCCGCATTATCACTTGGGGAATCTTCAAGATCGTTTTTTTTTAACCAGCTTTTTGCGTGAGGGGTATCATTTAAGGTAAAACGGGCATTCACTTCAGCCTGTTCAGTGCCAACCCTTATCATATTGGCATCGGCGCGATCACCAAGGCACAAACCCAGCGCGTCAATAGCAATGGATTTACCAGCACCGGTTTCAC
The DNA here is from genome assembly GCF_000015285.1 of Psychromonas ingrahamii 37. NCBI lineage: Bacteria > Pseudomonadati > Pseudomonadota > Gammaproteobacteria > Alteromonadales > Psychromonadaceae > Psychromonas > Psychromonas ingrahamii. The sequence goes on from NC_008709.1 coordinate 1,145,585, forward strand.
CTGTGATGGTCGTCATGCCTTGGTGAAATTCTAATTCTAAAAATTGAACAATGGCAAAATGTTGAATAGTTAAGTGGCTAAGCATAATTTACATCCCAAAGACTGAGTATTAACACTGTTTATTTGCACAGTCTAATACTGTTTTTTTAAACAGTAAAGATGAGATGTGTTGAATTTTCTTCTATTTTTTTCTGACCAGTTAATAAAGCTTATTGCCCCACCCCAATTTATTTTGTAAGACATGGAAATAGTTATAGTTTTTTGGGTGAACTAATTTTAATTGATCTTGGCTTTTTTTGATTATTATTTCATCCCCAGGTAGAACGGATAAATTTACATGGCTGTCACAGCTTATTTGCATTTCACTTTTATTCGATTGTGCAATTTTCAAACGCACACAACTATTAGCGTCAATAACAATGGGGCGGCTATTTAATGTATGGGGGAACATAGGTAACAGACTAATGGCATCTAAATTTGGCGTTAAAATTGGGCCACCCCCTGATAGAGAGTATGCTGTTGAACCCGTTGGTGTTGCAATAATTAGACCGTCAGCGCGTTGATTCAACATGAAGTCATCGTTTACATAGACTTCAAATTCAAGCATATGCGCAATTTTATCTGGATGTAAAACAGCTTCATTAACTGCAGTATTGGAGCTTTTCATATCGCCATGGCGATGTACTTGCGCTTCTAATAAAAAACGTTTTTCTATTTGGTAATTACCTAATAATACTTGCTCTAATGGCTGCTCAAAATTATCCGGATCAAGATCCGTTAAAAAGCCTAAGTTACCCCGGTTTACACCAATAACAGCAATGTCAAAACGTGACAATACACGGGCAGCGCCAAGCATGTAACCATCTCCACCTATCACTATCGCTAAATCACAACGGCTTCCGATACCAACCAAGTCCGCGCGGTCGAATCCATTCATAGGAAGTTCATCGGCGATGCGCTGATCAACGACCAGCTTTACGCCTTTAGCTTTCAAAAAACGATATAAAGCTAATAATGTCAGTTTAGCATCGGGATGTTGAGTTTTGGCAATCAAACCAATCGTTTTAAATTCAATTAAATTGTCGTGCTGGGCACCCATAGAGTTCCTTTATTAGTTAATATTATAGTTAAAGGATAACCTGATATAATGTTCTAGCAGTAATTATTTTCTTTCAGGTCAATTTGTTACGATTTATTGGTCGCTAAAGAGGAGAATAATTTATTCATATCCTCACAACAGGCTTGAAACTATAATTGTAATCCCCATAATAGAGTATATAAAAATTTAAATCTTTAATTGATTAGGATAAAAGCATGACGGAAGACAAAAAAACTATTCCAGAAGAACAAGTTGAAGCTGAGCAAGTTGTAGTAGAAGAAGTTGAAGCCGAGCTAGTTGAAAATGATGAATCTGCACAACCACAAGAAGAGGCTGAAGCCTCTAACGAAGACTTAAATATGATTGAAGTACTGAATAAAAAATTAGCACTTGCAGAGCAACAGATTGTCGATCAGCAGGCTGATGTTGCCCGTGCCCAAGCTGATGTGGTAAATGCACGTCGGATTGCCGCTCAAGATGTTCAGAAAGCACACAAATTTGCACTGGTTAAATTTGCTGATGGTTTATTACCCGTGATCGACAGTTTAGAAATGGCGATTAGCCACGCCGACAAAGAAGATGAAACGCTAAAACCTATGATTGAAGGCGTTGAATTAACACTAAAATCTATGCTTGATACAGTCGACAAGTTTGGCTTAAAAGTGATTGATCCAAAAGATGAAGCTTTTGACCCTGAAAAACACCAAGCGATGAGCATGCGCGCAGTCCCTGATGTAGCGCCTAATCAAGTTATTGCTGTTATGCAAAAAGGGTATGAATTAAATGGCCGTGTTATTCGTCCGGCAATGGTCATGGTGTCTAAGGCTGAGGACTAATTATACTTTTTTGGCTGGTCAATGAAAAGTGCTGCAAAGCGCTTTTTCACGGGTAATAAAAAATAATAAAAATACATTTTTTTTGATGCTAGCCCTTGAAAGTAAAAAATAGTACCTCATATATAAGACAATTAAAGTGGCACAGTATTTTACAATGAAATTAAATACTGTGTCTGCTTACTAAACAACACAAAACATAAATAAGTTTGGAGAAGAGTAAAATGGGCAAAATAATCGGTATTGATTTAGGTACAACAAATTCATGTGTATCTGTACTTGTTGGTGGCGTAGCAAAAATCATCGAAAATGCAGAAGGTGAACGTACAACACCTTCAATCATCGCTTACACTGAAGGTGAAACTTTAGTTGGACAACCTGCAAAACGTCAGTCGGTCACTAACCCTCAAAATACTCTTTTTGCGATTAAACGTTTAATCGGTCGTCGTTATGAAGATGAAGAAGTACAACGTGATATCAAAATCATGCCTTACAAAATTGTTAAAGCTGACAATGGTGATGCATGGGTAGAAGCGCACGGCAACAAAATGGCACCGCCACAAATCTCTGCTGAAGTTTTGAAAAAAATGAAAAAAACAGCTGAAGACTATTTAGGCGAGAAAGTGACTGGCGCAGTAATCACTGTACCTGCATATTTCAACGATGCGCAACGTCAAGCAACTAAAGATGCTGGTCGAATTGCGGGTCTTGAAGTTAAACGTATTATCAATGAGCCAACGGCTGCTGCATTTGCATACGGTGTCGACAGTTCTAAAGGCGACAGTGTTATTGCTGTATACGACCTAGGTGGTGGTACTTTTGATATCTCAATCATTGAAATTGATGAAGTAGATGGCGAAAAAACCTTCGAAGTATTATCAACAAATGGTGATACTCACTTAGGTGGTGAAGACTTTGATAACCGTTTAATCAACTTTTTAGTGGCTGAATTCAAAACACAACAAGGTTTTGATTTAACCAATGATCCGCTTGCAATGCAACGTGTTAAAGAAGCAGCTGAAAAAGCAAAAATTGAACTGTCAAGTGCACAACAAACAGATATCAACCTGCCTTACATCACAGCGGATCAATCTGGTCCTAAACATTTAAATATCAAGATCACTCGTGCTAAATTAGAGTCTCTTGTTGAAGATATGGTTAAATCAACGCTTGAACCTTTACGTATCGCTTTGAAAGATGCAGATTTATCTGTTGCTGATATCGATGATGTTATTTTGGTTGGTGGTCAAACACGTATGCCACTTGTACAAAAATTGGTTACTGAGTTCTTTGGTAAAGAAGCGCGTAAAGATGTTAACCCTGATGAAGCTGTTGCTATGGGCGCGGCAATTCAAGGCGCGGTACTTTCTGGTGAGAAAACGGACGTATTATTATTAGATGTTACGCCTTTATCATTAGGTATCGAAACAATGGGCGGTGTTTTAACTAAAGTTATTGATAAAAATACCACTATCCCAACTAAACAATCACAAACATTCTCCACAGCTGAAGATAACCAAAGCGCAGTAACGATTCATATTTTACAAGGTGAACGTAAACGTGCTACTGACAATAAATCTCTTGGTCAATTTAACCTTGAAGGTATCCGCAAAGCAAGTCGTGGAACTCCTCAAATTGAAGTGACATTTGATATGGATGCCGATGGTATTTTACATGTATCTGCTCAAGATAAAGACACTAAGCAAGAGCAAAAAATAACTATTAAATCTAGTTCAGGTCTTTCCGAAGAAGAAGTTGAAAAAATGGTTAATGATGCGGAAGCAAATGCCGAAGCAGATAAGAAATTTGAAGAAGTAGTAAAAGCACGTAACCAAGCTGACGCAATAGTTCATACAACACGTAAGCAAATTGAAGAAGCGGGTGATGCGTTGCCAGCCGATGAAAAAGAAAAAATCGAAGCTGCACTTAAAGAGCTTGATGAAGCGACTAAAGGTGAAGATAAAGATATTATTGAAGCTAAAACGACCGCCGTTGCTGAAGCTTCAGAAAAACTGATGGAAATTGTACAACAAAAAGCACAGGCAGCAGAAGCCGGAGGCGAGGAACAGCCTAAAGAAAAAACCAAGGAAGAAGATGACATTGTTGATGCTGAGTTTGAAGAAGTAAAAAAAGACGATAAAAAATAATTAGGAAAACTAATTAAGTTATAATCGTTTTAATGGCACGCGGGTTATAGATTTTTCTATAATCCGCGTGTTTGTTTTATACATATAGCCAAGTAGTTTGGTTATAAATTGACATTTTGAGAAAAGATATGGCAAAACGTGATTGTTATGAAGTACTTGGCATAAGCCGTGATGCGACAGAAAAAGAAGTTAAAAAAGCGTATAAACGTTTGGCAATGAAATACCACCCAGACAGAACCAGTGGTAATGATGAACTTGAAGTCAAATTCAAAGAAGTTAAAGAAGCTTACGAAATTCTTAATGATTCACAAAAAAAAGCAGCCTATGATCAATATGGACATGATGGTGTAAACCAGCAGGGACGTGGTGGATTTGACAATTCTGATTTTGGTGACCAGTTTGGTGATATCTTTGGTGATATTTTTGGAGGCGGTCGTCGCGGTGGTGGCGGTGGTGGACAACGTCCGCAGCAGGGATCAGATCTTCGCTATAACATGGAATTAACGCTTGAAGAAGCTGTTAGAGGTATTTCCAAAGAGATTCAAATTCCTACTCAGGTCCATTGTGAACAGTGTAATGGCTCGGGTGCTAAGAAAGGCACAGAAGCAAAAACTTGTGGTACGTGTTATGGGCAAGGACAAGTGCAGATGCGTCAGGGGTTTTTTGCTGTCAATCAAGCCTGTCCGACATGTCGTGGCCAGGGAAAAATTATCAGTGATCCATGCCATAAATGTCACGGTCATGGTCGTTACGAACGCAGTAAAAACATGTCTGTTAAAATCCCAGCTGGTGTTGATACCGGCGATCGCATTCGTTTAAGTGGTGAAGGTGAAGCGGGCGAACATGGCGGCCCTGCTGGTGACTTATATGTGCAAATGAATGTGCTTCCGCACCATGTGTTTGAACGTGACGGCAACAATCTCCATTGTGAAGTGCCAATTAGTTTTACAGAGGCTGCATTAGGGAGCGAAATTGAAGTACCTACACTTGATGGTCGCGTAAAGCTTAAAATTCCTGCTGAAACGCAAACAGGACGTGTTTTTCGTATGCGTAACAAAGGTGTTAAATCAGTGCGCAGTCATGCGACGGGTGATTTAATGTGCAAAGTGATGGTCGAAACACCAGTTAAATTATCGAGTAAACAGCGCGACTTATTAAAAGAGTTTGAAACTTTATGTTCATCAAGTTCTACCAAACATAAGCCAAAGTCAGAAGGTTTTTTAACCAGCATCAAAACCTTTTTTGATGATTTAAGCAGTTAATGCAGTTAAATTATTAACTATTATTATTAATGCCTCCTGACTGGAGGCATTTTTTTTGGCTTCCAGCGGCAGTGATTTTCTATTCGGTTATAATTTAGTCGCCTGAGATAAAACACTGTCTTAGTCTCTGTTATTCATCTCTATGTGGCCAACTGAAGCCATTTACCACTTATTTATGCAATTAGAACAACCCGTTACCGTAGCAATGTATTGCTTTGAAGTGTTTACCTGCACCTAAATAGATTGCCTAATGAGTGGGACTAGCAGATCAAATTTAAAAAAATCATTCCACACCCCTTTAAAACGAAATTAAGTACCCCATATCTTTATTAGGGTGTGCTTCATTTGAATCTAAGTGGTTTTATTATATCCGCCTGACAGCTTATAAATACTGAGATTGCAATAAATTGCATTGCTTGATAACTGACTGTCATTTAATAGGATATAACGAAAGCTGCGAGCAAATGGAACAGAGCCATTTATTAAGTCACCATATATGATAGAATTAAGCAAATACATTCAATAAATTAAGAGAATAAATATGTCTGAACTACAGCTAAACACTCAAGAAAAACAAGCAAGTTACGGTATCGGTCTACAAATGGGAGAGCAACTTGCTGCTAATCCTTTTGACGGTTTAGAAATCTCTGCTATTTCTGCAGGAATCTCAGACGCATTTGCCGGCGCTGAAAGCCAAGTATCTCGCGAAGATTTACAAACTGCTTTTGAAGTTATCTCTGGACGTATGCAAGCCGCTGCTGCTGAGCAAGCAGAAGTATTGGGTGCAGCTGGTGCAGCTTACCTTGCTGAAAATGCAGCTAAAGAAGGTGTGACAGTGACTGAATCTGGACTTCATTATGAAGTCATCACGCTAGGTGAAGGTGAAAAACCGACTGCTGAATCTACTGTTAGTGTTCATTACCACGGAACGTTGACTGACGGTACTGTATTTGACAGTTCTGTTGAACGTGGCGAACCTGCTGAATTCCCTATTGGTGGTGTTATTGCTGGTTGGACTGAGGCATTACAACTTATGCCTGTTGGTTCAAAATTCAAATTAGCTGTTCCTGCAGATCTTGCCTATGGCGAGCGTGGCGCTGGCGCTGCAATTGGACCACATGCTACATTAGTATTTGAAGTTGAATTATTAGCTATTAAATAATTTACTTGCCTACTGTCATAAGTAGGACATGAAAATATTAAAGCCCTTCTCTGGTAACAGATTAGGGCTTTTTTTATATGTATAATAAAGCGAATAAAAAACAGTAAAAACTAGTTTAAGTTATTGATAATTTCTTCAACAAGTATTGATGCATTTTTAGCAGCAATCGGCAGGTATTGCTCAAAGGATAATTCTGATTTTTTACCGGCAATATCCGAGAGTGAACGGATGATCACAAAAGGCACTTTAAACTGGTAACAAACCTGTGCAATGGCCGCAGCTTCCATTTCACATGCCGCCATTGTTGGGAAATTATGACGTGCTATTTCAGCTTTTGTTGGATCCGCCATAAAAATATCACCCGTACAGATTAATCCCTGAATGGTTTTTAAATGGGTAATCGTTTCAGCGGCTTTTTGTGCTGCGAAAATCAGATTTTTATCTGCTGGAAAAGCGGCAGGCAATTGCGCCATTTGGCCAATTTCATAACCAAATGCAGTTAAATCGACATCATGAAAACGTACTTCTGTTGATATCACAATGTCGCCTACATTAAGCGTTGTATCGTAACCCCCAGCGGAACCCGTATTAATTACCTGACCTGGATTAAATCTTTCCAGTAACAGTGTCGTTGCCACGGCAGCAGCAACTTTACCTATGCCTGATTTGGTTAAGATAACCTGTTTACCATTTAATTCACCCTGGTAAAATTCACAACCTGCAATGATCGTTGTTTCCATGTTATTTAACTTCGCTTTAAGGATGCTGACTTCTTCATCCATCGCACCAATAATGCCTATTTTCATCTGTTCTGCTCTTTGTCATTAAAAAATAATGCTAATGCTAACATAAAGTGCCTTATATCGGCACTCTATGGTTTTTTTGTGTCTCTTAAATGTGTAATATCTTGAGCATAAAATATTGGATTCTTAATGATCAGGAAGTAAATAAATGAATGCTCTACTTGAAGATTTACAAGCGCGAGGTTTAATCGCGCAAATGACTGCAGATGAAGAATTACATGAACATTTATCAAGTGGCTGCAAAACACTTTATTGTGGATTTGATCCGACGGCAGACAGCCTGCATATCGGAAGTTTAGTGCCACTCGTCACATTGAAACGTTTCCAGGACGCGGGTCATAAGCCATTAGCTTTGGTCGGTGGCGCAACCGGATTGATTGGTGATCCAAGCTTTAAAGCGGTGGAACGTAAATTAAATACTGATGATGTTGTTGCAGATTGGGCGGAAAAAATCAAAGGGCAAGTCAGTGCTTTTATCGAATTTGGTGATCGGGAAAATTCAGCAGAGGTTGTTAATAACCTTGATTGGATTGGCAAAATGGATACTATTTCCTTTTTGCGTGATGTGGGTAAACATTTTAGTGTTAATGCCATGATTCAAAAAGAATCTGTTAAACAGCGTATTGATCGTGATGGTTCGGGTATGTCATTTACTGAATTTACCTATATGTTATTACAATCTTATGATTTTGCAGCTTTAAATAAAGCTAATGGTTGTTCACTGCAGATTGGTGGCTCAGATCAATGGGGTAATATAACCGGCGGTATTGATTTAACACGGCGCATGAATCAAGAAAAAGTATTTGGTTTGACGCTACCTTTAGTCACTAAATCTGACGGCACAAAATTTGGTAAGACAGAAGCAGGCACTATCTGGCTTGATGCCGCAAAAACATCGCCTTATGCATTCTTCCAATTCTGGATAACAACATTAGATGCGGATGTTTACAAATTTCTTCATTATTTTACTTTCTTATCTGTTGAAGAAATTGCTGCGATTGAAGAAAATGATAAAACCATTCAAGGCCGTCCTGAAGGGCAAAATATTTTGGCGCAGCAAGTTACAAAGATGGTTCATGGTGAACAAGGTTTAGGCTCAGCACAACGTATTACCGAAGCCCTGTTTTCTGGTGATTTAAGCGCATTAGATGAATCGGATCTGGCACAACTTGCGCAGGATGGTTTACCTGCAACCTTTGTTGAAGGGACAGAAAAACCATTAGTTGAATTATTGACCAGTTGTGAGCTTGCTAAATCGAATAAAATGGCGCGAGAATTTATTAAAAATGGTGCGGTCAGTATTAATGGCGAAAAACAAACCGATAGTGAAGTCATTTTACAAAAATTAGATGCGTTATTTGGTAAATATACTGTGATTAAGCGTGGTAAACGCTTGTTCAATTTATTTATATGGAGATAAGTGAGATGTTGAAGATTAAAAAAATAAAGCTATTAAGTAGCGCCTTCTTTTGTATTTTTGTAGGTCAAGCCGTGGCGCAACAGCCGGCGCAAACTAAATATCGTAGTGTGGATTTTGCAGATCCTACTGCGGTTTACTCCAAGGCCGGTATTGGCGCTGGAACTGAGGGAGTTGATGTATTTGGATCATTTGCCGGTTATTTAGGCTGGCAAATGAAACATCAGTTAACACTGGAAGCAAAACATGATTTAGATTATTACAATCTGAATTATATGGTTTTCAACAGCCGTAATAATAGCGGTTTTTTACTTGATAGCACTTGGAGTTACGATTATAAAGGACAGTCCGTTGATAAAACGGCTTTCGGTGTAATTAAAAAAGTGCCATTAAAAAATAAGAAAATTACTCTCTATCCCGCCATGAAGCTTGGCATGATGTGGGGCAATAATATTAGCACTACCACCTATTTAGACGTTGAAATGGCTGCACGTTATGCCGTCTCGGATCTATTTTGGATTGGCGCTACGCCACGATATCTTTATGCACTAAAAGGTGCCAACGTTAAGGAATTTAAAGGCACCGTCGATATAGGTTATGAGTTAGCTGAAAATGTAGGCATTGAGGCTCATTTGGATGAGAATGCTGAATTTTGGGCTAACTTTACTTTAGCTTTTTAGCGTAAAAATATGTATCAAAAAGCTACTGTGTATCCCAATACGGTTAGGTTGAGCAATTATAAGCTTATATTTTAACGGATATCTTGATGGTATATAAAGCACTGAACGTGGAAACGTTCGGTGTTTTTTTTTTAGGCAGAATCCAAAGGGTACTAATAGCACAGTAAATTAAATTGTGATTTTAATTAAAAGGTGTGAATATCCATTTAAATCAACAGTTGAAGTATTTATGCTTTTTTACAATATGATCATTTAATTATTTCTTTTGTTGTTAATGAAGGTAGCCACGCGTGGAATATTTTTATCCGCTATCTAGAGAGAGTGCAAATACTCTGTTCAAGAGATTGAATCTAGATGGTAAGTTAATTAATGGAATGGTTATCGGTAGGGTGCATTCTATGCACCGCAGACAGCGGCAATGGGAGCTAAAGCGCACCCTACTATCTATACGCTGCTAGTAAGCTTCAATTTAATGGCTGAAGTTGACTCAGGCTGGTATGACGCAGCAATGGCAGGCGCGGTACATTAATCTAATATGGGAGTCTAACCCCCCATATATACCCATGTTACTTTAAGATGCTTTGTCAGGCGCAAGTTCGGAGACCAGAGCAAGACGCAACATGACCTTTCGAGCGATTAACTGCGTTAATCCTCTAGCGGTAGATGTAAATGCAAGCATTTATATCTTAAATGGTTATTCCCTTTCCGATTGGTGCAACACAGCGCTGGTTTTCGAGCTGGCGCCCCGTAGGGCAAGCAAAATTGTACCAATCTGCGTTGTTATAAAATCTCTCTGTAGAATAACTAGACTTCAATTTTATGCCTAGCATCTCGGCACAATTTTCCTTGCTGACTTTGCATCTTGAAGTATCATGGGTATAAAGGTGCAATACTCGACTTATATTTTAAGCCAAGTAACCACCTTCAATACCTTTCGTTGTCATTGCCACAGCATCATGGGCATGTAAGCTTTCATAATGGTTTACACGTAACCAAAAATCATCAAATTTAGTTTCTTGGTGGAGCGAGTGTTGTAGGTGTCTCGCGGCGTCCTCACAAAACATTAAATTCTGACCGTTTAAAAGAGCAAATTCTTGCTCATCTTCTCTTTTTACTGCTGCTTGTACGGGCGTTTTTAGGGTCTTTTCAATTAAATCAATTAACTCAATAATAGGGAAAGATTGGTTTAATGAATTTAGTTTAACTTTTACCTCAACAATACTGCGTTGGCTATGCGGGGTGGCAACAATGCCTTTTGTGGAGCCCAACCATGCAAATATCTCCTCTTTATTAACTTCAGTTTGTTGGTCATATTTTTGAGAAAAAGCTTGCTGGATAAGTTGCCTTGCTAACGCAGCAGAACAAGGGCAAGTAGAGGAATAGGGTACGTTTACTTGCAGCTCAACTTCAAAGTTACCCTCGGACAGTCGTCCGATAATAATGACAGGGTAAGCCTTCCAGCCCCGTTTTTCGCTAATTAATGACTTACGACGTAGATGATAGTCAAATGAAAATTTAACAAAAGCGCGCTGACTTAATTCATGATGGCTGGTGATAAAACCCTGGAGTAAAGCCGTTAATGTACTGATATTTAATTCAGACTCTGTCGAAAGTTCATCAAGTTGGAGATATAAGCGAGACATATGAATGCCTTTTGCTTGTGCGTCACCAAGATTAACAAATACTTCGGCATTTGCACTGACTTGCTGTGGAGGGCAATCATCAGTTTGAACCATAAGAGGTAACTCAATATTACTCATTCCAACCCGATCTAGTTTACCTTCAGTTTGAGCTTGTGCACTATTTGCGATATCTGGCATTGCCATTAGAAAAAACTCCAGTAAACATGCAACAGCATGTATTAAAATATAGAAATTAAAAGCGAGCATTATAGACTTGTTACGCAGAATTAAAAACCATGAAATGAAAAGGATTACTTTAATGACCAAAAACAAGGCGTGTTTTGATAAATTATGTCTGTTTTAATTCGGTGCTGAGTCTGTTATTTATCTTCAGTTTGTAAACAAGTTTATGTTGTGATTGTGCTTACGCTGAAAAGGAAAGCATTACTTGAAACAAGTTTATCCTGTTTTTCGGCTTATTAATTTCTGCATCTTGAATTGGTTGAGTATAGAATGGAGAATCAATGGACCTCTCGATGGAAGCTGAACCTTTATCAATTTCTGGAACCAAGATGAGGTGTTATCTATCTATTTAACTGGAGTTAATTTGAGCCTATTTAACCTTAAAACTTGGGTGCATTATTATGTTGCATTACTGAAACGCCTAGGAGTCTTGCGTTTTAGTTTGTTACTTGCCATTGCAATTATAAGTGCTGATTCCGCGTTACAAGTCTTCCTTACAATTTATTTTGATGAGCCCTTAAGCATTGCCGGTGCTTCCCGTTCAATTTTAATCGGGCTTTTAATAACACCCTGGGCCGTGTATTTTTTGACCGTTGTGGTTGGAGATTTGGAGGAAGCCAGAATGCATTTAGATAATACTGTTGCTAGTCTCCGCGAGGTGCGCCAAAAAGAGCGGATTAAAACCCACGAGTTAGAAAAAGAAATTATTGAGCGTAAAGCAAGCCAGCAGAAATTGGTCGAAGCTGCCAGTTTATTAAAATCATTTCTGAATACCTCTCCTGATTTGGTCTTTCACCGAGATTTAAAGAGTCGCTTTGTCAGCTGTAATAAAGCGATGGAGATGCTCACCGGTAAAACAGAAAAACAGCTTATTAGTTTAACACCCTTTGATATATTTCCCGAGGATTATGCGCACCAAGCTGTCACCCGTGATCAAAATGTGAAGAAACAAAAAAAAGAACAAATTCATGAGCATTGGTTACATTTTCCAAACGGAAAAAAAGCTTATTTTGAAGTCAGAACATTGCCACTTTTTAATAGTGAGGCTGTGTGTATTGGTATTATTGGTTTTGGTCGGGATATAACCGAGCGTAAAAAACATCAAGAATCTATCGACAAAAATATTCGCGAAAAAACTGATTTTATTTCTTCAATTAGTCACGAGCTACGCACTCCTTTAAACGGCATAGTGGGTTTAAGCCGCATGTTATTAGATGAGCAGTTGACCAGTGAACAGATGAAACATCTTAAAACCATTCATATCAGCGCCATTAGTTTGGGCAATATCTTCAGTGATATTATTAACTTGGATAAATTAGATCGTAACCGTCTGAAGTTGGCAACCAATAAGATCAATATGTTGGATTTTATTAGTGACTTAAAAAGTTTATCTTTTATTCAGACTGAGCAGAAGGGACTAGTATTAAATTTTGAGCAACGCGGTCATTTTCCAGACATTATTGAAACAGATGATACCCGTTTAAGGCAGGTTTTATGGAACCTGATAAGCAATGCGGTGAAGTTCACCCAAAAAGGAACGATAACGATCCGCTGTGTCTGTCATCAGCTCAACCAGAATCAGGTTGAGCTGTGTTTTGAGGTTGAAGATTCAGGCATTGGTATTCCCGAGGATCAGCTCGATAAAATTTTTGCAATGTATTATCAGGTTGAAGGTAATACATTTGCGACTGGTACGGGGATAGGGCTTGCTGTCACCTCTAAAATTGCGCAAGCAATGGGAGGCGTTATAAGCGTAAAGAGTAAACTTGGCGAAGGCAGTATGTTTAAGCTGACCTTAACGGTGAATTGCCCGGCAAAAGAACATCAAGAACAACAAATAAAGGATAATCTGCCCAAGCTTTCTATTTTACTTGTGGAAGATATCGAACTGAATATTTTGGTCGCAACATCGTTATTAGAAAAGCTTGGCCATAAAGTTGATAGCGCTGTCAATGGTGCGCAGGCACTGAATAAGGTTGCAGATAATGCCTATCAATTGATCCTGATGGATATTCAACTACCCGATATGAATGGTTATCAGGTCACTCAAAAATTACGTGAAATACACGGACATAAGCTGCCTCCTATTGTCGCCCTGACCGCTAACGTATTTGCCGACAGTAAGGGGTTTATAGAGCAGGGAATGGATGGCGCATTGGGCAAACCGCTTAGTGTTAACCCTTTTAATTCGATGATTAAAAAATTATTTGTCCCTTCTAATAAGCATCAGAAAATGGACTCGGTATTAAAAATGCAGCAAAGGATGCAACAGACTAATACCTTGTTTAATCAAGAAATGCTTTTAGAATTAATGGCGTTTTTACCCACGTCAGTAATTTTAGAGAATGTCGCTTTATTTGAAAAATTACTGCCGGAATACCTTGAAATTTTGGATTCTAATATGATTGCCAAGGATCAAAAAGGTATTGTAAATGAAGCTCATAAAATCAAAGGCGCTGCAGGCTCTGTTGGCTTAAAGCGAATACAGGGCATTGCCCAACAACTCCAATCACCGGATCTTCCTGCCTGGTGGGATAATATTGATGATTGGGTAGCGTTAATTAAATCTGAATCTCCAAAGGATATAACGGCTTTGAAAAAATGGATTGTCGCTAATGGTAAATAAAACCTTTTAAATGTGGTTAGAATGTCATTATGTCTGGACCTGCTGATCTCAGTATTTTAGGGGGGGCTTGGCAGTGACCTTGCAATCATTTAATCATCCTTAACCTACAAACTGGGTATATAAAATGGAAAATAAAACACAGACTGAAGACCGCTGGATAAAAGCTTTTATCAAGGAAAATTTCGCAGAGCAGAAAAGAACGCGGCGTTGGGGAATTTTCTTCAAATCATTAACTTTTTTGTATCTGTTTGGCGCCATCTTTTTCTTTTTTAATACTCAAACGAATCTCTTAAGTGATCAACAAAAAGAGCCGCATACCGCTATGGTGCAAATAAAAGGTGTTATTGCCGCAGATAAAGAAGCGAATGCAAATACTATTGTCACCGGTTTACGTGCTGCATTTAAAAATGAGTTCAGTCAGGCGGTTATGTTAGTGATCAATAGCCCTGGTGGTAGTCCCGTTCAGGCAGGTTATGTATTTGATGAAATACAACGTCTGCGTCTTTTATACCCGGATAAAAAATTGTATGCCGTTATTGCTGAATTAGGTGCCTCGGGTGGTTATTATATTGCAGCTGCAGCTGACCAGATATATGCGGATAAAGCGAGTCTTGTCGGGTCGATTGGGGTGACTGCATCCAGTTTTGGTTTTGTTGATCTGATGAATAAAGTTGGGGTTGAACGTCGCCACTATACTTCTGGCAAACATAAGACATTTTTAGATCCGTTTTCACCCAGCAAAGAAGCCGAACGAGATTTTTGGCAGGAAGTGTTAGATGTGACTCACCGGCAGTTTATTAATGTGGTTAAAACTGGACGAGGCGATCGTATTAATTCAGATAAAAATTCAACGGATCTGTTTTCTGGTTTGATTTGGAATGGTGAACAAGCTTTAGCGCTAGGTCTAATTGACGGTTTAGGAAGTCCGGGATTTGTTGCCAGAGAGATTGTTAGAGCAGAAAATATTGTGAATTATTCTGTACAACCTTCTACTATTGAAAAATTAACTAAACGTTTAGGTATTTCAATAGGTAATGGTTTTGCTAATCAATTGGTTAGTGACAACAAGGGAATAAATTTAGGTCTCTAAAAAAAACATAACCTCAATTTTTTATGTTGGGTTATCGACCCAGATGACTTGTAGAGGCTGATTCTGGCCTCTACAAGTCATCTGGGTGCATTATTTTGTTAATGCCTGCAAACGTAAATTATCTTTTTGATAACCCGCCATCATTGCAGCGTATCTTGCTTTGTCTAACGGGTTTTCCGTATAAATAAGTGCATTACCGACCTCTTGGATTGCTTCCTTAAAACGTCCCTGCAATGCTAAATATTGCGCTTTACTTGCGTGTTCCTTAGCGCGATTATTTAACAATCTATAAAGATCAACGGCGATTATCTGGGCCAAAATATGGCGAGGATGAGAGCGGATAAACAGTTCAAGAATCTTTTCAGCGTCCGCATAGCGTTTATCCTCCTGTAGTGCAGCAACTAAGTTAATGGTATAAACGGGATTGTCGGGTGACTTTTTATATAACTGCTGTAGTTTTTCTATAATTTCATCCGCCTTATTTAAAGCGAGTGCTGTATCTGTTGCCAAGTCTATATAAAACAGGTTACCGGATTGTGCTTTTAATAAATCATTAATAATATCTTGTGCTTGTAAAAAATCTTTATTTTCAAAATAGGCCAGAGCAAGACCATACAAAGCAGCTTCTTTAATCTCGTATTTTTGCTTTTTGAGCTGACTTTCATATAAGTTAATGGCTGATGTGGGGTTGATACTACTAAAGCGGACGGTAATGCGTGCTTTACTAAGCTGATAATCTAAGCTGTTAGTAATGTTTTTTGTCTTGTATTGACTCGCCCGTAAACGCGCTTCAGATAAACGCGCTTCAGGTAGCGGGTGAGTGGATAACATTTTCGGAGGCAGGCTGGCATACTTATATTTTTCAGCAAGTTCGCCAAAAAATTGTGCCATACCATTCGGATCATAACCGGCATCAGCTAAGGTTTTTATACCAATTCTATCGGCTTCATATTCATGTGTTCGGGTATAATTAATTTGTGACTGTATCGACACTGCCATTGTTGTCGTTAAAGCTGCCATGCCCGCGGCGGGAGATACCAAAGTCAGTAAAATGGAGCCCGCCATTGCAGCAAGTGATGTTGGAGTATTGGAGGACTGTTGTTCTAGCATACGGGCAAGATGGCGTTGTGTGATATGTGCTATTTCATGGGCAATGACGCTCGCAAGTTCACTCTCATTCTTGGCATATAAGAACAGCCCCGTATGAATTTTTACATTACCGCCTAAAAATGCAGCCGCATTAATCTCATTATCCTCTATTAGGAAAAAATCAAATGGCATTCTCACGGATTCTGCATGGGAAACTAAGCTTTGACCCAGTTCATTGATATACTGGTTAAGAACTGGATCATGGATGATTGGCAGACTTTGATTTGCCATTAATCTAAAAGCCCAACCATATTCCTGTTCTTTTTCAATGCTTAATGTGGCGGCTCCCACTGTACCAATCTCAGGAAGAGCATTACTTGAATTTGCAATACCCGAAAAAAAAGAAAGGAAAAAATAAAGTGCAAGAAGCAGAGATTTGTTCAACACTAGAGCTACTCAACATAAAAATATAATAAAAGCATAAACAATCACCACTTTATTGCAAGTGATGATTGTCTGAGATCGTTACTGAGGTAAAAATTGCTGTATTAAAGGCACTAATATTTAAAAATTAGTTTATTTTACTTATCTATGACAGGCTTAGTCGTCTTTTAGCCATCACAATACGAACGTACAGCTTGAGTCTATTTGTTGGCAAGGTGCACAGCTTTTAATTTTAAATAGTAGGATAATTACTCGATATGGAGGTTTTAGATTTACAAAAAATACGTTGTCCAATGTCACTAGTCAAGCTGAAACGTTATTTGTTATTCTATGATGCGTCTTCGAATAAACAACAGGATAGCCAACTTTGTCTACTCTTTTCTAATCAACAGGCAATGCAGGACATTATTTTGTATCTGGATAAAAAGAGGTATGACTATTCAAGTATTATAACAGACAAGCAAGTGGCGATAGTGATGCGCATCAGTGCCAACAACTAAACTTGCGAAAGGCTCTGGTTATGCGAATCAGAGCTAATATCTAAACTTAAAGGTGTAATAAATTTCATGTTAAAACAGTTAAATGATTGGTATCAACATCACTTTGCGGATCCCAACCTTAGTGTTCTTTTTTTATTGCTGCTCGGTGCTTTTGCCGTCTTTTACTTTTTAGGCGGAATTTTAACGCCTCTTTTTGTGGCATTAGTTTTGGCGTATTTACTTGATTGGCCGATAAACTATTTGATGCGTTTGAAGTTCAATAGAACCCTGTCGACATTAATTGTGATGGCTGTTTTTTTATCCTTAGCATTTTTTGCCTTCTTAGGAATTTTACCAACCGTATTCAGGCAGGGGGTTGCTTTTATTCGCGACCTGCCCGTCATGTTCAACCAAGTGCAGGAATATATTTTAACGCTTCCTATTCTATATCCTGATCTCATTGATCCTGCTACTTTTACCCTGC
The DNA here is from genome assembly GCF_000015285.1 of Psychromonas ingrahamii 37. Taxonomy (NCBI): domain Bacteria; kingdom Pseudomonadati; phylum Pseudomonadota; class Gammaproteobacteria; order Alteromonadales; family Psychromonadaceae; genus Psychromonas; species Psychromonas ingrahamii. Next base: position 1,163,065 of record NC_008709.1, read on the forward strand.
TTGTTGAAAATTTACGTACTTATATCTTAGATACCGGGGGGTTTTTACTATCACATTCATTGGCTTCATTATTAGATGTCGCAGCATTACTTGTTTACTGCATTCTTGTGCCTCTGATGATGCTTTTTATGCTCAAAGACAAAAATAAGTTAATTACAAGTTTTGTTCAGTTTTTACCAAGAGATCGCAAGCTAGCCGATCAGGTTTGGGTTGAAATGAATGGTCAAATTATGAATTATATTCGCGGTAAGATCATTGAAATCCTGATTGTTGGTATTGGCACTTATTTTACTTTCTTTTTTATGGAATTACGTTATTCAGCATTGTTAGCTGTATTGGTTGGTTTATCTGTTTTAATTCCCTATATAGGCGCAGCTGTTGTCACTGTGCCGATTGCGATTGTGGCATTTTTCCAATGGGGGTCATCACCTGAATTTTTCTATTTGATGGTTGCTTACGCTATTATTCAGGCGCTTGATGGCAATGTTATCGTCCCCGTTTTGTTCTCAGAGGCCGTTAATTTGCATCCTGTAGTTATCATTGTCTCGGTATTAATATTTGGAGGGTTGTGGGGTTTTTGGGGCGTATTTTTTGCTATCCCCTTAGCGACACTTGTTAAGGCGGTATTAAATGCCTGGCCGAACACACAAGCTAAGATTGAAAATGCAGAAGAAGATAAGTTAGGTTAAACCGAGAAGGGCTGTTGGCTCTTTTTATCTTTGATGATGCTTACGCTATTATTCAGGCGCTTGATGGCAATGTTATTGTTCTGGTGTTGTTGTTCTTAGAGGCGGTTAATTTGCATCCTGTGGTGATCATTGTCTCGGTATTAATATTTGGAGGGTTGTGGGGTTTTTGGGGCGTATTTTTTGCTATCCCCTTAGCGACACTTGTTAAGGCGGTATTAAATGCCTGGCCGAACACACAAGCTAAGATTGAAAATGCAGAAGAAGATAAGTTAGGTTAAACCGAGAAGGGCCGTTGGCTCTTTTTATCTTTGATGATGCTTACGCTATTATTCAGGCGCTTGATGGCAATCTTATTGTTCCGGTGTTGTTGTTCTTAGAGGCCGTTAATTTGCATCCTGTAGTGATCATTGTCTCGGTATTAATATTTGGAGGGTTGTGGGGTTTTTGGGGCGTATTTTTGCTATCCCCTTAGCGACACTTGTTAAAGCGGTATTAAATGCCTGGCCGAACACACAAGCTAAGATTGAAAATGCAGAAGAAGATAAGTTAGGTTAAACCGAGAAGGGCCGTTGGCTCTTTTTATCTTTGATGATGCTTACGCTATTATTCAGGCGCTTGATGGCAATGTTATTGTTCCGGTGTTGTTGTTCTTAGAGGCCGTTAATTTGCATCCTGTGGTGATCATTGTCTCGGTATTAATATTTGGAGGGTTGTGGTGGTTCTGAAGCGTGTTTTTGTTATCCTCGTATTGTTCTAGAAGCCGTTAATTTGCATCCAGTGGTGATCATTATCTCGGTATTAATATTTGGAGGGTTGTGGGGTTTTTGGGGCGTATTTTTTGCTATTCCCTTAGCGACACTTGTTAAGGCGGTATTAAACGCCTGGCCAAACATACAAGCTAAGATTGAAAATGCAGAAGAAGATAAGTTAGGTTAGGTTAAACCGAGAAGGGCCGTTGGCCCTTCTTTTGATTAAATGCTTTCTTTGTTTTTCAAATAGTCTAAGACCACCTGTTGATGGTCAGTGGTTTTAAATTTATCAAATACGTGCTCAATGATCCCTTGTTCATTTATCAGGAAGCTAATACGGTGAATACCATCATAGACTTTACCCATGAACTTCTTTTCTCCCCAAACACCAAATTCCTCTGCCACCGCATGATCTTGGTCAGATAAAAGTGGAAAGTTAAGCTCCTTTTTAGTCACAAAATTAGCTAAACTTTTCACCGGATCCGGGCTGATACCGAAGACCAGAGTATTAAAATCATCAAGTTGTGTTTTTACATCGCGCAAACCGCAGGCTTGGTTAATACAACCTGGGGTCATCGCTTTAGGGTAAAAATAAACCAACACTTTTTTACCGGTTAAATCAGCTAAAGCAATCATCTTACCTTGCTCATCATGTAAATTAAATAATGGAGCCTTATCTCCAGCCACCAATCGTTTCATAATTTTCCCTTTACAGTGTAATTGGACTAATAAAGCCAGCAGGTTTTAAAGCCAGCAAATCACAGTTCAAATTATCGATAACCTGCTCTGCTGTGTGGCCTAATAATGTTGCACTTAGTCCGGAGCGTCCAACAGTACCTAAAATGACTAATTCGGCGTCAATTTTTTCAGCTACTTCGCTAATAACATCTTCAGGTAAACCTTGGGCAAGATGAACTTGTTCTTTAGGAAGATTCAATGTTTGTGCATAGTCATTTAATGTTTTTTGATGGAATTTTTTTAGACCATCTTCGTAATTTATTGGGTCAAATTCTGGTAACTCGAGCATGATATTCATTGGTGGGCTGGGGTAGGCATTAACAATATGGATATTAGCATTGACAATTTCTGCCATGACAGCAGCTTCTTTTAAAATTTGCTGATTTAATTGATGATGCTCATCATCCTGAATACTTTTACAATCAATAGCACAGAGAATATTACCCTGTTTAGGCCATAGGTGATTTTTCACTAATAGTACTGGAACGGGACATTTACGTAATAAATTCCAGTCGGTAGGTGTGAATAAAATGGCACTTAGTTTGGAGTGTTGATGAGTGGCTTTAACGAGAAGATCGTGATTGTTTTTTAACACCTCAATAATAGCAGCTTGGAAGGGGCGATTATGCCAACGTACCTGGCAATGGATATCCAAACCTTGCTCTGTAAAAGGCGCTGCAATCGATTTAAGCCACTCTTTATTTTCTTTAATCACAATGCGTTGCATTGCTTCTCTTTCGTCAGCAGAGCTTAGAGAAGTCATTTCAAAGGTCAGATCATAACAGCACAAGAATAGTGTTATTTTTGCACCTTTTTCTTTTTCCGCAATAGAGACTGCTCTCTCCAGCGCGGGTTGAGATTCCTGGTCCACATCAATAAAAACTAAAATATTACGATATTTAAGCATAAGAAGTTCCCAAAATAGTATGAAAGATACCTATAACTTATATCAAAAAAAGTAAAATTGTTAGCTTTTTTTAGATCAAAAGGCTACTTATACCAGATAGTTATAGATCTGTGAGTTAACCTAATCTTTTTTCAATGCGCCAGCCAGAAGAGTCAGTTGCGCATCATCTAAGATGCTAATATATTTACCTTTAACAGCAATCATCTCCATTTTTTGAAAACGTCCTAAAAGACGGCTGATAGTTTCAACCGTGAGACCTAAATAATTACCGATATCGCCACGCGTCATAGATAAACGAAACTCTTTCGGTGAAAATCCTCGTGCCGCAAAACGCTGTGATAAGTCGAAAATAAACGACGCAAGTCGTTCTTCAGCATTTTTCTTAGAAAGTAATAAAATCATATTTTGATCGCCAACAATTTCACCGCTCATTAAGCGTAATATTTGCTGCCTCAGCTTTGGCATGCTAATAGAAAGTGTATCCAGTGTGTCATAGGGAATTTCACAAATCATCGAAGTTTCAAGTGCTTGGGAGAAACTTGGATGAGTCCCCGAGCTAATCGCATCAAAACCAATTAAATCACCAGCGAGATGAAAAGCAGTAATTTGCTCATCACCTTGTTCTGTAATCGTATAGGACTTTAACGTACCAGAGCGAATGGCATAAAGGCATTTCATCTCTTGACCCGCTTTAAATATTTCTTGTCCTTTTTGAATCGGTTTTTTCCGCTCTATAATATTATCTAAACGCTCTAATTCATCTTCATTGAGCGAATAAGGAATGCACAATTGGCTTATACTGCAGTCTTGACAATGAATAGCAGAACGACTGCTTTGAATTCGATTAGTATTACTTTTTTCCATAGTCATTATTTTTCCCATAATTGATACGCATCGATATTAGCATCTATTCAACTTGCTTTGAATAGATGCTAATAATTAAATATTTATCACAGTGAAAGTATCAAATAAGAGTATGTTAGTATGTTAACCTCTTAATGTAATTGACTATTACTGATTAAATTACTTTATTTATAATATTATGATATACAGGATATGGGACGTGAAATCATCAAATAAGCGTGCTGACTTCTTTATGTAAATGGCTATTTCTGATTATCTTACTTTAACTTAACTGCAGTATTGCGACATACAGGGTATGGAACGCAAAAATGGCTAATAGTGCGCCACTACTATAGCGAAACCAGTGGTGATTAAGTATTTGTTTCAATTGATGGCTAAAGGTACCCACTGTTAGCATTGCAGGCATAGTCCCTAAGCCAAAACCTAACATAATAAACAAACCATTAAGTGGGTCGCCACTACTTGCAGCCCAGGATAAAGTTGAATAAACTAAACCGCAGGGTAACCATCCCCATAAAAATCCCAGAGGAAACGCAAAAAGGGGGTGTTTTAACGGGATAAATATTTGTGCTAGCGGTTTGATAAATTTCCAGACGAATTGGCCCGCTTGTTCTAATTTTAATAATCCATGCCATAATTTAGCGACATATAACGCCAGCATTAACATTAAAATAGCGGCTAATATTCGCAAATAAATTAATGCTTCTTTGCCGCCAAACCAGATAATCAGTGTGCTGCTGCTTGCTGCAAACAAAAAGCCCGCAAGTGAGTAACTACTCACTCTACCAAGATTGTAAAGTAATAAGGATAAAATAGAGGTTGATTTTTTTTGATCTTTTTTAAAGGAAAAAGTGATTGCGCTTGCGATACCTGAGCACATACCTAAACAATGCCCTGCGCCTAACAAACCAATTAAAAGCGCGGCAATAAAATCATTTAATAACGTCCCTTCAATCATTTAAATCACTCGGTTTGATGGTTTTTTGCTGACTTTCTGTGTCTTCTTTTATTGGTGGGGCTGGCAGATCTTCATCGAATAAAATATTGACACCTTCACGATCTAAATCATCATACTGATTCGATTTTACAGCCCAAAAAAAGACTATAATAGCGATCGTAACAAATATCATTGCGATCGGTATTAATATATAAATAATACTCATATTAATAAACTCTTAGTACTCTTAATTAAAGATATAAATAGTACTCTTAATTAAAGATATAAATAGTACAATTAATAAGTGATAAAAATCATCGGGAACGGTTATGATTTTAATAATCGTAAAGAATTACAGACTACAATAAGGGAACTACAGGACATGCCTAATACTGCGATGTAGGGGGGAACATATCCCATCACCGCTAAAGGTACAATAATAATATTATAACCAAATGCCCAAACAAGATTCTCTTTAATGATAAGTGTCGTTCTGTTAGCCATTTTATGTAAAGCGGCTAATTTATTTAAGTCTTCTCCCAATAAAATAACATCTGCACTATTTTTAGCAATATCAGTGCCGCTCGCTAAAGCGACAGAGACGTGCGCACCGGCCATCACCGGCGCATCATTAATACCATCTCCAATCATCATAACCTTATCTGTTTTTTGCAGTTGCTGTATATATTGCAGTTTTTGTTGCGGAGTGACTCCTTTTTGCAACTGGCTAATGCTAAGCACTTCGCAAACCTCTTCACTTTTTAAAGAGATATCACCCGTTAACATAGTACTGTTAATATTGTGATGATGGCAATAGCTCAGAATCTCTGGTGCGCTGGGACGTAATTCATCACCTAACTCAAAACTGGCAAGCAGTTGCTTATCCAAGGTGAGGTAAATGACTAATTCTTTACTGTTAATATTATTCTCAACACCACAAAAAACGGCGTGACCCAATTTTAAGGTTTTATTTAAATACTTGGCCTGTAATCCTTGTCCCGGTCTATTAACCACATCATTTAATACTATGCTATTTTTCTGCTGCTTTTTAAATGCCAGTGAAATAGGGTGCTCTGAATTTTTCTCTAATTGTGCCGCTAAGTCTATACATTCCTGTTTTGAATAATGGCTATAATACTGTGTATTTAGCAGTTTAAAGTTACCCTTCGTTAGCGTACCTGTTTTATCAAAAACAATATGGTTAATTTTATTCACTGTCTCCAATACATGGTGCTGTTTAATTAATATACCCTGTTTATTAAGTTGCGCCGTTGCACAGGTCAGGGCTGTCGGTGTCGCTAGGGAGAGTGCACAGGGGCAGGTTGCAACCAGGACGGAAAGCGTGATCCAAAAAGCTTGATCAGGTGCAATAAAACTCCAACTTATATAAGTCAAAGAGGCAACAATAAGCAGCGCAGCGACAAAGTATCTGGCCGCTGTATCTGCAATAATTTCTATTTTTGGTTTATTAAGCTGGGCGTTATCCTGAAGATGAATGATATCTGCAATTAACGTATTATTGCCCACTTTCTCAACACGAATAATCAACTGGCTGGTTATATTGACACTGCCGGCAAATACTGGCGCGTTTTGCGCTTTGCTAACGGGTAAATGCTCACCTGTCAGCATAGACTCTTCAATGTTGCTGGCACCCTTTAAGATCAGCCCATCGACGGGAATAGTTTGTCCCGGCTTAACGATAATATATTGGCCGACGGTTAATGTTTTTGCGGGAATAACTGATTGAATTTGCAGATTATCCGGATCCTCAATAAGGGTCGCCATTGAGGGTAATAAGCGTAATAAATTACTGCTGCTTTCAGAGGCTTTACGACGGGCGCGCAGCTCTAATAAACGACCGAGTAATAATAAGAAAGTAAACATTGAAACAGATTCAAAGTAGACTTCTCCTTGACCCACAATAGTTGCATAACCAGAGGCAGTATAAGCACCTAATAAAGCGATGGATATGGGGATGTCCATCCCTAACGTCTGGTTGCGGATATTACGCCATGCATTTAAATAAAAAGGTTGAGCGCTGTAAAGCAGAACAGGTGTCGCTAATATAAAACTAACCCAGCGGAAATAGTGTATGAACTGTTCTTCCATTCCTGAAAAAAAATCAGCATATAATGCGATAGCAAACATCATCACCTGCATGGTAGCAAGACCTGCTAGACCTAAGCGTTGCAGGTAAGATTTTGTCAGCTGTGTATAAAAGGCTTCCTGTTTATTAACTTGAAAGGGGTAAGCTTTATACCCTATTTTTTGAATTCCAGTTAAAATTTGACTGAGTTTAAGTTGTTGTTGATCCCATTTTATAACCGCACGGTTAAGTGTTGTATTAACATTAATAAAGACTAATCCGGGTAATGAACGCAGCTGTTTTTCTATCAACCAGGCACAAGCCGGGCAGGTGATACCTTCAACACTCAGGGTGGTGGTACTGAGGTTTTCATTATTATCTACAACGTTATCGACAAAATCTTCCTGAATTTTCCCAATATCATAATCTTCAAGTTGCAATAATACATCGGGAACCAATAACAGGCCTTTTTCGGCTGGTTCGCTGCGATGCTCATAATAAGAAGTTAAACCACTATCAACAATTGTTTGGGCCACTGCTTGGCAACCTGGGCAGCACATTCTTTGTGAAACCGTATTTATTTGCACATTAAAATCAGTGGATGGAGGATTTTCTTCACCACAATGGAAACAGTTTTTTTGTAATGTCATTCTAATATAAAATTTTCTTTGGGTAAGGCAACCCGTTTTTGTAAGCGCCAACTTTTATCAAAGGGTTCGATACGTATCTGCCATTTACCCGATAATAATTGCTCTGACTGGTAGCGGTAACGACCACTTCCATCGGCGGTTAATAGTTGTGATAAATCGCGTTCAGCTTGAGTTGAATGATATAAAAACAACTGAATAGAGCTTTTATCCTGAACGCCACTTAAGTCGATGATTAGTTCATCACCTGATTGTGTTATTGAAGCACTAATATTGTTAGCCCGTGCCTTTTTTATTAAGGCAAGATCGTTATTAATTGCTTTACCTTTCGAATAATAATCATCAACGACCATATCTGGTTTATTATCTGCAGCGATAATAACAGTCACAACCCCACGAACAACAGATAATAGAGGCAAAAGGATTAAAAACCAAGGCCAGAATTGTTTGAACCAGGGTTTATTATTATTGTTTGTCATGTTTATCCTGTGGGGTATTAAGCAGATCTTAAACCTATCATTTGCAATAATTTTTAGCTATAAAAAAACCTCTAAACGAGGCTTTTTATAGCTAAAGAGGGGGTTTATTTTATTGACTATCCTGCTGAGAAAGAGAATAGACATAAGCTGAGATCAAATTAATTTTATCTTCACCTAATACATCCTTCCAAGCTGGCATTACACCATTTCGACCGTTTCTAAGTGTCGCTTCAACAGCTTTACGAGAGCCACCATATAACCATATGGTATCTGTCAGATTAGGCGCTCCCACTGCATGCATTCCTTTACCGTCAGCACCATGACAGGCACTGCAGACAACAAAACGTTCTTTTCCGGCTTTTGCTTCAAGCAAATCAACGCGGCGGCCACTCAATTGTAATACATAGCTGGTGACTTCTTTAATGCCTTGTTCGCCTAGGATGTCCGCCCATGCTGGCATAGCACCTTTACGACCATGCATAAGCGTTAGCTTAATGGTATCGGCATCACCACCATATAACCAATCATTGTCGGTCAGGTTGGGAAATCCGGTACTTCCACGTGCATCGGAGCCATGGCACTGAGAACAATTCTGCAGGTATAAACGTTGGCCAACTTTTATTGCTTCAGAATCTTGAGCCACTAAAGTGAGGTCTTTATAAACACCATTTTCATCATAAGTAAGTTGCTTAAAGACTGCACCATATTTTTCCTCAGCTGCATTCATTTCACGTTGGTACTGGGACTGCGAGGTTTTGGCTAATTCGTTTCTTTCTTGTCGTGTTAATGTACTTTGCTCTGAACTGCTCCAATTAAGCAATCCATTCCAGTTACTGCCATAGGTTGGAAACATTATGCTGTACAGTAAAGCAATGACAATAGTAAACCAAAATAAGCCCACCCACCATTTAGGCAGCGGGTTATTTAACTCTTGAATACCATCATAAGTATGTGGCATCGGTTGGCCTTCTTCGACGCCAGTATTATTTTTTGTGGTGGCTCTAAGTAATACTGCACAACCGATAATAACGGTCAGTGTGATTATCGTGATCCATAATGTCCAAAAAATGCTCATTATTTTTTAGCTCCTGTATGTTTGCTTTTTTCGCCCGCATACTTTGTTGAGTCTTGATCATCGTCAAAAATAGAATTTGCGATATTATCAAAATTCTTTTTATGTTTTTTACTGTATGCCCACGCAATTAAAGCAACAAAAATAATAATTAAGAACAGCGTATATAGCCCGTTAAAAGTTGCAAAATCCATAAAGCCCCCAGTAGTTGAAAAAGCGCCCGCAAACAGGGCGCCATCGTTATCTTAAAGCATGTCCAAGTGACTGCAGGTAAGCAATTAACGCCTGCATTTCAGTTTTTCCTTCAACTGCTGCTTTTGCTCCTGCAATATCCTCATCCGTATACGGAACACCGAAGTTATTTTTAAAGATGTCCAATTTACGCGCTGTATCTTCACCTGTTAAGTGGTTCTCTGCAAGCCATGGGAAGCCAGGCATATTTGATTGTGGTACAACATCACGTGGATTAAGCAGGTGAATTTTATGCCAGGCATCTGAATAACGTTGACCAACACGCGCCAGATCCGGTCCTGTGCGTTTTGAACCCCATAAAAATGGATGTTCCCAAACACCTTCACCAGCGACACTGTAGTGTCCATAACGTTCTGTTTCTGCTCTGAAAGGGCGTATCATTTGGCTATGACACACACTGCATCCTTCGCGAATATAAATATCACGACCTTCCATTTCTAATGCAGTATAGGGGCGTAATGTATCAACGGGTGTATTCGTTTCTTTTTGGAAAATTAATGGTGTAATTTGCGCCAAACCACCAAAGCTGATGGCAATGATGATAAGGATAGCCAGTAACCCAACATTCTTTTCAATAAATTCGTGTTTCATTATCTCACTCCGTGACTAACCAAGTTCTTGAGGCTGGATAGAGCCATCTTTTGCAGTAACTGTTTTGTATGTATTGTAAGCCAGCACCAACATACCAGTTAAGAAGATTAAACCACCGACAAAACGGATAGTGTAGAACGGGTAGGATTTTTCCAGTGACTCAACAAAAGTATATGTCAAGGTTCCGTCATCGTTCACAGCTCTCCACATCAACCCCTGCATAACGCCCGAAATCCACATTGCGACTATGTATAAGACCGTTCCAATAGTTGCCAACCAGAAATGCAAGTTAATCAAAGCGACACTGTACATCCCTTTTTGATTAAATAATTTTGGAACCAGGTGGTAGATCGAGCCTATCGTTACCATTGCAACCCAGCCTAATGCGCCAGAATGTACATGGCCAATCGTCCAGTCAGTATAATGAGAGAGCGCATTGACTGTTTTAATCGCCATCATCGGACCTTCAAAGGTAGACATACCGTAGAAAGACAGTGATACCACTAAGAAACGCAGAATAGGATCGGTACGCAGTTTATGCCAAGCACCAGAAAGTGTCATAATACCATTGATCATGCCTCCCCAGGATGGCGCAAACAGAATTAATGACATCACCATGCCTAAGGATTGTGCCCAATCAGGCAGGGCAGTGTAATGCAGGTGATGCGGTCCAGCCCAAATATAGACAGCGATTAAAGCCCAAAAATGGATAATAGACAAGCGGTAAGAGTAGACCGGACGGTTTGCTTGTTTGGGTACAAAGTAGTACATCATGCCCAGGAAACCAGCGGTTAATAAGAAACCCACTGCATTATGTCCGTACCACCATTGTACCATCGCATCAACCGCACCAGCGTAGATTGAGTAAGATTTCATGCTGCCCATTGAAACCGGGATGGCCATGCTGTTTACTATATGCAACACTGCAACGGTTAAAATAAATGCGCCGAAGAACCAGTTTGCCACGTAAATATGTGATGTTTTACGTATTGCTAAAGTGCCAAAAAATACAATAGCGTAAACCACCCACACTGCGGTAATCAGCAGATCGATTGGCCATTCAAGTTCGGCGTATTCTTTTGACGTTGTGTAGCCCAAAGGCAATGAAATGACGGCTGAGATAATAACCAGTTGCCATCCCCAAAAGACCACAGAAGCCAGATGCCCGCCAAACAATCGCGTTTGGCAGGTTCGCTGCACTATGTAGAAAGAGGTTGCCATTAGTGCCGAGGTACCGAATGCAAAAATAACCGCATTAGTATGTAGCGGACGCAAACGGCTGTAGGTTAGCCAGGGTGTGTCGAAGTTAAGTGCCGGCCAGATTAATTGAGCTGCAATTAATACCCCGACACTCATGCCAATAATACCCCAAAATATGGTGGTAAGTGTGAACTGACGGACAACTTTATAGTTGTAATCAGGTTGAATCGTAGTAGCGCTTGTCATTATTTTGATTCCATGCATTTATTTACAATTTACGTATTTTAAAACGTCACAATAAGTAATAATTATCCATAAATAACTATGTGTCAGATCACTGCATACAAACATAATTATTCGCGCTAAGTTTACGTGAACATTTTTCTAATTAACAGTTGTAGGTGGATTAATTGTTAATAAACTTATTGTTTATGTTGAAAAATGCGTGTTAACCATTATTTTTATAAGGACTTTAAATGTTAACAAAAAGTAAAATTATACAATTATTATTCATGCTGATCGTTTTAGTGTCGCTTTTTATATGGCGTACTATTAATATTAAGACAGAGCAACAGATGAACATTGATTTAACCTCCACTGAACGGTCATCTGGACAGCTTGAGTGTGATTATTTGGTACCCTGTGAGTTGCTAAGCTCTCAGGGGCGCTTTTGGTTAAGTGTTGATAACCCAACTATTAAAGCAGAACAATGGATTAATTTCAGGCTTGAGAGTGATGAACAAGAGTGGCGCGTGATCGATGCCAAAATAGTGGGAAAAGAAATGTTTATGGGGCGTATTCCGGTTACTTTTGTGAAGACAGATAAAGGGTTTTTCTCTGCAAAAACCTTGGTTGGAGCCTGCACAACCCCGGCCATGATCTGGCAACTAAAAATTAACATTCTGGTAAATGGGATTAAAGATCAGCTCTTATTTGATTTTATGGTTAAAAAATAAAATTGCCTGCGCCGTCATATCCAAAAAGGTTATTACGGCTGGGATCTGTTAATTTCCAAGAATTAACCTCGAAAGATAAGCAGACTCTAAATTATTTTGCAAAAAAATGTTTCTTTAATGGCTGATCAATCGAGATTAATCCCGCTCCCCAAGCAACATTTATTAATATCATTAAGCCCCATAGCTGGTGATCATAGAAACCACCCTCCCAAAGAACCGGGTATGAGACAACGGCCATAATATTAAAAACAAATAAAATGGCCGCCATTGGGCGTGTTAATAAACCTAAAATCAGAAATATCGGCAGTAGCAACTCTGCTGCTGTTCCTAAATATGCGGCTAATTCCCAGGGTAAAAAGGGAACCTGATACTCCTCTTCAAATAGGTACAAGGTACTATCCCAGCTGGTTATTTTTAAATAACCAGATTTTAGATACACAGAGGCGACCCAAAGACGGGTGAATAACAGCAATATAGGGGTAAAGTAACATTGCATTTTGTCCACAATGAGTTGGTAAAAATTGAGCATAATGCCTCCTAGGCATTTATTAATGTAAATCCGTAAAGTAGATCTTTCTCTAATAATTGAGGCAATCCCTCAAGTAACGATTGTGGCGCTATTTGCCCCATTTTTTTTTGCTGCATAATTTGTTGCAGCAGCAGAAATTCAGCCTCACTCAACAAAATAAGTTCGACGCTAAAATTTAATTGCTTTTTAAGTGCTAAATAGCAAATTTGGTTTAAATCAGTTTCCTGTATTTGTTTGTGGATTATCATTCGGTACAAATGCTGAATGTTTTGCTTACTTGAAAATATCGATACCTGCGTAGCAATTTGAAAACTAATGTTGTCTAATTGCTCTGTTGGTATCAATTTCAGCTGCTGAAAATCAAGTGAAAGGGGTTGTAATTTTGTATTGGTTGTTTGTTCTAATAACCACTCAAAACGTGCCATTTCGGCTACATAGGGTAATGCTTTGAGTTGTTCAAGCTCATGCAAATATTCACTAAAACCGTCACCATAGGTCATCATGTTATTTTCTTGAGGGGGGTGGCGTAAAATAAACCCTCTTGCTACCGTATTAAAAAAGGTTTCACCTACCAGGGATAAGGTATGCTGGTAAGTCGCAGAGAGTGCTTCCGTTACGCCCATCACAAAATTATTACGGTATATCTGTAATAACTCATTACTGGTGAATGCTTTTTTGGGTTTAATTTGCTTAGCAATTTGATCGTTTTTATATAAAAGTGTGTCGCTAAATTGCCACTGAAGTTGTTTGATATTCATCCTTGAGACCCCGTCATTACCGTATTCTCATCGGTTGAGCGCTTGATCAAAGGCGCTGCGTATTGAATGACCAGAAGAGATCGTTGATATAGATACATTGTTAAAAAGACACTAAAGCCAAAATACTTAGCGTCTCTGTAATATATTTTGGGATATAAGTCATGCAGATAACGATTCACTCGATCCCACCTGCAAAGTCCATCACGCACACAATGCCGTAGGAAGGATGTTTGTCGCAGGCGACGCCCACTACCTTATAATCATTTTTCAGTATATTAGTGCGATGACCGCGACTTTTAACACCATCATCTATCAATAATTGAACCACGACTTCTCGTCCAGAATCTGGGCCATAGATAATATTTTCACCTATTGTATGCTGCCATTTTCCATATCTTTCAATTCTATTTTGCAGGGTTGAGCCATTATGGCTAACGTGTCCAATACCGCCATATTTAGATTGGTCAGCGGCATGATCTTGGGCCGCTAAGGTTAATTTTTTATGTGCTTTTAATGACCCTAAAGCTTTTGTGCTGCTCATTACTTTAGCTGCTTCATCAGCCGCGCTTAGACCCTCTTGTGTTTTCAGTCCGATAAAATTTTCAGCTCCACCTGGCTTTAAGTACATTTTATTATTGTAAAAAGCGCTGCGCGGAGCTATAAATTCTTGGCTATAGCGACTCGGATCTGTTCTTGCCATATTAAGGTGTAAAATTATATTTTTCTCTAATACGCTTAAATAACTTAGATCGTCTGCCGGGGTTAGTTTTTTGACTGGCCACCCAGCCGTTGGCCAGTCGATGGACGCTGATGCTGTACTAACCGTCATACTTAAGCAGATAGAAAGCCACAAGGTTTTTTGTATTAAAGAGATAGCGTCATTAAGTAAGTTAATTTTTGTCATAAATATTTTCCTTAAATCTCTTGCCTGAGTTATTTTATTAAGCGATTAAAAGTTCTGGGGAAATCTCGTTAAATAAGGTTGTTTTGCATTAGTAGAATCGTTATACATGCTTATCACTGGTGCAAAGCGATTGTTTGATATTAATCGCTTTATTATGCTCTTCTATCAAGGTACCAAGTTTGGGGATATCCAGATCCCACTCTATTAATGTCAGCGCATCTGTTTTTTTTGTCGACATGTATGTTTGGTAAATATCCCAAACAGATTGGCTTATTAAGGTGCTGTGGGTATCAATTAGCATAGTGCTATTGTTAACCTGTTTTTGAGTGAAACCTGCTAAATGAATTTCCTGCACTGTTGTATGGTCGATGATATCGAGATACTTTTCCACTGAAAATTGATGATTAGTAGCACTCACATAAACGTTATTAAGATCTAATAACAAGCCACAGCCAGTTTGCTTGACAATTTCATTGATAAACTCCGGTTCGCTCATTTCACTGTCATTATATTCTAAATAAGAAGAGGGGTTTTCTATCAGAATTTGCCTTTGTAAGTGCTCTTGAGTCTGGTTGAGGTTATTTACAAAACATGACAATGCTTTTTTCGTGTAAGGGATGGGTAATAAATCATTAAAAAAATTGCTTTGTAATGAGCTCCAACTGATGTGATCGGACACTAATACTGGTTGAAAAATATCAATAATCTGTTTAAGGTTTTGTAAATGTGTTTTACTGATGTCTTCGCTGCTGCCGATTGACAACCCAATACCGTGAAAGCTAAGAGGGTAATGAGCCGCGATTTGTTCAAGATAAAAACGGTTTTGACTGTGCGGATTAAAATAGTTTTCACTGTGCACTTCAAGAAAACCCAATGTCGGCAATTGATCTAATAGGGTCTGATAATGGGGGTGACGAAGTCCTATCCCAACAGTGCCTGCCTGTATTTTTTTCAATGTCTTTAATCCTAAAAAATGTCTATCCAAACCTCTTGCTTAGAAGTGGTTTGGATATTATTTGGCAGTTAAAAATCTCGGCATCAAATAAAAAAGTTATGCTTTTTTAGGCTCTAAAGAACCACCGCCTAATTTAGCGCACAACCCTTCAGGCACTGCAAGAAATGCATCGCCTTGATTATCAACTTTAGAAGTCCCTGCACATGAGCTTGTTTTTGTAGCGCAGTCATTTTGACCCGCCGCTGCAACGCCATAACATTTCTCTTTACCGGCGGCCATTGCGGGAGTCGAAACAAGTGCACCACCAACAGCGATCAGAGTTGAAAACGTAGCAGCTAAAGCAAGATTAGATTTTTTCATGATAGATATTCCTCTATAATAAAATTAAGCAAATGCTGAAATAGCAATTATGCATTGTTGTAGTTTCAAGTATATAAACCGAGTTATCAGAACAAAAATTTCAAAATTAGTCACTTTTCTTTAAATTTTTTAAATTAATCATTTATTTTCAAGGGGTTGTGGTGAGGTTGTTTTATAAGCATTTTTTGAAAATATAATTTTTCCTAAGAAGAGAAATAAATGAATTTATTTAATCGAAAACGAAATATAAGTTCAAAATCCTTGGTCTTTAAGGATATGAATAAAAAACAGAAACGTTATGAAGCACTCGTCAATATCTATAGCCCGGATCTTTACCGTTATGCATTTTGGATCTGTCGTGATCCTCATATAGCACAAGATTTAGTGCAGGAGACCTGCTTGCGCGCCTGGAAGAGTCTGGACAGTTTATTGGACGATAAAGCCGCTAAAGGTTGGTTATTTACCATATTACGTCGTGAAAATGCACGTCGTTTTGAACGCAAGCAGTTTTCTTTAGTCGATATCGCTGATAACGAAGTGGCGGATGATCATGATTCATCAGAAGAGATGGATAAAGAATTATTACGTCGTAAAATATTGCGCTTAGCAGATGAATATAAAGACCCTTTGTTATTGCAGCTTATCGCAGGTTTTAGCACTGAGGAAATTGCGCAGCAGCTAAATTTAAATAAAAACACCGTATTAACGCGGTTGTTTAGAGCAAAGAATTTATTAAAATCATCATTATCAGCAACAACTAAAAGTAGTGGGGTAGCACATGGATGATATATTATTTCGTCATACTGCAATTGCGACGCCGAATGACAAAAGTGACGAATTTTTGCGCAGGCAGTTTGATTCAGAGCAAGATAAAACCTTTGTTGATCAGGCAAAAAAATTTGATTTAGAGTTAGAGTCGGTATTAAACGTTGATCCGCCGGATGACATGATCGATAAAATCCTGTTAGAGCAAAGTTTTGCGATTGAAAATAAAAAGAACGTAAACCAGCGTTGGCATTTAGCTATTGCAGCATCAGTCGCTTTTATTATTGGAATAAGTTTACCACTATTAAATAATCTGAATAACTTTACTCAAGACATAGGGACAGTAGCGCTTCAACATATCCAAAAAGAGTATTCTTTTACTGAAAAAGTCAATGAAAAAGCCAAGCTCTCTACTGTCAATGCCAAGCTTGCAAGTTATGGTGGTCTGGCAAAAGATGATCTAGGCGACGTTCTTTATGTGAATCACTGTGCTTTTGACGGGAGGCCCGGATTGCATATGATTATTCAGGGTGAGCAAGGACGTATTACCGTGTTTGTTGTGCCGGATGACGATGGGTGAATAAACTCACCTGATTTTCATAATCAAAATTTTAAAGGTTTGACTGAAAAATTAGGAAAAGTAAGTTTGGTTATTGTTGGTAAAAAGAACGAACCGCTTGAAAAGATGCAACTAAAACTAAAAGAAAATATTCAGTGGCAAATATAAAAATGTATTTTTTGTTCCCATTCTTTGAGTAATAGGCAGTACTTTTGTGATTGGTTGCTTGAATTATCGGCAACCAATCTTTTTGTGCACCTTTTTTGTTGACAGTAAGTACTGCAAAAAATATACTGCGCCCGTCTTAAAGACTCCTGCATTTAATTGCATGTTGTTTTGAACAAGAGAAAAATAAAACACCTCTTGAGATTATTTAATAAAATAGTTAATCTAAAAAGACAATTCCTCTTTAGCTCAGTTGGTAGAGCAACGGACTGTTAATCCGTTTGTCGCTAGTTCAAGTCTAGCAAGGGGAGCCACATTTAGTTATTATTGCTAAGGTGATAATAACAAGTCGGAAGACTTAAAATGCTTACAACTTCTATTAGAGCAGTTGAGGCACGTTAATTAGGTTACACCGAATTAATGTAAGTAGAAGACAATTCCTCTTTAGCTCAGTTGGTAGAGCAGTTGAGGCAAGTTAATTGGGTTACACTGAATTAATGTAAGTAAAAGATAATTCCTCTTTAGCTCAGTTTGTAGAGCAGTTGAGGCACGTTAATTGGGTTACACTGAATTAATGTAAGTAAAAGATAATTCCTCTTTAGCTCAGTTGGTAGAGCAACGGACTGTTAATCCGTTTGTCGCTAGTTCAAGTCTAGCAAGGGGAGCCACATTAAGTTATTATTGATAAGGTGATAATAACGAGTCGGAAGACTTAAAATGCCTACAACTTCTATTAGAGTAGTTGAGGCACGTTAATCAGGTTACACTGAATTAATGTAAGTAAAAGACAATTCCTTTTTTGCTCAGTTTGTAGAGCAGTTGAGGCACGTTAATCAGGTTACACTGAATAATGTAAGTAAAAGACAATTCCTCTTTAGCTCAGTTGGTAGAGCAACGGACTGTTAATCCGTTTGTCGCTAGTTCAAGTCTAGCAAGGGGAGCCACATTTAGTTATTATTGCTAAAGTGATAATAAAAAGTCGGAAGACTTAAAACATACACTAGTCTATTAGCCGAGCTAATAAAGTCGCGTATGCAAAAGACAATTCCTCTTTAGCTCAGTTGGTAGAGCAGTTGAGGTACGTTAATCAGGTTACACTGAATAATGTAAATAAAAGACAATTCCTTTTTTGCTCAGTTTGTAGAGCAGTTGAGGCACGTTAATCAGGTTACACTGAATAATGTAAATAAAAGACAATTCCTCTTTAGCTCAGTTGGTAGAGCAACGGACTGTTAATCCGTTTGTCGCTAGTTCAAGTCTAGCAAGGGGAGCCACATTAAAAAAACCTAAGCTTAAATATAAGCTTAGGTTTTTTTTTGCCAAAAAATGAGAAGATTAATAAAATCCGCACTATACAAGGAAGCATTTCTTGCTGAAAGCCTAATATAAACTTCGATAATAAAGCACCAGATGGTTTACTCAAGGCAGTCTTTTGTTGTATAGCTAATCTAGCGAGCGGATCGTTGATTACAATTGCTGCTGCTCTATATTGTCCCTAGCAGTAAACGTAATGCCAGATATAAGGGAGGCTTATACAATTATGTTTATCACTTTTTGAATTGGGGCATATAAGCTTTGCATCATGCCTAGTCGCTATTGCAACTTATATATGTGCCACAAGCTTTAAAATAATTTTTACTGGTTTCATATTAATTAAGCGTAAAGAAAATTAACTCGGTGTCATTTCCGTATTAGAAAGCACTTTATTATTTGTAAAAATAAAACCTTGGATAAGATCTTCTGCTAAATCAGCACCAACACCAGTATTTTTAATTATATGGGTTTTTTAATGTTTTTTATGTACTGACAATAAGATTACCCTGCATTTGAAAGATCAGGGTGTTTAATTATCTGGTGACTGCAATCAATGCTTTTTTGTTCATTTCTACTTCAGCTAAGTAGAGCATAAAATTGATGGGTGCAGTATTTTAAAATAATTTATTTCTTATGAACTTTTGAAAGCTAATACGGCCTAATAATTTGATAAATATTTCACTTTTCATATCAAACATACCTGTGAGTTTAAATAATAAAATTAGAGTAATGAGTAGATATTATTCGGAGCATAAGGGTTTATTTCGAGAATATTATTGGTTGTGATTACTATTTAAACACTCAGTGTTAATGTATCAAATAGTGCTTGCTATAATAATGTGATCTCTATATCATTCGCCGCTCTTAAAGCTGTATATTTCATCGAAGTGATGTTTATTAACCGCCTAAGAAAAGTTAATACGGACGCGAGATGGAGCAGTCCGGTAGCTCGTTGGGCTCATAACCCGAAGGTCGTAGGTTCAAATCCTGCTCTCGCAACCAACTTTACTTGTTAAAGATTTAGAAAAAAGAAACACCAATATCGGACGCGAGATGGAGCAGTCTGGTAGCTCGTCGGGCTCATAACCCGAAGGTCGTAGGTTCAAATCCTGCTCTCGCAACCAACTTTACTTGTTAAAGATTTAGAAAAAAGAAACACCAATATCGGACGCGAGATGGAGCAGTCTGGTAGCTCGTCGGGCTCATAACCCGAAGGTCGTAGGTTCAAATCCTGCTCTCGCAACCAACTTTACTTGTTAAAGATTTAGAAAAAAGAAACACCAATATCGGACGCGAGATGGAGCAGTCTGGTAGCTCGTCGGGCTCATAACCCGAAGGTCGTAGGTTCAAATCCTGCTCTCGCAACCAACTTTACTTGTTAAAGATTTAGAAAAAAGAAACACCAATATCGGACGCGAGATGGAGCAGTCTGGTAGCTCGTCGGGCTCATAACCCGAAGGTCGTAGGTTCAAATCCTGCTCTCGCAACCAACTTTACTTGTTAGAGATTTAGAAAAAAGAAATACCAATATCGGACGCGAGATGGAGCAGTCTGGTAGCTCGTCGGGCTCATAACCCGAAGGTCGTAGGTTCAAATCCTGCTCTCGCAACCAACTTTACTTGTTAAAGATTTAGAAAAAAGAAATACCAATATCGGACGCGAGATGGAGCAGTCTGGTAGCTCGTCGGGCTCATAACCCGAAGGTCGTAGGTTCAAATCCTGCTCTCGCAACCAACTTTAAAATGTTTAAAAGAAAGAGTTCATCGGGCTCAACTCTTATAAACACTAGCGAAGGTCTTAGGTTCAAATCCTGCTCTGGCAACCAATTCATATTCTAATTTAAATCCCCCGAAAAAAAATACAATAAAAAATGCTAACTATTCTAAATTTTGTCTTTTTCGTAAATACTGTTTTCTAATTTTTATAGCGATAAATAATTAGATTATATCCAATAGATGATCAGGCTTTGTTGCTAACAAAAACATGTGGCTGTGTACGCTTTGTTTATGACCGAATTTTGAAAATTTGCAGCGATGCTTACTATAAAGATAGTACGAGCATTAACTATTCAGTTTTGAGTAAAATACTGGCGAACCTTAGAAAAGATCCTAAGTTCGTCTGGTTGAAAGAAGTCGCATCTTTATCACCACAGTAAACAGTCTTTACCAACTTTTTGGGATGTACTAAACCTTTAAAAATAAAAATGCTCGTCAGTTATTCCACTTAGTGGGTGACGACTAATAATCTCCTTCAAAGTCAGCTTGCTGATTTAGCGGAGGGGAAGTCAAATCATGATTATGTCGGAACTGTTCAAACTCCACAGAAGGAAGCGGTTTGCTGAAATAGTATCCTTGTACCTCATGACATCCATGTAGCCGCAAGAAGGCTAACTGTTCGGCAGTTTCGACGCCTTCTGCAATAGTTTGTAATCCTAGGTTGCTTGCCATATCTATGATGGCACTGACAATAGCGCGGTCGTCAGGATCATTTGAAATATCACGTATAAAGGATTGATCTATCTTCAGTTTGTATACTTTGAACTTTTTCAGATAGCTTAGAGAAGAATATCCTGTACCAAAATCATCGATGGACATGCGGATTCCCTGCTCGTGAAACGTATTCATAACATTAATCACAGACTCCGGATCATGCATCGTAACCGCTTCGGTCAGTTCCAATTCCAGATATTCGTTTGGCAATTGTACTTCGGCCAGAATGTCGGTGATCAGAGTCAGTAAGTTTTTCTGTCTAAACTGCACTACAGATAAATTTACTGCGATTATCATGGGAGTAAATCCGTCGTCCATCCAGTTTTTTGTTTGCCTTATCGCGGTGCGAAGAACCCATTCCCCAATCTCAATAATTTGACCGCTACTTTCTGCTATTGGGATAAATTCAGCAGGAGAGATCATTCCAAGTTCTGGATGATGCCATCTTAATAAGGCTTCAGCCCCTATAATTTGTCCGTTAGATGTTGAAATTTGTGGCTGATAATATAGTTGCAGTTCATTACGTTTTAGTGCATGGCGCAGTGCATTTTCCAATTGCAGGTTACGGGATGCACTTAACTGCATCTCCGGTGTAACGAAATGAAAACCGTTGCGACTGTCATTCTTGACCCTGTACATAGCAGTCTCGGCATTTTTTAGCAGTGTTTTGAAATCGTTACCGTCATTTGGATAGATAGCAATCCCGATTGAAGGCGTTATAGTCAGCTCATTGTGTTCAACGACAGAAGCTTTGGAAATTTCTTGAATCAGAGTTGTGGCAATATGCATTGCCGCATTCGCATCGGTATTAGGGAAAAGCATAATAAATTCGTCACCTCCCAAACGCGACACGGTATCTACTTCCCGAATTGCTTTCTTGATTCGTTTTGCGATCTTTATTAATACTTGATCGCCAACAGTATGTCCTAAAGAATCGTTGATATTTTTGAAATTATCGAGATCCAGGAACATCACCGTTAAAGGTTGATGATTGCTTTGTGCCATATTAAGCCGGTATTTAACCTGAGCTTGCAGCATACGACGGTTTGGTAATCCCGTGAGCTGATCGAAATAAGCGAGGTTTTCAGTATAGGCTTCAGCCTTCTTTTTTTCAGTAATGTCTTCTTTGATAGCCACATAGTTGGTTATTTTGCCATCAGCTTGTTTTACGGGCGTGATGGTAGCCGATTCGATATAGATACTTTTGTCTTTGCGGCGATTTATAATTTCACCATGCCATATGTCACCGCGTGTCAAATGGGCCCACATCTCTTTAAAGGTTGTTTGCGGTGTTTTACCTGATTTCAATATACGAGGGTTTTGACCAAGTACTTCATCCCGACTGTATCCGGTTACCTTTATAAACATATTATTAACATATTCAATCTTGCCATCAAGATCGGTAATAACAATAGAATTTGGGCTTTGTTCAACAGCTAATGAGAGTTTGAGCAGCGAATCAGAAGCACGTTTTTGTTCCGTGATATCTTGAACAGTGCCGACCATTTTTACAGGTAACCCATCGTTATCAAATTCAAGTTTTCCTAGACCATGAAGCCAGCGTATAGATTGGTCAGTCTGACGTACAATACGATATTCTTTGTCGAAGGGTTTACCCTTGGCAAGCACTTCATTTTTCAAATAGTCATCCATTTTGATACGATCATCAGGGTGAACGATAAGAGTCCATCCTTCTGTTGAATGATTATAAGATTGATCTATTCCGAATAACTCATCCAGTATCTCTGAACTTGTCCATATTCCTGTTTTAAAATTAAGAAGATAACTTCCTAATCCCGCAATTCTTTGATACCTTTTGAGTTTATATGTTTGTTTGATCAACTCTGCCCGCTGTATTACCCCATATAGAACCAGTTTATATATACTTTTTAACAGTCCTATTAGCACCAATATATAACTGATTTTTTTCAATAAGTGCGCAGCGTCGAATTCAATATCAAACAAGACCTCTGAAGAAGACATGAAAACAATCTGTGATATCACGCTGACAATTAATGAAAGCGTAAGCCAATATTCAAAAATATCCTTTTTCCAGTTTCCTTTAACAAGATAGCCGCAGAGCGCTAATGAGAAAAACAATCCTGGTACCCATTCCGCCATCCTGTGAAATATAAATTCCGTATTATACGCATTAGAAAGCGGGACAAATGCAAAAAACAGGAATGTTGTGAGGGTACTGAGGGAAGCAAAAGTATAAAGGTGCCTTTCATTTATAGTAGTGCTGTGCATATATCTAAAATGGATATAACTCCAAAAGAGAAATATTGATAAAAACAGCCTGGACGCTATCCAGCTCCAGGGAATAAGGGACGAAGGTATACTGGGAAAATATTCAGCAAAAAAGAGGGAGGTGACTATTGCGTGATAGCCATCTAAAAAAGCGGTTCCAAAGAAACCAACCGCTATTAATAAAAATAATTGATTACTTTTGTTTGTGTGGTAGTGAATAAAGGATAATATTCCAACAAACAGTGCTAATAACGTAGCAATTATTTCCATGAAAGTATGAAGATGAGTGCTTCCATGCCACTCTATCGATCTGAGTAGGGGGTAGGACAAGAACAGAAGTATGGTTACAAGAATAAAGTTATATTTTCTTTTACTCTCTAGAGTCATCTCTACAGCCTTTTTATTTTTTTAGTTGCTACATTGATCCGAAGGCTATCGCCTCGCTTGAAAAAGGGATCTTAGCGCCATATTTATGAGTTGATTATATAACACATTTCCTTCTTAAACTGTTTGATAAAATAGAACCTTATTTCTGTCACTTTGTTTTGAGCACCATCTGCTAAGTTCAAAATCAGTCGCATATTGATGAGTGAATTGACGCATATTCAGCCTGTCTAATTAAATTATGTCTATTGTATTTTTATTCTATCCTATCTTAATAAAAAATTTTAATAATTAATAATTTCAAATCATTGTATATAAGCCTTTTAAGCAGGCTTTATAGAAAGTATCACAACCGTTAGATGACTATTTTCCAGCGTAAGATTAAAAAGCATCGGTGTGGCTTATCCCGCCAAGCACTCGGCAACAAGCAAAGTAAATGCGAAGATTTAAATCACCAAGATTTCTAAGTTGTGATGGTGTTGTGAGGCTAGGTTGTGATTTATTTAAAGCCAAAACAGGACATGTTAAGTGTTGCTGAATGGGGTAGGGGCATTAAAATTTAGCTTCTTAAAATCAAGGTAATTGATTTTAAGAAGCTAAATCAGAATATTAATCTGTGCTATAACCACCGCGACTGAATGTAAGTAAAGCATCATTTTTAGCTAATAATAGCCGCACTAATTTTCTAATTCCTTAAGTTTATTGGCAATTTCTTGCAAACGACCTTTATCGGCTAATGGGCGAGCAGGGCGTAATGATGCAAGTAGAGCTTTTTTAAAGTGTGCAATGGCTTCTTTTTTTCTACCGTTTTGCGCTAAAAAATCAGCGTAAAAATAGTTTGGGTCAATACCATTAGGATTGATTGCTAACGCTTTTTTAAGCATTACTTCCGCTTTTTTATCATTGCCGAAACCAATTGGCCAACCTGGTACTTGATAGTATAACGAACCTAAGCTGGTATATGCGGAGCCCTCAAGCACTGCTGGATTGACTGCAATCACCTCTTCTAATAATTGTTTTGATTTTTTGACTAATGATAATGCACCTAAGCCACCTTTTGCGCCAGCCAATGAACTATTATTAATCGCTAACCATATTTTTAGCTTGCTACTTGCAGGCGTGATTTTTAATGCATTTTCATTGGCGATGATGACTTTTTCCAGACAACTGATCTTAAGATCTTTTTCGACCAGATTGTATTGGCAGCTGGCCCATTCATGTTGAATATTGAGCAAAGTACCCGCTACTGTTTGTGCTGCTGTAAAACTGCTGCCTAATAACAGTGCGAAGCCCAGTAGTGATATTGTAAAATTTGTAGTTTTCATCCTATTTTCCTTTATTCATTAATGTCAGAAAGACTTTTGTTCAGATGTTTTTTTTGTTTGTGGATAGAGGAAGCGACTAAGCTTGGAAATAGTTGATTAATTCGTACAAATAATTTTTCAGGCCAGCCAATCCAGCACACTTTTTGCTCTGTTTGCAGCGTTTTTAATATCTGCTTGGCGACGGCCTTGGGGCTATCGGTGCTGTTACCTAATTTTTTATTAAGCGCAGTCACGCGTTGATCATTTAAATCGGTGTCCGTGGCACGTGGTGCGACGAATAATACTTGTCGCCCGGTATCCTTTAATTCGCGTTGCATTGCTTCACTAAAACGATGTAAAGCCGCTTTTGTTGCGCAGTAAGTGGCATAACCCGGATAACCGATAGCGGCAAAGGTGGATCCAATATTTAAAATAATGCCCGGATAACTTAACCAGGTCAGAGAGAGTTTAGTCAATTGCATTGGCGCGCTGATATTAACCGCAATCTCTTGCTCAATAGAGGTTAAGGTCCGTTGCGTGAGATAATCAAAAGTATTACAGCCTGCATTGTTAATGACGATATCAATAGGGATGCCTTCTTGTATATATAACTGGCACTCCTTATCAACGGCTTTAATACCTTCTGCGCAGCCGATATCTGCTGCGATAGATAAATAATTACTGCTGTGCGGCAAGTCATCAATGAGTTGATCAAGTTTAGCCTGTTCTCGGCCGACTAAGATTAAGTGGCAACCAGCCTCAACCAATGCCAGGGAAAGAGCGCGACCAATACCGCCTGTTGCCCCCGTTAATAACACGCGTTTATCTTTAAGCTTCATGGCAGAACTCGCTTTGCTGAATCTGTTCAATAGCATTCGATGAGAGATCGTTTAACATTTCACCGTAAAGTTTGAAGACCATATTTGCACCGTCAATAATCGCCTGTTGGTCATTTTTGTCGGTAATCTTATTCATTAAGGAAGCAAATAACTTAATGTGCTTTTGATCTAATGTACTGTGTGACGTGAGGTAACTCATTGCAGTATCAGGTAAATCCAACTTATGTTGTACTAATTCAGCTATTTTTCCACCGACATTGACACTGGTGCCTTCCAATACCCAGACCATCCCTAGAAATGCCAATGGGTTTTTGCGATCGATTTGATGGTAAAGGTAAGCCACCATTAGTTCCATAGCCGTACCAATCTTGCCGACTCCTTCGTTATTACGCACTATTTCAGCATCAAAACCACAGGCTGTGATATCGTTTAAGATCCATTCTTGATGGCCTTTTTCTTCTTCAATATATTGTGCCAATGCATAACGTAACCATTCGTAATCTTCACATAAACGTGAACCGCAAGCCATTAACAATGGCACCGTCTGTTTTACATGATGGTAAGCCTGGGTTAAAAAGGCATGGTAAGTTTGCAGTGAAATTTCACCACGCTGGCAAGCCGCAAAAATAGGTGACTGGTACATCACCTGCTGCTCTTTTGCGGTTGCTTGTTGCAATACGCTGAAAAAATCACTTGTTTGCTGCATTGTCTTATCCTTAATTGAAATCAGAGTCATAGTCGGGTCGTTCGTTGTCGATTGAGACTCTGAATGTTGTATAACAGGCGTAAATTTTTTATTGAAATTAGCGCGAATAGGGCGGCCATTAGCAGTGACCAATCCCTCATAATCCGCAAAGGGTCGGGTAATAATAAGAGTGTGTATTTGTGCATAATCGGGTAAACTATTATTTAGTTTTTTAACCGCAGCGATAATCTCTTGCTGGTCAATATGCGAGTTATCAATTACTGCTGTTAGTGCTTGTTGTGCATCACCCATCACTACTATCTGCTGTAATTCAGGGTAAGCGCGTGCTTCTGATTCAATCCATTCAGGGGAAATATTTCGTCCATAACTGCTGATCAACAAGTTACTTTTACGGCCGGTAATATGCAGATAATTGTGCTCATCAAGATAACCAATATCGCCGGTTTTAATCACCGTGCCGCTGGCTGCCTGACCAAGATAACCCAGCATAGATGCACCCGTTACCCGTATTTCTCCATCATTGGCAACCTCTACTTTGCAATGACCTAATGCTTGACCACAGCTACCCAATTTAGTATTTATGTGAGAGTTTAAGCTCACCACCGAACCACACTCCGATAAGCCATAACCTTCATAAGCAGGAATACCAAGTGCAAAAGCTCGCTGCATTATTTTTTCTGAAACTTGGGCGCCGCCTACCGCAACAAATTTAAGCCCACTGACCAGTTGTGGTTGTCGTGTTTTTATTTGAATCAAAGCCTGCAATAAAGCCGGTGTTAATACTAAGCTGTGCGGTTGATGAGTCATTAGCGCCTGGCAGAAAATAGCCGGATCAAATTGACTTGAACCCATTAAGCCGACCTTTTCTCCTGGATGGATCACACTGCAAAGACCCATTTGTAACGGCACATAAATACCCGTCAGGTTTTCCAGTAAGGTCGATAAAGGTAATAATACTAAGTGACGTAATGGTTTATTATCGCCGTTGATGGTGTTGATTAATGACTGCGTCACCTCCCCTAAATGTGCCTGGCTTAAGCACACACCTTTTGGCGATCCGGTTGAACCAGACGTAAAGGTTATTTTGGCTGTCCCTGTAAATAAGGGGGCAGTATTTTTAGCGGGGATCACTTTATAACCGCTAAGGTATGCGAAGGGGATTGATGCGCTGTTGCTGATATGTGGCCAATCGCCAATCAAAGTATCAATGCCGACCGAGTTTAAAATATGTCTGACTTGCTGCTCAGTAAAAAACATTGGGATAGGAATAATCGGGATCTTCGCTAATAGCGTGGCTAAATCAATGATTGCCCAATCAATGCTGTTTTCCGCGCGTAATGCGATACATTGGCAATCATTGTCGATCAATTGTTGCTCAGTCCTTTTAATCTCCTGCCATAATTGCAGATAAGTTAACTCTACCAATTCGGCGCTACGTGCTGAACTGCCTTGTAATGCAATGTTATTTGGCGTGTTATGTGCGAAATATTCAATTTTTTTTAATAACCTTTTCATGAGATTTTCACTCGCGATTGGCGGCTAGAGATTTCATCATAACGTTGGATTAATTGTGCTAAGCCCGCTTTTAAATTACCTGCCGATACACGGGGCTGTGTATGGTAATAAGTGCCCCAAGTCGTTTGTGCATTATTGATGTTTTGTTGATCGGCATTACCGAGTACGGCAGGTTTTAACCCTAAATGCACCATCATTACATACAAGGGATCCGTTGCAGTGAATATGCACCACTCAAAACCCTGCTCAATAAGGTGTTTGGCCATTAATAAAAAATGCCATGGTGAAATACCTTTAGAGAAGCTTGCCAGTTGACCAAATTCAATTAAGGTGGAACGCACAATAGGCTGTGAAAATTGCCCGCTCATTATCTGCTCTGCCGGCTTCGTTAAATACTGTTCAAGAAAAAGAGGCTCCTGACTGGCAATACGATAACCACAAACCGAAAGTAATTCGTTTTTTTCAGAATAAACGCCTAAAAAAGTAGGCATAAACTCTGTGATATGAGCGTCAAATGCCAGCAAATATCGAGATGCGACGTATTGCTCTACTTTTTGACGTAACGGATGTGATTTGTTAATAACTTTTAATGTCACGAGTTCTTTTGGTTTCATTGTAGTGCCCTCTTAACGACCTTTTCACTCACTTTAGGCATCAAGACTTAATAAACACTTAAGAAAAATAAAAATTAGGATTTTTATGCAAAAATTGTAACTACTTAGGGGAGGGGATAAAAGAAAGGAGCAATGGATTAGGATGTGTTTATCTGTCGATGTTTTTTGCAGTAATTCGTAGATTCTTTATAACAAGGAAAATCTTATGCGAACGAAGACAGAGATAGAAGGTAACAGGTAAATAGGAAATGGAAAAAACGCAATCAGATACCAGAATGTAATACCAGCGTATGCATAACGGCCGACTAAATGAAATTAGCTTCTAAATTCTTATAGTTAAGATGGTTCGCCAGACTAATAATTAGAATGGCATCATTCGAATTCCCTTCTTTAATAGTCAATTTCTAAGAAAAGCCCCTATATACCTGTTATTAATGAAACTTAGATAAGAACAACTCGTTAATAGAAAGAAAAAAGCAGGATAATGTTTATTTAAAGAAACAAAAAAATGCAGATTTCTGTTTAAATAGTCTGTTTTTAAAACGGTTTGTTTGTTAATTAATCGTTCGCGTATTTTATTGAAATAATAGTCATTAAAGCCCTTGCCAATGTACTTTAAATCCCTATAATGCGCCCCACGGAAACGGGAAAGACGCAAGTCAATCCGGTTACTTAGAACGAAAGAGGTTAAGTTTTTAATAACGTATCACGTTGATTGAAAATATTAAAAATAACCATTGACATCGTTTGCAGGTAGCGTAATATACGCACCTCGCCGAAAGGCGCGCTCTTTAACAATTTAATCAAACAATCTGTGTGGACACTTATTGTTGATGTGATTTCAAAAAATCAAAGTCCTTTCTTGTAAAGGCAGTAACTTTTTACTTCGTAAATAGCTTACTCATCAATAAAAGTGACACACGAATAAATTTATTTATTCAGAATAATAAGTTATTCATTGTTTTTATACTTAGGTATTGAAATAAAGAGTAATTAGTTTTAGTCAGTTATATTGAGTCGCAGCGCAAGCTGCAAATTAAACTTTAAATTGAAGAGTTTGATCATGGCTCAGATTGAACGCTGGCGGCAGGCTTAACACATGCAAGTCGAACGGTAACAGAGAATAGCTTGCTATTTTGCTGACGAGTGGCGGACGGGTGAGTAATGCTTGGGAATTTGCCTTGTTGCGGGGGACAACAGTTGGAAACGACTGCTAATACCGCATAATGTCTCCGGACCAAAGGTGGCCTCTATTTATATGCTATCGCGACAAGATGAGCCCAAGTGGGATTAGCTAGTTGGTAAGGTAATGGCTTACCAAGGCGTCGATCCCTAGCTGGTCTTAGAGGATGACCAGCCACACTGGAACTGAGACACGGTCCAGACTCCTACGGGAGGCAGCAGTGGGGAATATTGCACAATGGAGGAAACTCTGATGCAGCCATGCCGCGTGTGTGAAGAAGGCTTTCGGGTTGTAAAGCACTTTCAGCGAGGAGGAAAGGGTAATGGTTAATATCCATTATCTGTGACGTTACTCGCAGAAGAAGCACCGGCTAACTCCGTGCCAGCAGCCGCGGTAATACGGAGGGTGCGAGCGTTAATCGGAATTACTGGGCGTAAAGCGCGCGTAGGCGGTTAATTAAGTCAGATGTGAAAGCCCAGGGCTCAACCTTGGAACTGCATTTGAAACTGGTTAACTAGAGTTTTGTAGAGGGTGGTAGAATTTCAGGTGTAGCGGTGAAATGCGTAGAGATCTGAAGGAATACCAGTGGCGAAGGCGGCCACCTGGACAAAGACTGACGCTGAGGCGCGAAGGCGTGGGGAGCAAACGGGATTAGATACCCCGGTAGTCCACGCAGTAAACGATGTCTATTAGAAGTTTGTGGCTATATGCCGTGGGTTTCAAAGCTAACGCATTAAATAGACCGCCTGGGGAGTACGGCCGCAAGGTTAAAACTCAAATGAATTGACGGGGGCCCGCACAAGCGGTGGAGCATGTGGTTTAATTCGATGCAACGCGAAGAACCTTACCATCCCTTGACATCCAGAGAATCTGTTAGAGATAGTAGAGTGCCTTCGGGAACTCTGAGACAGGTGCTGCATGGCTGTCGTCAGCTCGTGTTGTGAAATGTTGGGTTAAGTCCCGCAACGAGCGCAACCCTTATCCTTAGTTGCCAGCACGTAATGGTGGGAACTCTAGGGAGACTGCCGGTGATAAACCGGAGGAAGGTGGGGACGACGTCAAGTCATCATGGCCCTTACGGGATGGGCTACACACGTGCTACAATGGCAAATACAAAGGGTTGCTAGCCTGCGAAGGTATGCGAATCTCATAAAGTTTGTCGTAGTCCGGATCGGAGTCTGCAACTCGACTCCGTGAAGTTGGAATCGCTAGTAATCGTGGATCAGAATGCCACGGTGAATACGTTCCCGGGCCTTGTACACACCGCCCGTCACACCATGGGAGTGGGCTGCACCAGAAGTCATTAGCTTAACCTTTCGGGGATGGCGATGACCACGGTGTGGTTCATGACTGGGGTGAAGTCGTAACAAGGTAGCCCTAGGGGAACCTGGGGCTGGATCACCTCCTTACGTAAAGAGACACATCAGTTAACTCGCTTGCGAATTAATACATCGAAGACTTGCTTGCAAGTGCTTCACAGTACAAGCCTTTCGGCGATTTTGCTCTGCAAATTCACCTTTCGGCATCACTATTTGCTACGCAAATAATGATTGAGTGTTCACACAGATTGTTTGATTAGAATGATAAAGCGCAAGTAGTTTCTATGTCCCCATCGTCTAGAGGCCTAGGACACCGCCCTTTCACGGCGGTAACAGGGGTTCAAATCCCCTTGGGGATACCACTACAATAAAAAAAGATTATTAATCTTTTTTTACTACTCTTGGTAGCTACAACAAATTTACGTATTAATTGAAAGATACTTAATAAAGATTCTTTTAGAATATTTATTAAGTGTTTTTTTAACACTGCTCTTTAACAATTAGGAAAGCTGATAAAAGTTCTTTTTATCACACAATAACAATGGCACTCAGGTGTTGATTGGTGTGGTAAATTAAACGAAAAGTTTGTATTTCACACAGTGAAATATAAACAGTTCTCGTTTATTAACACTTAGGTGTTAGTAAATGAATCAAGCAAAAATAAATATTATTCAAACTGATACTTTGGATAATGTACGTATCTATTGAGTGATTGTTAATTCAATTATTCTTAGGTGCACGAAAAACGAATGTTGTTTTTTGTATTGTAAAATATGAGAAATCGCAAGCGTCTTGGAAACTCAAATAAATACAAAATCTAGATTTTGTTGTCTTATGTGTTTTTTGAATGTTATTAACATTCATAAAAACGCTTAAAGTGACACATTTTAGGTGTTGTATGGTTAAGTGAATAAGCGTGCACGGTGGATGCCTAGGCAATTAGAGGCGATGAAGGACGTGGTAATCTGCGATAAGTCCAGGGGAGTTGATAACAAGCGTTATATCCTGGAATTTCCGAATGGGGCAACCCGGCACTTAGTGTCATCGTTAAGTGAATACATAGCTTAACGAAGCGAACGAGGGGAACTGAAACATCTAAGTACCCTTAGGAAAAGAAATCAACCGAGATTCCGATAGTAGCGGCGAGCGAAATTGGAACAGCCCTTAAGCTGTTTAAAAGTTAGTGGAAGGCTCTGGAAAGTGCCGCGATACAGGGTGATAGCCCCGTACACAAAAACTTCTTTACAGTGAAAGCGAGTAGGTCGGGACACGAGAAATCCTGACTGAATATGGGGGGACCATCCTCCAAGGCTAAATACTCCTAATTGACCGATAGTGAACCAGTACCGTGAGGGAAAGGCGAAAAGAACCCCTGTGAGGGGAGTGAAATAGAACCTGAAACCGTGTACGTACAAGCAGTAGGAGCGGACATTGTGTTCCGTGACTGCGTACCTTTTGTATAATGGGTCAACGACTTAATTTCAGTAGCAAGGTTAACCAAATAGGGGAGCCGTAGGGAAACCGAGTCTTAACTGGGCGAATAGTTGCTGGGATTAGACCCGAAACTTGGTGATCTAGCCATGAGCAGGTTGAAGGTTGAGTAACATCAACTGGAGGACCGAACCCACTAATGTTGAAAAATTAGGGGATGACTTGTGGCTGGGGGTGAAAGGCCAATCAAACCAAGAGATAGCTGGTTCTCCTCGAAAGCTATTTAGGTAGCGCCTCGTGTATCACTGTTGGGGGTAGAGCACTGTTTGGGCTAGGGGGTCATCCCGACTTACCAACCCCATGCAAACTCCGAATACCAACAAGTGCAATCACGGGAGACACACGGCGGGTGCTAACGTCCGTCGTGGAAAGGGAAACAACCCAGACCGCCAGCTAAGGTCCCTAAGTATATGTTAAGTGGGAAACGATGTGGAAAGGCTCAGACAGCTAGGAAGTTGGCTTAGAAGCAGCCATCTTTTAAAGAAAGCGTAATAGCTCACTAGTCGAGTCGGTCTGCGCGGAAGATTTAACGGGGCTAAACATATCACCGAAGCTGCGGATGCTTATTTATAGGCATGGTAGAGGAGCGTTCTGTAAGCCGTCGAAGGGAAAGGTGTAAACCATCCTGGAGGTATCAGAAGTGCGAATGTTGACATGAGTAACGATAAGGGAGGTGAAAAACCTCCCCGCCGGAAGACCAAGGGTTCCTGTCCAACGTTAATCGGGGCAGGGTGAGTCGACCCCTAAGGCGAGGCCGAAAGGCGTAGTCGATGGGAAACGGGTTAATATTCCCGTACCCTTTATTATTGCGATGGGAGGACGGAGAAGGCTAGGTGGGCCTGGCGATGGTTGTCCAGGTTCAAGTGCGTAGGCGGGAGACTTAGGTAAATCCGGGTTTCTTTTAACGCTGAGACACGATGTCGAGTCACCAAGGTGATGAAGTCATTGATGCCATGCTTCCAGGAAAAGTCTCTAAGCTTCAGATAATAGAGGATCGTACCCCAAACCGACACAGGTGGTCAGGTAGAGAATACTAAGGCGCTTGAGAGAACTCGGGTGAAGGAACTAGGCAAAATGGTACCGTAACTTCGGGAGAAGGTACGCCTCCGACGGTGACGAGACTTGCTCTCTGAGCTGTTGGAGGCCGAAGATACCAGATGGCTGCAACTGTTTATTAAAAACACAGCACTCTGCTAAATCGTAAGATGACGTATAGGGTGTGACGCCTGCCCGGTGCCGGAAGGTTAATTGATGAGGTTAGACTTAGGTCGAAGCTTTTGATCGAAGCCCCGGTAAACGGCGGCCGTAACTATAACGGTCCTAAGGTAGCGAAATTCCTTGTCGGGTAAGTTCCGACCTGCACGAATGGCGTAATGATGGCCATGCTGTCTCCACCCGAGACTCAGTGAAGTTGAAATCGCAGTGAAGATGCTGCGTCCCCGCGGCTAGACGGAAAGACCCCGTGAACCTTTACTACAGCTTAGCAGTGAACTTAGAGCCTACATGTGTAGGATAGGTGGGAGGCTTTGAAGCGTTGTCGCTAGATGACGTGGAGCCAACCTTGAAATACCACCCTTGTATGTTTTGAGTTCTAACCATGGCCCCTGAATCGGGGTTTGGGACACTGTTTGGTGGGTAGTTTGACTGGGGCGGTCTCCTCCTAAAGAGTAACGGAGGAGTACGAAGGTTGGCTAATCACGGTCGGACATCGTGAGGTTAGTACAATGGTATAAGCCAGCTTAACTGCGAGACAGACACGTCGAGCAGGTACGAAAGTAGGTCATAGTGATCCGGTGGTTCTGAATGGAAGGGCCATCGCTCAACGGATAAAAGGTACTCCGGGGATAACAGGCTGATACCGCCCAAGAGTTCATATCGACGGCGGTGTTTGGCACCTCGATGTCGGCTCATCACATCCTGGGGCTGAAGTCGGTCCCAAGGGTATGGCTGTTCGCCATTTAAAGTGGTACGCGAGCTGGGTTTAGAACGTCGTGAGACAGTTCGGTCCCTATCTGCCGTGGGCGTTTGAGAATTGAGAGGAGCTGCTCCTAGTACGAGAGGACCGGAGTGGACGAACCGCTGGTGTTCGGGTTGTATCGCCAGATGCATTGCCCGGTAGCTACGTTCGGAATCGATAACCGCTGAAAGCATCTAAGCGGGAAGCGAGCCTCGAGATGAGTTCTCACTGGAGCTTTAAGCTCCCTAAAGGGCCGTTGGAGACTACAACGTTGATAGGCAAGGTGTGTAAGTGCAGTAATGTATTGAGCTAACTTGTACTAATTACCCGTGAGGCTTAACCATACAACACCTAAAGCGTGTTGGACTGACCCAATAGGCGATGAGTGTCAGAGAATGTTATTAACATTCTCTTTGAAAACTCAAGTTAGGTTAGTGTGTAACCAAGAAAATATGCTTGCGAAACATATTTTACAAATATTTATGATTGCTTGATAAAAACAACAATAAAAGCAGCTTTTCTAATTAACTTTTTATGCTTGGCGACCATAGCATTGTGGTACCACCTGATCCCATTCCGAACTCAGCAGTGAAACGTAATTGCGCCGATGGTAGTGTGGGGTCTCCCCATGTGAGAGTAGGTCATCGCCAAGCGCATAATAAACGATAAATCCCTGTTGACTAACGTCAGCAGGGATTTTTTCGTTTAATCGCTTGAGACGATGACCTACTCTCGAGTAGGGAGGCGAATTTTGCATTAGCAAAGTGTCATGAGCGGGCTAAGCTCTGCGTGCCCTGGTTGTTTGCCGGTAGGCAAGGTTTACGAGCGGGTGAGCTCTGCGAATCCTGTTCCATCGCCAAGCGCCTAATAAACGATAAATCCCTGTTGACTAGCGTCAGTAGGGATTTTTTCGTTTTAGCGCTTGATGCGATGACTAACTCGAATATGGGATATAAAGAGCAGCCACACAGTGGCATTCAATCCATGTGATAGTCGGGGTGAGTTCAGCGACAGCTGAGTGTTACGAACGGGCTAAGTTTTTACGTGCCCTGGATAATTTGGCGAGAGCCAAGGTTCATGAGCGGGTGAGCTCTGCGAACCCTATTCCATCGCAAGTATCTCGCACAAGCTGAGCAATTAAATCTAAAACAATCCCTGTTGATTAACGTCAGCAGGGATTTTTTCGTTTAAGCGCTTGGACGATGACCAACTCGAACATGGGAAAGGAAAAAGCATGCTGCAGGGCGAGTATCGCAGCAGCGATGGTTCACGAGCGGACAAGCTCTGCGCGTCCTGTAGTTTCCTTTTATGTGAGAGTAGGGAGGCGAATTTTGCGGAAGTGAGTGTCACAAACAGACTAGCTCTGCGGACCCTGTTCTATCGCCAAGCGGCTTTTTATAAAGTATATTTTTAAATAGTGAAGCAGGG
Organism: Psychromonas ingrahamii 37; assembly: GCF_000015285.1. Classification (NCBI taxonomy): domain Bacteria; kingdom Pseudomonadati; phylum Pseudomonadota; class Gammaproteobacteria; order Alteromonadales; family Psychromonadaceae; genus Psychromonas; species Psychromonas ingrahamii. The sequence goes on from NC_008709.1 coordinate 1,199,020, forward strand.
TTAAAATTGATATAAAGCAATAAAACACCATGGAATACATGATATTTTTGGGGCTGGTGCTAATCTTATGTTGAAGGTTTTTAAAACGCGATTATAACTGTTTAGTATTAATTCTATTTTAGATTGGAGTCTTTTTTTCGATGCTAAAGTATATTTTCTTGATATTTAAGCCGTTAGATTAAAGGATTATTTTATTTATTAATAGAGTTAATTGTGAGGATGACATGAGCTATAAACATATATTAGTTGCAGTTGATTTATCTAAATCAAGTGAGAAAGTGATCAGTAGGGCTGTCTTGTTGGCTAAAGATACAAACGCTAAAGTTTCACTTATTTTTGTCGACGTAGATAACGTATCTAACATTGGACTTGTGAATTTAGAAATTGATAGCCTGCCTTCTATTGAGGAAAGAGAGAAAACATTACAACAAGACCTGCAGGCCTTAGCTGTTAAAGCTGATTATCCTATTGAAAATGCCATTATAGTAATGGGAAATTTTAACCGCAGGGTAAACGCAGCCGTTGAAAAAATAGGTGCTGACCTATTGGTTTGTGGGCATCACCATGATTTTTGGAGTCGATTACTATCAGCCACACGTAAAATACTTAATTCGACAACTACCGATCTATTAATTATTTATCTTGATAGCTAAGCAATCGAGTTTGTTATTAATACTAAAAAACTAAATATAAATAACTGTTCTTTCTTGCTCCGCTGGAATTCAGACCGTTTTAGGTAGGAACATGAGTGATCATATATTGATGCTCTTATGAATTTATGCGCCTTAAACTGAAATAGAAAAGTGGCTCTGAATGGAGTCTTTATTAATCAATTAGCATTAAATACATATGCAGAACATTTGGGGAAAGATTATGAGTTATAAACATATATTAGTCGCTGTTGATTTATCACGGTCAAGCGAATTTATTGTTGCTAAGGCTGTTTCACTGGCTAAAGATAGTAATGCTGCCATCTCACTT